>CALRYV010000015.1:0-136580 GCA_943372495.1 Ramlibacter sp. 2FC | reverse complement strand
GCTGGTGCGGCCGCCGGCCCCAGCCGCTGCCACAGATAGCTGAATTCCAGCGCCTGCAGGTTGGCGCGCTGGGCGTTGTCCGCCGCGCCGCCGTGACCGCCCTCGATGTTCTCGTAATACAGCACCGGATGGCCCTGCTCCAGCATGCGGGCCGCCATCTTGCGGGCGTGGGCGGGATGGACGCGGTCGTCGCGGGTGCTGGTGGTGAACAGCACCTGCGGATAGCGGACCGACGGCTTGACGTTGTGGTACGGCGAGTACTTCGAGATCCAGGCCCATTCCTCGGGCCGGTCGGGGTCGCCGTATTCCGCCATCCAGCTGGCGCCGGCCAGCAGCTTGTGGAAGCGCGCCATGTCCAGCAGCGGCACCTTGCACACCACCGCGTTGAACAGCTCCGGCCGCTGCGTGAAGACCGCGCCGACCAGCAGCCCGCCGTTGCTGCCGCCCATGATGCCCAGGTGCTTCGGTGACGTGACGCGCCGTGCGATCAGGTCCTGCGCCACTGCGATGAAGTCGTCGTAGCTGCGCTGCTTGTTGGCCTTGGTGGCGGTGGTGTGCCAGTCGGGGCCGAACTCGCCGCCGCCGCGGATGTTGGCGACCACGAAGGCACCGCCCTTGGCCAGCCACGCGCTGCCGAACGCGCTGCTGTAGGTGGGCTGCATGCTGATCTGGTAACCGCCGTAGCCATACAGCAAGGTGGGCATGGTGCCGTCGGCCACCGCACCCCGGGGCAGCACGATGAAATAGGGCACGCGCGTGCCGTCCTTGCTGACGGCGAACTGCTGCTCCACTTTCATGCCCGCGGCGTCGAAGAACGCCGGCGCGCGCTTGAGCGCCACCGGCCCATCGCTGCCGGTGCGCGCCAGCGACAGCGTCGCCGGCGTGAGGAAGTCCTCGTAGTTGACCAGGTAAGACTCGGCCAGCGGATCGTCCGCCAGCGCTTCGTCGTGCAGCGGCCGCAGCGACAGGGTGCCGGGGAAGGGCGACTTCACCTCGCGCCGCTGCCAGCGGCCGGCCACCGGCGCCAGCTCCTCGATCCGGCTGGCGACGTTGTCCTGGATCGTCAGCAGCACGTGGCTGCGGGTGAACTCGACGCCGCCGCGTACCAGGGCCCGCGACGGGGTCGGCTCGAACAGCAGCTGGAACTCGCGTTCGCCGCGCAGGTAGGCGTCGAAGTCGGTCGCCAGCAGCGAGCCGGCGGCGTAGGTCCGGCCGCCGGCGCTGTAAGCGCTGCGGGTCTGCAGGAACGCCCACTCGCGATGGGCCCAGAAGTGCGCGTCGGCCGGCTTGTCGATCGGCAGCAACTGGCCGTCCCGCAGCAGGAACACCTCGGTGCGATAGAAATCGACCGCCTTGCCGACGAAGCGGCGCTGGATGCCCGGCGCGGAATCGACGCTGGCGAAGGTGTAGACGTCCTGGCGCTGCGCCTCGAACACGGTGCGCGCCGCCGACAGCGGCGTGCCGCGCTTCCATTCCTTGACGATCCGCGGATAGCCGGAGTCGGTCAGCGTGCCGGGCCCGAAGTCGGTGCCGACGAACAGCGTGTCGCGGTCGATCCAGTCGATTTGGGTCTTGGCCTCCGGCAAGGCGAAGCCACCGGCGACGAACTGGCGGGTCGCGAGGTCGAATTCGCGGTACACCGCGGCATCCGCGCCGCCGCGCGACAGGCCCACGATGCAGCGGGTCTTCTGCCCCTCGGCCGCCGCCGGCTCGCAGGTGGCGCCGGCCCAGACCCAGTTCTCCTGTTCCGCCGCGGCCAGTGCATCCAGGTCCAGCACCGGTTCCCAGGCCGGCGCCGCTTGGCCGAAGTCGGCCAGCGTGGTGCGGCGCCAGAGGCCGCGCTTGTGGCTGTGGTCGCGCCACAGGTTGTAGACGTGGGCGCCGATGCGCGAGATGGCCGGGATCTTGTCGGTCGAATCGAGCAGCTCCAGCAGCCGGGCGCGCGATGCGGAAAAGTCCGGCTCGATGGCCAATGCGCTGGCGGACTGCGCATTGCGCTCGCGCACCCAGGCCAGCGAGCGCTCGCCCATCACGTCCTCCAGCCAGGCATGGGGGTCGGCGGGTCGCAGGAGTTCTGGCATGGGCCGCAATTTACACGGGGTCGGGAGGGCGGAAACGGCGCGGCTTAAAATTGCTGCCGAACGAAGAACCCAAAGGACGCCCCATGAACGCAATTCCCTCGATGGCCGACCGCGACGGCAAGATCTGGATGGACGGCGAGATGGTGGAATGGCGCGACGCCAAGATCCACGTGCTGACCCACACCCTTCACTATGGCTGCGGCGCTTTCGAGGGCGTCCGGGCCTACAACGCCGCCGACGGCACGGCCATCTTCCGCCTGCAGGACCACACCGACCGCCTGTTCAACAGCGCCAAGATCCTGCGCATGCAGCTGCCCTTCACCAAGGAGCAGGTCAACGAGGCGCAGCGCGCCGTCGTGAAAGCCAACAAGCTGGAAAGCTGCTACCTGCGCCCGCTGACCTGGATCGGTTCGCAAAAGCTCGGCGTCAGCCCGCGCGGCAACCAGATCCACCTGATGGTGGCGGCCTGGGCCTGGGGCGCCTACCTGGGCGAGGAGGGCATGAAGCGCGGCATCCGCGTCAAGACCTCCAGCTACACCCGGCACCACGTCAACATCACGATGACCCAGGCCAAGGCGGTGAGCAACTACACCAACTCGATCATGGCCAACATGGAAGCGCTGGACGACGGCTACGACGAGGCGATGCTGCTGGACGCGTCGGGTTTCGTCAGCGAAGGCGCCGGCGAGAACATCTTCGTGGTCAAGGACGGCGTGGTCTACACGCCCGACCTGTCGGCCGGCGCGCTGAACGGCATCACGCGCAACACCACGCTGCACATCTGCAAGGATCTGGGCATCGAGGTGGTGCAAAAGCGCATCACGCGCGACGAGGTCTACATCTCGGACGAGGCCTTCTTCACCGGCACCGCCGCCGAAGTGACGCCGATCCGCGAGCTGGACCGCATCGAGATCGGCGCCGGCTCGCGCGGCCCGATCACCGAGAAGATCCAGTCGGCCTTCTTCGACATCGTGAACGGCCGCAATCCCAAGTACGCCCACTGGCTCACCAAGGTCTGAGATGAACACTGCCGCTGCCAACAAAGGCGAGATCGAACTGCTCGCCGCGGACCTGAACGCGCAGGGCGGCATCTTCTGCCCCAGCCCCAAGGCCGACATGAAGCTGTGGAACAACCACCCGCGCGTCTACCTCGACGTCGCCCGCACCGGCCACGGCAAGTGCCCGTACTGCGGCACGGTGTACCGGCTGAAAGAGGGCGAGCATTTTGGCGGGGGCCACTGAGAGGCAGTCATCCCTGGTCATCGCCCCCCAGTGGATCGGCGATGCGGTGATGACCGAGCCGCTGCTGCGGCGGCTCCATGCCCGCGGTGAAACGCTGACGGTGGGCGCGCTGCCCTGGGTCGCGCCGGTGTACCGGGCGATGCCGCAGGTCAGCGCGGTGATCGAGTTCCCGTTCCAGCACGGCGGCCTGCAGTTCAAGGCCCGCCGCTCGCTGGCAAAGCAGATCGACGGCCGCTTCGACAGCGCCTACGTCCTGCCCAATTCGCTCAAGAGCTCGCTGCTGCCGTTCCTGGCCGGCATCCCCCGGCGGGTCGGCTACCTGGGCGAGGCCCGGGTCGGGCTGCTCACGCACCGCCTGAAGAACCCCAGGAACAAGCCGCCTATGGTGGCTTTCTATTCGGCGCTGAGCGGCGACCGCGAAGGCCTGGAGCAGGACCGTCCGCAACTGAGGTCCGACCCGCAGCAGGTGGCGGCGGTGCTGGCCGCGCAGGGGCTCGACGCGCAGGGCTACTTCGTCTTCGCGCCCGGCGCGGAATTCGGCGCGTCCAAGCGCTGGCCGGCCGGGCATTACGCGCAGCTGGCGCAGCGGCTCGACCGGCCGGTGGTGCTGCTCGGCTCCGGCAAGGAAGCGCCCCTGTGCGACGAGATCGCCAGCGCCGCGCCGGGCAAGTGCCGCAACCTGGCCGGCAAGACCGCGCTGGCCGAGGCCTTTGCGCTGATCGCCGGCGCCAGGGGCGTGATCAGCAACGACTCCGGGCTGATGCACGTGGCCGCGGCGTTCGGCGTGCCGCAGGTCGCGCTGTTCGGATCGTCGAGCCCGCTGCACACGCCGCCGCTGAACGACCGGGCGCGGGTGCTGTGGCTGAAGGACGATCCCGCTTACCAGCCGCCGCTGGACTGCGCGCCCTGCTTCGAGCGCGAATGCCCGCTGGGCCACCACCGTTGCCTGGTGGACCTGCAACCGGACCGGGTGCTCGCCGCCCTGGGCTGACGGCCGGTCAGCGGCCGCCGAGGATGGCCGCCGCGCCGGCGCTCATGGTCTCGATCACTTCCGCCGCCGGCGGCAGGTCGTGGATCAGGCCGACGGCCTCGCCCACGGTGGCATGGGCACGGGTGAAGTCGCCCGCCTTCACGCCGGCGTCGTACTCGGCCCGCGCGGCCTCGAAGGCAGCGGGATCCAGCCGGCCTTCCCACTTGCGGTGCAGGTCGTTGCGGATGGCGCGGAAGTCATACGGCGCCGGCCAGTTCTTGCGCCGCAGGATGTCGAACACGCTGCTGCGCGCCGTGCCGTCGCCATCGGTCGCCAGCGCCAGCTGCTTCGCGCCGGCGGGCGCCAGGCTTTCCTGCGTCGCCCACAGGCGTGAGCCCACCAGCGCGCCGTCGGCGCCGAGCACCCGCACCGCCGCCAGCGTGCGCCCATCGGCGATGCCGCCGGCGGCGAGCAGCAGGGTCTCGGGTGCATGGGCGGCCAGCCAGTCGGCCAGTTCCGGCACCAGCGTGATGGTGGCCCGGCCGTTGCAGGCGTCCATGCCGTGGCCGCCGGCCTCGCCGCCCTGCCCGATGATCACCGTCGCGCCGGCCTCCAGCGCCATGGGGACCTGCTCGAGGCGCTGCACCTGGAACAGCAGCTCGGCGCCGGCGGCCCGGATGCGCGCCGCGTAGGGCCGCGGATCGCCGAACGACAGCATGATGGCGCGCGGCCGGTGCTGCAGCACCCAGTCCAGCGCCGAGGCGTCCTGGTCCAGCTTCCAGACGATGAAGCCGCAGCCGATGCGGCCGGTGTCCGCCGCCACCTGCGCCAGCGCGTATTCGCGCTGGGTCCAGGCCAGCTCGCCATAGCCGCCGCCGACCAGTCCGAGCACTCCGGCCCGCGCGCACGCCGCGGCCAGCGCGCCGCCGGTGGCAAGCGCCATGGGGGCGAGGGCGATGGGAGAGCGCAGGTCGAAGCGCTGGCTGAAGCGGGAGTTCAGGGTGAGGTTCATCGGCGCATTGTGCCGCCGGCCGGGCGATCGGATGAGGCGGCGCGGCCAGCTGCGAGACCCCGCTAGCAGTTGCAAGGGCGCGACACGTACGCCCGATGGCGTGTCAAAAGTCCGCCCAGCCGCCTTTCAGCGCGGCCGTACGTAACTGTCAAGTTACATTTCGGACGTGACCACCACCACCAGCAGCCGCCCGACCCCTGCCACCTTCACGCCGACCGTGAGGCAGGCGGTCGTCGAGCAGATCGAGCTGGGGGGATTCGGGGGCATGCAGTTCGGTGGCGATGGCTCGAGCCTGCAGACACCGGTCCTGATCGCGGCAACGTCCAGCCACATCGGCGTGCCGCTGGAGTACGCGTATCTCGAGACCCAGTACGGAACCATGGGCCGGGACTGGACGGTGGCGCTGCGGTCGCTCGAACTCAACGACCATGGCCGCACCGTCGAGTCGTTCCGGCTGGTCCTCAGCGACGGCAGCAAGGTCGACTTCCATTTCGACGTGACGTCGTTCTACCGGTCGTAGGCGGGCGCACGGCGCCGCCAAAAAAACAGCCACCTCGCGGTGGCTGTATCAAGTCCTTGGAAGGACGTCGTTGGGAGACGTGGAAGCCGGCCCGGGGCCGGCTTCGCGATGTCCTTATCTTGCTAATTTTTCACGGGCGTGGCGAGTCCTGCCGGACTCTCTTACAGGGAATTACATCTCGTGACAGGGGATGTTCAGCACGAACATCGCGCCGCCGCCGGGCTGGCCTTCGCAGCGCACGCTGCCCTGGTGCCGGGTGGCGATCGAGCGCACCAGCGCCAGCCCCAGGCCGACGCCGCCGGCCCGCTCGCTGGCGCCCGACAGCCGGTAGAACGGCTCGAAGATCCGCTCCCGTTCCGCCGGCGGCACGCCGGGGCCGTGGTCGCCGACCCGCACCACTGCCTGCGAGCCTTCGCGGCTGACTTCGACCGTCACCGGGCCGTCGCTGTAGCGGCGCGCATTCTCCAGCAGGTTGCGGACGGCCCGCCGCAGCAGCCGCGGCACGCCGTCGACGACGATCGCCTTGCCCTGGTTCACCTCGACCAGCTCGGCCCCGGCCCGGGCGCATTCCTCGGCCGCCAGCCCGGTCAGGTCGACCTGTTCGATGGTCCCGATGTCGCTCTCGCGCGCATCCAGCCGGCTGGCCAGCAGGATCTCGTCGATCAGCTGGTCGAGCTCGGCGATGTTGCGCGAGATTTCGCGGCGCGAGCCGATCGTCGACTCGCCGTCCATCAGCTCGAGGCCCATGCGGATCCGCGCCAGCGGCGAGCGCAGCTCGTGCGAGGCGTTGGCCAGCAGCGACTTGTGGGTCTTGACCAAGGTCTCCACCCGCTCGGCGGCGTGGTTGAAGCGCCGGGCCAGGAAGGCGACCTCGTCGTTGCCCGACTCCTTCACCCGCACGCTCAGGTCGCCTTCGCCCCAGCGCTCCACACCCAGGCGCAGGTCCTCCAGCCGCTTGGTCAGGCGCCGGATGATCGGATAGGTGCCGATGGCAACGGCCAGCGCCACGATGCCCAGCGTCCACAGCAGGCCCTGCGGGCCCCGGGTCCAGAACCAGGGCCTCGCCGGAGGACCTTCGCTCTGCGGCCGCTGGCGCGGCGGAATCTGGACCACCAGCGTGCTGCCGTCGTTCATCACCACCTGGAACTCGACGCCCTGGCCGGGCACGCGCACCGGCCGCTGCCGGGTCTGCCCGAGCACGTCGCCGGCTTCGTTGCGGATGAAGATCTCGCGCGGCGCTGGCTGGTCGGCGTTGACGCGCCAGAGCCAGCCGAACGCGAACGTGAGCAGGCCGACGGCGACCACCACGGCCAGCCAGATGCGAAGGTAGATCGGAAACCGCAAGGCGACGCTCGGGAACAAGGACGCTCAGTGCCCGCCGGGCCGCCCCAAGGGCAATGAAGCCCCCGAGGGGCTGAGTCCCGCGGCTCCGAGACTGCCTGCGCAGTCTCGGACGGGATGAAGAGCCGCTGCTTCCGGCGGCGGCACGTCTAGCGCAGTACACGAAGTGACAAGCGTGGGGGCCATCTTTTCAGTCCTGCTGCTTGGCGAAGACGTAGCCGACGCCGCGCACGGTCAGGATGCGCTTGGGGTTCTTCGGGTCGACTTCGATCGCCGCGCGGATGCGGCCCATGTGGACGTCGATCGAGCGGTCGAACGCCTCCAGCTCGCGGCCGCGCACCGCCTCCATGATCTGGTCGCGCGTCAGCACCCGGCCGGCCCGCTCGGCCAGCGCGATCAGCAGGTCGAACTGGTAGGAGGTGAGTTCGCAGGCCTGGCCCGCCACCACCACGGTGCGGGCGTCGCGGTCGATCTCCAGCGTGCCGAAGCGCAGCAGCTTGGCGGCCGGCGCGGCGCCTTCGCTGCGCCGGCGCAGGATGGCGCGGATGCGCGCCAGCAGCTCGCGCGGCTCGAACGGCTTGGGCAGGTAGTCGTCGGCGCCCAGCTCGAGGCCGACGATGCGGTCCATCGGGTCGCCCTTGGCCGTGAGCATCAGCACCGGCACCTTGCCGACTTCGCCGGGCATCGCGCGCACGCGCCGGCAGACCTCCAGGCCGTCCAGGTCCGGCAGCATCAGGTCCAGGATCAGCAGGTCGATCGGCGTGGCGCCCGGCGGCTCCTGCAGCAGCGCCATGCCGGACCTGGCGTCGAGCGCGTGGGTGACGGCGAAGCCGGAGCGCTCGAGATACTCGCCCACCATCTGCGCGAGGCGGGCGTCGTCTTCGATCATGAGGAGTTGCTGCATACCCGGATGGTAAGGGCCATGGAGTGGGGGAAGGGGCCATCTTCGGCAAGCGCGGGCAAGTGCGCTTGTCGCGGCGGTAAAGTTAGGTAAATGAACTTCTGGCAACTGCCCGGCCACCATGCAACCAGCCGGCCCGGGGCCGTCGCGCTGCGCTTCGAAGGCAGCGACCTCAGCTACTCGCAACTGGCCGGCCGCAGCGCGCGCGTCGCCGCGCTGCTGTGGCACCAATGGGGCGTGCGGCCGGGCGACCGCGTCGCCTGGCTGGGACTGAACCACCCGGACCTGCTGGTGCTGCTGTTCGCGCTGGCCCGCATCGGCGGCGTGCTGCTGCCGCTGAACTTCCGGCTGGCGCCGGCCGAGTGGGAGGACCAGCTGCGCGATTGCCGCCCGACCCACCTGGTCCACGATGCGCACTGGGCAGACCAGGCGGCCGCGCTCGGCGCGCGCTGCGGCGTCGCCGTGCATGCGGTGGCTGCGCTCGACGACGAAGTGGCGCCAGCTGCGCCGGAAGCGGGCAGCGCGCAGGCGCCGGCGCTGCTGGTGTTCACCTCCGGCACCACCGGCCGGCCGCGCGCAGCCGTCCACACCCAGGCCAACCTGCTGGCCAACATGCGGATCGCGGCGCAGGTGCAGCGGATCACCGCGCACGACCGCATCCTCACCGTGCTGCCGCTGTTCCACGTCGGCGGGCTGTGCATCCAGACCCTGCCGGCGCTGCTGGCCGGCGCCAGCGTCTGCCTGCAGGCACGCTTCAGCCCCGACGCGACGCTGGCCGCGATTGCCAGCGAGCGGCCGACGCTCACGCTGCAGGTGCCGGCCACGATGCAGGCGCTGATCTCGCATGCGCAGTGGCCGCAGGCCGACCTGTCGTGCCTGCGGGCGGTGTGGGCCGGCTCCAGCGTGCTGCCCGCCGCCCTGGTGCAAGCGTTCCTGGCGCGCGGCGTGCCGCTGTGCAACGTGTACGGCGCCACCGAGACCGGGCCGTTCTCGATCGCCCTGCCGCCCGAGTCCGCCGCCAGCCATGCCGGCAGCTGCGGCTGGCCGGCCCCCGAGTTGGAAGTGATGCTGGCCGACGTGCAGGCCGGCGCCGGCGAATTGCTGGTGCGCGGGCCGAATGTGGTGGCGCGCTACTGGCCGGACCAGCCGGCCTGCGACGGCCAGGGCTGGTTCCACACCGGCGACCTCGCCAGCCGCGCGGCCGACGGCAGCTACACGGTGGTGGGGCGGGCCAAGGACCTGATCATTTCCGGCGGCGAGAACATCCATCCGCTGGAAATCGAGACTGCTGTCGGTGCGCATCCCGCGGTCGCCGAGTGCGCCGCTTTCGGCTTGCCGGATTCCCAGTGGGGCGAGGTGGTCGCCGTGGCCATCGTGCTGCATGCCGGCGCGCAGCTGGCGGCGGACGGATTGCGCGGCCATCTGGACGGGCGGCTGGCGCGCTTCAAGCTGCCGCGGCGCGTGTTCTTCGTCGACGCGCTGCCCAGGACGGCGCTGGGCAAGCTGCAGCGCGGGGCGCTGGCGGCGCGTGCGCCCGCTCAGGTCGTGGCGGGAGCGACGGGGGCGACGGGCGCAGCCGGTTCGACCAGCGCCGGTGGCGCGATCCGCGCTGCGAGCCAGACCAGCACCAGCACCGGCAGCCCGAGCAACGCGGTGGCGGTGAAGAAGTTGACGTAGCCGTGGGCGTCGACGTACTGGCCCGAGAAGCCGGCCAGGTACTTGGGCAGCAGCAGCATGACCGAAGAGAACAGCGCGTACTGCGTGGCTGAATAGCCGATGTTGGTCAGGCCGGACAGGTAGGCCACGAACGCGGCCGAGGCGATGCCGCTGGACAGGTTGTCGGCCGACACGATCAGGATCAGCGCCGTCACGTCGTGGCCGCGCGTGCCCAGCCAGGCGAACAGCAGGTTGCTGGCGGCGCTCAGCACCGCGCCCAGCATCAGCACCCGCATCACGCCCAGGCGCATCGAGAGCACGCCGCCGATGAAGGCACCGGCCAGCGTCATCAGCACGCCGTAGATCTTGGTGACCGCCGCGACTTCGTCCTTGGTGTAGCCCATGTCGACATAGAAGGGGTTGGCCATGATGCCCATCACGATGTCGCTGATCCGGTAAACCGAAATCAGCGCCAGGATCAGCACCGCGTGCCAGCCGTAGCGGCGCAGGAACTCGGCGAAGGGATCGATCACCACCAGCTGCAGCCAGGCCGCGACCGGCGCCAGCCTGGCCGGCACGTTGACATGCAGGGGCGGCGCGGCGCCCAGCCCGCGCCACAGGCCGGCCGCGCCGGCGAGCAGCAGCACCACGTAAGCGCAGGCCTCGGGCCAGCCGATGGCGCCGAGCGGCGCCCGCACCATCGCCGTCATCAGGCCGATCAGGCCGGCGAAGACCAGCGCCTGCGGCCAGGTGAAGCTCAGGCCGTCGCGGGCGAAGCCGCGCGCGAGTTCGAGCCGCGCCGAGCGGTCGGCCTGCGCGTCGCGCGGCAGCGGCTCGCGCGTGAACAGCACGGTGAGCATGCCCACCAGCATCGATGCCGCCATCACCAGGTACGCGGTCTGCCAGGCCGCATGCTGGTAGGTGGCGGCGCCGGCGGTCTCGGAGCGCGCCGCCAGCCACAGCACGCCGGCGCCGGCCCAGATCATCGCCAGCCGGTAGCCGGTCTGGTAGGTCGCGGCCAGGGCGGCCTGGCGGTCGCTCGATGCCGACTCGATGCGGAACGCATCCAGTGCGATGTCCTGCGTGGCGGAGCCGAAGGCCACCACCACCGCGCACCAGATGATGGTGCGCAGGCCCGACTGCGGGTCGGCCAGCGCCATGCCGGCCAGCCCGCCCATGACCGCCAGCTGCGCCACCAGCAGCCAGGCGCGCCGCTGG
Organism: Ramlibacter sp. 2FC; assembly: GCA_943372495.1. Taxonomy (GTDB): domain Bacteria; phylum Pseudomonadota; class Gammaproteobacteria; order Burkholderiales; family Burkholderiaceae_C; genus Ramlibacter. Next base: position 125,639 of record CALRYV010000015.1, on the reverse strand, counting down.
CCCAGCAGGCGCGACAGCAGCGGCACCGGAAACCGGTCGACCAGGGGCGCCCACACCCACTTGAACGCGTAGGCCAGTCCGACCCAGCTGAGGAAGCCGATCGTGGCGCGATCGATGCCGGCCTCGCGCAGCCGGAAGCTCAGGGTCCCCAGCACCAGCAGCAGCGGCAGGCCGGCGGAGAACCCCAGGAACAGCATGCGCAGGGTGGCCGGCTCGGTGTACACCCGCAAGGTAGTGCCCCACGAGGGCTTGCGCTCTTGGCTGACAGTGACGGCTTCTTGCATGCCGGAATAATAAGTCGGATGTGTGGGGGCCCAGGCTCCGTGGAGGCGAAATGAACATGTGGAAACCCGGTTGCACCGGGCTGTGGCGCGCTCTCGCGCTGTCGGTCGCCCTGGTGGCGCTGCCGGTGACGGGCGCGCTGGCGCAGCGCGAAGCCGCGCGCGAGGGCGTCGCCGTCGGCAAGACGTCGAAGCTGTCGCACCTGGTGCCGGCCCAGGAGGTCGAGAACGCCGCGGGCCAGCAATACCACGAGCTGCTGCAGCAGGCCGCGTCCAAGCGCGCGCTGGCGCAGCCTGACCATCCGCAGCTGCTGCGCATCCGCGCCGTGGCGCAGCGGCTGATCCCGCAGGCGGCGCAGTGGAACGACCGCGCCGCCAAATGGAACTGGGAAGTCAACCTGATCGGCTCCAACCAGATCAACGCCTTCTGCATGCCGGGGGGCAAGATCGTGTTCTACATGGGCATCCTGGACCAGCTCAAACTCACCGACGACGAAGTGGCGATGGTGATGGGCCACGAGATGGCGCACGCCCTGCGCGAGCACGCCCGCGAGCGCATGGCCAAGGGCGCGCTGACCAGCGTCGGCGCCAACGTGCTGGTGCAGGTGCTGGGCATGGGCCAGGTCGGCCAGGTGCTGACCGGCTACGGCGCGCAGCTGCTGTCGCTCAAGTTCGGCCGCTCCGACGAGTCCGAAGCCGACCTGGTCGGCATGGAGATCGCGGCGCGCGCGGGCTACGACCCGCGGGCCGCCATCACGCTGTGGAAGAAGATGGGCCAGGCTGCCAAGGCGTCGCCGCCGCAATGGCTGTCGACGCACCCGTCGGGCCCGGCCCGCATCGCGCAGCTGCAAAAGAACCTGCCCAGGGTGCTGCCGCTGTACGAGCGGGCGCGCAAGCGCTGAGGCGCTGTCAGGTCCGGCGCTCCGGCGCCGGCCACAGCACCGACGCGATCGCCGCCACCATCAGCAGCACCGCCGCGTAATCCTGCCAGTGCAGCACCTCGCGCAGCCACAGCGCGCCGGTGAACACGCCGACCACCGGGATCAGCATCACCGACAGGGTGGACGCCAGCGGCGGCAGCGACCGCGCCAGGAAGAACCAGGCGGCCTGGGCGTAGCCGAAGATCAGCACCGCGTTGAAGGCGATGGCCCAGAGCGTCGGCTCGGACGGCACTTTCCACTGCGGTCGCTCGAACACGACCGACAGCAGCGCCATCACCACCGTGGTGATGGCCGTCATCCAGAACGCCAGCGTCAGCGTGGCGGCCTGGATCGTGGTGCGCCGGAACAGCTGCGTGCCCAGGGCCCAGGTCGCCGCCGAGAACAGCGCCAGCAGCACGCCGCCGGGGCGGCCGGCCAGCCCGGTGAGTTCGTGCCAGAGCAGCAAGGCCACGCCGAGCGCGGCGGCGCCGACGCCGATCCAGCCGCGCGCCGCCAGCCGCGCGGAAAACAGCCAGGCGCCGATCAGCGCCGAGAACACCGGCATGGTGTAGCCCAGAATGGCGGCGCGACCGCTCGACAGGTTCTTCAGCGCCAGGATGATGCAGATGTGCCAGACCAGCATGTTGGTCGCCGTCAGCAGGAGCAGCTGCGGCCAGTCGCGCCGCTCGACCCGGAACGGCACCTTCAGCAGCACCAGTCCCAGCGCCAGCACCGGCAGGCCGCCGATCATCGACAGGGTGCGAAACGACAGCGGCGGGTAGTCGGTGACGCCCAGCTTCATCACCGGCCAGTTGATGCCCCAGAACACGGTGAGCAGGACCAGGGTGCCGAGCTGGCGCGCGGAGAGCTTTTGCATCGGGCGATTGTGGCGTGCTCCTTACAATTGCAGCCATGACCTTTCTCGACCGCCTGCGTGGCGCCGGCCGCAGCAACGCCTCCATGCTGTGCGTCGGGCTGGACCCGGAGCCGGCGCGCTTTCCCGGCGCGCTGCGCGGCGACCCGTCGCGCATCTACGACTTCTGCGCCCGCATCGTCGACGCCACCGCCGACCTGGTGATCGCGTTCAAGCCGCAGATCGCCTACTTCGCGTCGCACCGCGCGGAGGACCAGCTCGAACGGCTGATGGAGCACCTGCGGCGCAACGCCCCCCAGGTGCCGGTGATCCTCGACGCCAAGCGCGGCGACATCGGCTCCACCGCGGAGCAGTACGCGCGCGAGGCATTCGAGCGCTACGGCGCCGACGCGGTCACGCTGTCGCCGTTCATGGGCTTCGACTCGGTCCAGCCGTACCTGAAGTCCGCCGACAAGGGCGCCTTCCTGCTGTGCCGCACGTCCAACCCGGGCGGCGACGACCTGCAGAACCAGCGGCTGGCGTCGGTCGAAGGCCAGCCCCTGCTGTACGAGCACATCGCGCGGCTGGCCCAGGGCCCCTGGAACCTGAACGGCCAGCTGGGGCTGGTGGTGGGCGCGACCTACCCGGCCGAGATCGAGCGGGTGCGCCAGGTGGCGCCGACGGTGCCGCTGCTGATTCCCGGCGTCGGCGCCCAGGGCGGCGATGCCGTCGCCACCGTGAAGGCCGGCTGGCGTCCCGACGCGCCGATCGTCGTCAACTCGTCGCGCGCCATCCTGTATGCGTCCGGCGGCGACGACTTCGCCGACGCGGCGCGGCGCGAGGCGCTGCGCACCCGCGACCTGCTCGAAGCCGCCCGGCCCTGAGCCGTTTTTTGTAAGCCGGCCCGGCGATTTGTAATCGCCCGCCGCGCCGTGAGCGCAGATGTTTCCGCGCCCGCCTTTGGCCCGTAATCACCGTTTACAACGCTGGCTGCGCCGGCGATCCGCCCGGCGCCTGCAACCGTCCGAGGAGTCCGACATGAAGAATTTCGCCCTGCGCCGCATGGCTTTGGTGTCCGGTTTGTTGCTGCTGGCCGCATGCGGCGGCGGTGGCGATGGTGGGGGCCCCGGCACCGCCGCCGGCACCGGCACGCTGCGGCTGGCGCTGACCGATGCGCCCGCCTGCGGCTATGACCAGGTCAACGTCACCATCGACAAGGTGCGCGTGCACCAGAGCGCAACGGCCGCCGAGTCCGACGCCGGCTGGACCGACATCGTGCTGAGCCCGGCCAAGCGGGTCGACCTGCTCGGCCTCACCAACGGTGTGCTGATGGAGCTCGGGCAGACCCCGTTGCCCGCCGGCAGGTACACGCAGCTGCGGCTGGTGCTGGCCGAGAACGGCGCGACGGCGCCGCTGGCCAATTCCGTGGTGCCCAGCGGCGGCGCCGAAACGGCCTTGGCGACGCCGAGCGCGCAGCAGTCGGGCCTGAAGCTCAAGACCAGCATCGACGTCGCCGCCAACCAGCTGGCCGACTTCGTGATCGACTTCGACGCCTGCAAGTCGGTGGTGGGCGCGGGCAACTCGGGCAAGTACCTGCTCAAGCCGGTGCTCAGCGTGATCCCGCGCTTGATCTCCGGCGTCACCGGCTTCGTGAACACGTCGATCGCCAACGGCAGCACCACGCTGTCGCTGCAGCAGGGCGGGGCGACGGTGCGCTCCACCGTGCCGGACGCCAGCGGCAGGTTCCTGCTGCAGCCGGTGGCGCCGGGCAGCTACTCGCTGGTGCTGACCGCGCCGGCGCGCACCACGCTGGTCGTGAACGGGGTGACGGTGGCGGCCGACACGGTCAGCATCCTCAACCTGGCCGGCGCGGCGCTCAACCCACCCGTGTCGCCGACCGCCACGGTGGCGGGCACGGTCACGCTGGCGGCCACGCCGATCGACGCGGCCGTGAGCGCCCTGCAGGCCCTGGCCGGTGGCCCGGTGATCGAGCTGGCGGCACGCCCGGTCGACAGCGCCAGCGGCGGCTTCAGCCTGCAGCTGCCGACGGCGGCGCCGCTGGTCGCGACCTACCCGAGCGGCGCCGCCACGCTCACGTTCACGCCCGACCTGTCGGCCGCGGGAACGTACAGCGTGCAGGCCGTCTCGGGCGCCAATGCCAAGACGGTGGGGCCGATCACCCTGGCGCCGGGTGACACTCGCACGGCGACTTTTTCCCTGCCTTGAGGATTTCGCCGAAAATCGGTCCGATGCATCCCAACCCTGCCACAGGCCCCATCCGCGTCGTGCTGGCCGACGACCATGACCTGGTGCGGCTGGGGATCGCCGCGTTGCTGGCGGACGTGGAGGGCGTGGAGGTGGTGGGGGAGGCAGCGGATGGCGAGGAGCTGATCGCGCTGGTCGAGCGGCTCCAGCCGGACCTGGCCATGACCGACATCAGCATGCCCGGCCTCGACGGCCTCACCGCCGTCGCGCAGATCCACGCTCGCTGGCCGCAGGTGCGGCTGCTGGTGCTGTCGATGCACGACAACCCGGATTTCGTGAAGCGGGCCGTGGCCAACGGCGCCTGCGGCTACCTCATGAAGGACGCGCCGGCGGACGAACTGAGCCTGGCGATCCGGGCGGTGATGACCACCGGCAGCTACTTCAGCCCCGCGGTCATCCGGCAGTTGCAGGAGCCGCGGGAACTGACGGCGTCCGACCAGCTCACGGAGCGGCAGATCGAGATCCTGAGCCTGATCGCGGACGGCCGCACGTCCAAGGAGATCGCCGCGGTGCTCGGGCTCTCGTCCAAGACCGTGGACGTGCACCGGGCCCGGATCATGCAGCGGCTGGAGATGAACGACGTCGCCAGCATGACCCGCTACGCGGTGCGCAACGGCCTGGTGAAGCCCTGAGCGTTCAGCGCGGCTTCAGGAAGCGCGGGCCGACCAGCACGCAGGCCAGCGCCGCCACCACCAGCACGATGCCGGCCCATTGCCACGGCGTCACGGTTTCGCCCAGCACCAGCAGCCCGGCGCTCAGGCCGACCACCGGCACGCCGAGGCTGAACGGAGCGACGCGGTTCGCGGGGTGGCGCTTGAGCAGGCCGGTCCACATCCCGTAGGCGGCGACGGTCGCGATCCAGCCCAGGAAGGCGACGGCGACCCAGCCGGTCCACGCGGCTTCGCTCCAGCGCCAGCGGCTGGCGGCCGGGTCCAGCCACAGCGACAACAGCACGAACGGAACGATCGGCACTACGCTGGACCAGACCACGAACGCGAGCGGATCGAAGCCGCTGCTGGCCTGCTGCGCCTTGCGGGCCACGATGTTCGAGGCCGCCCACATGGCGGCGGAGCACAGGTTCAGCGCGAAGCCCAGGGCGGTCGTCGCACTGCTGGCGCCGGGCGCCAGGTAGTTCATGGCGAAGCAGGCCAGGCCCAGCGCCGCCAGCACCAGGCCGGCCTGCAGCGGGAGGCTGGCCCGCTCGCGCAGCAGCACGAAGCCGAACAGCGCGGTGAAGAACACCTGGGTCTGCATCAGCACGGAAGCCAGCGACGCCGTCATGCCCACCTGCAGCGCCCAGAACAGGAAGCCGAACTGGCCGACGCCCTGGAACAGCCCGTACAGCAGCACCCACTTCCAGTGCAGACGGGGCGGGCGCACCAGCAGCACCAGCGGCAGCGCCGCCGCCAGGTAGCGGGCGGCCCCGAGCTGGAACGGCGTGAAGTCGTGCAGGCCGACCTTCATCGCCACGAAGTTGACGCCCCAGATGACGACGATGGCCAGCGCCGCGACCAGCTCCCGGCCCGACAGGCCGGCGGCAGCGGCGGTCAATGGTGGTGGGCCCGGGCCGATTCGAGCTGGGCGCGGACGCGGGCGGCCAGCGCCACCTCGCCCGGCGTCGCCGGATTCCAGCTGTCCACCGGCACCGTCTTGCCCTCGTCGTCGACGGCGACGAAGACGATCACGCACTCGGTGGTCTTGTCCAGGGTGCCGGCCTTGATGTCGCCGCTGCGCACCTCCACGGCGATGTTCATGCTGCTGTTGCCGGTGTAGGCCAGCCGCGCCTGCACTTCCACCAGGTCGCCGATCCGGATCGGGCGGTGGAAGCGGATGCCGTCGACGTAGACCGTGACGCAGTAGCGCTTGGACCAGCCGGTGGCGCAGGTGTAGCCGGCCGTGTCGATCCACTTCATGACGGTGCCGCCGTGGACCTTGCCGCCGAAGTTGACGGTGCTGGGTTCGGCCAGGAAGCGCAGGGTGATGGAAGACATGGTTTGGATGCGAGCGGACGGATGGCTACGATAGCGCCGCCACGGCCGGGCAGCAAGGCCGACGCTTGCAACGGCGCGGCGCGCTCAGCAAAATGGGTGCGGCAGGCACAGGAGGGAGCCATGAACCGATCGATGCTGGCTGGCATGGTGGCCCTGGTGGTGGCGGGGTCCGCGCAGGCCTACGGCTACCTGACCGATTGCCCGGACCACGCCGTCTGGGCCAACGACGTGCCCCGGATGCGGTCGCTGAAGTACCGCACGCTCCTGGGCAATCCGCCGGCTGCCGCCAGCCGCTTCGTCGGCCTGGCCGGCATGTCGGCCCTGGCCTATCACGACGCCCCGAGCTGCAAGGACCGGGATCGGGGCGGGCCGACCGAGGCCCAGGCCCGGGCCCTGGAATCGCTGGTCCAGGACGCATCGCCGGGGCGGCCCTGGACCCGGCTGGAATTTCGGCCGGAGCTGGGCCTGCCCACAGCCTGCCAGGACGACCAGGGCCTGCTGTTTCACGTCTGGAAGCGGGTCGGGGCCGGCCGGTCCGACGATGTGGTGGTCGCCTTCCGCGGCACGTCGGACTTCCGGGACTGGCCCTACGGCAACCTGTGGTGGTTCACCCGCTTCGTGCTGTGGGACAACCAGTACGCGCGCACGGCGGCGCACATGCAGACCGTGCTGGCCGAACTCGATGCCATGGCGCGCCAGGAGGGCCGGCAGCGGCCCCGCGTGGTCGTGACCGGCCATTCGCTCGGTGGCGGCCTGGCGCAGCATGCGCTGTACCAGCACCGCCACGACGTGCTGCAGGCCGTGGTCTTCGCGCCGTCGCCGGTGACGGGCTTCGTGGCGACCGCCGCCACCCAGGACAACATGAGCTGCAGTTGCCAGCAGGAGCTGGGCGACGAGCCGCGGATCCTGCGGGTCTACGAGTCCGAGGAGATCCTGGCCATCGTGCGCTTCTTCCACAAACTGGTCTTCCCGCCCCATCCGTACATCCAGGAAGTGCGGTTCGCGTTCAAGGCGGGCGGCAGCGCGGTGGCAGCGCACAACATGCGCGACCTCGCCCACAGCCTGGAGCGCAAGAGCCGGGAACCGGTCGCCGGCCTGCCCGGCGGGCCCTGGTACGCCAGCGACGTCGACGCCTGCACAAGGAAGATGCAGGAGGCGCAGGCCGGTGCCTGCACCGGCGTCGTCGATCGCGACACCGGCCAGCCCTATGCGTGCCTGCGGGCGGGCGCGGACAAGCCCTAATCCAGCCGGGTGTTCGAGGCCCGGGCCGCGCCGCTCCACTTGGCGATTTCGTCGGCGATGAAGCGCGCGAACTCGGGGCCGGGCAGGGCGCGGACCACCGAGCCGCTGCCGTTGACGCGTTGGACGATCGCCTCGTCGCGCAGCACCTCGGCGAAGTCGCGCGAGATCTTCTGCGTGACGGCGGCGGGCATGCCGGCCGGCCCGATCAGCCCGGCCCAGCCGACCGCCTCGAAATTGCGCAGACCGGGCACGCCGCTTTCCGCCGCGGTGGGCACGTTGGGCAGCGACACGTTGCGCGCCGAACTGGTCACCGCCAGCGCCCGCACGCGGCCGGCCTGGATGTGGCCCAGCGCCGCCGACACGCTGTCGATCATGAACTGCACCTGGCCGCCGATCAGGTCGGTGAGGGCCGGGCCGCTGCCGCGGTAGGGGATGTGCACGGCGAAGGTGCCGGTGGCCAGCTTGAACAGCTCGCAGGCCAGGTGCTGCGAGGTGCCGGGGCCGCCCGACGCATAGCTCAGGCGCCCGGGCTGGCGCTTGAGCAGCGCCACCAGTTCGGCGACGTTGCGGGCCGGCAGGTCGTTGTTGACCAGGATCACCAGCGGCGCGATGAAGGCCAGCGAGATCGGCGTGAAGTCCTTGACCGGGTCGTACGACAGCTTGCTGAACACCGACGGGTTGATCGCCAGCGGCCCGCTGGACGCCATGCCGAGCGTGTAGCCGTCCGGCGCGCTGGCCTTGATCGCTTCCATGCCGATGATGCTGCTGCCGCCGGCGCGGTTTTCCACCGGCACGCCCTGGCCCCAGGACCGCGACAGGCGCTCGGCGAACAGCCGGCCGTAGATGTCGGTGGCCTGGCCGGGCGGGAACGGGATGACCATCCGCACCGGGCGGGACGGAAAGCGGTCCTGGGCGATGGCGTGCGGCAAGGCGATGGCGGCGGCGCCGGCCAGCAGGAGGGTGCGTCGTTGGGTCATTGGTTGTCTCCCGGTTCGGCGTTTGCGATGGCGGCCAACAGGGTCTCGCGCAGCGGCCGCAAGAGGTCGGAGGCGGGCGTGGCGGCGGGCGCGTCGAGCAGGGCCAGCACCCGGGCGTCATCCGCCGGCAGGCCGCCCTGGCGGGCGCAGTCGCGCCACTTCAGGCGCAATTGCTCGCGCGTCATCGGGTCGGCCGGCGAGCCGGGCGCCCAGTCGACGGCGATGGTGTCGCTCCAGCCGTCGCCGTGCACCGTCACGTGGACCGGCGCGGTCTCCAGGCTCTCGCCGGCGCTGGTCCGTTCGGTGAGCGTGGTGCGCTGCATCAGCGCCTGCACGTCGGCGCGATGCACCGCCGCGTCGTCGAAGCTGGCCAGCTCGACCCGGCCGTCGGTCCACGCGGCTGCGGCGCAGTAGGGGCCGCTGAACTTGGCCTGCAGCCCGGTGGCCGGCTGCGGATACTTCAGCGCGGCCAGGCCGTTCTTGGGCACCTCGATGGCGATCCGCACCGGCTGCGACCGCGCGGCATCGGGGTGGCGGGCGCGGATCTGCAGCATGCCCGCGATCAGGCGGTGGGTGAGGTAGCAGCTGGGAAAGCGCTTGTGTTCGAAGCCGGGCCGGGCGACGGCCCAGTCCAGGCCCGGCTGCCACGGCAGCGGCTCGGCCGGCACGCCGCCGTTGAAGGCGTGGAAGAAGCCGGCCGGGCCCCACACGTCGTCGCTGGCATTGGCGCCGGCCCGCGCCAGCAGCACCGACCGCAGCGCCGCCGCGGCGGCGAAGCCGACGTGCAGCGGCTTGGTGTCGGTGCCGAAGTTCGCGCGCAGCCCGCCGGCGTTGCTCGCGGCGATGGCGATGGCCGTGTGGGCCTGTGCCACCGGCAGTTGCAGCGCATGCGCGCAGGCGGCGGCGGCGCCGACCACGCCGAGCGTGAACGTCGCATGGAAGCCGAGCGCGTAATGCCGGAAGCCCAGCCACTGGCCGAGCCGCAGCGTGGTCTCGGTCCCGACCAGGTAGGCCGCCAGCACGTCGTCCAGCCGCACGCCGGGCCGGCTTTTCTCCAGCACCGGCAGCAGGGCCAGCAACGCCGCCACCGGCGGCGCGCTCGGATGGCAGGTCGCCAGCATGCAGACATCGTCATAGTCCAGCGCGTGCGAGGCCGCCCCCAGCAGCAGCGCGGCGTCGGTCGGGTGCAGCGTGTCGGCGCCGTCGGCGCGCAGGGCCCGCAACGCGGCCTGGGTGCAGTTCTCCGCCACGCCGCCTGCGGTGACGGCGACGGTGTCGAACCAGTTGCGGCGGACCTGCTCCAGCACGGCTGGCGCGATGTCCGTGCCGGTGTGCCGGTAGCAGCGGTCCCAGACCGCGAGGAAGCCGGGTGTCGTGTCGTGTGCCATCGTGAAATCCCCGGTCAGTAGGAGCGCGGCATGCCGAGCACGTGCTGCGCCACCTGGGCCAGCACCAGGTTGTTGGAGATCGGCGCGATGCGGAACAGCCGCGCCTCCTTCCACTTGCGCTCGACGTTGTATTCCGTGGCCACGCCATTGCCGCCGAAGGCCATCATCGCCGCCTCGGCGGCTTCCCACGACGCTTCGGTGCACAGGTACTTGGCCATGTTCGATTCCGGGCCGCAGGGCTGGCCGGCGTCGAACAGCGCCGCCGCCTTGTTGCGCATCAGTTCGGCGGCCTGCAGGTTCATGTGGGCCCTGGCGATCGGGAACTGCACGCCCTGGTTGGCGCCGATCGGACGGTCGAACACGATGCGCTCGCTGGCGTAGCGCGACGACTGCTCGACGAACCACTTGCCGTCGCCGATCGATTCGCTGGCCACCAGCAGCCGCTCGGAATTGAGCGAATCGACCAGGTAGGAGAAGCCCTTGCCTTCCTCGCCGATCCGGTCGGCATCGGTCACCTGCAGGTTGTCGATGAAGACCTGGTTGGTGTGGTGGTTCAGCATGGTCTTGATCGGCGTCGAGGTCAGCGACTTGCCGGCCTTCTCGATATCGACCAGGAACAGCGTCAGGCCCTCGGTCTTCTTCTGGACTTCCTCGTAGGGCGTGGTGCGCGCGATCAGCAGGTACATGTGCGACTGCTTGTAGCGCGAGGTCCAGACCTTCTGGCCGTTGATGACGTAGCCGCCCGGCACCTTTTTGGCGAAGGTCTTGATCTTCAGCGTGTTGGAGCCGGCGTCCGGCTCGGTGACGCCGAAGGCCTGCAGCCGCAGGCTGCCGTCGGCGATGCGCGGCAAGTACTTGCGCTTCTGCTCCTCGCTGCCGTGGTTCAGGATCGCCGCCATGGTGTACATCTGGGCGTGGCAGGAGGCGCCGTTGCCGCCGGAGCGGTTCACCTCCTCGAGGATCACGCAGCCATCGAGCAGCGAGAGGCCGGAGCCGCCGTACTCCTCGGGGATCAGCGCCGCCAGCCAGCCGGCCTGGCTCATCGCGGCGACGAATTCCTCCGGGTATTTCTCGGTGGTTTCGCAGTTCTGCCAGTACTCCGGGCCGAAGTTCTGGCACAGCGCCGCGACGGCGCCGCGGATCTCGCGCGTGGTGTCCGAATAGTCGAAGTTCATGGTGCCTGGTTTCCCTGGGTTGGTGCCGCCAGCACGGTGTCGTTGTCCGCGCCGACCCTGGCGCTGAGGTGGCCGTTGTACGAGCGCTCGCCGTTGAAGCGGATCGGCGTGCCGATGGCGGCCAGCAGCGTCGATGCGCCGCTGTCGGATGGCACCGCAAGCTCCTGGTGCAGCCCCAGCGCCCGGACCTGCGGCTCGTCCAGCAATTTCGACAGGTCGTTGACGGCGCTCACCGGCACGCCGGCGGCGCGCAGCGTGTCGACCACGGCGCGGGTGCCCTGCGCGCCGGTGATGGCTTCCAGCTCCATGTGCAGCGCATCGCGGTTCGCCACCCGCGCGGCGTTGGTGACGAAGCGCTCGTCCTGCGCCATCTCACCGCGGCCGAGGGCGGCCGTCAGCTTCTGGAACATGCGGTCGGCGCCGCAGCCGATGAAGACGTGGGCGTCGGCGGTTTCGAACACCTCGTAGGGCGCGAGCATGGCGGTGGCCGATCCCATGCGCTTGGGGAGCGTGCCGGTGGCGCTGTAGTTGGCGATCGGGTTGGTCATCCAGGCGATGCCGGTTTCCAGCAGCGAGGTGTCGATGCGCGCGCCCTCGCCGCTGTCCTTGCGCTGGGCCACGGCCGCGACGATGCCGATCACCGACCACAGGCCGGTGCCCATGTCCACCAGCGACACGCCGACCCGGGCCGGCGGCTGGCCGTCGTGGCCGTTGACCGACATGATGCCGGCGAAGGCCTGGATCAGGGGGTCGTAGCCGGGCAGGGCGGACAGCGGCCCGATGTTGCCGAAGGCGCTGATCGCGCAGTAGATCAGGCCCCTGCAATGCGGCAGCAGGTCGTCGTAGCCCAGCCCGCGCTGCTCGGCGCTGCCGGGTTTGAGCGAGTGCACCACGATGTCATTGGGCCGCAGCAATTCGCGCAGCGCGGCCTGGCCCTGCGGATCGTCCAGGTCGAGCCCGACGCTGCGCTTGCCGCGATTGAGCGTCGCATAGGTCGCGGACATGCCGCTGGCCAGTTGCGGTGCCCAGTGCCGGGTGTCGTCGCCGGACCCGGGCCGTTCGATCTTGATCACCTCGGCGCCGAGGTCGGCCAGCACCTGGGTGCAATAGGGGCCGGCGACGTTCTGCGTCAGGTCGATGACGCGCTGGCCGGAGAGTGGTTTCATGGTGTCTTTCTTCAGCGCATGATGAACGGGTTGGACGGCGCGCCCTCGGCGTACGAGATCCAGGTGCTCTTGGTTTCCAGGAACTGCCTGATCGAATCGATGCCGCTTTCCCGGCCGATGCCGGAATGCTTCATGCCGCCGAAGGGCATCATGAAACTCACCGCCCGGTAGGTATTGACCCAGACCGTGCCGGCTTTCAGCGCCTGCGACATGCGCATCGCCCGGCCGATGTCCCGGGTCCAGACGCCGGCGGCCAGCCCATAGATGGTGTCATTGCCCATGGCGATGGCGTCGGCCTCGTCCTCGAAGCCGATGATGGACAGCACCGGGCCGAACACTTCCTCGCGGGCGATCCGCATGTCGGGCGTGACGTCCGTGTAGATGGTGGGCTCGACGAACTGGCCGCCGGTCAGTTCGGACGACGCCGCCGCCGGTCCGCCGCCCAGGATGCAGCGCGCGCCCTCGGCCTTGGCGATCGCCATGTAGTCGAGGATCTTCCGGTACTGCGCGGGGGTGGTGACTGGGCCGATGTTGGTGTCGGCCAGCATCGGGTTGCCCTTGCGCGCCGAGGAGCCCAATGCCGCGACCTTCTTCGTGAATTCTTCCTTGATCGAGTTCTGCACCAGCAGGCGGGAGCCGGCGATGCAGGTCTGGCCGGTGGCGGCGAAGATGCCGGAGATGACGCCGGCCGCCGCCTTGTCCATGTCGCAGTCGTCGAACACGATGTTGGGCGACTTGCCGCCCAGCTCCAGCGAGACGCGCTTCATGGTCCTGGCGGCCTGGGCGTAGATGCGGGCGCCGGTGGCGTCGGACCCGGTGAAGGTGATCTTCGCGACATCCGGATGGTCGACCAGCGCCGAGCCGGCCTCGGCGCCGAGGCCGGTGACCACGTTGAACACGCCGTCGGGAAAGCCTGCTTCCTTGGTCAGGGCGGCGAATTCCAGCGTCGAGACGGATGCGAATTCGCTGGGCTTGACCACCACCGCGCAACCGGCGGCGATGGCCGGAGCGCACTTCCATGCGATGAACATCAGGGGCGAGTTCCACGCGGTGAGGGCCGCGACCACTCCCACCGGCTCATGGCGGGTGAAGGCCATGATGTCGGGCTTGTCGATCGGCATCACCGCGCCTTCGATCTTGTCGGCGAGGCCGCCGAAGTAGCGCCACCACTCCGGGTGGTAGCCCAGCTGGCCGCGCATCTCGGCCAGCAGCTTGCCGTTGTCGCGCACCTCGATCCCGGCCAGCCGGTCGGCATTGGCCGTCACCAGGTCGGCCAGCTTGAGCATCAACTTGCCGCGGTTGGTGGCGGTCATGGTGGCCCACGGGCCCGACGTCATGGCCCGCGAGGCGGCCTGCACCGCGCGGTCCACGTCGCGGGCGTCGCCCTGCGGGATCTTCGCCCAGGGCTCGCCCTTGTAAGGGTCCATGCTGTCCATCCATTTGCCGGACAGCGGCTCGACGTTCTGGCCGTCGATGAAGTGGTTGTAGGTTTTCATTCGAACGGTCTCCTGATCAGCGGCCGGTGAAGACCGGTTTGCGTTTCTCGTTGAAGGCCCGCACGCCTTCGCGCCGGTCCTCGGTGTCCACCAGGCGGTTGCAGGCCTCGATCTCGAAGCGGTAGCCGGCGAGCAGGTCCATCTGCAGGCCGTCGTGGATGGACTGCTTGGCCTGCCGTGTCGACAGCGGACCGTTGTCGGCCATCGCCTGGCCGGGCTCGCGCACCTGGTTGAACGCGCCCCACGCCAGCCCGTCCTCGGCGCTGCGTTTCGGACAGCGCGAAGCGGGCGCCGCGCACCGCGTAGATGAAGTCGCAGGCGGCTGGTACCGGGGGAAGTTCATGGCCTGGTTCCGTGGTGCAGCTGCACCCGCATCGAATACTTGAACTTGTCGCTGGGGTGGACCGAGCGCGCCACTTCCAGCACCCGGCCATGGCGGCCGAGATAGCGGCGCGTGATTTCCATCCCTGGCGAACCCGCCGGCACCTTGAGCCAGGTCGATTCGTCCGGCTGCATCGCGGCAATCACGGCGATGTCCTGGCGGATCTCCACGATGGTCTCGTGGAAGCGCTTCTCGATCAGCGCAAAGATCGGCTGCCGGCTCTTGGCGGTTTCGTCCAGCACCGCGCCGAAGGCCAGCGGGATGTGGATCTCGGAATAGGCGACCACCGAACGCCCGGACGGCTCGGAGCGCACCGTCCGGATGCGCCACCAGTGCTCGCCCGGCTTGCAGCCGAACTGCGCCGCCAGCTCGGCGTCGACCGCGATTTCCTCGCGGTCGATCTCCCGCACCCGGGTGGTGGTGGCGTACTGCAGCAGGTCCTCGGCGGAGCTGAACGAATGGCTGTAGCGCGACTCCAGCCGCGTCTCCTGCACCTGGGTGCCGATGCCCTGCTGGCTGCTGACCAGGCCCTGCTGGTTCAGCGTGCGCAAGGCGGCGCGCACGGTGTGGCGGCTCACGCCGAAGCGCTCGCTCAGCTGCGGTTCGGACGGCAGGCGGTCGCCGATCTTGTACTTGCCGCCCTGGATTTCGCTGGACAGCGCCTGGGCGACCAGGCCGTGCTTGGTGAGGCTGGCTTCAGCCATAGCGGCGGTGCACGTTCTCCGCGACGCAGGCCGGCTTGCTGGCGCCTTCGCATTCCATCGTCACCTCCCAGGTGATCTGGTAGCCGGGACTGCCATCGATCGGCGCCACGTCCTCCATCTCCTTGAGCCGGATGCGGCCGCGCAGCCGGCTGTCCACCGGCACCGGCGACGGGAACCGGACCTTGTTCAGGCCGTAGTTGAGCCCGAGCTTGACGTTGCCGATGGCCACCGACCTGTTGATGAACAGCGGCAGCAGCGACAAGGTCAGGAAGCCGTGCGCGATGGTCTTGCCGAACGGCCCGCTGGCCGCGCGCTCGGGGTCGACGTGGACCCAGTTGAAGTCCTCCGTGGTGTCGGCGAACTTGTCGATGCGGGCCTGGTCGATCACGATCCAGTCGCTCACGGCGATCTCCTGCCCGACGCACTGTTGCAGGGCCTGGAGCGATTCGAAATTGCGCATTGCGTGTCCCCTGGGTTCATTCCGCCTTGGCGCCGGTGGCCTTGACGATCGGGCCCCACAGCTCCAGGTCTTTCTTGATCAGGGCTTGCAGCTGTTGCGGCGTGCTGGTGTGGGCATCGAAGCCGACCGTCGCGTACGAGGCCACCACGTCGGGCATCTTCATGATCTTCTCGACTTCGGCGTTCAGGCGCTCGACGATGCGCGGTGGCGTGCCGGCCGGCGCGATCAGCGCGACCCAGCCCAGCACCTCGTAGCCCGGCACCGACTGCGAGACGGGCGGCACCCCCGGCAGCTTGTCCACGCCGGTCTGGTTGGTGACGGCCAGCGCCCGCAGCCGCCCGGACTGGATGTGCGGCATCGAATTGAGCAGCACGTCGAACATCATGTCGAGCCGGCCGGCCAGCAGCTCGTTCATCGCCGGGGCCGTGCCCCGGTAGGGGATGTGCGTCAGCTTCACCCCCGCCATGCTCGCCAGCAGTTCGCCCGACAGGTGGTTGGACGAACCGTTGCCGGCCGAGCCGTAGTTGATCTTGCCCGGGTTGTCGCGGGCCGCCTTGAGCAGTTCGGGCAGCGTCCGGTACGGCTGGTTCGCGTTCACGACCAGCACGTTGGCGTAGTCCGCCAGCAGCGAGACGGGGGCGAAGCTGCGCAGCGGGTCGTAGCCGACCTTGGCGTACAGGTGCGGCCCGATGCTGAGCGAGCCGACATGGCCCATCGCCAGCGTGTAGCCGTCGGCCGGCGACTGCGCCAGCCGTGCGATGCCGACGGTGCTGCCGCCGCCGGTGACGTTCTCCACCACCACCGGCTGGCCCAGGGCCTCGCCGAGCTTGAGCGCGAGGATGCGCGCGGTCTGGTCCACCGGCCCGCCAACCGCGAACGGGGCAATGAACTTGATCGGCCTGGACGGCCAGGCGTCCTGCGCCTGGGCGCCGGCGCCAGCGCCCAGGGCCAGCGCCGACACGGCGAGGGTGCGGAGCAGATGGTTGAACGTCATGCGGGTGTCTCCTGCGGGTTGGAATGGGGGACGATCAGCGCGTCCAGGGCATAGCCGCCCTGGCCCTGCGGCAGGACCAGAAACGGATTGATGTCGATCTCGGCCACGCTGTCGCGGTGGCTGGCGGCGAACTGCGACAGCCGCGACAGGGCCCGGGCCAGCGCTGCAACGTCGCCCGGCGGCGCGCCGCGCACGCCCTGCAGCAGCTTGTGCCCGCGGATCCGCGCAATCATCGCCAGCGCCTCGCGTTCGCCGAACGGCGCCAGCTGGAACGCGACGTCGCGCATCACTTCGACATGGATGCCGCCGAGGCCGAACATCACGACCGGCCCGAACACCGGGTCGGTGAAGCTGCCGCAGATCGCTTCGACGCCCTGTCCCAGCAGGGGCGACACCAGCACGCCGGCGATGCGCGCGCCGGGCGCCCGCTCGGCGACGCGGCGCAGCAGCGCGGTGGTTTCGCGCCCGGCGTCCTCGGGCGTGCGCACGTCGAGCACCACGCCGCCGATCTCGGTCTTGTGGGCGATGTCGGGCGACACGATCTTCAGCACCACCGGCCCGCCGATGGCCGCCGCGGCGCGCCGCGCGGCTGGGCCGTCCGGCACCAGCTGTTCCTGCAGGACCGGGATGCCCGCCTGCGCCAGGATCGCCTTGGCCGCATGTTCGTCGAGGGTCGCGGGTAGTTGCTGCGGCGCAGGGGCCGGCTGCAACGGCGCCGGTTCCGCCGCCGCCGCGGCAAAGCGCTCGCCGAAGCCGGCCAGCGCCGCGATGGTGTGGATGGCGGCATCCTGGTCTTCGAACACCGGGAAGCCCGCGTCTTCGAAGCGCCGCACGACGTCGGGCGGCGCGGCGAAGGCCAGCACGATCAGCCGGTCCGGATAGCGGGCGCGCAATTCCACCAGCGAGGCCAGGATCGGGTCGGCGAAGCGGGGCGCCGCGGGGATGGTGGACAGCAGGCACACCAGCGACTGGTAGCCGCCGTCGGTGAGCGCGATCTCGATGCAGCGGCCGGTCAGCGTCGCCTCGTTGGTGGCCTGGGCCGTCACGTCGATCGGGTTGCCGGTGCCGGCAAACGAAATCAGGGCCTTGATCTTTGCCTGGCCGGCGGCGGCGAGCGGCCGCACGTCCAGGCCGTTGCGTTCCGCCGCGTCGGCGGCCTGCACGCCGAGGCCGCCGGACAGGGTGAGGATGCCGATGCTGCGGTCGGCCGGCAGCACGCCGCGGGCGCAGGCGCTGGCGATGTCGACCATCTGCGCGATGCTGTCGGCGCGATGCACGCCGTAGTCGCGCAGCACAGCGTCGTATACGTCGTCCTGGCCCACCAGGGCGCCGGTGTGCGAGGCGGCGGCGAGCGCGCCGGCGTTGGAGCGGCCGACCTTGATCATCACCACCGGCTTGCGGTTGGCGCGCGCCGTGGCGAGCGCGCGGATGAAGGTGGCGCCGTCCCGGATCGCCTCCACGTAGGCCACGATCACCTTCACCTGGGGCGCGTGCGCCAGCCAGAGCAGCGCTTCCGAGACCTCGATGTCGACCTCATTGCCGGTGGTGATCCAGTAGTTGACGCCGACCCGGCGCTGGCGGAACAGGTAGCCGAGGTGGCTGCCGCAGGCGCCGCTCTGGCTGGCGATGGCGACCGGGCCGCTCTCGGGCGCCGCGGCGTCGAAGGCCTGGGCGAAGGTGCCGTAGAAGCCCAGCTGGGTGTTGAAGGTGCCCAGGCAGTTGGGCCCGAGCACGCGCATGCCGGACTGGCGGGCGATGGCGGCGATCTCGCGCTGCAGCGCCGCGCCTTCGGGCCCGACCTCGGCAAAGCCGGCGGAAAACAGGATCACGGCCTGGACCGACCGGCTGGCGCAGGCCCGGACGGCCTCCACTGCCTGGTCGGCGGGCAGGGCGATGATCGCGACGTCCACCGGGAACGGGATCGACGTGACGTCGGGCCAAGCCTTGATGCCCTGGACGCTGTCGCGGTTCGGGTTGACCGGGTACACCGCGCCGGCAAACCCGCCGCGCGCCAGGTAGCGCAGCGGCCGGCCGCCGATCCGCGCCGGGTCGTCCGAGGCGCCGATGACGGCGACCGACCTGGGGTCGAACAGCGCAGCCAGCGAGTTCGCGCTCACAGCGACAGTCCCCCGTCCAGAAGTCGGCGCGCGATGGTGCGCTTCTGGATCTCGGTGGTGCCGTCGGGGATGCGCATCGAGCGGGCGAAGCGGTAGCCTTCTTCCAGCCGCAGTTCGTTGGTCAGGCCCATGCCCCCATGAACCTGGATGCAGCGGTCCATCACCCGGTTCACCATCTCCGTGCTGTAGGCCTTGACCATCGAGATCTCGGCCTCCACCGGCAGGCCCTGGTCGATCCGCCAGGCGCAGTTCAGGATCATGTTCTTCGCGGCGTAGATGTCGATCGCGCAGTCGGCCAGCATGAACTGGATCGCCTGGTGCTCCGCGATCGGGCGGCCGAAGGTCTGGCGCTGCCTGGCGTACTGCGTCGCCTGCTTGAGCGCCCACCGGGCCTGGCCGAGCAGCTGCGCCGCCATCCCGACCCGGCCCTTGTTGACGCCGTTGATCGCGACCGACAGGCCCTTGCCGACGGCGCCCAGCCGGTGGTCGTCGCGCACCCGCACGCCATCGAGCGTGATCACGCCGATGTCGCCGCCGAGGTGGCCCATCACGTTGATCACCCGCGGCACGGAAAAGCCCGGCGCGCGGGTGTCGACCAGGAAGCCGGTGATGCCGCCGCGGCGCTGCTTGGCCTGCTCGGGATCGGTCACCGCGAACACCATCGCCAAGTCGGCGTAGGGCGCGTTGCTGATCCATTGCTTGGTGCCGGTGATCACCCAGTCGTCGCCGTCGCGCACGGCGCGGGTCTTCATCGCGTAGACGTCGGAGCCGGCGTCGGGCTCGCTGAGCCCGAAGCACATCATCTTGTCGCCGGAGGCGAGGCCGGCGCGGTACGTCTCGAACACGGCCGGGTCCAGGTGCGTGAGCACCGGCGACAGGCCGTTGGTGAACGGCGAGGGCAGCAGCACCGGGTGGATCAGGTGGCGGCCCGGGCCGATGTGCTCGTGCAGCGTCTCGTAGATGACGGCGGCCGCGACGGCGCCCATCTCCTCGCCGCCGAGCGATGCCGGCGCCAGCAGGCTGTAGAAGCCCAGTTCGGCCGAGCGCATCCGCACCTTGCGCCGCAGCGCCAACATCGCGTCGGTGTAGCGGCCGTCGGGCGCAAAGATGTTGCGCTCGCTGGCGAGCAGCTCGCGGTTCGCTTCTTCGAGCGGCACCACTTCGCGGTCGACGAAGCGCACGATCGCATCGGCGACGGCGCCGATCTCTTCGGGGATGAGGAAGTCCATCAAGCGAGCCTGAATTTGGGCAGGGAGATGTCGGCGCTGACGTCGTCGTAGGACACCGCCACGCGCTGGCCGATGCGCACGCTCTCGGGCGGGCAGCCGACGATGTTGGTCATCATCCGGGCGCCTTCGTCGAGGTCGATGATCGCCACCACGTAAGGCGCGTCCGGCTTGAAGGCCGGGCCGGCCGGACGGCGGGCCACGGTGAAGCTGTAGATGGTGCCGGTGCCGCTGGCCTGCAGCCACTCGACGGCGTCCGAGTGGCAGTGCGGGCACAGCTCGCGCGGGTAGAAGTGCGCCTTGCCGCAGGCCCGGCAGCGCTTGACCAGCAGGCGGTGCTCCTTCGCGGCCTGCCAGTAGGGGGCGGTGTCGGGGTCGACGATGGGCAGGGGTTTGTCGTACATGCCGGGCCCTTCAATGGTTGGAGAGGATGCAGGTGGCGCCGCTGGAGAGCGTGCCGCCCGTGCCATGGACCAGCGCCACCCTGGCGCCGGCCACCTGCCGCGCGCCGCACTCGCCGCGCAACTGGCGCACGGCCTCGATCAGCAGGAAGATGCCCAGCATCCCCGGATGGCAGTACGACAGGCCACCGCCGCTGGTGTTCATCGGGAACGGCCCGCCCGGCGCGGTCCGCTGGCCGGAAACGAAGGCGCCGCCCTCGCCGCGCCGGCAGAAGCCCAGCGCCTCGAGCGTCAGCAGCACGGTGATGGTGAACGAGTCATAGAGCTGCACCACGTCGATCGCATCCAGGCCGATGCCGGCCATCGCCAGTGCATCGCGCCCCGACACTTCGGCCGGGATCAGCCGCGCCGCGTCGGGCATGGTGGCGACGGTCCAGTGGGTCTGGGATTCGCCGTGGCCGCGCACGTAGACTGGCTTGACGCCAAGTGAGCGCGCATGGTCGGCGGTGGTCATGACCAGGGCGCCGGCGCCGTCGGTGACCAGGCACGAATCGAGCAGGTGCAGCGGGTCGCTGATCATCGGGCTGGCCAGCACGTCGGCGACGGTGATCGGGTCGCGGAACATGGCGGCCGGGTTGAGCGCCGCCCACTTGCGCGTGGCCACTGCAATTTCCGCCAGCTGTTCGGAGGTGGTGCCGAATTCGTGCATGTGGCGCATTGCCGCGATCGCATAGCCGCCGACCGGGGTCGGCAGGCCCCAGGGCGCCTCGAACTGCATCGTCAGGCCGGCGGGCCGTCCGGCCAGGCTGCGGCTGCGGTCGCTCTTTTGCACGCTGCCGTAGGTGATGAGGGCCACCTCGCACTTGCCGGCCTCGATGGCGGTGGCGGCGTGGCCGACATGGGACTCGAAGGCCGAGCCGCCGATGTTGGTGCCGTCCATGAAGCGCGGCACGATGCCCAGGTATTCGCCCAGCGTCACCGTGGGCAGCATGCCGGCACCCGGCAGGCCCCACATGCCGGCGGTGAGCAGGCCGTCGACCTCGGACATGGGAATGCCGCAATCCTGCAAGGCCGCATGGGCGGCGCGCGCCTGCGCCTGCAGCGGCGACATCGGCGTGAGCACCATGCCGTCCTGCAGCGGGAGGTCGGCGACGCCGACGATGACGGCCTCGCGCGCGCCGTTGGCGGTGCGCGCCATCAGATCGGGTCCCAGGAGAAGACTTCGGGCGAGCGGTCCAGCGGCGCGAAGGAATTGCGCAATGCCGGCACCAGGTGCTCACCGATGGTCCTGGGCGTCCAGCCGTCGCTGCGGTGGATCGAGCGGATCGGCCGCGGATGGCCGATCAGGAAGATCTCGTTGCGCCGCACGGCCAGGATCTGGCCGTTGACCTCGCTGGCCGCGTCGCTGGCCAGGAACACCGCGAACGGCGCGATCTTGTCGGCGGTCATGGTCTTGATCTTGTCGACCCGCTCCTTCTGGTCGGGCGTGTCCGGGATCGAACCCACCATCCGGCTGTACGCGAACGGCGAGATGCAGTTGGAGCGGACGTTGAAGCGCTGCATGTCCAGCGCGATCGACTTCGACAGGCCCAGGATGCCCATCTTGGCGGCCGAATAGTTGCACTGCCCGAAGTTGCCGACGATGCCCGAGGTGGACGTCATGTGGACGAAGGCGCCGGACTTCTGCGCCCGGAAATGTTCGGCGGCGGCGCGGCTGACGTAGAAGCTGCCGTTCAGGTGGACCCGCAGGACCAGGTCGAAGTCCTCGGGGTCCATCTGGTGGAAGATCTTGTCGCGCAGGATGCCGGCGTTGTTGACGACGGCGTCGATGCGGCCGAAGGTGTCGAGCGCCGCGGCGACGATGTTCCTGGCGCCGCTCCATTCCGCGACGCTGTCGCGGCTGGCGACGGCCTCGCCGCCCAGGGCGCGGATCTCGGCGACCACGTCGTCGGCCGGGCCGGCGCTCGCCGCTTCGCCCGTCACCGACACGCCGGTGTCGTTGACGACCACTTTCGCGCCGTGTTCGGCCATCAGCAGCGCGATCTCGCGCCCGATTCCGCGACCGCTGCCGGTGACGACAACGACCTTGTCCTGCATTGACTTCGGTTCCAAGAACTGCTCCTGTGCGAGGTTGGTTGGCTTTGAGGCTGTCTGCTTGTGCATACAAGTATAGACCCGGCCCGGCTGGTCAGCAATGGAACCCGGTCGATGCAGCCACATCAGGAGAGTTTTCTTTAACGGGCGCTGATGCCAGAAGAAAGTTCTGCCGTGGTAACCAGGCGATCCAAAAACCGACGCCGTTTCGGCGCCGCCTCCCGAATACTCAACCCATGACTCACGCTGCTGCTGCTTCCATCCTGGCGCCCGCGCCCGTCGTTTCCCCGCGGCCCGCCGGCGGCGCCCGCAACGGCGCCGAAATCCTGCTCGACACGCTGGTCGAATGCGGCGTCGACACCATCTTCGGCTACCCCGGCGGCGCCGCGCTGCCGCTCTACGACGCGCTTTACAGCCGGCCCGCGCTGCGCCACGTGCTGGTGCGGCACGAGCAGGCCGCCGTGCATGCGGCCGAGGGCTATGCGCGCAGCACCGGCCGGGTCGGCGTGGTCCTGGTGACCTCGGGCCCGGGGGTCGGCAACACCATCACCGGCCTGCTGGACGCGATGAGCGATTCGATCCCGGTGCTGTGCATCGCCGGCCAGGTCGCGACCGCCGTGATCGGCACCAACGCCTTCCAGGAAAGCGATGCGCTGGGCATGTCGCGGCCGGTGACCAAGTGGAACCACCAGCCCCGCCGGGCCGCAGAGGTCGCCGCCGCCGTCCGGCGCGCGCTCGAGATCGCCGCCACCGGCCGGCCCGGCCCGGTGCTGCTCGACGTGCCCAAGGACGTGCAGCTGGCCCTGGCCGGCAGCGCCCCGGCGCCGGCCCCGCGGCGAGCGGTCCGCACCGCGCTGCGGCTGCCGCCGACGGGCAGCCTGCAGCGCGCCGCCGACCTGCTCTCCACCGCCCGGCGTCCCGTCCTGTACGGCGGCGGTGGCCTGGTCAACTCCGGCCCCGAAGCCTGCGCCGCGTTCGCGCAACTGGCCCGCCTGCTGGATGCGCCGACCACGCTGACCCTGATGGGGCTGGGCGCCTTTCCGGCGTCGGACCGGCGCTTTGTCGGCATGCTCGGCATGCACGGCACGCTCGAAGCGAACCTGGCGATGCACCACGCCGACCTGGTGGTCTGCGTCGGCGCGCGCTTCGACGACCGGGTCACCGGCACGCTCGACACGTTCTGCCCGCACGCCCGCAAGATCCACATCGACATCGACCCGTCCAGCATCGGCAAGACGGTCAAGGTTGACGCGCCGCTGGTGGGCGACTGCGGCGCGGTGCTGCAGGCGCTGCTCGCGCTGCCGCAGTTGCACGGCCTGCCGGCCGCGCGGCTGGCGCCCTGGTGGGAGCGGGTGGCCCGCTGGCGCGCGCACGACAGCCTGGGCTTCCCGCAGCGCAGCGACGTGATCCTGCCGCAGCAGCTGATGGCGTCGCTGCAGCAGGCGCTCGCCGGCCGCGGCGCGATCGTCTCGACCGACGTCGGCCAGCACCAGATGTGGGCCGCGCAATACCTGCGCTTCGATGCGCCCGGCCACTGGCTCACCTCCGGCGGCGCCGGCACCATGGGCTACGGCCTGCCGGCGGCGATCGGCGCCCAGGTGGCGCACCCCGACAAGACCGTGGTCTGCGTGAGCGGCGACGCCTCGATCCTGATGAACATCCAGGAACTCTCCACCGCCATGCAGCACGGCACGCCGGTGAAGGTCGTGCTCTCCAACAACGGCTACATGGGCATGGTGCGGCAGTGGCAGCAGCTCAATCACGGCAACCGGCTGTCCCACAGCTGGAACGAGGCGCTGCCCGATTTCGTGGCGCTGGCCAGGGCCTTCGGCTGGGGCGCGCGCCGCGTCGACGATGTCGCCGACCTGGCAGGCGCGCTGGCCGAATGCCTGGCCTACGACGGCCCGTTCTTCCTCGACGTGCGGGTGGCGCAGCAGGAGAACTGCTTCCCGATGATCCCGGCCGGCCGCGGCCATCACGAGCTGATGCTGTCGGCCACCGAGTGGTACGAGGGGGAGGAAGCCGTCACCCCATAATGGTCGCCGCAAGGAGACAAGCATGACCACAAGGCGAAGCATCCTCACCAGCGCAGCGGCGCTGGCCGCGCCCCTGCTCTGGAGCGGCCCGGCCCGCGCGGCGGACCCGTATCCGTCCAAGGTCATCACCATCGTCGTGCCGCAGGCGCCGGGCGGCGCCAACGACGTGATCGGCCGGACGCTGGCCCAGAAGCTGGCCACCACCATCGGCGCGCCGGTGATCGTGGACAACCGGCAGGGCGCGGGCGGCAACGTCGGCACCGTGTACGTCGCCCGCCAGCCGAAGGACGGCTACACGCTGCTGCTCAATGCGCAGAGCGTGCAGACCATCAATCCCTTCCTGTACCGCAAGCCGGGCTTCGATCCGGTCAAGGATTTCGACCCGGTGATGGTGGTGGGCGTGGCGCCTTACATGCTGGCCGTCAACACGTCGGTGCCAGCGAAGAACCTGCGCGAACTGGTGGCGCTGGCCAAGGCGCAGCCGGGCAAGCTCAATTTCGCCTCCGCCGGCAACGGCACGGTCAATCACATGCTGGGCGAGATGCTCAAGACCGCGGCCGGCGTGGACATCGTGCATGTCCCTTACCGCGGCGCCGCGGCGGCGGCCACCGACACCATCGGCGGCCAGGCGCAGATGACGTTCGGCAGCCTGGCCGGCCTGCTGCCGTTCGTGAAGTCGGGCCAGCTGCGCCCGATCGGCGTCTGCACCGAAAAGCGCACGGCCCTGGCGCCCGAGCTGCCGACGCTGGCCGAGACGCTGCCCGGCCTCCATGCCAACGCGTGGTACGGACTGTTCGTTCCCGCCGGCACGCCCAGGGAGATCGTCGGCAAGCTGCACGGCGAGATCACGAAGATCATGGACAGCCCCGAGATGAAGGAGCGGCTGGTCGGCCTGGGCGTGGAAGCCGCGCCCAGCACGCCGGAGCAGCTCGCGGCCCTGATGCGTGACGACCTGGTGCGCTGGGCCAGGATCGTCAAGGATTCGGGCGCGCAGCTGGACTGACGGGCGCGGTCAGCGCTGGCGGTGCTGGCGCAGGAAGGCCAGCATCTTGTCCTTGTCGTAGTCCTTGCCCGCTTCCAGGTCGCCGGTGTCCTGCGAGTGGACCACCCGGCCGTCGCCGTCCAGGACCAAGAGGTGCGGATAGCCCTTGAACCTGGGCCAGCGCGAGAGCAGGGCCTCGTTCTTGTTCTGCGGCGACCAGTTCACCTTGACCCAGACGTAGTGGTCGTCGACCAGCTGCTTCACGTCCGCGTTGGTGGTGACGAAGCGGTCGAGGATGTGGCACCAGCTGCACCACTCGCCGCCCACGTCGACCATGACCCGCTTGCGCTGCGCCTTGGCGCTGGCCGCCGCCGCGGCGACGTCGGCCGCCGCATCGCGCGCCGGGTCGAACTTCGAAGCCAGTCCCTGGGCCAGCGTGAGCTGCGCGAACGCGAACAGGCTGGCGGCGGCGAGGAATTTCAGCATCGGCTTCATCTTGGAATTTCTGGCGACTTACTGTTGGTACAGGATGGTAGCGCGCAGGTTGCGCCGGATGCTGGTCATGACGGGTCGGCGCGCACTGTAGTCGGCCGCGCTGCACCAGTGCCGGGGCTGCGCCAGGGTGAGTTCGCGCCAGCCGGTCAGGACCTGGCCGTCCAGGCGGTATTGGGCCTCGTACACGACGCCATCGAGCTGGGTCAGCTTGACGCTTTCCGGCGCCCGCAGCAGCTTGAACGCCGGGTCGAAGTGCAGTTCGAAATCTTCCCGCACCCGCACCGGCAGGCAGACCATGGCCAGCTGGCGGCGCTCGGCGGCATAGTTGCTGAGGTAGGCGGCGGCGAAGATCGGGAAGTTCAGCCCCGGATTGGCGGCGACGCTGCCGGCCTCGGGCTCCCCGAGGAAGGCGGGCAGCTCGAGGTCCAGCTCCAGCGACTGGCGCTGCACATTTCGCTCGATGGCTGGATACCGGATCGCGCCCGTGCCCCGCAGGTTGCTGGAAGACAGCAGCCTCTGCACCGCCTCGCCGCGCATGTCCGCCGGGATCTGCACCAGCCGGTCCTGCAGCACGGTGGCGGCGTGGCCGTTGCTTTCCACGCGGATCGTGGCGCTGGCGCGCCCGTCCTTGGCGATGCGCCAGACCGAGCGGACCGCGACGCGGCTGGCATCTGCCGCGAATGCCGGCGTGCGCATGACTGTCGCGCCGCCCGCCAGGGCGACTGCCACCGGCTTATCCGAATCGGCCAGCGGCAGGGTGCCGAAGGGGACGCGCCCGTCGGTCGGGTCGGCGAACAGGTCGAGCCCGGGCAGGTACAGGATGCAGTGGTTGAAGCTGACCAGCGTCGGCAATTCCGGCAGCACGTATTCGGCCTGGGTGTTGATCAACACCGGCACGGCCTCGATGCCGACCGCCTTGAGCAGCGTCTGCATCAGCAGCGCCTGGTCCTTGCAGTCGCCGTAGCGATTGCCCAGGATCCACGCGACGTCGTGCGGCACGAAGCCGCCGACGCCGAGATAGACGGCGACGTAGCGGATGTTGCGGCGCACCCAGTCGTGAATCGCCGCGGCCTTGTCCCGCGGCGCGGTCTTGCCGCGCGTGATCTCCTGCGCGAGCTGCCGCACTTCGTCGGTGACGACCGCCTTGGCGTTGATCTGCTCGGCATAGGCCTGCGCCAGTTGCGCGTGGTCGCTCCACGCGGAGGCATAAAAGCGGGGCAGGCCGGTCAGCGAATTGGCGGGGGAGGGGTCCGGCGCCCGGGCGGGGGAACTGGCACGCAACTGCCAGACCGCGCTGTCGCCGCCGTCTTCCTGCTGCACCGTGAAGCCGTCCGAGAACACCTTGAGGCCGAGAACTTTCGGCGCCTCGAGTCGGATCGCGACCTGGTCGAACGCCACCACCGGCACGATCAGGTCGAAGCTCTGGGCCCAGCCCGGCAACATCGGGGTGTGGGTGGTGAGGCGCCCGCGCAGGACGGTGCGGTCGCCGCGCTGGACGTCGGGGAAGGTGACCAGGACGATGGCCATCTCCGGCATGCTGGGGGTGGTGCCGCTGGAGGCGATGCCGCTCTGGACCTGGATGGCGTCGGCGGCCACCGGCAGCTTGCGCCCATCGGCTTTCAGCGTGTAGGCCTCGACCACTTCATGGCGCTGCAGCGCCCGGTGGTAGGTGCGCGACGCCTTGCCGACGGTCTGGGCGCCCTGCTCGGAGAGGGCCTCGCGTTCCAGCGTGTAGTCGACGACGCTGGAGGCATCGGCGCCGAACCGCGTGGCGGTTTCGACCCGGTTCACCTTCCAGTGCGCCGACTGCACGCCCAGGTCCTGGGCCGCGGCCGGGAGGCACAACGCCAGCCAGAGCAGCGCGCACCAGGCGGACCAGCGGCGCAGCCACGCCAGGGCAAGCCGCGGCTGGCGGCCAGGGAAAAGTTCCATGGGATCCTCCTGTGTCTTGTTCTTGTGCCCCCGCATGGCTGCGCCGGGGCGCTGGCGGGATTATTCGCCCGGGATCGCCGCAGGTAAAGCCCAAGACGATTTGCGCATCTACAATCCCGTCCGGGTCGACAGTTCACCCAGACGTTGCCGGAGCCCTGTGCTCGCGCTAGACCTGTCATCGACATCGCAAGCACTCGACATGTTCTGTGTGCCTACGCTGCAAGCGGCAACTCCAGCACTCCTGACCGAGCCCGGGCACATTGGGAATGTTCATGACACGACTGCTTGTCCCCCTCGCCGCGCCCGACCTGTCGGAGCTGGCCAAGACCCTCAAGAGCGCTCTCGACCAACGGCATGGCGCCGGCAAGCCGCCGCCGACCCACGTCGAACTGTTGAACCTGCTGGCCCGCGCGGCGGGCCGGCGCAACTTCGCCACGCTCAAAGCGGCCGCCCTGACCGCGCCGGTCCCGCCTGCGGAGCGGGCCGGACCGCAAGGGCCGGTGGACCTGCGCACGCTGTCGGCGACCGCGCGCAAGGCCTTGCTGCAATTCGACGCGGCCCGGCGGCTGGTCCGCCTGCCCGACAAGCTGTCGGTGCAGCAGATGGCGATGTGGGCGCTGTGGACGCGGTTCGCCGCCCGCCGGACCTACACCGAGCAGGAAGTCAATGCGGTGCTCAACGCCCACCACACCTTCGGTGACCAGGCGCCACGCTGCGGCGCGAACTGGTCAACATGAAGCTGGTCGGGCGGCTGGGCGACTGCAGCAAGTACTGGAAGGAGCCGCGCCGGCCGGAGTCGGACGTGCGGGCCTTCCTGCAGGCCTGGCGCGCCGGACTGCGCTAGGCGCGCTGGCGCCAGTAGGAATAGGTCCAGGCCGGCGTGAAGCCCGCGCGCCGGTACAGGGACTTCGCCGTCGCGTTCTCCGCCGCGACCTGCAGGAACACCTGGTCGTAGCCCCGCTCGATGGCGGCGCCGGCGAGCGTCGCCAGCACCCGGCTCGCCAGGCCGCGGCCGCGGCTGTCCTGCGCGGTGCGCATGCCGTGCACGCTGGCCCAGCCATGGCTGAAGGCGGCCGCGCCCGCGGCCACCGGGCGGCCGTCGTCGACGATCGTCGCGAACAGCGAACCGGCGGCCTGCCCGAGTTTCTGCACCCGGCTGGCGCCGTCGACCGGATCGAAACCTGCGCCCAGGAACACGCTGGCCCAGGCAGCGCTTGGCGCCGCCAGCAGTTCGGCCGGCGCCGCGTTCGAGACCGCCCGCACCGCCGCGGCCGGCGCGGTCTGCACCTCGGTGAAGATCTCTTCGCGATAGCCCTGCAGGGCCAGCAGCGCGCGAAAGCTCTGGAAGGCGGGGCTGACCGGGATGCGCAGCATGACCGGCAGCCTGCGCTGCGCGTAGGCCGCTTCGATCTCCTGCAGCACCGACGGCTGCGGCGTCGCGTGCGCCAGCGGCACCGCGCTTTTGGCCCGGCCCACGGTGCCGGCGTCGAAGGGCAGGATCCAGCCGGCGACCTCGGCCTGGGCGTCGGGCGAGACCGCCTGCACGGTCGCCCGTTCGAGGGCTTCGATCTGTGTGGCATCCATCGACGGATTCTGGCGCATGCGCGAGAGCGTCCGTCGGCCTCAGGGCGCCCCGCGCTCGTCGCGCAGCAGCTTCTGGTAGTTGAGCAGGCGGTCGGCGTCGACATGGGCTCGCACCGCGCAATCCGGCTCGCCTTCATGCCGGCAGTCGCGGAAGCGGCAGTGCGCGGCCAGGTCCTGCACGTCCTCGAAGGTGGCGCCGAGAGCGGCGCCGTCGGCATCGGGCCGCCAGGTCCGCAGGCCGGGCGTGTCGATGATGCAGGCGCCGTCCGGGCACAGGTGCAGCGAGCGCGCCGTCGTCGTGTGGCGGCCCCGGCCGTCGCCGTCGCGCACGCCGCCCGTGTCCTGCAGCGCGCCGGCCAGCAGGTTGGTCAGCGTCGACTTGCCGGCGCCGGACGAGCCGAGCAGGACCAGGGTCCGCCCCGGGCGCACCCAGGGCGTCAGCGCGACGCGGGCCGCAGCGCTCAGGCCGTTCACCGTCACCACCGGCACGCTGGCCGGCAGGCGTTGCCGCACCTGGTCGATCCGCTCCTGCGCGTCGGCATCGATGTCCGCCTTGGTCAGGACCACGACGGGTGCGACCCCACAGGCCAGCGCCATCGCCACGTAACGCTCGGCCCGGCGCGGGTTGAAGTCGTGGTCCAGGCCCATGGCGAGCAGGGCGGTGTCCACGTTGCTGGCCAGCGGCTGGCGCCGGCCGTCGTTGGTGCGGCGCGCAATCTGCGTCAGCGGCGGCAGCCGCGCGCCGACCCACAGTTGCTGCTGCGGATCGCGCCCGGCCAGCACCCAGTCACCCACGGTGAGCGCAGTGTCATCGGCCTGCAACTGCTGCTGGAGCCGGTGCAGCAGGCGTGCCTGATGCGGGCTCGCGCCCTACAACAGCCGCTTCAGGTACTTGCCCGTGTGGCTGGCCGGGTTGGCCGCGATGTCTTCCGGCGTGCCGACGCCCACCACCTCGCCGCCGCCCGAGCCGCCTTCCGGGCCCATGTCGATCAGCCAGTCGGCGGTTTTGATGACGTCCAGGTTGTGCTCGATCACCACGATGGTGTTGCCGGCGTCGCGCAACTGGTGCAGCACCTTCAGCAGCAGGTCGATGTCGGCGAAGTGCAGGCCGGTGGTCGGCTCGTCCAGGATGTAGAGCGTGCGTCCCGTGTCCCGCTTGGACAGTTCCAGCGCCAGCTTCACCCGCTGCGCCTCGCCGCCCGACAGCGTGGTGGCGGACTGGCCCAGCTTGACGTAGGACAGGCCCACGTCCAGCAGCGTCTGCAGCTTGCGCGAGATCGAGGGCACGGCCTTCAGGAAGTTGAAGGCGTCCTCCACCGTCATGTCCAGCAGCTGGGCGATGTTGCGGCCCTTCCACTGCACTTCCAGCGTCTCGCGGTTGTAGCGCTGGCCCTTGCAGACGTCGCACGGCACGTACACGTCGGGCAGGAAGTGCATCTCCACCTTCACCACGCCGTCGCCCTGGCAGGCCTCGCAGCGCCCGCCGGCGACGTTGAAGCTGAACCGGCCGGGGCCGTAGCCGCGTTCCTTGGCCGTGTTGGTGTCCGCCATCAGCTCGCGGATCGGCGTGAACAGGCCGGTGTAGGTGGCGGGGTTGCTGCGCGGCGTGCGGCCGATCGGCGACTGGTCGACGTTGATCACCTTGTCGAAGTGCTCGATGCCCTCGATCGCCTCGTGCGCCGCCGGCTCCTCGTGGGCGCGGTACAGGGTGCGGGCGACGGTGGCGTAGAGCGTGTCGTTGACCAGCGTCGACTTGCCCGAGCCGGAGACGCCGGTGACGCAGGTCAGCAGGCCGACCGGGAACGCGACGCTGACGTTCTTGAGGTTGTTGCCGCTGGCGCCGAGGACCCGGATTTCCTGCAGCTCGCCCTGGGTCGCCAGGTGCTCGGCCTCGCGCGCGGCGCGCCGGGTGGCGGCGGCGCTGGGGGCGAAGCGCGACGCGCCCTTGGCCACGTAGGCGGCCTTCTGCACCACCGGCAGCCAGGCCGTGCGGTGGACCGGCACGGCGATCGACTTCGCGCCCGACAGGTACTGCCCGGTGAGCGACTTGGGCGTCGCCTTCACCTCCTCGAACGTGCCCTGCGCCATCACCCGGCCGCCGTGGATGCCGGCGCCGGGGCCCATGTCGATCACGTGGTCGGCGGCGCGGATCATGTCTTCGTCGTGTTCGACCACGATCACGCTGTTGCCGATGTCGCGCAGGTGCCGCAGCGTGGCGATCAGCCGGTCGTTGTCGCGCTGGTGCAGGCCGATGCTGGGCTCGTCCAGCACGTACATCACGCCCGTGAGGCCCGAGCCGATCTGCGATGCGAGGCGGATGCGCTGCGCCTCGCCGCCCGACAGGGTCTCGGCGCTGCGGTCCAGGCTCAGGTAGTTCAGGCCCACGTCGTTCAGGAAGCGCAGGCGCAGGCCGATCTCGCGGATCACCTTGTCGGCAATCTCGGCCTTGGAGCCGTGCAGCTTCAGGCCATTGAAGTAGGCGAAGCTTTCGCGCAGGGTCAGGTGGCTGATCTCGAAGATCGCGCGGGCCTGCTCGCCCTCGCCCAGCTTGACGTGGCGCGCCTCGCTGCGCAGTCGGGTGCCGTTGCACGCCGGACAGGCCTGCATGCTGCGGTAGCGCGACAGCTCCTCGCGCACCGCCACCGAATCGGTCTCGCGGAAGCGCCGCTCCATGTTGGGCAGGATGCCTTCGAACGGATGCTTCTTGCTGACCTTGCGGCCGGCGGCCGCCCCCGACTCCATCGTGTACGCGAAGCGGATCTCTTCCTCGCCCGAGCCGCGCAGCACCACCTGCTGCACCTCCGGCGCCAGCGTCTCGAACGGTGCCTCGGGGTCGAACTTGTAGTGCCTGGCCAGGCTCTCGATCAGGCTGAAGTAATAGGCGTTGCGCCGGTCCCAGCCCTTGATCGCGCCGCTGGCCAGGCTGAGCGTCGGGAAGGCGACGACCCGGGTCGGATCGAAGAACTCCATGTGGCCCAGGCCGTCGCAGGTGGGGCAGGCGCCGACCGGCGAGTTGAAGGAGAACAGGCGCGGCTCGAGCTCGGTGATCGAGTAGTTGCAGATCGGGCAGGCGAACTTGGCGTTGAACCAGTGCTCTTTGTCGCCGTCCATCTCCAGCGCGATGGCGCGGCCGTCGGCCAGCCGCAGCGCCGCCTCGAAGCTCTCGGCGAGGCGTTGCTGCATGTCCGGGCGCACCTTGAGCCGGTCGATCACCACGTCGATGTCGTGCTTCTCGGTCTTCTTCAGCCTGGGGAGCTGGTCGAACTCGAAGGCCTCGCCGTTGACGCGAAAGCGCACGTAGCCGCGAGCCTGCATCTCGGCGAAGACGTCGACGAACTCGCCCTTGCGGTCGCGCGCCACCGGCGCCAGGATCATCAGGCGGGTCTCTTCCGGCAGCGCCAGCACCGCGTCCACCATCTGCGAGACGGTCTGCGACTGCAGCGGGATGTCGTGGGTGGGGCAGTAGGGCGTGCCGGCCCGCGCGAACAGCAGCCGCAGGTAGTCGTGGATCTCGGTGACGGTGCCGACGGTGGAACGCGGGTTGTGGCTGGTGGCCTTCTGCTCGATCGAGATCGCCGGCGACAGGCCTTCGATCAGGTCGACGTCGGGCTTGTCCATCAGCTGCAGGAACTGGCGCGCATAGGTCGACAGGCTCTCGACATAGCGGCGCTGGCCCTCGGCGTAGAGCGTGTCGAACGCCAGGGACGACTTGCCCGACCCGGACAGCCCGGTGATCACCACCAGCTGGTTGCGCGGGATGTCGAGGTCGATGTTCTTGAGGTTGTGGGTGCGCGCCCCGCGAATCGCGATGCGGCGGTGCACGGCTGCGGCGAGGTAGGCACCGTCGCCCTGTTCATCGAGTAAGTTGCCGTCGGCGGAAGAGTTCAACAAGGCTGCCCGGGGGGAAACCCGCCATGATAGACCGGCCGGGTGGCTCAGGCACGGGGTCGCCGGTCCGATACAGGACAATGGACCCCGTGAATCCAAGCCCCAAACCCCCCGATCCCCACCGCATGACCGCCACGGAGCGCCGTGCCAGTGGCTCGCTGGCGGCCGTTTTCGCCGCCCGGATGCTGGGGCTGTTCCTGGTGCTGCCGGTGTTCGCCCTCGAAGCGGCCCGCTATCCCGGCGGCGACGATCCCTCGCGCGTCGGCCTGGCCATGGGCATCTACGGCCTGACCCAGGGCCTGCTGCAGATCCCGTTCGGCATGGCGTCGGACCGGTTCGGGCGCAAGCGCACCATCATCATCGGCCTGCTGGTGTTCGCGGCCGGCAGCTTCCTGGCAGCGGCGGCGGACAGCCTCACCGGCTTGCTGCTGGGCCGCTCGCTGCAAGGCGCCGGCGCCGTGTCGGCGGCCGTCACGGCGCTGCTGGCCGACCAGACCCGCGACGAGGTCCGCACCAAGGCGATGGCGATGGTCGGCGCCAGCATCGGCCTGATGTTCGCCGTGTCGCTGGTGGCGGCGCCGCTGCTGGTCGCGTACATCGGCCTGTCGGGCCTGTTCGCCGTCACCGGCGCGCTGGCCCTGGGCTGCATCGCGGTGGTGGCCTGGTGGACGCCGCCCGAACCGGTGCAGCACAAGAACGTGCCCCGTGGGCGCCTGTCCGAGGTGCTGCGCCATTCCGGCCTGCTGCGGCTGGACATCGGCGTCTTCGTGCTGCACGCGGTGCAGCTGGCGATGTGGGTCGCCATCCCGGCGCTGCTGGTCCAGGCCGGCCTGGCGCGCGAGGACCACTGGCACGTCTACCTGCCGGCGGTGCTGGCCTCCTTCATTGTGATGGGCTTCACCCTGTTCCCGCTGGAGCGGCGCGGCTACCTGCGGGCGGTGTTCCTGGCGTCGGTCGGGCTGGTCGGCCTGGTGCAGGTCGGCCTGCTGCTGGTGGCCGGCAATCCGGGCGTGCCGGCCCTCGCGGCGCTGCTGTTCATCTTCTTTTGCGGCTTCAACGTGCTGGAGGCCAGCCAGCCCAGCATGGCTTCGCGCATCGCCCCGCCCCATGCCCGCGGCGCCGCCCTGGGCGTCTACAACACCCTCCAATCGCTGGGTTTCTTCGCCGGCGGCGCCGTCGGCGGCTGGCTGGTCAAGAACGTTGGAGCTTCAGGGCTGTTCGCCGCCTGTGCGGGGCTGATGCTGCTCTGGCTCGTCGTGGCCTGGCCGATGCGGGCACCCCGGCCGGCGAAGTCCGCCGACGAGGTGCTGGCCAGCGAGGCCCAGGCGACATAATCCACCCCTATTAGGAGAAAGCTCCCATGGCATCCGTCAACAAGGTCATCATCGTCGGCAATCTCGGCCGCGATCCTGAAATGCGCACCTTCCCCAGCGGCGACCGGGTGGCCAACGTCACCATCGCCACCACCGACAAGTGGAAGGACAAGAACTCCGGCGAGATGAAGGAAGCCACCGAATGGCACCGCGTGGTGTTCAACGGCCGGCTGGCCGAGATCGCCGGCGAATACCTGCGCAAGGGCTCGCAGGTCTATGTCGAAGGCAGCCTGCGCACCCGCAAGTGGACCGACCAGCAGGGCGTCGAGAAGTTCACCACCGAGATCCGCGCCGACCAGATGCAGATGCTGGGCAGCCGCCAGGGCATGGGCGGACCGGCCCCGTCCGATGACGGCGGTGGCGGCGGGGGTGGGGAGTACGGCGAGAGCGCGCCGCGCCGCGCCCCGGCGCCGCAGCAGCAGCGGGCCCCGGCCCCGGCTGCGCAGCGTCCCGCCGCGGCCCAGAAGCCGTCTTCCGGCTTCGACGACATGGACGACGACATCCCCTTTTGAGCGATCCGGGCGCCATGCGTTTCCGCACCAGCGCACCCGGGGCCTTGCTGCCCGGTGCCTGTGCGGCGATCAAAGTACCGTCTCAGGTGCCGCCCGCCATCCACCGGCTACTGCTGCAGCTCGGCCCGGTGGTGGCGCCCGCGGCCACCGCCCTGGCGTACGCGCCGCTGCAGCAGCACGAGCCCGGTGCGGGGGTGCAGGTCACGCGCAATGAAAGCTACGGCCCGGACCCGCGGCACCTGCTGGACGTGTTCACGCCGCAGGCGCCCGGCGCTCCCCGCCCGGTGCTGGTGTTCCTGCACGGCGGTGCCTTCACCGGCGGTTCGCGCCGCGAAGGCGACAGCCCGTTCTACGACAACATCATGCTGTGGGCCGTCCGGCACGGCATGGTCGGCGTCAACATGACCTACCGGCTGGCGCCGCAGCACCCCTGGCCGGCGGCGCAGCAGGACGTCGGCGCCGGCGTGGCCTGGCTGGCGCAGCACATCGCGGCGCGCGGTGGCGATCCGGCGCGCATCGTGCTCATGGGCCATTCGGCCGGCGCCTCGCACGTGGCGCAGTACCTCGGCCATCCGCAGTTTCACGTGACGCCCGGCGGCGGCGTGGCCGGCGCCGTCATGGTGTCCGGCCTGTTCGACACCACCACCGCCGAAGCCGGCGCGCCGCTGCGGTCGTATTTCGGCACCGACAGCGCGCTGTACGCCGAGCGCTCGGCCCTGCCCGGGCTGGTGGCCTCGAAGGTGCCGATGCTGCTGGCCTATGCCGAGCTCGACCCGGGCGACTTCCAGGCGCAGAGCGAGCAGGCCCATGCGGCGTTGCGTGGCGCCGGCCGGCCGTCGCTGCTGCTCAAGCTGCAGGGCCACAGCCACATGTCCGAGGTCTATTCGATCAACACCGGCGACCAGGCGCTGAGCAGCGCCGTCGCCGCGTTCGTCATGTCGCTGCGCTGATCCGGAGCGCGCGCGTGGTGCGGGCGCGACAAACCGGCCGGTACCGGAACGGTGAAATTCACTGACCGCGTGACTTCCGTCGCAGTCGGCTGGTAACGACCCGCCACAAGTTCGCGGCTTTGTATCCCCGGGCCCTTTCTCTTCGATTGGCAGCTTACAACCACCTGCGTCCGGCAGGGACCGGACGGCTGTTTCAACAAATCGAGGAGTCCCCATGAAGAAGATGATGTTGCGTCGCCTGGCGGTGGTTGCCGGCCTGGCGTGTGCGCTGGCCGCGTGCGGTGGCGGTGGTGGTGGTGACGCGGTCGGCGTCGGTGACGGCGGCAGCGCGAGCGGCACCGGCGGCACCGACACCACCGTCTCCGGCGCGGGCGGCGGCGCGGTCAACCCGGTTGCCACGGGCACGCTGCGGCTGGCCCTGACCGACGCGCCGGCCTGCGGCTTCGACAAGGTGTACGTCACGGTGGAAAAGGTGCGCGTGCACCAGAGCGCCTCGAGCGGCGAAGGCGAAGCCGGCTGGTCCGAGATCGTCCTGGAGCCGGCCAAGCGCGTCGACCTCCTCAGCCTGACCAACGGCGTGCTGGAAGAACTGGGTCAGAAGAGCCTGCCTGCCGGCAAGTACCAGCAGCTGCGCCTGGTGTTGTCGGAAAACGGTTCCAGTGCGCCGTTCGCCAATGCGGTGATTCCCACCGGCACCAAGGACGAAGTGGCACTGTCGACCCCGAGCGCCGACCAGTCGGGCCTGAAGATCAACACCAACATCGACGTGATCGCCAGCCAGACCGCCGACTTCGTGATCGACTTCGATGCCTGCAAGTCGATCGTCACCACCGGCGGCGGTGGCAACGGCAACGGCAACGGCAACGGAAATGCCAACGCCGGCAAGTACCTGCTCAAGCCGGTGCTGACGCTGGCTCCCCGCACCTCGTGATGCGGCGCGCCGTCAGGCCTTCGCGCTGATCACGCCGCCGCCCAGGCAGACCTCGCCGTCGTAGAGCACGGCGGACTGCCCGGGCGTCACGGCCCACTGCGGTTCGCTGAAATCGAGGTGGAATCCGGCGGCGGTCGCGGCCGTGAGCGTGCAGGGCGCATCGGCCTGGCGGTACCGGCTCTTGGCGGCGTAGGCGCCGGGCGCGGGCGCGGCGCCGGCCACCCAGCTGGCGTCGTCGGCATCGAGCGAATTCGACAACAGCCACGGATGGTCGTGGCCCTGCACCACATGCAGCGTGTTGGCCTGCATGTCCTTGCGCGCGACGAACCACGGCAAGTGGTCGCCCGCGCCGCGTGCGGCGCTTCCAGATCCTGAGCGCTGCGCTCCCTTGGCCCGCTTGATGCCGCCGATGCCCAGGCCCTGGCGCTGGCCGAGGGTGTAGAAGCTCAGGCCTTCGTGGCGGCCGATGGTGCGGCCCCTGTCGTCCTTGATCGGGCCCGGCTCGCGCGAGATGTAGCGGTTCAGGAACTCGCGAAACGGCCGCTCGCCGATGAAGCAGATGCCGGTCGAGTCCTTCTTCTTCGCGTTGGGCAGGCCGAGCTCCTGCGCGATGCGCCGGACCTCGGTCTTGCGCAGCTCGCCGACCGGGAACAGCGTCTTCGAGAGCTGGGCCTGGTTCAGCCGGTGCAGGAAGTAGCTCTGGTCCTTGCTTTCGTCCAGGCCCTTGAGCAGTTCGAACTGTCCCGCGCGTTCGCGCACCCGGGCGTAGTGGCCGGTGGCGATCTTCTCCGCGCCGAGCCGCATCGCGTGGTCCAGGAAGGCCTTGAACTTGATCTCGGCGTTGCACAGCACGTCGGGGTTGGGCGTGCGGCCGGCCTGGTATTCGCGCAGGAACTCGGCGAACACCCGGTCCTTGTAGTCGGCGGCGAAGTTGACGTGCTCGATCTCGATGCCCAGCACGTCGGCGACGGCGGCGGCGTCCACGAAGTCGACGTTGGACGAGCAATATTCGCTGTCGTCGTCGTCCTCCCAGTTCTTCATGAAGACGCCGATCACCTCGTGGCCCTGGGCCTTGAGCAGGTGCGCGGTCACCGCGGAATCGACGCCGCCGCTCAAACCAACCACCACCCGGGTCTTCGCATTCATCTGTGCGATTATCCCAAGGCCATGCTCTTGCGGCCCAGCCCACTCCAGTTGCCCCCACAGCGCCGTTCGCCGGCCGCCCTGGTGACGGTGGGAGCGCTGCACGTGGCGCTGCTGTGGCTGATCGCCCAGCACCTGCCGGTGGAGCGCGCGGTACGGTATGTGGTTTATCAGTACGCGGTGCCCATCAGCCCCGGCCGCAACGCCGCTTCCAGCCGCGCCATCACCACGCCGTCGACCCTGCCGCTGCGTTCGAGCGAAGCGCTGGACGTGTTCAGCAACCGGGTCGACCCGAGCGTGCCGCTCAAGGCCACCACCCAGTTGCCCGACACCTTGCAGGCGCGCCAGCCCCGGCCCGGGCCGAAGGCGCGCCGGGCGGCGCCGCCCGAAGCCGAGCCCGCGCCGCAGCAGGCGCAGCCGCTGCCGGTCCCAGTCCCGGTGGCGCCGGAGCCTGAGCTGCTGCCGACACCCGCGCCGGTGCCGCCCCAGCCGGCGCCTGCGCCCGCTCCCGTGCCGGTCGCCGAACCCGCCCCGGTGCCTGCGCCTGCTCCGGTTCCCGCTCCAGCGCCGATGCCCGCCCCTGCACCTGCACCTGCACCTGCACCTGCACCAGTTCCGGCGCCTCCCGCGCCCGCACCGGCACCGGCACCCGCGCCTGCACCTGCCGCGCCGCCGGCCCCTGCGCCGGCCCCACCTGCTCCAGCGCCGGCACCCGCGCAGCGCCTGCAGGCGCCGCCGATCGACGTGCCGGTGCCGGCCGGCTCACCGGCCGCGGCGGGCGCGACGCCGATCCTGGTGCCCGCGCCACCCGGCTGGGGTTCGCCCGCCCCGGCCGCGCCGGCTCCCGCGCCGGTCCGGCCCGCGCCGCCGCCCGCCATCGTCGTGCCGGCCATTCCGCCGCATCCGGGTCCGTTCCGGATCCAGCCGCGGCGCAGCCTGGCCGACATGGCGAACGAGCAGTTGCGGCGCGGCGCCAAGCCGCGCACCGATCCGATGGCCGAGGGCATGGGCGAGGCGGCGGTCGACGACTGCCTGCACGCCCCGGAGAAGCCGGCGCTGCTGGGGGGGCTGCTGGCAGCACCCGCGCTGGCGGCGCGGGCGCTGTCGGGAAAGTGCGCCAAATAGCCATGGAGTTACGCCAGCTTCGCTATTTCGTACGGGTCGTCGAACTGGGCAGCATCAGCCGGGCCGCGCTCGACCTGCAGCTGGTGCAATCGGCGCTGAGCCAGCAGATCAGCCGGCTCGAGAGCGAGCTGTCGGCCCGCCTGTTGCAGCGCACCAGCAAGGGGGCGACGCCGACCGAAGCCGGTCTCGCCTTTTTCCGCGAGGCGCAGCTGGCGTTGCGGCACGTGGACCAGGCGGCCCGCGCCGCGCGCCAGGCCCGGCTCTCGGGCACCGTCAGCGTCGGCCTGGCGCCGACCACCGCCTCGGTCCTGGGCGTGCCGCTGATGCAGGCGATGCGCGAGCGTTACCCGGACGTCCGGCTGCACATGGTGGAGAGCATGTCGGGCCACCTGGCGACCATGCTCAACACCCGGCAACTGGACCTGGCGGTGCTGTTCGACACCGACCCGGCGCGGCGCTGGAGCGTGACCCCGCTGCTGGAGGAAAAGCTGTTCCTGATCCGCTCGCGCCACGGCCTGCCGGCGCAGGCGCCGGCGCGCATGAAGATGGCGCAGCTGGCGGGCCTGCCGCTGATCCTGCCGAGCGGCCCGCACGGCCTGCGCAGCACGCTCGACGCGGCCTTCGCGCGGGCCCGGGTGACGCCGACGTTGCTGACCGAGATCGATTCGCTGGCGATGCTGATGGACGCCGTCGACGCCGGCCTGGGCTGCACGCTGCAGCCGTGGGCCGCGCTCGGGCGCTTTCCCGATGCGCAGCAGCGCTTCCACCTGGCCGAGATCGTGGATGCGAAGACCCTGCGGCTGAACTCCCTGTGCAGCCTGTCGGACGACGAGCTCTCGCCGGCCGCCCTGGCGGCGCGCGTGGTGCTGGCCGACGTCGCGCGCACGCTGGTGCAGGAAGGGCGCTGGGTCGGCGCCACGCTCAGCCATCACGATTCGTGATGACGGCCTGATCGATTCCACCCTTCCGCCGCCGCGCCGGCTGCCCTAGAGTGCGCCGATGCTCGATGTCCTTGTGATCGGTGGCGGCAACGCCGCCCTGTGCGCCGCCCTGATGGCGCGCGAAGCCGGCGCCAGCGTACTGCTGCTGGAAGCCGCCCCGCCCGAATGGCGCGGCGGCAACTCGATGCACGTGCGCAACCTGCGCTGCATGCACGACGCGCCGCAGGACGTGCTGCTCGAGGCCTATCCGGAAGAGGAGTTCTGGCAGGACCTGCTCAAGGTCACCGGCGGCATGACCGACGAGAAGCTGGCACGGCTGGTGATTCGCGCGTCGTCGAACTGCCGCGACTGGATGCGCCGGCACGGCGTGCAGTTCCAGCCCTCGCTGTCCGGCACGCTGCACCTGTCGCGCACCAACGCCTTCTTCATGGGCGGCGGCAAGGCGCTGGTCAACGCCTACTACCGCAGCGCACAGGCGCTCGGGGTCGAGATCCGCTACAACGCGCCGGTCGATGCGATCGAGATGGACGGCGACCGCTTCGTCGCCGCGCGCATCGCCGGCGAGCGGATCGAGGCCAAGACCTGCGTGCTGGCCTGCGGCGGCTTCGAATCCAACCTGGCCTGGATGCGCGAGGCCTGGGGCCGCAACGAGCGCGGCGAATGGCCGGCCGACAACTTCCTGATCCGCGGCACCCGCTTCAACCAGGGCGTGCTGCTCAAGGCCATGATGCAGGCCGGCGCCGACATCATCGGCGACCCCTCGCAGTCGCACTGCGTGGCGATCGACGCGCGGGCGCCGCTGTACGACGGCGGCATCGTGACCCGGGTCGATTGCGTGTCGCTCGGCGTCATGCTCAATCGGGAAGCCAAACGCTTCTACGACGAGGGCGAGGACTTCTGGCCCAAGCGCTATGCGATCTGGGGCCGGCTGGTGGCCATGCAGCCTGGGCAGATCGGCTACTGCGTGATCGACAGCAAGCCGGTCGGCCGCTTCATGCCGCCGGTGTTCCCGGGCGTCAAGGCCGACACGCTGCCGGAACTGGCGCAGCAACTGGGCCTGGACGTGGCCACCTTTATGCAGACCATCGACGACTTCAATGCGGGCTGCCGGGTCGGCAACTTCGACCACACGGTGCTGGACGACTGCCACACCGAGGGCGTCGCGCCGGCCAAGACCCACTGGGCCCGTCCCATCGACACCGGGCCGTTCTACGGCTACGCGCTGCGGCCCGGCATCACCTTCACCTACCTGGGCCTGAAAACCAATGACGAAGCGGCAGTGCATTTCGGCGGCCAGCCGAGCGACAACCTGTTCGTGGCCGGCGAGATGATGGCCGGCAACGTCCTGGGCAAGGGCTACACCGCCGGCGTCGGCATGAGCATCGGCACGGCGTTCGGCCGCATCGCCGGCACGTCGGCGGCGCGCGCCGCGCTCAATGAGGCGGTCCATGCAGCAGCTTGAGGCCCTGACCCGCGAAGCCGCGGCGCTGGCCGCCGGCGCGCTGCCGCTCGACGCGGGCGAGACCGAGGTGGCGCGCCAGCTGCAGATCTGCAATGCCTGCCGCTATTGCGAAGGTTTCTGCGCCGTGTTTCCGGCGATGACGCGCCGGCTCGACTTCAACAAGGCCGACATCCACTACCTGGCCAACCTGTGCCACAACTGCAGCGCCTGCCTGTACGCCTGCCAGTACGCGCCGCCGCACGAGTTCGCCGTCAACGTGCCGCAATCGCTGGCCGTGGTGCGCGGCCAGACCTACGCCGACTACGCCTGGCCGCCGGCGCTCGGCGCCCTCTACCAGCGCAATGGCCTGACGGTGGCGCTGGCGACGGCGGGCGGGCTGGCGCTGTTCCTGTTGCTGGTGCTGGTGTGGGCCAAGGGCTCGTTGCTGCACGCGCCGCTGGCCGGCAATTTCTACGCGGTGTTCCCGCACAACACGCTGGTTCTGATGTTCGGCTCGGTGTTCGCCTTCGCGCTGCTGGCGCTGGGGATCGGCGTGGCGAAGTTCTGGAGATCCGTTCGCCCTGAGCCTGTCGAAGGGCGCGCCAGGGCTTCGACAAGCTCAGCCCGAACGGGGGGGGCGGCATTCGAGGCGACAAAAAGTGCGCTGACCCTCAAATACCTCGACGGCGGCCAGGGCAAGGGCTGCAACGAAGACAGCGACGCCTTCACGCTGGCGCGGCGGCGCTTCCACCACCTCACCTTCTACGGCTTCATGCTGTGCTTCGCCGCGACCTCGGTCGCCACGCTGTACCACTACCTGCTGGGCCTGCAGGCGCCGTATGCGCTCACCAGCCTGCCGGTGTTGCTGGGGACGGTCGGGGGCATCGGCCTCCTGATCGGGCCGGCCGGCCTGCTGTGGCTGAACCTGCGCCGCAACCCGGCGCAGATCGACGTTGCGCAGCGGCCGATGGACCGCGGCTTCATCGCGCTGCTGTTCTTCACCAGCCTGACCGGGCTGGCGCTGCTGGCCTGGCGCGACACCGGCGCGATGGCGCTGCTGCTGGCCGTGCACCTGGGCTTCGTGATGGCGCTGTTCCTCACGCTGCCCTATGGCAAGTTCGCCCACGGCATCTACCGCAGCGCGGCTCTGTTGAAATACGCGATCGAGAAGCGCATGCCAAACGAATTATCTTGCGGGACAGATCTTTAGCTCTGTCCCCAACTAACCAAAAGCAAAAGAGGAATACCCATGAACCGCCCCGGCATCCTGAACATCCCGTCCATGAAGGGCCGCTGCTCCGATGCCGAGTGGCAGGCGCGCGTCGACCTGGCCGCGTGCTACCGGCTGGTCGAGCATTACGGCATGGCCGACATGATGGCCAACCACATCTCGTCGCACGTGCCGGGCGAGCACGGCGCCTTCCTGATCAACCCGTACGGGATGATGTACGAGGAGATCACGGCGTCGTGCCTGATCAAGGTCGACCTGGCCGGCAACATCCTGTCCAAGCCCGACTTCGGCGACCTGGACTACGGCATCAACAAGGCCGGCTACGTGATCCACAGCGCGGTCCATGCGGCGCGGCCCGAGATCGCCTGCGTCATCCACACCCACAGCTGGGCCTCGATGGCGGTGTCGGCGCTGGAGTGCGGCCTGCTGCCGATCACGCAGACGGCGATGCGCTTCCTCAAGATCGGCTACCACGACTACCAGGGCGTGGTGCTGAACACCGCGGAGCAGGAGTCGCTGCTGCGCGACCTGGGCGACCGCGAGGCCGTGATCTTCCGCAACCACGGCGCCATGGTGGTCGGCCGCACCGTCGGCGAGGCCTTCAACTGGACCCACCGCCTGGAGTTGTCGTGCCGCGCGCAGATCGGCGCCATGTCGTGCAACACGCCGCTGCAAAGCGTGCCGCAACCCGTGCTGGAAGAAACCTGGAGCAACTACCAGCCCGGCACCCGGCGGCCGTACGGCGTCATGGAATGGCCGGCGCTGCTGCGCAAGCTGGACCGGATGGACCCGGGCTACCGCGACTGATATCACCAACAACAGGAGACAAGCATGAAGTTCCCAGCGAAAACCCTGGCCGCCCTGGGCGGCCTGTTGCTGGCCGGCGCCGCGCTCGCGCAGGCCCCTTCGACAGGCTCAGGACAGGCTGATTACCCGAGCAAGCCGGTGCGGGTGCTGGTGGCCTTCACGGCCGGCGGCACCACCGACATCCTGGCCCGCGCCGTCAGCCAGAAGCTCACCGAGAAGCTCAAGCAGAACTTCATCATCGACAACAAGCCGGGCGGCGGCGGCAACATCGGCACCGAGCTCGCAGCGCGCGCCGCACCG
This sequence comes from Ramlibacter sp. 2FC, assembly GCA_943372495.1. Classification (GTDB taxonomy): domain Bacteria; phylum Pseudomonadota; class Gammaproteobacteria; order Burkholderiales; family Burkholderiaceae_C; genus Ramlibacter. Next base: position 81,836 of record CALRYV010000015.1, on the reverse strand, counting down.
GACGGCTACACGCTGATCGTCAACTCGGTCGGCCCGATGGCGGTGAACCCGTCGCTGTTCAAGAAGCTCAACATCAACCCGCTGGTCGACCTGGTGCCGGTGGTGCAGATCGCCGACGTGCCCAATGTGCTGGTGATCAACCCCGCCCTGCCGGTCAAGACCTTCGAGGAATTCATCGCCTACGCCAAGGCCAATCCCGGCAAGCTGAACTACGGTTCCACCGGGGTCGGCACCTCGTCGCACCTCTCGGGCTTCATGCTGAACAAGCGCACCGGCGCCGAGACCACGCACGTGCCGTACAAGGGCGCCGATGCGCTCAACGACCTGCTGGCCGGCCGCGTTCAGTACATGTTCGCCACCATCCCGTCGGTGATCCAGCACATCCACGCCGGCAAGCTGCGGGCCCTGGCGGTGACCAGCGTCAAGCGCTCGCGCTCGCTGCCCGAGGCGCCGACCGTGTCCGAGAAGGGCTTCCCCGGCTTCGAGGCCGGTTCCTGGTTCGGCTTCTTCGCGCCCAAAGGCACGCCCGAGACGGTGATCGCCGTCTTGAACAAGTCGGTGAACGAAGCGCTGCCCGCGCTCGAGGCGCAGATGGTGCGTGAAGGCGCGGACCCGGTCGGCGGCTCGCCGGCGCAGTTCGGCCAGTTCGTGCAGAAGGAATACGACAAGTGGAAGGTGATCGTGCGCGACTCGGGCGCCACGGCCGAATGACGGCAGGCGCTGGGCTGCGCCTGCTGCTGTCGGCGCAGGCCGCGCCGCGGCTGCGGGAGCGCATCGCCGTGGCCTTCGGCGCCACGCCGCACCAGCTGCTGGTCGCGGAGCAACTGGCGCCGGGCGCGGACTTCGACCTGGCCTTCATGACGCGCGACGTCACCGCCACGTCCACCAAGCACGAGGTGCTGACGGCGACCCGGCATTTCCATGACCTGATGCGGCAGGCGCCGTCGCTGCGCTGGGCCCAGACCCATTCCGCCGGCGCCGACCGGCCGGTGTTCGTCGAGCTGCTGCAGCGCGGCGTCACGGTGACAACCTCGTCGGGCGCCAACGCCGCCGTCGTTGCGCAATCGGCGGTCGCCGGGCTGCTGGTCCTGGCCCGGCACCTGCCCCAGCTGTTCGCGGCGCAGCGCGAGGGCCGCTGGGCGCCGCAGCTGGGTGACGCCTTGCCGCGCGACCTGGGCGGGCAGACGGCGGTGATCGTCGGCTGGGGACCGGTCGGCCAGCGGATCGCGGCGATGCTGTCGGCGGCCGGTTTGCGGTGCATCGCGGTTCGCCGCGCTGCCTTGCCCGCGGCCGACGGCGCATGCGAGACCGTCGGCTACGACGACCTGCCGTCGGTGCTGCCGCGGGCCGACTGGCTGGTGCTGGCCTGTCCGCTGACGGCGCGCACCCGCGGCCTGGTCGATGCCGCGGCGCTGGCGCTGCTGCCGCCCGGCGCCCACCTGGTCAACGTGGCCCGGGGCGAGGTGGTGGTGGAGGCGGACGTGATCGCGGCCCTGCGCAGCGGCGGGCTGGCCGGCGCCGCGCTGGACGTGTTCGAGCACGAGCCGCTGGGGCCGGAGTCGCCGCTGTGGGCCCTGCCCAACGTGATCGTGACGCCGCATTCTGCCGGCCACTCCGACGGCAACGAGCCGCGGGTCGACGCGCTGTTCCTGGCCAACCTGGGGCGCTGGATCCGGGGCGAGGCGCTGGCTAACCGAGTGGCCTGATCGGGGTTTGCGCCGGTAGCCGGCGCCGGCGCGGTGAAATAAGCTGGGCCAACAGGAGACCCACCCATGACCACCCCGATCAACCCGAAGCGGCGCCTGCTGCTCGCCGCCACCGCGGGCGCCGGCGCCGCGCTGTGCCTGCCCGCGATGGTCAACGCCCAGCCCCAGTGGCCGACCAAGGCGATCCGCTTCCTGGTGCCGTTCGCGCCGGGCGGCACCTCGGAGATCGTCGCCCGCTCGGTTGCCGCCGAACTGACCCGGCAACTGGGCCAGAGCGTCTACGTCGAAAACAAGCCCGGCGGCGCCGGCACGGTGGCGATGCAGGAGGCGGCCCATGCCGCGCCCGACGGCCACACCATCATCCTGGGCCACGTCGGCACGCTGGCGGTGAACCCGTACATGCTCAAGAACCAGCCCTACGACGTGAACAAGGACTTCGTGCCGGTCACGCTGCTGGCCAAGGTGCCCAACGTGTTCGTGATCCATCCGGACGTGCCGGCGAAGAACTTCAAGGAGTTCGTCGCCTATGCCAAGGCCAACCCCGGCAAGCTCAATTACGGCTCGGCCGGCAACGCCAGCGCCGGCCACCTGGCGATGGAGTACCTGAAGCTGGTCACCGGCATGTTCATCACCCACATCCCGTACCGGGGCACCGGCCCGCAGCTGACCGACCTGCTGGCGGGCCGCACCCAGGCGTCGTCGGCGGGCATGCCGGCGCTGGGCGCCCACATCCGGGCCGGCAAGCTGCGCGCCATCGCCGTCGGCACCCAGCAGCGCATCGCGGCGCTGCCGGACGTGCCGACCGTGGCCGAGATGGGCTACAAGGACTTCGAAACCTCGCAGTGGTACGGCATCCTGGCGCCGGCCGGCACGCCGCCGGAGATCGTGAAGCGGCTGCAGGAGGAATCGCTCAAGGCCCTGAAGTCCAGCGCGGTGACCGAGCGTTTCGCCACCGACAACGCGGTGGGCGGCGGCGGGCCGCCGGCGGAATTCGCCGCCTTCATCGGCCGCGAGCAGGCGATCTGGAAAGAGATCGTCCGCAAGGCCCAGATCAAGGCGGACTGAGGTACACGGTGGGGTCGGTGTAGACCAGCGACAGCGGATAGCGCCGGCCCGCCACGTAGTCCTCGACGCAGCGCAGCACCAGCGGGCTGCGGTGCCGGGCGGCGCTGGCGCGGATTTCCGGCATCGTCATCCACAGCGTGCGGACGATGCCGGTGTCCAGTGCGCGGTCCGGTTCCTGTTCGCCCAGCTCGCCGCAAAAAGCCAGCCGCATGTAGGTGACGTCGTCGCCGTTGGGCCGCCCGTTGCGCGAGAGATAGACCCCCACCAGCGCCGTGGGGGTGAAGTGGTGCGCCGTTTCCTCGAGCGTCTCGCGCGCGCAGCCCTCGGCCGGCGCCTCGCCGGGGTCGAGGTGGCCGGCCGGGTTGTTCAGGCGCAGGCCGTCGGAGGTTTCCTCCTCGATCAGCAGGAAGCGCCCGTTGCGTTCGATCACGGCAGCGACGGTGACCCTGGGTTGGAAGCGTTGGGGCATCACGCATTATTGCCATGGCCGCGGGCGCTGCGACACAATGCGCTCACCCTTTGCATCCTTTCCCCCATGCACCTTCACACCCGCCTGCTTCGCCGCGCCATGCTCGCCGCGTTCGTGTCCCTGTCCCTGCTGGCGGTGCTGCCGGCCCGGGCCCAGGCCCCGGCGGCCGCGCCCGACGCCGCGGTGCAGCCGGCAGCGGGGCCGGCGCTGGCTGCATCGCCGGCGCTGCGGACGCTGCCCGCGATCCAGCCGCCCACGGCCAGCGGCGCCAATCCCTATGGCCTGCAGGCCCTGTGGGCGCAGGGCGACTGGGTGGCCCGCACCACGCTCATCATCCTGGTCATCATGTCGGTGGCGAGCTGGTATGTGCTGCTGACCAAGCTGGTGGCGCAGCACCGGATGGGCGGCCAGGGCCAGGCGGCGCGGCGCAGCTTCTGGGCCGCCGACACGGTGCGCCAGGGCGCCGACACCCTGCAGCAGGGCAGTCCCTACCGCTTCATCGCCGAGTCGGCGCTGGAAGCCACCCGCAAGCACGACGGCCTGATCGGCCAGGTCGACCTCAACACCTGGGTGACGCAGAGCATCGAGCGCGCGGTGGCGACCATCCACAGCCGCACCCAGGAGGGCCTGGCCGTGCTGGCGACCGTGGGGTCGACGGCGCCCTTCGTCGGCCTGTTCGGCACGGTCTGGGGCATCTACAACGCGCTGGTCAAGATCGGCGCCTCGGGCCAGGCCTCGATCGACAAGGTGGCCGGGCCGGTCGGCGAGGCGCTGATCATGACGGCCATCGGGCTGGCGGTCGCGGTGCCGGCGGTGCTGGGCTACAACTGGCTGGTGCGCCGCAACAAGGTGGCGATGGACACGGTGCGCGAGTTCGGCTCCGACCTGCACACCGTGCTGCTGGCGGCCGGCGCCCGGCGCGAGGCGCAAGCGGTGCCCGCGGCGGCCTGATGGCGATCCGCTACCGGCCCGAGCCGGACGACGCCCTGCTGTCGCAGATCAACACCACGCCGCTGGTGGACGTGATGCTGGTGCTGCTGATCATCTTCCTGATCACCATCCCGGTGGTCAACAGCTCCATCGTGGTCAGCCTGCCGCGGCAGGAAGTCCAGGTGCGCGAGACCCGGCCCGAGAACGTGATCGTGTCGATCGACGCCGAGGGCGGCATCTACTGGTTCGAGACCCGCCTGGCCAGCCCGGACCAGCTGGCCCGGCGGCTGGCGCTGGTGGCGGCGCAGCAGCCGCAGCCCGAGGTGCACATCCGCGGCGATGCCCGCGCCGACTACGACTCGGTCGGCCGCGTGGTGTTCGCGGCGCAGCAGATGGGCATCGAGCGGATCGGCTTCATCACCGAGCCGCCGGCCCGCTGAAGGAATCGGCAATGGGCATTCACATCGGCAGCGGCGACGAGGGTGACGCGGACATGATGGTGGAGATGAACACCACGCCGCTGATCGACGTGATGCTGGTGCTGCTGGTGATGCTGATCATCACCATTCCGATCCAGCTGCACTCGATCAACCTCGAGCTGCCGTCGGCCGCGGCCGCCCCGCCGCCGGTCACGCCGCAGGTGGTGCGGATCGACGTGCTGCCCGGCGGCCAGCTGCTGTGGAACGGCGAGCCGCTGGTCGCGACGGCGGCCCTGGAAGCGAAGCTGGCCGATGCGGCGGCGCTGCCCGATGCGCCGGAGATCCACCTGCGCCCGGACCGCAGCGCCAAGTACGACACCGTGGCCGGCGTGCTGGCCGCGGCCCAGCGCCACGGCCTGGCGAAGGTCGGCCTGGTCGGATCGGAGCAGTTCCTGCCTTAGGCCCGGACCCGGTCCCCAGCCGGCCCCTGGCGCCGCGCGGATCGCGTCCTGAACGTCAGCGACCAACGCTGGCCGGGCGTTGGCGGCACGCAGTGCTGCCAATCCCAGCGCGCGGTCCCCCGCATCGCGTAGACCGAACGCGGCGCGATCTCGATTTGCCGCGTCATGGAGCCGGGTCGCGGCGCCGGCGGGTAGGGGCGGAAGCGCAAGGTCGCGGCGCTGCCGAGAGAGACGCCGGCGACGACCTCGTAATCGGGGACGTCCCGGTGCCACCCGAGCGGCGTTCCCGGCGCGTAGTGCGCGACGAGCAACTGGCTGAAGGCCTGGGCGTCGAGGCCTGTCCAGGCCGCGACGCGCTCGCGCAGGAAGTCGAAGTCGGCGGGGATCCCTGGCGCATCGAGCAACACGTTGGCGTCGTAGTCATACGACCAGCCGAAACTGAGCACGCGCCGACGGGCCGTGTATTGCTTGTAGGCCGCGTGATCCAGAGGCAGGGTCCGGACCAGCCCGATCAGGTCCCGTTCCTCTTCCTGCGTGATGAACTCTTCCCGGTACGCCAGGCCAGCGGGCTCCAGTTCCCCGGCGCTGTCGGTGCCGAAGAGACTGCCCTGGAAGGATGGCGGCTGCAAGTGCCGATCCTGTGCTGCCATGATTTTCTCCTTGAAGGCTCAATGCCTGAGCGCTGCCGGATTGTTTCGCACGCCGTTCACGACTCTGGTGAAATTCAAGGATTCGACCAGGCCAACGCAGGAGACGATGAAAAAATGAAAGGGTTTTCAATCAACGACGGCATCCGCGGCCAGCAGCCGGCAACGGCGGCCCCGCGCCCCTGGAGCGACCGTGGATGAGTCGGATCTCCCCCGGAGCAGGCGGGCCCTCCTGCTGGTGGATTTCATCAACCCGCTGGATTTTCCCGGCGCCCAGGACCTGGCGCCGGCCGCGTTGATCGCGGCCAGGGCAACCGCGAAGCTGGCGCGGGCCGCGCGTTCCCGGGCCATCCCCGTGGTCTACGCCAACGACAATTTCGGCTTGTGGCAGTCCGATTTCGCCGCCATGGTCGAGCGCCTGGCCAGCGGCGGTGGTCCGAGCAGCGCCATCGTGAAGCTTCTTCGGCCCAAGAGCGGCGACCTGACCATCCTCAAGCCGATGCATTCGGCGTTCTTCGGCTCCCCGCTGGACATCGTCCTGGACAAGATGGGAGTGCGCTCGCTCATCATCGCCGGCCTGGCCACCGACATCTGCGTCCAGTTCACCGCTGCCGATGCGTTCCTGCGCGGCCTGAAGGTCCACGCCCCGCCCGAGTGCACCGCTGCCGAGAGCGAAGCGAAGAAGGGCGCGGCGCTGGGCTACATGCGCGACATCCTCAAATGCGATGTGTCGTCCATGGACGCCGTCCTGGCGAAGCTTCGCCGGTGATCGCGGGCAAGGGTGCATTGGCCCCCGGGCTATCGCTCGTATTCGGCCGAGCCCTGGACCCAGATGAACGACTGGATGTCGATCATGTCGCGGGCCCGGAAGCCGGGCTTGCGGTCCAGGTCGCGCTGCAGGATCGCGGCGAAGGTCTGCAGGTCGCGGTAGACCGGCCACGCCGGCGCGGCCTGGTAATCGAAGTCGAAGCCATAGGCGTGGGCCGCCTTGCGCGTCACCCTGGGCTTGAGGAACAGGTGGCTGTCGGGACGGGCGATCTGGCCGAACACCGTCACCAGCGGCCACGACAGCACCCGCGACTGGCGCCGCGGCAGCGAGCCCAGCGCCGCGACCCAGGCCTCGAATTTGCGCTGCGGCGAGCCGCGGCCGTGCAGGAACGAGTACAGCGCGTTGGCGAACAGGCGGGCGTCGGCCGGCGCCTTCACGGCGTCGCGCAGCGCCATCTTCTCGAACGAGAACAGCAGGCCGCAGCGGGCCTCGACCCGCAGCGCGATGTCGACGATGCGGCTGTGCTCGCCGCGCGCGAGCAGGCGGCGGTAGGCCGCCGGGTTGAGCTCGTTGCTCCACTCGAGGTGGGCCCGTTCCTTCACCCCGCGCTCGGCGACCTGGTAGACCTCGTCGTCGAATCCGTTCGGGTAGTAGCGCTGGAACTTCTGGCGGCACCGGGCGGCGCCGAGGTAGTTGACGTTGTTGGCCCGGGGGCCCGTGACTTGGGGGGAAAGCGATGCGAGGCGGGCCATGGGATTTCCTTGAACAGGCAGTTTTTGGCCTCCGTCTAGCTCATCCATGTGGGACGGCACCTTGCCTGCGTGTAGGAGCCGTCCGATCCCGGCCGGCCGGTGTTACTGCAGAGCCTGGACCAGCCGCAAGCGGGTGATTTCGGACGGGGCGCCCAGCCGCTTGGGCGGACCCCAGTAACCCGTGCCCCGGCTGACGTAGACCGACAGCCGGCCCAGCCGGTGGAGTCCCGCCGTGAATGGCTGCTGCAACCGTACCAGGAACACCCAGGGCAGGAACTGGCCGCCATGGGTATGGCCTGACAGCTGCAGGTCGAACCCGGCGGCCTCGGCGGCGGCCGCGCTGCGCGGCTGGTGCGCCAGCAGCACCCGCACCGCCGCATCGAGCGGGGCCCCGAGCAGGGCGGCGACCGGATCGCTCTGGTGCGACGGATCGAAGTGGTGGGCGTTGTAGTCGGCCACTCCGGCCAGCACCATCGAGGCGCCGCCGCGCTCCAGCACCACGTGTTCGTTCATCAGCACGTTGATCCCCAGGCGGCGCAACTCCGCCATCCAGGGCCGGGCGCCGGAGTAGTACTCGTGGTTGCCGGTGACGAAGAAGGTGCCATGCCGCGACACCAGGCCGGCCAGCGGCGCCACATGGCCGGCCAGTTCGGCGACGCTGCCGTCGACCAGGTCGCCGGTCACCGCCACCAGGTCGGCCTCCAGCCGGTTGACGGCGTCGACGATGCCCTGCAGGTAGGGCGCCTTGATGGTCGGGCCGACGTGGATGTCGCTGATCTGCGCGATCGTGAAGCCGTGCAGCGCGTCGGGCAGGCCGGCGATCGGCACGTCGACGCTGACGACGCCGGCGGTCCTGCGGGCGTTGAATGCCCCAAGCAGGCTGGCGCCCAGGGCCAGCAGCGGCACCGCGATGGCGCTGCCGACCGCAAGGTCGCCCGGCACCAGCAGCAGCACCAGCTCGCGCAGCAGGGTGAACACCAGCAGCGACGAGAACAGGCCCATCGCCAGCATGCCGATCCAGGTCAGCCGGTCGGCCGCCCTGGCCCTGGCAATGCGCCGCGCCACCAGCCCCAGCGGCGTGAGCACCGCCAACGCCAGCAGCAGGGCGGCCAGCAGCCAGCCGGCAACCGGGCCGGGCAGCGCCGGCACGAGGCGCAGGCCGATGTAGAGATGCAGGGCGGCGGACAGAGCGAACAGGGAGGCGAGGGACATGGAGGCGGCGGCAGCTGGGGTCTGTCCAACGTGGGGCCGGCAGCTGCGATTGCAACGCGCAGCAAGGGTTTGCCGGGCGTTCCGGCGGCAGTGCGGGCCGCCCTTTCATGTAAGCTATTGGTCAGCTAGAAATAACAAGCCAACCAGTCGAGGAGAGACGTCCATGCTGATAGGCGTACCCGCCGAAACGACGGCGGGAGAAACCCGCGTCGCCGTCACCCCGGAGACGGCCAAGAAGCTCGCGGCCCAGGGCCACACCTTGCGGATCCAGTCCGGCGCCGGCCTTGCCGCCAGCGCCACCGACGAGGCGTACCGGGCGGCCGGTGCCGAGATCACCGACGTCGACGGCGCCTTCGGCTGCGACCTGGTGCTCAAGGTGCGGGCCCCGTTCGACAACGAGGTGGCGCGGATGCGGCCCGGCACCACGGTGGTGGGCATGCTCAACCCGTTCGATGCCGCCGGCCTGCAGCGGATGGCGGCGGCCAACCTGACCAGCTTCGCTCTGGAGGCCGCGCCCCGGACCACCCGGGCCCAGAGCATGGACGTGCTGTCGTCGCAGGCCAACATCGCCGGCTACAAGGCCATCATGATCGCCGCCGACCGCTACCAACGCTTCTTCCCGATGCTGATGACGGCGGCCGGCACGGTGAAGGCGGCGCGTGTCGTGATCCTGGGCGTCGGCGTCGCCGGCCTGCAGGCCATCGCCACGGCCAAGCGGCTCGGCGCGGTGATCGAAGCCTCCGACGTTCGCCCCTCCGTCAAGGAGCAGGTGGAGTCGCTGGGCGCCAAGTTCATCGACGTGCCCTACGAAACCGCGGAAGAAAAGGAAGCGGCCGAAGGCGTCGGCGGCTACGCCCGCCCGATGCCGCCAAGCTGGCTCGACCGGCAAAAGGTCGAGGTGGCCAAGCGGGTGGCCGCCGCCGACATCGTGGTGACGACGGCCCTGATTCCCGGGCGCGCCGCGCCGGTGCTGGTGACCGAGGAGATGGTCCGCGCGATGAAGCCCGGCTCGGTCATCGTCGACCTGGCGGCGCCGCAGGGCGGCAACTGCCCGCTGACGGTGCCCGGCCAGACGGTGATGCGCCATGGCGTGACGCTGGTGGGCGAAACCAACCTGCCGGCGCTGGTGGCGGCCGACGCCTCGGCGCTCTATGCGCGCAACGTGCTCGACTTCCTCAAGCTGATCCTGCCCAAGGACGCGGGCCTGAAGGTCGACCTGGAAGACGACATCGTGGCTGCCTGCCTGATGACGATGAATGGCGAAGTCAGGAGGAAATAAGAATGGAAGTCTCACACACCGTCATCAACCTGATCATCTTCGTGCTGGCGATCTACGTCGGCTACCACGTGGTCTGGACCGTCACGCCCGCCCTGCACACGCCGCTCATGGCGGTGACCAACGCGATCTCGGCGATCGTCATCGTCGGCGCCATGCTGGCGGCGGCGCTGACCGAAACCACGCTCGGGCGCAGCATGGGCGTGCTGGCCGTGGCGCTGGCCTCGGTCAACATCTTCGGCGGCTTCCTGGTGACGCGCCGGATGCTGGAGATGTTCAAGAAGAAGGAAAAGAAGGCGCCGGCGGCGGCTGAGGGAGCTTCCAAATGAGCGCCAACGTCGCCACGCTGCTGTACCTGGTCGCCTCGGTCTGCTTCATCCAGGCCTTGAAGGGCCTGTCGCATCCGACCACCTCGATCCGGGGCAACCTGTTCGGCATGGTCGGCATGGCGATCGCCATGCTCACCACCGCCGCCCTGATCGTCGAGTCGTCCGGCGGCAAGGCCCAGGGCATGACCTGGGTGCTGCTGGGCCTGGTGGTCGGCGGCGCGTACGGCGCCTGGCGCGCCAAGACGGTGGAGATGACCAAGATGCCGGAACTGGTCGCCTTCTTCCACAGCATGATCGGCCTGGCGGCCGTGTTCATCGCGGTGGCGGCGGTGGCCGAGCCCTACGCCTTCGGCATTGCGCCGCGCGGCTCGCCGATCCCGGTGGGCAACCGGCTCGAGCTGTTCCTGGGCGCGGCCATCGGCGCCATCACCTTCAGCGGTTCGGTGATCGCCTTCGGCAAGCTGTCGGGAACCTACAAGTTCCGCCTGTTTCGCGGCGCGCCGGTGGTGTTCCCCGGCCAGCACAAGCTGAACCTGGTGCTGGGCCTGCTGACCATCGGGCTGGGCCTGGTGTTCACCTTCACCGGCAGCTGGCCGGCGTTCTTCGCCATGCTGGCCCTGTCGTTCGTGATGGGCGTGCTGATCATCATCCCCATCGGCGGCGCCGACATGCCCGTCGTCGTGTCCATGCTCAACAGCTACTCCGGGTGGGCGGCGGCCGGCATCGGCTTCTCGCTGAACAACTCGATGCTGATCATCGCCGGCTCGCTGGTCGGCAGCTCGGGCGCCATCCTTTCGTACATCATGTGCAAGGCGATGAACCGCTCGTTCTTCAACGTGATCCTGGGCGGCTTCGGCGGCGAGGCCGGCGCGGCCCCGGCCGGCGCGGTGGTGCAGCGGCCGGTCAAGTCCGGCAGCGCCGACGACGCGGCCTTCGTGTTGTCGAACGCCGAGACCGTGATCATCGTGCCGGGCTACGGCCTGGCCGTGGCGCGGGCCCAGCATGCGGTCAAGGAACTGGCCGAGAAGCTGATCGCCCACGGCGTCAACGTGAAGTACGCCATCCACCCGGTCGCGGGCCGCATGCCGGGCCACATGAACGTGCTGCTGGCCGAGGCCGAGGTGCCTTACGACCAGGTGTTCGAGATGGAAGACATCAACGGCGAGTTCGGCCAGGCCGACGTCGCCATCATCCTGGGCGCCAACGACGTGGTGAATCCGGCGGCCCTGACCAAGGGCACGGCCATCTACGGCATGCCGATCCTGGAGGCCTACAAGGCCAAGACCGTGATCGTCAACAAGCGCTCGATGGCGGCGGGCTATGCCGGGCTGGACAACGAACTGTTCTACATGGACAAGACGATGATGGTCTTTGGCGATGCCAAGAAGGTGGTCGAGGACATCGGCAAGGCGATCGAGTAGTTTTTTGGACGAGGAGACCACCGCAATGAACGATCGCCCCTGGCTCAGCAGCTATTCCCCCGGCGTGCCGGCCGACATCGACCCGTCCATCTATCCGTCGCTGGTCGCGCTCATGGAGGAGAGCTTCGCCAAGTACGCCGACCGCACGGCGTACAGCTTCATGGGCAAGGACGTGACCTTCGCCCAGACCGACCGCCTGAGCCAGCAGTTCGCGGCCTACCTGCAGGGCCTGGGACTGGCGCGCGGCGACCGGGTGGCGATCATGATGCCCAACGTGCCGCAATACCCCATCGCCGTTGCCGCCATCCTGCGGGCCGGCTACGTGGTGGTGAACGTCAATCCGCTGTACACGCCGCGGGAGCTGGAGCACCAGCTCAAGGACTCGGGCGCCAAGGCCATCGTCATCATCGAGAATTTCGCCCGCACCCTCGACCAGTGCCTGGGCGCGACCCCGGTCAAGCACATCGTGCTCTGCACCATGGGCGACATGCTGGGGGCCGTGAAGGGCACGCTGGTCAACTACGTGGTGCGCAAGGTCAAGAAGCTGGTGCCGGCCTTCAACCTGCCGGGCGCCGTTGGCTTCAAGGACGCGCTGGCGCAGGGCGCGCGCAGCACGCTGAAGAAACCGGCGATCAAGGCCGACGACGTGGCCGTGCTGCAGTACACCGGCGGCACCACCGGGGTGTCCAAGGGCGCGGTGCTGCTGCACCGGAACATCGTCGCCAACCTGCTGCAATCGGAAGCCTGGAACGATCCGGCCATGAAGAAGGTGCCGGCGGGCGAGCAGCCGACCGGCGTCTGCGCCCTGCCGCTGTATCACATCTTCGCCTTCACGGTCGGCATGATGCTGTCGATGCGCACCGGCGCCAAGCTGATCCTGATCCCCAATCCGCGCGACATCGCCGGCACCCTCAAGGAACTGTCGAAGCACACCTTCCACAGCCTGCCGGCGGTCAGCACGCTGTTCAACGGCCTGGCCAACCACCCCGACTTCAACACCGTCAACTGGAGCAACCTCAAGGTCTCGGTCGGCGGCGGCATGGCCGTGCAGGGAGCGGTCGCCAAGCTGTGGCTGGAGAAGACCGGCTGCCCGATCGTCGAAGGCTATGGCCTGTCGGAGACCAGTCCGTCGGCCAGCTGCAATCCCAGCACCAGCACCGAGTTCACCGGCACCATCGGCCTGCCGCTGCCGTCGACCTGGATGAAGCTGGTGGACGACGAAGGCCACGATGTGCCGCCCGGCCAGCCCGGCGAGATCGCGATCAAGGGGCCGCAGGTGATGGCCGGCTACTGGCAGCGGCCCGACGAGACCGCCAAGGTCATGACGGCCGACGGCTACTTCCGGACCGGCGACATCGGCACCGTCGACGACCGCGGCTACTTCAAGATCGTCGACCGCAAGAAGGACATGGTGCTGGTCAGCGGCTTCAACGTCTATCCCAACGAGGTCGAGGATGTGGTCGGCCGGCTCGAAGGCGTGCTCGAGTGCGCCGTGGTCGGGGTTCCCGACGAGAAGACCGGTGAAGCGGTGAAGCTGGTGATCGTCAAGAAGGACCAGGCGCTGACCGAGGAAAAGGTCCGCGAATACTGCCGCGCCAACCTGACCGGCTACAAGCAGCCCAAGGTGGTCGAGTTCCGCGCCGACATGCCCAAGACCCCGGTCGGCAAGATCCTGCGCCGCGAGCTGCGCGACAAGAAATGAGAGAGTCTGTCATTGCGGGCTCGACCCGCAATCCACGGATTTGCGGACCGAGGCCCGGATCCTGGATCCCGGATCGAGTCCGGGATGACAACTCCACTCCAACATGCTGCGTTTCCTGCTCACCCGCCTCTCGCTGATCATCCCGACCTTCATCGGGATGACGCTGCTGGCGTTCTTCCTGATCCGGCTGGTGCCGGGCGACCCGATCGAGACCCTGGCCGGCGAGCGCGGCATCGACGCCGAGCGCCATGCCAAGCTGCTCAAGGAATACGGGCTGGACAAGCCGGTGCTGGTCCAGTACGGCATCTACATCGGCAAGGTGCTGCAGGGCGACCTGGGCAAATCGCTCATCACCCAGGAGCCGGTGCTGCGCGAGTTCCTGACGCTGTTCCCGGCGACGATCGAACTGGCCGTCTGTGCCATCCTGTTCGCGCTGCTGATCGGCATTCCGGCCGGGATCATCGCCGCCGTGCGCCGCAACTCCATCTTCGATCACGGCGTGATGGCGACCTCGCTGACCGGCTATTCGATGCCGATCTTCTGGTGGGGGCTGCTGCTGATCCTGCTGTTCTCGGTGCAGCTCGGTCTGACCCCCGTGTCGGGCCGGATCTCGGTGCAGCACTACATCGAGCCGACCACCGGCTTCCTGCTGATCGACTCGCTGCTGACCGGTGACAAGGGCTCCTTCTGGTCGACGGCGCAGCACCTGATCCTGCCGACCATCGTGCTGGGGACCAATCCGCTGGCGGTGGTGGCGCGGATGACGCGTTCGGCGATGCTGGAAGTGCTGGGCGAGGACTACATCCGGACCGCCCGCGCCAAGGGCCTGCCGCCGCTGCGGGTGGTCGGCGTGCACGCCTTGCGCAATGCGCTGATCCCGGTGGTGACGGTGATCGGCCTGCAGGTCGGCGTGCTGTTCACCGGCGCGATCCTGACCGAGACCATCTTCTCGTGGCCGGGCGTCGGCAAGTGGCTGATCGAGGCCATCAACCGGCGCGACTACCCGGTGCTGCAGGGCGGCATGCTGCTGCTCGGCGTCGTCGTGATGCTGGTCAACCTGCTGGTCGACCTCACCTACGGCATCATCAATCCGCGCATCCGCCAGGCCCACTGACATGAGCGAAGTTCTCCGTCCTCCGGTCGCCGGGGCAATATCTCCGCCCGGTCCGCTGCGCGAATTCTGGATCGCGTTCTCCGCCAACCGCGGCGCCGTGATCGGCCTTTACATGGTGGTCTTCCTGCTGCTGGTGGCGCTGTTCGCGCCCTGGATTGCGCCGCACGAGCCGTTCCTGACCAACAGCGGCGCCTTCCTGCGGCCGCCCGCGTGGCAGCAGGGCGGCTCGCTGCAATACCTGCTGGGCACCGACGCGATCGGCCGCGACATCCTGTCCCGGCTGATCCACGGCGCCCGCCTGTCGCTGTCGATCGGCCTGGCCGTGGTGCTGATCTCGGTCGCCGCCGGCATCGCGCTGGGCCTGATCGCCGGCTTCGCCCGCGGCATCGTCGAGATCGCGATCATGCGGCTGATGGACATCATCCTCACGCTGCCCAGCCTGCTGCTGGCGATCGTGATCGTCGCCATCCTCGGCCCGGGGCTGATGAACGCGATGCTGGCGGTGGCGATCGTGGTGCTCCCGCACTATGTCCGCATCACCCGGGCCTCGGTGATCGCCGAGGTCGGCAAGGACTATGTGACCGCGGCGCGCATCAGCGGCGCCAGCACGCTGCGGCTGATGTTCAGCGAGGTGCTGCCCAATTGCGCGGCGCCGCTGATCGTGCAGGCGACGCTGGGCGTCTCCACCGCCATCCTCGACGCGGCGGCGCTGGGTTTCCTGGGCCTGGGCGCGCAGCCGCCGTCGCCGGAGTGGGGAACGATGCTGGCCGACGCCCGCGAGTTCGTGCTGCGCGCCTGGTGGGTGGTGACCTTCCCCGGCCTGGCGATCCTGCTCGCGGTGCTGGCGTTCAACGTGATGGGCGACGGGCTGCGCGATGCGCTCGACCCGAAGCTGAAGCGATGAAGAAGACATCCGTACGCATAGTACGCAAAAGGTGCGCAGAGAACGCAGAAGGGCCCGAATGATGGTGAAGACAAGAACCAGTTTGAATTCTTCTGCGTCCTCCGCGGATCCTTCGCGTCCTCTGCGTACGGGTGTCCGTATTCGGTATTCCACATGCCACTGCTAGAAATCGAAGACCTCCACGTCGAGTTCCCGACCCAGGGCAGCGTCATGCACGCCGTCGACGGCGTCAGCCTGACGCTGGAAGAGGGCGAGGTGCTGGGCATCGTCGGCGAATCCGGCTCCGGCAAGAGCGTGACCATGATGGCGCTGATGGGGCTGATCGCCTATCCGGGGCGGGTGCGAGCCAGGACGCTGCGCTTTGCCGGCCACGACCTGCTGGGCATCTCCGACAAGGAGCGGCGGCGGCTGGTGGGCAAGGACATGGCGATGATCTTCCAGGAGCCGACCACCAGCCTGAACCCCTGTTTCACCATCGGCTGGCAGCTGGTGGAAGCACTGCGCCTGCACTCGCCGCTGGACCAGGCCAGCGCGAAGAAGCGCGCCATCGAGCTGCTGGAGCAGGTGGGCATTCCCGCAGCCCACACCCGCCTGAACGACTATCCGCACCAGATGTCCGGCGGCATGAACCAGCGCGTGATGATCGCAATGGCGATCTCGTGCAACCCCCGGATGCTGATCGCCGACGAGCCGACCACGGCGCTGGACGTGACCATCCAGGCCCAGATCCTGGACCTGCTGCGCAACCTGCAAAAGGAGCGCGGTATGGCGCTGGTGCTGATCACGCACAACATGGGTGTGGTCAGCGAGATGGCGCAGCGCGTCGCCGTGATGTACGCCGGCCAGGTGATGGAGCAGCGGCCGGTGGCGCAGCTGTTCGCGGATCCGCAGCATCCCTACACCGAGGCGCTGCTGTCGGCGCTGCCCGAGCGCGGGCCCAGCGGCCATCGGCTGGCGACCATTCCGGGCGTGGTGCCGGGCGTGTTCGACCGGCCCGCCGGCTGCCTGTTCGCGCCGCGCTGCGCCTACGCCACCGAGCATTCGCTGGCGGTGCGGCCGGAATTGAAGGACTGGAAGGACGGCCAGGTGCGTTGCCACTATCCGCTGGGCGATCCGTCGCGCCAGGCGCGCATCGAGCAGGACCAGCCGGTGAAGATCGAGGCGGCGGCATGAGCGCAGCGCAGAACCGCTTCAAGCAAGCTCAAGCCCCCTCGGGAGGCAGCGCAGCCGCCTTGGCGGCAAGCGTGGGGGCCACATGACCGTCGTCGTCGAAGCGAAGAACCTGCGCCAGGTCTACAAGATCCGGCGCGGCGTGTTCCGGGCGCCGGCGCAGCTGCAGGCCGTCGGCGGCGTCTCGTTCGCGATCGAGGCGGGCAAGACGCTGGCGGTGGTCGGCGAGTCCGGCTGCGGCAAGTCGACGCTGGCGCGGATGGTGGCGCTGATCGAAAAGCCCACCGACGGCACGCTGGTCCTGGACGGCAGCGACGCCGTCGCAACACCGCACGCGGACCGCGGCCGGCTGCGGCAGGCGGTGCAGCTGGTGTTCCAGAACCCGTACGCGTCGCTCAATCCGCGCAAGAAGATCAGCGCCGTGCTGGAAGACCCGCTCAGGATCAACACCTCGATGAACGCCGCCGAGCGCTCCGAGCGGTCGCGCGCGATGCTGACGCAGGTGGGCCTCAGGCCCGAATACGCGGCCCGCTATCCGCACATGTTCTCTGGCGGCCAGCGCCAGCGCATCGCGATCGCCCGGGCGCTGATGCTCAACCCCAAGCTGCTGGTGGCCGACGAGCCGGTGTCCGCCCTGGATGTCTCGATCCAGGCCCAGGTGCTGAACCTGCTGAGCGACCTGCAGGACGAATTCAAGCTGGCCTACCTGTTCATCTCGCACGACCTGGCGGTGGTGCGCCACATTGCCCACGAGGTGCTGGTGATGTACCTCGGCCACGTGATGGAACAGGGGCCCAAGGACAAGGTGTTTTCGCGGCCGCTCCATCCGTACACGCAGGCCCTGCTGGCGTCGACGCCCGGCGTCGGCCCGCGCAACGTGCAGCGGGTCGTGCTCAAGGGCGAACTGCCGTCGCCGCTGAACCCGCCCAGCGGCTGCGTCTTCTCCAGCCGTTGCCCCTACGCCGTGGAGCGCTGCCGCGTCGAGCGGCCGCTGCCCTTGCCGGTGGACGAGCGCATCGTGGCCTGCCACTTCGCCGGACAGTTCCTGGAATCGGGTTTTCCCGCAGTCCCGTCTGCGGATAATGGCCCTCTCTCCGGCTGAGCCGGAACCAACTTTCGAAGGAAACTTTATGAAGCCATTCCACTACCGCAAGCATTTTGCGATCGCCGCGCTGGCCCTGGCCGCGGCTGCCGGCGCCGGCGCCAAGACGCTGGTGTACTGCTCCGAAGGCAGCCCGGAGAACTTCTACCCCGCGGTGAATACGACCGGCACCTCGTTCGACGCCGCCGAGCCGATCTACAACCGGATCGTCGAATTCGAGCGTGGCGGCACCAAGGTGATGCCGGGCCTGGCCGAGAAGTGGGACATTTCCGCCGACGGCAAGGTCTACACCTTCCACCTGCGCAAGGGCGTCAAGTGGCACAGCCACCGCGCCTTCAAGCCGACCCGCGACATGAACGCCGACGACGTCATCTTCGGCTTCGAGCGCCAGTGGAAGGAGGCCAATCCCTACTTCAGGGTCACCAGCTCCAACCACTCGTACTTCAACGACATGGGCATGCCCAAGTTGATCAAGTCGGTGGACAAGGTCGACGCCTACACCGTCCGCATCACGCTCGAAAAACCGGAGGCGCCGTTCCTGGCCAACCTGGCGATGCCCTACGCGGCGATCCAGTCCAAGGAATACGCCGACGCCATGCTCAAGGCCGGCACGCCCGAGAAGATCGACCAGGAGCCGATCGGCACCGGCCCGTTCTTCCTGGTGCAGTACCAGAAGGACGCCGTCATCCGCTACAAGGCGTTCCCGCAGTACTGGGGCGGCAAGGCCAAGATCGACGACCTGGTGTACTCGATCACTCCGGACGCGTCGGTGCGCTGGGCCAAGCTGCAAAAGGGCGAGTGCCATGTGATGCCGTACCCCAACCCGGCCGACCTGGACGCGATCCGCAAGGATGCCAAGGTCACCATCCTGGAGCAGCCGGGCCTGAACGTCGGCTACCTGGCCTACAACGTCACCAAGAAGCCGTTCGACGACGTGCGCGTGCGCAAGGCCGTCAGCATGGCGATCAACAAGAAGGCGATTCTCGACGGCGTGTTCCTGGGCACCGGCGTCGCCGCCAAGAACCCGCTGCCGCCGTCCATGTCGGCCTACGACACCACGACCAAGGACGACGTCTACGATCCGGAAGGCGCCAAGAAGCTGCTGGCTGCCGCCGGCTTCGCCAACGGTTTCGAGACCGACCTGTGGGCCATGCCGGTGCAGCGGCCCTACAACCCGAACGCCAAGCGGATCGCGGAACTGATGCAGGCCGACCTGGCCAAGATCGGCGTCAAGGCCGAGATCAAGAGCTTCGAGTGGGGCGAGTACCGCAAGCGCATGCAGGCCGGCGAACACCAGATGGGCATGCTGGGCTGGACCGGCGACAACGGCGACCCGGACAACTTCCTGGCCGTGCTGCTCGGTTGCGAAGCCGCCAGGACCAACGGCTCCAACGTCGCCAAGTTCTGCCACCAGCCGTTCGAGGACCTGATCCAGAAGGCCAAGTCCGAGACCAAGCCGCTCGAGCGCGACAAGCTGTACAAGCAGGCACAGGTGATCTTCAAGCAGCAGGAGCCTTGGTTCACCATCGCCCACGCCGTGCAGTTGAAGCCGGTGCGCAAGGAAGTGATCGACTTCAAGCTGAGCCCGTTCGGCCGGCACAACTTCTACGGCGTCGATATCAAAGAGTAATCGTCATCCCGGCCTTGAGCCGGGATCCATACTTTCCGCTCGAAACCAATACCGTTGAACAAGGAGGAGGGTCCGCCCCTTCCTTGATCGACGGTATTTTTTTGCGCGCATAGGTCGGGGTCACGGGTCAGGCCCGGGACGACAATGTGGCCATGACAACTGCGATTGTTTCGGCCATGCACGAGGAGCTGGCCGCCGTGCTGGCCCTCATGCCCGATGAACACCGGCAGGTGGTGGCGGGGCGCGAGTTCTGGCTGGGCCACCTGCATGGCGCGCCGGTGGTGGCCGTGCTCTCGCGGATCGGCAAGGTGGCCGCCGCGACCACGGCGACGGTGCTGATCGAGCGCCTCGCGGTGCGGCGCATCGTCTTCACCGGGGTGGCCGGCGGTCTCGCCCCGGGCGTGGCGGTGGGCGACATCGTGGTGGCCGACAGCTTCCTGCAGCACGACCTGGACGCCTCGCCGATCTTCCCGAAGTACCAGGTTCCGCTCTACGGCCTCGACCGGTTTCCGGCCGATGCGCAACTCGGCGCCCGGCTGGCCCAGGCCGTGCAGCTGGCCCTGCCCGACGTGCGCCTGCACCGCGGCCTGGTGGTCAGCGGCGACCGCTTCGTCTCGACCACCGCCGAATGCCGCGCGCTGCAGTCGGCCCTGCCCCTGGCACTGGCGGTGGAAATGGAGGGTGCGGCGATCGCGCAGGTCTGCCACGACTACGGCATCCCGTTCGCCGCGGTTCGCACGATTTCAGATCGCGCCGACGATGGCGCGCACGTCGATTTCACCCGCTTCGTCCAGGAGGTGGCCAGCCGCTACTCGGCGGCCATCGTCGAAGCCCTGTTGCGCCGGACCTAACGGCGGTCGAACTGCCAGCTGGCGCCGAGGGTCCAGGCCGATTCGCCCGGGCCGCTCAGGCGGTGCGAGCGGCTCAGGTCCACGGTCCACGCCGCGCTGGCGGACCAGCGCAGCCCGGCGCGCGCGAAGTGCGTCCGGTCCTCGTAATAGCGCTCGCCCAGCAGCGACCAGCCGGGGCGGGCGAGCCATTCGACCGAGACGCCGGAGCGGCCCTGGCCCGGGCCACCGTGCACGAAGTCGCGGCCGATGTTCAGGTGCAGTCCCAGGTCGTCGCGCGGCGCCCAGGTCAGCAGGCCGGCCAGGGTCACGCCCTGGTAGCGCGGCCGCGCCGGGGCTTGCCAGCCGGAGGACAGCGACCAGCCGGCGCTCAGCCCGGGCAGCCACTCGCGCGCCCACTTGGCCTGCAGTCCGTAGCTGGACTGGCTGGCGCCGTCGGCGCGGGCGTGTTCCGCGGCGAGGCCGAGTTCCACCGGCCCGACGCGGCAGCCCGCGCCCGCATGCAGCAGCCATTGCCCGCCCTGGGAGCGCGTCGTCCAGCTCTCGAGTTCGCAGCGGCCCGGCTCCAGGATGGCGGCGTCGTCCACGCCGTGATGGCCCCCGGCGGCGCCGGCTGCGCTGCTGACGACGAGGGCGGCAAGGCACGATGCGAGGCGCAGCGGATGGCTGTTCTTCATTTCAGCCAGCCGCGACGGCGGAAATACCACATGGGCACGAGCGCGCTGGCCACCATCAACGCCAGCGCGAAGGGGTAGCCGGCCTGCCAGTCGAGTTCGGGCATGAACTTGAAATTCATGCCGTAGATGCTGGCGATCAGCGTCGGCGGCAGCAGGGCCACGCTGGCCACCGAGAAGATCTTGATGATCTTGTTCTGGTTGATGTTGATGAAACCGACGGTGGCGTCCATCAGGAAGTTGATCTTGTCGAACAGGAAGGCCGTGTGGTTGTCCAGCGACTCGATGTCGCGCAGGATCTGCCGTGCCTCCTCGAACTGGTCGGCGTTGAGCATGCGGCTGCGCATCATGAAGCTGACGGCGCGCCGGGTGTCCATCACGTTGCGGCGGATCCGGCCGTTCAGGTCTTCCTGCCGCGCGATGGCACCCAGCACCTCGCCGGCCATGGCGTCGGTCACGTCTCCGGCCAGCACCTGGGTGCTGACCTTTTCCAGCTGGTCGTAGATGCCTTCGAGCGTGTCGGCCGAATACTCGGCGTCGGCGTCGAACAGTTTCAGCAGCACTTCCTTGGCGTCCTCGATCAGGCCCGGAGCGCGGCGCGCCCGCAATCGCAGCAGCCGGAACACCGGCACGTCCTCGTCGTGGATCGAGAACAGCACGCCCTTGCTCTTGAGCGTGTCGTTGACCAGGTTCAGGATGAAGGCGACGCGGACCGTGCGCGGCTCGGCGTCATCGGCGATCAGGAAGTCGCTGCGGATGTGGAGCTCGCCGTTGTCTTCCTCGTAGAAGCGGGCCGACTCCTCGATGTCCTCGTCCATCGCATCCTCGGGGATGGACAGGCCGTAGTACTGCTTGATCCAGCGCTTTTCTTCCAGCGTCGGCGACTCCAGGTCGACCCAGATCGGCTGGAACTTCGAGAGCTCCTCGAGCGACTCGATTTCCTCCTGGAACAGCCGCCCGTTGGCGAGCGT
This sequence comes from Ramlibacter sp. 2FC, assembly GCA_943372495.1. Classification (GTDB taxonomy): domain Bacteria; phylum Pseudomonadota; class Gammaproteobacteria; order Burkholderiales; family Burkholderiaceae_C; genus Ramlibacter. Next base: position 60,265 of record CALRYV010000015.1, on the reverse strand, counting down.
GAAGATATTGAGCATGGCTCACCCCCAAAAATCATGATGGCATCAGCGAGTTGTCGCGGCGTTCGCTTTCAACTCCGATGCAGGGGGAGTTGAAAGCTACCGACTGGGGTAGGTTTCCAAGGAGCGCTCTCCGCGAAGTTTTGACCGCGCGATTATGCCGTGGCGGTGCCGAAGAACGCCAGCAGTTCTTCCTTGCGGGCATAGGCGTCGCGCTCGCCCAGCGCCACCAGCCGCTGCACGAACGCGGGCTCGAACAACAGGTAGCTGGCGATCACGCCGCCGCCGCCCTTGAGTGCCCCCAGCCCGCCCAGCGCGCGCCGCACCGCGCCCGGCAGTTCGTGCGCGTGGGCCTGGGCCAGGGCGTCGAGCGATTGCGAGGGCTGCACCGCCATCACTTCCACGCTGCGATAGGGCAGCACGCCGGCGATTTCCCGCGGCAGCTGCTGGAGGGTGCGGGTCACGCGCTGGGCCTGTTCGACGTCGGCCTGCAGCGTGTCGTGGAACACGCTCGCCATGGCGTGGCCGGCGATGAAGCCCATGGTCGGCGCTCTCGCCACCTGCGTCGCCGGGGTGTCGACCAGGCCGGAGCGCTGCGGCTGGCCCACCCCCACCACCAGCACCTTGTGGGCGCCCAGGTGCAGCGCCGGCGACAGCGGCGAGACCTGGCGCATCGAGCCGTCGCCGAAGAACTCGCGCCGGCCGTCCACCCACAGGGAGGTGGCCGGGAACAGGAACGGAATCGCGCTGGAGGCCATCAGGTGCTCGATCGTGAGCGGCTGGAACTCCGAGCGCCGGCCTGGCCGGTTCCAGGGCTCGTGGCGCCGGTCGCCGGCCGTGTGGCAGAAGGTCCAGTGGACGCCGCTGGTGTAGCTCGACGCGGTCACGGCGACGGCGTCGATGGCGCGTTTCATCAGCGCGTCGTCGATGCCCTGCAGCGACACCGCCTGGTGCAGCGTGTTGACCAGCGGCATGTTGTCCAGAATGGCGCCATGGCCGCGGACGTTGCGCCACAGGCTCAGGGCCGCGAGCAGCCGGTTGAACCGGGCCCAGGAGGAAACGTCCAGCGAGTAGACGTCGCCCGACCGCAGCCGGCTCCAGAACCCGGCCAGCTCGTCGAAGGCGGCGAGGCCGGCACAGGCCTGGCTGGCCAGGAAGGCGACGTTGAGCGCGCCGGCCGACGTGCCCACCAGCACCTCGAACGGGAACTGCGCAGCGTGGCCCGGTTGCAGCCGCAGCATCGCGCCGATCGCCTTGAGCGCGCCGACCTGGTAGGCGGTGCGGGCGCCGCCGCCCATCAACACCAGGGCGCGGACCGGGCGCTTCGGCACGGTCAGGCCGGCATTGATCACGGTGCTCAGGCTCATGGGTGCGGCCCATGGTAGATGAACCAGCCGGCCTTGCAAGGCCCGGCGCCGGATGCGGGGCCTCAGAGCCCGCCGGGCCGCCCCAAGGGCGCTGACGCCGCCTCGGGGGGCAGCGCAGTACACGAAGTGACAAGCGTGGGGGCCATATCAGGCCTCGTGTTTCACCACGGTGATCTCGCCGTCGCTTTCCATGGTGGCGAGCCTGACCTTCTCCAGCGCGTCGACCCCCTGTTCGCGCAGGGCGGCCATCAGTTCCTCGGTCGAGATCATTTCCTTGCGCATGTTGCGCCGCTGGATCTTGCCGTCGATCACCAGCTGCAGCGGCTTGGCCTCCAGGAACCGGCGGACCCGATCGAACCGGAATGCCGCCCAGTCGAACAGCCAGTTCCAGCCTGCGATGGTGGCCACCAGGACCACGCCGTCGCTCACCGTCTCGTAGCCGCCGGCCATCGCGTTCTGCGAGGCGTCCGCGATCAGCACCAGCAGCAGCACGTCGGCCACCGCGATCGAGCCGACGTCCCGGCGCAGGACGAAGCGAAACAGCAGGAACAGGAACCAGTACATCAGCGTGCCGCGGACCACCAGTTCCAGCGGGTTCATCGACAGTTCGAGCAGGGAAGAAAGATCAGGCATCGGGCGATTCTGGGGCGTGCGCCTGCGCCCGGGGCGGCAGAGTCAGCAGGTCGCGCTGCCAGACCAGTCCTACATCCCTGGCCCGACCTGTCCGACAGACCCAGGCTCAGCCGGGTCATAGATTGCAGTTGTCCGCGGTGGCAGACCCACCGTCAACCCCTGGAGTGAAAGCAATGATCCATCTGGCGAACGATCCGAACGCAAGCCGCATGGGCTACCGCCCCGCCCCAACCGAGAACCAGGGCCGCAGCTTCGAGCATCCGCGCAGCCGCGGCGGCCATGCCTGGCCTTTTCTCAGCCGCCACAGCGGCCGTCCGGTGCCGCAGGGCGCCTCCCGGACCCCCAGCGGCGACAGCATCAGCTGAATCGCAGGAGCACAGCATGAACCGAGAGCAGAAGTCATCGTCCAACCGTTACAGCGACGCGCCGCGCGACCGGCCCCATCGGGAAGGCTGCGAGCACGCCAATCTCGAGCGTCCCGGCGCCCAGGCCCATCCCCGGGCCAGCGGCTGGAACCGTCCGCAGCCGGCCTGGCGCATCGCCTGAGTCGCACCCCAGACACGCCACGCAGTGGCGCGACGGCGGCCCCAAGGGCCGCCGTTTTTTTTGGCCCGCGGCAACCGACAAAGGGTTGCACTTTGCGTCCGGGATTGACGCAAATGGATTGCCTTTTACGGGCATCCGGCGCATAGTGGTTTTCATCAGCTCACCCGTCCGCATCACCCCCACCCACCCCCGTTTCTCCCGCCGCCCTGAGGCGGTTCTCATCCCCCACCCGTAGCAACAGGAGGCTATTTATGAACCTGACGATCAGCGGTCACCATCTCGAAGTTACCCAGGCGCTGCGAAATTACGTGACCACCAAGCTTGATCGAATCACCAGGCACTTCGACCAGGTCGTGGACATCAGGGTGATCCTGACCGTGGAGAAGCAGAGGGAAAAGGAACGACGACAGCGGGCTGAGTGCAACATCCACGTGAAGGGCAGCGACATGTTCGCGGAAAGCTCGCACGAGGACCTGTATGCCGCCGTGGATGAACTGGTCGACAAACTCGACCGCCAGGTGGGCCGGCACAAGACGCGCGTGCAGGACCATCACCACGAGGGCGCCAAGCGCCTGATGTGAGCAATAAGTCGCGTTGGACCGCAGCCGCCCCGTCCGGGCGGCTTTTTTATTGCGGGTTTTTGTCCACTGCCGCAGGCCGGAAAACGTTTTGTTGCAGTGCACTCAACGGGGTGCATAATCCCCTTCCCAGACCATGAACCGTCTCGCGTCCATCCTGCCTTCCGCTCAAGTGCTCGTGAGCGTCGATGCCACCAGCAAGAAGCGCGCCTTCGAAGAAGCCGGGTTGCTGTTCGAAAACCTGCACGGCCTGTCGCGCGCGCTGATCACCGAAAGCCTGTTCGCCCGCGAACGCCTCGGCTCCACTGGCCTGGGCCATGGCGTCGCCATTCCGCACGGCCGGATCAAGGGCCTGAAGGCGCCGATGGCGGCCCTGTTCCAGCTGGCCAACCCGATCGGCTTCGACGCGCCCGACGAACAGCCGGTGAACCTGCTGATCTTCCTGCTGGTGCCCGAAGCGGCCACCCAGAAGCACCTGGAAATCCTGTCCGAGATCGCCGAGATGCTCAGCGACGCGCCGCTGCGCGAGCGGATCAAGGCCAGCACCGATGCCGCCGAACTGCACCGCATGATTGCCACCTGGCAGTCCGCCCAACCCGCCTGAATATGGCCCCCACGCTTGTCACTCCGTGTACTGCGCTGCCCCCCGAGGGGGCCTTCGCGTCTTGGGGCGGCCCGGCGACGCTCACGCTTTGAAACCCACCGTCGTCAGCGCCGACGCCCTGTTCGAAGACCACCGGGCCCAGCTCAAGTGGGAATGGGTGGCCGGCCTCGGCGCCTCCGAGCGGCGCTTCGACGAGGTGGCCGTGCGGGCCGCCCGCTCCGGCGCCGACCTGGTCGGCTACCTCAATTACATCCACCCGTACCGGGTCCAGATCCTGGGCGCGCGGGAAATCGCGTACCTGACCAACGCCACGGCCGAAGACTGCGCCCGCCGCATCGCGCGCATCGTCACGCTGGAGCCGCCGGTGCTGGTGCTGACCGACAGCCAGGTCGCGCCCGACGCCCTGCTGTCGATGTGCGAGCGGGCCCAGATCCCGATGTTCGCCACCCACGAGCCGTCGGCCTTCGTGATCGACGTGCTGCGCGCCTTCCTGTCCAGGCATTTCGCCGAGCGCACCTCGATGCACGGCGTGTTCATGGACATCCTGGGGCTGGGCGTGATGATCACCGGCGAGTCCGGGCTGGGCAAGAGCGAGCTGGGGCTGGAGCTGATTTCCCGCGGCAACGGCCTGGTGGCCGACGACGCCGTGGACCTGTACCGGATCAACCAGACCGCGATCGAAGGGCGCTGCCCCGAGCTGCTGCAGAACCTGCTGGAAGTGCGGGGCATCGGCCTGCTGGACATCCGCGGCATCTTTGGCGAGACCGCGGTGCGGCGCAAGATGCGGCTGAAGCTGATCGTGCACCTGGTGCGGCGCGAGACCATGGAGCGCGAGTACGAGCGCCTGCCCTACGAGCCGTTGACCCAGGACGTGCTCGGCGTCCCGGTGCGCAAGGTGGTGATCCAGGTGGTGGCCGGCCGCAACATCGCCGTGCTGGTCGAAGCCGCGGTGCGCAACACCATCCTGCAGCTGCGCGGGGTCGACACCTACCAGGAATTCGTCGAGCGCCATCGCAAGGCGATGGAACAGGATAAGTGAGCCTCAGGCGCTCACTCTGAGTCCTGCTGCTGCTTGCGCAGGCTCGGCGCCGGCCGGTTCGGGCACGGATTCTTGGTGCAGTGCGCGTACAGGCTGAGCGCGTGCTCGGCGATCTCGAAGCCCTTGGCCCGGGCCACCGCCAGCTGGCGCTTCTCGATCTCGGCGTCGTAGAACTCCTCGACCTTGCCGCAATCCAGGCAGACCAGGTGGTCGTGGTGGGTGCCCTCGTTGATCTCGTAGACCGCCTTGCCGCTCTCGAAGTGGCTGCGGCTCAGGATCCCGGCCTGCTCGAACTGGGTCAGCACCCGGTAGACGGTGGCCAGGCCGATGTCCGAACGTTCCTCCAGCAGCACCCGGAACACGTCTTCCGCGGTCATGTGGCGCTGGGTGCCGCGCTGGAACACTTCGAGGATCTTCAGCCGCGGCAGCGTCGCCTTCAGCCCGGTGCTCTTGAGTTCGTCGACGTTGGTCATGGGGTCTTTTTCCGGGGCCGCCTGGCGGCGGGCTGCGAAGGGCAGCCGCTACAATGGATCGATCATATCGCCACCCACCAGCCCATGTCCCGACTCCTTCCCCTCGACCTGCGCATCCTCCTGGCCGCCGCCACCTGCGCGGCGCTGTCAGCCTGCGGCACCGTCGACGGGGTGACCGGCCGCATCGCGCAGTCGATCACACCCTACCGGGTCGAGGTGGTGCAGGGCAACTTCGTCTCGCGCGAGCAGGTCGAGGCGCTGCGCCCGGGCATGACCCGCCAGCAGGTCAAGGAAGTGCTGGGCACGCCGCTGGTGACCAGCGTGTTCCATGCCGACCGCTGGGACTACGTCTTCACCCTCAAGCGCCAGGGCGTCGAGCCGCAGGCCCGCCGCCTCACCGTCTTCTTCAAGGGCGCCGCGCTGGAGCGCTTCGAGGGCGACACCATGCCCAGCGAAGCCGAGTTCGTCGCCACGCTGGACAAGTCGACCGGCAAGCGCCGGCAGCCGGTGCTGGAAGCCACGCCGGAGCAGCTGGGCAAGTACCAGGGCACGCCGTCGACCGCGGCCACGCCAGCGCCGGCCGACGTGGCGCCGCTGGTGAGCTATCCGCCGCTGGAATCCCCCGCTCGCTGAACCGGGAGCGCGGATGGCCAAGGCTTCTTCCTCTCCCGGCGCCGAGTCGAACAAGGTCGCCGGCGCAAAAATCCACACCAGCGCCGTGGCCGGCGCAGAAATGCACAGAGTCGCCGTGGCCGGCGCCTCGGGCCGCATGGGCCACATGCTGATCGAGGCGATCCGCGCCTCCGGTGACTGCCAGCTGGCCGGCGCCCTCGACATTCCCGCCAGTCCGGCGATCGGCAACGATGCGGCAGCCTTCCTCGGCCACGCCAGCGGCGTGCCCGTCTCGTCGGACCTGCGCGCCGGCCTGGCGCAGGCGCGGGTGCTGATCGACTTCACCCGCCCCGAGGGCACGCTGGCCCACCTGAAGATGTGCCGCGAGCTGGGCGTCAACGCGGTGATCGGCACCACCGGCTTCACCGACCCGCAGAAGGCCGAAATCGCCGACGCGGCGCGCGACGTCGCGATCGTCATGGCGCCCAACATGAGCGTGGGCGTGAATGTGACGCTCAAGCTGCTGCAGATGGCGGCCCAGGCGCTGGCCACCGGCTACGACATCGAGATCATCGAGGCGCATCACCGCCACAAGGTCGACGCGCCGTCCGGTACCGCGCTCAAGATGGGCGAGGTGATCGCGCAGGCGTTGGGCCGCGACCTCAAGCAGTGCGCCGTCTATGCCCGCGAGGGCGTGACCGGCGAGCGCGATCCGTCGACCATCGGCTTTTCCAGCATCCGCGGCGGCGACATCGTCGGCGACCACACCGTGCTGTTCGCCGGCACCGGCGAGCGGATCGAAATCACCCACAAGTCGGCCAGCCGCTCGACCTATGCCGAGGGCAGCCTGCGCGCGGTCCGGTTCCTCGCCGGGCGCAAGAGCGGCATGTTCGACATGTTCGACGTCCTCGGACTCAAGTGAATTTCTACGAACTGCTGAGCCAGGGCGATGCGGTGATCCGGGCGGTCGCCGTGCTGCTGCTGGCGATGTCGGTGGCCAGCTGGGTGGTGATCCTGTGGAAGACCTGGCTGCTGCGGCGCGCCGGCTCCGACGTGGCCCGCAGCACGGCGGCGTTCTGGCAATCGGCCTCGATCGATGAAGCGCTGGGCCGCGTCGGCGGCTTCGACCGCGAGGCGCTGGTGCTGCCGCTGATCGCCGCCACCCGGCTGGAGGCGACCGGCTCGCTGGCGGCCGCCGGCGACCGGGCCCAGCAGCTGACCCGCGTGCTGCGCGACGCCCTGCACCTGGTGCTGGACAAGCTGCAGTTCGGCCAGGTGCTGCTGGCCACGGTCGGTTCGACGGCGCCTTTCGTCGGGCTGCTCGGCACCGTCTGGGGCATCTACCACGCGCTCACCGGCATCGCGTCGTCGGGGCAGATCACCATCGACAAGGTCGCCGGCCCGGTCGGCGAGGCGCTGATCATGACGGCGGCCGGCCTGGCCGTGGCGATCCCCGCGGTGCTCGGTTACAACGTGTTCGGCCGGCTGATCGGCCGCATCGAGGCCGATCTCGAAGGCTTCGCCCGCGATTTGCGCGAGCTGTTGACGCACCCGGCGTCGGCGGCAGGGGAGTAGGGCCTTGGCATTCGGGCGGCTGGAGCGTACCCAAGGGCCGCAGCCCATGAGCGAAATCAACGTCACGCCGCTGGTCGACGTGATGCTGGTGCTGGTGGTGATCTTCATCATCACGGCGCCGCTGCTGGCCAGCTCGATCCGGCTCGACCTGCCGGGCACCGACGCCGCCAGGCCGAACGACGCGCCCCGCTTCGTGACGGTGGCCCTCGACGCCCAGGGCAAGCTGTTCCTCAATGACAAGGCGGTCACGGCCGCCGAACTGGCCGACCGGCTGGCCGAGAGCGGCCGGCGCAACCCCGATACCGAAGTCCAATTGCGGGCCGACCAGACCGTGCCCTACGGCCGGATCGTGGCAGTGATGGGCGCGGCGCAGAAGGCCGGCCTGAACCGCATCGGCTTCGTCGCCGAACCGCTTGGCGCCAGATAGCCGCGGCCCTCCGGCAGTTGTCCACGCCGACCCGCACACAAGGGAAGACAAGTGATATTCAACTGGTTCAACACGAAGGAAGTCCGCGAGTTCGGCGGTTCGCTGGCGCAGTTCATCATGAATGAGATGCCGGCGGACGCTCGGGTCAAGAACACCAAGTTCGCCGCCAAGGCCGGCAAGACGTTGCAGAAGGCGGCCCGCCGGCTGCAGGATTTCAAGGCCAGCCACAAGCTCAATCCCTACAAGCGGGCCAAGCTGGCCAATGCCTTCCTCTGGGGCCTGCGCGACGCGCAATGCCCGACCGCCTACGCGGACGAATTGACGGAGTGGCTGACCCTGCGGCTGTAAGCCGCCGAGCTATCGGTCGGCCGGAAGACCGGCAGCCGTACCGGCCCAGGCGACCAGGGCTTGCTGGAGCTGCTGCAATGCGACAGTCCAGTCGCCGTTCGTGTGCTGGCGGAACAGCCGCATGCCGGGGTACCAGGGATTGTCGCTGCGGTGCGCGTGATAGCGCCAATCCGGTGACATCGGCAGCAGAACCCAGGTCGGACGGCCCATGGCACCGGCGAGATGGGCCACGCCGGTGTCGATGGTGACCACGAGATCGAGTTGCGAGAGCAGGGCGGCGGTGTCCGAAAAGCTGTGCAATTCCCCGGTCATGTCGATGAAGTGCATGCCGGCCGGCAAGGTTCCCGGCGCGGGCGGCGGGGCGCCTTTTTGCAGGCTGAAGAAACTCACGTCGGCCGCCGGTGCCAGGCATGCATAGTGCTGCAACGTGAGGGACCGTTCGCGGTTGTTCAAATTCTGCGGATTCCCGGTCCACACCAGGCCGACTTTGCGGCTGCGCGGCGCGACGGCGCGAATGGCTTCCTTCCAGGCTGCGATGGCCGCCGGCTCGGCGCGGATATACGGCCCGCTCCAGGGGATGGAGTCCACGGTGGTGCGAAAAGCGCCAGGCAGGCAGATGAGCGGAATATGGGCGTCGAAGGCGGGCAGGGCCTGGCCTTGCGGAACGACCCGTGACACGCCCTCCACGCGCGCGACCAGGGCCTGCAGTTCCGGTTGGCACTCCACGACCACGTGGGCACAGAGCTTTGCCGCCAGGCTGGCATAGCGGACGAACTGGAATGTATCGCCGAAGCCGTCTTCACCATGGATCAACAGCGTTCCGTTTTCCAGCGGCTGCCCGTTCCAGCGCGGTTGTGGAAAGCGGGACATGGTTTGATTGAACTGGTCCATGCGCCAACGCCACTCGTATTCGCGCCAGCCCTGGTCATAGTCTTCCAGCAGCAGGAGCAACTGGGCCCGCGCGAAGTGGAACTCTGCCTGCTCAGGGGCCAGGGCGATCGCCCGGTCGTAGGCCGCCAGCGCCTGGTCGTGGCGTGCGAGGTGCACATAGATCTGGCCGAGCTGGTGCAGGGCTGGCGCATCCTTCGGATGGATCGCCACACGCTGTTCGAAGCCCTCCAGCGCTTCCTTGAACTGCGCCTCGGTCCCTGCCAGCAGCGCGTAGTTGCGCAAGGCTTCGGGTTGACCGGGTTCCAGCGCCAGGGCCTTGCGGTAGCAGGTCATGGCTTCGTCCATGCGGCGCTGAATGTGCAGCATGCAGCCCAGATTGGTGTGGCCCTGCGCATTGCGCGGATCGAGCTCCACCACCCGGCGGTAGCTGGCTTCGGCTTGCTGGAAGTTTTCGGTGCCCTCGAGCAGGCGGCCCAGGGCAAAGTGCGCGGGCACGCAGTCGCGGTCGGCGGCCAGCGCCTGCCGCGCCCATTGCACGCCATTGCCGAATTGGCCCTGGTCGGCGGCGATCGCGGCCATCAACGCCATCGCCCGCGCGTCGTCCGGTGCCTCGCGCAGCAGTTCCTGGCAGACTTGCCTGGCTGCGGCGAAGTCTCCCTGCAGGCGCAAGGCCCTGGCCTGCTCGAGCGGCGTCGCCGTCCCGGCTGCGGGCTGGCGCCTGCGTGAAATCCACTTCAGCAGCATAGGTCGCGTTCGTGCCTTTCAGGTCAGCCGGTTGCCGTACAACAGGGTGATATTGATGCGCCGGTTCAGATAGCCTTCGCGAAAGCGCGGGCTGTCGGTGGCATGGAACAGGTCGGAATCGAAGATCACCGCGCGGTTCGCCCGGTAGGGATAGCGCGTGGGGACGCTGCCGATCGATTTCAGGTGGTCCTGGATCTTTCCCGCGTCGTGGTTGAACGCGCGAAAATCCCAGTTCGTGGGAGCGTCGTGCTGGTAGACCTGCAGCCCGCCGCCTTCCGGATCGAGATTCGCCTCGTCCTCGGTGATCCAGAAGTTCACGTTCACCGCTGCCGCATCCGCGTGCACGGCCAGGCCGGGCAGCGTGCTGTCGCACTTGAAGCCCCACATCATGCTCAGGGAGTGATCGCGGATCACCCTCGGCATGGCCTGGCGCAGTTCCCAGGCCAGGCGCAGCAGCAGCTCCGAGCAGAAGCCATCGAAGAAGTAGGCGCCCAGATAGCCGCCCTTGATGTTGTTCCAGAACGTGCTCTCGCGGCAAAAGCGGCGGACCGCTGCCAGCGCCTGCGGCGTCAGAAGGTTGTCGATCGCCAGCACATTGGGCTCGGTCGCCAGGTACCGGTCCTGGATGGCTGCGAAGTCAAGTTCGGGATTGATGATGGCCGATTGCGATGGCGCCACCGTGGCCAGGTGCACCGGCCGTTTGTACGTCCGGGCAACCAGCTTGTGTCGCTGCTCGTCAAAAGGGATGAGTGAGTGCTCGTCCACCTGGCCGTGGATTTCGGCCAGCAGGGCCTTGTAGTCGTCGATCACGCGGCCATACACCGGCGGCAGCATGCCGCCTTCGAGCAGATAGGCCAGTTGTTCGCAATCGTGCTTCAACTTGACTTCGTTCACGCCCATGTCCATGGGCTCGAAGCGCAGCGCGGGTTCCTGGTCCAGCAGTTGCTGATGGTCTCCAGTCCAAGGGGTGCCGCGAAGCAACTCGGCGCATCGCGTGAAGCTGCGGCTGGCATCCGCAAGCTGACCCATCTCGAACTGCGTCAAGCCCAGGTTGAAATGGGCTTCGGAGAACAGGGGGTTCAGGCTCAGGGCGCGCTCGAAATGGGGGATGGCCTGCTGAAATCGCTTCTGCTCCTTGGTGACCACGCCCAGCATGCACCAGGCGTCGGCATGCTGAGGGTCGAGGGCGACCAGGCGGGCGAAGGACTGCTCGGCGGCCGGAAAATGCTCGAGTTCGGTCTGCACGGCACCCAAGTCCAGGAGGACGTCCGTCGGGGGCAGGCCCGCTTGAAGCGCTTTTTCATAAGCCAGAACCGCTTCCTCCGCCTGCCCGTCACGCCGCAGGCATGCCGCCAGCGAAGCCCAACTGGGGGCGTCCGAAGGAAAAGCCGCCAGCAAGGCCCGGCGGGCCGCGATGGCTGCGGACGGCGGCCCTTGAGCGTCGGCCAAGGCGATGTCTGCCTCCAACCCGGCTCTCTGTTGGCGCGTTCCGCCGAACAGGGTCTTCAACAGAGTCTTCATCCTTGCCTTCCTGGCGCTTGCGCAGCGCTGCCCAAGTGCCTGCGCTTTGCCAAGTATAGGATCGCAGGGAAGAAGGCTGCCACCCCTACAATTTGGGGATGCAGGACAAGTACAACCACCAGCAGGTCGAGAAGGCCGCCCAGGCGCACTGGACCGAACGCGACGCCTACCGGGTCACCGAAGTAGCCGGCAAGAAGAAGTTCTACGCCTGCTCCATGCTGCCCTACCCCAGCGGCAAGCTGCACATGGGCCATGTGCGCAACTACACCATCAACGACATGCTCACGCGCTACCTGCGCATGAACGGCTACAACGTCCTGATGCCGATGGGGTGGGACGCCTTCGGCCTGCCGGCCGAGAACGCCGCCATGAAGAACAAGGTGCCGCCGGCCAAGTGGACCTACGACAACATCGCCTACATGAAGCAGCAGATGCAGGCGATGGGGCTGGCCATCGACTGGAGCCGCGAGGTCGCCACCTGCGATCCGAGCTACTACAAGTGGAACCAGTGGCTGTTCCTGAAGATGCTGGACAAGGGCATCGCCTACCGCAAGACCCAGGTCGTCAACTGGGACCCGGTCGACCAGACCGTGCTGGCCAACGAGCAGGTGATCGACGGCAAGGGCTGGCGCACCGGCGCGCCGGTGGAAAAGCGCGAGATCCCGGGCTACTACCTGAAAATCACCGACTACGCCGAGGAGCTGCTGGACCACGTGCACAACCAGCTGCCCGGCTGGCCCGAGCGGGTCAAGCTGATGCAGGAAAACTGGATCGGCAAGAGCGAAGGCGTCCGCTTCGCCTTCACCCACGACATCGAGGGCGAGGACGGCCAGCTGATCGGCGATGGCCGCATGTACGTCTTCACCACCCGCGCCGACACCATCATGGGCGTCACCTTCTGCGCGGTCGCGCCGGAGCACCCGCTGGCCACGCACGCGGCCCGCACCAACCCGGAGCTGGCCGCCTTCATCGAGGAGTGCCAGAAGGGCGGCACCACCGAGGCCGAACTGGCGCTGCGCGAGAAGGTCGGCATGGACACCGGCCTGAAGGTGATCCATCCGCTGTCGGGCCTGCCGATCGACGTCTGGGTCGGCAACTACGTGCTCATGAGCTACGGCGACGGCGCGGTGATGGGCGTGCCGGGCCACGACGAGCGCGATTTCGAGTTCGCCATGAAGTACCGGCTGGACATCCTGCAGGTGGTGCACGTCGACGGCGAACACTACGACTACAAGCACTGGCACGACTGGTACGCCGACAAGCGCAACGGCGTCACCATCAACTCCGACATCTTCAGCGGGTTCGCCTACCAGGAGGCCGTCAACGCCGTCGTGCACCACCTGGAGCAAAAGGGGCTGGGCGAGAAGAAGGTGACCTGGCGCCTGCGCGACTGGGGCGTCAGCCGCCAGCGCTACTGGGGCACGCCGATCCCGATCATCCATTGCGACGTGCACGGCGCGGTGCCGGTGCCCGAGCAGGACCTGCCGGTGGTGCTGCCGCTGGACTGCGTGCCGGACGGCTCGGGCAATCCGCTGAACAAGCGCGAGGACTTCCTGGCCTGCAAGTGCCCGGTCTGCGGCAAGCCGGCCCGGCGCGAGACCGACACCATGGACACCTTCGTCGATTCGGCGTGGTACTACATGCGGTATTGCGACCCCAAGAACGACCAGGCGATGGTGGGCGCCGGCGCCAATTACTGGCTGCCGATGGACCAGTACATCGGCGGCATCGAGCACGCCATCCTGCACCTGTTGTACGCGCGGTTCTGGACCAAGGTGATGCGCGACCTGGACCTGGTGCAGATCGACGAGCCCTTCACCAAGCTGCTGACCCAGGGCATGGTGCTGAACGAGGCGTTCGCCCGCACCGGCACCCAGGCCGGCAAGGAGTACTACTGGGCGCACGACCTGGACATCGCACGCGACGAGCACGCCAAGGTGATCTCCGCGACCTCGAAGGCCGACGGCCAGCCGGTCCACTACGAGGGCTGGACCACGATGTCCAAGTCCAAGAACAACGGCGTCGACCCGCAGGCGCTGATCGAGAAATACGGCGCCGACACCGCGCGCCTGTACACCATGTTCACGGCGCCGCCCGAGGCCACGCTGGAGTGGAACGACGCGGCGCTGGAAGGCTCGCACCGGTTCCTGCGCCGGGTCTGGAACTTCGGCCACAAGCTCCATGCCCTGGGCGCGGGGCCGGCGGCGGCCAAGGCGTTCGGCGGCGGCGCCAAGGCGCTGCGGCTGGAGGTCCACACTGTGCTCAAGCAGGTGGACTACGACTACCAGCGCATGCAATACAACACCGTGGTGTCCGGCGCGATGAAGTTGCTCAACGCGCTGGAAGACTTCAAGGCCACCACCGAGCCGGGCGCCCGGGAGGCGATGCGCGAGGGCTTCGGCATCCTGCTGCGCGTGCTGTACCCGGCCACGCCCCATATCGCGAACGCGCTGTGGCAGGAGCTCGGGTTCGCCGCGGCCCAGGGCGAGCTGCTCGACGCACCCTGGCCGCAGGTCGACCAGGAGGCGCTGGTGCAGGACGAGATCGACCTGGTGCTGCAGGTCAACGGCAAACTCCGCGGCTCGGTGCGGGTGCCCGCCGGCGCCAGCAAGCAGGAGATCGAGAAGCTGGCGGTGGCCAGCGAGGCGTTCCTGCAGCATTCGGGCGGCGCCTCGGCCAAGAAGGTGATCGTCGTGCCGGGTCGCCTGGTCAACGTGGTGATCTAGGGATGACGCTGAACCGTCGAACCCTGCTTGCCGCCGCCGCACCGCTGGCGCTGGCGGCCTGCGGCTTCCAGCTGCGCAAGGCGCCGGATTTCGTCTTCACCACCATCCACATCGGCGCGGCCGACACCTCGACGCTCGGCACGGAGCTCAAGCGCAGCATCGCCTCCGGCGGCAACGTGACGGTGGTGCCGGTGGCCCAGGCCCAGGTGGTGCTGGACGTGCTGGCCGACCAGCGCGAAAAGGTGGTGGTCGGCCTGAACGCGTCCGGCCAGGTGCGCGAGTTCCAGCTGCGCATCCGCTTCAAGTTCAAGCTGCGCACGCCCGGTGGCAAGGAGCTGATTCCCGAGACCGAGCTGCTCCAGCAGCGCGACATCAGCTTCAACGAAGCGGCGGTGCTGTCCAAGGAAGCGGAAGAAAACCTCCTGTACCGCGACATGCAGACCGACATCGTGCAGCAGCTGATGCGGCGGCTGGCGGCGATCAAGACCGTCTGACGGCGGCCTCCGTGGACCTCGACCGGGCCGACCTCAAGCTGCTGGACCTGCTGCAGCGCGACGGCCGGGCCACGGTGCAAGCCCTGTCCGAGGCGATCCACCTGTCGGCGCGGGCCACGCTGAACCGCGTCCACCGGCTGGAGACGCAGGGGATCATCGAGGGCTACCGGGCCCTGGTCAGCCGCGGCGCACTCGGCGGCCAGATCTGCGTCTTCGCCGAGATCGCGCTGAAGGACCAGCGGCAGCAATCCGTGCAGCGCTTTGAGAAACGCATGGCCACGGCGCACGAGGTGGTGGCCTGCTACATCATCAGCGGCCGCTACGATTACCTGGTGCGGCTGGCCTGCCCGAACCTCGACCACTATCACGCGCTGATCACCGCCTGGCTCGACGACCCGGCGCTGGGCGTGGAGAAGATCGTCACCAACATCGAGCTGGCGACGATCAAGGAGTTCGCCGGCTTCCCGGTGCCCAGGCCGGACGACCGCGACTGACGGGGCCCAGGGACGCCGTCCTACGCTGCTTCCGTTTCGGCAGCCGCTGCGACCAAAACCCGCGCCGGCCGGTGGCCGCGAACCCACCGATCGTCGGCCTTGGCAGCGCTCCTCGGCCTAGACTGGTTCTCATCACGGGAGCCACCATGGACCACGACAAGCTGCAGGATTTCATTGGGCTGGAGGCGCGTTTCGGCGCCCGCAACTACCAGCCGGTGCCGGTCGTCGTCGACCACGCGAAAGACTGCCTGGTGTGGGACACGCAAGGCCGCGAATACATCGACATGATGGGTGCGTATTCGGCAGTCAGCCACGGCCACCTGCACCCGCGCATCGTCGCCGCGGCCCAGCGCCAGCTGGAAAAGGTGGCCGTCACGTCGCGCGCCTATCACGGCACCACCCTCGGCCCGTTCCTGGCCAAGCTCTGCGCGATGGCCGGCTTCGAGCGGGCGCTGCCGATGAACACCGGCGCTGAGGCAGTGGAAACCGCGATCAAGTGCGCGCGGCGCTGGGGCCACCGGGTCAAGGGCATTGCCGACGGCCGGGCCGAGATCCTGGTGGCGCGCAACAACTTCCACGGCCGCACCAGCACCATCGTCGGCTTTTCCAGCGAGCCGGACTACCGCGCCGGTTTCGGCCCGTTCGCGCCGGGCTTTCGGCATTTCGACTTCGGCGACATGGCCAGCGTGCGGGCCGCCACCACGGCCAACACCTGCGCCGTCCTGATCGAGCCGATCCAGGGCGAGGCCGGGGTCATCGTGCCGCCGGCCGGCTTCTTCAAGGAACTGCGCCAGTGGTGCACGGAGCACGAGATCCTGCTGATGGACGATGAGGTGCAGGCGGGCCTCGGCCGCACCGGCAAGCTGTTCGCGTTCGAGCACGAGGGCATCCGGCCCGATGCGCTGATCCTGGGCAAGGCGCTGGGTGGCGGCCTGTTGCCGGTCAGCGCCTTCCTGGCCGATGCGGCGGTGATGGACGTCTTCAACCCGGGCAGCCATGGTTCCACCTTCGGCGGCAACGCGCTGGCGGCGGCGGTGGCGCTCGAGGCGCTGCTGGTGATCGAAGACGAGCAGCTGGTCGCGCGCAGCGCCTTGCTGGGCGACTACCTGATCGCGCGGCTGCGCGGCGTGCAGGCGCTGGCGCCGGGCTTGATCCGCGCCGTCCGCGGCCGCGGCCTGTGGGTCGGCGTCGACATCGATCCGGCGCGGGCCTCGGCGCGCGAACTGGTCGAGGCGCTGGCGCAGGCCGGCGTGCTGTCCAAGGAAACCCACGAAACGGTGATCCGCTTCGCGCCGCCGCTGACCATCACGACCGAACTGATCGACCGGGCCGTGGCGATCTTCGCGGGCGTGGTGCTGGCCAGGTCCCAGGCGCTGGCCGGGGCGGGCGAGCTGGAGCCGGCCTGACGGCGCCATTGATTAGGGCCTGTTCACGCTATTTGCAGGGGACGCGTTGCTGGTCAAAAAGGTCATGCGCAAGGCGCGAAACGCAGCCGGGGTCGACCCCCGGCAAGGCTTCGCAACGCGGCGGATGGCCTTTTTGGCCGCAACCCCGCAGGGGAACGGGCCCAATCGGGCGCCACTCGTCGTTACCCGCCTTGCCCGCATGTCGATGCGGGCGGCGGCGGGCGCCTCGATTGACGCCCGATTGAGCGCGTTCGCGCCCCTGAAAATAGCGTGAACAGGCCCTAAACTGCCCGGATGCAGCTCGCCGCATCCCAACTGACCCCGCACCTGCAGAAGGGACTGCGTTCGCTCTACACCGTGCACGGCGACGAGCCGCTGTTGATCCAGGAGGCGGCGGACGCGATTCGCGCGGCGGCCCGCACCCAGGGCTATAGCGAGCGCACGGTCCACACCGTCGCCGGCGCCCATTTCGACTGGAGCGAGGTGCTCGCCGCCGGCGGCAGCCTGAGCCTGTTCGCCGACAAGCAGATCGTCGAGATCCGCATTCCCTCGGGCAAGCCCGGCAAGGAAGGCAGCCCGGCGCTGCAGCAGCTGGCCGCAAGCGCCCAGGGCAATGACTCCACGCTGACCATCGTGCTGCTGCCGCGGCTGGACAAGATGACCCGGGGCGGGGCCTGGTTCGGCGCGCTCGACGCCAACGGCGTGACCATCCAGGTCGAACCGGTCGAACGCAACGCGCTGCCCGCCTGGATCGCCCAGCGCCTGCAGCAGCAGGGCCAGCGCGTGGCCGCCGGGCAAGAGGGCCAGCGCACGCTGCAGTTCTTCGCCGACCGGGTCGAGGGCAACCTGCTGGCCGCCCACCAGGAAATCCAGAAGCTCGCGCTCCTTTATCCGGAAGGCGAGCTGAGCTTCGACCAGGTCGAGAGCGCGGTGCTCAATGTCGCCCGCTACGACGTGTTCAAGCTGTCCGAGGCGGTGCTGGGCGGGCAGGCGGCGCGGGTGCAGCGCATGCTCGACGGCCTGCAGGCCGAGGGCGAGGCCGAAGTGCTGGTGCACTACACGCTGGCCGAGGACATCCGGGCGCTCAAGCGGGTGAAGGACGCGATGGCCGCCGGCCGGCCGCTGCCGATGGCGCTGCGCGAGCAGCGGGTCTGGGGCCTGAAGGAGCGGCTGTTCGAGCGGGTGCTGCCCCGCCTGACCATGACGACGCTGGACAACCTGCTGCACTCGGCGCACCTGGTGGACGGCATCGTCAAGGGCCTGAAGGTGCCCGACTGGCCGACCGACGGCTGGCAGGCGTTGCACCGGCTGGCGTTGACGCTGTGCCGGGAATGCGCGGCGCAGCCCACGGCCCCGCCCCGTAAAATGCCGGGATGACAGCCAGCAGCATCTCCGAATACGTCCAGACCCTGGGGCTGCAGGCGCGGATGGCTTCGGCGCAGATGGCGAAGGCCGACGCCGCGACCAAGAACCGGGCGCTTCGGCGCCTGGCCGACCTGCTGCGCGCGAACGTCCAGGCCTTGCAGACCGACAACGCGAAAGACCTGGACCGCGCCACGGCCGCCGGCCTGGCCGCGCCGCTGGTCGACCGCCTCAAGCTGACGCCGAAGATCATCGAGACCGTGGCGCAGGGCTGCGAGCAGCTGGCGGCGATGCCGGAGCTGATCGGCGAGATCAGCGGCCTCAAGCAGCAGCCCAGCGGCATCCGGGTCGGCCAGATGCGGGTGCCGCTCGGCGTGTTCGGCATGATCTTCGAGAGCCGGCCCAACGTCACCATCGAGGCCGCCAGCCTGTCGATCAAGAGCGGCAACGCCTGCATCCTGCGCGGCGGCTCGGAGGCGATCGAATCCAACAAGGCGCTGGCGTTGCTGGTGCAGCAGGCGCTGGCCGACAGCGGCCTGCCCGCCGACGCGGTGCAGCTGGTGCAGACCACCGACCGCGAAGCCGTGGGCCAGCTGATCGCCATGCCGCAGTACGTCGACGTGATCATCCCGCGCGGCGGCAAGAGCCTGATCGAGCGGATTTCCCGCGAGGCCAAGGTGCCGGTGATCAAGCACCTGGATGGCAACTGCCACGTCTACGTCGACGATCCGTGCGACATCGACATGGCGGTCAAGGTGGCGGACAACGCCAAGACCAGCAAGTACAGCCCCTGCAACGCCAGCGAGAGCCTGCTGGTGGCGCGCGGCGTGGCCCGCGAGTTCCTGCCGAAGATCGGCGCCATCTACGCCGCCAAGGGCGTGGAGATGCGCTGCGACGCGGAGGGGAAGGCGATCCTGGCCCAGGGCTTCGACCAGCTCAGCCCGAACGGATTGCTGAAAGACGCCACCGAGCAGGACTGGTCCGAGGAATACCTCGCGCCCATCATCAGCATCAAGCTGGTGGACGGCGTCGACGAGGCGATCGCCCACATCAACCGCTATTCCAGCCACCACACCGACGCCATCCTGACGCGGGACCACATGCACGCCCAGCGCTTCCTGCGCGAAGTCGATTCGGCCAGCGTGATGGTCAACGCCAGCACGCGCTTCGCCGACGGCTTCGAGTACGGGCTGGGCGCGGAAATCGGCATCAGCACCGACAAGTTTCACGCCCGCGGGCCTGTGGGGCTGGAAGGCCTGACCTCGCTGAAGTGGGTCGTCCTCGGCGACGGCGAAGTCCGCTCCTAACCAATGCACAACTACTGGCGCCAGTGCGGCTACGGCCTGCTGGACAAATCTCCCGAGGGCCACTTGGTCGTCACCGATGCCTTCCTGCGCAGCCTGCTGGAGCGGCCCGAGCTGGCGCCGGTGTCGGAGTCCTGCACCGGCGAACTGGCGCTGCACCATGCCTTGCTGGAGCAGCCGCGCGCCGAGATCTCGCCGCAGCAGCTTGCGGCGGTCAGCGATGAAGACGCCCGCGCCAACTACGTGGTGTGGCTGCGCTTTCGCCAGCGGCTGCTGGCCCAGCCGACGCTGGAAGGCAGCTACCTGCAGCTCTTCCGCGGCGAGGGCGTGGACGTGCCGCCGCTGCTGGTGCACCAGCTCACCCAGATCCTGCTGCGGCACGTGCTGGGCGACGCAGCCACGGCGATGCAGGTGCGCGCGGCCGAAATGCTGTTTCGCACCCAGAAGGTCACGGTGCTGGACGACGGCCAGGTGATGGCGGCCGACGACGAGACCGTGGAGCGGCACGCGGTCGGCAGCTTCGGCACCCTCGGCGAGCTGCTCAAGCAGGGCGGCGCGCCGCTGCGAACGGCGGAACTCGACGTCCTGAACGAAGACAACGCCGACAGCTACTGGGAGCGCGACGAGAGCCACGACCTGGTGATCAGCCTCAACCACGGCCAGCCGGCGCTACCCGCCCTGTGCACGGTGCTGGAAGCCTGGGTCCGCCATTTCCTGGGCGCCGGCGTCAACATCGGCATCGAGCGTGCGATCGACGACGACCAGTGGGTCTGGCACGTGGGGCTGGATGCGCAGGCCAGCGGCGTGCTCAACGACCTGTACCAGGGCCAGGACGTGGCGCCGGAGCGGATGGAGCGGATGCTGTGCCTGTTCCGCCTGCTGTTCGACGAACCGTCGGTGATGCGCCCGGAGATCGCCGGCCGGCCGGTCTACCTGGCGATGGCGATGGACCCCGACCGGCGCCTGAAGCTCAAGCCGCAGAACCTGCTGTTGAATCTGCCGCTGGCCCGACTGTCCTGAGGGCCGAAAGCCCGCTTGCAAACCCGCGCGGGTGGCCCCACATCCCTACAATTCCCCTGAGAATTCCAAACAGCGAAGGCAAGGCCGCATGGTTCCCCATCTCGTCACGGCCCTGACCGGCCCGATCAATGAGCTCGAGCAGCGTGTGCTCGACTCCATGCCAGCCATCGAACGCTGGTTCCGGCTCGAGTGGATGGAGCACACGCCGCCGTTCTACAGCTCGGTGGACATCCGCAATGCCGGTTTCAAGCTGGCGCCGGTGGACACCAACCTCTATCCGGCCGGCTGGAACCACCTGACACCCGAGATGCTGCCGCTGGCGGTGCAGTCGGCGATGGCCGCGATCGAGAAGATCTGCCCGGAAGCCAAGAACCTGCTGGTGATCTGCGAGAACAACACCCGCAGCACCTTCTACCTGAGCAACCTGGCGCAGTTGAAGCGGATCTTCCACCTGGCCGGCCTGAACGTGCGGATCGGCTCGATCGACCCGGACATCAAGGAGCCGACGACGCTGCAAGTGCCCGGCGGCGGCTCGGTGCTGCTGGAGCCGGTGGTGCGGACCCGCCGCCGGCTGGGCCTGAAGGACTTCGATCCCTGCACCATCCTGCTGAACAACGACCTGTCGACCGGCGTGCCGGGCATCCTCGAGGACATCCACGAGCAATACCTGCTGCCGCCGCTGCACGCCAGCTGGTGGGTGCGGCGCAAGAGCAACCATTTCCACAGCTACGAGGAAGTGTCCAAGCGCTTCGGCAAGCTGCTGGGCATCGACCCCTGGCTGATCAACCCGATGTTCAACAAGTGCGGCGAGGTCGATTTCGAGCAGGGCGCCGGGCCCGGCCTGGACTGCCTGCGCACCAACGTCGATGCGCTGCTGGGCAAGATCCGCCGCAAGTACAAGGAATACGGCATCAACGAGAAGCCGTTCGTGGTGGTCAAGGCCGACAACGGCACCTCGGGCATGGGCATCATGACCGTGCGCGACGTGAAGGACCTCGACGACCTGAGCGGCAAGACCCGCACCCGGATGGCCACCGGCAAGGGCGGCCGGGTGGTCGACGAGGTCATCATCCAGGAAGGGGTGTTGACCAACGAGCGGATCAACGAGGCGGTGGCCGAGCCGGTGGTCTACATGGTGGACCGCTACGTGGTCGGCGGCTTCTACCGCGTCCACGCCGACCGCGGCATCGACGAAAACCTGAACGCGCCGGGCGCCAGTTTCGTGCCATTGGCTTTCTCGGAGAGTATGCGCTTACCTCAACCAGGCGAAAAACCGGGCGCCAGCGCGCCGAACCGGTTTTACATGTACGGCGTGATCGGCCGGCTGGCCATGCTGGCGGCCAGCTACGAACTCGAAGCGACGGACCCGGACGCCGAAACCTACGACTGAGCAAATGAATGGGTTGTTGCAGTGCAACATTTCCTGTTTCCATGCTGTTGTCGAGTGCACAATAGCGGTCCCTAAGGCAACGCAACCCCGCCGGCCCCCTGGCCGCGAAGACGGGGACCATCAGTGCAAAGTTCCAAATCCTCGCTTGCGGCGCTCACCATCGGGGCCGTCGGTGTCGTCTACGGTGACATCGGTACCAGCGTCCTGTATGCCGTCAAGGAAGTCTTCGGCTCCGGCCACGTCCCGTTCACCATCCCCAACGTCTACGGCGTCCTGTCGATCTTCTTCTGGACGCTGACGGTCATCGTCTCGATCAAGTACGTGGTGCTGGTGCTGCGCGCCGACAACCACGGCGAAGGCGGGCTGATCGCGATGCTGGCGCTGGCGTCGCAGGCCGTGAAGGACAAGCCCCGGCTGCGGCAGGTCTTGCTGGCGGTCGGCATCTTCGGCACCTCGCTGTTCTACGGCGACGGTGTCATCACCCCCGCGATCTCCGTGCTGTCGGCGGTCGAGGGCCTGGAGGTGGTCTCGCCGGCCTTCAAGGACTGGGTGATCCCGCTCACCCTGGTCGTGCTGTTCATGCTGTTCGCCGTGCAAAAGCGCGGCACCTCCGGCATCGGCAAGTTCTTCGGCCCGATCACGCTGGTGTGGTTCGCCTCCATCTCGGCGCTGGGCGTGTCGCATATCCTGAACCATCCGGAGATCCTGTACGCGCTCAGCCCGCACTACGCGCTGCGGTTCATGTGGCAACAACCGGGGACCACCTTCATCATCCTGGGCGCCGTGGTGCTGTGCGTCACTGGAGCCGAGGCGCTGTATGCCGACCTTGGCCATTTCGGCAAGAAGCCGATCCGGCTGGCCTGGTTCTCGGTGGTGATGCCGGCGCTGACGCTGAACTACTTCGGCCAGGGCGCGCTGCTGCTGTCCAACCCCGAGGCGGTCAAGAATCCCTTCTACATGATGGCGCCGGACTGGGCGCTGCTGCCGCTGGTGGTGCTCGCCACCATGGCCACGGTGATCGCGTCGCAGGCCCTGATCACCGGCGCCTTCAGCGTCACCAAGCAGGTGATCCAGCTGGGCTACCTGCCGCGGCTGAACATCCAGCACACCAGCGTGCGCGACACCGGCCAGATCTACATGCCGTTCGTCAACTGGGGCCTGTTCGTGGCGATCGTGCTGGCGGTGGTGATGTTCCGTTCCTCGAGCAACCTGGCGGCCGCGTACGGCATCGCCGTGTGCACCGACATGCTGATCACCACCATCCTGACCTTCTTCGTGATCCGCTACGCCTGGAAGTACCCGCTGTGGTTGTGCATCGCGGCCACCGGCATCTTCTTCGTGGTGGACCTGGCGTTCTGGGGCTCGAATCTGCTCAAGCTGCTGCAGGGGGGCTGGTTCCCACTGCTGATCGGCGGCTGCATCTTCACGCTGATGATGACGTGGAAGCAGGGGCGCCTGCTGCTCAACGAGAAGCTCAAGTCCGACGCCATCGACCTGCCCAGCTTCCTGGAGGCGGTGTTCGTCAGCCCGCCGACCCGGGTCGACGGCACGGCCGTGTTCCTCACCGCCGAGCCCGGCACCGTGCCCAACGCGATGCTGCACAACCTCAAGCACAACAAGGTGCTGCACGAGCACAACCTGTTCGTCACGGTCCGCAGCCACGAGGTGCCCTGGATCGGCATGGCCAAGCGGGCCGAGATCGAATCGCTGGGCCACGACTGCTGGCAGGTGGTGCTGCACTACGGCTTCAAGAACGACCCCGACGTGCCGCGCGCGCTGGAACTGATCCGCAACCGCGGCTGCGAGATCGAGCCGATGACGACCAGCTACTTCCTGTCGCGCGACACGGTGGTGCCGACCATCGGCAGCGGCATGGCGGCGTGGCGCGAAAAGCTGTTCGCGCAGATGCACCACAACGCCAGCGCCGCCGCCGACTTCCTGCAGCTGCCGAACAACTCGGTGGTGGAGCTGGGTTCGAAGATCGAGATCTAGCTGGCAGCCGTCAGGCGAGGCCGAGCATGCGGGCGAGGCCACCGTCCGGCGACTCCTGCTGCAGCCGGATGTGACGCTCCAGCACCAGCAAGTGCTCCTCCATGAGTCGCACGGCGGCTTCCTCGTCGCGACGCTCGATGCAATCGACCAGCGCTTGATGCTCGTCGTGCTCGCACGAGGCGTTGCCCGGGGCTTCGTACAGTGCGACGATCAGCGAGCAGCGCGACACCAGCTCCATCAGGAAACGCTCCAGCACCGGATTGCCCGCTGCCTGCGCCAGCCGCAGGTGGAAGGCGCTGGCCAGCTGCGCCCAGGCGGGCTGGTCGAAGCGGTGCATCGCGTGGTGCTCGCGCGCCATTCGCTCGCGCAGGTCCGCGATGTCGGCAGCGGTCGCATTGCGCACGGCGAGCCGGACGATGGCGGACTCCAGCGAACGGCGGGCCTCGAAGATCTGGCGGGTCTCCTCCGGCGTCGGCGAGGCCACCACAGCGCCCTTGTTCGGGCGCAGGTCGACGATCCGGTCATGGGCCAGCCGCTGCAGGACCTTGCGCACCACCGCGCGCTTGACCTGGAACAGCTCGCACAGCGCCGCCTCGGGCAGCTTGGTGCCGGGCGGCAGCCGCTGGTTCATCACGCTGTCGAAGACGGTGGCGTAGATCCGGGCTTCCACCGGCTCGCCGGCGGTTGCGGCGGACGGGTCGAGCAGGGACGGCGGGCCGGTCCGGGTCATGGCGCCGGCAGCCGGTCCATGTGGTCGCAGATGGCCCGCGGCGTGCAGGCCCAGACCGCGCCGCCGTCCCGGTGCCGGGCCACCTGCGCCAGCGCGCGCCGCAGGTGGCGCAGCCGGTAGGGTTGGCCGACCAGGTAGGGGTGCAGCGCGATGCCCATCACCAGGGGCTGGCGGCGCGACTGCTCGAGCATCTCCTCGAGGTTGTCGATCACCATGCCGGCGAAGTCCTTTGCGTCCATCAGGCGTCCTACGACCATCGGGATGTCGTTCAGCTCCTGGGGATAGGGAATTGACCACAGCGGCGCCCCGCTGCGCGTGCGCATGGCGACCGGCTGATCGTCGTGGCACCAGTTGAGCGTGTAGCGGTAGCCGGTTTCGGCCAGCAGGTCCGGGGTCAGCGGGCTTTCCGAGATCCACGGCGAGAGCCAGCCGGCCGGCCGGCTGCCGCTGGCGCCGGCGATGCGCTCGCGACACGACAGCAGCAGGTCGCGTTCCGCGCCTTCGCTCCATCCGCCCTGCCGTTCCGCATTGGTGTGGCCGTGGCCGACGATTTCGTCGCCGCGGGCCACGCAGGCAGCGACCAGTTCGGGGCAGTGGTCGTACAGTGCGGTGTTGACGATGGCGGCGGCCGGCAGGGACAGGGCGTCGAACAGCTCCAGGCAGCGCCAGGCTCCGACCCGGTTGCCGTATTCGCGCCAGCTGTAGTTGAGCACGTCGGGTTGCGGCGAGGCCGGACCCAGGTTCGCGCCCAGTCCGTCGCCGAAAGCGAAGTGCTCCAGGTTGAACCCCAGGTATACCGCCAGCCGCGCGCCGCCCGGCCACGACCAGTGGCTCCGGCGTGTGATCGGCTGGTAGCCGAAGCGGCCGGAGTCCGGCAGGCTCCCGGTCCAGCGCGGCCCCTCGCTCATGCCGCCGCCAGGCCGGCGCGCACGAGCAGCCACTCGGCGCTGTCATTCCAGACGTCCATCTCGGTGATCAGCCCATGGCTCACGACATAGCGGTCGACGTAGCGGTTGCCTTCGAAGGGCGTGCCGTCCGGCCACGCGCCGTACAGGGTGCCCAGGCTGTAGACCACGGTCTCCGCGGCGGTGCCCCCGCTCACCACTTCGGTGCGCTCGATGCGCTTTTTCACCCAGGCGTAGCGTCCGGCGTTGAAGGCCGAGGTGTCTCCGGGGCGCCGCATCTTGCGCCCGCCGGTGAAGCGGATGCGCAGCTCCGGCGAAACGAAGTGGGAGACGCCCTCGGGGTCGGGAATCATCAGGATCCGCAGGTATTCGTCGATCAACGGGCCCGGGGCGAGGTCGGGCGGGGGCAGGGGGACGGCGGTCTGGCGGGCTTGGGTCATGGGGCTTCTCCTGGGTGACGCGACATCTGCGGCCTGCGTTGCAGCAAGAGCCATGCCGATTGTCGCAACTTCACGCGAGATTTCGTCAACACATCTCTTTGGCCTTTGTCGACATGGCATGAGGCTTGCATCCCGGCAGGCAGGCCGTGGCCCTGCGCCACATTTCTGTGCGAGCCCTTTATCCGGAGCTGTCCCATGAACCTCACGAACTCCCTGTCTCCCCGCCGTACCCTGCTGCGGACCGCGCTCGCGATCGCGGGCCTGGCCGCCGCCGGCTCCGGCTTCGCTGCCGACCCGATCAGGATCGGCCTGGTCACCGCGCTGTCGGGCCAGTCGGCGCTGGCCGGCGAAGCCATCACGCGCGGCCTGGCCGTGGCGATCGACGAGA
The DNA here is from genome assembly GCA_943372495.1 of Ramlibacter sp. 2FC. Lineage (GTDB taxonomy): Bacteria > Pseudomonadota > Gammaproteobacteria > Burkholderiales > Burkholderiaceae_C > Ramlibacter. The sequence goes on along the minus strand of CALRYV010000015.1, from coordinate 34,259 downwards.
TCAACGCCAAAGGCGGCCTGCTGGGCGGCCGCAAGCTCGAACTGGTGCGCCGCGACGATGAAGCCAACCCGGCCAAGGGCGTGGTGGCGGCGCGCGAGCTGATCTTCAAGGAGAAGGTGGCCGTGCTGTTCGGCGGACTGGACACGCCGGTGTCGATGGCCATCGTGCCGGTGGCGAACCAGGAAAAGGTGCCGTTCATGGGGCCCTGGGCCGCGGGCACGCCGATCACCAGGAACGGCGCCAATCCCAACTTCGCCTTCCGGGTGTCGGCGGTCGACGAGATCGTCAACGTCGGCATGCTCGACTACGCGCAGAAGACGTTCAAGTCCGGCAGGTTCGGGATGATCCTGGTCAACAATCCCTGGGGCGAGTCCAACGAGAAGGGCCTGGTTGCGGCGCTGGCCGCCAAGGGCCTGAAAGCGGTGGGAATCGAGAAGTTCGAGGGCAGCGACGTCGACGTCGTGCCGCAGCTCACCCGGCTCAAGGCCGCCGGCGCCGACACGCTGTTCATGGTCGGCAACGTCGGGCCATCCGCGCAGGTCGTGAAGTCGCTGGACCGCATGGGGTGGCAGGTGCCGATCGTCTCGCACTGGGGTCCGGCCGGCGGCCGCTTCACCGAACTGGCCGGGCCGAACGGCAAGAACGTGCACTTCGTCCAGACCTACAGCTTCTTCGGCAAGCAGTCGCCGGTCGGCGAGAAGGTGGTGGCGGCACTGAAGGCGAAGTACCCGGCGATCAAGGGGCCGGACGACATCACGCCGGCGGTCGGCGTCGCCAACGCCTACGACGGGATGATGCTGGCCGCGCTCGCGATCTCGGCGGCCGGCTCGACCGATGGCGACGCGGTGCGCCAGGGCTTCTACCGGATCGACAGATACGAGGGCCTGATCAAGACCTACGTCAAGCCGTTTGCGCCCGGCGTGCACGACGCCGTGACCGCCGGTGATTACGTCTGGGCCCAGTTCATCGACAACCGGATCCTTCCGGTGGCGATGGCGAAGTAAGCGGATGCTGCTGTCTGCCTGGGTCAGCGGGCTGGGTCTGGGGAGCATGTACGGGCTGATGGCCCTGGGCTTCTACGTGACCTTTGCCGTGTCGGGGACCGTCAACTTCGCCCAGGGCAGCTCGATGATGCTTGGCGCGGTGCTGACCTTCGCCTTCGCCCAGACCCTGGGCTGGCCGCTGGCGCTGGCGATCGCGCTGGCCCTCGGGTTGTGCGCGCTGTACGGGCTGCTGGTGGAGTTCGTCGCGGTGCGGCCGTTCGCCGGCCGCGGTTCCGAATCCTGGCTGATGGCCACGGTGGCGCTGGGGATCGTGGTCGACAACCTGGTGATGTTCACCTTCGGCAAGGAGCCGCGCAGCCTGCCTTCGCCGCTGGCGGTCACGCCCCTGCAGCTGGGCGGGCTGGGCCTGGGCTTCTATCCGCTGCAACTGCTGATTCCGCTGGTCGGGCTGTCGCTGGCGGGCCTGCTGCATGCCGTGTCCCGCCGCACGCGCTGGGGCGTGGCGTTGCTGGCGGTGGTGCAGAACCGCGAGGCAGCCCGGCTCATGGGGGTGCCGATCCGCCGTGCCGTCGCCCTGGCCTTCGCGCTGTCGGCGCTGTTCGCCGGCATCGCGGGCGTGCTGATCGCGCCGCTGTACAACGTCCACGCCGACATGGGCACGCTGTTCGGGCTGAAGGCCTTCGCGGTCGCCATCCTCGGTGGCATCACCAGCGCCTGGGGCGTGATGATCGCCGGCCTGCTGTTCGGCACGGCGGAAGCGCTGATCACCGCCACCCTGGGCTCCGGCTACACCCAGATCCTGACATTCGGCCTGGTCATCGTCGCGCTCGCGTGGCGGCCCAACGGGCTGTTCGGGCGCGCCACGCTGAAGAAAGTATGAACGGTTCGTTGCAGAAGTTCGCGCCGGCCCTGGCGCTGGCCACCCTCACCGTGCTCGCGCTGCTGCTGGCCGGCCGCGTCAACGGTTACTACGTCTTCGTGCTGGCCAACGTGGCGCTGCTGGTCGCCGTCGGCGTCGGCCTGAACGCCCTGATGGGGCTGAGCGGCCAGGTCTCGTTCGGCCATGTCGGCTTCTACGCGGTCGGCGCCTACACCGTGGCCATCCTCACCACCCGCGCCGGCTGGAGCTTTTGGGCGGCGTGGCCTCTGGCGGCGCTGCTGGCAGCAGCGCTCGGCGCGCTGCTGGCGCTGCCCGCACTGCGCGCGCGCGGTCCGTACCTGGCGATGATCACCATCGCCTTCGGCTTCGTGGTGGAGCACAGCATCGTCGAGATGCGCTCGCTCACCGGCGGCCAGAACGGCATCATGGGCATCGCCGGCCCCTCGCTGGGAGCGCTGGCCAGTGGCGAGCGCGCCGCCGCGATGCTGGCGGTGCTGCTGGCCGCGGCGCTGCTGGTGGCGTTTCATTTCCTCTCGCGCGGAACGTGGGGCGCCGCCCTGCGCGCGGTGCGCGACAGCGAAACCGCCGCCGAGTCGGTGGGCCTGCATCCGCTGGCCATCAAGACCGCGGCCTTCGCCATCTCGGCTTTCTGCGCCGGCGCCGCCGGCGGCCTGTTCGCGCCGTTGTCGGGGTTCGTCACGCCGCACACCTTCGGCTTCCTGCAGTCGATCCTGTTCGTGCTGGTGGTGATGATCGGCGGCGCCGGCTCGGTGGCCGGGCCGCTGGTGGGCGCGCTGGTGGTGGGCCTGTTGCCGGAACTGCTGTCCAGCCTGGAGGAGTACCGGCTGCTGCTGTTTGGCGCGCTGCTGCTGGTGGTGCTGTGGGTGGCACCGCACGGTGTCGCGGGCCTGTGGCGTTCGCGCGTGGAGCCCGGGACGGCGCCTGCCGCTGCGGCGCCAGCGTTCGTGGCCGCCAGCGGGGCTGCCGGCGGGCCGGGGCTGGCGGTGACCGGCCTGGGCATGCAGTTCGGTGGCGTGCGTGCGGTTCAGGGGCTCGCCTTCGAGGCGCAGCCGGGACGCATCACCAGCCTGATCGGTCCCAACGGCGCCGGCAAGACCACGGCGCTGAACATCCTCAGCGGCTTCTACCAGCCGACCGCCGGAGCCTTTTCGCTGGGCGGACAGCTGTTGCAGGGCCGGCCCGCCTTCCGGGTCGCCCGGGCGGGGATCGCACGCACCTACCAGACCTCGCAGCTGTTCGGCGGCCTGAGCGTGCTGGATAACGTGGTGCTGGCGGCCGGGCGCGGGGCGCTGGGGCCGCTGCTGGGCGCCCGCCGGCTGCGCGCCAGTGCGAACCGCAGCCAGGCGGCGCAGCTGCTGGCCTTCTGCGGTTATGCCGGCGGGTTGAACACCGTTGCCGCGGACCTGCCGCATGTCGACCGGCGGCTGGTGGAGATTGCCCGCGCGCTGGCCACGCGGCCCAGGATGCTGTTGCTGGACGAGCCGGCCGCCGGCCTGTCGCGGGAGGACAAGGAGCGGTTGGCGCTGCTGCTGCGCCGGATCGCCGGCCAGGGCGTCGGCGTGCTGCTGGTCGAGCACGACATGGAGCTGGTAATGGGCGTGTCGGACCATGTGGTGGTGATCGACGCCGGGCAGTGGCTGGCCGCCGGCGACCCGGCCACCGTGCAGGCCGATCCGGCCGTGCGGCGGGCCTACCTGGGAGAGTCGCTGGCGCTGCCGCAGCGGGCCGCTCCGGCCACGGCCCCCGGTGCGCCGGACCAGCCCGAGTTGCTGGGCGTCGGCGGCCTGAGCGCCGGTTACGGCGCCGGCCCGGTGCTGCACGCGATCGACCTGCAGGTGCGGCGCGGAGAAATGGTGGCGCTGCTGGGCGCCAACGGCGCCGGCAAGTCGACGCTCATGCGTGCGCTGGCCGGCCTGCACCGGCCGGTCCAGGGCGGGATCCACCTGGGGGGCACGGACCTGGCGCAACTGCCGCCGGAGCGCATCGTCGCACTCGGCCTCGCGCTGGTGCCGGAAGGCCGCCAGGTGTTTCCGGAACTGAGCGTGCGCGACAACCTGCGGCTGGGGGCGTTCCTCGATCCACGCGGCGTCGATGCGCGGATGCAGGAAATGCTGGAGCGGTTCCCGCGGCTGCGCGAGCGGCTGCAGCAGCGCGCGGGCCTGCTGTCGGGCGGCGAGCAGCAGATGCTGGCGATCGCGCGCGGGTTGATGTCAGGGCCGCGGCTGCTGCTGCTGGACGAACCGTCGCTCGGGCTGGCGCCCATGGTGATCTCCGACCTGTTCGCGGCGCTGGACCGCCTGCGCCAGGAAGGGCGCACCGTGCTGCTGGTGGACCAGATGGCGGCGCTGGCGCTGGCGCTGGCCGACCGCGCCTACGTGATCGAAGGCGGCCGCGTCGTGGCCCAGGGCCCGGCTGCCGCCATCGCCGCCGACGACACGCTGGCGCGCGCCTACCTCGGCGCCTGAGGCCGGCATCGGCGCGCCCCGGTCTTTTGTGCAACAGTACGGGCGAACTTACCCGCAAAGCCCCCATGAACCTGCTGTTCGTCGCCGACCCCCTCGAAGCCTTCAAGATCTCCAAGGACACCACGTTCTCGATGATGCGGGAGGCGCAGCGGCGCGGCCACCGCATCTCGGCCTGCGGGCCCGAACACCTGGTGTGGCGCTCGGGCGACCTGGTGCGGGCCGAGGTGCGCGAGATCCGCCTGACCGGCGAGACCGATCCCTGGTTCCTCGAGACCGGCAACCCGGTGCGGGCGCTGAACGAATTCGACGCCGTGATCATGCGCAAGGACCCGCCGTTCGACAGCGAGTACTTCTACGCCACCCACCTGCTCGAACACGCCGAACGCGAAGGCGCACGGGTCTTCAACCAGCCGGCGGCGCTGCGCGACCATCCGGAAAAGCTGGCGATCATGGAGTTCGCGCAGTTCACCACGCCGACGCTGGTGACTCGCGATGCGGCGGCCGTGCGCGCCTTCCACGACCAGCACCAGGACATCATCCTCAAGCCGCTCGACGGCATGGGCGGGATGGGCATCTTCCGGGTCAAGGCCGACGGCCTGAACCTGGGTTCGATCATCGAGACGCTGAACCACGACGGTGCCACCAGCCTGATGGTGCAGCAGTTCGTGCCGCAGATCACCGAGGGCGACAAGCGCGTGCTGGTGATCGGCGGCAAGCCCGTGCCTTACAGCCTGGCCCGCATTCCGCAGGGCAACGAGGTGCGCGGCAACCTGGCGGCCGGCGGACTGGGCGTGGCGCAGCCGCTCAGCGCGCGCGATCGCCAGATCGCCGAGGCGATCGGCCCGATCCTGGCCAAGCGCGGCCTGCTGCTGGTGGGCCTGGACGTCATCGGCGACGCGCTCACCGAGATCAACGTCACCAGCCCGACCTGCTTCCAGGAGATCACCGAGCAGACCGGCTTCGACGTGCCGGCGATGTTCATCGACGCGCTGGAGGCGGCGCTGGCCGCCTAACCGGCGGCGGCGCCGTCGACGAACACCTTGAGTTCGCCCGGCGCCATCTTCACCCACGTTTCATTGGTGGTGAGCGGCGCGGTGACGACCACCGCCACCCGGTCCTGCGGCGTGGTGTTGCGGGCGAAGTCGATGCTCACGTCCTCGTCGGCCAGATGCGCATGGGCGAACGGGTGCTTGCGCTCGACGTAGTACAGGTTGGTCGAGCAGTGCGTCCACAGCGCCTCGCCGTTGGACAGCATGAAGTTGAACGGGCCGTGGGCGGCGATGCGCGGCGTCAACTCGCGCAGTGTCAGCGTCAGCTCCTGCACGCTCGGCACCCCGGCATGCGACTTGGCCAGCTCCTGCATCAGCCAGCAGAAGGCGCGCTCGCTGTCGGTGGAGCCGACCGGGCGGAAGCCCGCATGCAGCCGCGGCTGGAAGTCCTTCAGGTCGCCGTTGTGGGCGAACACCCAGTAGCGGCCCCACAGCTCGCGCACGAACGGGTGGCAGTTCTGCAGCGCGACTTCACCCTGGGTCGCCTTGCGGATGTGGGCGATGACGTTCCTGCTCTGGATCGGGTAGCGCCGGATCAGCTCCGCCACCGGCGACTCGCAGGCCGGCTGGTGGTCGACGAAATGCCGCAGCCCCACGCCCTCGAAGAAGGCGATGCCCCAGCCGTCGGCGTGGTGGTCGGTGCGGCCGCCGCGCTGGGCGAAGCCCGTGAAGCTGAAGGTCACGTCGGTCGGTACGTTGCAGTTCATCCCGAGCAGCTGGCACATGTCATTTCCTGGCGAGGTCTGCCGATTGTGGCGGTTCCCGCAGCTGCCAGGCGGCGACCAGGGCCGCGCCGCACAGCGCGGCCAGCATCCAGAACGCTTCGTGGAAGGCCGCCAGCCGCGCCGGGCTGGTCGCGGCGATGGCCAGCGAGTCGCCGTGGGCGGCGATGCGCCATTCCAGCACGATCGCGCACAGGCTCACCCCGCAGGCGCCGCCCAGCATCCGCACGAAATTGATGGCGCTGGCGCCGTACGAAATCAGCCCGTGGTCCAGGGCCCGCATCGCCCCGAGGTTGAGCGACGGCAGGATGAAGCCCAGGCCGATCCGCCCGAGGATGGCCCAGGCCACCAGCAGCCAGATCGCCTGGCCGGAGTTGACCGTGACCATCAGCGCGAACGACAGCGCCAGCAGTGCCAGCCCGATGCTGACCAGCCGGTGGGTCGGCTGCCGGTCCGCCAGCCGGCCGACCAGCGGAATCGTCACCGCCAGCACGATGCCGGCCGGCAGCAGAATGGTGCCGACGTACGACGGCGACAGGCCGAGCGCCACCTGCATGTACAGCGGCAGCAGGTAGGTGGAGCCGAACAGCGCGGTGCCGTAGATGAAGGCAACGATGCTGCCCATGGTGAAGCTGCGGTAGGCGAACAGCCGCAGGTTCATCAGCGGCTCGCGGCCGGTGGCCAGCAGCCGCCGTTGCCAGGCGATGAAGGCGGCGACGGCCAGCGCCGCCGCCGGCAACAGCAGCCACGAGGCGGCGCCGCCGCCGCGCAGTTCGACCAGCCCGTTCAGCAGGAACAGGGTGCCGACGCTGCCCAGCGCCAGGCCGCGCCAGTCCAGCGCGCTGGTGCGTTCGGCCGCGACGCCGCCGGGGGCCGTGTCGGGGACGAACTTCCAGGCCAGGGCCAGCGACACCAGGCAGAACGGCACCACCATGAAGAAGATCGAGCGCCAGCCGAACAGGTCGACCAGCACCCCGCCGATGCTGGGCCCGATGGCCGGCGCCAGCACCACGCCCATGCCGAAGACGCCACTGGCCCGGCCCTGTTCGTCCTTGCCGAAGGCGCGCAGGATGACGATGGCCGGGATCGGCTGGACGATGCCGGCGGCCAGGCCCTCGGCCACCCGGGCGCCGAGCACCAGGCCGTAGCTGGTCGCCAGGCCACCGACGATGCCGCCCGCCATCAGCAGCACCATGGTGGCGGCATAGACCGTCCGGTAGCCGAAGCGCGCCAGCAGCCAGGGCGTGGTGAGCATCGATGCCGTCATCGCCACCATGAAACCCGAGCTGACCCACTGGGCCTGGCCCTGGCCGATGGCGAAGTGATGGCTCAGCCCCGGGATCGCGACGTTGACGACCGTCGACGACATGATCGAGGCCATGGTCCCCACCATCAGCGAGATCAGCAGCAACCAGCGAAAACGCGGGCCGTAGCGCTCGCGCATCGCCGCCAGGCTGGCGTCGCGGCTCACTGCTGCGGGCCGGAGCGCGCGCAGCGCGGGCAGATGCAGCTCAGGCCGCGCAGCTCGGGCGGGATGCGGGCCAGCAGGTCGAGGCTGAAGTCGACATGGGTGCACCAGCAGGCCTGCTGTTCGAGCCCGGTCGTCCGCTGCACTTCCATGGCGCACTGGTTGGGCTGGCCGCACACGGGACAGCGGGAAGGGTCGACGAGGGGCAGGGGTGTCACGCAGCCAGTTTAACGGCGGGCGCGATACTGGCGGGATGGCTGGACCGACCCTCATCCCGGCCGGCGCGGTCGCGCCGCGCCTGCTGCACGCGGCGTTCGGCGCCGCCTTCGCCGACTACCTGATCCCCTTCCGGCTGGGGCTGGAGCAGTGGCCGCAATTCCTGGGACGGCAGGGCGTGGACCTCACGGCCAGCCGGGTTGCGGTGCGGGAGGGCCAGCCGATCGCTTTCGCGCTGGTCGCGCCGCGGCCGGACCTCGGGCACTGGCGGCTGGCCACCATGGGCGCGCTGCCGCAGGCGCGCGGCAGCGGCGCCGCGCCGGCGCTGCTCGACGACTTCATCGCCCGCGCGGCGGCGGCCGGCATGGCGAGTGTCGAGCTGGAATGCTTCGAGCAGAACGCGCGGGCCTTGCGGCTGTACCGGGGGCGCGGCTTCCAGCCATTGCACCCGCTGTACGGCTACACGCGCTCCGCTGGTGCCGCCGCGCCGCAGGGCGAGGCGGCCGCCGGCGTGGCGGTGGTCCGCCACGGCGATGCTTTCCAGTGGATCGAGGCCCTGGGCCGCGCGCACCGCGACCTGCCGTTTCAGGTGACGCCGCCATCGCTGCGCGCCCTGCCGGTGAAACTGCAGGCCTGGCGCGCGGGATCGGCGCAGCTCGTGTTCTCGCAAGCGGCCGACGGCACCCTGACCATTCACTGCCTGCTCGATGCCGAGCCGGGCCAGCGGGACGCGCAGGCGCTGGTCGCCGCCGTGATGGAACGCCATCCGTCCCAGCGCGTGAACGTGCCGCAGTTGCAGCGGCTGGACCTGGGCGGCCTGGCGCTGGAGCGGCTGGGCTTCGTGCGCCAGCCCTTGCACCAGCTGCTGCTGCGCAGGCCTGAAAATGGCGCAAACCCGAACGAACAAGGACCCCATGGTTGAACCGACCATCACCTGCCCCAGCTGCAGGACCGAAATCAAGTTGACCGAATCGCTGGCCGCGCCCCTGCTGGCGACGACGCGGCGGCAGTTCGAGCAGCAGCTCGCCAGCAAGGACGCCGCGATCGCCGAGCGCGAGGCCGTCGCCCGCAGGAAGGAGGCGGAGCTGCTGGAGGCGCGGCGCCATCTCGACCAGCAGGTCGCCGACCAGGTTGCCGGCCAGTTGAAGACCGAGCGCAGCCGGGTGGCGGCGGACGAGGCGCGCAAGGCCCGGCTGGCCTGCGAGACCGAGATGGACGGCAAGACGCGCCAGCTGGCCGAACTGCAGGAGGTGCTGCGCGGGCGCGACGCCAAGCTGGCCGAGGCGCAGAAGGCCCAGGCCGACCTGATCAAGAAGCAGCGCGAACTGGACGACGCCCGGCGCGAGCTGGAACTCACCGTCGAAAAGCGGGTGCAGGACGGCCTGACGGAAGTGCGCAGCCTGGCCCGCAAGGAGGCCGAGGACGGCATGCGCCTGAAGGTGGCCGAGAAGGACCAGGCGATCGCGTCGATGCAGCAGAAGATCGAGGAGCTCAAGCAGAAGGCGGAGCAGGGCTCGCAGCAGCTGCAGGGCGAGGTCCAGGAGATGGAGCTGGAGAACCTGCTGCGCAGCAAGTTTCCGTTCGACCTGATCGAGCCGGTGCCCAAGGGCGAGTTCGGCGGCGATGCGCTGCACCGCGTCAACAGCCCGTCCGGGGTCGCCTGCGGCAGCATCCTGTGGGAATCCAAGCGCACCCGCAACTGGAGCGACGGCTGGCTGCCTAAACTGCGCGACGACCAGCGCCGCGCCAAGGCCGAGGTCTGCGTGCTGGTGAGCCAGGTGCTGCCCAAGGGCGTCGAGACCTTCGACTTCGCCGACGGCGTCTGGGTGACGTCGCCGCGCGCGGCGATGCCGGTGGCGCTGATGCTGCGCCAGGGGCTGCTGGAAGTCAGCCAGACCCGCGCCCTGTCGCAGGGCCTGCAGACCAAGGCCGAGATGGTCTACCAGTACCTGACCGGGCCCCGCTTCAAGCAGCGGATCGAAGCCATCGTCGAGGCCTTCTCCACCATGCAGGAGGACCTGGACAAGGAGCGCAAGGTCATCATGAAGCAGTGGGCCAAGCGGCAGGAACAGATCGAGCGGGTGATGGGGGCCACTGTCGGCATGTACGGCGACCTGCAGGGCATCGCCGGCAAGTCGCTGCAGGAGATCGACGGGCTCGAGCTGCAGGCGCTGGGCCTGCAGCAGCAGCTGGACGCCTGAGGCTCAGGCCGCGAGCGCTTCCGGTTGCGCGTGCGCCAGCAGCTCGATCGCGTGCGAGACGGCGCCGTGCATCTCCACCGGGCGCAGTTGCCGGTCGCGCAGCAGGCGCTCGCAGCTGCGGCGGGTCATCGAATGCGGCTGGCCGCCGCGGCTGACGAACATGAACAGCGTGCCCTTGTTGCTGGCCCAGACCAGCTTGGCCCGCAGCCAGTGCCGCCGGGAGTACAGGTCGACCCAGCAGCCTTCGCGCAGCCCGGCGATCACGGCATTGACGTCGACATCGACGTCGGCCGGGTGCGCCTGGGTCGGGGGCGCAACGTCGTGCAAGGGTTCGAGGTCGCCGTGGTCCGTCGGCAGGGTGTCCTGGAAGCCGGCGACATCGAGTTCGCGCCGGCCCATCCAGGGCGAGTGCCCCGACCTGGGTTGCTGCCGCGGCGCCGGCGCCGGGCACTCCTTGTCGGTGTCCGGCTGCGGTTCGAGCGGCGAGAAGTCGCTGTCTTCGCGCCGCTTCTTCGCCCGCAGCCGCAGCACCGGCCGGTGCAACTGCTCCAGCGCCTGGAAGAACGCCTCGGTTTCCTGCGGCGCCTGCCCGAGCGCGCCCAGGCCGGAGCGCAGCCGCAGCAGCAGGCCGGGCAGCATTTCGATCAGCCTGGCCGGCTCGCGCAACGTGGCCTGGCGCTTGACGCTCCACACCAGGTCGGTGACCAGGCTGCCATGGGCACCGGGGTCGATCTGCCTGCCGCCGTCGACCAGCCGCGCATGCGCCATGACCAGCGACCACGGGCCGTAGAGGAAGTCCTGCACGATGGTGGGCACGCCCTCCAGGTCGCCGCGCTGGCCCAGTTCCCAGGCGATCTGGTCGGCCTGCGCCTGCCGCTGCTCGGCGAAGCGGACCGCGTCGAGCACCGCCTGTCGCCGCGCCGCCTCGGCCTGGTCCTGGGCCGTCCAGGAGGCCTCCAGCGCCGCCAGCGCCGACTGGAACCGGTCGCTGTTTTCCACTTCGTGGTCGGCCAGCGCGTTGAGCCCGTTGAACGAGGCCGCGACCGACCCCGCGAAGGCGCTGAATTCGGCGCTGAACTCGTCATTGAACGTGAGGCTGCGATCGGCCACCCGTTCGACCAGCCGGCGGCCGGGGTGCTGCTCGTCGCCGAAGAAGCGCGGGTCGACCATCGCCAGCCGCAGCAGGGCCGGCTCGAGCGCCACGACGGCTTCGCGCACCGGCGCCAGCAGCCGCGGGTCCTGCGCGACCTGGTTGACCAGCTTGCGGACCACTTCGAGCCCCAGCACCTGGTCGGCGTTGCGGGCCTGGCGCTTGAGCCGGGTGCGGACCAGCGCGCGCTCGCGCGAGGCGCCGTACTCGCCCCAGACGCCGCTGTTCAGCGTGGTTTGGGTGCTGACCGGCCGCAGCGGCCGGTCGACCGAGGGGGTGCGCGCGTAGCGCAGTGTGTCGGCCGGGTCCGGCACGGGGAGTTCATCGACGGGCAATGCTTCGAGCCGCGCCAGTTCGTTCGAGACCCGCGCGTAGAAGGCGGGAGCCAGCGGCGCGCCGGCCTGGTCCGAGCCGCCGAACAGGAAGTTCTGGATCAGCTCGTCGCCCATCGCGGACGAACCCAAGTCGGCCCACGCCGAACCCGGCTTGGCCCGGATCTCGGCGCGCGGGGCCGGTGCGGGCGTGCCGGCATGGCGCGCCGTCGCAGCAGCGCCCGGATGCTGCCGCAGCGGCAACACCCGGTAGCCCGCCGCGTGGACATCGGCCTGCGTGAGTTGCTCCACCAGCAGCCGGTACAGCTGGTCCAGCTCGCGGCCCATGGTCGGCGCCATGTGGCGGATCCAGAGCGCCGTCAGTCCGGGGCGTCCGGTGGCATCGCCCATGGTCGCCTGCAGCACCCGCGCGAAGACGACCGGCCGCACCGGATTGGCTTCCGCCCGCACTGCCGGCAGGCCCAGCAATGAGCTCATCAGGCCATCGAGTTCGGCCAGCGGCTGGGCGACGACCACCTGCAGCTGCTCGGACAGGCGCGCGGCCGCGATTTCCTGGTTCACCTGGTCGTCGGCGACCAGCGTCATCGAGTCGATGGTCAGGCGCCGGGGCGGCGTCGTCGCCGCCGGCTTCTCGGGCGGCGCGTCCAGCGCCAGCCGCAATTCGCGCGGATACCGCTCCACCCATGCCGCCCGGTGCTTCAGCAGCTCGCGCCAGGCGTCGGACACCTCCTGGCGCCGGGCGGCGGTCAGGCCCTGCTTTTCCTGCTCCAGCAGGGCGGTGACGGCGTCGTCAACGCAGCTGGCGATCAGGCACGCCGCAGCCTGGACGGCCTGATCCAGGCACTGTCGATAGATGGCGGCTTGAGCGGGCATGGGCGACCTTGGGGCGGTTTTAGCATGCCCCCTCGAACCCAGCCGTTGTAGTCACATCTGCTTACCCGGACTTGGTCCGGAGTGTTCATTAGTTGGCAGATGCCTTCACTTTGAGCCGCCAGGCGTGCAGCAGGGGTTCCGTATAGCCGCTGGGTTGCTCCTTGCCCTTGAACACCAGGTCCTGCGCCGCCCGGTAGGCGAACGATGTGTCGAAGTGGCCGGCCATGGTCTGGTAGAGCGGGTCGCCGGCGTTCTGCTGGTCGACGATGGCGGCCATGCGCTCGAAGGTGGCCTTGACCTGCGCTTCGGTCACCACGCCGTGCAGCAGCCAGTTGGCGATGTGCTGGCTGGAGATGCGCAGCGTGGCGCGGTCTTCCATCAGGCCGATGTTGTGGATGTCGGGCACCTTGGAGCAGCCCACGCCCTGGTCGATCCAGCGCACCACGTAGCCCAGGATGCCCTGCACGTTGTTGTCCAGTTCCTGCTGGCGTTCTTCGGCGCTCCACTTCGCTTCGGCCACCACCGGCACCGTGAGCAACCCGGTCAGCAGCGCGTCGCGCTCGGCGTCCGCGTCGATCGCTTCCATCTCCTGCTGGATCGCGGCGACGTCGACCTGGTGGTAATGCAGCGCATGCAGCACGGCCGCGGTGGGCGAGGGCACCCAGGCGGTGTTGGCGCCGGCCTTCGGGTGCACGATCTTCTGTTCCAGCATCGCCGCCATCAGGTCGGGCATGGCCCACATGCCCTTGCCGATCTGGGCCCGGCCCCGCAGGCCGCACGACAGGCCGACCAGCACGTTGCTCTTTTCGTAGGCCTGGATCCAGGCGCTCGACTTCATGTCGCCCTTGCGCATCATCGGCCCGGCATGCATCGCGGTGTGCATCTCGTCGCCGGTGCGATCAAGGAAGCCCGTGTTGATGAAGGCCACGCGCGAAGCGGCGGCGGCGATGCAGGCCTTGAGGTTGACGCTGGTGCGGCGCTCCTCGTCCATGATGCCGAGCTTGACGGTGTCGGCCGGCAGGCCCAGCAGCGCCTCCACCCGGCCGAACAGCTCGCTGGCGAACGCCGCTTCATCCGGACCGTGCATCTTCGGCTTGACGATGTAGATCGAGCCGGTGCGCGAGTTGCGGACGCCCTTGGGGTCGCGCTTGAGGTCATGCATCGCGATCGCCGTGGTGATCACCGCGTCGAGGATGCCCTCGGGGATCTCGCGCATCTGGCCGTCGGCGTCGGTCCACAGGATCGCCGGATTGGTCATCAGGTGGCCGACGTTGCGCAGGAACATCAGCGAGCGGCCATGCAGCTTCACCGGCCGGCCGTCGGCGCCCGTGTACTCGCGGTCCGGGTTCAGGCCGCGGGTGAAAGTCTTGCCGCCCTTTTCCACCTGCTCGGTCAGCGTGCCCTGCAGGATGCCCAGCCAGTTGCTGTAGGCCAGCACCTTGTCCTGCGCATCGACGACGGCGACCGAATCCTCCAGGTCCATGATGGTCGACAAGGCCGCTTCGACGATCACGTCGCTGATGCCGGCCGCGTCGTCCTTGCCGATCGCGGTGCCGCGGTCGATCCGGATGTCCAGGTGGATGCCGTGGTTGCGCAGCAGCACCGACGACGGCGCGGACGCCTCGCCCTGGTAGCCGATGAACTGCGCCGGGTCCTTCAGGCCGGTGCTGGTGCCGTCCTGCAAGGCCACGGCCAGCTTGCCGCCAGCGACCGTGTAGCCGGCGGCGTCCGCGTGCGAACCCTTGGCCAGCGGTGCGGCCTGGTCCAGCACGTTGCGGGCGTATGCGATCACCTTGGCGCCCCGCACCTTGTTGTAGCCCTTGCCCTTGTCCGCGCCACCGGTTTCGGGGAGCGCGTCGGTGCCGTACAGCGCGTCGTAGAGCGAGCCCCAGCGCGCATTGGCGGCGTTCAGCGCGTAGCGGGCATTGAGCACCGGCACCACCAGCTGCGGGCCGGCCTGCAGCGCCAGTTCGGCGTCGACGTTGCGCGTGGTTGCCTTGGCGCCGGCGGGCGCCGGCACCAGGTAGCCGATCTGTTCGAGGAAGCGGCGGTAGCCGGCCTGGTCGCGGATCGGGCCCGGATGGGCCCGGTGCCAGGTGTCGAGCTGGGTTTGCAGGCGGTCCCGTTCGGCCAGCAGCGCGATGTTCTTGGGGGCGAGCTGGGTGACGATGGCATCGAAGCCGTGCCAGAACGTCGCGGCGTCGACGCCGGTGCCGGGCAGGACCTTGTCCTCGACGAAGCGGTGCAGTTCGGTGGCCACTTGCAGGCCGTGGACATTGGTGCGGGCGGTCATATCTCTCTCTCCTGGTCGAATGCGATGAAATCAGAAAAAGGCCAGCACGTCACGCAGGCTGGAGCCGGTGCGTTCGGGCTGGGTGCCGAGCTCTTCGAACGGCAGCTGGTAGCGGTTGACCCACAGGGTGCGGTAGCCGAACCAGGTCGCGGCCAGCGCGTCCCAGCTGTTGCAGCTGACGAAGGCGATCTCGCGCGCGGCCAGGCCGGTGGCCTGCAAGCCGAGCTGGTAGGCGGCGGGATGGGTCTTGTATTTGCGCACGGCGTCGACGCTCAGCACGTGATCGAGCAGGCCGTCGAGGCCGGCGCTGCGCACAGCGACGCCGAGCATCGAGGGGTCGCCGTTGGACAGGATGCCGGTGACGACGCCCCTGTCCTTGAGCGCCTTGAGCACTGCGCGGTTTTCCGGAAAGGCCGAGAGATGGCGGTACTGGTTCATCAGCCGCTCCTCGCTTTCGGGGCTGAGGTCCAGTGCCAGCCGCTTGCACGCATAGCGCAGGCCGGCGCGGGTCAGCTCCCAGAACGGCCGGTAGTGGTCGCCGTGGTCGCTGGTGGTGACCAGGCGGGTGTATTCGATCTGCTTGTCGCGCCACAGCAGGCCCAGCGCCTGCCCCTGGCCCGGAAACAACTGTTCCGCCAGCAGGCCGACGCTATAGACGTCGAACAGCGTGCCGTAGGCATCGAACAGGACGGCCCGGGGTTGCTCCATGCATCGACTTTATTTGATCCTTGGGCGGAGATTAATGTGGATAAATCGAGTTTATCTTTGACGTCAACGCATGTAATGAACAGCGGGTCAGCCCCGATGCGGCCCTCTGTCCGGCTGGATATATTTAAGTAATTAAATGATTTCCGGCTCCCCTCCATGATCCAGCTGGCCTCGAATGAAAACCCGCTCGGCATGCCCGAATCGGCGCGGCAGGCGGCCGCGGCCGCGTTGCAGGACGCCGGCAACTATCCCGATGCCAACGGCAGCGCGCTCAAGCGGGCCCTGGCCGCCCGGCTGGACCTGCCGCCCGACTGGCTGGTGCTGGGGAGCGGCTCGAGCGAGATCCTGACCCTGGCCGCGCAAGCCGTGGTCGCCCCCGGCCAGGGCGTGGTCTGGTCGCAATACGGCTTCGTGGTCTACGGCCAGGCCGCGGCGCTGGCCCACGGCAAGCCGGTGGTGGTGCCCGCGCGCGACCATGGCCACGACCTGCCGGCCATGCTGCGTGCCGTCGACGCCGACACCCGGCTGCTGTTCGTGGCCAATCCGAACAATCCCACCGGGTCCTTCATCGACGGGCCGGCCTTGCTGGACTTCCTGGCGGCCGTGCCGGCAGCCGTGACGGTGCTGCTCGACGAAGCCTATACCGAGTACCTGACGCCGGCGCAGCGCTACGCCAGCATGGACTGGGTGCGGCGCTTCCCCAACCTGATCGTGGCCCGCACCTTCTCCAAGGCGTACGGATTGGCGGGTCTGCGCGTCGGCTACGGCATCGCGCAGGCCGCCCTGGCGGCGCGGCTCAATGCCCTGCGGCCCCGCTTCAACGTGACGACGCCGGCGCTCGCCGCGGCCGAAGCCGCCCTGGCCGACGAGGCCTTCGTGCGCCAGACCTATGAGCTCAATGCCGCCGGCAAGAGCGCGCTGGTCGCCGGTCTGGAGCGACTGGGCCTGCACTGCCTGCCCTCGTCCGGCAACTTCGTGATGGTCCGGGTCGGCGCCGCGCAGGCGCTGCACGCCCGGTTGCTCGAAGCCGGGATCGCCGTCGCCAACCTGGGCAATTACGGCCTGCCCGAGTGGCTGCGGATCACGGTCGGCCTGCCCGAGCAGAACCGGCTGCTGCTGCAAGCCATTGCCACCGACCACAACCACAACCAGAACTGAAGGAGACCTCCATGCAACGCCGCGCCCTTGCCGCCCTCGCAGTCCTTGCCGCTTCCGCACTCGCCGTGCCGGCGGCGTTCGCGCAGGAGCGCACCACCAGGATCGTCGTCGGCTTCCCGCCCGGCGGTTCCGCCGACGTGATCGCCCGGCTGCTGGCCGAGAAGCTGCGGGTGTCGTTGGGCCAGAGCGTGATCGTCGACAACAAGCCGGGCGCCGGCGGCCGGGTGGCCCTGAACGAGGTCAAGCGCGCCGCGCCGGACGGCCAGACATTGATCCTGTCGCCGAGCGGCGCGCTGGTGATCCAGCCCTGGCTCTATTCCAACCTGGGCTACGACCCGATCAAGGACTTCACCGCGATCTCGCGCGTCACCACCTTCGACTTCGCCGTCACGGCCGGGCCCGGCGCGCCCCAGGGTGACATCAAGAGCGTGCTGGCCTGGATGAAGGCCAACCCGGCCAGGGCCAACTACGCCACCTCGGGCGCCGGCACCGTGCCGCATTTCGCCGGCCAGCTGCTGGCCCAGGCCACCGGCGTGCCGATGACGCACGTCGCCTACCGCGGCGGGGCGCCGGCGGCGCAGGACCTGATCGGCGGCCAGGTGCCGCTGATGGTCGACACGGCCTCGGAAACCATCGAGCACCACAAGGCCGGCAAGGTCCGCATCCTGGCCGTGACCGGCGACGAGCGCAACAAGGCGCTGCCGGAGGTCCCGACGCTGAAGGAAGCAGGCATCAACATCTCGGCCGACGCCTACTTCGGCCTGTACGGTCCGGCCGGCATGGCGCCCGCCGTGGTGGCGCGGATCGACCGGGCCGTGGCCGAAGCGCTGCGCGACCCGGCGATCCAGGAGAAGATCTACGGCTTCGGACTGGTGCCCAACCACTCCGGCGCGGCCGAACTGGCCGCCAGCCAGGCTGCCCACCTCAAGCGCTGGGAAGCGCCGATCAAGGCCTCCGGCTTCAAGGCCGAGTAATGCGGCGCAGTCGTGCGCCGGAGTAAAGTGGGCGGGTGAAAAACCACCTGCTCCCCCTCATCGCGCTGCTGCTGGCCGCCTGCGGCCAGTCCGGCGCCGAACAGATCGGCGAAGTCGACACCGTCTTCAAGCTGATCGGCCCCGACCACAAGATCGTGGTCGACGCCTATGACGATCCGAAAGTCAGTGGCGTCACGTGCTACGTCTCGCGTGCCAAGACCGGCGGCATCAAGGGCGCCTTCGGCCTGGCCGAGGACCGGGCCGAGGCGTCGATCGCCTGCCGCCAGACCGGCCCGATCGCCTTCAACGCCGGCAAGCTCGAGAAGCAGGAGGAGATGTTCAACGAGCGCATTTCGCTGGTGTTCAAGAAGCTGCGCGTGATCCGCATGGTGGACGTCAAGCGCAATGCCCTGGTCTACCTCACGTACTCGGACCGGGTGATCGAGGGCTATCCCCAGAACAGCGTCACCGCCGTGCCGCTGCCGGCCGGCACGGTGCTGCCGCTGAAGTGACCGCCGGCCGCCGTCAGTGCGGGACGTCGCCCGCAGCGGCGACAGGGCCGCGCCTGGGCATGCGGATCAGCACCAGCAGCGGAATCGCCGCAAGCGTCACCAACATCATGATGCTGAAGTCGTTGACGTAGCCGATCAGCGCGCCCTGGCGCGCGACTTCCGCGTTGAGCAGCGCCAGCCCGCCGGGCGTCGACGGGTCCAGCATGGGCGGCAGGTTGACCAGCCCCTGGTTGCCCGGCGCCAGCGAGGCCGCGACCTGCGCATGGGCGGTGGCCGCGCCCTGGGTCAGCAATGCCTGGACGATCGAGATGCCGACGCTGCCGCCGATGTTGCGCACCAGGCTGAACACCGGCGTGCCCTGGTTGCGCAGGCGCGGGGCCAGCGTCGCGAAACTCGCCGCCGACAGCGGCACGAAGGTGAAGCCGATGCCAAGCCCCTGGATGAAGCCCGAGACCAGGATCAGCGTGCTGTCCATCTGCAGCGTGATCTGCGTCATCTGCCACAGCGAGAACGCCGTCAGCGCGAAGCCGGTCGCCATGATCAGGCGGATGTCGATGCGCTGCACCAGCCGGCCGACGATGATCATCGCGATCATGGTGCCGACGCCGCGAGGCGCCGTGATCTCGCCGGTGTAGATCACCGGGTACCCCATCAGCCCCTGCAGGAACATGGGCAGCAGCGCCATCGTTCCGTACAGGATGGTGCCCACGATGAAGGCGAACAGCAGGCCGGTGACGAAGTTGCGGTCCTTGAGCAGGTCGCGGTCGAAAAATGAGGTGCCGACCGCGGTCCAGGTGTGGACCACGAAGAAGGCGAAGGCCACCAGCGTGCCCGCCGCTTCCAGCTTGATCTCCCAGGAGTCGAACCAGTCGAGCTGCTGGCCGCGGTCCAGGAACAGCTGCAACAGGCCGATCGCGACGCTGAGCGACACGAAGCCGAAGATGTCCAGCCGCTCGCCC
The DNA here is from genome assembly GCA_943372495.1 of Ramlibacter sp. 2FC. Lineage (GTDB taxonomy): Bacteria > Pseudomonadota > Gammaproteobacteria > Burkholderiales > Burkholderiaceae_C > Ramlibacter. The sequence continues at coordinate 15,274 of CALRYV010000015.1, read as the reverse complement.
TGCGGCTTGCTCTCCGGCAGGTAGCGCAAGATGCCCCACAGCGCGAAGATGCCGACCGGCAGGTTGATGAAGAAGACCCAGCGCCAGTTCATGTTCTCCGTCAGCCAGCCGCCCAGCATCGGGCCGAGGATGGGCCCGACCATGATGCCGGCGCCCCAGATCGCCATCGCCTGGCCGATCTTCTCGCGCGGGTTGATGTCCAGCAGCACCGCCTGCGACAGCGGCACCAGCGCGGCGCCGAACACGCCTTGCAGCAGCCGCGCCGCCACGATGGCATTGAGCGACGTGGCCAGTCCGCACAGCGCGGAAGCGATGGTGAAGCCGATCACCGAGACCAGGAACACCTTGCGCCGGCCCCAGTGGCTGCACAGCCAGCCGGTCAGCGGCAGGGCGATGGCCGAAGCCACGATGTAGGAGGTGAGCACCCAGGTGATCTGATCCTGCGAGGCCTGCAGGCTGCCCTGCATGTGCGGCAGCGCCACGTTGGCGATGGTGGTGTCCAGCGCCTGCATGATGGTCGCCAGCATGATGGACAGGGTGATCATGCCGCGGTGCGGAAAGCCGGTAGCCGTCGAGGCCGTGTTCATGGGGCTTTCCCGTCCATCAGCGCGTCGCGCGTGCGGGCCAGCAGCGCCAGCAATTGCGCCCGCTCGGCGGCCGAGAGGCCTCCCAGCGCCTTCGCGCTCAGGGTGTCGCCGAGCTCCATCGCCTTGGTCAGCGCCTTGGCCGCGCGCGGCTCCAGCTGCAGCTGGTTGATACGGCGGTCGGTGGCGTGGGGCTCGCGCCGGATCCAGCCGGCGGCCGCCATCCGGTCGCACAGGCTGGCCACGGCCATCGCGCTCAGGCCCAGCCGCTGCGCCAGTTCGGCCTGCGACAGCGGCGACGCGTCGCCGTGCGTGGCCAGCACCCCGAGCAGGCGGACCTGCGGGTGCGACAGGCCCAGCTGTTCGCGCGCGGCGCGGTCGAACTGCTGGCCGTAGAGGCGGGCCACATCGCTGGCCAGAAAGCCGAAGCGGCGACGGTAATCGATTTTCATCAGCCTGCAGATTATAAACAGGCTTACGATTTCGGGGCCGCTAGACCCGGCCGCTGAGCTTGCGAGCTGCCTCCAGCACCGGTTTCACGTAGCGCTCGTCGTAGCGGTGGGTCGGCATGGTCAGCGTGACGGCCGCGGCCAGGGCGCCGTCGGCATGGAACACCGGCGCCGAGATTCCCGCCACGCCCGCCAGCCGGTCGCCGCTGGCGGCGTAGTAACCCTGCTCGCGGATCAGTGCGAGCAGCTTGCGCTCGCGGCTGGCGGCCGCGCGGGCCAGCCGCGGGTCGAACGCCGTCAGCACCCGGCCTCCGGTGCCGCGCCCCGCCGGCAGGACGTCGCCGGCCCGGATGTGGTCGCGCACCGGCTGCGGCGAGTCGACCCGGTACAGGCACAGCCGGCTGTCGCCCTGCCGGACGTGGTACGCCGCGCTCTCGCCGGTGGCGGCGACCAGCGCCTTGAGCACCGGCAGCACCACCCGGTCCAGCGAAAACGAGGCCGCGTAGACGCCGTGCAGCCGCGCCACTTCGGCCCCGAGCGCATAGCGGCCGTCGTCGAGCTTCTGCACCAGTCCCGCGTGCTCCAGCGATGCCAGCAGCCGCAGCGCCGTGCTCTTGTAAAGGGCGGTGCGCTGGGCCAGTTCGGCCAGGCCGAGCGCGGCGTCGCCATCCCGGAATGCCCCCAGCACCGACAGCGCGCGGTCGACCGCGGCGGCGCCACCGGGGGCGGCGTGGTGGTCGGCGATCGACGCGGTCTGGGCTTTGCGGGGCATGGGGACTCGCCGGCCGGCGCTTGACAGCAGCCGGAGCCGACGCGATCATTTCAATAGAAAGAACGTCGTTCTATCTTACAGAATGCAACCGGAAATGCAATGACATCCTCCTCCCCCGCCGTCCTGATCAGCGAGGTCGGCCCGCGCGACGGCCTGCAGTCGGTGGCGCGCACCATGGCGACCGCCGACAAGAAGCGCTGGATCACCGCCCTGTACGCCGCCGGCCTGCGCGAGATCGAGGTCGCCTCGTTCGTGCCGGCCAAGCTGCTGCCGCAGATGGCCGACGCCGCCGAGGTGGTGAGGCACGCGCTGACGCTGCCCGGCCTGACGGTGATGGCGCTGGTGCCGAACCGGCGCGGGGCGCAAGCGGCGATCGATGCCGGCGCCCACAAGCTGACCATCCCGGTGTCGGCCAGCGCGGCGCACTCGCTGGCCAATGTCCGCAAGAGCCGCGAGGACATGATCGCGGAGGTGCGCGCCATCGTCGCCCTGCGCAACGAGATCGCGCCGGGGGTGCGGATCGAGGCTAACGTGTCGACCGCCTTCGGCTGCACCATCCAGGGCGAGGTGACGGACGAGGACGTGGTCTGGGTCGCGGCCGAGTGCATCGCCGCCGGGGTCGACGAATCGGGCCTGTCCGACACCACCGGCATGGCCAACCCGGCGCAGGTGCGGCGGCTGTTCAACAAGGTCCGGGCCGTGATCGGCGACCGCACCGGCGCCGCCCACATGCACAACACCCGGGGCCTCGGCCTGGCCAATTGCCTGGCCGCCTATGACGTCGGCGTGCGCACCTTCGACGCGTCGCTCGGCGGCCTCGGCGGCTGCCCGTATGCGCCCGGCGCTTCCGGCAACGTGGTGACGGAGGACCTGGTGTTCATGTTCGAGGCGATGGGCGTTTCCACCGGCGTCGACCTGGAGCAATTGATCGCGGCGCGCGAGCCCCTGAAAGCGGGGCTGCCGGGCGAACCGGTCTACGGCATGACGCCGGAGGCGGGCCTGCCGAAAGGATGGAGGAATTCCGTTCGGGCTGAGCCTGTCGAAGCCCTTCGACAAGCTCAGGGCGAACGGATCGGGGGTGCGTCATGACCGAACCCAGGCTGCCCTACGGCGGCATCCGCGTCGTCGAATTCACCCACATGGTGATGGGCCCGACCTGCGGCATGGTGCTGGCCGACCTCGGCGCCGAGGTGATCAAGGTCGAGCCGCTGGCCGGCGACAACACCCGCAAGCTGCTCGGCTCGGGCGCCGGCTTCTTCCCGCTGTTCAACCGCAACAAGAAGAGCGTGGCGCTGGACCTGCAGTCGCCGCAAGGCCGCGAGGCGGCGCTGCGGCTGGTCGCCACCGCCGACATCGTCAGCGAGAACTTCAAGCCCGAGACCATGAAGAAGCTGGGGCTGGACTACCAGTCGCTGCGCCGGCTCAACGAGCGCCTGATCTACGTCAGCCACAAGGGCTTCCTGCCCGGCCCCTACGACCACCGCACGGCGCTCGACGAAGTGGTGCAGATGATGGGCGGCCTGGCCTACATGACCGGCCGCCCCGGCGATCCGCTGCGGGCCGGCACCAGCGTCAACGACATCATGGGCGGCATGTTCGGCGCCATCGGCGCGATGGCGGCGCTGACCCAGCGCGAGCAGACCGGCCATGGCCAGGAGGTGCAGAGCGCGCTGTTTGAGAACAACGTGTTCCTGGTGGCGCAGCACATGATGCAGTTCGCGGTGACGGGCCGGCCCGCGGCCCCGATGCCGGACCGGATCTCGGCCTGGGCGGTGTACGACGTCTTCACCGTCAAGGACGGCGAGCAGGTCTTCCTGGCCGTGGTCAGCGACACCCAGTGGGCGATCTTCTGCCAGGCCTTCGGGCTGACCGACCTCAAGGGCGATCCGCGCCTGGCCACCAACAACGACCGGGTCCGTGCCCGCGACTGGATGATGCCGATCCTGCGCTCGCACCTGGCCGGTTTCAGCGCCGCGGAACTGAGCGCGGAGTTCGAGCGCAACGGGCTGCCGTTCGCGCCCATCACCCGCCCGCAGGACCTGTTCGACGACGTTCACCTCAACGCCACCGGCGGCCTCGCGCCGATGACGCTGACCGATGGCCGCGAGACCAAGACCGTGCTGTTGCCGCTCACGCTCGGCGGCGCGCGCCCGGGCGTGCGGCTCGCGCCACCGAAGCTGGGCGAGCACAGCGCCGAAATCCTGGCCGGGCTCGGCTACTCGGCGGCCGAGATCGCCGCGCTGGCCGGCCCTGCCGCCTGACCGAACCAACATTCAAAGGAGAACCGCTTGAACTTCAGATCCGTTGCCCGTGCCCTGCTGGCCGGCGCCGTGCTTGCCGCGCCCCTGGCCACGCTGGCCCAGGCCCCCTGGCCGACCAAGACCATCCGGCTGGTCGTGCCCTATGCCGCGGGCGGCCCGGCCGACGTCGTGGCGCGCGAAGTCGCGCAGCGGCTGGCGCTGGAACTCAAGCAACCGGTGGTGGTCGAGAACCAGGGCGGCGCCATGGGCATCCCCGCGCTCACCACCGTGGCCCGCGCGGAACCGGACGGCCACACCCTGCTGATGCCCGCGCTGGGCAACGTGGTGTTGCAGCCGCTCCTGAGCAAGAACGGCGGCGCCGACCTGCTGGCGAAACTGCGGCCGGTCAGCATGGTGTCCACCAGCGCGCACGTGCTGGTGGTCTCGGCCAAGCTGCCGGTGAAGAACGTGAAGGAGCTGGTGGACTACGCCCGGGCCAATCCCGGCAAGGTGAGCTTCGCCTCCGCCGGCACCGGCGGCACGGCGCACCTGGGCATGGAGATGTTCAAGTCGCTGTCGAAGACCGACGTGCTGCACGTGCCGTACAAGGGCAGTTCCGCCGCGGTGGGCGACCTGGTCTCGGGCCAGGTCAGCGCGATGTTCAGCAGCCTGCCATCGCTGCAGGGCGTGGCCGACAAGGGCTATGTCCGCGTGGTGGGCGCGACGGCGCCGAGTTCTTCCGCCGCGACCAGGTCGTTGCCGCTGCTGGCGGCCACGCTGCCCGGTTTCGACTACACGACCTGGTACGCCATCTATGCGCCGGTGGCCACGCCGACCGCCGTGGTGCAGCGCCTGAACGCCGCGCTGCGCAAGGTGCTGCAGGACCCGACGCTCGAAGCGAAGATCGAGCCGCACGGCGTGGAGTTGCTGGCCAGCACGCCCGAGGAGGTGCTGGTGTGGGTCAAGCGCGACACGGAAAAGTGGGGCCGCATCATCCGCGACGCCCACATCACGACCGACTGATCACTCGCCCGTGATCTTGCGCTCGCGCACGATCGTGCCCCACTTGGTCGATTCCTTGTGCATGAAGCTGGTCAGCTCGGCGCGCGAGGTCGGGTGCGGCGTCAGTCCGAGCTTGGCCAGCTGCTCGCGCACGCCGGTGTCGTTCAGCACCTTGACGATCTCCAGGTTCCAGCGATCGAGCAGCGGCGCCGGCGTCTTGCCGGGCGCGACGAAGGAATACCAGTTGAGCGCCTCGAACCCCGGGAAGCCGGACTCGGCGACCGTCGGGACGTTCGGCATGTAGGCCGGGCGGGTCGGGCCGGTGGTCGCCAGCGCGACCAGCTTGCCGGCCTCCAGCTGCGGCAGCGCCGTCGGCGGCGCCGCGAAGTAGCCGGTGAAGCGGCCGCCCAGCAGGTCCTGCATGGCGGGCGCGCCGCCGCGGTAGGGCACGTGCAGCATCTCGGTGCCGGTGCGCTGCGCGAACAGCTCGCCCGCCAGGTGCGAGGCCGACCCTGTGCCGGTCGAGGCATAGCTCACCGCGTCGGCCTTGGTCTTGGCCAGCGCGACGAAGTCGGCCAGGGTCTTGATGCCCGAGTTCGCGTTGACCACCAGCACGTTCGGGAAGTACACGCCGCCCGACACCGGCGCCAGGTCCTTGAACGGGTCGTACGGCAGCTTCATCATGTGCGGCGCGATCGTCAGCGGGCCGATCGAGCCGAGCAGCAGCATCGAGCCGTCCGTCGGGCCGTTGGCCACCTGCTGGTGCGCGATGTTGCCGCCGGCGCCGGCCTTGTTGTCGACGATCACGGTCTGGCCGATGTTCTCGCCCAGCTTCTTCGCCATCAAGCGGGCGGCTGCATCGGCGGCGCCGCCGGCGGCGAAGCCGACCACCATCGTGACCGGCTTTTTCGGCGGGAAGTCCTGCGCCGACGCGGCCCCGGCCAGCACTAGGCCGGCCGCGGCCAGCGCGGTCACGCGCAGCAGTTGTCGTTTGTTCATGAAGGTCTCCGGAATTGTTGGAAGGGGGATCGGGGAAAGGGGGGAATGGTAGCTGCCGTTCCTGCTGCGGCAGTGCTGAGTCACGGGCTGCCAAACCCGCCCGCCAGAGCTTCGATTCGGAACCTGCCTGCACATAATGCCGGATGGACAAACTGAAGCAGCTCGAATCCTTCGTGTCGGTCGCCACCCGGGGCAGCCTGACCGCGGCGGCCAAGGCCGAGGGCGTGGCGCCCGCCATCATGGGCCGGCGGCTCGACGCGCTGGAGGAGCGGCTGGGAGTCAAGCTGCTGGTGCGGACCACCCGCCGCATCAGCCTGACGCACGAGGGCAGCGCCTTCCTGGAGGACTGCCAGCGCCTGCTGGCCGACGTCGCCAATGCCGAAGCCAGCGTCAGCGCCGGCGGCGTCAAGGCCAGCGGCCACCTGCGGATCACGGCGCCGGCGGGCTTCGGCCGCCGCCACGTCGCGCCGCTGGTGCCGCAGTTCCGCGAGCTGCACGGCGACGTCACGGTTTCCTTGAACCTGAGCGACCGCGTCGTCGACCTGGCGGCCGAGGGCTTCGACTGCGCGGTGCGGGTCGGCGACCTGCCCGACTCGTCGCTGGTGAGCGTGCGGCTGGCCGACAACCGGCGCCTGTGCGTGGCCACGCCCGGCTACCTGGCCCGGCACGGCACGCCGCGCCATCCCGGCGAACTGTCGCGCTACGCCTGCCTGACCCTGTCCAGCGATGCTTCGCAGACGCGGGGCTGGGCCTTCCGCGTGCCCAAGGGCGCCGACCACGAGGTGATTCATTTCAAGCCGGGCGGCCCGCTCGACTGCTCCGACGGCCAGGTCCTGCACGACTGGTGCCTGGGCGGCCTGGGTGTCGCGTGGCGCAGCACCTGGGAAGTGGAAAGCGAAATCGCCGCCGGCCGGCTGGTCGAAGTGCTGGCGGAGTTCGCGGCCCCGGCGAACGGCATCTACGCCCTGTTCCCGCAGCGCAAGCACCTGCCGCTGCGGGTGCGGCTGTGGATCGATTTCCTCAAGCACAGTTACGGCCGGCCCGATTTCTGGAGCGCCGCGGCCTGAGAGCGAAAAAGCCCCGCGGTGCGGGGCTTTTGCCGGGGTGCGGGGCTTATCCCTTGAGGCACTCGCTCATGAACTTCTTGCGCTCGTCGCCCTTGGTGGCCTTGGCCTTGGGGTCGGCATTGCAGGCCTTCATCTTGTCCTGCTGCGTCATCGCGTGGCCGCCCGAGAGGCAGGTCTTCATGAAGGCCTTGCGCTCGTCGCCCTTCTTGCCGGCCGCTTCCTTGTTGCAGGTGGTCATCTTGGTCTGCTGTTCGGTCTTGGCGTGGCTGGCGCCGGCCATCGGTGCGCCCGCGTGGGCGGCGGCGAAAGCGCCGCCGGCCGTCAGGGACAGTCCCAGCACCATCACGGAGAGAAGCTTGTTCATGGGGGTTCCTCGGGTTTTTCGGGTTAATCCGGATCGGATCCCCACTGTAACGGCGCAGGGGCGCCGGCCGATGACCGGGTCGCCAGGCCCGGCCCGTAAAATCGAGGAATGCTCCTCGTCAAACAAGAATTGCTCGCCAGCCTGGCTGCGGGCCTGGAAAAACTGTCTCCTGGAGCCGGCGCCAAGGCCGTTTTCGAATCTCCCAAGGCGGCCTCGCACGGCGACCTGGCCTGCACCGCCGCCATGCAGCTGGCCAAGCCCCTGAAGCTGAACCCGCGCCAGGTGGCGGAATCGCTCAAGGCGCAACTGCTCGCCAGCCCCGCGTTCCAGCAATGGGTCGACGCGATCGACATCGCCGGGCCCGGTTTCATCAACATCAGGCTCAAGCCCCAGGCCAAGCAGCAGGTGCTGCGCGAAGTGCTCGCCGCGGGCGAGGCCTTCGGCAGCCTCCCGCCCAACGGCCAGCACCTGATGGTGGAGTTCGTCTCGGCCAACCCCACCGGCCCGCTGCACGTGGGCCACGGCCGCCAGGCCGCGCTGGGCGACGCCATCTGCAACCTGTACGCGACCCAGGGCTGGGACGTCCGGCGCGAGTTCTATTACAACGACGCCGGCGTGCAGATCGCCACCCTGGCCACGTCCACCCAGCTGCGCGCCAAGGGCGTCAAGCCGGGCGACCCGCTCTGGCCCGAGCAGGCCTACAACGGCGAGTACATCCAGGACATCGCCAACGACTTCCTGGCGAAGAAGACGGTGCGCTCGGACGACCGCGAATACACCGCGTCGGGCGACGTCGACGACCTGGACGGCATCCGCCTGTTCGCCGTCGCCTACCTGCGCCATGAGCAGGACCTGGACCTGAAGGCGTTCGCGGTCAAGTTCGACAACTACTTCCTCGAGTCCAGCCTGTACACCAGCGGCAAGGTCGACGCCGCGGTGCAGCGCCTGCGCGACGCCGGCAAGACCTACGAGCACGACGGCGCGCTCTGGCTGAAGTCGACCGACTACGGCGACGACAAGGACCGCGTCATGCGCAAGGGCGATGGTTCGTACACCTACTTCGTCCCGGACGTGGCGTACCACATCGACAAGTGGCAGCGCGGCTTCACCAAGGTGGTCAACATCCAGGGCACGGACCACCACGGCACCATCGCCCGGGTGCGCGCCGGGCTGCAGGCGGCCAACGTCGGCATTCCGCAGGGCTACCCCGATTACGTGCTGCACACCATGGTGCGCGTGCTGCGCGGCGGCGAGGAAGTCAAGCTGTCCAAGCGGGCCGGCAGCTACGTGACGCTGCGCGACCTGATCGAGTGGACCAGCAAGGACGCAGTGCGCTTTTTCCTGGCGTCGCGCAAGGCCGACACCGAATACAGCTTCGACGTCGACCTCGCGGTGGCGAAGAACAACGACAACCCGGTGTACTACGTCCAGTACGCCCATGCCCGGATCTGCTCGGTGCTGGCGGCGTGGGGCGGCGACGTCGGCTCGCTCAAGGACGCCGATCTGGCGCCGCTGCAGAGCCCGCAGGCGCAGAACCTGATGCTGCTGCTGGCGAAATACCCCGACATGCTGGCCGATGCGGCCCGCGACCTCGCGCCGCACGACGTCACCTTCTACCTGCGCGAACTCGCTGCCGCGTACCACAGCTACTATGATGCCGAGCGCATCCTGGTGGACGACGAAACGGTGAAGCAAGCGCGGCTCGCGCTGGTCGCCGCCACCGCCCGGGTGTTGCACAATGGGCTGCAGGTTCTCGGTGTGAACGCACCGCAAAAAATGTGAAACAGACGACGATCAAACACCAGCGCGGCTCGGTCATTCTCGGGATCATCATCGGCGTCGTGCTCGGCCTGGGCATCGCCCTGGCCGTCGCGGTCTACGTCACCAAGGTGCCGATCCCGTTCCTGAACAAGGGCGGCGGCCGGACGGCCGAACAGGACGCGGCCGAATCGCGCAAGAACCGCGACTGGGATCCCAACGCGCCCCTGTACGGCAAGAACCCGGCCAAGCCGCTGCCGCCGGCGCCCGGCATCGTCGTCCCGCCGCCCCCGGTGGCCGTGACGCCGGCCGTCCCGGCCGCCACCATTCCCGCCCCCGGCGCGCCCGATCCCAGCCTCAAGCCCCCGGCCGTGGTCGGCAGCGTGCAGCCCAAGCCGGCCGCGCGCCCGCCGGTGGCCAGCGACCCGCTGGGCGAGCTGGCGGCCGCCCGCTCCAGCAGTCCCGGCGCCGATCCGTTCCTGTATTTCGTCCAGGCCGGCGCCTTCCGCACGCCAGACGACGCGGAAGCGCAGCGCGCCAAGCTGTCGCTGATGGGCGTGGAGGCCCGGGTCACCGAGCGCGAGCAGTCCGGGCGCACGGTGTACCGGGTGCGGGTGGGCCCCTTCGAGAAGAAGGACGACGCCGACCGCAACAAGGAAAAGCTCGAGGCCGGCGGGGTGGAAACGGCCCTGGTCCGGGTCCAGCGCTGACAGCGCGGGGAGCGGCGCGGCGGAACCTTCCGGCTGCCGCCTGCTCAGAATGTTTCAAGGAGTGAACTGAAATGAATCGACGCGAGTTTTCCGTGGCCGCCGCCTGCACCGTGGCCCTTGCTTCGCTGGGCGTGCCCGGCTCCGTGCTGGCCCAGGTGCGCAAGCCCGACGACGGCACCGACTACATGACGCTGGACAAGCGGGTCCCGGTGGAAGCGCCGGCCGGCAAGATCGAGGTGATCGAGTTCTTCTGGTACAGCTGCCCGCACTGCAACGCCTTCGAGCCCAAGCTGGTGAACTGGATCAAGAAGCTGCCCGCCGACGTGACGGTGCGCCGGGTGCCGGTGGCGTTCCGCGACGACTTCGTGCCGCAGCAGCGCCTGTACTACACGCTGGAGGCGATGGGCAAGGTCGACGAGCTGCACAGCAAGGTGTTCCACACCATCCACACCGAGCGGCAGATGATCGACAAGGAAGCCTCGATCCTGGCCTGGGCCGAGAAGAACGGCCTGGACAAGGCCAAGTTCGTGGAGCTGTACAACTCGTTCTCGGTGCAGACCAAGGCCCGCCGCGCCAGCCAGCTGCAGGACGCGTACAAGGTGCAGGGCGTGCCGGCGATCGGGATTGCCGGGCGCTATTACACCGACGGCACCATGGCCGGCACCATGGACCGCGCGCTGCAGGTCACCGACTACCTGGTCGCCGAGGCGCGCAAGGCGAAATAAGCCGGCGCGCAGACCGCGAGAAGCCCGCCCCGAGCGGGCTTTTTTACTTGGCGGCCGGCCTTGACCGGTACAATTCGAGCAAGATTCGTGCCCTCTATGAAACAACCTCTTGCCACCCTGCTGGCCTGCGCGCTCTGCGCCCTCTCCGGCGGCCCCGTCCTGGCGGAAAAAGCCGACCGCGACAAGCCGATGAACGTCGAAGCCGACTCGCTGCGCTATGACGACGTCAACCAGACCAGCGTCTTCACCGGCAAGGTGGTGATCACCAAGGGCAGCATCCTGATCCGCGGCGCCAGGGTCAACGTGCGGCAGGACCAGCAGGGCTACCAGTTCGGCACCGTCACCGCCGAGCCCGGCAAGCTGGCCTATTACAAGCAAAAGCGTGAAGGCCTGGACGAGTTCATCGAGGGCGAGGCCGACGTGATCGAGTACGACGGCAAGGCCGACCGGGTCAAGTTCATCAAGCGCGCCGAGCTGCGGCGCCTGCGCGGCCCGAATGTGGCCGACGAGATGACCGGCAACCTGATCACCTACGACAACACCAGCGACGTGTTCACGGTCGACGGCGGCCCGGCCGGCACCGCTGCCGCGCCCGGCGTGCCCGCAGGCCGGATCCGCGCCGTGCTGTCGCCGCGCACCAGCGCCTCGGCGCCGGCTCCGGTCGCGCCGCCGGCCCCGGCCCAGCTGCGCCAGAGCACCACCATCGGCGGGGAGAAGAAGTGACGGACATGGCCGTGGCCCCCGCGCCCGCCACCGTGGCCGTCAAGTCCGCCAGCCGGCTCGAGGCGCTGAACCTGCAGAAAAGCTACGGCAGCCGCCGCGTGGTCAAGGACGTGTCGCTGGCGGTGGAAAAGGGCGAAGTGGTGGGCCTGCTGGGCCCCAACGGCGCTGGCAAGACCACGTCGTTCTACATGATCGTCGGCCTGGTGCGGGCCGACGCCGGCGAGATCTCGATCGACGGCCAGTCGGTGGAGCACATGCCGATCCACCGCCGGTCGCGCCTGGGCCTGTCCTACCTGCCGCAGGAGGCCTCGATCTTCCGCAAGCTGAACGTCGAGGAGAACGTGCGCGCCGTGCTGGAGTTGCAGCGCGACGCCGAGGGCAAGCCCTTCACCCGCGCCGAAATCGACCGCCGCTTGACGCTGCTCCTGCAGGAACTGCGGGTGGACCACCTGCGCGACTCGCCGGCGCTGGCCCTGTCGGGCGGCGAGCGGCGCCGGGTGGAGATCGCGCGGGCCCTGGCGACCCAGCCGCGCTTCATCCTGCTGGACGAGCCGTTCGCCGGCATCGACCCGATCGCCGTCATCGAGATCCAGCGCATCATCGGCTACCTCAAGTCGCGCGGCATCGGCGTGCTGATCACCGACCACAACGTGCGCGAGACGCTGGGCATCTGCGACCACGCCTACATCATCAGCGACGGCACCGTGCTGGCCAAGGGCACGCCGTCGGAGATCGTGAACAACGCGGACGTGCGCCGCGTGTATCTCGGCGAACACTTCCGGATGTGATGTCCGAGGCCTCCCCATGAAGCAGGGTCTCTCGCTTCGCGTCTCCCAGCACCTGGCGCTCACGCCGCAGCTGCAGCAGTCGATCCGGCTGCTGCAGCTGTCGACGCTCGAGCTGTCGCAGGAAGTCGAGCAGATGCTGGACGACAACCCGTTCCTCGAACTGACGCTGGAGGAGGCGCCGCGCGAGGAATTCGGGCTGACGCAGGCCGATGCGCCGGTGCGCGAGGACGACCGCGAGGCGGAGTTCGCGCCCGAGTTCAGCGCGCCTGGCCCGGCGGCCGAGAGCGCTTCCACCGGCAGCGAGAGCGAACCGGCCGCCACGCCCGAGGCCGACACGCCCGACTGGGAAGGTGACGGCAGCACCGAGGTCGTGCCCGACGACGGCGAGTGGGGCGGCGAGGCCCAGGCCAGCAAGAACAACCTGGGCGGCGACGACCAGCTCGATGCCACCGAGCTGGCCCGCGGGCAGGAGTCGCTGCAAAGCCACCTGCACCGGCAGGCGCTGTCGCTGCGGCTGTCGGAAACCGACCGCGCCGCGCTGCGCTTCCTGATCGAATCGCTCAACGACGACGGCTATCTCGAGGACAGCTTCGAGGAGCTGGCGCGCGGCCTGGCCGGCGACGACGAGGAACAGGTCGAGGAGCTGGTGCACCGCTTCACGATGGCGCTCAGCCTGCTGCAGCACCTGGAGCCGGTCGGTGTCGGCGCCCGTTCGCTGGGCGAATGCCTGTCGCTGCAGCTGCGCGCGATGCGGGCGGCCGGCGTCGGCGAGGATTCGGCCTGCCATGCGGCGCTGGCGATCTGCCAGCACCCGATGGACCTGCTGGCGCGGCGCGACGTCAAGCGGCTGGCCCAGCTGTGCGGCGCCAGCGAGGCCCAGATCAAGGCCGCGATCGGCCTGATCGGGCGGCTCGAGCCCAAGCCGGGCCGGCGCTTCGTCGACGTCGAGCGCAACATCGTCGTGCCCGACGTGCTGGTGACGCGGATCGCCCGCGGCGGCCAGCCCAAGTTCCGGGTGATGCTCAATCCCGACGTGATGCCGCGGCTGCGGGTGCACGACATCTATGCCGGCGCGCTCAAGGCCCACAAGGGCGAAGGCCACCAGGCGCTGCAGCAGCGGCTGCAGGAGGCGCGCTGGTTCATCAAGAACATCCAGCAGCGCTTCGACACCATCCTGCGGGTCTCCAACGCCATCGTCGAACGGCAGAAGAGCTTCTTCGTCCACGGCGAGCTGGCGATGCGGCCGCTGGTGCTGCGCGAGATCGCCGACGAGCTGGGACTGCACGAATCGACCATCAGCCGGGTCACCACGGCCAAGTACATGTCGACGCCGTACGGCACCTTCGAGCTCAAGTACTTCTTCGGTTCGGCGCTGGGCACCGAGACCGGCGGCAATGCGTCCAGCACCGCGGTGCGGGCGCTGATCAAGCAGTTCGTGGCGTCGGAAAACCTCAAGAAGCCGCTGTCGGACAGCCAGATTTCCGACATGCTCAAGGAGCAGGGCATCGAGTGCGCCCGCCGCACGGTCGCCAAATACCGCGAGGCGCTGCGCATTGCGCCCGCAAATTTGCGCAAGGCGCTGTAAACGCAGCGCCCGGTCTCCAGCCCCTAGCCCTTAGCCCCTAGCCCCTGTACCCAAGTGAACCAACTCCAACTCTTCCTGCCCTGCGCCGCCGGCGTCGAGGACCTCCTGGCCGCCGAGGTGCATCGCATTTCGGGGCTCAAGGGCGACGACCTGCTGATCGGCCGCGGCGGCGTGGTGCTGCGTGCCTCGTGGCGCGACGCGCTGCTGCTGAACCTGCACAGCCGGCTGGCGCAGCGGGTGCTGGTGCAGCTGTCGCACAGCATGTACCGCAGCGAGAACGACCTGTACGAGGCCGCCGGCAACGTGGCCTGGGAGATCTGGTTCACGACCAAGCAGACCTTCAAGATCGAGATGACGGCGCAGCACAGCCCGCTCAAGAGCCTGAACTTCGCGGCGCTCAAGATCAAGGACGCGGTGGCCGACCGCTTTCGCAACAAGAGCGGCGAGCGGCCCAGCGTCGACACCACCTGGCCGGACGTGCGGATCTACGCCCACCTGACCACCGACAGCGCCACGCTCTACATCGACACCTCGGGCGAGCCGCTGTTCAAGCGCGGCTGGCGCGAGGACAAGGGCGAGGCGCCGCTGAAGGAGACGCTGGCCGCGGCCATGATCGCGGCGAGCGGCTGGGACGGCAGCGTGCCGCTGTACGACCCCTGCTGCGGCAGCGGCACCATCGCGATCGAGGCGGCGCAGATCGCCTGCAACATCGCGCCCGGAAGTTTCCGGCGGTTCGGCTTCGAGAAGCTGCTGCCGCACCAGCCGCACGTGTGGGCCGGGATCAAGCAGGAGGCCGAGGCGGCGCGCGTGGTGCGCAACCCCGGCATCTTCGGCAGCGACGTGGCGCACCGGATGGTGGACTTCGCCCAGCGCAACGCCGAGCGCGCCGGCGTCGCCGACGTCGTGCAGTTCCGCGGCGGCGACGCGCTGCAGCGGATGCCGCCCACCGAGACGCCCGGCGTGATGCTGCTCAACCCGCCGTACGGCGAGCGGATCGCGGTGGCCGGCGTCGCCGGCGAATCGAGCGAGGACGTGGCCCGCTTCGGTGCGCGCGAGACCGCCCAGACCGAGGACGGCGGCGACTTCTTCCCGCAGCTGGCGACGCACTGGAAGAAGAACTACAGCGGCTGGACCGCCTGGGTGCTGACGCCCGACCTCAAGCTGCCGTCCAAGATGCGGCTGAAGGAGACGCGCCGGGTGCCGATGTGGAACGGCCCGATCGAGTGCCGGCTGTTCAAGTTCGACATGGTCAAGGGGTCGGCGCGTGGCAAGCCAGCTGCTGGTTCTTGACACCAACATCGTCCTGGACCTGTTCGTCTTCGCCGACGAAGCGGCCCGGCCGGTGCGCTCGGGCCTGGAGGACGGCGGCCTGCGCTGGCTGGCCACCCAGGCGATGCGCGACGAACTGGAGCGGGTGCTGGCCTACGCGCAGATCGTGCCGCGGCTGGCCTTCTACCGGCTGACCGCCGTCGACGTGCTCGCCACCTTCGACCGCCACAGCGAGCGGG
>CALRYV010000014.1:0-139145 GCA_943372495.1 Ramlibacter sp. 2FC | reverse complement strand
GCGGCGGCTCCGGCGGAGCGCCAGGGCGCAGCAACCGCATCGTCATGATGGCCGGCAGCAACGGCCACTTCCTGTCCCAGGGCACGATCAACGGCCGCGCCGTGCAGTTCATGGTGGACACCGGCGCCAGCGTGATCGGGCTGGGCGTCTCCGAGGCCGAACGCCTCGGCCTGAACTACAAGGCCGGCCAGCAGGTGCGGATGCAGACCGCCAACGGCCTGACGCCGGCGTGGATGGTCAAGCTCGCATCGGTGCGCATCGGCGACGTCGAGGTCTACGACGTCGACGCGGTGGTCGGCGCCCAGTCGATGCCTTACGTCTTGCTGGGCAACAGTTTCCTGTCGCGCTTCCAGATGCGGCGCGACAACGAGCAGATGGTGCTGGAGCGCCGCTTCTAGTGCCCGAGTCGTCCACCGAATCCACCGCGACCGGCCTGCGCCAGGAGCAGGACCTCTCGGCTTTCGCGCCGTTGCGGCTGCCGGTGTTCCGCATGCTGTGGTTCACCTGGCTGGCCGCCAACACCACGATGTGGATGAACGACGTCGCGGCCGCGTGGCTCATGACCTCGCTCACGCCCTCCCCGCTGTGGGTGGCGCTGGTCTCCACCGCCTCCACGCTGCCGGTGTTCCTGCTCGGCCTTCCCAGCGGCGCGATGGCCGACATCCTGGACCGGCGCCGCTATTTCATGATCACGCAGTTCTGGATCGCCGCCGTCGCCGTCCTGATGTGCGCCGTCGTCGTGCTCGAGGCGATGAGCGCCCCGCTGCTGCTGGCGCTGACCTTCTTCAACGGCATCGGGCTGGCGATGCGCTGGCCGGTGTTCGCCGCGATCATTCCCGAGGTCGTGCCTCGGCCCCAGCTGCCGGCGGCGCTGGCGCTCAACGGCGTGTCGATGAACGCCTCGCGCATCATCGGTCCGCTGGTGGCGGGCGCCCTGATCGCCGGCGCCGGCATCGAATGGGTGTTCGTGCTGAACGCGACGCTGTCGTTGACGGCGGCCTTCATCATCATGAAGTGGCGGCGCGAGCACCGCGAAAGTCCGCTGGGCCGCGAACGGCTGCCGCGGGCGATGCGCGTGGGCCTGCAATTCGTGCGCCAGTCGCAGCGGATGCGGGCGATGCTGCTGCGCGTGTTCCTGTTCTTCCTGCATTCCACCGCGCTGCTGGCGCTGCTGCCGCTGCTGGCGCGGGCCCTGCCCGGCGGCGCCGCCGGCACCTTCACCCTGCTGCTGGCCTCCATGGGCGGCGGCGCGATCATCGCCGCGCTGTCGATGCCGCGGATCCGGCGCCTGCTGCCGCTCGAGCGGCTGATTCTGGTGGGCACCTGCACCCAGTCGGTCGCCGCGCTGGCCGTGGCCTGGGCGCCCTCGATCTACCTGGCCGTGCCCGCCATGATGGTGGCCGGCGCGGCCTGGATCGCGGTCGCCAATTCGCTGACGGTGGCCACGCAGATGGCGCTGCCGGACTGGGTCCGGGCCCGCGGCATGTCGATCTACCAGATGGCCTTGATGGGTTCGACGGCGCTGGGCGCGGCGACCTGGGGCCAGATCGCCACCATGACCGACATCCACACCAGCGTCGGGCTGGCAGCACTCAGCAGCGTCATCACGCTGGTGCTGGCGCAGCGGCTGGTGCCGGACCGCGGCATGGAGGAGGATCTGACGCCGTCCAGCGCGTTCAAGGCGCCGGTGGCGCAGGCGCCGCCGGCGGCCGGCCGGGTCCAGGTGCAGATCGAATACCGCATCGACCCGGCCCGGGCCGCGGAATTCGAAGCCACGATGCAGGAGAGCCGGCGCAGCCGGATGCGCCAGGGCGCGCTGGCCTGGGAGCTGCTGCACGACCTGTACGACCCGGGCCGCTACATCGAGCAGATCACCGACGAATCGTGGACGGAACACTTGCGCCGGTTCGACCGGGTGACCGCCGCCGACGTCGCGCTGCGCGATCGCAAGCTGGCCTTCCACCTCGGCGAGGCGCCGCCCGCGGTCTCGCGCTTCATCCTCGGAAACTAGCGCTGGTCAGCCCGACGCCTTCTTGCCGCCCAGCTTCGACTCCTTGCCCTGCAGCAGCCGGTTGATGTTCTCGCGGTGGCGCCAGAACAGCAGCAACGCCATCACGGCCAGCGCCAGGGCGACGGGCTTCTCCGCATACCACTGCAGCCGGTCGCCCAGCAGGTAGAAGCAGGGCGCAAACACCGCCGCGATGAGCGACGCCAGCGACGAGTAGCGGAAGAAGAAGGCGATGATCAACCAGGTGGCGGCTGTGGCGACGCCGAGCAGCGGGTGAATGCCGAACACCACGCCGATGAAGGTGGCGACGCCCTTGCCGCCCTGGAAGCGGAAGAACACCGGATAGAGGTGGCCGAGAAACGCCGCCAGCGCCACGAGCGCGACGGTGCCGTCCTCCAGCCCGTACGGCTTGCCGTAGACGCGCACCAGGAACACCGGCAGCCAGCCCTTCAGGCCGTCGAGCAGCAGGGTGACGATGGCGGCCGGCTTGCTGCCCGAGCGCAGCACGTTGGTGGCGCCCGGATTCTTGCTGCCGAAGGTACGCGGGTCCTGCAGGCCCATCAGCCGGCTGACGATCACCGCGAACGACAGCGAACCGGTCAGGTAGGCGGCCAGGGTCGCGAGGATGGGATAGAGGTCTTGCAAGGCGTGGTCTCCAGCGGGCAGGCCGCTATTCTGCCAGCGCGCATTGCACCGGCTTGGCACCGAGCAAGCGGACGCACACCTGCGGGTCGATCCCGACCAGGTAACCGCGGCGGCCGCCATTGATCAGGATCTTCGGCAGCGCCAGGATGGTCTCCTCGATGTACACCGGCATCGCCTTGCGGGTGGCGAACGGCGAGGTGCCGCCGACCAGGTAGCCGCTGTGGCGGTTCGCCACCTCGGGCTGGCAAGGCTCCACCGATTTCGCGCCGATCTGCCGCGCCAGATTCTTGGTCGAGACCGTGCGGTTGCCGTGCATCAGCACCAGCAGCGGCCGGGCCTTCTCGTCCTCCATCACCAGCGTCTTGACCACGGCGAACGGGTCGAACCCGAGCACCCGGGCGCTGTGCTGGGCGCCGCCGTGCTCGAGGTACTCGTACGGATGCTCGCTGAAGGCGACGCCGTGCCGCCGCAGCATCGCCGTGGCCGGCGTTTCGCTGACGTGGTTCTTCTTGCCCACGGCCTCAGGCAGCAGGATCGCGGTGTTCCCAGCGGATCTTGTCGATCTGCGCCAGCACTTCGGGCGCCAGCGTCGTGCCCCACGCCGCCAGGTCCTCGTCGAACTGCGCAACCGACGTCACGCCGATGATGGTGCTGCGCACCTGCCACTTGGTGTAGCAGAAGGCCAGCGCCATCTGCGTGGGCGTCATGCCGTTGTCGCGGGCCAGCTGGTTGTAGCGGCGCGCCGCGGCCAGCGCCTCGGGCCGGCCCCAGCGCTGCTTGCGCACCGACTCGAACTTCGCGATCCGGGCGCCCTTGGGCGCGTCGGCACCGTCGGTGCCGGTGCGGTCGTACTTGCCGGTCAGCAGGCCGAAGCCCAGCGGCGAGTAGGCCAGCAGCGAGACGTCGAGACGGTGCATGGTCTCGTCCAGCCCGTTTTCCAGGCCCCGGCTCACCAGGCAATAGACGTTCTGCACCGTGGCGATGCGCGGCAGGTTGTGCTGCTCGGCCAGCCGGACGAACTCGTGCACGCCGTACGGCGTTTCGTTGGACAGCCCGATCGCGCGGATCTTGCCTGCCTTGACCAGCTGCGCGAAGGCCTCGAGCTGCTCGTGGATCGAGGTGGCGGTGCGTTCCAGCTTCGGGTCGTAATAGATGCCGCCGAACATCGGCACGTTGCGCTCGGGCCAGTGGATCTGGTACAGGTCGATGACGTCGGTCTGCAGCCGCTTCAGGCTGGCCTCGCAGGAGGCAACGATGTCCTTCGCGGTCATGCCGCCGCCCTCGCGCACCCAGGGCATGCCGCGGGACGGGCCGGCGACCTTGGTGGCGAGCACCAGCTGCTGGCGCGCGCCGGGGTGCTTCGCGAACCAGTTGCCGATGATCTTCTCGGTCGACCCATAGGTTTCGGCCCGGGCCGGCACTGAATACATCTCGGCGGTGTCGATGAAGTTGATGCCGCGTTCGAGCGAGCGGTCGAGGACGGCGTGGGCCGTCGGCTCGTCGACCTGCTCGCCGAAGGTCATGGTGCCCAGGCAGATGGGCGTGACCTGGAGGTCGCTGCGGCCGAGTTGGACTTTGTTCATTGGAAGAAGGACTACAGGATGGAAAGGGACTGCGCAGAATAATGGATTTCATGCCCGAAGGCCCGTCGATCGTCATCCTCAAGGAAGAAGCCAACCGGTTCCTGGGCAAGACCATCGTCCGGGCCGACGGCAACACCACCATCGAGAAGGAGCGGCTGGTCGGGCAGCGGATCGAGGCGATCCGCAGCTGGGGCAAGCACTTCCTGATCGAGCTGGACGACTTCTCGCTGAAGGTGCATTTCCTGCTGTTCGGCAGTTACCGCATCAACCAGCGCAAGGAGGCGCCGCCGCGCCTGAGCCTGGGCTTCGACGCCGGCGAACTCAATTTCTACGCCTGCTCGGTGCGCTTCATCGAGGAGCCGCTGGACCTGGTCTACGACTGGCATGCCGACGTGATGTCGGAGCACTGGGACCCGGCGCTGGCCCGCCGGCGATTGCGCGCGCATCCCGACATGCTCGCCTGCGACGCGCTGCTGGACCAGGACATCTTTGCCGGCGTCGGCAACATCATCAAGAACGAGGTGCTGTTCCGCATCCGGGTCCATCCGATGTCGAAGGTCGGCGCGCTGCCGGCGCCCAAGCTGCGCGCGCTGGTGGCCGAGGCCCGCCAATACAGCTTCGATTTCCTCGAATGGAAGAAGGCGTTCGTGCTGAAGAAGCACTGGCTGGCCCACACGAAGCGAACCTGCCCGCGCTGTTACATCCCGCTGCTGAAAGCGCACCTGGGCAAGACGCACCGGCGCAGCTTTTTCTGCGAGAACTGCCAGCTGCGGTACGAGTGATTCCGTCATTCCCGCGAAGGCGGGAATCCAGGGCGCCCGCCATTTTCGAAGCCCTGGGTCCCCGCCTGCGCGGGGATGACGCTTCGCGTCACCTTCTCCTCCTCCTGCAGCCGCAGCACGCGCCGCTGCACCTTGCCGGTGGTGGTCATCGGCAGGGCGTCGATGAATTCGATTTCCTTGGGGTACTCGTAGGGCGCGAGCTTGCCCTTCACGTGCGATTGCAGTTCGGCGGTCAGTGCGGCCTCGAACGCTGCCGGCCCGCCGTCCGCCGCTGCGCGGGCCGCGACATAGTCCGGCGCCAGCACGACGAAGGCCTTGACCAGCGCGCCGCGGTCGGCATCGGGCTTGGGCACGACGGCGGCGTTGATGACCGCCGGATGCTTGACCAGGCAGTTCTCGATCTCGCCCGGACCGATGCGGTAGCCGGCCGCCTTGAACACGTCGTCGGCGCGGCCCTGGTACCAGAGGTAGCCGTCGGCGTCGCGGCTGGCGAGGTCGCCCGTGCGGCACCAGTCGCCGGTGTGCTTGGCCCGGGTGGCCTCTTCGCGCTTCCAGTAGCCCAGGAAGAAGATCGGGTCCGGCTCGCCGTGGACGTCGAAGCGGTTCACCGCCACGTCGCCCGGCACGCCGACCGCGCATTCGTTGCCGTCGTCGTCGATCACCGCCACCCGATGGCCCGGATAGCCCTTGCCCATGCTGCCGGGGCGGGCCGGCCAGCCGATGCCGTTGGCCGTCTTGCCGTTCATGGAGCAGTTGCCCACCACGTAGTTGATCTCGGTCTGGCCGAACATCTCGTTGACGATCACGCCGAGCTGGTCGCGGCAGTAGCCGAACACCGCGTCGCCGACCGCCTCGCCGGCGCTCATCATCGCCTGCAGCTGGAGCCTGAACTGCTGGCGCGGCGCGGGATAGGCCTTCATCATCGCCTTGAGCGCGGTCGGAAACAGGAAGGTGTGGGTGACGCCCTGCTCCTGCATCAGCGTGAAGGCCAGCTCCGGGCTGAAGCGCGCGTTGCAGGCGACGATGGGTCGGCCGAAATACAGCGTGGGCAACAAGGCGTCCATGAGGCCGCCGGTCCAGGCCCAATCCGCCGGGCTCCAGAAGACGGCGTTGGAGGTCTGGTTGGTCTGGCCGTCGAACCCGAACCAGTTCTGGCTGCAGACGAAGCCCGGCAGGTTGCCGATCAGCGCGCGGTGCGGCAGGTAGGCGCCCTTGGGCGGGCCGGTGGTGCCGCTGGTGTAGATCAAGATCGCGCCCTCCTCGGCCCTCGTCTCCACCGCGGTGAAGGCCGCGGACTGCCGCGGCAACTCGCGCTCCCACGGCAGGTCCACGCCCGGCACCGACGTGCCGACGCCGACCACCCGGCGCAGCGCCGGGCACTGGCCGCGCACCTGCAGCAGGTTGCCGATCGAGCTGTCGTCGCAGATCGCGACCACGGCCTCGCTGTCCTGCAGCCGGTACTCCAGCGCTTCGGGCCCGAACAGCATGGACAGCGGCATGGCCACCGCGCCGAGCTGGAACACCGCCATGTAGGCGATCGCGGTCTCGAAGCGCTGCGGCATGACGATGGCCACCCGGTCGCCGCGCTGGACGCCGAGGGAACGCAACAGGCCGCTGGCGCGATTGGCGGCGTCCTGCAGTTGCCGGTACGACAGCGTCCGGCCCGGACCGCCGCTCTCGTGGTCGCGGATGGCCACGCGCCGGCCGGCATCGGGCCGCCCGGCCCAGCGGCCGCAACAGGCCTGCGCGATGTTGAAGTGCTCCGGCACCTGCCAGCGAAAGCCCTGGTGCATGGCGCGGTAGTTGTCCCCGGCTTGACGATCGTGCATCAGCCTGTCTCCTATGATTCAGAGCAATGTACCAAGCCCGCAGAACCTCCCGCAGCGAGTTCGTCCCGATCCGCAACCTGCGCTATCACGTGCGCATCTGGGGCGAGCCCGCTGCCGGCAAGGTGCCGCTGGTGCTGGTGCACGGCTGGATGGATGTCGCCGCGTCCTGGCAGTTCGTCGTCGACGCGCTGCACCACGACCACTACGTGATCGCGCCGGACTGGCGCGGCTACGGCCTCACGGAATCGCCGCCGACGGACAACTACTGGTTCCCCGACTACCTGGCCGACCTCGACTTCCTGCTCGATCACTACAGCCCCGGCGCGCCGGTGCACCTGGTCGGCCACAGCATGGGCGGCAACATCGCCATGCTCTATGCCGGCAGCCGGCCCGGGCGGGTCCGCCGGCTGGTGAACCTGGAGGGCTTCGGCATGGCGGCGACCCGGCCGTCCCAGGCGCCCAAGCGCTACGCGCTGTGGATGGACGAACTCAAGGCCTTCCATCGCGGCGAGCTGGCGCTCAAGAGCTACGACTCGGTCGACGGCGTGGCCCAGCGGCTGATGAAGACCAACCGGCGGCTGGGCCAGGACAAGGCCGACTGGCTGGCGCGGCACTGGGCCCGGCAGGATGCCGACGGCCAGTGGCGGATCCTGGGCGACGCCGCCCACAAGATCACCAACGCCAGCCTGTACCGGGTCGACGAGGTGCTGGAGATCTTCCAGCGCATCAGCGCCCCCACGCTGTCGGTGGAAGCCAGCGACAACAGCCTGGAGACGTGGTGGAAGGGCAAGTACACGCTGGACGAATACCACCAGCGACTGCAATCGGTCGCGTCGATCGCGCATGGAAAGGTGACGGACGCCGGGCACATGCTGCACCACGACCAGCCGGACCAGGTCGCCGAACTCATGGAAAAATTCCTGGAAAACCCTCGCGGCTGAGCTGGCAAAGGTAACAGCGCTTGCCGTAGGAACTGTCCTACCCCACACTGTCATCAGTTGTAAACGGGGTGACTCATGAGAAAGCTTTTCTGGGGGCTCTTGTGCCTGGCGGGAACGGGTTTTTCCAACGCGGTCCATGCCAGCGAGGTCGATCAAGGGCTTGCCACCTTGTGGGAAGTGCTTTGGCACCAGAGCGGCACGCCGACCCGGGTGGTGCGCTGGGAAGACGACATCAAGGTCCGCATCCACGGCGTGAACGCCGGCGCCCACAAGCAATACACCCTGGCCGCGCTCAAGGCCGTCACCGCTGAGGCAGGCATCAAGCTCATCGACGTGAGCGACGCGCCGGACGCGCAAGAGCAGTCCAACCTCAACGTCGAGATCATTTCCGACAAGGGCCTGGAAGACAACCAGCCCTGCGCCACCTTCCTGGACTTCAAGACCGAGAACCGGATCGAGTCCGCCACCATCCAGATGCGTGGCCGCGACGCCTGGCGCTGCGCCTACCACGAGGCCATGCACGTGATGGGCCTGCGCGGCCATCCGGCCGGCAAGACCGTGCTGAGCTATTTCCCGTGGCGGGTCGACGGCCTGCTGCCTCTGGACAAGGTGATGCTGCGCGCCTGGTACTCGAAGAAGATGGCCGGCGGCATGACCCCCTTCGAAGCCCTGCCGGTGCTGGCCGACGAGCTGGTCGCCAGCAGCCCGGACAAGGCGGCGGCCGAGCAGGTCCGCAGCCGCTTCTTCGCCACCATCCTGACCCAGATGCAGGCCTATGCCGGCGGCCAGGGCGACGTCCCGGTGGTGGTGAAGCGCTCGGGCAAGTCGACCGAGGAAGGCGTGCGCTACGGCCGCACCGAGATGAGCTACTTCCTGGGCGTGGCCTACCAGATCGGCGCCACCGCACCGCAGGACTCGATCAAGGCCGTCCATTGGCTCGAGCGCGCAGCCAGCGCCGGCAGCCGCGGCGCCCAGGCCCTGCTGGGCTCGGTCCGCTGAAGTCCGGCGCCGCTGGCGGCGCCGTGTCTGGCAAACTGCGCGCTCGCTTGATGAGCCGCGCTTATGCCCACACCAGTTACCGTTGATTCGCAGAATTTCCGCCGCATCCTGAGCCGCAACGTCACCCTGCCCCTGGTCCTGGGGGTGGCCGGCGCCGGCCTGTTCATCCTGCTGATCCTCTACCTGCTGAACACCATCAACCTGGTCCAGCACTCGGACCAGGTGCTGCGCAAGGCCCAGTTGCTGCACCGGCTCAGCATCGACCAGGAAACCGGCATGCGCGGTTTCGTCATCGCCGGCGACGAAAGCTTCCTGGGCCCCTACGAAGTGGCCGTGCCCAAGGCGCGGGTCGAAAGCGCCGCGCTCAGGCAGCTGGTTGCCGACAACCCCCAGCAGCTCGACCGGCTGGGCCGGATCGACGCCTTGCAGGCGCAGTGGGAAAAGTTCGCGCAGGAAATGATCGCCACCCGGCGCCAGGGCGGCGACGTGGTGAGCGGCGTGCGCTCGGGCCGCGGCAAGCGGCTGACCGACGAACTGCGCAACGAGTTCGACGATTTCATCGCCACCGAGCAGCGGCTGCGGCTCGATCGCAACGAGGCCGCCAGCCGCAACGCGATCGTCGTGGTGGTCTCCTACGTCCTGGTCACCTTGCTCAGCAGCGCGCTGCTCGCGTTCTTCGGCCGGCGCGAGTTGCTGGGCCTGTCGCGCAGCTACACCACGGTGGTGGAGCAGCAGCAGCGCTTCTCCGACGGCCTGCAGGCGCAGGCCTGGCTCCGCGAAGGCCAGCGCCAGCTGGCCGAAAAGCTGGCCGGCAAGCAGGAATTGCGGTCCCTGGGCCACAACGCGCTGGAATTCCTGTCGCGCTATCTCGGCAGCGTCGTCGGCGCGCTGTACGTCGGCCCGGGCGGCCGGCTCGACCGGGTCGCCTCGTGGGGCCTGCCCGCGGGCCAGGACGAAGCGCAGCAGGCCTTCGCCGGCAGCGACAGCGTGGTCGCCGAAGCGGCCGTCAACGCCCGGCAGATCCGCCTGGACAACGTGCCCGACGGCTACCTGACCGTCACCTCCGGCCTGGGCCACGGCGCGCCGCAAAGCGTGCTGGTGTCGCCGATCGAGAACGACGGCGAAGTCAACGGCGTGGTGGAACTGGGCTTCCTGCGGCCGCTGCAGGAGCGCGATCTCGAACTGCTGCAGGTCGCGCGCGCCACCCTGGGCGCCGCGGTCGAAGCCGCCCGCTACCGCCAGCGGCTGCAGGACACGCTGGAAGAAACCCAGCAGCTCAACGAGGAATTGCAGGTGCAACAGGAGGAGCTGCGCACCGCCAACGAGGAGCTGGAGGAGCAGGCCCGGGCCCTGCGCGAATCGCAGGCCCAGCTCGAAAACCAGCAGGCGGAGCTGGAGCAGACCAACAACCAGCTGGCCGAGCAGCGCGACGCCCTCGACGAGCGCAACGACGCCCTCAACCAGACCCGCAAGGAGCTGGAACAGCGCGCCACCCAGCTCGAGAGCGCCAGCCGCTACAAGTCCGAGTTCCTGGCCAACATGTCCCACGAGCTGCGCACGCCTCTCAACAGCTCGCTGATCCTGGCGCGGCTGCTGGCCGACAACCCCGACGCCAACCTGAGCACGGAACAGGTGAAGTTCGCCGAGTCGATCTATTCGGCCGGCAACGACCTGCTGAACCTGATCAACGACATCCTGGACATCGCCAAGGTCGAGGCCGGCAAGCTGGAAGTGCGGCCCGAGCCGACGCCGCTGCCCCAGCTGGCCGACGGCCTGAAGACCATGTTCGAGCCGCTTGCCGGCCGCAAGGGCCTGCAGTTCGACGTGCTGGTGGCGTCCGACCTGCCCCAGTCGATCTTCACCGACCGCCAGCGGCTCGAGCAGATCCTGAAGAACCTGCTGTCCAACGCCGTCAAGTTCACCGAACGCGGCACGGTGGCGCTGACGCTGGCCCGCAACGGGTCGGACGCGGTGGCGTTCGAGGTGCGCGACTCGGGCATCGGCATCGATGCGTCGCAGCAGGATGTGATCTTCGAGGCGTTCCAGCAGGCCGACGGCACGACCAGCCGGCGCTTCGGCGGCACCGGCCTGGGCCTGTCGATCTCGCGCGACCTCGCCCGCCTGCTGGGCGGCTCGATCTCGGTGTCGAGCTTCCCCGGCCAGGGCAGCACCTTCACCCTCGTCATGCCGCTGGAATACCGGCCCGGGGCCGCCGCGCCCAAGCCGGCGCCGGCCCCGGCGGCGATGCGCGCCCTGCCGATGGCGACGCGCCAGCCGGCGCCGACCGCCCAGCCCCGGCCGGTCGCGGCGCCCTCCTTTGCCGACGACCGCGCCAGCCTCGACAAGGCCCGCCGCTGCGTGCTGGTGGTGGAGGACGACCCGGCGTTCGCCCGCATCCTGTTCGACCTGGCGCATGAACTGGGCTACGACTGCCTGGTCGCGCACCAGGCCGCGGAAGGTTTCGCGCTGGCGAAGCAGCACGTGCCCGACGCGGCGCTGCTGGACGTGCGGCTGCCCGACGACACCGGGCTGTCGGTGCTGCAGCACCTGAAGGAAGACCCGGCCACCCGCCACATCCCCGTCCACATGATCTCGGTGGAAGACCTGGCCGACACCGCCCTGCAGATGGGCGCGATCGGCTACGCCACCAAGCCGGCCAGCCGCGAGCAGCTGCGCACCGTCTTTTCCAAGCTGGAGGCCAAGCTGACGCAGAAGGTCAAGCGGGTGCTGCTGGTCGAGGACGACATCCGGCAGCAGCAAAGCGTGGCGGCGCTGATCGGCGACGGCGACGTCGAGATCGTCGCGGTCTCGCGCGGCCAGGAGGCGCTCGATGCCCTCCGGGGCGGCGTGTTCGATTGCATGATCATCGACCTCAAGCTGCCCGACATGAGCGGCCAGGAGCTGCTGCGGCGCATGGCCTCGGGCGAGAGCCGCTCGTTCCCGCCGGTGATCGTCTACACCGGGCGGAATCTGACCCGGGACGAGGAAGCCGAATTGCTGCGCTATTCGCACTCCATCATCATCAAGGGTGCCCGTTCGCCCGAGCGGCTGCTCGACGAGGTGACGCTGTTCCTGCACCAGGTGGAGACCTCGCTGTCGACCGAGCGCCAGCGCATGCTGCGCACGGCCCGCAACCGCGACAAGGGCCTGGAAGCGCGGCGGATCCTGGTGGTGGACGACGACGTGCGCAACATCTTCGCGCTGACCAGCGCGCTCGAACAGAAGGGCGCGGTGGTGGCGGTGGCGCGCAACGGCCGCGAGGCCCTGGACAAGCTCGGCGCCGACGCCGACATCGACCTGGTGCTGATGGACCTAATGATGCCCGAGATGGACGGCTACACCGCGATGCGCGAGATCCGCAAGAACCCCGACTGGCAGAAGCTGCCGATCATCGCCGTGACGGCCAAGGCGATGAAGGACGACCAGGAGCGCTGCCTGGAGGCCGGCGCCAACGACTACCTGGCCAAGCCGATCGAGCTGGAGCGCCTGTTTTCGCTGATCCGGGTCTGGATGCCCAAGGTGGAGCGGATCTGACGTGACCCCTGCTGCCACTGTCGACATCGAGCTGCGCCTGCTGGCGGAAGCCGTCTACCTGCGCTATGGCCACGACTTCCGCGAGTATTCTGGCGCGTCGTTCAAGCGGCGCATGCTGTACGCGATCGGCCAGCTCGGGCTGCCGACGGTCTCCGCGCTGCAGGAGCGGATCCTGCACGAGCCGCAAGCCTTCGCGCAGCTGCTGCAATACCTCACCGTCCCGGTCAGCGAGATGTTCCGCGACCCGGCCTACTTCCTGGCGCTGCGGCGCCACGTGGTGCCGGTGCTGCGCACCTATGCGTCGCTCAAGGTCTGGGTGGCCGGCTGCAGCACCGGGCAGGAGGCGTATTCGCTGGCCATCCTGCTGCACGAGGAAGGCCTGCTCGATCGCGCCATCATCTATGCCACCGACATCAATCCGGCCTCGCTGGACAAGGGACGCCAGGGCATCTATCCGCTGGACACCATGCAGGGCTACACCGCCAATTACCAGCAGGCCGGCGGCCTGCGCAGCTTCTCCGACTACTACACGGCCGGCTACGGCGGCGCGCTGTTCGACAAGAAGCTGCGCGACGCCATCACCTTCGCCGACCACAGCCTGGCCACCGACAGCGTGTTCTCGGAGACGCAGCTGGTGTCGTGCCGCAACGTGCTGATCTACTTCAACCGCAAGCTGCAGGACCGCGCGCTCGGCCTGTTCCACGAGTCGCTGTCGCACCGCGGCTTCCTGGGCCTGGGCTCGCGCGAGAGCCTGGATTTTTCCGCGTTCCGGGACGCCTTCGAGCCGGTGGAAAAAGCGCAGCGGCTGTACCGCAAGACCGCGGAGGTCCGATGAATCGGCAGCTCCCGCCCCAGTTCCGGCATGACGCCGACCTGGTCGCCATCGGCGCCTCGGCCGGCGGCATCGACGCCCTGTTCGCGCTCCTCGAAGGCCTGCCGGTGCCCTACCCGCTGCCGCTCGTCATCGTGCTGCACCTGCCCGAGGGCCACGCCAGCCAGCTGGCGGACGTGTTCGGCCGCCGCCTCGGCCGCCCCGTGCAGGAGGCGCAGCCCCACGCCCCGGTCGAGCCGGGAATCTTCTACTTCGCCCCGCCCGGCTACCATTTGCTGGTGGACAGCGACCAGACCTTTTCCCTCAGCTGCGACCCGCCGGTGCTCTACTCGCGGCCCTCGATCGACGTCCTGTTCGAGTCGTGCGCCGACGCTTACGGCGACGGCGCCGTGGCGCTGGTGCTGACCGGCGCCAACCACGACGGCGCCCACGGCTTGCGCTGCATCAAGCAGGCCGGCGGCCTGGCGCTGGTCCAGGACCCGGCGCAAGCTGCCTACCCCACCATGCCGCAGGCGGCGCTGGACCTGGCGCAGCCGGACTTCGTGTTGCCGCTGGCGGGCCTGCGCGCGGTCCTGGAACGGCTGGGGAGGCGGTCATGACGGCACCGGGCGTGGCGAACATCCTGCTGGTCGACGACCTGAACGAGAACCTGGTCGCGCTGGAGGCGCTGGTGCGTGGCGAGGGCCGCGAGGTCTTCTGCGCCACGTCGGGCGAGCAGGCGCTGTCGATGCTGCTGGAACACGAGTTCGCGGTCGCCATCCTCGACGTGCAGATGCCGGGCATGAACGGCTTCGAGCTGGCGCAGCTGATGCGCGGCACCGAGCGCACCCGCCGGATTCCGATCGTGTTCGTCACGGCCGCCGGCCACGACAGCGCCTATGCCTTCCACGGCTACGAGACCGGCGCCGTCGACTTCCTGTACAAGCCGCTCGACCCGCACGCGGTCCGCAGCAAGGTCAGCGTGTTCGTCGAGCTGTTCCGCCAGCGGCTGGCCCTCGAAGAGGCCCAGCAGCAGCTGCGGCGTGCCGTCACCATGCGTGACGACTTCATGTCGATGGTGTCGCACGAGCTGCGCACGCCGCTCAACACGCTGTTCCTGCAGGTGCAGATGCGCAAGAAGATCCTGACCGGCGAGGTCAGGCAGTCCGACCTGCCGACCCTGCGCAAGATGGTGGACCGCGACGAGCGCCAGATTCGCAGCATGGTGCGGCTGATCGACGACATGCTGGACGTCTCGCGCCTGCGCACCGGCACGCTGGCGATGTCCTACGCCCCGGCCGACCTGGCCGTCATCACCCGCGGCGTGATCGACAGCCTGATGGATCCGGCGCTGGCGGCCGGCTCGCAGCTGCTGCTCGACGCCCCCGACACGCTGGCGCTGGTGTGCGACGAGTTCCGCGTCGAGCAGGTCATCATCAACCTGCTGACCAACGCCCTGCGCTACGGCACCGGCAAGCCGGTGTCGGTGCGGCTCGAGGCCGCGGCCGGCCAGGCGGTGCTGGTGGTCAAGGACGGCGGCATGGGCATCGCCCAGGCCGACCAGGAGCGCATCTTCGGCCAGTTCGAGCGCACCGACGACGCCCGCAAGGTGGCGGGGCTGGGGCTGGGCCTGTTCATCACCCGGCACATCGTGCGCGCCCACGGCGGCCAGATCAGCGTGCGCAGCGAGCCCGGCCAGGGGGCGGAATTCACCGTCCGCCTGCCGCTGCAGCCGGCATGAGAAAATCGCGGGTTCACAAGGATGTATCACATGGAAGCAGAACGCACCAATCTCATCGGCACCCAGCTGGCCGACCTCGCAGCGCGCACCCAAGCGCTCCGGGGGTATCTTTGACTACGATGCCAAATCGGAGCGCCTGAGGACGGTCGTCGCCTCGCTGGAAGACCCGCAGGTCTGGAACGACCCCAAGAAGGCCCAGGAACTGGGCCGGGAACGAAAGCAGCTGGAAGACGTGGTGGTGATGCTCGGCAGGCTCACCAGCGAGCTGTCGGACAACCTCGAGCTGTTCGAGATGAGCAAGGAGGACGGCGACGAAGCCGGCCTCAAGACCATCGAGGCCGAGACCGCCAAGCTGGCCACGGACGTCGAGGCGCTGGAATTCCGGCGCATGTTCAACAAGCCGGCCGATCCGCTGAACGCCTTCCTGGACATCCAGGCCGGCGCCGGCGGCACG
This sequence comes from Ramlibacter sp. 2FC, assembly GCA_943372495.1. GTDB lineage: Bacteria > Pseudomonadota > Gammaproteobacteria > Burkholderiales > Burkholderiaceae_C > Ramlibacter. The sequence goes on along the minus strand of CALRYV010000014.1, from coordinate 123,818 downwards.
GAGGCGTGCGACTGGGCCAGCATGCTGCTGCGCCAGTACCTGAAGTACGCCGAGCGCAAGGGCTTCAAGACCACGATCGAGGACGAGACCCCGGGCGACACGGCCGGCATCAAGGGCGCGACGATCAAGATCGAAGGCGAGTACGCCTTCGGCCTGCTGCGCACCGAAACCGGCGTGCACCGGCTGGTGCGCAAGTCGCCGTTCGACTCCTCGGGCGGGCGCCACACCAGCTTCGCCAGCGTGTTCGTCTATCCGGAGGTCGACGACTCGATCGAGATCAACATCAACCCGGCCGATGTTCGCGTCGATACCTACCGGGCCAGCGGCGCCGGCGGCCAGCACATCAACAAGACCGATTCGGCGGTGCGGCTCACGCACATCCCGACCAACATCGTGGTGCAGTGCCAGGACAGCCGCAGCCAGCACAGCAACCGCGACGTCGCCTGGAAGCGACTGAGGTCGCGGCTGTACGACCATGAGATGCGAAAGCAGATGGAAGAACAGCAAAAGCTCGAGGACACCAAGACCGACGTCGGCTGGGGCCACCAGATCCGCAGCTATGTCCTGGACAACAGCCGGATCAAGGACCTGCGCACCGGCGTGGAAGTGTCGGCGACCCAGAAGGTGCTGGACGGCGACCTGGACCAGTTCATCGAAGCCTCGCTGAAGCAGGGCGTCTGATGAAGACCGGGGCCCAACCGAGCACCGCAGGGCCGCCCCAAGGTGCGAGCGCCCCCGCGGGGGGCAGGGAGTACACGAAGTGACGACCGTGGGGGCCTTTATTTTCGACATGGACGGCACCATGGTCGATTCCATGCCGTTCCATGCGAAGAGCTGGGGCGAGTTCACGCGCCGCCATGGCATCGCGATGGAGGTGGACGAGGTGCTGCGCCGGACCACGGGCCGCAACGGCGTCGAATGCATGCATGAACTGTTCGGCCGCCAGCTGGCCGACGGCGAGGCGCTGAAGCTGGTGGCCGAGAAGGAAGGCATCTACCGCGAACTGTTCGCGCCGGTGTTCGCCGAGGTGCGGGGCTTTCGCGCCTTCGCGCGGCGGGCGGCCGAGCGCGGGCTGAAGGTGGCCGTCGGCACCGCCGGCGACCGCCACAACATCGCCTTCGTGATGGACCGGCTGCAGATGGCGCCGGCGCCGCTGGCCGTGGTCGGCGGCGACGAGGGCCTGCCCGGCAAGCCCGAACCGGCGATCTTCCTGGAAGCCGCGCGGCGGATCGGCGTGGCGGCGGCCGCTTGCATCGTGTTCGAGGACGCCCCGCTGGGCATCGAGGCGGCGCGCCGGGCCGGCATGCGGGCGATCGCCGTCTGCACCACCCACAGCCCCGCCGAACTGGCCGGCGCCCACGTGGTGGCGCAGGTGCACGACTATGAAGAACTGATGACAACGAATTTCCTGGAGACACTCGATGCGTGACGGACAAAACAGCGTGATCTACCGTGCCGATTACCAGGCGCCGGCGTTCTGGATCGACACCGTGGACCTGTGCTTCGACCTGGACCCGGCCAAGACCCGGGTCCTGAACAAGATGAAGCTGCGCCGCAACCCGGACGTGGCGGCGCAGCCGCTGCGCCTGGACGGCGAGGAGCTGAACCTGTCGCGGGTGCTGGTCAACGGCCAGGGCACCTCGTTCAAGATCGACGGCGGCCAGCTGGTGCTGGAGAACCTGCCCGAAGGCAACGAGCCGTTCGAACTGGAAATCTTCACCACCTGCGCGCCGGCCAGGAACACCAAGCTGATGGGCCTGTACGTCAGCAACGACTCGTTCTTCACCCAGTGCGAAGCCGAAGGTTTCCGCCGCATCACCTATTTCCTGGACCGCCCCGACGTGATGGCCAGCTACACCGTCACGCTGCGGGCCGACAAGGCCCGCTTTCCGGTGCTGCTGTCCAACGGCAACCTGGTGGAGCAAGGCGCGCTGGACGACGGCCGCCATTTCGCCAAATGGGTCGATCCATTTCGCAAGCCCAGCTACCTGTTCGCGCTGGTGGCGGGCTCGCTGGTGTGCCGCGAGCAGCGCATCACCTCGCGCGCCGGCAAGGACCACCTGCTGCAGGTCTACGTGCGTCCCGGCGACCTGGACAAGACCGAGCACGCGATGAATGCCCTGATGGATTCCGTGGCCTGGGACGAGGCCCGGTTCGGCCTGTCGCTGGACCTCGAGCGCTTCATGATCGTCGCCACCAGCGACTTCAACATGGGCGCGATGGAGAACAAGGGCCTGAACATCTTCAACACCAAGTACGTGCTGGCGAGCCAGGCCACCGCCACCGACGCCGACTTTTCCAACATCGAGTCGGTCGTGGGCCACGAGTACTTCCACAACTGGAGCGGCAACCGCGTGACCTGCCGCGACTGGTTCCAGCTCTCGCTGAAGGAGGGCCTCACCGTCTTTCGCGACCAGGAGTTCTCGCAGGACCTGGCCAGCGAGCCGTCGGCCCGCGCCGTCAAGCGGATCGAGGACGTCCGCGTGCTGCGCACGGCGCAGTTCCCGGAAGACGCCGGCCCGATGGCGCACCCGGTGCGGCCCGACCAGTACCTGGAGATCAACAACTTCTACACCGTCACGGTGTACGAAAAGGGCGCCGAGGTCGTGCGCATGATGCAGACCCTCGTCGGCAACGACGCGTCCGATCCGCTCGGGCGCGACGGTTTCGCCAAGGGCATGACGCTGTACTTCCAGCGCCATGACGGCCACGCCGTGACCTGCGACGACTTCGCCCAGGCGATCGCCGACGCCAACCCGGGCTCGCAGCTCGAGCAGTTGCTGCCCCAGTTCAAGCGCTGGTACAGCCAGGCCGGCACGCCCCGGGTCACGGCGACGTCGCAGTACGACGCCGCGGCCGGCGTCTACCACCTGACGCTCGCGCAAAGCTGCCCGGCCACGCCGGGCCAGCCGCAGAAGGAACCGTTCGTGATCCCGGTCGGGCTCGGCCTGCTGGGCGCCGACGGCAGCGAGCTCGCGAGCCGGATGCACGTGCTGACCCAGGCCAGCGAGACCCTGACCTTCACCGGCATCGGCCAGGAGCCGGTGCCCTCGATCCTGCGCGGCTTCTCGGCCCCGGTGATCCTGGAGCACGCCTACACCGACACGCAGCTGCTGACGCTGCTGGCCCATGACACCGATCCGTTCAACCGCTGGGAGGCCGGCCAGCGGCTGGCGGTCAACCGGGCGCTGGCGTTCATCGCCCAGCCCGGTCTGGCGGCGGCGGACATCCGGCTCGACCAGCCCTACCTCGATGCGATGCGCACCATCCTGCGCCATCCGACCCTGGATGCCGCGTTCAAGGACCTGGCGCTCACGCTGCCGGCCGAAACCTACCTGGGCGAGCAGCTCGAGGCCGTCGATCCGCAGCGCATCCACGCGGTGCGCGAAGCGATGCGCCAGCAGATCGCGCAGGCCCTGGCCGAGGACTGGCAGTGGGCCTTCGAGAACCACAGCGACACCGGCGGCTATTCGCCCGATCCGGTCTCGTCGGGCCGGCGCGCCCTCACCGGCATGGCGCTCACCCACCTGTGCCTGGCCGCCCGTTCCACCGGCGACACCGTCTGGCCCGGCAAGGCCTACCAGCGCTTCAAGGACGCCAGCAACATGACCGACCGCTTCAACGCGCTGTCGGCTCTGGTGATCGGCGGCCATGAACTGGCGGGGCCGGCGCTGCAACGCTTCCACGCCCTGTTCAAGGACGAGCCGCTGGTGCTGGACAAGTGGTTCGCGCTGCAGGCCGGCGCGCCCGATCGCGGCGGCAACGTGCTGCCGGCGGTGAAGCAGTTGATGAACCATCCGGACTTCAACATCCGCAATCCGAACCGCGCGCGCAGCGTCATCTTCAGCTACTGCAGCGCCAACCCGGGGGCGTTCCACCGCGCCGACGCGGCGGGCTACGTGTACTGGGGCGACCGCGTGCTGGAGCTCGACGCCATCAACCCGCAGGTCGCGGCCCGGCTGGCGCGCGCGCTGGACCGCTGGAAGAAGCTGGTCGAGCCGCTGCGCGGCGCCGCCCGCGAAGCCATCGCCCGCGTCGCAGCGAAACCCGATTTGAGCAACGACGTGCGCGAAGTCGTCACGCGCGCCCTGGCAGATTGATTTCCGTTCGGGCTGAGCCGGTCGAAGCCCTTCGACAGGCTCAGGGCGAACGGGCAAAAGGAAAACCATGTCCCAACGAATCTCCCTCACCCGCTACCTGGTCGAACAGCAGCGCGTCCACGGCCACATCCCGTCGCAGCTGCGGCTGCTGATCGAAGTGGTGGCGCGGGCCTGCAAGAGCGTGAGCCAGGCCGTCAACAAGGGCGCGCTCGGCGGCGTGCTCGGCTCGGCCGAGACCGAGAACGTCCAGGGCGAGATGCAGAAGAAGCTGGACATCATCGCCAACGAGGTGCTGATCGAGGCCAACGAATGGGGCGGCCACCTGGCGGCCATGGCCTCCGAGGAAATGGAAGGCATTTATGTGGTGCCCAACCGCTACCCCAAGGGCGAATACCTGCTGCTGTTCGACCCGCTCGACGGCTCCAGCAACATCGACGTCAACGTCAGCATCGGCACCATCTTCAGCGTGCTGAAGATGCCCGAGGGCGACCGCGGCGTGGACGAAGGCGACTTCCTGCAGCCGGGGCGCCAGCAGGTGGCGGCCGGCTACTGCGTCTACGGCCCGCAGACCACGCTGGTGCTCACCGTCGGCGACGGCGTGGCCATGTTCACGCTGGACCGCGAACAGGGCTCCTTCGTCCTGACCCAGGAAGACGTGCGCATTCCCGAGGACACGAAGGAATTCGCGATCAACATGAGCAACATGCGGCACTGGGACGAACCGGTGAAGCGCTACATCGACGAATGCCTGCAGGGCAAGGACGGCCCGCGCGGCAAGGACTTCAACATGCGCTGGATCGCGTCGATGGTGGCCGACGTGCACCGCATCCTGTCGCGCGGCGGCATCTTCATGTACCCCTGGGACAAGCGCGAGCCGGACAAGCCGGGCAAGCTGCGCCTGATGTACGAGGCCAATCCCATGAGCTGGCTGATCGAGCAGGCCGGCGGCGCGGCCACCAACGGCAGGCAGCGCATCCTGGACATCCAGCCGGGCAAGCTGCACGAGCGGGTCTCGGTGATCCTGGGCTCGAAGAACGAGGTCGAGCGGGTCACCGGCTACCACGGGCACTGAGACCTTGCAGGGGAGGCCACCGATGACGACTACCGGACGAAGAATCGCAGTTGCACTGGTCCTGGCGGCACTGTCCGCCGGCGCCGCACCGGCGCTGGCCCAGCCCCAGACGATCGCCCCGCCGGACAACCTGGTGGTCGAAGGCATCCCGCCCATTCCCGCCGCCATGGCGCAGCAGATCGGGCGCTACGCCGAGTTCCGCTCCGCCGGCCTGCAAAGCTGGCACCCGACGCGGCGCGAGATGCTGATCACCACGCGCTTCGCCGAGACCAACCAGGTGCACCGCGTCAGCCAGCCGATGGGGGCGCGCACCCAGCTGACCTTCTTCCCGGACCGGATCCGGGGCGCCGATTTCCAGCCGGTGTCGGGCCGCTCTTTCGTCTTCAGCAAGGACGTCGGCGGCGGCGAGTGGTACCAGCTCTATCGGCAGGACGCGGCCACCGGCGAGGTGACCCTGCTCACCGACGGCAAGTCGCGCAACCAGGACCCGGTGTGGAACCGGACCGGCACCCGCATCGCCTACGGATCCACCCGCCGCAATGGCAAGGACGTGGACCTGTACGCCATGGACCCGGACCATCCCGCCAGCGACCGGCTGCTCACCCAGCTCGAAGGCGGCGGCTGGGCAGCGGCCGACTGGTCGCCCGACGGCAGGCAGATCGCGCTGTTCGAATTCGTTTCGGTCAATGAAGCCAGGCTGTGGCTGGTCGACGCCGCGACCGGAGAGAAGCGGCTGCTGACGCCCGCGGGCGGCGCCGGGCCGGTGCTGTACGACGGCGCCCGCTTCAGCCACGACGGCAAGGGCCTGTACGTCACGACCGACCGCGACTTCGAGTTCACGCGGCTGGCCTACCTGGACCTGCGCACGTCCAGCCATCGCTACCTGACCACGCACATTCCCTGGAACGTCGACCACTTCGACCTGTCCCGCGACGGCCGCAAGCTCGCCTTCATCACCAACGAGGCAGGCGTGAGCCGGCTGCACGTGATGGACACGGCGCGCGGGCGCGAGCTGAAGGCGCCGCAGCTTCCGGTGGGCGTGATCTACGGCGCCGTCTGGCACGCCAACAACCGCGACCTCGGCTTCACGCTGGCCACGGCCAGGTCGACCGCCGACGTGTATTCGCTCGACACCGGCAACGGCCGGATCACGCGCTGGACCGCCAGCGAGACCGGCGGCCTGGACACGTCGGCGTTCGCGCAGGCCCAGCCGGTCGCCTGGAAAAGCTTCGACGACCGCACCATCACCGGCTTTCTGTACCGGCCGCCGGCGCGCTTTGCCGGCAAGCGGCCGGTGATCATCGACATCCACGGCGGGCCCGAAGGCCAGTCGCGGCCACGCTTCCTGGGCCGCGACAACTACCTGCTCGACGAACTGGGCATCGCCATCATCTTTCCCAACGTGCGTGGCTCCACCGGCTACGGCAAGACCTTCGTCAAGCTGGACAACGGCTTCCTGCGCGAGGATTCGTACAAGGACATCGCCGCCCTGCTGGACTGGATCAAGGCCCAGCCCGGGCTCGACGCCGACCGCGTCCTGGTCACCGGCGGCAGCTACGGTGGCCACATGACGCTTGCCGTGGCGGCCAACTACAGCGACCGGATCTGCTGCGCCATCGACGTCGTGGGACCGTCGAACCTGGTGACGTTCCTGGAGAACACGGAGAGCTACCGGCGCGACCTGCGCCGGGTCGAATACGGCGACGAGCGCGACCCGAAGATGCGCGAGTTCCTGCTGCGCATCGCGCCCATGACCAAGGCCGCCAGCATCGGCAAGCCGCTGTTCGTGATCCAGGGCAAGAACGATCCGCGGGTGCCGGCCAGCGAAGCGACGCAGATGGTCGCCGCGGTGCGCGAAGGCAAGACGCCGGTATGGTTCCTGATGGCCAACGACGAGGGCCATGGCTTCGCCAAGCGCAAGAACCGCGATTTCCAGTTCTATGCCACGGTGCGCTTCATCCAGGAATACCTGCTGAAGTAGCGGTCAATTGACCGGATTGCCGTCGGCGTCGATCTTAAAGACCGGCCCGAGCTTCAGCTCGCGGATCCCGGCCTCGACCTTGCTCATGTCGCCCACCACCACCCAGACCAGCCGGCCCGGAACGATGGTCCGGCGGGCCAGCGCGTTCGCCTGGTCCGGCGTGAGGGCCATCACGGTCGACGTGTACGTGTTGTAGAAGTCCGGCGGCAAGCCGTATTGCAGGACGTTCGCATAGGCACTGCTCAACTGGCTGGCGGTCTCGAACGACCCGGGCAGTCCGAGCGCCTCCCGCTCCTGCGCGGCGCGCAGTTCCGGCGCGCCGATCGGCCTGGCGCCCGCCATGTCGCCGTATTCGCGCACCAGTTCCTGCAGCGCCTCGCGGGTCTTGTCGGTCTGCACCGGCGAACGGGTGAAGAAGGTGCGCTGGCCCACCGCCGGCACGATCTGGCTGGACACACCGTACGACCAGTGCTTGTCCTCCCGCAGGTTCATGTTGATGCGCGAGCTGAAGGTGCCGCCGAAGATGCCGTTAACCACCTGCAGCTGCACCCGTTCCTGCGGCGTGAGCGGCTGCGTCAGCTGTGCGCCATAGATCACGCTCTGCTGCGCGCCGGGCCGGTCCATCAGGTAGACGGTCGTCTGTTGCGGCTCGCGGGCCTGGCCCAGGCTCTTGGCCGGCGGGGCGCCGGCGCTCCAGCCGGCGAAGGCCTTCTCCAGCAGCGGCGTGATGGCCGCCAGCGTGGTGTCGCCCACCACCAGCAGCGTCGCGTTGTTGGGGCGGAACCAGGCGCCGTGGTACCGCACCAGGTCGTCGCGAGCGATGCGGGCGACGGCCGCCTCGGTGCCCGAGGCCGGATGTGCATAGCCGTGGTCCTTGCCGTACAGCAACGCCGGCAGGACGCGCATCGCCATGGTCTGCGGGTTGGTCTTCTCGCGCTGGATGCCGGCCAGCTGCTCTTTCCTGATCCGCTCGAGCTCGCTGGCGGCGAAGGCCGGATGCAGCACCAGGTCCGCATAGATGGCGATGGCCTTGGGCAGCGTGGCCTTCAGTGCATTCATGGAGACGAACGCTCCGTCCAGGTTGGCGCTGGTGCCGAACGTGGCGCCGAGCGCTTCGAGCTCCTCGCTGATCCGCATCGCGCTGCGGCTGGTCGTCCCCTCCTCCATCATGCGCAGCGTCAGGCTGGTCAGGCCCGGCAGGCCGGCCGGGTCGGCCGCATGGCCGCTGTCGACCAGCAGCGAAAGATTGACCACCGGCGCCGCATGGCTCTCGGCCAGCACCACCTTCAGCCCGTTGGACAGCACCGCGGTCTGCACCGGCGGCAGCTTGAGCGCTTCCGGCTGGCCCAGTGGCGCGCCCTTGCTGCGATCGAGGCTGGCCGCGCTGGCCGGTCCGGCGGCGTACGGCTGGATCTCGATCAGCAGGTCGCCGTCGGCGAGCCAGTCGTTCAGCGCCTTGCGGACCGCTTGCGGCGTGGCGGCCTGGATCCGCTGCAGGTAGACCTTGTAGCAATCCGGATTGCCGGTGTACGTCATGCAGGAGGCCAGCAGGTCGCTCTTGCCGCCGAAGCCGCCGACGCGCTCGGTGATGCGCGCGTAGCGCGCCAGGATCACCGTCTTGGCCAGCCGCAGCTCCGCGTCGGTCGGCCCGCTGCGCAGCAGGGCGCGCAGTTCCTCGTCGGCGGCGCTTTCCACCCGGCGCAGGTCGCCGCCCGGACGGGCCGTGAGCGTCAGGTCGAAATTCCCCGCGATCTCGCTGCCATCGTTGGAGGCGGTGGCGCTGGTGGCAAGCTGGTCACGGTAAACCAGGCGCTGGTACAGCCGCGAGGTCTTGCCGCCACCGAGCACCTGGGCGCCCAGGTCGAGCAATGCCTCGTCCGGCGTGTTGGTGCCCGGCACATTCCAGACGCGGTACAGCCGCGCCTGCGGCACCCGGTCCTGCGCCACGACGCGGTGGGTTCCGCTGCGCTTGGCGACCCAGGCCTGGTGCCTGGTCAGCGGCGGGCCGGGAGGGATGTCGCCGTAGTACTTCTCGACCTTCTGCAGCGCCACCGCGGGCGTGATGTCGCCGGCCAGCACCAGCACCACGTTGTTCGGGCCGTAGTAGGTGCGGAACCACTGCTGCACGTCGGCCATCGAGGCCGCGTCCAGGTCCTGCATCGAGCCGATCACCGACCACGAATAGGGATGGCCCGGCGGATAGAGGTTGGGCGGCCAGATTTCGCGCAGCACGCCGTAGGGCTGGTTCTCGCCCTGGCGCTTCTCGTTCTGCACCACGCCGCGCTGCAGGTCCAGCTTCTTCTGGTCCAGCACGCCGAGCAGGTGACCCATCCGGTCGCTCTCCGCGAACAACGCGTAATCGAGCATCGACGTCGGCACGTTCTGGAAGTAATTGGTGCGGTCGTTGCTGGTCGTGCCGTTCAGGCTGGTGGCGCCGATGCCATGCATCGCCGAGATGTAGGTCTTGTCGAAGTTCTCGCTGCCGCTGAACATCAGGTGCTCGAACAGGTGGGCGAAGCCGGTCTTGCCGGGCTTCTCGTTCTTGGAGCCGACGTGGTACCAGGTGTTGACGGCAACCACCGGCAGCTTGTGGTCCTCGTGCACCAGCAGCGTCAGGCCGTTCTTCAGGACGAACTTCGCATAAGGAATGTCCGGGATCGGGATGTCGACCGGCTGGCTCCAGGCGGCCGGCGCGGCCAGGGCCAGCACGGCGGCCAGCAGCGCGAGGGGGCGGGTGAGGAAGGTCATTTGGTTCCTTGCCGCGGTGCGGCCAGTTCGGTGGCGATCCATTCGTCGATCAGGCGGTCGAGGGTGTCCAGCGGCAGCGCGCCCTGGTCGATCACGGCGTTGTGGAAGCGGCGCAGGTCGAAGCGCGCGCCCAGCTGAGCCCGGGCCCGATCGCGCAACGCATCGATCCTGAGCTTGCCGATCATGTAGCCCAGCGCCTGGCCGGGGATGGAGGTGTAGCGGTCCACTTCCGCCGTCACGAACCCACGGCCGAAGCCGGTGCGCTCCACCATGAAATCGACCGCCTGCGAGCGGCTCCAGCCCAGGCGATGGATGCCGGTGTCCACCACCAGCCGCGCGGCGCGGAAAGCCTGCCACTGCAGGTGGCCGAACAGGCTGTACGGATCGTCGTAGAGGCCGATGTCGCGGCCCAGCGTCTCCGCGTACACGGCCCAGCCTTCGACGAAGGCGGTGTAACCACCCCCGCGCCGGAACTGCGGCAGCGCCCGCAGCTCGGTGGCGCGCGCGATCTGCAGGTGGTGGCCGGGAACGGCTTCGTGTGCGGTGAGCGTCGCCATGCGCCAGGTCGGGCGGGTGCGCCAGCCGGCCGTGTTGGCGTTGAAGAAACCCGCGCGGCTGCCGTCGCGGGCCGGGCCGTCGTAGTACTCCGCCGCGTCCGGCCCCGCGAAGTCGGGCATCGCCCGCACGCCGTAAGGAGCGCGCGGCAGCTCCGCGAACAGGCGCGGCACCTCGGCGTCGATGCGCTTGGCGATGTCGCGGTAGCCGGCCAGCAGGGCGTCGGGGCTCGCGTGGAAGAACTTCGGGTCGGTGTTGAGGTAGTCGATGAACCGGGCAAAGCTGCCCTCGAAGTTCGTCTGCCGCAGCACCGCTTCCATCTCCGCGCGCAAGCGCGCCAGCTCGCGCTGGCCGATGGCGTGGATCTCGTCGGCGGAGAGCGCGGTCGTGGTCTGCTGGCGCACCAGCATGTCGTACGCCCGGTCGCCGTCGGGGTAGTTGCGAATGGCGCCGTCGGCCGGCGCCCGCGGCCGGTACTCGTCGACGACGAAGGCCCGCAGCCGGCGCATCGCGGGCAGCACGTGGCGCTCGATCGCGGCGCGGCCCTCGGCCTGCAACGCGGCACGTTCGGCGGCGGGGATCTCGTTCCCCAGCCGCAGGAACGGTGCGTAGAACGGGCCTTCTTGCAGCTGCGCCGGCAGCTGGTCGTCGATCTGCGTCAGCACGCGGTCCAGCACGTCCCGCGAGGCGACCCAGCCCAGCGCCATGCCGCGGCGCATCGCCGCGATCTGCTGGTCCACCTGCCGCGGATAGGCGGCGATGCGCTGCAACAGCTGCCCGGCCTGCCGCTGGTCGCGCACCGGCGTGACCTTGAGCAGCTCGCCGAAGCCGGACTGGGCGCCGCCGAGCGCGCCGAAATACATGCTGCGGTAGCCCGGGAACGCCTGCTCGTCGACCTGCCGCTGCAGCTTGCCGATGAACAGGTCGAGCGACACCCGGTCGGCGGGCGCCAGCCGGTCCCGCGCGATGGCGCGGGCCTCGTCCAGCCAGCGCCGCACCTGGGCGTCGTAAGCCGCGATCGCCTCGGCCGACTCGTCGGACAGCCGGTCGTTGTAGCGGTCCTCGCCGCGGTAGGTGCTGCCTTCGGGGAAACGTTGCGACACGTCCTCCCACTGGCGGTCGAACAACGCGTGCAGCGCGCGCGTCGGCACCGGGTCGACCTCGGCCGCGCCCGCGGCGAACGCCAGCAGCAACGCGAGCCCGGCCCACAGCAAGCGCAGGACCATGGTGCCGTCAGGCCGCCGCAAGTCCCGGGGCGGCGCCCTGGTAGCCGCGCGGAATCGCGGCCAGCAGCTGCTGCGTATAGGGATGGCGCGGGTTGGAATAGATCTCGTCGGAGGTGCCGCGCTCGACGATCTCGCCCTGGTTCATCACCAGGATGTCGTCGGCCATGTACTTGACCACCGCCAGGTCGTGGCTGATGAAGACATAGGTCAGGCCGAACTCCTCCTGCAGGTCCAGCAGCAGGTTCAGCACGGTGGCCTGCACGCTGACGTCGAGCGCGCTCACGCTCTCGTCGCAGACGATGATCTCGGGCTGCATGGTCAGGCAGCGTGCGATTGCGATGCGCTGGCGCTGGCCGCCGGAAAACTCGTGCGGGTACTTGCCGAAGGCCAGCGCCGGCAGGCCGACCTTCTCCAGCCAGCCCAGGGCCAGGCGGGCCCGCTCGTCGTCGCTGGCGCCGATGCCGTGGATGCGCATCGGCTCCATCAGGATCTGGCCGACGGTGAAGCGCGGGTTCAGGCTGGCATAGGGGTTCTGGAAAATGATCTGGATCCGGCGCCGGTACGGCCGCATCGCCGCGGCCCCCAGCGTCGCCAGGTCCCGGCCCTCGAACAGGATGCTGCCATCGGTGGCGTCGGTCAGCCGCGTCAGCATCATGCCGATGGTGGTCTTGCCCGAGCCGGACTCGCCGACCACGCCGAGCGTGCGGCCCTTGTGCAGCGAGAAGTCGGCCAGCTTCACGGCGCCGATGGTCTTGTGCCGGAACAGGCCGTCCTTGAGGCGGTAGTCCTTGCGCAGGCCCGCCACCTCGATCAGGGCCGGGCCGCTGGCGGTGACATCCACCGACTGGCGCTGCTCGCCGCTGACCGGCTTGTTGTTCATGATGTCGTCGATCACCGGCAGCCGGCGCGGCTTGGTGTCGAGCGGCGGCCGGCACGCCAGCAGCGCCCGCGTGTAGGCGTCCTTCGGCGCGCTGAAGATCTCGGCCACCGGGCCGGATTCGCGCACCTCGCCGTTGCGCATCACGACCACGTTGCGGGCGATCTCGCCCACCAGCCCGAGGTCGTGGCTGATGAACAGCACGCTCATGCGGTGCCTCTCCTGCAGCCGGGCCAGGAGGTCGACCACCTGCCGCTGCACGGTGACGTCCAGCGCGGTGGTCGGCTCGTCGGCGATCAGCAGCTTGGGCTCGCAGGCGATGGCGATGGCGATCATCACCCGCTGCTGCTGGCCGCCGGACAGTTCGTGCGGATAGGAATCGAGCCGCGCCCGCGGCTCGGGGATGCCCACTTCCTCCAGCAGCTCCAGCGCCCGGTGGCGCGCCTGGCGCGGCGTCATGCCGGCGTGGACGCGCAGCACCTCGGCGATCTGCTCGCCGACCGGGAACACCGGGTTGAGCGAGCTCATCGGCTCCTGGAACACGACGGAGATGTCCTTGCCGCGCAGCTGCCGCATTTCCTCGGCGCTGTTGTGCGCGAGGTCGCGGCCCTCGTAGAAGATGTGGCTGTCCGCGCCGACGATGGCGTTCTCGGGCAACAGCCGCACGATGCTCATCGCGGTCACGCTCTTGCCGCTGCCCGACTCGCCCACCAGGGCCACGGTGGTATTGGCGGGAATGTCGAAACTCACGCCCCGCACGGCCTCGTGCACTTCGCGGCCCATGCGGAAACTCACGCGCAGGTCGCGCACTTCGATCAGGGAACTCATCGTGTCGTCCTAGCGCAGTTTGGGGTCCATCGCGTCGCGCAGTGCATCGGTGAGCAGCGCGAACGCGGTGACGAAGGTGGCCATGAAGGCGGTGGCGGCGACCAGTTGCCACCATTTGCCGAGCACCAGCTCGGTCTGGGCCTCGGCCAGCATCGTGCCCCAGCTGACCATGTCGATCGGCACGCCCAGGCCCAGGAACGACAGGATCACTTCGGCCTTGATGAAGCTGACGACATGGAGGCTGAGCTGCACCAGCACCACGTGGCTGATGTTGGGCAGGATGTGGCCGAACATGCGCGCAGCGTGGCTGGCGCCGATCGCTTCGGCGGCGCGGACGTACTCGCGGTTGCGGTGCTTGATGTATTCGGCGCGCACCAGCCGGTAGATGCCGGTCCAGCCGACGATGCCCAGGATCGCCACCACCGGCACGATGCTGCTGGAGAAGACCTTGCCCAGCGGCCCGTACTTGAACACCGCCGCCAGCGCGAAGATCAGCAGGATGTACGGAATCGACGTGAAGACGTTGTAGAGCCACTCCAGGACGTCGTCGACCTTGCCGCCGAAATAACCGGCGACGGCGCCCAGCATGGTGCCGATGAGGGTCGCCAGGAACGCCGCGGCGATGCCCACCAGGATCGACACCTGCGCGCCCTTCACGGCCTTGGACAGCACGTCGCGGCCGATGCGGTCGCCACCGAACGGCAGGGTCGCGGCGCGGGTCGCATCGACGGTCTGCACCTTGGAGGCGCGCTCGTTCCATTCCTTGTAATACGGCGCCAGCGGATCGATGTCCGAGATGTCGACGTTCGGCAGGCGCGGGGCTTCCACCGTCGCGGCCACCTTGGCCTGCGCGCCGACGAAGTGCGGCGGCGCGAAAGGTTCGCCCACCTCGCGCTGCCACTGGCCGGCCAGCAGGCCGACCTGGGCCAGCACCACCATGACCAGAAAGGCACCCACGACCCAGAGCGACACCATGCCGACCCGGTCGCGGCGCAGGCGCTTCCAGGCCTGGGCCCAGACGCTGGGGGATCTGGGCAGCGCCTGGGCGATCGGGGCCACCGGCACTTCGATGTTGTCGGCCGTCGCGACGGGCACGGCGCTCACTTGAGCACCACCCGTGGATCGACGAACTTGTAGAGCACATCGGTGATCAGGTTGATCACCATCGTCAGCGCGGCCAGGTAGATCGTCACCGCCTGGATCACCGGGAAGTCGCCACGGCCGACGGCGGCGTAGACCTCGCGGCCCAGGCCCGGGATCGAGAAGAACACCTCGATCAGGAACGAGCCGATGAAAACGCCGGGCAACTGCGTCGCCACGTTGGTGAGGATGGGGATCATCGCGTTGCGCAGCACGTGCTTGAAGAGGATGGTCTTTTCCGGCACGCCCTTGGCGCGGGCGGTGCGGACATAGTCATGGCCGATCTCGTCCAGGAAGAAGCTGCGGTACAGGCGGGTGTGCGGCGCCAGGCTCACCAGCACCGCCAGCATCACCGGCAGCGGCGCATAGACCATCAGGTTGGTCCAGGTGCTGCCGGTCCAGCCCTGCACCGGGAACCAGCCAAGCTGGAAGGCGAAGAGGTACTGGCCGATGATGATGTAGACCAGGAAGCTGATCGAGAGGGCGATGGTGCTGATGATCATCACCAGGCGGTCGGTCAGGCTGCCCCGCACATAGGCGACGGCCATGCCGCAGACGATGGCCAGGCCCACCTCCAGCACCAGGATCGGAATCATGATGGTCAGGGTGGCCGGCAGGCGGGTAGCGAAGATGTTGGCCACCGTCTCCTTGGTCGACCAGCTGGCGCCCCAGTCGAAGGTGACGACCTTCTTCACGAACAGCCAGAGCTGCTCCAGCACCGGACGGTCCAGGCCCAACTGCCTGCGGATGGAATCGATCTGCTCCTGCGTGGCCTGCAGGCCGCCGAGGATCTCTGCGGGGTCGTCGCCGAAGTACTTGAAGAGGAAGAACACCAGCAGGATGACGCCTGCCAGGGTCGGGATCATTTGCAGGATCCGTCGGAAAATGTATGAAAGCATGTGTAATTGTGCGGGCTGGCGGATGACGCCGGGACTCGACCTCGGGTAACCGCTCGTGGCGGCCGTCCCGGCGCGCATTATGCTTGCGTCCTGCGACCCCCGAATAGGTGTTTCCAACCATGAAGTCCCGTTTCTGGGCACTGGCCACCAGCCTGTGCCTGGCTCTCGGCGCGGCCCACCCGGCCTGCGCCCAAGCTGCGAATCCTGAAAAAGTCCTGCGCTATGCCTTTCTCGGCACCGAAACCGGTTTCGACCCGGCGCAGATCAACGACCTCTATTCCGCCGCCGTCATCGCGCACATCCTGGAGGCGCCGTACGAGTACGACTACCTCGCGCGCCCGGCGAAGATGGTGCCCAACCTGGCGGACGGCGAGCCCGTGGTCGCCCCCGATTTCCGGACCTTCACGTTCCGCTTGCGCCCGGGCATCCATTTCTCCGACGACCCGGCCTTCGGCGGCAAGCCGCGCGAGCTGACGGCCAGTGATTTCGTCTACACCTTCAAGCGCTTCTTCGACCCGAAGAACAAGAGCCCCAAGTTCTCCGGGTTCGCGGACGAAAAGATCCTCGGCACCGCGGACCTGCGCAAGAAGGCGGAGGCCAGCGGCAAGTTCGACTACGACACCGAGATCGAGGGACTGCGGGCCATCGACCGCTACACGGTGCAGATCAAGCTGGCCGAGTCCCGGCCCCGCTTCATGTACGCGCTGGCGGACCCGGCGACCATGGGCATCGTTGCGCGCGAGGTGGTCGAGAAATACGGCGACGCGATCATGGAGCACCCGGTGGGCACCGGGCCGTTCGTGCTCAAGGAGTGGAACCGCGCGTCGCGGATCACGCTGGTGCGCAATCCCAGGTTCCGCGAGAAACGCTTCGAGGCCGAGCCCTCGGACGCCGCAGGAGCGGAGATCCTCAAGCAGCTCAAGGGCCGGAAGCTGCCCATCCTCGACAAGGTCGTCGTCTCCATCATCGAGGAGCCGCAGCCCCGCTGGCTGGCTTTCCTGAACGGCGAGCACGACTTCCTGGAGCGGCTGCCGCAGAACTTCGCCAATCACGCCATCCCGAACAACAAGCTGGCGCCCAACCTGGTCAAGCGCGGCATCCAGATGGAGCAGGTCCCGCTGTCGGACTTCACCATCCTGTACATGCAGATGACCAACCCGATCCTGGGCGGCTACACGCCCGACAAGGTGGCGCTGCGGCGCGCGATCGGGCTGGCCATCAACAGCGCCGAGGAAGTGCGCCTGCCGCGCCGCGGGCAGGCCGTCGTGGCGCAGGGCTTCATCATGCCCAACACCACCTTGTACGACCCCAAGTTCCGCTCCGAGATGGGCACGCACGACCGCGCGCGGGCCATCGCGTTGCTGGACATGTTCGGCTACGTCGACAAGGACGGCGACGGCTGGCGCGACCTGCCCGATGGCAAGCCGCTGGTGCTGGACTACGACACGCTCTCGAAGGCCGACTACCGCGAGCTCGACGAGATCCTGAAGAAGAACCTCACGGCCGTGGGCCTGAAGCTGAACCTGCGCATCGGCCAGTGGCCGGAGCAGCTGCGCAATTCGCGCTCGGGCAAGCTGATGATGTGGAGCTACGGCAACTCCGCCACCACGCCCGACAGCGGCAGTGTGCTGGAGATCGGCTACGGCAAGTCGGCCGGCCAGCAGAACCACGCGCGCTTCTCGAACCCGAAGTTCGACGCGCTGTACGAGAAGCAGTCCGTGATGCCCGATGGCCCCGAGCGCCTGGCGGTGATCAACGAGGCCCAGCGCATCCTGTTCGCCTACATGCCGTACAAGGTGAAGGTCCACCGCATCGCGACGGACATGTGGCAGCCCTGGGTGGCGGGCTACAAGCGGCATCCGTTCCGCCGCGATTTCTGGCAGTTCATCGACGTCGATGCGGGCAAGATGCCGCGCAACGGCGCAGCCGCCGGTTAAGCCATGTCCGGGCTCTCGAGAGCGCTGGCGCTGCTGGCCGTGGCCAGTGCGCTGCTGGCGGGCGCGCCGGCCTCGGCCGCGTCCGAGAAGGTGCTGCGCTATGCGTTCCCCGTCGCCGAGACCGGGTTCGATCCGGCGCAGCTCAACGACCTGTACTCGCGCATCATCACCGCGAACATCTTCGAGGCGCTGTACGGCTACGACTACCTGGCGCGGCCGGCGAAGGTCAAGCCGGTGCTGGCCGACGGCATGCCCGAGACCGCGGCCGACTTTCGCACCTTCACCGTGAAGCTGCGCAAGGGCATCTTCTTCGCCGACGATCCGGCCTTCGGCGGCAAGCGCCGCGAAGTGACGGCGGCCGACGTGGTGTACAGCTACAAGCGGATCATGGATCCGAAGAACAAGAGCCCGCTGGTCAGCGGGATCGAAGAGGAAAAGATCCTCGGCCTGTCGGAGCTGCGCAAGAAGGCGCTGGACGGCGGCAAGTTCGACTACGACACCGACATCGAGGGCATGCGCGCGCTCGATCGCTACACCGTGCAGTTCAAGCTCGGCGAGTCGCGGCCGCGCTTCATCCTGACGCTGGCGGACCCCGGCATCATGGGCCTGGTGGCCCGCGAGGTGACCGAAAAGTACGGTGAAGCGATCATGGAGCACCCGGTGGGCACCGGGCCGTTCATGCTCAAGGAGTGGCGCCGGTCGTCGAAGATCGCCCTGGTGCGCAACCCCGCATACCGCGAAGTGTTCTACGACGCGGAACCGGCGGCGGACGACCCGTCGGCCCAGGCCATCGCCGCGAAGATGAAGGGCCGCAAGCTGCCGATGGTCGACCGCGTCGAGATCTCGATCATCGACGACCCGCAGCCGCGCTGGCTGTCCTTCCTCAACGGCGAGCACGACATGATCGAGCGCCTGCCGGAGAACTTCGCGACCCACGCCATCCCGAACAACAAGCTGGCGCCCAACCTCGCCAAGCTGGGACTGCAGATGGAACGGGTGCCGCTGTCTGACATCCGCATGCTGTACTTCAGCATGCTCAACCCGGTCGTCGGCGGCTACAGCCCCGAGAAGGTCGCACTGCGCCGGGCCATCGGGCTCGCGATGGACGGCGAGCAGGAAGCGCGGCTGGCCATGCGCGGACAGGCGATGGTGGCGCAGGGCTTCGTGATGCCCAACACCAGCAGTTTCGATCCTGCGTTCCGCTCGGAGATGGGCACGCACGACCGCGCCAGGGCGATGGCCCTGCTGGACCTGTTCGGCTATGTCGACAAGGACGGCGACGGCTGGCGCGAGCTGCCGGACGGCAAGCCGCTGGTGCTGGTGTACGACACGCTTTCGGCCGCCGACTACCGCGAGCGCGACGAAGTGATGAAGAAGAACCTCGACGCCGTGGGCATCAGGATCGAGCTGCGCATCGGCAAGTGGCCGGAGCAGCTGCGCAACTCGCGCGCCGGCAAGCTGATGATGTGGGGCTATGGCCTGTCGGCCAGCTCCCCCGACAGCGCCGGCGTGCTGGCGATGGGCTACAGCGGCTCGTTCGGCCAGCAGAACCATTCGCGCTTCAAGAACGACCAGTTCGACGCGCTGTACCGCCAGCAGGCGATGATGCCGGACGGCCCGGCGCGCGATGCGGTGATCCGCGCAGCGGTGCGGATCATGGTCGCCTACATGCCGATCAAGGTCCGCGTGCACCGCATCGGCACCGATATGATGCAGCCCTGGCTGGTGGGCTACAAGCGCCACCCCAACGCGCGCGAGTTCTGGCAGTACGTCGATATCGACACCGAGCGCCTCGCCAGGAAGAAGTAGCCGCACTTTTTTTTTCACGCATCCCAAAAGGACACTTATGAAAAACACCCAACTCCGGCGCTTCGCCCTGCTCACGCTGCTGGCAGCCATGGCGCTGCCCGCCTCCGCCGCGGTGATCCCGCCTGGCACGCAGCTGCACCCTACCCAGACGCTGATCCGCAACAACGGCTCCGAGCCGGAGACGCTGGACCCGGCGCTGGCCGAGACCGTGGGCGCCAACAACATCACCCGCGACCTGTTCGAGGGCCTGACCGCCAACGACGGCGACGGCAAGATCGTCCCCGGCGTCGCCGAGAGCTGGAAGCAGACCAACGCCACCACCTGGGTGTTCAAGCTGCGGCCCAACGCCAAATGGTCCAACGGCGATCCGGTCACCGCGCAGGACTGCGTGTACGGCATCCGGCGCTTCCTCGACCCCAAGACCGCGTCCAAGTACGCCGCCACCTACGGCGTGTTCCTGCTCAATGGCAAGGAAGTCGCCATGGGCAAGAAGCCGCCGGCCGAGGTGGGCGTGAAGGCGATCGACAAGCTCACGCTGGAGATCAAGACCGCCTTCCCGGTGACCTTCCTGCCGCAGCTGGTGTCGAACAACAACCTGGGGCCGCTGCACCAGGCGTCGGTGGAAAAGGCCGGCAAGGACTGGACCAAGCCGGGCAACATGGTGAGCAACGGCGCCTTCGTGCTCAAGGACTGGCTGGTGAACAGCAAGGTGGTGATCGAGAAGAACCCGCACTACTGGGACAAGGACCACGTGCAGCTCACGCGGGTCACCTACCTGGGCGTCGAGGACGGCAATGCCGACGTCAAGCTGTTCGAGTCCGGCCAGAACGAAATGGTCTACCAGCTGCCGCCCGGCACCTACGAGGACGCGAAGAAGAAGTTCCCCAAGGACGTGCGCAACGCGCCGATGCTCGGCCTGCGCTACTACACGCTGCAGACCCAGAGCCCGGCGATGAAGGACGTGCGCGTGCGCAAGGCGCTGTCGATGGTGATCGACCGCGACATCCTGGCCCAGAAGATCACGGCCGACGGCCAGGCGCCCGCCTACAGCCTGATCGTCAAGGGCATGGAAGGCGCCGACATGATCGACTACGACTGGGCGAAATGGCCCATGGACCGGAAGATCGCCGAGGCCAAGAAGCTGCTCACCGAGGCCGGCGTGAAGCCGGGCACCAAGTACACCTTCTCGTACAACACCAGCGAGTACCACAAGAAGATGGCCATCTTCGCCCAGTCCGAGTGGAAGAAGAAACTGGGCGTGGACATCGAGCTGGAGGCGATGGAATTCAAGGTGCTGGTGAAGAAGCGCCATGACGGCGCCTTCGAGATCGCGCGCGACGGCTTCATCGCCGATTACAACGACGCGACCAACTTCCTGGCGCTGGTGCGCTGCGATTCGGACCAGAACACCAACCGCAACTGCAACCGCAAGGCCGAGGAACTGATCAACCAGGCGGAGCAGAACGACGACGCCGGCAAGCGCAAGGGGCTGCTGACCCAGGCCACGAAGATGATCATGGACGACTATCCGATCATCCCGTTCCTGCAGTACTCCCTGCCCCGGCTGGTAAAATCCTACGTCGGCGGGTATTCGCTGTTGAACGCGCAAGACCGCTTCCGCAGCAAGGACCTTTACATCATCAAGCACTGAACGCGATACCCCCGCGTTCATCCGCGCCGGCGCAACACCCTTGCGCCGGCGTTTTTGCGAGAACCCTGCCATGTGGTCGTACACACTGCGTCGCCTGCTGGCGACCATCCCCACGCTGCTGGCCGTCATCACGGTCTGCTATGTCCTGGTGCACGCGGCGCCGGGCGGCCCCTTCGACAGCGACAAGCAGGTCTCCGAAGCGGTGCTGGCCAACCTGCAGGCCAAGTACCACCTGGACCTGCCGCCGTGGCAGCAGTACCTCTTCTACCTCAACAACCTGATCCACGGCGACCTGGGCGCGTCCTTCCGCTATGCGGACTGGTCCGTGAATGACCTGGTCGCCGCGGCCTTGCCGGTGTCGCTGTCGATCGGCGGCATCTCGCTGCTGCTGTCGTTCGTGATCGGTGTCGCGCTGGGGATCGCCGCGGCCCTGCGTCAGAACAGTGCGGCCGACTACGGCGTGATGCTGGTCGGCAACCTGGGCAGCGTGTTCCCGTCGTTCGTCATCGGGCCGGTGCTGGTGCTGGTGTTCGCACTGTGGCTCAGGTGGCTGCCGGCCGGGGGCTGGGACAACTTCGCGCCCGCCTTCATGATCATGCCGATCGCGCTGCTGACGTTCATCAATGTCTCGACCATCGCGCGGGTGATGCGCGGCAGCCTGATCGAGGTGATGCACAGCAACTTCATCCGCACGGCGCGCGCGAAGGGCCTGCCGACGCGCATCGTCGTCCTTCGCCATGCGCTCAAGCCGGCGCTGCTGCCGGTGATCTCGGTGCTCGGCCCGCTGGCGATCTCGTCGATCACGGCGGCGCTGGTGACCGAGACCGTGTTCTCGCTCCCGGGCATCGGCAAGCTGATCGTCAACGGCGCCGGCAACCGCGACTACACCCTGGTGCTGGGGCTGGTGGTGCTGATCACGGTGATGGCAGTCACCCTCAACCTGCTGGTCGACCTGGCGTACGCCGCGCTCGACCCCAAGATCCGTTACTGAAGGCGCGCCATGACATTCCTCACGCGCCGCAAGACCATCATCGACCAGCTGGCCGAGGTGCCGGTGGCCGTCCCCGGGCGCAGCCCCTGGGCCGATGCGCGCCGGCGCTTCGTCCGCAACAAGGCGGCGGTCGCCAGCCTGATCGCGCTGCTGCTGATCGGCGCCGCCTGCGTCGTCGGTCCGCTGCTGCTGCCGTTCGACTTCGACGGCACCGACTGGGATGCGATGAAGCTGCCGCCCACGCTGAAAAACATGCACTGGTGGGGCACGGACGAATCCGGCCGCGACCTGCTGGTGCGCTGCCTGATCGGCGGGCGGATCTCGCTGATGGTGGGCCTGCTGGCCACCCTGTGCTCGGTGGCGGTCGGCATCGCCTGGGGCGCGACGGCCGGGTTCCTGGGCGGCAAGATCGACAGCGTCATGATGCGGATCGTCGACATGATGTATGCCATTCCCTACCTGCTGATCGCCATCCTGCTGGTCACCATCCTGGGCCGGGAGTTCTACCTGGTGGTGCTGGCCATCACGGCCTTCTCCTGGATGGACATGGCGCGGGTGGTGCGCGGCCAGACGCTGTCGCTGCGCACGATGGAGTTCGTGGAGGCGGCGCGTTCCATCGGCGTGCCGACCCGGCGCATCATCTTTTCCCACATCGTGCCCAACCTGCTGGGCATCGTCGTCATCTACACCACGGTGACGGTGCCGTCGGTGATCCTGACCGAGTCGGTGCTGTCGTTCCTCGGGCTGGGCATCCAGGAGCCGATGACCAGCTGGGGCGTGCTGATCCACGACGGCACCAACATCATGGAAGTCGCACCGTGGATGCTGCTGTTCCCGGCGGCCCTGCTGTCGATCACCCTGTACTGCTTCAACTTCATCGGCGACGGCCTGCGCGACGCGCTGGACCCCAAGGAACGCTAGTCATGACTGCCGTCCCCTCTTCTTCCCCGCTGCTGCAGGTCGACGATCTGAGCGTGCGGTTCAAGACGCCCGAAGGCGAGATCACCGCTGTCAACGGCCTGAGCTTTTCGCTGGAGCGCGGCCAGACCTTCGGCATCGTCGGCGAAAGCGGTTCCGGCAAGAGCCAGAGCATGCTGGCCCTGATGGGCCTGCTGGCGGCCAACGGCCGCGCCGCCGGCCGCGCGATGTTCAACGGCCAGGA
This sequence comes from Ramlibacter sp. 2FC, assembly GCA_943372495.1. Taxonomy (GTDB): domain Bacteria; phylum Pseudomonadota; class Gammaproteobacteria; order Burkholderiales; family Burkholderiaceae_C; genus Ramlibacter. The sequence goes on along the minus strand of CALRYV010000014.1, from coordinate 100,842 downwards.
CCTGCTGTCGATGCCGGCGCCGGCCCTGAACCGGATCCGCGGCAACCGCATCGCGATGATCTTCCAGGACCCGATGACCTCGCTCAACCCGTACCTGACGGTGGAGCGGCAGATGACCGAGGTGCTGGAACTGCACAAGGGCCTGACCCGCCGCGGCGCGCTGTCGCTGGCGATCAGCACGCTGGAAGCGGTGCGCATCCCCGACGCCGCGCGCCGCATCCGCATGTACCCGCACGAGTTTTCCGGCGGCATGCGCCAGCGGATCATGATCGCCATGGCGCTGCTGTGCCAGCCCGACCTGCTGATCGCCGACGAGCCGACCACCGCGCTGGACGTGACGGTGCAGGCGCAGACCATGGCGCTGCTGCGGGACCTCCAGCACGAGTTCGGCACCGCCATCGTCCTGATCACCCATGACCTGGGCGTCGTCGCCGGGCTGTGCGACCAGGTGATGGTGCTGTACGGCGGCCGCATCATGGAGCAGGCCAGCGCCGAAAGCATCTTCTACCGCGCCACCCACCCCTACACGCTGGGCTTGCTGGGCGCCGCCCCACGGCTGGAGCAGGACGAGGAAACGCTGATCGCCATTCCCGGCGCGCCCCCCAACATGGCGCGGCTGCCCGCGGGCTGCCCGTTCAGCGAGCGCTGCGCGTTCGTGATGGACCGCTGCGTGCAGGAGCGCCCGCCGCTGGTGCCAAGCGTCACCGACGCCTCGGTGCTGCGGGCCTGCCACCGCGATCCGCGCGAGTGCGTTCCGGAACTGCTGCGGAGCGCGTCATGACGCCGTTGCTGTCGGTGCGCGACCTGCACGTTCACTTCCAGGTCCGGGGGGGCGGCTGGCCCTGGACCGCGGGCCGCACGCTCAAGGCCGTCAACGGCATGAATTTCGACGTCTACCCGGGCGAGACCCTGGGCGTCGTCGGCGAGTCCGGCTGCGGCAAGTCGACGCTGGCGCGGGCCCTGCTCAATCTCGTCCCGGCGACGGCGGGGCAGATCACCTGGATGGGCCAGGACATGGCCGGCGCCTCGCCGGCGGCCTGGCAACAGGTGCGCCGCCACGTCCAGATGGTGTTCCAGGACCCGCTGGCCTCGCTCGACCCGCGCATGAACATCGCCCAGATCGTCGGCGAGCCGCTGCGCACCCACGAGCCGCAGCTCTCCGGCCAGGAAGTGCTGGAGCGCGTGCGGACCATGCTGGTGCGTGTCGGCCTGTCCGAGGCCCACCTGTACCGCTACCCGCACGAATTCTCCGGCGGCCAGTGCCAGCGCATCGGCATCGCCCGGGCCCTGATCCTCAAGCCGAAACTGATCATCTGCGACGAGCCGGTCTCAGCGCTCGACGTCTCGATCCAGGCCCAGATCATCAACCTGCTCAAGGACCTGCAGCAGGAGATGGGACTGGCGCTGGTCTTCATCGCCCACGACCTGGCCGTCGTCAAGCACGTGAGCCAGCGCATCATGGTGATGTACCTGGGCAAGACCATGGAGCTGGCGCAAAAACACGCGCTGTACGCGCAGCCGCGCCACCCCTACACCCGGGCGCTGCTGTCGGCCGTGCCGGTGCCCGACCCGCGGCTGGAGCGCGGCAAGGTGATCCAGCTGCTGGCCGGCGACCTGCCCTCCCCGATCGACCTGCCCCCGGGCTGCGTGTTCCGTTCCCGCTGCCCCAACGCCTTCGACCGCTGCGCGGTGGAAGTGCCGCCGCTCAAGGCGATCGACAGCCATTCCCAGGCCGCCTGCTGGCTCTACTGAGGACCCGGCCCGGCCAATAAAAAAGCCACCGCATGCGGTGGCTTTTTTGTTGGCAGCGAACCGGCAGGCCGGTTCGCTGGAGGGAGCATCAGAACTTGTGCTTCAGGCCGACGCGGAAGTAGCGGCCGATGGCGCCCGAGTAGTCCAGCGGGTTGTAGCCGATGGCACCGTACGTGACCGGGTCCAGCGGCGGCTTCTTGTTGAAGATGTTCGCGATCGAGCCGAACAGTTCGGTCTTGTCGTTGAACTTGTAGGCACCCGACAGGTCCAGCGTCGTGAACGACGAGATCTTGCAGCCGCCAGGAGCATCAGAGCCGTCCGCGAGGTGCATGCCGCAATCGGCATCCGACTTCTCGAACTTGTTGCTGAAGCTGCCGCGGTAGTTCACGTTCGCGCCGACGCGCCACTTGCCCATGTCCCAGGTCGCAGCGATGCTGATGCGGTCCTTCGGCGAGCCCATGCAGTTGGTGATGTTGCAATCACCGTGCGTGCCCGCGTAGTCATGGACCACGCCCTGCGAGTCGATCACGCGCTGCGTGAACAGATGCGACCAGGTCAGGTTGCCCGTGACCTTGCCCATGCCGCCACCCAGATCCCAGCGGTGCTTGAAGTCCAGGTCCAGGCCGCGCGTCAGGCTTTCCGCGGAGTTCACGAACTGCACGAAACCGGTCAGGATCGCACCCGGGTCGCCGGCGAACTGGCTGGTCGACGGGTCGCGCGTGTAGCGGCCGGCGTTGACGGCTTCCTGCGGATCTTCGATCACAGGCAGGCCCGTGCGCTTGATCTGCCAGAGGTCGGCCGTCAGGCTGGACTTGGGCGTGATGTCCCAAACCGCGCCCAGGGTCGCGCTCCTGGACTTCTCGGACTCCAGGGCGGGGTTGCCGCGCTGCACGAACGTGGGAGCCACGCCCTTGCAGTCGGAAGCCGCCACACCTGCTGCGCAACGGACGTTGTCGTCCACCACGGCGCCACCGAACGCAGCGATCGAGTTGATGCTGTTCTCGGTCGACGACGGGGCGCGGAAGCCGTAAGCGTAGGTGCCGCGCAGAGCCAGGTTGTCCATCACCTTGAACTTGCCACCGATCTTCGGCGTCAGCGAGTTGCCGGCGTCGGAGTAGTGGTCGTAGCGCAGGGCGGCGTTCAGCTCGAGCCGCTTGGTCACCGGCAGCAGCACTTCACCGTAGGTGGCGAAGATGTTGCGCTCGCCGCCGTAGCCGGTCAGCGACAGGCCAATGAAGTTGCCCAGACCGCTGTACAGCGGCAGGTTGTTGGCTTCATGGCGGGCCTCGGCGCCGATGGCCACGCCGATCGGGCCGCCTTCGAGCTTGCCGAATTCGCGCGAGACCTTGGCATCCACGCCGTACTGGCGCGAGAAGCCTTCACGCTGCTGGTTCTGCAGCAGGGCAGCGTACATGGCCGGCGAGTTCAGGCCGGCGTTCTCGCCGATGCGCCAGACCGTGCCGGCGGGCAGCGCTGCGTAAGCGGCGCTGTTGGCGGTGGCGGCGGCGACGTTGGCTGCCGTCGGGTTCAGCAGGGCGTTGGAGACGCGCCAGTTGATCCGCTTTTCGGCCGTGTCGGTCTGCTTGCTTTCGGAGTACGTCACGCCGGTGTCGTAGTCCCAGGCGTTCCAGGTGCCCTTCAGGCCGGCGGTGACACGCACCGAGTTGCTCTTCGAGGACGTGGTATTCGGTCCGATTTCCAGGCCCGGGTTGTAGCTCAGGCGGGCCGCCGTAGCGTACGGGTTGTCCGGATGCGAAGCGCCCAGCTGCGTTGCGGCCAGGTTGGACGCGACGTCACCGTTGGGCGAGAAGATCGTGCCGCTGGGGATCAAGGGGCTGTTTTCGATCCGCGAGCGCGACTGGTACAGGCCCAGTTCGACGAAGCCTTCCATGTTCGCGTTGATCGACTTGGAGAACCGGCCGAAGAAGCTGGCCGTGGTCTGCTCCGGCTGGATCTGGCCCAGCTGGCGCCACATGTCCGTGATACAGCCGCCTTGCGGATTGGTCTGCGGCAGGTTGGCGTTGTTGTTGCAGTAGGTCTGGGCGCCCGGATACTGGCGGGTGAAGCCGGTGGCGGCGCTGGTGTCGTTGCGGCCGTAGTAGAACAGCGACGTCGGATTGCGCACGTTGCCGACGATCGACTGGCTGGCGCTGTTGTTCGTGCGGGCGCCCGAGGCCGTGCTCGGAATCCAGCCGTTGCCGCCCATGCGGGCGATGTTGTTGTTGGAGCCGTTCGGGTTGTAGCCAAACTGGCCCAGCGCGGAAGCGCCGACCGTGCCGGAACGGTCACGGTAGTAGATCGGGTCCTTCTGGCCGAATTCGACGTTCAGCAGGACGTTGTAGCCGTCCTTGTCCATGTCGCCGAAGCCATGGGTGATGGCTGCGCGCGGCTCCTGGCCGTCGCTCTTCTGCGAGATGCCGTAGGTGACCTTGGCCACCGTGCCGACGAAATTCTTCTTCAGGATGATGTTCACGACACCGGCGACGGCATCGGAACCGTAGATCGACGAGGCGCCGTCCTTGAGCACTTCGACGCGCTCGACAGCTTCCAGCGGGATCTGGTTCAGGTCGGTGAACGAACGCTGGGCGTCGTCGGCCAGCACGGCCGGGGCGATGCGCCGGCCGTTGACCAGCACCAGGGTGGCGTTGGCGCCGAGGCCGCGCAGCGAGATGCCGGCTGCCGTGGCACCGGCGAAGCCGCGGCCATAGGTGAAGGGAACCGAACCCTGGCTGTCGGCCGTCAGCGTCTGCAGATATTCGGCGACCGTGCCCTTGCCGGACTGGTCGATGTCTTGTTTGGTGATCACCTGCACCGGGGACGCGGTCTCAGCGTCTGCACGCCGGATGTTCGATCCCGTGATCTCGACGCGCTGCAAACCAGAGGCCGGCGCTTGCGCGGCGACGTCGGTCGCGACCATCATGGTCGCTGAGCCACAAAACGCCGTCAGCAATGCGCGGACGACAACGGTTTTCCTAAACCTGGTGGTGTCGGTTTTCATCTGTTCTCCAAACCAGTACCTGTCACGAAAAAGGCCGGAGGATCATCTCGCGGCCCGCATGGAAGGGACGACGCGCAATAAAAAGTGAATTAATGCTTGTCGTCGCCAAGGTAGAGGTTTTACACAAACGTCACAATTTCGTCACCAAGCTTTAACCCGCAGTTGGGCTGTTTGTCTCCGAAAAACATCGGTACGACAGACAGACGGTCAGTTATCCATCTTGAAGACGAATTCCTGCGGCGCCAGAACGTCGCCAGGCTCGCTCACGCACTTGTACTGGAGCATGGCGCTGCGCACCGGCGCGTGGAAGACGCGGGGGCCCGACAGGATGGTCACCTCGCGCACCACGCCGTCGCGGATCAGGGCCTGGGCCTTGACCACGCCTTCGGTGCCATCCTTGAGCGCCTGGCGGGGCATCTCGGGCTTGACCTGGGTCGGGCAGGCGATGCTCATCTCCGAGCGCGCAGGACCGGCTGGCCTGGGTGCCGGCGCCGGCGGGGCCGGCGGCGGCGGCGGCGCGATCACCGCCGGGGTCGGCGGCGGCGTCGCGACCGACGCGATGGCCGGCGCGGCCGACACCGGTGGCGAGACCTCGGGAGGCGGCACGAATGGCGGCGGGGCCGCCACCTTGGGCGCCTGCGGCTCCTGCTTGACGATCTGCTTGGGTGGTGGCGGCGGCGGCGGCGGTGGTGGCGGGATGATCACCTCCTGGATCACCGCGGCCTCCAGCGGCTTCTTGATGATCTCCAGGCCCTTGCGGGCCGTGCCCGACACCAGCGCCCAGAGGATCAGGACGTGCAGCAGCACGACGACGGCCCAGCCGGTCAGGCGCCGGGACGGTTCATTGCCGGGATACCGGCGTCGGTTCATGGTCGTTGCGCTCATTTGACAAACTGCTCGCTGCCGATCACCGCGATCTTGGACAGGCCCTTGCGCTTGGTCGAGGACAGCACGTTGGCGAAGACCGAGTAGTTGCAGTCCTTGTTGGGTCGGAGGTGGATTTCCGGCTGGACCGGCTGCTGGGAGACCAGGGACATCTTTTCGTCGAGTTCCTGCGCCGTCACGGGCAGGCCCTGCCAGTAGACGATGCTCTTCTCGTCGATGTCGATCTGCACCTTTTCGGGCTTGATCACGTCGCTCGGCGGGACGCCCACCGGCATTTCGAGGTTGACCGCGTGCAGCTGGATCGGGATGGTGATGATCAGCATCACCAGCAGCACCAGCATCACGTCGATCAGCGGCGTGGTGTTGATGTCCATCATGACCTCAGCGTCACTGCCGCGGCGTAACCCCCGGGATTTCGTACGCATGTGTTTGCTATTCCGTTGTTCGCGCAGGGCGCGTTAGCCGCCGAGCGGCGGGGGTTCGGTGATGAAGGCGACCTTGGTGATCCCGGCGCGCTGGCACGCGTACAGGATCTTGCCGACGCCGTCATAGCGCGAGTCGAGATCGCCACGGATCTGGACTTCGGGCTGGGGCTTCATCTGGGAAACCTTCTTCAGCCGGGCGACCAGCGCCTCGGCATCCGGCACGCGCGCGTCGTACCAGTAGATGGCACCGCCCTTGTCGACCGAGATGATGATGTTCTCGGGCTTGGTTTCGCGCACTTCGACGCGCTCCTTGGGCAGCGCCACCGGGATCGAAGTGGTTACGACGGGGATGGTGATCAGGAAAATGATCAACAGCACCAGCATCACGTCCACGAGGGGCGTGGTATTGATGGCCGAGATGACTTCGTCATCGCCGCCACCGGACGGGCCGACACCCATTGCCATAAGGTTGCTCCTGGAGACCGGGGGCCGCTCAGGCGGCCTTGCCGGCCGAGCCCACGATCACGGCGTTGAGTTCGTCGCTGAACTCGCGCACTTCGTCCATCACGGCCTTGTTGCGCCGCGCCAGCCAGTTGTATCCCAGCACTGCCGGGATCGCCACCGCCAGGCCGATGGCCGTCATGATCAGCGCCTCGCCCACCGGGCCCGCGACCTTGTCGATCGACGCCTGGCCGGAGATGCCGATGGCCGTCAGCGCGTGGTAGATGCCCCAGACCGTGCCGAACAAGCCGACGAACGGCGAGGTCGAACCCACGGTCGCCAGGAAGGCCAGGCCGCCCTGGGTGTTGGCGTGGACGCGGTCCACGGCGCTGGTGATGCTCATGGGAATCCACTCGTTCATCGGGATGTGGCTCTTGAGGCCGCCGTGGTCGGTGGTGGCCTGGGCGCCCGCTTCCGCGATGAAGCGGTAGGCGCTGTTCTTTTCGAGGCCGGCCGCGCCGTCGCGGACCGTGGGCGACTGCCAGAACTTGGCGTCGACGGTGCGCGCATGGCGCCCCATCTTGGTTTGCTCCAGCAGCTTGACGACCATGATGTACCAGCTGCCGACGCTCATGATGGCCAGCAGCACCAGCACAAAGCGGGCGATCAGGTCGGAGCCTTTCCAGAGGGCCTCGATGCCGTACGGGTTGTCGACGCTGTCGCCGTTCTTCTTGGCGGCGGCAGGGGCGCCGGGCTGGGTTGCAGCGGCAGCGGGAGCGGCGGCTTCCGGCGCCGATGCAGTGGCGGCCGGTGCCGCGGTCTGGGCCTGGGCCACCGGGGCACCCAGGAAGGAGAAGCACAGCAGTGCGGCAGCGAAGGCTCGCGACAGGGAAGCGGGGAAAACGGTACGCAAGATAAATCCTTTATCAATGTGGGGGACGTGCGGCGGCCAGCGCGTCATGGCAGCGCGCCGCAAATCCAAGCGGGCGAGTATAGGTTCTGTTCACACCTGTTATGGCTGCTGCCGGCGCCGCTCGTCTATCGTTTTCGATATCAGGGGTAACACCAAGGTGATAGCGGCCGGTCTTGTGGACGCAAGATTCGCGCCCCGAAGGGAGCGTCGCGCTTGTCGCTATAATCGAAGGCTGTAGAAAAAGATTGCCGGTGTAGCTCAGTCGGTAGAGCAGCTCATTCGTAATGAGAAGGTCGGGTGTTCGATTCATCTCTCCGGCACCAGTTTCACGAAAAGCCCTTGCGGGACACTGCAAGGGCTTTTTCCTTGGAGGGGCCGTGATCTATTCCATCGTTTCGGTCTGCGCGGGCGCTTCCATCGGGGCGCTGCTGCGGTGGTTCCTGGCTGGACGATTCAATCCGTTCCATCCCTTCCTGCCCCCCGGAACGCTGGCGGCCAACCTGATCGGCGGCTACCTGATCGGGGTCGCGGTCGCGGTCTTCGCCGCCATGCCGCAACTCTCGCCGCAGTGGCGCCTGTTCGTCGTCACCGGGTTCCTGGGCGGGCTGACCACGTTTTCCACCTTTTCCGCCGAAGTCGTCACGCAGTTGCAGCAGGGCCGCCCCGGCTGGGCGATGGCCACTGCAGTCCTGCATCTCGCAGGCTCCCTGGCGCTGACTGCGCTTGGCATCGCCACGGTCGGCTGGCTGCGCCCCTGAGCGGATGCGCCGCGCTAGGCATTCGGCCTAGCCCTGCGCAACCATTGCCTTAAGGCTCCAGGAGCGGCTTGCGGCACACTTGGGAGATGTTGTTGCAACTGTCCCCGGAACGCGCCTGATGCCGAGCGTGCTTGACCGCCTCTGGCGCTGGGCCCGCCAGGCTTGCCTGTCCCTCGCCGGCCTGCCGGGCTCCGGCCCGGCCACCGCTGCCGGACCCGCCGACTGCCCCGAAGATCACCTGATCTACCGCCTCAAGAGCTGGCCCAAGCTGCCGTCCGCCGGCATGACCACCGACATCTACCGCACACTCTCGGTCATGAGCACCCGGCCGGTAAACCGGCGCTGGATCCTCAACAACTCCAACATCCGGACCCACGAGGTCGACCTGCTGCTGCGCCGGCTGGTGGAGCAGGACGCGGTCGAAGTGACCGACGCGGCCAAGTACGGTCCCAGCACCACCGCGGTGTGAGCCTCAGCCCGGTCGCGGCGCCGGCTCCAGCGGGCTGCGCCGCGCCGCCATCCGGTCCACGAGTTTCTGCATGTTGGACAGCGACAGCAGGTGCATCGAAATCAGGTGCAACTCGCCGGACCGCAACAGCGCCAGCGCCGTGGCGTCGGGCAGCGCCAGCAGCTTCTGCTCGTCGACGATCAGCAGCCCGTTGATGGTGAAACTCCGGCCGTCGGTGAGGTCGGCCTTGGCGTTCATTTCCACCAGCAGCCCGGCCTGCTCCAGGCGCTGGCAGAACGCCTCGGTGCGACGGTACTCGGCCTGGTAGCGGCCCAGGAAATCCAGGGCGTTCTTCAGGAACTGGGTGTCCCCGCCGGCGGCATCGAACAGTGGCTCGCCGGCGGTCGAATTGAGGCCCGCGAAGGCCTCGTCGACGCACACCGCCATGTCGGTGCGACCGGGCAGTTCGGCCAGCACGAAGGGATAGCGCCGCACGAAGGCGGGAATGTAGGCGGCGTCCCATTTGCCTGCGACGTCGACGAACAGGTTTTCGCGGCTGCGCAGGCCGAGCATCGCGACCGGCACCGTCCGGCCGCCGCCGACGCGCGTGAAGACGATCGCGAACTCCTTGCAGGCCTCGTTGAACTCCACGCCCGCCAGGTAGAGCGAGTTGGCCTTGGCGGCAAAAGCGAAGCTGTCGGTCGCGCGGACCTTCAGGGCGCGATGCTTCTCGCGATCGAGCGCCACGGGTTTTTCGTAATAGACGGCGTCGGACATGGTTGGCTCCAGTGGGCTCACGCCGTGCTCATGGCGGCTGCGGCGCCGGCCGCCGGCTGGCGCCAGGCCAGCACCTTGTCGATGCGCCGGCCATCGAGGTCGACGACCTCGAACAGCCAGTCGCCGCAATCGATCCGCTCGCCGGTCTGGGGCAGATGGCCCGAAACTGCCAGCAGCAGGCCGGCGACGGTGTTGTAGCGGCCGCGCTCCTCTTCGGGCAGGTCCCGGATCTCGAGCCGGGCCTTGAGCTCGGACACCGGCATCAACCCATCCAGCAGCCAGGAGCCGTCCTCGCGCTGGGTCGCCCATGCGTCCGCCTGGGCGCCCGGCTGCAGCTCCCCGGTGATCGCTTCCAGCAGGTCGTGCGGCGTCATCAGGCCCTGCACCACGCCGTACTCGTCGACCACGAACACCATGCGGCCGGAGCGCTGGCGGAACTGCTCGAGCAGCTCCATGCCGCTGAGCGTCTCGGGCACGAACAGCGCCGGCTGCGCATTCGCGCCCACGGTCCCGGGATGGTCCTGGCCCAGGTGCAGCAATCGGGCCACGCTGATCACCCCCACCACGTCGTCCAGCGAGCCACGGCAGACGGGGTACCAGGAATGCGAGCCCTCATGGCCGGCCTGGCGCAGGCATTGCGCCACCGACAACCCCGCTTCCAGCCAGTCGATGTCCGACCGCGGCACCATCATCGAGGTCAGCGGCCGCTCGTCCAGGTCGAACAGGTTGCGCACCATCTGGCGTTCGTGCTGCTCGATCACGCCGGCGTCGACGCCCTCCTCCAGGCTGTGGTCGATCTCCTCCTCGGTCATGCCGCGGGTCTGGGTGGTGTCGATCCGCAGCAGCCTGAGCACACCCTGGGTGGTCGCCGACAGCAGCTTCACGAACGGTCCGGCGGCCTTGGCCAGCCACGCCATCGGCCGCGACACCCAGACCGCCACCGGCTCGGGATAGAGCTGCCCGATCCGCTTGGGCACCAGCTCGCCGAAGATGATCGTGATGAAGGTGATCACGGTCACCACGATCGCCGTGGCCGCGATCTCCGAAGGCCGGACGGCCACTCCATACCCGTGCAGCCAGTGCGCCAGCCGGGCGCTGAAAGCCGCCTCGCCGACGATGCCGTTGAGGACACCGATCGAGGTGATGCCCACCTGCACCGTCGACAGGAAGTTGGTCGGGTGGTCCAGCAGCCGCAGCGCCGTGGTCGCACCGCCGTCGCCCGCCTCCGCCAGCGCCATCAGCCGCGCCTTCCGGCTCGAGGCCAGGGCCAGCTCGGACATGGCGAACACGCCATTGAGCAGGGTGAGCAGCGCGATCAGCAGGAAATCCATGGGGCACAGTGGGAGGGGAACACGCTGGCACTTTACTTGATCGGAGCGCGGCCAAGCACAATCGAGCCATGGCTATCTACCTGATCGGCGACGTGCAGGGCTGCGACACCGCGCTGGCCCGGCTGCTGGAAAAGATCGACTTCTCGCCCAGCCGGGACACGCTCTACCTGCTGGGCGACCTGGTCAATCGCGGACCGGATTCGGCCGGCGTGCTGCGCCGGGTCATGGCACTCGGAGGCTCGGTCCACAGCCTGCTGGGCAACCATGACCTGAGCCTGCTGGCCGTCGCCCACGGGCTGCACGCCCCGCACCGCAACGACACGATGGACAGCGTGCTGCTGGCCCCCGAGCGGGACCTGATGCTGGACTGGCTGCGCCACCAGCGCATGGCGATCCGCGCCCACGGCTGGCTGATGGTGCATGGCGGCGTGCTGCCCCAGTGGGACGCCGACCAGGTGCTGCGGCTGGGCGGCGAAGTCGAGGCGATGCTGCGCGGCCCGCGGCTGCTGGAGTTCCTTGCGACGATGTATGGCAACGAGCCGGACCGGTGGGACGATGCGCTGCAAGGGGCGGACCGGTTGCGGGTGATCGTGAATGCGCTGACCCGGCTGCGCTTTTGCACCCCCGACGGCCGGATGGACCTGAAGGCGTCGGGCGGGCTGGATGGCGCGCCGCCCGGGTACCGGCCCTGGTTCGAGCTGCCGGGGCGCAAGACGGCGGGCGTGCCGATCGCGTTCGGCCACTGGTCCACCCTGGGTTTCCTGCAGCGGCCCGACCTGTTGTCGCTGGACACCGGCTGCGTCTGGGGCGGCTGCCTCAGCGCCGTGCGGCTGGCAGCGCCGGGCCAGAGCCAGGCCCTGATCCAGGTGCCATGCGACCAGGCGATGAAACCCGGCGAGTGAAGGCCGCTGCGCGTTATTCCGCCTTGAACAGCGCGGCAACCTTGCGCTTGGGCTTGATGTTGGCCGAGATCTTGGAGGTCGCGGCCCGCGAGCTGCTTTCCCAGGCCGGGGCCGCATCGGTGGCCGGCGCCTGGTAAGGCTGGTCGAAGAACGGGTCGCGGGACGCGGCCGGCGCCCGGAACTCGCGCTGCGGGCGCGGGGCCCGCTCGCGCTCGGGCGGCGGCGGCGCGTCCAGCACGTCGCGCGGATCGCCCAGTTCGCCGGCTTCGCGCCAGGCGCGGCGGCCGTCGTTGATGCGGCCGCGCGGCTTGTCTTCCTCGTACTCGATGGCTTCGAGGTCGAGCTTTTTCTTCAGCAGTTTTTCCAGGTCGGCCACCAGCCGGCCATCGCTGTTCGAGACGAAGGTCACGGCCAGGCCGGAAGCGCCGGCGCGGCCGGTGCGGCCGATCCGGTGGATGTAGTCCTCGGCGTTGAACGGCACGTCGAAGTTGAACACCGCCGGCACGTCCTTGATGTCCAGGCCCCGGGCGGCGACGTCGGTTGCCACCAGCAGGTCGACCTCGCCCTTCTTGAACGCTTCGAGCGCCTTCAGCCGCTCGTCCTGGCTCTTGTCGCCGTGCAGCGCCGTGGTCTTCAAGCCCTCGCGCTCCAGCGAGCGCGCCAGCCGGGCACAGCCCAGCTTGCTGTTGACGAACACGAAGGCCTGGCTCAGCCCGCGCTGGCGCACGATCTGGCGCAGCGCGCGGCGCTTGTCGTCGTCGTTGACGCTGTAGAAATGCTGTTCGACGGTGGAGGCCGTGGCGTTCGGCTGCGCCACCTCGATCGTGACGGGGTCGTTCAGGTAGCTGTTTGCCAGCCGCTTGATCTCGGGCGAGAAGGTGGCTGAGAACAGCAGCGTGGTGCGCTGCTTGGGCAGGTAGGACAGGATGCGCTGCAGGTCCGGCAGGAAGCCGATGTCCAGCATCCGGTCGGCTTCGTCCAGCACCACGTACTCGACCTGGTTCAGGACGGCGTTCTTGGCCTCGATGTGATCCAGCAGGCGCCCGGGCGTGGCCACCAGCACCTCGACGCCGCGCTTGAGCTCCAGCGTCTGCGGCTTCATGTCCATGCCGCCGAACACCACGGCGCTGCGCAGGTTGGTGTACTTGGCGTACAGCTTGACCTGTTGCGCCACCTGGTCAGCCAGCTCGCGCGTGGGCAGCAGCACAAGGGCCCGCACCGGATGGCGCGCGGGCGACGTCGATGCGTTCTCGTGTTTGAGCAGGCGCTGCAGCAGGGGCAGCGAAAAGGCGGCGGTCTTGCCGGTGCCGGTCTGGGCCGCCCCCATCACGTCCTTGCCGGTCAGGACGACCGGGATGGCTTGCGCCTGGATGGGGGTCATGGACTCGTAGCCCATTTCGGCGACGGCGCGCGAAAGGGGCTCGGCCAGCGAGAGGTTGGAAAAGGAAGCTGTCATCTGAGCCTTCTATTGTCTCATTGACTGCTTGCCCCCGCCAACCGGACCGGAAAACCGGCCCCCGCCGGCCCCCGCGGACGTCAAAGGCTCCGGGCGCCGAAGGTGTCGCAGGCCTTGACGCTGCCGGTCTTCAGGCCGGTGTTGAACCAGCGTTGCCGCTGTGCGCTGGTGCCGTGGGTGAAGCTCTCGGGCATGACGGCGCCGCCCCGGCCCTTCTGCAGCGCGTCGTCGCCGATCTTGGCGGCGGCGTTCATCGCCTCCTCGACGTCGCCCTGCTCGAGGATCTTGCGCGATTCGTCGGCATGGTTGGCCCAGACGCCCGCAAAGCAGTCGGCCTGGAGTTCCATCTTCACGCTCATGGCGTTGGCTTCGGCCTGGCCGGCGCGGCCACGCGCCTGCTCCATCTTGTCGGCGATCCCCAGCAGGTTCTGCACATGGTGGCCCACCTCGTGGGCGATGACATAGGCCTGGGCGAAATCGCCGGGCGCGCCCAGCCGGGTCTTGAGCGTTTCGTAGAAATCCAGGTCGATGTAGACCTTCTGGTCGGCCGGGCAGTAGAACGGGCCCATGGCGGCCTGCCCCTGGCCGCAGCCGGTGCGCACCGCGCCCCGGAACAGCACCAGCTTGGGGTTCACGTAGCTGGCGCCGCCCTGCTTGAACAGCTGGGTCCAGACGTCTTCGGTGTCGGCCAGCACGGTCGACACGAACTTCGCCATCGGGTCGTTGGCCGGCGGCGCCGGCGCGGGGCCCTGCTGCACCGCGGGCGCCGGTCCGCCGCCCCCCGTGAGCACGCCCAGGATGGTGAGCGGATTGATGCCGAAGATGGCGCCGCCGACCAGCGCGATCACGATGGTGCCGATGCCGATCGAACGGCCGCCCAGGCCGAAGCCGCCGCCGCCGCCGCCCGAGCCGCGCGCGTCCTCGACGTTGCTTGATTCCCGATTGCCTTCCCAACGCATGATGTGGTCTCCTTGATGCCTTGCGGTACAGTAAAACGATGGTATCCGTATCGCCTGTAGGAGTGGGCCGCGTCCCGACCGTCCTTCTCACCGGATTCGATCCGTTCGGCGGCGACGCCATCAACCCCAGCTGGCAGGCGGTCCAGGCGCTGCACGGGCGCCGCGTCGCCGGCCACCGCGTCGTGGCGGCGCAGCTGCCCACCGTGTTCGACTGGTCGCTGCAGACCTTGGACGCGCTGCTGGAACAGCACCGGCCGGTGCTGGCGATCTGCACCGGCCAGGCCGGCGGGCGCACGGCCATCTCGCTGGAACGGGTGGCGATCAACGTCAACGACGCCCGGATCGCCGACAACGCGCTGGCCCAGCCGGTGGACACACCGGTGGTGGCTGCCGGCCCGGCGGCCTACTTCAGCACGCTGCCGATCAAGGCGATGCTGGCGGCGCTGGAACGTGACGGCATCCGCTGCGAGGTGTCGCAGACGGCAGGCACCTTCGTCTGCAACCATGTGTTCTACGGCCTCATGCACACGCTGGCGACGCGGCCGGAGTTCGAGGGCGTGCGCGGCGGGCTGGTCCACGTGCCCTGGCTGCCCGAACAGGGCCAGCCCTCGATGCCGCTGGGCGACATCGTCCGGGGGTTGCAAGTGGCGATCCGCTGCGCGCTGACGACCGGCGCCGACATCCGCAAGCAGGCCGGCGCGCTCAGCTAGGCGCCAAGGATCTCGTAGGGCCCGCCGCGCTCGAGCGCCCGCTGGTAGGCGGGCCGGGCGTGGATGCGGCCCAGGTACTCCATCAGCCGCGGGCGCAGGGCATCCAGCCCGCCGCGCCGCGCCGCCGCTTCCAGCGGAAAACTCATCTGCACATCGGCGGCCGTGAAGGCGTCGCCGGCGAACCAGGTGCTGCGTTCCAGCTCCGCTTCCATGAAGTCCAGGTGCAGGTCGATCTGCGGCTGGATGAAGCCGTCGCGGGCCCGGCTGGCGATGGCGCGCGCGATCGGGCGGATGAAAAACGGCATGCGGGCCTGGGCGACCCGGTCGAACACCAGCTTCAGCAGCAGCGGCGGCATGGCGGAGCCTTCGGCGTAGTGCAGCCAGTAGCGGTAGCGCAGCCGCTCCGGGCTGCCGGCCGCGGGCGCCAGCCGGCCGTGGCCATGCGTGTCGACCAGGTACTCCAGGATCGCGCCGGACTCCGCCAGGACGTTGCCGCCGTCCGTGATCACCGGCGACTTGCCCAGGGGATGGACCGCGCGCAGCTCCGGAGGCGCCAGCATGGTGACCGGATCACGTTCGTAGCGCCGCACCTCGTAATCGAGCCCGAGTTCCTCCAGCAGCCAGAGGACCCGCTGGGAACGCGAGTTGTTCAGGTGGTGCACGATGATCATGCGGCATGCTACGGCCCACGGGCATGCAAGTCCATGCGGGCGCGCCGGGGGCATCCGGCCTAAAATCACGTTGTGTCCATCCTCAACGCCGACCTGCACTGCCATTCCGTGGTTTCCGACGGAACGATGAGCCCGGAGGACCTGGCCGCCAGGGCCGCCGCCAACGGGGTCGAGCTGTGGGCCCTGACCGACCATGACGAGATCGGCGGCCAGCACCGGGCCGCCGCCGCCGCGCACGCCCACGGCATGAAGTACCTCACCGGCACCGAGATCTCCGTCACTTTCGCTGGCCAGACGGTGCACATCGTAGGCCTGGGCTTCGATCCCGACGACGCCCGGATGCACCAGGGCCTGACCGACACCCGTGGCGGCCGCGGCGGCCGGGCGCTGGAAATGTCCGATGGACTGGCCAAGGTCGGGATCAAGGACGCCTATGAAGGGGCGCTGCGCTACGTCGGCAACCCGGAACTCATTTCCCGGACCCACTTTGCCCGCCACCTGGTCGAAAGCGGTGTCTGCAAGGACACCAACGAGGTGTTCCGCCGCTTCCTCACCGAGGGCAAGCCAGGCTATGTGCCGCACCGCTGGGCCTCGCTGCGCGACGCGGTGCAGTGGATCACCGCCGCCGGCGGCGTCGCCGTGATCGCCCATCCGGCGCGCTACAAGTTTTCCGCCAACGAAGAGTACGCGCTCTTCAGCGAATTCAAGGCCCATGGCGGGCTCGGCGTCGAAGTGGTGACCGGCAGCCACACCGCCTCCGAATACGTCAAGTACGGCGAGACCGCACGCGAATTCGGCCTGGCCGCCTCCCGCGGGAGCGACTTCCACAGCCCGGACGAGAGCCACACCGACCTGGGCCGGCTGCCCTACCTGTCGGGCCAGCTGACGCCGGTGTGGGAGCTGCTGGCCGACCGCATCCGGTGAGCGGCGCGCAGGGCGGCCATCCGGTCCAGCACCATGCGCTGGCCGGCATCGCACTGGTGATCGCGGCCGTCGCCTGCTTCTCGGTCCTGGACACCACCACCAAGTACATCAGCGCCTGGGTGCCGCTGCTGATGGCGCTGTGGTTCCGCTATGCGTTCCAGGCCATCGCCACGACGCTGGTGATCCTGCCGCTCCGGGGCACGCGCGTGCTGCGCACCCGGCACCTGCCGTTCCAGTGCCTGCGCGGCGTGCTGCTGCTGGCCAGCAGCCTGTTCGCCTTCGCCAGCCTCAAGCACATGCCGGTCGGTGAGTTCACCGCGATCGTGATGATTTCGCCCCTGGCCATCACGGTGCTGGCTGCCACCGTGCTCAAGGAAAAGGTGTCGCTGCTGCGCTGGCTGCTGGTCGCCGGCGGCTTCCTCGGCACCCTGGTCATCATCCGGCCCGGCGGCGCGGCGTTCAACTGGGCCAGCCTGCTGCCGCTGGGCCTGGTGGCGACCAACGCCTGGTTCCAGGTCCTCACCAGCAAGCTGGCGCGCACCGAGGACCCGGTGACGATGCACCTGTACACCGGCTGGGTCGGCACGCTGATCGCCAGCCTGGCCCTGCCCTTCGTCTGGACCCGCCTGGATGCCTCGTGGCTCTGGCTGGCGCTGTGCCTGATGGGGGTGATGGCGACGGTCGGCCACTTCATGCTGATCCTGGCCTACCAGCGCGCCCCTGCGGCCACGCTGACGCCCTACCTCTACGCCCAGATCGCCTTCGCCATGGTGGGCGGCTGGCTGGTGTTCCAGCACGTGCCGGACGGCTGGTCGATGATCGGAATGGTGATGATCGCGGTCTGCGGCGCCGCCGGCGCCTGGCTGACGGTGCGCGAACGGCGCATCGCCGCGGAACCCGGCGCCGCCTGAACCCTCAAAGAGCATGGCCCAGTATTTCGAAGTCCACCCCGACAATCCCCAGCCCCGGCTGCTGAAGCAGGCGGCCGCGCTGCTCGACCAGGGCGGCATCGTCGCCCTGCCGACCGACTCCAGCTATGCGCTGGCCTGCCATCTCGACGACAAGACCGCCGTCGACCGCTTGCGCCAGGTCCGCGGCGTCGACGACAAGCACCACCTCACCCTGCTGTGCCGCGACCTGAGCGAGCTGGCCAACTATGCGCGGGTCGACAACAAGCAGTACCGGCTGCTGAAGTCGGCCACACCCGGCCCCTACACCTTCATCCTCGAAGCCACGCGCGAAGTGCCGCGCCGCGTCAGCCATCCGCAGCGCAAGACCATCGGCCTGCGGGTGCCGGAGCACCGCGCGCTGCAGGAGCTGCTGGCGCTGCACGGCGCGCCGCTGCTGGCGACGACGCTGATCCCGCCGGGCCAGACCGAGCCGATGAACGACGCCCAGGAGATCCGCGCCCGCTATGAAAAGCTGGTGGCGGGCGTGATCGACGCCGGCGCCTGCCCGTCGGAGCCGACCACGGTGATCGACCTGACGCCCATGGGCACCGGCGGCGAGGCCGTGGTCGTGCGCGTGGGCCGCGGCGCGCTGGCGCCGCTCGGCCTGTGAAACATTGCGGGACAGACCTTCAGCTCTGTCCCCCAACTAATCAGAGACGCGAAGCCGCTCTGAGACAATCGCCCGGTGGATATCCCCAATCTCGTTCAAACCGTCCTGATCTACGCGCTGCCGGTGCTCTTCGCCATCACGGTGCACGAAGCCGCCCATGGCTACGTGGCGCGGGCCCTCGGCGACAACACGGCCCATGCGGCCGGCCGCGTCACGCTCAACCCGTTCAGCCACATCGACCCGATGGGGACGATCCTGATGCCGCTGTTGCTCTATTTCGCGACTTCCGGCGCATTCCTGTTCGGCTACGCCAAGCCGGTGCCGGTCAACTTCGCCGCCCTGCGCCATCCCAAGCGCGACATGGTGTGGGTGGCGCTGGCCGGGCCGGCGTCCAACTTCGTCCAGGCCATCCTGTGGGCGGTCGCGTTCATCGTGCTGGCGGGCTCGGACGTGCAGGAGCGCTTCTTCATCGAGATGTGCAAGGCCGGCGTGGCGGTCAACCTGGTGATGTGGGCCTTCAACCTGTTTCCGCTGCCGCCGCTGGACGGGGGCCGGGTGCTGGTGGGACTGCTGCCCTGGCGCGCGGCCCACGCCGTGTCGCGCATCGAACCCTGGGGCTTCTTCATCGTGCTCGGCCTGGTCGTGCTCGGCGTGGTCGGCACCTACTGGCTGCGGCCGCTGATGGACCTCGGTTACGCCGCGATCCTGTTCCTGCTGAGTCCCCTGCAATCCCTTTTTGGCTAGAAACGCGTTCATGAGCAAGACTGCCGTCACCCGCTTCCTCACCGGCATCACCACCACCGGCACCCCGCACCTGGGCAACTATGTCGGCGCGATCCGGCCCGCGGTGCAGGCCAGCCGCCGCGCGGGCACCGAGAACTTTTATTTCCTGGCCGACTACCACGCGCTGATCAAGTGCGACGAGCCGGCCCGGATCCAGCGTTCGACGATGGAGATCGCTGCCTGCTGGATCGCCGCCGGGCTCGATCCCGAGCAGGTGTTCTTCTACCGCCAGTCCGACATTCCGGCGATTCCCGAACTGACCTGGCTGCTCACCTGCGTCACGGGCAAGGGCGTGCTCAATCGCGCCCACGCGTACAAGGCCTCGGTGGACAAGAACCTGGCCGCCGGCACCGACCCGGATGCGGACGTCACCGCGGGCCTGTTCATGTACCCGGTGCTGATGGCCGCCGACATCCTGATGTTCAAGGCCCACAAGATCCCGGTGGGCCGCGACCAGGTGCAGCACATCGAGATGGCGCGCGACATGGCGCAGAGCTTCAATCACCTGTACGGCGAGCACTTCGTGCTGCCCGAGGCGGCCGTCGACGAATCGGTGGCCATGCTGCCGGGACTGGACGGCCGTAAGATGAGCAAGAGCTACGACAACACCATTGCGCTGTTCGCGCCGCCGCAGCAGATCCGCAGGCAGATCGCCGCCATCGTGACCGATTCGCGCGCGCCCGGCGAACCCAAGGAGGTCGAGGGCTCGGCGCTGTTCCAGATCTACCAGTCCTTCGCATCGGAAGCGGAGACCGCGGTGCTGCGCCAGGCCTATGCCGACGGCATTGGCTGGGGCGACGCCAAGCAGCTGCTGTTCGAGCACATCGACCACGAGATCGCGCCGATGCGCGAGCGCTACCAGGCGCTGATCGACAATCCGGCCGAACTCGAAGCCATCCTGCAGGCCGGCGCCGACAAGGCCCGCGCCCGCGCCATGCCGTTCATGGCGCAACTGCGGCAGGCCGTCGGCTTGCGCAACCTGTCGGCGCAGGGCGGCCAGGGCAAGGGCGACAAGGCGGTCCGCGCGGCGCTGCCGTCGTTCAAGCAATACCGCGAAGCCGACGGCAAGTTCCACTTCAAGCTGGTCGACGCCAAGGGCCGGCTGCTGCTGCAAAGCCATGCCTTCGACTCCGCCAAGGATGCCGGCCAGACCATCGCGCGCCTGCGGCAAGCGAGCGCATCCGGCATCGACTTCGCCGCTTTCGGCACGCTGGCGCCGGACGTCGACGCGAACGAAGTCGCAGCGGCGTTGCAGCTCCTTGCTGAGCCAGCGTAGGCACTTCACTCCCGCTCGGAGCGGGCCGGAGCGGTTATCCTTGGTTTCGACTTCCGACCGAGAAAGTAACCAAGTCCCATGAGCTTGTATGTGATCGACGACCACCCGCTGATGCGGGAAGCGGTCGTCATGCTGTTGCGGCGGCTGCGCCCGGGCGCCAACGTCGTCGAACTGGACCGCGTCGGCGGCATGGAGGCGGCGGTGCAGCAGCACGGTGTTCCCGAACTGATCTGCCTGGACCTGAAGCTGCCCGACACCACGGGCACCTCGGGCGTGCAGGACCTCAAGAGCCGCTATCCCGAAACGCCACTGGCGGTGCTGTCGGCGTCACCCGCCACCGATGCGGAAGAACAATGCATCGAGGCCGGTGCGGACATCTACATCGAAAAGTCCTCCGGCGCCCAGGAGATCGGCAGCGCCATCCGCGCCCTGATCAATGCCGACGGCGGCTTCGAGGAACTGACACCGGCCGACAGCAAGCTGTCCAAGCGGCAGAAACAGCTGATCGTGATGCTGGACCGCGGCCTGTCCAACCGCGAGATCGCGGAGGAACTGGGCATCAGCGAGCACACAGTCAAGGTCCACCTGTGGCGGCTGTTCCGCCGCCTCGGCGTCAAGAGCCGCACGCAGACCATCCACTACGCGCGCACTCACGGCATGTTGACCAGCTGAGCGACCGTTTCGGTCGCCCGTTCGGCGGCGCGCACGGCGTCGGTGGGCTGCAGCTGCAGGCGGAACACCGTGCCCCTTCCGGGCCTTGACTCCAGCCTCAGCGGATGGCCCAGGATGTGCGCGAGCCGCGCCACGATCGACAGGCCCAGGCCGAAGCCTTCCTCGGTGCCGGCGTGACCGGGAACCTTGTAGAACTCGCGGAAGATTTCCTGCCGGTGCTCCGGCGCGATGCCCACCCCGGTGTCCCAGATCTCGATCCGCTGCCCGCCCGCCCCGCTGCGGCTCGCCACCAGGATGCCACCGCGGTGGGTGTACTTGACGGCATTGGAGATCAGGTTGCCGACGATGCGTTGCAGCAGGATCGGGTCGGACGTCGCCGTGCCGGGCGCCACATGCATCCGCAGCGTCAGGCCCTTCGCCTGCGCGAGCGGGCGGTACTGCAGCTCCAGGTCGGCCAGCAGCTTGGGCAGGTCCACCGGCTCGACCCGCAGCCGGATCTTGCCGGAGTCCAGCCGCACCAGGTCGAACAGGGAATCGAACAGCGCGTTCACGGCCTTGGTCGACTCGACGATCTTCGGCGCGATCTCGTGCACCAGCTCCGGCTCGCTGCCCAGCCAGTCCGCGTAGAGGCCGAGCGCGTGCACCGGCTGCCGGATGTCGTGCGCGGCGCTCGCCAGGAAGCGGTTCTTGATGTCGACCGCATCGAGCGCGGCCCGGGTCTGCCGGGTCAGCGATTCGATCAGCCGGTTGTTGCGGTACTGCAGCTCGAAGTTGGTCCGGTGCATCATGTGCAGCCGGCGCCCGGCCTGCAGCAGGGCCTGCCAGAACACCAGCAGCAGGCCCATGACCCAGTAGTGGTAGGCCGGCCCGCCGAAGCGCAATTCCACCCCGACCCGCCACAGCATGATGCCGAACGCCACCAGCGCCAGCACGTTGAGGTACGCGCGCATCGTCGGCAGGTGGCTCGACAGGCTGTTCATCGAGAACATCGCCATGCCCGCCATGAACAGCCAGCAGATGAACTGGTCGGCCAGCGGAGCGCGGTCGAAGAACAGTCCCGTCGCCAGGGCGCCGACCAGTGCGCTCAGGGGCCAGAGAAAGCGCCAGCGGGAAAAGAACGGCAGTTGCGCCGCGGTGGGCAGCCGCGCATAGTGCGCCAGCATCCAGACCCGCACCGCCGACACCGCGATCGCGACGATCGCCCACGCCGTCAGCGCCCAGGCCGACGCGTCGTTCCACAACACGCCCAGCATCACGAACACCAGCAGCAGGCTGAGGAACTGCCAGTTGCGCGCGGCGCGCATCAGGCTGCGCACCAGCGCCGCCTCCACCCACCGGGCCTCCGCCTGCGTCTCGATCGCGGGGGACGTGTCGGGCTTCATTGGCTGGGAGTCTAGCCCTGCCCGGCCTGCCCGGCCGGAACGGGATTACATTGGCTGAGCTGCCACTGTCCCACCATGCCCGACGCTTTCGACCGAACCAAGTCCTGGCTGGAACGCTCCTGGCCCGGAGCGTCACTGCGGACCTACCTGGTTGCCGTGATCCTGCTGGCGACCTTCCCGATCGCCGCGGTGATGCTGGTGCAGATCCTGAGGGACGTCCGACAGGACCAGGCCGCGATCGAGACCGCGCTGATGCGCTCCGCCATGTCGCTCGCGCAGGCCCTCGACAGCGAGTTCGCCGGTTCGTTCGACGCGCTGGGCGCGCTGGCCCAGGGCGACCAGGCCCAGCTGCTGCGCAACCTGCAGTCCCGGCCCCGGCCGCGCCGCAGTTGGGACAGCGTGTTCCTGATGGACGGGGCCGGCGCCATCGTGTTCGACACGGCCACTGTCCCAGTGGCGCCGCCCACGCCGCTGCTGGAGCTGCGCAAGCAACTGCAGGAACGGGCCGAGCCGGCCGCCACCGGCCTCATCGACGGCCCCACTGCACATGCGGTGCTGGCCGTCCCGGTGACTGCCGAGGGCGCGGCCGGATCCATGCTCGCGGCGCGCGTCGGCCAGGGCGCCTGGCAGCGGCTGGTGCAGGGCGCGAACCCGCCAGCCGGCGGCATCGCGAGTCTGCATGGGCCGGACCTGCGGGTCGTCAGCGCCAGCCGCGACGGCCTCGTTGCGCCCGCCGCTGCGCTCTCCACCGCCGCCATCGAAGCGATGCGCGAACAGCCGGCCGGCGTCCAGCGCCTGGCGCCAGATGGCGGCAGCGCGGCGCTGTACACGGCCTGGCGGCTGTCGCCGGCCACCGGGTGGAGCGTGCGTGTGGCCTTGCCCGCCGCACCGATCGAAGCGGCGCAGCGCCAGGCCATCGTCGCCGCGCTGTCCACCGGCGGCGCGAGCCTGTTGCTGGGTGTGGTGCTGGCGGCGCTCGTCGCCCGGCAGGTGACGCGGCCGCTGCACCGGCTGGCCGTGCACGGGCCGGCGCGGCTCGCCGGCCCGGTGCCGGTCCGCGAGATCGCGCTGCTGCGCGACGCGCTGCTGGAGGCGAGCCGGCACGACCAGGCGGCCCGTGACCGGCTGGAGGCCAAGGCCCAGGAGTTCGAGGCCCTCTTCAACAGCAGCCCGGTCGCGATGGCGTTCGCGCAGGATCCGGGCTGCGAGGTGGTATCGCACAACCCGGCGATGGACCAGCTGGTCACGCCCGAGGGCCTGGCCCGGCCGGACCTGCGGGTGCTGCACCGCGGGCGCCTGCTGGAACGCGGCCAACTGCCCTTGCGCCGCGCCGCCGGCGCGGGCGAGACGGTGCTGGCGATGGAGCTGGAGCTCGCGACGCCGGGCCAGCCGTCGATCTTCGTGATCGCAAATGCCGTGCCGCTGCGCGACCTGCAGGGCCGCCCGCGCGGCGCGATCTCCGCCCTGGTGGACATCACCGAGCGCAAGCGGGTCGAGGCCCGGTTGCTGGCGGCGGACCTGCAGCTGCGGGAGAACCAGCGGCTGATGTCGCTCGCGCAGGAGGCCGGCCACGTCGGCTTCTTCCACTACCAGTTCACGGCCGACCAGATGGCGTGGACCCCGGGCCAGTTCAAGCTGTTCGGCATCGAGAGCCTGGGCGAAGGCCGGCTGGCCGACTGGCTGCGCCTGATCGGCGCTGGCGACCGGGAGCGCGTCGAGCGCGAGCTGGGCGCCGCCTGCGCGCAGCGCAGCGAGAAGGCAGCATTCGACTACAGAGTGGTGCGGGCCGACGGCATCACGCGCTGGTTCTCGAGCCGCGTGATGCTGCGCTACGACGGGCCGGGCGGGCCGGAGCAGATGACCGGCGTCACGGTGGACGTGAGCGACGCGGTGGCCGCCCGGCTGGAGGCGGAAACGGCGAGCCGCGCCAAGGACGAATTCATCACCATGCTCAGTCACGAACTGCGCAATCCGCTGGGCGCGATCGCGGCCGCGGTCGATGTGCTCGAGAGCGCGCAGCCGCAGGGCGACACCGCGGCCGAAGCCCGCGCCATCATCGCCCGCCAGACCCGCAACCTGTCGCACATGATGAACGACCTGCTCGATGTCAGCCGCGTGATCGCCGGCAAGATCGTGCTGTCACGGCAGCCGGTGGACCTGGCGGACATCGCGCAGCGGGTGCAGCAGACCATGCTGCTGACCGGCGCGGCCGCCAGGCACCGGCTGCACTGCACCCTGCACCCGGCCTGGGTCGACGGCGACGCGGTGCGGCTCGAGCAGATCCTGGGCAACCTCCTGACCAACGCCCTGAAGTACACCTCACCCGGCGGCGACGTCGGGCTGTCCGTGCGGCGCGAAGGCCAGACGGCGCTGATCGAGGTGCAGGACTGCGGCGAAGGCATCCCCGGGACCCTGCTGCCGCACATCTTCGACCTGTTCGTGCAGGGCGAACGGGCGCTGGACCGACGCGCCGGCGGCCTGGGCATCGGCCTGACCCTGGTGCGTCGCCTGGTGGAACTGCACGGCGGCACCGTCAGCGTGGAAACCTCGGCCGCCGGCAGCCGGTTCACCGTGCGCCTGCCGGCCGTCGACGGCGTGCCCGCGCTGGCCGAGGATTCGCTGCCCCTGCAACGCCGGCGCAAGGTGCTGGTGGTGGAAGACAACCCCGACGTGCTGGCGGCGCTGCGCTCCCGGCTGGAACAGGACGGCCACACGGTCAGCACCGCCGCGGACGGCCGCGACGGGCTCGATCGCCTGCTCGCGCTGCGCCCGGAGGTGTCGATCGTCGACATCGGGCTGCCGGGGATCACCGGGTTCGAGCTGGCCCGGCACGCGCGAGCTGCCGGCTATGCGGGCCGGATGATCGCGATCTCCGGCTACGGCCATGAGCGCGACCGGGCCAACGCCATGCAGGCTGGTTTTGACGCCTACCTGGTCAAACCGGTCGACGGGGGGCAGCTGCGCGCGAGCCTGAGCGAGTAAGGAAATCATCCGCACCCGTCACCATTTGTTACAGAGACGCGCACTGCAGTCACGCAGGACAATAATCTCATCAGTCAGCCCGACAGCGGGCTCACGGAGAACCACCAGCATGGGCCACGCACTGATCGTTGAGGACGACCCCGACTCGGCCCGCATGATGGCCGCCCTGGTCACGACCGAGGGGTACTCGGCGGCGACCGCGCCATCGCTACGCGATGCGAGGCGCCAGCTGGCGCTGCAACCGCCCGACCTCGTGCTGCTCGACCTGCGCCTGCCGGACGGCAGCGGCATGGCACTGCTCGACGACCGCGAGCTGATCGGCAACTCCGAAGTGGTGCTGATGACGGGCCACGCCACCCTGGAAACCTCGATCCAGGCGCTGCGCTACGGCGCCGCCGACTACCTGATCAAGCCGGTCAGCGCCAGGCAGTTGCAAAGCATCCTGTCGCGAGTGATGCGGCCCTCCGTCCTGCAGGCTGAAGTCGAAAGCCTGCTCGACGAGCTGCGACGCAGCGGACGCTTCGGCCACATGGTGGGCCGGTCGGCGCCGATGCAGCTGGTCTACGACCAGATCGCGCGCGTGGCGGGAACCTCGGTGACGGTGTTCATCACCGGCGAGAGCGGCACCGGCAAGGAACTGGTGGCGCGCACGGTGCACGAACTGAGCCGGCGCCGGGGCAGGCCGTTCCTGCCCGTGAACTGCGGGGCGATTGCGCCGAGCCTGATCGAGAGCGAGATCTTCGGCCACGAGAAGGGCAGCTTCGCCGGGGCCGAGCGCGACCACCAGGGCTTCTTCGAACGCGCCCATGGCGGCACGTTGTTCCTCGACGAGATCACCGACATGCCGCCGGCGCTGCAGGTCAAGCTGTTGCGGGTGCTCGAAACCGGCACGTTCACGCGGGTGGGATCGACCACGCCGATCGAGACCGACGTGCGCGTGGTGGCGGCCACGACCCGCGACCCGGTCGAGGCCGTCGCCCAAGGCGCCCTGCGCGCGGAACTGATGTACCGGCTCAATGTGTTCCCGATCGAGCTGCCGCCGCTGCGCGACCGCCGCGACGACCTGCCGCTGCTGGTGTCGCACTTCCTGCGGGAGATCGGCGCCCGCGAAGGCAGCGCCCGCCACGCCTCCGCGCCGGCCCTCGAGCGGCTGGCGCAGTACGACTGGCCGGGCAATGTGCGCGAACTGCGCAACGTGCTGCAGCGGGCGTATGTCATGGCGACCGGCAGCGAAATCGCCGACAAATGGCTGCCGCGCAATCAGCTGGTTGCGCCGGCCGCGCTCCCGCGGGGTGCCGGGTCCCTCGAGGTGAGCATCGGGACCCCGCTGGCAGCCGTGGAGCGGCAGGTGATTCTGGCCACGCTCGACCATTTCGGCCACCACAAGGAAAAGACCGCCGCGGCGCTCGGCGTGAGCCTGAAGACGCTGTACAACCGCCTCAAGGAGTACGGCCTCTAACGTCGCCCTGGAGAGGCGCGCCCCCACGCTTGTGGGGCGCTGCCTACACCGGCGGCGGCCGGCGTCCGACAGGCCGGCGCGACGAACATTTGCAAACTCCCTGAAACACATCTCAGGGAGTATTCATGGCCAGCCAGCAGGGAATGGCGAAGACGTCGACCCGCACCCTGTGGAAAGGCGCGATCACGTTCGGCCTGGTCCACATTCCGATCGCCCTGTACTCCGCCACGGCCGAAACCGACCTGGACTTCGACTGGCTCGACAAGCGCTCGATGGACCCCGTCGGCTACAAGCGGGTCAACAAGAAGACCGGCAAGGAAATCGCCAGGGACGACATCGTCAAGGGCATCGAGTACCAGGACGGCCAGTACGTCGTCCTCACGCCCGAGGAAATCGCGGCTGCCTATCCGCGCACCACCCAGACCATCGAGATGGAGTGCTTCGTCGACGCCGACGACGTGCCCTTCGTCTATCTCGAGCGGCCGTACTACATGGCCCCGATCAACAAGGGCGACAAGGTCTATGCGCTGCTGCGCGAGGCGCTCAAGCAGAGCAACAAGGTCGGGATCGCGAAGGTCGTGATCCAGAGCAAGCAGCACCTGGCCGTGCTGATCCCCTGCGGCCCCGCGCTGGTGCTCAACCTGCTGCGCTGGGGCGGCGAGATCCGCTCGTGGGAAGACCTCAAGCTGCCGCCCGTCGGCGCCAAGGCTGCCGGCCTGAAGGACAGCGAACTGAAGATGGCGCTGCAACTGATCGACGACATGGCGGCCGACTGGAGCGCCGACCGGTTCCGTGACTCCTTCCGCGAGGAAATCATGAAGCTGGTCGAAGCCAAGGCCAGGGCCGGCGAGACGGAGACGGTGAGCAAAGTGGAAGCCGAACCTTCGGCGCAGCGGGGCGCCGACGTGATCGACCTGACCGAGCTGCTCAAGCGCAGCCTGCAGGGCAGCAAGGCGGCCGCGCCGGCGCCTGCGTCCGCCAAGAAAGCCCCGGTTGCCAAGAGTCCGGCGCGCAAGACCGCGACCCGGCCCGCTGGCAAGAAGGCCGCACCGGCCCGGTCCGCCACGCGGCGGGCCGCCTGAGCCGCTGGCCCGTGTCGAACGTCGTCTATTACTCCCTGTGGCTGGTGGCGGCGCTGATCGCCGTGGCTCTGGTCAGCGCCACCATCGCGCGCGGCCTGCGGCTGCGGGAAGTGCGGCGGCTCAAGGCGCTGGAGCTGCTCGACGCGCTGGACCGCTATTCGGACTGGGTGGCGTCGCAGCGGCGCGCCACCTTCTTCCAGGGCGAAGGCGACGCGACGGAAACGCCGCTGGAGGAAGCGCGCCACATCAAGCAGGGCTGGTTCCCCGAGCTGGCCGGCGACATGGTGGAGATCCTGATCGTCCACAACCGGCTGGTGGACTTCCTGTGGAACCAGCAGTTGCTGCGCTACAAGGACCCGGAACGCTGGCTCGAATCCGACCACGACAGCCGGTTCCTGCAGCTGTGGCGCCAGCATCGCGAGGCGATCGAGGGAGTCCGGCTCACTCTGCGGTCGCTGGCCCACGTGCCGGAACCGGAGCAGGACGGCCAGTTGCCCGCCTGACCCGCCGACCCTGGGAGCCTGCGCGGTAGAGAAACGGGCCTGCGCCGGGGCCTGAATCGCTGCCAGGCTAGGCGCGGTCGACGCGGTGTACTTGCGTACGCAAGGAGACCGTAACAACGCATGGCAGTGATTCAGGCTCCGGCCCGAAGGGTTGGGCCGATAAGGGGCCGTATGCGTCGTTACGAAAAGGGGGCAAGCCGTCCAGGCTTGACCCCTTTTCGCGCCTAGCCTCCAGCCCCTTCTCGACCCAACGCAGGCCTGTTTCTCTGCCGCGCAGGCCCCTAGGCCTGACGTCTCCTGCCGCTGTCGGCAGCGCCGAACCGGCCGGCGGTGAGATCGTCGACGAAGGCGGCGACCCAGCTGCTGCCGGGTGCGTCCTCGTAGCTGAAGGCGATGGCGCTGGCCGCCAGCTTCACTGTCACCAGCGCCGTGACGTTGCCCGGCATCAGCGGCGGCGAGATGTCCATCTTCGATACGTCGAACTGCGCCGGATTGAGCCGGGCAGCCTCGAGCGCCGCGAGAAACCGGGTCTTCTCGACCGGCAGGAACTGGTCGATGCGAACGACCCGGCTCATGGGTGGGACCGCAACCGCGCGCGGGCGGTCGTGAGTATCTGTGCTTGTCCCGCCATGTGTTCCTGAGGTCCTGCCCGTCAATTGCAGAATTCTAGCCGGCCGCCCCGGTGGCCAAAGGGGCAGCTTCGTGCTGAAATGCCGTTGCCATGCACCGCGTGTCCCACAGCATCACCACCGCCCTGGCCCGGGCCTGGCGGGCCGTCGCCCGGGCCTTCACGCCGACCCGCGAAGCGCGCGGGACCCAGACCTACGGCGTCGACACCACCTTGTTCGGCAGTGCCGAGCCGCCCCGCAGCGCTCGGGCAAGAACCACCAGGGACGACTTCTGGGATCCGACCGGGACCTCGACCGACTTCGCGGACCCGGATCCGGCCGGCGACCCCAAGCGCCGCTGAGCGCGGGTCAGGAGCCGTGCTTGCGGGTGCGCTGCTTGCGTTGCCGGTCGAGGAACCAGGCGAGCAGCGGCAACAACAACACCGAGCCCGGCACGGCCCAGATGAACAGGTAGGGGCTGACGGACGAAGCGGAGCGCACCATGCCCTTGAGCCGCTCCCTTTCCTCGGGGCTCCACTTGCCGCCGTTGCGCTGCTTCATCAGCAGCGGCCAGGCGCCCTTGATCAGCGCCAGTTCGTCGCGCAAGCGGCGCTTCTCGCGGCTATTGCCGGCCAGGAAGGAACAGAACCAGAGCGGCGCTCGCTTCATCTTCGCCTGGAACACGGTGGTGGAGCTGGCGTCGAACGGCAGGGCCTCATCGGCGCCGCCCTCCAGGGGCAGCACGATGTCCGGCTGGCGGGGCGACGGCACCTGGGTCATGGGCGAATCTTAGTTTCGGCCGGCACGGCTGCCAGGAAGGCCTTGTAACCAGTCGTCATCTACATGAAGGACGAACGGCCTGCGCTATCTTTTAAATAGCAGCAGGCCGTCGGATCTGGCGGAGCAGGTGGGATTCGAACCCACGGTACGGCATAACCGTACACCGGATTTCGAGTCCGGCGCATTCGACCACTCTGCCACCGCTCCTGATTCGGTTCGCGTGGTGCGAAGGCCGTAATTCTAACTCAAGCCGCGAGCCGTTCCAGCCCGCCCAGGTAAGGCCGCAGCGCCTCGGGCACGGTGACCGAGCCGTCGGCATTCTGATAATTTTCCAAGACCGCCACCAGCGTCCGGCCCACCGCCAGCCCCGAACCGTTGAGCGTGTGGACCAGCTCGTTCTTGCCGGCCGCGGTCTTGAAGCGGGCCTGCAGCCGGCGGGCCTGGAAGGCCTCGCAGTTCGACACCGAGCTGATCTCGCGATAGGTGTCCTGCGCCGGCAGCCAGACCTCCAGGTCGTAGGTCTTGGTGGCGCCGAAGCCCATGTCGCCGGTGGCCAGCAGCATCACGCGGTACGGCAGACCCAGCTTGCGCAGCACGGCCTCGGCGTGCCCCACCATCTCTTCGAGCGCCTGGTAGCTGCGCTCCGGATGCACGATCTGCACCATCTCCACCTTGTCGAATTGATGCTGGCGGATCATCCCGCGGGTGTCGCGCCCGGCGCTGCCCGCTTCGGACCGGAAGCACGCCGTGTGGGCGGTCAGCTTGATCGGCAGTTCGGCCTCGGCCACGATCTCGTCGCGCACGAAGTTGGTCAGCGTGACCTCGCTGGTGGGGATCAGGTACAGCGCGGTGTCGTCCTGCACCTCCTCGCCCTCCTGGCCGCCCTTCTTGACGGCGAACAGGTCGGCCTCGAACTTGGGCAACTGGCCGGTGCCGCGCAGCGTTTCCGCGTTCACGATGTACGGCGTGTAGCACTCGGTGTAGCCGTGCTCGGCGGTCTGCAGGTCCAGCATGAACTGCGCGAGGGCCCGGTGCAGGCGGGCGATGGGGCCCTTGAGCACCGAGAAGCGCGAGCCGGCCAGCTTGACGCCGAGATCGAACGACAGCCCCAGCGGCTCGCCCAGGTCGACGTGGTCGCGCACCGGGAAGCCCAGCTGGCGCGGTGTACCCCAGGTCCGCACCACCACGTTGGCGTGCTCGTCGGGGCCGACCGGAACGCTCTCGTGCGGCAGGTTCGGCACCGCCAGCAGCAGCGCCTGCAATTCGGGCTGGATCTGCTCCAGGCGGGCGGCGGACTGTTCCAGCTCCGACTTGAGGGCCGCGACCTGCGCCATCACGCCGTCGACGGCTTCGCCCTTGCTCTTGAGTTGGCCGATCTGCTTGGACAGCTGGTTGCGTTGCGACTGCAGGTCTTCGGTGCGGCTCTGGATGGTCTTGCGCTCGGCTTCCAGCGCGGTGAAGGCCGCGACGTCGAGGAAGCCTTGCGGCTTCTTGCGGGTCTCGAGCCGGGCGACGGCCGAGGCCAGGTCTTTTCGAAGCAGGGTGATGTCTAGCATCGCCCCATTTTATCGGTCGCCCTCAAGCGAGGCTGGCCAGATCCAGGTTGGCGCCGCACAGCACCAGGCAGACCCTGTCGTTCGCGCCAGGCCGGTACGCCCCGCTTTGCAGCGCCGCGAGGCCCAGCGCGGCGGCCGGCTCGACCGCCAGCTTCACCTGCCGCCAGAGCGTGAGCTGGGCCTGGCGGATGGCGGCGTCAGGCAACACCAGCGAGTGTTTGACGTGGCGCTGCGTCACCTCCCAGGCAATGGCGCCGATGCGTCTGGCGCCCAGCGAATCGGCGGCGATGCCGCTGACCTCGACGTCGACCGGCTCGCCGGCTTGCCGGGCCTGGAACAGGGTCGGCGCCAGTTCCGGCTCCAGCGCCACCACCTGGGCCCGCTGCTCGAACCAGGCCGCGATGCCGGCGATCAGGCCGCCGCCGCCGACGCTCACCAGCACGCTGTCGGGCAGCCCGCCCTGCGCCTCGACCTCGCGCGCCAGCGTGCCGGCGCCGGCCACCACCTCGTCCTGATCGTAGGCGTGCGTCAGCAGCGCGCCGGTCTGCTGCTGGCGCGCCAGGCAGGCCTGCAACGCCTGCGAATAGGCCGCGCCGGTGACGACCACCTCGGCCCCCAGTTGGCGCAGCCTGGCCTGCTTGGCCGGGCTGGAGATGGTCGGCACGAAGACCTCGCACTTCACGCCCAGGGCCTGCGCCGCCGCGGCGGTGGCGATGCCCGCATTGCCGCCCGAAGCGACGATCACGCCGCTGGCGGGAATGGCGTTGGCCAGCAGGCGGTTCATCATCCCGCGGGCCTTGAAGCTGCCGCCGACCTGGAGCTGCTCCAGCTTCAGCCAGACCTCGGCGCCCGGCACGCCGAAGACGGCGGCCGGCAGTTTCCAGAGCGGCGTCTCCAGCACGAACCCGGACTGCAGGCGCAGCCGCCGGGCCGCGGCTTCGATCTCCGCGCGGTTCAAGCGTCCTGCTCCGGCGCCGGGCCGACGGCGTCGGCATGCAGCTGCGAGCCTTCGTGCGGCACGGCGCCCTGCTGGGTCTTCAGGCCCTTGGGCAGCGGGAACTTCACCGTCTCCTGGATGCCGTCCAGCTTGCGCACCGACACCGCGCCGAACGAGCGAATGCGGTCGATCACCGCCTTCACCAGCACCTCGGGCGCCGACGCGCCGGCCGTGAGGCCGACCCGCTTCCTGCCCTCCAGCCACTGCGGCTGCAGTTCGTCGGCGCTGTCGACCATGTAGCTCTCCACGCCCAGCTTGCGCGCCAGTTCCGCCAGCCGGTTGCTGTTGGAGCTGGTGGGGCTGCCGACCACGATCACCACGTCCACCTGCGGCGACATCAGCTTGACCGCGTCCTGCCGGTTCTGGGTGGCGTAGCAGATGTCCTGCTGCTTGGGCTCGCGCACGCTCGGGAAGCGCCGGCGCACCGCGGCGCTGATCTCGGCGGCATCGTCGACCGACAGCGTGGTCTGGGTCACGACCGCCAGGCGTTCGGTCTGCGCCGGCTGCACCGTCGCGACGTCGTCGACGTCTTCCACCAGGTGGATGCCGCTTTGCAGCTGGCCCATCGTGCCCTCGACCTCGGGATGGCCCTTGTGGCCGATCATGATGAATTCGTAGCCCTCTTTCGCCAGCTTGGCCACCTCGACGTGGACCTTGGTGACCAGCGGGCAGGTGGCGTCGAAGACCTCGAAGCCGCGCGCCTGCGCTTCGGCCTGCACCGCCTTGCTGACGCCATGGGCGGAGAACACCAGCGTCGAGCCCGGTGGCACGTCCGCCAGGTCTTCGATGAAGATGGCGCCCTTGGCCTTCAGGTCGTTGACGACGAAGGTGTTGTGCACGATCTCGTGGCGCACGTAGATCGGGGCGCCGAACTTGAGCAGGGCCCGCTCGACGATCTCGATGGCCCGGTCCACGCCGGCGCAAAAGCCGCGCGGCTCGGCCAGGAGAACCTCTTGCGTGATGTCGGTCATGGAGCCCCCACGTTTGCCGCCAAGGCGGCTGCACTGCCCCCCAAGGGGGCGTGAGCTTGCTTGAAGCGGTTCTGCGCTGCGCTCATAGCACCCCGATCAGCTGGACTTCGAAGGTGACGGGCTGGCCCGCCAGCGGATGGTTGAAGTCGAACAGCACCGCGTCGGCCTTGCCGTCGCCGTCCCCCCTGGTCCCCACCTGCTGCACCGCGCCGGCATAGCTGCCCATGCCGTCCGGGGTGGGGAACTGCACCACGTCGCCGACCTGGTATTGCTCGTTGGGGTCGCCCAGTTCGTTGAGCAGCCGGCGGGCCACCCATTGCACCATCTCGGGATTGCGGTCGCCGAAGGCTTCGCCCGGCGGAATCTCGAAACTGGCGCGCGTGCCCTCCTCCAGCCCGAGCAGCCGCTTCTCGACGGCGGGCGAGAGCTCGCCGGTGCCCAGCGACAGCGTCGCCGGCTTGTCGTTGAAAGTGTTGATGATGTCGCCGCCCGGCCCGGCGAGCCGGTAATGCAGGGTGAGGAAAGAGCCGGGTTGAACCCGGGGCACGTTGGAGGCCATGGAAGTCCCGATAAACTGGCCTCCATTGTAGAAAGCCCCGCCTAGGCCGTTCGGGCTGAGCTCGTCGAAGCCTTTCGACAGGCTCAGGGCGAACGGCCTGCCGCCCCCCAAATGCCCCTCAAAGACCTCCCTGCCGATGCCCAGCCGCGCGAAAAGTTGCTGGCCCGGGGCGCCGGGGCCCTGGGCGACGCCGAACTGCTGGCCTTGCTGCTGCGCACCGGCCTGCCCGGCCAGGGCGTGCTGCAGATGGCGCAGGCCCTCCTGGACCGGTTCGGCGGCATCTCGGGCCTGCTGCACACCACGGCCGATGACCTGAAGACCTTCAAGGGCCTGGGCGGCCCGGCCAAGCGCGCCGAGCTGATCGCCGTGCTGGAACTGGCCCGCCGCGCGATGGCCGAACAGCTGAAGGATCGCGAGGTGTTCAGCTCGCCCGGCGCCGTCAAGCATTACCTGCAGCTGCACCTGGCGGCGAAATCGCACGAGGTGTTCGCCGTCCTGTTCCTGGACGCGCAGAACCGGCTGGTGGCGATGGAAGAACTGTTTCGCGGCACCCTGACCCAGACCAGCGTCTATCCGCGTGAGGTGGTGCTGCATGCGCTCAAGCACGGCGCCGCCTCCGTGGTGCTGGCGCACAACCATCCCAGCGGCACCGTGCAGCCGTCGCGCGCCGACGAGGCGCTCACCCAAACGCTGAAAGCCGCGCTGGCGCTGGTCGACGTCCGGGTGCTCGATCACGTGATCGTGGCCCAGGGCGAGGCGCTGTCGATGGCGGAGAAGGGATTGTTATGAGCGCCGCCGGGCCGCCCCAAGGCGCGAACGCCCCCTCGGGGGGCAGCGCGATACACGAAGTGACAAGCGTGGGGGCTCCATCTTGAAGGCGAAATCATTCCAGGAACTGCAGAAGATCCAGCAGCACCTGGTCGAACAGCAGCAGCTGGCGGCGGCGCGTGAAGCGGCCCACCTACTGGCGCAGCGCAAGGCCAGCGCCGAAAAGAGCCTGTTTGTCCGCGCGGCCGGGGCGGTCAAGCCGCTGCGCGAACAGCGGCGGGTGCTGCTGGCGCCCGAGCAGCCGCCGCCGATTCCGTTCCAGCAGCAGCTGGACGAGCAGCGCGTGTTGCAGGAATCGATCAGCGACGAATTCGACGCCAGCACGCTGCTGGACGTCGACGACGCGCTGAGCTTTCGGCGCCCGGGGATCGGCGTCGACGTCACGCGCAAGCTGCGCAAGGGCCACTGGACCATCCAGCGCGAACTGGACCTGCACGGCCTGCGCCGCGAGGAAGCCCGTGAGGCGCTGGCCGCCTTCATCCGCGACGCGCAGCGGCACGGCGTGCGCTGCGTGCGGGTGGTCCACGGCAAGGGCCTGGGCTCGCCGGGCAAGACGCCGGTGCTCAAGGGCAAGGTGCAGAGCTGGCTGATCCAGAAGAACGAGGTGCTGGCCTTCGTCCAGGCCCGGGCCGACGAAGGCGGCGCCGGCGCGGTGGTGGTGCTGCTGCAACCGTCACCGGGTTGATCATCTCGCCGTGACGCCGCCGCTTCAGCTGTCGGGCGAAATCACTGTCAACGCCTGGAAGTAGTGGCGAAAGAAACCGCCGTCGGATGTCAGCAGGCCTTCGGTCTGCGTGATGGCGTGCGCGCCGATCAGGAAGTCCGGCGCGGTCCGCTCGCGCGGGCCCTTGTTGCGTGCATAGGCGCGCATGATCCGCGCGGCCTCCAGCGCACTGTCGATCGACATGGGGGCATGATCGATCTGGCAGTCGGCCAGAAACGACTGCAAGTCCTGCTTGCTTGCGAAGTACCGCCCCAGTTCGGCCACCACCACGGCGCAAACGCACAGGCTGCCGCGCGCCAGCGCTGCCTCGAGCGCGGCCTGGGCCGACGCGGCGCCCGGCGCCCCCTTGACGATGTCGAACAGCACGCTCGAATCGACCGCCGTCTTCATGCGCGCGGCGTCTTTCGGGTGGCGCGTGCGCCCCTGCGTTTGACCGGTTCGGGCGCAACCTCGGGTTGCCACGGCACCGGCCGGCCACGCAACTCCGACAGCGCCTGCTCGGTGGTCAAGCCGTCATCCACGGCCTTGCCGACCCACCGGCTCAGGTCCAGCCGGACCCGCTTTTCGATGACCAGCCGGCCGTCCTCCACGCGCAGCTGGAGACGAGCGCCGGGCTTGATGCCCAACGCATCGCGCGCTTCCTTGGGAATGACGATCTGGCCCCGTTCGGCCAGCGTGATGTCGATTGCTTCCATGCCATACTTTCTTGGTATGAAATTGTCAGTATGACACCTCTGGTATGAAATTCAAGGGTCAATCCAGCGCCCCGCCTGGCTAGCCCGGCGCATTCCTCATCCAGTCCGCGGTCTGGAAGAAGCTTTGCTGCAGGCGTTCGCGCAGGGCTTGCGCAACGCCGGTCTCGCCCATCGCCTGGTCCATGCAGGCCAGCCACTGGTCGCGTTCCACGATGCCGATCGCAAACGGCATGTGGCGCATCCGCAGCCGCGGATGGCCGAAGCGGTCGGTGTAGTGCTGGGGCCCGCCGAGCCACCCGCACAGGAACCAGAACAGGTGCTGGCGCGCCCGCTCCAGGTGGCTGCCATGGGCCGCGCGCAGCGCCGCGTACTGCGGCTCGAGGTCCATCAGGTCATAGAAGCGCTCGACCAGCGCCTTGACCTTGTCTTCGCCACCGATCCACTCGAAGGGCGTGGTGGCGACCGGGTTGTCCTGGATGTCCATGCCCCGATTGTCGAGGCAAGCCTATTCGGCGGCGCGGCGCAGGGTTTCCACCACGGGACGGGTGAGCACTTCGCGCAGGCCCCACCAGCCGGCCGTCAGCGCCAGCGCCGCGCCGGCCGCCGAGCCGAACAGCGGCAGCAGGGGCGACGCCGTCCATTCGAAGTCGAAGACGTAGCGCGCCAGGCCCCAGCCGACGGCGGCGGCGACCACGCTGGCCAGGAAGCCCGCCAGCAGCCCGACCCCGACCAGCTCGGCTCGCTGCACCTGGCGCAACAGGCTGGCGCGCGCGCCGACGGCCCGCATGATCGCGTACTCGCGGGCGCGCTCCTCGCGGGTCGCCGTCACCGCCGCGAACAGCACCACCACGCCGGCGGCAAGAGTGAACGCGAACAGGAATTCCACGGCCCGGATCACCTTGTCCAGGACGCCCTGGATCTGGTTCAGCGTGCTGGTCATGTCGACGTTGGTGATGTTGGGGAAGGCCCGCACCAGATCGTTGTCGAAGCCCTTGCGCGCCGGCGCGTGGAAGGCGCTCATGTAGGTCACCGGCACGTCGGGCAGCTGGCTGACCGGATAGATGACGAAGAAGTTGGCGCGCATCGAGCCCCAGTCGACCTTGCGCAGCGACGTGATCTTCGCGTCGGTGGCGACGCCGGCGATGTCGAAGCGCAGGCTGTCGCCCAGCTTCAGGCCCAGCGTCTTGGCGATGCCCTCCTCGACACTGATGCCGCCCTTCTCTTCCGCCTGCCAGCGGCCAGCCACCACCTCGTTGTGCGGCGGCTGCACCGGCGTGGCCGACAGGTTGAATTCGCGGTCCACCAGCCGCCGGGCCCGGTCCTCGACATAGTCGTCCGGCGACACGGTCTTGCCGTTGACCGCGATCAGGCGGCCCCGGATCATCGGATACCAGTCGAACTTGTCGACGCCGGCATCGCGCAGCTTCTTCTGGAACGCGACGTTCTGCTCCGGCATCACGTTGATGACGAAGCGGTTCGGCGCATCGGGCGGCGTGGCGGCGCGCCAGCTGGCGATCAGGTCGGTGCGCAGCAGCACCAGCAGCATCAGCGCCAGCAGCCCCACCGACAGCGCGCTGACCTGCACCACGGCGTAGGCCGGCCGCGCCGAGATCTGCCGCGTCGCCAGCACCATCCAGCGCGGCGCCGTGGCCTCGTTCACGCTCTTGCGCAGCAGCTTCACCGCCAGCCAGCTCAGGGCCGCGAACACCAGCACCGCGACCGCGAAGCCGCCGACGGCGATCATGCCCAGCAGCAGGTCGCTGCTGGCCGCCAGCAGCAGCGCTGCGAACCCGAGCACGCCGACGGCGAGCACGGCGGCCGAGGCCGGCTTGAGGTTGCCGACGTCGCGCCGGATCACGCGCAGGGGCGGCACCTGCGCCAGCTGCATCACCGGCGGCAGGCCGAAGGCGAACAGCAGCGTCAGGCCCATGCCGATGCCGAACCCGGCCGGCCAGAGCGTGGCCGCCGGCAGCGAGGTCTCGACCAGGCCCGCCAGCAGCAGC
This sequence comes from Ramlibacter sp. 2FC, assembly GCA_943372495.1. Classification (GTDB taxonomy): domain Bacteria; phylum Pseudomonadota; class Gammaproteobacteria; order Burkholderiales; family Burkholderiaceae_C; genus Ramlibacter. The sequence continues at coordinate 63,072 of CALRYV010000014.1, read as the reverse complement.
ACGAACAGGAAGTGGACGCCGAAGCCGACCGCCACGCCCAGCGCGCTCGCGAACAGGCCGATCAGCGCGAATTCGAGCGCATAAGCCAGGGCGATGGTGCGCTGGCTCTGGCCCAGCACCCGCAGCATGGCGCAGTCGTCCAGGTGGCTGGCGGCGAAGCCACGCGCGCCCAACGCCACCGCCACCGCGCTGAGCAGCGCGGCCAGCAGCGCCACCAGGTTGAGGAATTTCTCGGCGCGATCCAGCGTCTGCCGCATCTCGGGCCGGCCGCCTTCGAGCGACTCGACGCGCACGCCGCGCACCGCCGGCTTCTTCACTTCCTCCAGCGCCAACTTGACGAAGGCGCTCACCTGCTTGTCCTCGCCGGCGACGGCGAACCGGTAGGTCAGGCGGCTGGCCGGCTGCACCAGCCGGGTGCCGGGCAGGTCGGCCTGGTTCAGCATCACGCGCGGGGCGAAGCTCATGAAGCCGGCGCCGCGATCGGGTTCGACCACGATCAGGCGCGAAACGCGGAAGGCGGAGTCGCCCAGCAGCAGCGAATCGCCCGGCTTCAGCCCGAGCGTCTCCAGCAGCGGCGCGTCGACCCAGGCCTCGCCCGGCGCCGGAATGTCGCGTGTGTCGGCCCCGGCCGCCTCCGGCTGGCTGGCGACCTTCAGGTTGCCGCGCAGCGGATAGCCGGCGCCGACCACCTTCAACGCCACCAGCCGGCTGGCGCCGCCCTGCGCTTCGCTGGCCCGGCCCATGGTCGGAAAGCCGATGGTCGTGACGGATTGCAGGCCGAGCGCGCGCGCCTTGTCGATGAAGGCCTTCGGCGTCGGGTTGTCGCTGGAGACCACGGCGTCGCCGCCGAGCAGTTGCCGCGCGTCGCGGGCCAGCCCGCCATTGAGGCGGTCGGCGAAGAAACCGACGGCGGTGAGCGCCGCCACGGCCAGCGTGACCGCCACCATCAGCAGCCGCAGTTCGCCGGCGCGCAGGTCACGCCACAGCGTGCGCCAACCCAGGCGCCAGATCGAAGTGTTCATGGCGCCACCTTAGCGCAATCGCCGCGCCGCAACGGGAACAGGCCTTATCGCAGCGCGTCCAGCCGCTGCTCCAGCGCGCGCAGCACCGGCCGGATCTGGGCGCCGACGCTGATCTGCGGATTGGAGAAGCCGTCCGGCTTGCCGGCCTCGACCTCGCGCCGGCGGATCAGCGGCACGGCGTCGGCGAAGGCGCGCTCGAACGAATGGGTCCGGCGCAACTGTTCGTCGAACATGGCGCGGCCGAAGAACGTCAGCTGCGACAGGCGGCCGCACCCATACGAGGTGTGGGTGGCATCGGCGGCCGTCATGACCAGCGTGGTGTCGCTGGCCAGCGGCCCGACCCAGCCGCCCGAGAAGCAGGCCGAGATCGCGATCACCCGGTGCCGGATGCCGGCCTTGTCCAGCGCCGCGCGCAGTTCGCCGGGGCTCACGGTGTCCACGCGCAGCGGCCCGTGCGAGGCGGCCAGCTGGTAATCGCTGGCGCCATGCGAGGTCAGGTAGACCAGCAGCAGGTCGTGCTCGCGGTCCATCCGGGCGGCCAGGGCCGTGATCGCCCGCTCGAGATTGAGCGCCGTTGCCCACGGATAGGTGTCGGTGGTGCCGGCGTTGTTGACCAGGTGCAGCACCCGGCCGCGGGCGTCGAAGCGCTCTTCCAGCAGCCGCGCCACCATGGTGCTTTCGCGCAGGAACACGTCTTCCTCGGCGTAGGGGGCGAACACCAGGCCATAGACGTCGGTCAGGTCCGGCCGCTGCGGCGCCAGCGCCGCCACGGCCTGGTCCCAGACCGCCTGCTGGGTCTCGAAGGTTTCCTGGCTCAGCTCCAGCGTCGCGCGCTCGGGCGCGTCCTGCGACGGGTCGCGCTGCCAGGGCCGGTCGGGGAACTGCCAGGCCGACAGCCCGAACAGCGTGACCAGCCCCAGCGCGAAGGCGGCCTGGCGCGGCCGGTCGACGCCGAAGCGCGAGGCCAGCCGCACGCCGACGCCGACGACCCAGATCCACAGCAGCAGGTACAGCGCCCAGCCGAACCACGTGGCGCCGTCGAGCCAGGCCGGCATCCGGCCGTGCGCCTGCGCGATCCCGAGCAGCTGCGACACGGTGTTGGCCGGCATCGCCGCCACCACCCACAACGCGAACCAGGCGGCCAGGCCGCGCAGCGAAGGCGCCGCGCCAGGGGGGTGCGGCAGGATCCACCACGCCAGCAGCAGCAACAGCGCGGTGCCCCATTGCGGCGCCAGCCAGCCGCGCAGGTCGAACAGCACCGGGCCGGCGATCTCGAACCGCGCCAGCACCAGTTCCAGCGCCGACACCAGCACCACCAGCGCCAGCAACTGCGCCGGAGCCGGGGCGGCCGGGGCCAGCCGCGGCCGCAGGAAGAAGCCGGCGCGCAGACCTTCGAGCAGCCAGCGGTCCAGGGGCTGGCGGGCCGGCGCGGCGGCGGGATCGGAGTCGGAATGCATCGGCGGCATCATGCCACCCACGCAATGCCCTCAGTCTCCGCGGAGCCGCCTCAAGGAGACTGAAGCCCCCTCGGGGGGCAGCGATTGAAAAGAGCGTGGGGGTCTCATCAGGCCGGCGTGCGCAGCCTGGGGCCGGCCAGCTCCGGCTGCAGCGCCAGCCGCTGCGGTCCGGTGTAGCAGAGGAAGCGCCGGTTGGTCGCGCGGCCGATGGTGCACAGGTCCAGGCGCTGCGCGATCTGGTGGCCCATCTGCGTGATGCCGCTGCGCGAGACCACCACCGCGACCCCCATCTGCGCCGCCTTGATCACCATCTCGCTGGTGAGGCGCCCGGTGGTGTAGAACACCAGGCCGGTGGCGTCCTGGCGATCGGCCGGCAGGTTCAGCCACATCCAACCGGCGATGGTGTCGATGGCGTTGTGGCGCCCCACGTCCTCCACGAACAGCAGCATCTCCTCGCCGCGGAACAGCGCGCAGCCGTGCACCGAGCCGGCCGACTTGTAGGTGCTCTCCTGGAGCCGGATGGCGTTGACGATGCCATAGAGCTGGGCCTGGGTGATGGCGGTGGCGGGCAGGCGGATCGAGTCGATCTCGTCCATCAGCCCGCCGAACACGCTGCCCTGGCCGCAGCCGGTGGTGACCACGCGGCGCGACGTGCGCTCCTCGATCCGTTCGATCCCGGCCCGGGTCTTGACGGCGGCGGCATTGGTGTCCCAGTCGACGGTGATCGATTCCACCTCGTCGAGGGCGGCGACCAGCCGCTGGTTGCGCAGGTAGCCGAGCACCAGCCATTCCGGCCGGGCGCCGAGCGTCATGAGGGTGACCAGCTCGCGCTTGTCGACGTAGACGGTGAGGTCGCGTTCGGCCGGAATCGAGACGGCCTCGCGCTCGCCATGCTCGTTGACGACGTCGACTTCCCGCGTCAGCGGCGCGCGGGCTTCAGTGAGATAGGGCAGCGGCATCTAGTGTTCTGTCCCACAAATATCTGCACTCTCGTTGGGATGGATGCGGGGATGATCGGTGTGTGGCCTGGCGGGGTCAAGACTGGGCGTCTTGACCCTGTCCGGACGCGCGCCGAGCGCCCCGCAGGCGCCCAACCCTTCGGGCTGAGCGCAGATAGTTGTGGGACAGGACACCAGCCACAATACCGCGAAAGCGCGACCCGCCTATTTCTTGGCCGGCGCGATCTCGGCGGAGGTGGCCCGCGAACTCGGCGGGCTGGTGGCATTGCCGGCCGGCGAATGCGCGCCGGAGGCTTCGAGCGGCTTCTCGGACGGGGCGGTGTAGGCGAACGGACCCGGGTCGGCGCAGGGCGTGGGGGTGGGCGCGCCCGCCGGCGCGGCCGCGGTGCCGCCGGCCACCGCCGGATTGGCGGCGACGTTGGACGCGGCGGCGGTCGGCGCGGCGGCAGCGGCGCTAGCCGCCGTCACCGGTGCGGCCTTGGCCTGCGTGGCGCCGGCCGACTTGCGGTAGGCGGCTGCCACCTTGTCCTGCACCCGGCACAGCTGGAAGGCGTCGAGCTTGCCCTGCCAAGCCGTCTTGGCGGCTGCCTCGGCGGCCTTGGCCTTGGCGGCGTCGTCCAGCACCGGCGCCGGAATCTTGGCCAGGCTGGCCCCACAGGCTGCCGCGAGCACCGCGGCGATCCAGATGTTCTTCATGCGCGTTGTTCTCCGAGGATGGGGGCGTCGGCGGCAACCAGCGGACGGCTGCGTTGCGCCGGGATCTTGCCGGACTTGACGTCTTCGTACCAGTAGGCGTGGTGCTCCCGGGCCCACTCCTCGCCGACATAGCCGGTGCGCATGGCCTTGTAGGCGCCGCGCGTGCCGATCGTGCCGAGGTAAATGTGGAAAGCGAACAGGCACATCATCAGGATCGTGGACGTGTAATGCACCATGTGCGCGAGTTGCATGGTGCCGCGTTCATAGAGCAGACCGGGGATCAGCTTGTCCATCACCAGGCCAGAAGCGACCGTGAACACACCCAGCAGCAGCACGCCCCCCCAGAACACCAGCTTCTCGCCGGCGTTGAAGCGGTTCGCCGGCACCTCGGCGCCATGCTTCTTGCCGAAGACGCCGCCGCCCTTGAGCAGCCAGTTCAGGTCGCCGCGCTGCGGGAAGTTGTCGCGCACGAACGTGAAGAACATGATGACCAGCGACACCGCGAACAGCGGCCCGGCGAAGTTGTGCAGGGTCTTGAGCAGGTAGCCGAACCAGCCGAACAGGGCGCCGCCGAACACCGGCAACAGGAAGAACTTGCCGAAGGCCATGACGATGCCGGAGAGCGCGAGGATCACGAAGGCGATGGCATTGGCCCAGTGGGTCGATCGCTCGAAGGGAGTGAAGCGCTCGATCTGACGCCCTTCCTCCGCCTCGTGGGTGCCGATCGGCCCCTTGGCGAAATACATCAGCGCGAGTGCGCCCAGCACGATCAGGAACAGCGCGCCGCCGTACGGGATCAGCCAGACGTTGCGGACCTGGCGCCAGGCCTCGCCGGCGGTGGTCAGGCGCGAGCCCGGGTACTGCACCGGGGCCTGGATCAGCACGCCCGCTTCCGGGTCCTGGCTCTTGGGAAGGCTGGTGAACCCCGCCGCCCCGGCGGCGACGCCGCGCCACATCGGCGCGTTGTTGCCGGGCTGGACCTTGTTGCGCTCGCCGTTCTTCTGCTCCATGTACTTCGGGTCGGAGCTGGCGTCGGGCTTGATCTCCGGCTTGACGTCGAAGATGTTCTGGCCCTGGATCCCGCCCTGGGCGGCGCCAGGGGCAGCCGACGCGGCCGCGGCCGGGGCCGGCGGCGGCAGGTCGTCCTTCGACTTGTCCTGGGCCGGTGCGGAGGCGGCCAGCCCAAGGGCCAGCGTCGAGGCAACGAGGAGTGACCGCAGCATGTTCAGTTGACCTTGTTGTAGTCGTTCTGTCCGTTCTGGGCGCGGGTCTTGAGCTGGCCCTCCCAGCTGGTCTTGTCGCCGGCCTTCCAGCCGCCGGCCACGAACGGCATGCCGGTGCCCTGGAAGGCCGCGGTGTCCTGCTTGACGCTGCCCCTGAGTTCCTGCTGGCGCTCGCCGCAGGCCGCCAGGGCGAACGTCGCCATCACGAGAAGGAGCGCGCGCTTCATGACTTGCCTCCCGCCGGTTGCCCGGCCTGCTTGGAACCGTAGGCCGTGCCCCAGCCCCAGACTTCGGCGCCCTTGCCGCGCTTGAGGACCCGGTTGCGGAAGATGTCGGCCACCACGTCGCCGTCGCCGGCCAGCAGCGCCTTGGTCGAGCACATCTCGGCGCAGGCCGGCAGCTTGCCCTCGGCCAGCCGGTTGCGGCCGTACTTCTCGAACTCGGCCTCGCTGCCGTTGGCCTCGGGGCCGCCGGCGCAGAAGGTGCACTTGTCCATCTTGCCGCGCACGCCGAACGTGCCCGAGGCCGGGAACTGCGGCGCCCCGAACGGGCAGGCGTACGAGCAGTAGCCGCAGCCGATGCAGACGTCCTTGTCGTGCAGCACGACACCCTCGTCGGTGCGGTAGAAGCAGTTGACCGGGCAGACGGCCATGCACGGCGCGTCGGAGCAGTGCATGCACGCCACCGAGATCGACCGTTCGCCGGGCACGCCGTCGTTGAGGGTGACCACGCGCCGGCGGTTCACGCCCCAGGGCACCTCATGCTCGTTCTTGCACGCCGTGACGCAGCCGTTGCATTCGATGCAGCGCTCCGAGTCGCAGATGAATTTCATTCTTGCCATGTCGGTCCCCTAATTTTTCAAGCCGCCGTGGCCCGTTCGACGTTGCAGATGGTCGTCTTGGTTTCCTGCATCATCGTGACGCTGTCGTAACCGTAGGTCGTCGCGGTGTTGACCGCCTCGCCCCGCACCACCGGCGCCGCGCCGTTGGGGTAGTACGCCAGCAGGTCGTTGCCCTGCCAGCGGCCGGCGAAGTGGAACGGCATCCAGCAGGTGTCGGGCCCGACCCGCTCGGTCACCATGGCCTGGACGTTGAGCTTGCCGCCGGTCGGCGTCGTCAGCCAGACCCGCTCGCCGTTGCGGATGCCGCGCTCGGCCGCTGCCTTCGGGTTGATCTCGACGAAGGCCTCCTGCTGCAGTTCGGCCAGCCACGGATTGGAACGGGTCTCGTCCCCGCCGCCTTCGTACTCGGTCAGTCGCCCCGAGGTCAGGATCAGCGGGAACTTGGTCGCCACCTTGTCCGTCAGGTTCTTCTCCTGGATCGTCTTGTACAGCGTCGGAAGCCTCCAGAACGCCTTCTTGTCGTCGTGCGTCGGGTACTTGGCGATCAGGTCCGGGCGCGTGCTGTACAGCGGTTCGCGGTGCTGCGGGATGCCGTCCGGGAAGTTCCAGACCACGGCCCGGGCCTTGGCGTTGCCGAACACATGGCAGCCATGGTTCTTCATGGTGACGCGGATGATGCCGCCCGAGTTGTCGGTCTTCCAGTTCTTGCCTTCGGCCAGCAGTTTTTCCTCGGGCGTCAGCTCGTCCCACCAGCCCAGCTTCTTGAGCAGCACGTGGTCGAACTCGGGGTAGCCGGTCTGGATGTCCGCGCCCTTGGAGGCCGAGCCGTCCTCGGCCAGCAGGTTGACGCCGGCGCGCTCCACGCCGAAGTTGGCGCGGAAGTTGCCGCCGCCGTCCATCACGTGCTTGGAGGTGTCATAGAGGTTGGGCGAGCCGGGGTGCTTGAGTTCCGGCGTGCCGAAACACGGCCACGGCAGGCCGAAGTAATCGCCGGTCAGGTCGTAGCCGGTGATCGGGTCCTTGCCGCCCTTGGACTTGAGCGTCTTGACGTCGAAGTTGGCCATGTTGCGCATGTGCGACTTCAGGCGCTCGGGGCTCTGGCCGGTGTAGCCGATGGTCCAGACCGAGCGGTTGACCTCGCGCAGGATGTCCTCGGGCAGGGGCTCGTCCATGCCCTTGACCTTCTGCAGCTTGTAGTTGCCCACCAGCTCCTTGCCGAAGCCCAGCTTCTGCGCCAGCTGGTACATGATCATGTGGTCGGTCCGGCTTTCCCACAACGGCTCGATCACCTTCTCGCGCCACTGGATCGAGCGGTTCGACGCCGTGACGGAGCCGCTGGTCTCGAACTGGGTGGCCGCCGGCAGCAGATACACGGCCCGATTCTTGTTCAGGTCTTCCGGCCGGCCGGGCATCGCCGCCATCGCGGCTGTCGCCGAGGGATACGGGTCCACCACCACCAGCAGGTCCAGCATGTCCATGGCCCGCTTCATTTCCAGGCCGCGGGTCTGCGAGTTGGGCGCGTGGCCCCAGTAGACGACCGCGCGCAGGTTCGAATCCTGGTCGATCAGCTCGTTCTTTTCCATCACGCCGTCGATCCAGCGCGAGACCGTGATGCCGGGCTTGGACATCATCCCGGGGTTGGCGAAGCGGCCCTTGATCCACTCGTAGTCCACGCCCCAGATCTTGGCGAAATGGCGCCACGAGCCTTCGACGATGCCGTAGTAGCCCGGCAGCGAATCGGGGTTCGGGCCGATGTCGGTTGCGCCCTGCACGTTGTCGTGGCCGCGGAAGATGTTGGCGCCACCGCCCGACACGCCCACGTTGCCCAGCGCCAGCTGCACGATGCACGACGCCCGCACCATGGCGTTGCCGATGGTGTGCTGGGTCTGGCCCATGCACCACACCAGCGTCGACGGCCGGTTCATGGCCATCATCTGGGCCGCCTTGAAGACCGTCGCTTCCGGGACGCCGCAGGCTTCCTCCACCTTGTCCGGCGTCCACTTGGCCATCACGTCCTTCTTGACGTCCTCCATGCCGTAGACGCGGTCGTTGATGTACTTCTTGTCTTCCCAGCCGTTGGCGAAGATGTGGTACAGCATGCCGAACAGGAACGGGATGTCGGAGCCGGAGCGGATGCGGATGTATTCGTCGGCCTTGGCGGCCGTGCGGGTGAAGCGCGGATCCACCACGATCATCTTGGTGCCGTTCTCCTTGGCGTGCAGCATGTGCAGCATGGAGACCGGGTGCGCCTCGGCGGCGTTGGAGCCGATGTACAACGCGCACTTGCTGTTCTGCATGTCGTTGTACGAATTGGTCATGGCGCCGTAGCCCCATGTGTTCGCGACCCCGGCCACCGTGGTGGAGTGGCAGATGCGGGCCTGGTGGTCGCAGTTGTTGCTGCCCCACAGGCTGACGAACTTGCGCATCAGGTACGACTGCTCGTTGCTGTGCTTGGACGAGCCGATCCAGTAGACCGAGTCCGGTCCGCTGGCCTTGCGCAACTCCAGCATCTTGGCGCTGATCTCGTTCAGCGCCGTGTCCCAGCTGATGCGCTCGTACTTGCCGTTGACCAGCTTCATCGGATAGCGCAGGCGGAACTCGCCGTGGCCGTGCTCGCGGATCGCGGCGCCCTTGGCGCAGTGGGCGCCGAGGTTGATCGGCGAGTCGAACACCGGCTCCTGGCGCACCCACACGCCGTTCTCGACGACGGCGTCGATCGCGCAGCCGACCGAGCAGTGGCTGCAGACCGTGCGCTTGACTTCGATCTTGCCGGAGCCGACGGCGACGCCCTTGCCTTCGGCGGCGCCAGCCTTTTTCACCAGCGTGAGCTGCGAGGCCGCGAGGCCGACCCCGACGCCCAGGCCGGAGCGGCGCAGGAAGGCGCGCCGGTCCATGGTGGGCAGGGCCTTGGACAGGCCGCGCTGCAAACTATGAACGAACGGTGAGCGCACGCCACCCTGGGCTGCACCCGATTTCTTGGTCAACAACATGGGACTCTCCAGCAAACGGGAGTTAGATGAGGGTGGTCTTGTAATACCGCTTGACGTGCTCGGTGAGCTGGTAACCGCCGCCCCGGTCGGGTGGGGGGTTCAGCGCCTGCGCGGGTTGCGCGGCGAGGTCAGGCAGGGCCGATGGCATCAGGCTGACAGCGGCCGCGGCGGCTCCGACTGTGGCGGCGCCGGCGAACAACGTCCGGCGCGATAGCTTGCTCTTGGGCTGGCTCATGTCTGTCTCCTGTGGTTCCCGCTAGGAACTGAACTGCATATCTCGTTCGAATGTAGCTCTCGCCGTGGGGCGGCGCAAGCATGCAAACACAGGGATATTCCCCATGCGACAAGCTGTCGCGGCCGGCGCGACAAGTTGTCGCGATCGCCCCCCTAGAATCGCGCTTGCCGCATGCTGTCCCCGTGACGCCAACACCTTTTCCGCTCGACCCCGCACCCGACAAGTCCGCCGACGGCTGGCCGCTGTGGTCGGTGCTCGTGGTCGACGACGAGCAGGGCATGCGCAACTTCCTGGTCAAGACGCTGGTGCCGCGCTGCCACGCCGTGATGGAGGCCGGCAGCGCCGAGGCCGGCGCCGTGCTGCTGGCCGAGCACCATGTGGACCTGGTCATCCTGGACATCTCGCTGCCTGGCAAGAGCGGCGTGAGCTGGTTGAAGGAGCTGCGTGAACTCGGCTATTCCGGCGAAGTGATCCTGATCACCGCCTTTGCCGACCTCGACACCGCGATCGAGGCGCTGCGCGCCGGGGCGTCGGACTTCATCCTCAAGCCGTTCCGGGTGCCGCAGATCCTGAACGCCATCAAGCATTGCCACGAACGCGCGCGGCTGGCCCGCGAGAACTATGTGCTGCGGCGCAGCCTGCCGGGCCGCGGGGCCCAGCCGGACGGACTGGTGGGACGCTCGGAGGCGATCACGGGCCTGTCGCAGTCGCTGCGGCGGGTGGCGGCGGTGGACAGCACGGTGCTGCTGCAAGGCGAGTCGGGCACCGGCAAGGAACTGGTGGCACGCGCGCTGCACGGCCTGTCCGGCCGCGCCGCCGGACCGTTCGTGCCGGTCAACTGCGCATCGATGTCGCCGGAGCTGATCGAAAGGGAGCTGTTCGGCCACGCGCGCGGTGCCTTCCACGACGCCACGCAGGCCCGCGACGGGCTGTTCTATTACGCCCAGGGCGGCACGCTGTTCCTGGACGAAGTGGCCGAGTTGCCGCTGGCGCTGCAGGCCACCTTGCTGCGGGCGCTGGAGGACCTGCGGATCCGCCCGGTCGGCAGCGAGCAGCAGCTGCCGGTGAACGTGCGCATCGTCGCCGGCACCAACCGCTCGCTGGCCGCCGAAGTGGCGGCCGGACGGTTTCGCAAGGACCTGTACTACCGGCTGCAGGTGGTGGAGATCCGGCTGCCGCCGCTGCGCGAGCACAAGGAAGACATCCCCGACCTGGTCGCGCACTTCAATGCCGTTCTCGCGCCGCGGCTGGGCGTCGATCCGCTGGCCATCAGCGCCGACGAGCAGCGCTACCTGGCGCAGTACGACTGGCCGGGCAACGTGCGCGAATTGCGCAACCTGATCGAGCGCTCGCTGATCCTGGGCGCGCTCAACGTCTCGGCGCTCTACCCGCAGCCGGAACGGCCGCTGGCAGCGGCGCCGGCCACCGACCTGCAGACACTGGAAAAGCAGCACATCCTGGCGGTGCTCGACTCGGTCCAGGGCGACAAGACCCGCGCCGCCCAGCTCCTGGGCATCTCGCGCCGGACCCTGGAGCGCCGTTGCGCGGAATGGGCGCTGGCCTGAACCGGCTCGCGCCGCTGCGCTGGCTGCAACAGTCGGTGCGCAACAAGCTCGTGGCGATGGCCCTGCTGCCGCTGCTGGTCGTGCTGCCGCTCCTGGTGGCCACGCTGCTGCTGTGGAGCGACGCCGCCTACCACCGGCTGCTGATCACCAAGGTGCGCAGCGACCTGGCGGTGGCCCACGGCTATTTCGACCAGGTCATCACCGAGGTGGGCGGCGGCACCGAGTCGGTGGCGGGCTCGTGGGCGCTGATGCGCACGCTCAAGGCCGGCGACCCGGCGGCGCTGGAGGCGCTGCTGGCCCACGAACGCGACGAACTGCACCTGGACTTCCTGCAGGTCGTGGGGCCCGGCGCGCAGCGCCTGGGCGCCGTCGCCATTCCCGCCGGCCGCACCCGCGGCGCGCAGCTGGCGGTGCTGGACGGCGAGACCTTCGCGCAGGTCGCGCCCCACCTGAAGGGCCGGATCCGCATTCCATTGATCGCCACCCGCAACGCCGCGCCGAGCGATCGCAAGGCCGAGGACCGGGCGCTGGTGCTGCTCGCGGTGGCGGAGGTGCTCGACGAAACCGGCCAGGTGGTCGCCCGCCTGCGCGGCGGCATCCTGCTGAACCAGAATCTGCCCTTCATCGACCACATCAACCGCATCGTCTATCCGGACGGCTCGCTGCCCTTCGGCAGCCAGGGCACGGCCACGCTGTTCATGGACGACGTGCGCATCACCACGAACGTGCGTCTGTTCCAGGACCAGCGCGCCATCGGCACGCGCGTGTCGCAAGTGGTGAGCGACGCCGTGCTGAAGAACGGCGCGACCTGGTTGGACCGGGCCTTCGTGGTCAACGACTGGTACGTGTCGGCCTACGAACCGCTGCTGGACGGCGGCGGCAAGCGGGTCGGCATGCTCTACGTCGGCTACCTCGAGGAGCCGTTCCGGCTGGTGAAGTTCGGCATGCTGGCCACCATCGGCCTGATCTTCCTGGTGGTGATGGCGCTGGCGGCGCTGTTCTCGCTGCGCTGGGCCCGCAGCATCTTCCGGCCCGTGGAGCAGATGAACCGGACCATGCGCCAGGTCGAGGACGGCCACGCCGCGGCGCGGGTCGGGCCGGTGGAGGCGCGCGACGAGATCGGCGCGCTGGCCACCCACCTGGACCAGCTGCTGGACGTGATCGACGAGAAAGCCCGCAGCCTGCAACGCTGGGGCGAGGAGCTGGACCGCAAGGTGGCCGAACGCACCGGCGAGCTGGCGGCCAGCAACGAGTCGCTGCGGCAGGCGCAGCAGCAGCTGGTGAAGTCGGAAAAGCTGGCGGCGATCGGCCAGCTGACGGCCAGCATCGCCCACGAGATCAACAACCCGATCGCGGTGATCCAGGGCAACCTGGACCTGATGCGCGAGACCCTCGGCGGCCACGCCGCGCCAGTCGCCGCCGAGATGCAGCTGCTCGACGAACAGGTCGAGCGGATGCGGCTGATCGTGACCCAGCTGCTGCAGTACGCGCGCCCCACCGAATACGCCGGCTATGTGGAAACCCTGGACACCGCGCGGGTGCTGGACGATTGCCTGGTGCTGGTGGGCCACCTGCTGGCCAGCACTCAGATCCGGGTGCTGCGGCAGTTCGGCGCCACGGCGCGGGTCGGCTGCAACCGGCAGGAGCTGCAGCAGGTGGTGATCAACCTGCTGGTCAACGCGATCCAGGCCATGCCGCAAGGCGGGGTGCTGACGCTGGCCACCCGCGACACGCCCGGCCGCAGCGGCGTGGTGATCGAGGTGGGCGACAGCGGCGCCGGCCTCACGCCCGAGGTGCGGGAGAAACTGTTCCGCCCCTTCTTCACCACCAAGAACGACGGCAACGGCCTGGGCCTGTGGATCAGCCTGGGCCTGGTGGAGCGTTACGGCGGCAGCATCGAGGCGCGCAACGGCAACAACGGCGGCGCCCTGTTCAGCGTCACGCTCTGGACCGAGCCCCAGCCTCCCACCCCTAGCCCCTAGCCCCTAGCCCCTAATCCAGCATATCGAAGCCCTGGGCCTCGACCCCCATGAAGGCGGCGGTGAAGGCTGCGACCACCGCATAGAACTTCGCCTTGGGGTGGACGGTGATGGTCTCGCACAGCCGCGTGACCCAGGGCTGCAGGTGGGTGGCGAAGAACTCGGACTGCCGGGTCAGGTTGGCCACGGCCACGTCGTCGCCAGCGATCAGGTAGCGCATCACTTCGCTCAGATACGCGATGTGGTCTTCGGTGTCAGACATCGCCTCGTCGCGCGTCAGGCCCAGCGCCACCAGGTCCGAGCGCAGCTTGACCAGCGGCCGCTCATTGAGGAAGCCGCTCAGGTAATGCGAGCCGAACAGGTAGATCTCGGGCTTGCCGACGCCGCCGAACAGCGCGTCGTACTCGCGGGCGATCGCCTGGTCGTCCATGGACCGGGCCGCCGCCACGACGTCACGCCAAGGCTCCTCCAGGAAGCCGCCGGCCGCCGGCGCTTCGGTCGCTGCGACCCGCAGCGCCTGCAGCAGCCCGGGCGTCGGCGCCGCGTAGAACAATTGCGCCAGCAGGCCGTAGATCTCGGCCCGGGCGGTCTCTTCGTCGAGGGCGGACGATTGTGGGATCGGCTCAGAGGTCATTGATCTTCGCTTCGTTGTCGGCCGAGTAGATGTCGATCACGCGGCAGTCGCTGCACATCTTCAGGCGCTCGAGGGCGGCGCCCTGGAACATCGAATGGCCGGCCAGCTTGCCCAGCATGGCCTCGATCGCCTTGAGCGTGCCGAACGGCTTGCCGCAGCGGATGCAGCCATAGGGCTGGGTCTCGTTGAGCACCCGCGCCTCCTTGCGCGCGGGCGTCAGCAGCAGGCGCGGCTGCAGCGTGATCGCGTCCTCCGGGCAGGTGCTGGCGCACAGGCCGCACTGGACGCAGTTCTTTTCGATGAAGCGCAGCTGCGGCTGCAGCGGGTTGTCCTGCAGCGCGCTGGCCGGACAGGCGCTGACGCACGACAGGCACAGCGTGCACTTGTCCTTGTCGACGATGACGCTGCCGAAGGGCGAGCCCGTTGCCGGCAGCGCGATCGCTTCGGGCCGCAGCGTCGCCTGCTCGACCAGGTGGTCCAGCGCCATCTCGAGCGTGCTGCGCTTTTCCTGCGCCACCGCGAACCGCGCCGCCGTTTTCGGGACCGCCTGGCGGGTCTGCGCCAGCGCCTGCAACGACGCGTCGAGCTCGGTCGGATGGTTGGCCCGCAGCAGCTGGAAGTGCGTGCCGGTGTAGCCCAGCCCGTTGACGATCGCCTGCGCCACCGCCATCTGGGCCTGCAGGCCGTCGAGGTACTGCAGCGCCTCTTCGTCGGTGGTCAGCACCGCCACCTGGCTGGCGCCAAAGGCGAAGGCCGACAGCCACAGGTCGACACCGACGCTGGCCGTGTGCCAGAGCGGCACGGGAATGACGTTGGCCGGGATGCCGGTGGCCACCTTCACCTGCGCCGCCCGGCCGAGTTCTTCCACCAGCGCCTGGCCCCTGGCCTGGCTGTGCAGCAGCAGCACGGCGTCCTTGCCCCCGGCCGCGGCGTAAGTCGAGAGCAGCGTGCGGAACTTGACGCCCTGTTCGCTCGCGCGCGGGTAGGCGTAAGTGATCGCGCCGGTCGGGCACACCGTGGTGCAGGCGCCGCAGCCCACGCACAGGTTCGGATTGACCTTGATCTGCTGGCGCGACTTCTCGCTGCTGATTGCCTCGGCCGAACAGATCTCGATGCAGGCGTTGCAGCCCACCTGTTCGTTGCGGCTGTGGGCGCACAGCTTCTGCTTGTAGACGAAGAACTTGGGCTTCTCGAATTCGCCGACCAGTTCGCGCAGCTTGAGGATGGCCTGCAGTCCACCCTCACCCCAGCCCTCTCCCGCCCGCGGGAGAGGGAGATAAAAATAGCCTTGCGGCAGCGCGTGCCGCAGGAAGGCCGGCGCGGCCCGCAGGTCCAGCACCAGGTCGAATTGTTCGGTGCAAGCCTGGACCGGGCGGCTGAAGTCGATGGCGCCGGCGACCTGGCAGGCCTGCACGCACGCGCGGTGGTCGGTGCAGCTTTCGAGCTTGACCTGGTAGTCCAGCCCGATCGCGCCCTCGGGGCAGGCCGCGACGCAGGCATTGCAGCGCGTGCACAGGTCCAGGTCGATCGGGTTGCCCTGCGAGAACTTCAGCTCGAAGGCGCCGAGCCAGCCGGTCAGGCCGTCGATGGTGCCGGCCAGCACCGGCCAGCGCCGCTCCTGGGCGCCGGCGCCGCCCTGGGCGAACAGCGTGACGTCGAGCACGTCGTCCAGCATCGGCGCGGCGCGCTCGGCCTCTTCCAGCGGTCCGATCACCAGCACCCGGCCGGCGCTGCGGTAGGTGACGGTGGGCACCGGCTCCGGTTCGGGCAGGTGGGCTGCCGCCAGCAGCGCCGCGATCTTGGGCATGGCCTGCGAAGCATCGCGGCTCCAGCCGCCGGTCTCGCGGATGTTGACGAAGCGGATCGGCGACACCGCGCCCTCGGTCTGCTGCGCCAGTTCGGAGAACAGGCGCTTCTCCTGGGTGCAGGCGACGACCACTTCCTCGCCGGTTTTGATGGCCTGCTGGAACGCCGCGGCCTCGCGCCGGCACAAGGTGGAATGGAGCGTCAGCTCCTCACGCAGCGCCGCCCCCAGGATCTTTTCCTGGAGGGGCATCGTCTTGTTGCAATCGCAGATCAGGGTCGTCATTGGGAGGGGCGGTGGGAACTACAGGGGCCGCCGCAGACTGTGCCACGGTTTGCTGCGTGGGGTTATCGGCAACTTCCCTCGCCGCCAGGGCCGCTGCCTCGGCCTCCTGCTTTTCTTCCGCGTCGAACAGGCCGAGGAATTTCGCGCTGGCCAGCTTGCGCAGCATCGCCGCGGGAATCGGGTCGGGCTGCGAGTAGTCGTCGATGTAGGTGTCGAGCCGGTCCATCACGTTGAAGTGCGGGTCGGTGAACAGCTTCTTCATCGCGGCGTTGCGAACCTCGGGCGCGACGCTGCGAGCGGCAAAGGGCCGGAAGTCCGATTCGGTGGTGAGGGCCTGGGCGTCTTCGAGGGTCAGGGGCGGCGGCTCGGCCGCCTGCTCCTCACCCGCGGCCACTGCATTGCTCCCTCCCCCCCCGGGGGAGGGTTGGGGTGGGGGCACGATCGGAAGCGGCTCCGCTTCCAGCGGCAAGCCCTCCTTCGCGTCCAGCTTGCGCTTCGACCAGCGGCCCAGGAATCCGTCAGCCATTGTTCTGGCCCCCGAACTTCTTTTCCGTCGTCACCGCGGCCGGATTGCCGAACCGGTCCTCCAGCCGCTTGAAACTTTCCGGGCGCTTGCGCTTCTTCGGCTCGATCACGTAATGCTCCTCGACGAAGGCACGCATCCACTCCACCACCTGCGGCGGCGCGGGCACCTGCTCCACCGTCTCCTGGGCGTCGAGCCAGCGGCCGGCGTCGTGGTAGCTGAGCGACACCATGGTCGGCCGGGCCAGCGGCTCGGCGGCGATGGTCGGCTCCTCCTCCATGCGCCACAGCACGAACCAGCACGGCGCATCCGTCGTCGCGTTCAGGTAATAGCCCTCGGCGTCGTCACGGAACAGTTCGACCAGGAAGCCCGGATGCAGCCAGAGCTCTTCCCGGTCGGTGGTGTGCAACAGGCGCGGCTCGGTGCCGAAGCCCGGCTCCTGCGCCAGCACCTCGGACAGGATCCAGCGCCAGGGCTGCCAACGGTTGTCGATGCGCTCGCGGCGCATGACCACGGCGACTTCGATGCTGGGGCGAGGTTCCATGGCGAAAATCGTAACAGGCCGGGCCGGCTTCACATTTCTTGACACCCGTTGCGCAAAATGGTCGGCATGAAATCATCCCACCCCTGTCTTGCCGCTGTCGCCATCGCGGTCTTGCTGGCCGGCTGCGGCGGCGGCGGCACCGGTGTTGCCGGTCCCGGCGGCACGCCGGCGCCACCGGAACTGCCCCGCGTCACGGGCACCCTGCTGCAAAGCCCGCCCACCCGCACCGTGGCGCTCAGCGCCAACGCGCTCAGGTCGATGCTGCAGGACGGGCCGTCCCGCGACCAGACGCTGCTGAAGCTGGCGGGCGACCCGATCTGCGACGTCGAGGTCCGGTCCCTGCAGTTCACCACCACTGGCGGCGCCGGCGAACCCACCAGCGCATCGGGCGCGCTGATGACACCGGGCGGCACAGACGCGCGCTGCACCGGGGCCCGGCCGATCGTGCTGTACGGCCACGCGACCCATCCCGAGAAGAACTTCAACCTGGCCGCCCTGTCCGACCGGACCAACGCGGCGTTCACCGAGAGCCTGACCCTGGCCGCGATCTTCGCCGCCCGCGGCTACATCGTGGTGGCGCCCAATTACGCCGGTTACGACAGCTCCCCGCTCGGCTACCACCCGTTCCTGAACGCGAAGCAGCAATCGGGCGAGATGCTGGACGCGCTGTCGGCGGCCCGCAGCGCGCTGGCCGCGGTCACGCCGCAGGTGACCGCCAGCACCCAGCTGTTCCTCACCGGCTATTCGCAGGGTGGCTACGTCGCGCTGGCGACCCAGCGGGCACTGGAGCAGGCCGGCGTGGCAGTCACCGCGTCGGCGCCGATGTCCGGCCCCTATGCCCTGGCCCGGGAACTCGACGACAACTTCGCCGGCCAGGTCCACGTGGCCTCGACCCTGTTCGCCTCGATGCTGGCAACCAGCTACCAGCGCTCCTACGGCAACGTCTATGCGCAGCCCACCGACCTGTACGAAAGCGGGTATGCGAGCGGCATCGAAACACTGCTGCCCGGCGCCGACATCCCGACGCTGTCGCGGCTGGGCAAGCTGCCCGAGAACGCCCTGTTCAATCCGACCCCGCCCCAGGCGCCGGCCGGTTCTGGCACCCTGCAGGCCACGCTGGACGCGCTGACGCCGCCAAAGGGCACGGCGATGGACGCGGTGTTCGCTCGCGGCTTCGGCGGCGGCAACCTGTTCACCAACAGCTTCCGGCTGGCCTACCTGCAGGACCTGCTCGCCCATCCCGCGGATCCGCGATTCGGGCTGCGCGCCGACGCCCTGGCCAACGACCTGCGCGGCTTCATCCCCAAGGCGCCGGTCATGCTGTGCGGTGGCGAGAAGGACGCGACCGTGTCCTATGCCAGCAACACGCTCGCCATGGCGCAGGCCTGGTCCGGCCTGGGCCCGAAGCGCGTGCTGGTGCTGGACGTGGACCAGAGCGCGACCAGCACCAGCGACCCCTTCTTCACCGAGAAGCTGTCGTTCGCGGTGGTAAAGGAAGCCACTGCGACCCAGGCCCGGCTGAGCGGCGACGACCCGGCGTGGGAAGTGGCCCGCAACTACCACGCGGCGGTGTTCCCGTTCTGCGCGTCGGCCGTCGGGAAGTTCTTCGGGCAATTCTGAAACATTGCGGGACAGACCTTCAGCTCTGTCCCCAACTGATCAGAGGCTGGCGGGAACCGCCTCAGGTGTCCTTGGAAATCTTGATCGACGGAAACTTCGACGAGAAGTCCTTGGCCTTGGCGGCGATCTTGATCGCCACCTGGCGCGCCACGGCCTTGTAGATGCCGGCCACTTCGCCGTCCGGGTCGGCCACCACCGTCGGCTTGCCGCTGTCGGCCTGGAGCCGGATCTTGATGTCCAGCGGCAGCGCGCCGAGGTAATCCATCGCGTAGTCGGCCGCCATCTTCTTGCCGCCGCCCTCGCCGAAGATGTGTTCGACGTGGCCGCAGTTGGTGCAGATGTGCACCGCCATGTTTTCCACGATGCCCAGGATCGGCACGCCGACCTTCTCGAACATCTTGATGCCCTTCCTGGCGTCGAGCAGCGCGATGTCCTGCGGCGTCGTGACGATCACGGCGCCGGTCATGGGCACACGCTGCGACAGCGTGAGCTGGATGTCGCCGGTGCCGGGCGGCAGGTCGACGATCAGGTAGTCGAGGTCTTTCCAGTTGGTCTGGCGCAGCAACTGCTCCAGCGCCTGGGTCGCCATCGGGCCGCGCCAGATCATCGCCTCGTCCTGGTTGACCAGGAAGCCGATCGACATCACCTGGACGCCGTAGTTCTCCATCGGCTCCATGGTCTTGCCATCGGCGCTTTCGGGCCGGCCGTCGATGCCCATCATCATGGGCTGGCTGGGGCCGTAGATGTCGGCATCGAGCAAGCCGACGGCGGCGCCTTCCGCGGCCAGCGCCAGCGCCAGGTTGACGGCGGTGGTGCTCTTGCCGACGCCGCCCTTGCCGGAGGCGACGGCGATGATGTTCTTGACGCTCGGCAGCAAGGCGACGCCCCGCTGCGCGGAGTGCGCCACGATCCTGCTGGTGATGTTGGCCGACACGTTGCCGACGCCGGCCACGCCCTTGGCGGCGGCCACCAGCGCCGTGCGCAGTGCCGGGATCTGGCTCTTGGCCGGATAACCGAGTTCGACGTCGAACGACACGTCGGAGCCGTTGACCTGGAGGTTCCTCAGCGCCTTGGTGCTGACGAAGTCCTTGCCGGTATTCGGGTCGGTGACGGCCGCGAGGGCCGCAAGAAGCTGTTCCTGGGTTGCCATGGGTCTTGTTTCCTGTTGCGGGTTGCAGTGTAACGACGTCGCCTAAAATGGCTGGTTCCCCTCTGGAAATGCCCCCAATGCCCGCACCGCGCAAGCTTTTCGTCACCACCGCCCTGCCGTATGCCAACGGCAAGTTCCACATCGGCCACATCATGGAATACATCCAGGCCGACATCTGGGTGCGGCACCAGCGCATGCAGGGCAGCGAGGTGAACTTCGTCGGCGCCGACGACGCGCACGGCGCGCCGATCATGATCGCCGCCGAAAAGGCCGGCAAGACGCCGCAGCAGTTCGTGGCCGACATCGCCGCCGGCCGCAAGGAGTACCTGGACGGCTTCCACATCGCGTTCGACAACTGGCATTCCACCGACGCGCCCGAGAACCACGCCCTGGCCCGGCAGATCTACCTCCAGCTCAAGGCCAACGACCTGATCGAGACCCGGGTCATCGAGCAGTTCTTCGATCCCGAGAAGAACATGTTCCTGCCCGACCGCTTCATCAAGGGCGAATGCCCGCGCTGCCACGCCAAGGACCAGTACGGCGACAACTGCGAGGTGTGCGGCGCGGTGTACGCGCCCACCGACCTGATCAACCCCTATTCCGCGCTGTCGGGCGCGACGCCGGTGCTGAAAAGCTCGGAGCATTTCTTCTTCAAGCTGTCCGACCCGCGCTGCGTTGAGTTCCTGGAACGCTGGACCCAGGACGGCCGGCTGCAGCCGGAGGTGGCCAACAAGGTCAAGGAATGGTTCTCGGTGCGCGAGAACGCCGACGGCACCAAGAGCGAAGGCCTGGGCGACTGGGACATCAGCCGCGACGCCCCCTACTTCGGCATCGAGATTCCCGACGCGCCGGGCAAATACTTCTACGTCTGGCTGGATGCGCCGATCGGCTACCTGGCGTCGCTGAAGAACCTGCTGGACCGGCGGGGCGTGGACTTCGACGCCTACATGGCCGACCCGGCGCTGGAACAGTATCACTTCATCGGCAAGGACATCGTCACCTTCCACACGCTGTTCTGGCCGGCGATGCTGAAGTTCAGCGGCCGCAAGACGCCCGACAGCATCTTCGTGCACGGTTTCCTCACGGTGAACAACGGCGAGAAGATGAGCAAGAGCCGCGGCACCGGGCTGAACCCGCTGAAGTACCTGGCGCTGGGGATGAACCCCGAGTGGCTGCGCTACTACATCGCCGCCAAGCTGTCGGGCCGCAACGAGGACATCGACTTCAACCCCGAGGACTTCATGGCCCGGGTCAACAGCGACCTGATCGGCAAGTACGTGAACATCGCCAGCCGCGCCGTGAAGTTCGTGCCGGGCGGCAGGCTGGTGGACGAAGGCCGCGACCTCGCCACCATCGACGCCGGCGCTTTGTGCGACAGCGTGCGTTCGCTCTACGAAGCGCGCGACTACGCCCGGGCCTTGCGCGAAATCATGGCAGCGGCCGACCGGGTGAACACCGCCTTCGACCACGCCGCGCCCTGGAAACTCGCCAAGGAAGGCAAGGCCGACGAAGCCGCCGCTGTCGGCAGCTACTGCCTGGAGCTGTTCAAGCTGCTCACCGCCTGCCTCAAGCCCGTGCTGCCGGAACTGGCGGCCCAGGCCGAAGCCTTCCTGCAATGCGAGCCGCTGGACTGGACCAACGCCGCCACGCCGATGGGCGCGGGCCACCAGGTCGGCGACTACAAGCACCTGATGCAGCGGGTGGACGTGAAGCAGCTCGATGCGCTGTTCGAGGCGCCGGCAGATGCGCAAGTGCCCCCACCCCAACCCTCCCCCGACGGGGGAGGGAGCGGAAAGCCGGGCGGGGAAGAGATCGCGCCGACCATCGGCATCGACGACTTCGCGAAGATCGACCTGCGGATCGCGAAGATCGTCAACTGCGAGGCGGTGGAAGGTTCGACCAAGCTGCTGCGCCTTACCCTGGACGTGGGCGAGGGAAAAACGAGAAACGTCTTCAGCGGCATCGCCTCGGCCTACCAGCCGGCCGACCTGGTCGGCAAGCTGACGGTGATGGTCGCCAACCTGGCGCCGCGCAAGATGAAGTTCGGCCTCAGCGAGGGCATGGTGCTCGCCGCCAGCCACGGCGACGAGAAGGCCAACCCCGGCATCTACGTGCTCGAGCCCTGGCCCGGCGCCCAGCCCGGCATGCGGGTGCATTAAGCTGGCGCCATGCGTGCCCCTGCCTGCATCCTGGTCGCCGGCCTGAGCCTCCTGCTCTCAGGCTGCGCCGTGGTCACCGTCGCCGGCACGGCCGCGTCGATCGCCGCCAGCGGCGTCGGCCTGGCCGCCGATGCGGCGATCGGCACCGTGCGCATCACCGGCAAGGCCGTCGGCGCCGTGGCGGATGCGGTGCTGCCCGGCAAGGAATAACGCGTCAGTCGGCACGCGGCTGCAGCAGCAACGGCGGACTCGCCAGCGCCACCAGCAGCAAGGCGATCGGGATGGTGGCGCCGAACCCCATCGCCTTGAACGCCACCGCCCCGACGATCCCGCCCAGGAAGAACAGGCCCAGGATGGTGCTGTGGATGAACAGCTTGTCGCGGTTGGCCTTGACGAAATGGATGTCGTTGCGGTGCCGGGTGCGGTTCCAGTAGATCAGCCGTCCCAGCTCGATCCCCAGGTCGGTCACCACGCCCGTCATGTGCGTCGTCCGGATCTCCGCCTGCGAGATCTTGGTGACGATCGCGTTCTGCAGGCCCATGATGAAACACAGCAGGAACACCGTCACCGGCACCAGCAGGTAGGCGAACGCCGCGAGGTTGGCGCCCACCAGGCCGAACACCAGCAGCAGCCCGGCCTCCAGCAGCAAGGCCAGCGCGTACTTGCTGCGCATCTGGCGCCGGCGCGCCCAGTTGATCAGCACCGCGGTGGTCGCGGCGCCGCCGGTGAAGGCGGCCAGCAGGATCAGGCCGGCGATCGCCAGCCCGATGCTCCCGCTGGCCAGGTCGTCGGCGACGGCCGAAATGATCCCGGTCATGTGCGAGGTGTAGCGCTGGACGGCAAGGAAGCCTCCGGCGTTGACCGCGCCGGCCACGAAGGCCAGCACCGCGCCCAGTTGCCGGTTGGCCCGCCGGGTGCGGTGCTTGGACGTGAGGCCGTGCAGGAACTCGATCGGCATGGTGGATCGTGGCCTCAGCGCGATGCGGCCGGCGCGCCCGGGTGGCAGCGCCGCACCGCCGTCAGGATGCCGCGCAGGATCTCCAGCGGCGGCGGCGGGCAGCCCGGCACGGTGAGGTCCACCGGGATCACGTTGGCGACCCCGCCGCAGCTCGCGTAGCTTTCGCCGAAGATCCCGCCGTCGCGGCCGCAGTCGCCGACGGCCACCACCAGCTTGGGCTCGGGCGTGGCGTCATAGGTGCGGCGCAGCGCCTGCGCCATATTGCGCGAGACCGGCCCCGTCACCAGCAGCATGTCGGCATGGCGCGGACTGGCCACGAACCTGATGCCCAGGCCTTCGAGGTTGTAGTACGGGTTGCCCAGGGCATGGATCTCCAGCTCGCAGCCGTTGCAGGAACCGGCGTCGACCTGGCGGATGGTGAGGGCCTGGCCCAGGATCGCCAGCAGTTCGTCCTGGATCCGCTGGGTCTCGACACGCAGCGCGTCGCTGCCGTCCGGCGGCGGCTCGGTGGGCATGCCGGCCCGGGCTATCTGCTTGACGATCTTCCACATGGACTGGCTTTCAGGCGGGGTCGCGACTCACAGGTCGTGCCCCGAATAACTGAGGTTGAAGGACTTGTTGATCAGCGGGAAATCGGGAACGATGTTGCCGATCACCGCGTGCTCGATCACCGGCCAGTTCTGCCACGAGGGGTCGTGGCAATGGCAGCGCCGCACCCGCGCCGCGCCGCCCTGCCAGTCCAGCTCCAGCGCCACCAGCACCTCGCCGCGCCAGCCCTCGACCCAGCCGGCGCCGTGGGCGCGTCCGGGTGGCAATTGCAACTCGGTTCGCAACGGGCCGAAGGGCAAGGCGGCGGCGAGGGCGCGGATCAGCCGCAGCGACTCGAAGGCCTCGTCGAAGCGCACGGCCACCCGCGCCGCGACGTCGCCGCGGGACTGGGTGGCGACCTGCACTGCCAGCGTGTCGTACGGCGGCCAGGGCTGGTCGCAGCGCAGGTCGCGCGCCTGGCCGCTGGCCCGGGCCGCCAGGCCCGTCAGCCCCAGCGTGGCGGCCAGTTCGGCGCTGACCCGGCCGGTGCCGGCGAAGCGGTCCTGCAGCCCGGCGTGTTCGTCGTAGACGGCGCGCAAGGCCTGCAGTTCGCGCCCGATCGCATCGCACTGCGCCGCCAGCCGCGCCGCGCCGGCCGCGTCGATGTCGACCGCGACGCCGCCGGGCACGACGCAATCCATCATGAAGCGGTGCCCGAACAGGTCCATCGACAGCCGCAGCCAGTCCTCCTTGAGCCGGGAGAACTGCGCCAGCGCCACGCCCAGGGCTGCGTCGTTGCCCAGCGCGCCGAGGTCGCCGAGGTGGTTGGCCACCCGCTCGCGCTCCAGCATCAGCGCGCGCAGCCACTGGGCCCGCGGCGGAACGTCGCAGGCCGTGGCGGATTCCAGCGCCATGCAATACGCCCACCCGTAAGCCACGGTCGAATCACCCGACACCCGGCCGGCGAGGCGGTGGCCGTCGAGCGGCGGCAAGTGGGTGAACCGCCGTTCGATGCCCTTGTGGGTGTAGCCCAGCCGCTCCTCGAGCCGCAGCACTTTCTCGCCGACGACGGAAAAGCGGAAATGCCCGGGTTCGATGATCCCGGCATGCACCGGGCCGACCGCAATCTCGTGCACTCCGTCGCCCTCGACCCGCACGAACGGGTAGTCGGTGACCTGGCCGTCGTCGAACGCGCCGGTCGCGGGCGCAGGCTGGCGCAGCGGAAAGTGATCCGCCGGCCAGGCGCCGTGGTTCAACCAGCGCCGCGTGTCGCCGGCGCCGACGGCGCGCACGCCCGCCAGGTCCGCAGCCGCGCGCTGCATCCGGCCCGCAGCCGGAAAGATCACGGACAGGTCGGGATAGGCCGGGTCGGCCGCCGCCAGCGGCAGTTCCAGCCACACCACGCCGCCGGTCACGCCATAGGCGGCGCACACCGCCGCGGTGCCGGCGTCGCCGCCACCCCAGAGCGCGATCAGCCGGCCACCGGCCTGGGCCACCGCGCCGGCCGCCGCCTGCCAGCCGGCGCTGTCGGTGAGGCCGTGCCAGACCGGCAAGGCGCCGGGCAGGCGCGTGAGACCGGCATGGATGTCTGCGATGTTGATGTCAGCCTCCCAGCATCTTTGCCGCCTGCCGGTACCACAGGTCTAAGTACGGCGGGATGTACAGGCCCAGCAGCAGGCCGAGGCCCAGGTGCACGAACACCGGCAGCAGCGCCGGCGAATGGGCCAGCGGCTTGAGGTTGGTTTCGCCGAACACCATCGGCAGCACCCGCTTGAACACCGACGCGAACGCCACGGCCAGCGCCAGCAGCAGCAACGGCGTCGCCCACGGCTGCTCGCGCATCGCGGTGGTCAGGATCAGGAACTCGCTGGCGAACACGCCGAACGGCGGCATGCCCAGGATCGCCAGCGACCCCAGCATCAGGCCCCACGCCACCGTCGGACTGACCTTGACCAGGCCGCGGATGTCGTCCATCACCTGCGTGCCCGCCTTCTGGCAGGCGTGGCCGACCGCATAGAAGATGGCGGACTTGACCAGCGAATGCACCGTCATGTGCAGCAGCCCCGCGTAGTTGGCGACCGGGCCGCCCAGGCCGAAGGCGAACGTGATCAGGCCCATGTGCTCGATCGACGAATACGCGAACATGCGCTTCACGTCCCGCTGGCGCGACAGGAAGAACGCCGCCACCACCACCGACAGCAGGCCGAAGCCGATCATCAGCTGGCTGGCCAGCGCGCTGTTCAGGGCGCCGTCGGTGAGGACCTTGCAGCGCAGCACCGCGTACAGCGCCACGTTGAGCAGCAGCCCGGACAGCACGGCCGACACCGGCGTCGGCCCTTCGGCGTGCGCATCGGGCAGCCAGTTGTGCAGCGGCACCAGGCCCACCTTGGTGCCATAGCCGATGAACAGGAAGGCGAAGGCCAGCGTGATGATGTTCGGGTCGAGCTGGCCCTTGACCTCGGCCAGGCTGGTCCACAGCAGCCCGCCGCCTGCGGGGCCCAGCACCCGCTCCGACGCCATGTGCAGCAGCACGGTGCCCAGCAGCGCCATGGCGATGCCGACCCCGCACAGGATGAAGTACTTCCACGCCGCTTCCAGGCTGGCCGCCGTGCGGTACACGCTGACCAGCAGCACGGTGGTGAGGGTGGCCGCCTCCATGGCCACCCACAGGATGCCCATGTTGTTGGTGGTCAGCGCCACCAGCATGGTGGCGCTGAACAGCTGGTACATGCTGTGGTACAGGCGCAGCCGTGGCGGCGTCATCTTGCCGTGGTCGCGTTCCACCCGCATGTAGGGCCGCGAGAAGATCGCCGTGGTCAGTCCCACGAAGGCCGTCAGCGTGACCAGGAAGACGTTGAGCGGGTCGATGAAGAACTGGCGGTCGGCGGCGAACAGCGGCCCGCCGGAAATCACCTGCGCCGTCAGCACGCACGCCGCCAGGAAGGTGCCGAGGCTGAAGGCCACGTTGACGTCGCCCGCCCGGTCCCGCTGCCCCACCAGGGCCAGCACGGCGCTGCCCAGCACCGGGATGCCGAGGACGAAGTACAGGGCGTTCACGCTGTCCAAGCTCAGTCTTCCTTCAGCTGCTCGAGGTTGTGGATGTCCAGGCTGTCGAACTGCTCGCGGATCTGGAACATGAACACGCCCAGGATCAGGATGCCGACCAGCACGTCGAGCGCGATGCCGAACTCCACGATCATCGGCATGCCGTTGGTGGCGGCCGTGGCCGCGAAGATCAGGCCGTTTTCCATCGACAGGAAGCCGATCACCTGCGGCACGGCCCGCGAGCGGGTGATCATCATCATGAACGACAGCAGCACGCAGGCCAGCGCGATGCCCAGCGAGCCGCCGGCGATGGAGGACGACAGCCGCGACACCGGCAGCGCCAGGCTGAACGAGAAGATCACCAGGGCGATGCCGGCGAGCATCAGCGTCGGCACGTTGATCAGCGGCTCCACGTCCCAGCGCACGTTCAGCTTGCGGATCACGCGGTACAGCAGCCAGGGGATCAGGATCACCTTGAGCGCGAAGGTGAGTCCCGCCGACACATACAGGTCCGGGTTGTGGCCCGCGTATCCGAGGAGCACCGAGGCCGCGACCAGGGCCGCGCCCTGCAGGGCGAACAGGTTGATCAGCGAGGCGATGCGGCGCTGCGAAATCATGGCGAACGACAGCATCAGGATCACCGCCGCCAGCAGGTTGATCACCTGGGGAATGAATTTAACCACCGCCCTCCCCCAAAAGGATGCTGACCAGCAGGCCGATCACCGCCAGCATGAAGGCGGTGGCCAGGAATTCGGGCACGCGGAAGATCCGCATCTTGGCGCTGACGCTTTCCAGCAAGGCCAGGATGGCGCCGCCGATGGCCAGCTTGAGCACCAGCACCGGCATCGCCAGCACCAGGGCCAGCGGGTCGCCGGCCTCGGCCACGCCCCAGGGGAAGAACAGCGCCAGGCCGATGCACGAATAGGCGAACAGCTTGAGGCTGGCCGCCCACTCCATCAGGGCCAGGTGCCGGCCCGAGTATTCCAGGATCAGCGCCTCGTGGATCATGGTCAGTTCGAGGTGGGTCGCCGGGTTGTCGACCGGGATCCGCGCGTTCTCGGCCAGCGAGATCATGGTGAACGCGACCCCGGCGAAGGCCAGGCTGGGATAGATCGCCAGCTCGCGGTGTCCCAGCGTCTCGACGATGGTGGTCAGCGAGGTCGACTTCGAGATCAGCGAGGCGCAGAAGAACACCATCAGCAGCGCCGGTTCCGCCAGGAAGCCGACGAACATTTCGCGCCGGGCGCCCAGGGACCCGAAGGCGGTGCCCACGTCCATCGCGGCCAGGCTGATGAACACCCGGGCCAGCGCGAACAAGCCGACCAGCGCGATCGCGTCGGCGGCCGGCGACAGCGGCAGGTCGGTCGACAGCGTCGGCACGATCGCGCTGGCCAGCACCATGCAGCCGAACACGATGTAGGGCGCGGCGCGAAACAGGGACGAGGCGTTGTCGGCCAGCACCGAATCCTTGTGGAACAGCTTGTGCAGCATGCTGTACGGCTGCAGCAGCGGCGGCGCCGACTTGTTCTGCAGCCAGGCCCGGCACATGCCGACCCAGCCCGTCATCAGCGGCGCGAGCAGCAGCGCCGCCGCGATGGCCAGCAGTTGCGAAATGACGCCGAGCCAGCTCATCGCATCACCACCAGCAGCACCGCGATCAGGGTCAGGAAGCTGTAGATCAGGTAGACCGCGATCCGGCCCTGCTGCAGCATGCCGATCCAGCGCGAGAGCCGCTCCACGCCCGCCGCGATCGGCAGGTAGATCCAGTGCCAGAAATGGTCGCCGATCGTCACCCGGTAGCGCGGCTGGGCATCGAACGGCGACGGCAGCACCCGCTCCATCCGGAAGAACGGCTCGAAGATCTGCCGGATCGGCTGGCCGAAACCCTCGGCGGTGTCCTGCATGCGGGCGGTCTGCCACGGGAAGCCGCAGTCCCAGGCGGGCGAGCGCCGCGACCGGCCGTGGTAGAGCCCGCGCACCAGCAGCCAGGCCAGCGCCGAGCCGACTGCCACCCCGAGCAGGAACAGGAACGGCCCGTAGCTGGCCCGCGCCATCGTCACCGGGATCAGCAGCCAGCCGCCGGCCGCGACCGTGCTGCCCAGGCCGGCCCCGACCAGGCGCTGGGTCACTGGATCGATCAGGGCGATGAACTGCACCGGCAGCAACCCGAGCAGCACGCAGCCTGCCACCAGCCACAGCATGCCCAGCCGCTCCCAGGCGCCGGCGTCATGCGCATGCGCCAGCGCCTCCTCGCGCGGCTGGCCCAGGAAGATGACGCCGAAGAACTTGACCATGACGTAGCCGGACAGCGCCGACACCAGCGCGATCAGCGCCGCGACCACCGGGATCAGCATGTTGAGGAACGAACTGGGCAGGCCGGGCGTGAACAGGAAGCTTTGCAGCAGCAGCCATTCCGACACGAAGCCGCCCAGCGGCGGCAGGCCGGCGCAGGCCAGGGCGCCGACCAGCGTCAGCCAGGTGACCCAGGGCATGTAGCGGATCAGGCCGCCCAGCTTGCCCAGGCTGCGCTCGCCGGTGGCGTGCAGCACCGCCCCGGTGCCGACGAACAGCAGGCTCTTGAAGAACGCGTGGCTGGCCACGTGGTACAGCGCCGCCGTCAGCGCCAGCGCCGCCATCGGCTTCATGCCGTAGGCCGAGAACAGCACCGCCAGCCCGATGGCCGCGAACAGCAGGCCGATGTTCTCGATCGACGAATAGGCCAGCAGCCGCTTCATGTCCACCTGCGCCGCGGCATAGACCACGCCGAACAGCGCCGTCGCCAGCCCCAGCGCCAGCAGCACCACGCCCCACCACCAGACCTGCACCTGCAGCAGGTCGAACGCCACCCGCAGCACGCCGTAGACCGCCGTCTTCAGCATCACGCCGCTCATGAGCGCCGACACCGGCGACGGCGCCGCCGGGTGCGCCTCGGGCAGCCACACGTGCAGCGGCACCAGCCCGGCCTTGGCGCCGAACCCGAACAGCGCCAGCAGGAAGGCCACCGAGGCCCAGAACGGCGTGTGCTGCTGGGCCCGCATGTTGGCGAAGCTGTAGTCGCCGGTGTTGGCCTGGAGCACGCCGAAACACAGCAGGATGCCGATGGCGCCGATGTGGGCGATCAGCAGGTACAGGTAGCCGGCGCGGCGGATCTCGGGGATCCGATGGTTGGCGATGACCAGGAAGAACGAGGACAGGGCCATCGTCTCCCACATCACCATGAACATGTAGGCGTCGTCGGCCAGCACCACCAGCGCCATGCTGGCCAGGAACACGTGGTACTCGAAGCACAGCAGGCCGGCCGGGGTGCCCTCGCCCTTGCGGAAGTAGCCGGCCGCGAAGGCCGACACGCCCGCCGAGGCGCCGGCAATCACCAGCAGGAAAAACGCCGACAGGCTGTCCAGCCGCAGGTGGAAGGGCAGGCCCGGCAGGCCCAGCGGCAGGGTCGCCACCTGGGGCGTGCCGAACGCCGCGCTCAGGGCCAGGGCGAACAGCACGAGGGCAATGACGCCGCCGGCCGGAAACAGCACCCGGGCCACGAAGGCCAGCCGGCGCAGCGCGGACAGGCCCAGCAGGCCGACCAGCAACCACGCGCCGATGGCCACCAACACCCAGTCGAGATGGAGCCAGAGAGCCGGACTGGGGAATTCGCTCATGGTCCGGCTGTCACCACCGGATCCGGCACATGGAACAGGAGACCAACCCGCATCGGGAAAGTGTAAGTTACATCTTCACGCGCCCAACTGATCCAGATCAGTCGCGAGGGGGTCGCGCGTTGTTGTTACTTCCCCTGGTGCTCCATCGCGTCCGGATCCGGCCCGGTGGTCGTGCGCAGCACCCGGTAGTCGGGGTTGAACCAGACCGTGAACACCATCGAGGTGTTGGGCGGCTCCAGGTAGCGCCAGTCCCAGGCGGTCTCGTTCTTCAGGGCATAGGTGATCGCCTTGGCCGGCTTGCCCAGGATCTTGCGCACATCTTCCACCATCATCCCGGGCTGGATCCGGGCGAAGTTCGCCGGGGTCAGGACCTGTCGCAAAGCGCTCATCCGGCCGTCTCCTTCGATGGTGATCATGTAGTTCTTCTGGCCGGCGGGCTGCCGGTTGTATTCGAGGATCTTCGAGCCGCCGGGCCCGTCCCAGACCTGCTCCGGCTGGCCGAAGCGGGCGCGGACGTCGGCTTCGGTCGCCACGCCCTCCTCCAGCTCGCTGATCCGCTGCGGGTCGCAGCCCGCCAGCAACAGCGCCGCCGCCAAGGCGGCGAGGGCCGCAACTGCAGAAAACCTGTGGGGCATGACCGTCCAAGTAAAATCGTGGAAAAGGCCCAGTCTATATGTCCATCCTGCTCAAACTCTTCCGGCGTCCCGACTACAACTCGGAGGTCACCCAGTTCATCGAGCAGCTCAAGTCGCAGCAGCCCGATCTGGAGGCCCGCCAGCGCGCCGGCCGCGCCCTGCTGTGGGACAAGCACGTGGACCGCGAGGCCTGGGGCGAATTCCGCGAAGGCCAGGTGGCCCAGCAGCCCTACGTCTACCAGAACAGCACCCGCTGAGCGTCTTGGCTGCGAACACCGCCACCCTGCCCGAGCCGCAGCTGCCGGCGCTCGCCGGCATGCCCGACGTGGTGGACCAGGTGGCGCTGGCCCGGCTTTATGGCGAGCCGCTGTTCGCCATGCCGACCGACCTGTACATCCCGCCCGACGCGCTCGAGGTCTTCCTCGAAGCCTTCGAAGGTCCGCTGGACCTGCTGCTGTACCTGATCCGCAAGCAGAACTTCAACATCCTCGACATCCCGATGGCGGGCGTGACCCGCCAGTACCTGGTGTACGTGGACGAGATCCGCACCCGCAACCTGGAGCTGGCCGCCGAATACCTGCTGATGGCCGCGATGCTGATCGAGATCAAGTCGCGCATGCTGCTGCCGCCGCGCAAGACCGCCGAGGGCGAGGAGCCCGAAGACCCGCGCGCCGAGCTGGTGCGGCGCCTGCTGGAATACGAGCAGATGAAGGCGGCGGCGTTCCGCCTGAACGACGTGCCGCAGGTCGGGCGCGACGTGCTGCGGGCCCAGGTGTACATCGAGCAGTCGCTGCAGCCGCGCTTTCCGGACGTCAACGTGGTCGACCTGCAGGAGGCCTGGCGCGACATCGTCAAGCGGGCCCGGCTGGTCCAGCATCACAAGATCACCCGCGAGGAACTCTCGGTGCGCGAGCACATGAGCATCGTGCTGAAAAAGCTGCAGGGCCGCAAGTTCGTCGAGTTCGAGCAGCTGTTCGACATCGCGCGCGGCACCCAGGTGCTGATCGTCACCTTCATCGCGATGCTGGAGCTGGCCAAGGAAACCCTGATCGAGGTGACGCAGGCCGAAGCCTTCGCGCCGATCTATGTGCGGCTGGCCTACGCGCCGGCCTGAACCAGGACAAGACCCCATGACCACTTCCGCGGCGCATGCCCCGCATGACTTCGATGTGCTGATCGTCGGCAGCGGCCTGGCCGGCCTGTCGGCCGCCATGCACCTGGCGCCGACCCACCGGGTGGCGATCCTGACCAAGCGCTCGATGAGCGACGGCTCCAGCGGCTGGGCCCAGGGCGGCATCGCGGCGGTGATGGGCGAAGGCGACACCTTCGCCTCGCACGTCGACGACACGCTGGTGGCCGGCGCCGGCCTGTCGGACCCGGCGGCGACCCGCTTCGTCGTCGAGCACGCGCCCGAGAGCATCGAATGGCTGCGCCAGCTCGGGGTGCCGTTCTCGCAGGAGGACGGCCATCTGCACCTGACCCGCGAAGGCGGCCACAGCGCGCGCCGGATCGTGCACGTGACCGACGCCACCGGCGCCGCGGTGCAGCGCACCCTGATCGAGCACGTCCGCCGCACGCCCAACATCACGCTGTTCGAGCACCACACCCTGGTCGACCTGATCACCAGCGCCAAGCTCGGACTGCCAGGCGACAACCGCTGCCTGGGCCTGTACGCGCTGGACGAGGAAAGCGACGAGGTGCTGACCTTCCGCGCGCCCCGCACCATCCTGGCCACCGGCGGCGCCGGCAAGGTGTACCTGTACACCACCAACCCCGACACCGCGACCGGCGACGGCATCGCGGTCGCGTGGCGGGCCGGCTGCCGGGTGACGAACATGGAGTTCATCCAGTTCCATCCCACCTGCCTGTTCCACCCCAGCGTGAAGAGCTTCCTGATCAGCGAGGCGGTGCGCGGCGAAGGCGGGAGGCTGCTGCTGCCGGACGGCACCCGCTTCATGCCGGCGCACGACCCGCGCGCCGAGCTGGCGCCGCGCGACATCGTGGCCCGCGCGATCGACTTCGAGATGAAGAAGCACGGCCTGGACTGCGTCCACCTCGACATCTCGCACCAGCCGGAAGCCTTCATCAAGGAGCACTTCCCCAACATCTACGCCCGCTGCCTGGAGCTGGGCATCGACATCACGAAGCAGCCGATCCCGGTGGTGCCGGCCGCGCACTACACCTGCGGCGGCATCCACACCGACCTGTCGGGGCGCACCGACCTCGCCGGCCTGCATGCGGTCGGCGAAACGGCGTACACCGGCCTGCACGGCGCCAATCGCCTCGCCAGCAACTCGCTGGTGGAATGCATGGTGTTCGCCCATGCCGCGGCCCAGGACATCCGGGCCAGCACCCTGCCCGCGCTGCCCGCCGTACCGGCCTGGGACGAGAGCCGGGTGACCGATGCCGACGAGGTGGTGGTGATCTCGCACAACTGGGAAGAGCTGCGCCGCTTCATGTGGGACTACGTCGGCATCGTGCGGACCAACAAGCGGCTCGAGCGCGCCTCCCACCGGATCCGGCTGCTGCAGGAAGAGATCCAGGAGTTCTACAGCGCGTTCCACGTGTCGCGCGACCTGCTGGAGCTGCGCAACCTGGTCCAGGTCGCGGAGCTGATCGTCCGCTCGGCCCAGGCCCGCCACGAGAGCCGTGGCCTGCACTTCAGCCGCGACTACCCCGAACTCGATCCGAATTCGAAACCCACGATCCTGGTGCCTTGAGGGAGTCCTAAGCCGCCCCGATGTCCGGCACCAGCGCGCCGGCAGCGTGCGGTGACTTCTTGAGCGCCGCTGTGAAAGCCAGCATGCGGTCGATCGGCAGCCGGGCGCGCTGGCCCAGGGCCGGGTCGACCTGGACTTCGTTGGCGCCGGTCTCCAGGACGTGCGCCAGGCCGGCCAGCCCGTTCATCGCCATCCACGGGCAGTGCGCGCAGCTCTTGCAGGTCGCGCTGTTGCCGGCGGTGGGGGCCTCGATGAAGACCTTGCCCGGGTTCAGGGTGCGCAGCTTGTGCATCATCCCGTTGTCGGTGGCGACGATGAACTCGTGGGCGCTCATCTCCTGCGCCGCCCGCAGGATGCCGGAGGTCGAGCCCACCGCATCGGCCAGCGCCACCACGTCGGCGGGCGACTCCGGATGCACCAGCACCTTGGCCTTCGGATACTGCTTCTTCAGCGCTTCCAGCTCGAAGGCCTTGAACTCGTCGTGCACGATGCACGAGCCGCTCCAGAACACCATGTCGGCGCCGGTCTGGCGCTGGATGTAGCCGCCCAGGTGCTTGTCGGGCGCCCACAGGATCTTGTGGCCCTTGTCCTTGAGCGCGCCGACGATGTCCAGCGCGCAGCTCGAGGTGACCAGCCAGTCGGACCGCGCCTTCACCGCCGCGCTCGTATTGGCATAGACCACCACCGTGCGGTCCGGATG
Source organism: Ramlibacter sp. 2FC (assembly GCA_943372495.1). GTDB lineage: Bacteria > Pseudomonadota > Gammaproteobacteria > Burkholderiales > Burkholderiaceae_C > Ramlibacter. Next base: position 29,147 of record CALRYV010000014.1, on the reverse strand, counting down.
CTGGTCGCAGAACGCGCTGAATTCGTCGATCGGGCAGCCCAGGTCGAGCGAACAGGTTGCGTCCAGGTCCGGCATCAGAACGCGCTTTTCGGGCGAGAGGATCTTGGACGTTTCGCCCATGAACTTGACGCCGGACACGACCAGGGTCTGCGCCGGGTGGTCGCGGCCGAAGCGCGCCATCTCGAGCGAATCGCTGACGATGCCGCCGGTCTCCTCGGCCAGGTCCTGCAGGTCCGGATGCACGTAGTAGTGCGAGACCATCACCGCGTTGCGCTCCTTGAGCAGGCGGCGGATCTTGTCCTTGAGCGCGGCGCGTTCGGCGGGCGCCGGCTCGGGCGGGATGCGGGCCCAGGCGTGCTTGGTGTCGCAGGTGTCGCCGGGCAGCGGATGCTCGTATTCGACGTCGAAGATCGGGATGACGGCGCTCATTCAATGTCCTTCAGGCGCATGGAGAAGTCGGTGGCCTTCACGTCCTTGGTGAGGGCGCCGATGGAGATGCGGTCGACGCCGGTTTCGGCCAGGGCGCGCACGCTGTCGAGCGTGACGCCGCCGGAGATTTCCAGGATGGCGCGGCGGTCGTTGATGCAGACCGCTTCGCGCAGGGTGGCGAGATCCATGTTGTCCAGCAGGACCATCTTGGCGCCGGCCGCGAGGGCTTCCTCCAGCTGGGCCAGGGTCTCCACTTCGATCTCGACGAAGCTGGCATGGGCCGCGACCCGCGCCGCGGCCTGCAGCACCGGCGTCACCCCGCCGGCGGCGGCAATGTGGTTTTCCTTGATCAGGACGGCGTCGTACAGGCCGATGCGGTGGTTGACGCCGCCGCCGGTGCGCACCGCGTACTTCTGCGCCAGCCGCAGGCCGGGCAGGGTCTTGCGGGTGTCGACGATCTGCGCCCGCGTGCCGCGCACCGCCTCCACGTAGACGGCGGTCTTGGTCGCCACGGCGCTGAGCAGCTGCAGGAAATTGAGCGCCGTGCGTTCGGCCGTCAGCAGGCTGCGCGCGGCCCCGTCCACTTCCAGCACCACCTGGTCGGCCTGGCTGCGGCCGCCTTCGGGCACCAGCCAGCGGACGGCCAAGCCCGGATCGACCTGGCGCAATGCCGCTTCGACCCACGGCGCGCCGCAGATCACGGCGCTTTCGCGCGCCAGCACCCGGGCCCGGGCGCGGCGGCCCGCGGGCACCAGGGCGGCGGTCAGGTCGCCGGCACCGACGTCTTCGGCCAGCGCACGCGCAACGTCGGCGCGGGCCACTTCGGCGATCGCGGCGGGAGAAAAATCGATGGCAGGACTCATGCGGCAAGCATAGCGGCAACGCCGTCCGCGCGTGGCCCGGCGGGCCGCCCGGGAAAACGGGTTAGCCTTGGGCGATGATGTTCCATGCCACGCCCGCCCGCCGCAAACTCGTCGTCGTCATCCTGCTGTTCCTGGCGCTGCTCGGCGGCGCGATCCGGCTGCTGGCCCCCAACCCGTCCACGCTGCGCGACCTCGGCTCGCTGATGCTGGTGCTGTGGGTGCCGGTGATCGGCAACGTGATCGCGTTTTTCGTGCGCAAGATCAAGCTGCGCCGCACCCCGTTCGACCTTCCGTTCGCCGCGGACCTGCTGGTGGAGCTGACGCCGCTGGCGCCGCCGCCGGCGCTGGCCGAACCGCTGGCCGATGGCTGCGCGCTGGTGGTCGGCACCGAGGGCTTCACCGTGCGCCTGTCCCAGCCGCTGGCCGGCTGGTTGCAGGCCGGCGCGCCGATCCAGGTCCAGGCCCAGTTCCTGAAGCCGGACATGGCGCGGGCCCAGTTCCAGGCCGACACGCCGTTCCGGGTCGTGGCCCAGCTGCAGCTGGTCGGCCAGGGCCGGGTGCTGCAGGTCCTGCACGGGCGCGGCGCCGGCTGACACGGGAACGCCCCGGGCTGCGGGAAAATCGCGGCATGGACACCTTGTACGAGAACCCGGGCCCGGCCCGCAGCGAAGTCGATGCCCTGCCGGGCGTGGCGGTACTGGAATTCGGCACGCCCTGGTGCGGCTTTTGCCGCGCCGCGCAGGGGCCGATCGCCCAAGCGCTGGTCGGCCGTTCCGATGTGAAGCACCTGAAAGTGGAAGACGGGAGCGGCCGCCCGCTGGGCCGCTCGTTCCGGGTCAAGCTCTGGCCGACGCTGATCTTCCTGCGCGACGGCCAGGAAGTGACGCGGCTGGTGCGCCCGCAAGCTGCGGCCCAGGTCCGCGAGGCGCTGGCCCTGGCGGCCGCGCCGGGCTGACGCTCAGCGCTCGGTGGTGGCGTCCCGCCCCATGAGGGCGGCGACCGCTTCGCGCGGGCGCAGCCGGCCATCGAGCAGGTCGACCACCGCGCTGGAGATCGGCATGTCCACGCCCAGGTGGGCGGCGCGCTGGACCACGGTCCGGGCGCAATAGACGCCCTCGGCGACGTGGCCGAGCGAGGCCACGGCTTGCTCCAGGCTGTTGCCCGACGCCAGCAACAAGCCGACCCGGCGATTGCGGCTCAGGTCCCCGGTGGCCGTCAACACCAGGTCGCCCAGCCCCGACAAACCCATGAAGGTTTCCGGGCGGGCGCCGAGCGCGATGCCCAGCCGCGTCATCTCCGCCAAGCCGCGCGTGATCAGCGCGGCGCGCGCGTTCAGGCCCAGGTCGAGGCCGTCGCACAGGCCGGTGGCGATGGCCAGCACGTTCTTCACCGCGCCGCCGACTTCGACACCGGGGAGGTCGTCATTGGCATAGACGCGAACACTGGACGAATGGAAAGCCTCGACCAGCGCGTCGCGCACCGGGGCGTGGGGGCTGGCCGCGACCAGCGCCGTCGGCTGGCCGCGGGCGACCTCCTGGGCGAAGCTGGGGCCGCTGAGCGCGCCCGAGCGCAGGCCGGGCGCCACCTCGGCGCGCACCTCGTGCCCGAGCAGGCCGAAGGGCCCGGAGACCGGCGCTTCAAAGCCCTTGCACAGCCATGCCACGGGCGCCTGGCATTCGCGCAACGCCGCCAGCAGGCCGCGCAGGCCCGCCATCGGCGTGGCGATCACGACCAGGTCCTGGCCGGCGCACAGCCCGGCCAGCCCGAAGACATCGCCGGTCACCACGTCGAGCGCTGGCGGCAACGCGATCCCTGGGAGATAGCGGGTGTTTTCGCCGGCCGCCCGCAGCGCCGCCGCCTGGGCCGGATCGCGGGCCCAGAGCGCCACCCGGTGCCTGGGCGCGGCGCTCACGGCCAATGCCGTGCCCCAGGCGCCGGCGCCGAGCAGCAGGATCTTCATGGCGGCGCGGCCACCGCAGCCGGTCAGGCCGTGGTGATGATCTGCGGCGCCACGGGCTGCTGCGCGGCCAGTTCGGCCTGCTGCTGCTCGTACATCGCCTGGAAGTTGATCTCGGCCAGGTGCACCGGCGGGAAGCCGGCGCGGGTCACGATGTCGGCGACGTTGCCGCGCAGGTACGGATAGACGATCTGCGGGCAGGCGATGCCCATGATGGCGTTCATCTGGTCCTGCGGCAGGTTGCGGATCTCGAAGATGCCGGCCTGCTTGGCCTCGACCAGGAACACGGTCTTGTCCTTGATCTTGGTGGTGACGGTCGCCGTCACGCAGATTTCATAGACGCCGTCGGCGGCCTGGGCGGCTTCGATGCCCAGCTGGATGTCCACGGACGGCTGCTCCTGCTCCAGCAGGATGGCGGGGGAATTGGGCTGCTCGAGCGACGCTTCCTTGAGGTAGACGCGCTGGATCTGGAACACGGGGTCTTGCTGGTCGGCCATGGCTTGGGTTCTTTCGGGGAGGCGGTTCAAAAACTTGCGCCCGCCGGAAAGCGTTCCGCGGCGGGCGACCCAGACGGGATGCGGGGATTATCTCAGGCGCCGTTCAGCAGCGGCACGAGGCCGCCGCGGCTGTCGAGCGCCTGCAGGTCGTCGCAGCCGCCGACGTGGGTGTCGCCGATGAAGATCTGCGGCACCGTGCGGCGGCCGGTGATCTCCATCATCTTCATGCGCTCGTCGGGCAGCATGTCGACGCGGATTTCCTCGATCTGCTCGACGCCCTTGGCCTTGAGGATCTGCTTGGCGCGAATGCAAAAGGGGCAAACGGCCGTGGTGTACATCTTGACGGTTTTCATTGTCTTCGTTCCTTGGCGGGTGAACTCACGCCTTCTCGACCGGAAGGTTAGCGTCTTTCCAGGATTTCAGCCCGCCAGCCATGGCTTGGGCCTTTTCGTAACCGAGTTTCCGGGCAATGCCCTCGGCGCGCACGGCGCGGCCGCCGCTGGCGCAGACCAGGATCAGCGGCAGGGTCTTGTTCTTGACCACCTGCGGCAGGCGCTCTTCGAGCTGGCCCAGCGGCACGTTCTTCGCGCCACCCACGTGGCCCGCGGCGAACTCCGCCGCTTCGCAGACGTCGACCACGACGGCCCGCTCCCGGTTGATGAGCTGGACCGCGCCAGCAGGGGTCAGCGCACCACCGGTCGCCCCCTTGACGAGCGGCCACAGCAGCATGGCGCCCGAACTCACGGCCACGGCAATGAGCATCCAGTTCTCGACGATGAAATTCACGGTTTTCCTTGAAGTAGGGGAAGAAGGGCAGCCCGCGATTCTAAAATGGCCGCTCCCCTCGTGCTCCACCCATTACCCAAGCCCATGTACAAACTCGTGCTGCTGCGCCACGGCGAATCCACCTGGAACCTCGACAACCGCTTCACCGGCTGGACCGACGTCGACCTGACGCCCACCGGCATCGAACAGGCCAAGACCTCCGGACGCCTGCTCAAGGCCGAGGGCTACGACTTCGACCTCTGCTACACCAGCGTGCTGAAACGGGCCACGCGCACGCTCTGGCACTGCCTGGACGAAATGGACCGGACCTGGCTGCCGGTGGTCCACAGCTGGCGCCTGAACGAGCGCCACTACGGCGCGCTGCAGGGGCTGAACAAGGCCGAGACGGCCAAGAAATACGGCGACGCCCAGGTGCTGGCCTGGCGCCGCAGCTACGACGTGCCGCCGCCGGCCCTGGACCCCTCCGACCCGCGCAGCGAGCGCAGCGACGTCCGCTATGCCCGGCTCGCGCCCGAGCAGATCCCGCTGACCGAGTGCCTCAAGGACACGGTGGCCCGCGTGCTGCCGTTCTGGGACGAGTCGATGGCGCCGGCGATCCGGGCCGGCAAGCGCGTGCTGGTGTCGGCCCACGGCAACTCGATCCGGGCCCTGGTGAAGTACCTCGACGGGATCTCCGACGCCGACATCGTCGGCCTGAACATCCCCAACGGCATCCCGCTGGTCTACGAACTCGACGCCCAGCTCAAGCCGATCCGCTCGTCCTACCTGGGCGACCCGCAGGCGGCAGCCGAGGCCGCCGCCGCCGTGGCGCGCCAGGGCAAGGCCTGATCCACGTCAAGCTGCGGTAAACCTCAGGACTTTTCCACGATTCCACCGGCACACCGGGAACCACGCGACCCCTGTTGCGTCTTACTGCTTTCGCAGGTGTAGTATTGAAAGTCGAGAGGACTTTTCACTGATATGAGCCACAAACTCAAGATTGCCGGCTGGATTTCCGTAGGCGCATTGGCCGGGGCGCTGACGACCGTTTCCCTGCAGACGGTCGCGCGTGGCTCGATGGCCCCGCTACCGCTCGAGGAGCTGCAGCAGCTGGCAGCTGTGTTCGGCATGGTCAAGAGCGACTATGTCGAGCCGGTCGATGAAAAGAAGCTGATCACTGATGCCATCTCCGGCATGGTCGCCAGCCTCGACCCGCACTCGCAATACTTCGACAAGAAGTCGTTCAAGGAATTCCGCGAAGGCACCTCCGGGCGCTTCGTCGGCGTCGGCATCGAGATCTCGCAGGAAGACGGCCTGGTCAAGGTGGTCTCGCCGATCGAAGGCTCGCCCGCGTTCCGCGCCGGCCTCAAGCCCAACGACCTGATCACCAAGATCGACGACACGGTGGTCAAGGGCCTGACCCTCAACGAAGCCGTCAAGCGGATGCGGGGCGAGCCCAACACCAAGGTCACGCTGACCATCTTCCGCAAGGACGAGAACCGCAGCTTCCCGGTCACCATCACCCGCGAAGAGATCCGCACCCAGTCGGTGCGCGGCAAGGTGGTCGAGCCCGGTTACGGCTGGATCCGCCTGTCGCAGTTCCAGGAGCGCACGGTCGACGACTTCGTGCGCAAGATCGACGAGATCTACAAGGCCGAGCCCAACCTGAAGGGCCTGGTGCTGGACCTGCGCAACGACCCGGGCGGCCTGCTCGACGCGGCGGTGGCCATCTCGGCTGCCTTCCTGCCCGAGAACGTGACCGTGGTGTCCACCAACGGCCAGCTGGCGGAAAGCAAGTTCGTCTACAAGGCCGCGCCGGAGTTCTACCAGCGCCGTGCCGGCAACGACCCGCTGCGCCGCCTGCCTGCCGCCCTGAAGACGGTGCCGCTGGTGGTGCTGGTCAACGAAGGTTCGGCCTCCGCCAGCGAAATCGTCGCCGGCGCCCTGCAGGACCACAAGCGTGCCGCCGTCCTGGGCAGCCAGACCTTCGGCAAGGGCTCGGTGCAGACCGTGCGCCCGCTGGGTCCGGACACCGGCCTGAAGCTGACCACGGCCCGCTACTACACGCCGAGCGGCAAGTCGATCCAGGCCAAGGGCATCGTTCCCGACGTGATGATCGACGAGAGCGAAGAAGGCAACGTGTTCTCGGTGCTGCGCACCCGCGAAGCCGACCTGGACAAGCACCTGGGCAGCGGCCAGGGTGCGGAAGTCAAGGATCCGGCGCGCGAGAAGGTCCGCGAAGCGGCCCTGAAGAAGGCCGAAGAGGAGGCCCGCAAGTCGCCCGCCGACCGGCCGAAGGTGCCCGAGTTCGGCAGCGACAAGGACTTCCAGCTGGCCCAGGCCATCAACCAGTTGAAGGGCCGTCCGGTCCTGATCAGCAAGACCATGGTCGAACGCAAGGAAGAGAAAAAGGAGAACTGACCGGCCCCGCAGGGCTGTCATCTCCCAAGGGCCGGCATCTCGCCGGCCTTTTTCATTGCAAGCCACAATCGAACCCATGACCGACGACCAGCTGCTGCGCTATTCGCGCCACATCCTGCTCGATGAAGTTGGGATCGAAGGCCAGCAGCGGCTGCTGGCTGCCCATGCGCTGGTGATCGGCGCCGGTGGACTGGGCTCGCCGGTGGCTCTGTACCTGGGCACCGCCGGCGTGGGGCGGATCACGCTGGTGGACCATGACACGGTGGACCTCACCAACCTGCAGCGGCAGATCGCCCACACCCTGGCCCGGGTCGGCGCCCCCAAGGCCGAATCGGCCCGGCAGGCCATCGCCGCGATCAATCCCGAACCCGAAGTGGTCGCCGTCAACCACCGGGCCGACGCGGCGCTGCTCGATGTCTTGGTAGCCCAGGCCGACGTGGTCCTGGACTGCTGCGACAACTTCACCACCCGGCACGCGATCAACGCCGCCTGCGTCCGGCATGGCAAGCCGCTGGTGTCCGGGGCGGCCATCCGCTTCGACGGCCAGATCGCGGTGTTCGATCCGCGGGCGCCGGGTTCACCGTGCTATGCCTGCGTGTTTCCGCCGGACCTGGAGTTCGAGGAGACGCGCTGCGCGACGATGGGCGTGTTCGCGCCGATGGTCGGCATCATCGGCTCGATGCAGGCGGCCGAGGCGCTGAAACTGCTCAGCGGCGCCGGTCCGTCGCTGGCCGGCCGGATGCTGATGCTGGATGGACGCGCGATGGAGTGGAACGAGATGCGGGTTCCGCGCAACCCCCACTGCCCGGTATGCTCGGCCCGGCCCGCGCCGCCAGCCTGACGCGCTACTTCTTCGCGGCCGCGGCCGCATCCCGCTGCTGCGGCAGCCGCTCGAGCAGTTCCAGCCGCTGCCGGGCCAGCTCTTGCGCCGCCACGCCAGCCTTGGGCGCGCCCATCACCGTCGCCTCGCCCGCGGGCTTCGCCGCTTCCGGCGTGCCGGCAGCGGCGGCTCGGGCCGCCGCGGCAGGCGCCGCTGCGTCACGCAACACGGCTCGGCAGTCGGCATCCTTGCCGGGACCGGTCTCGACCGTCGCGGCCAGTCCCAGCAGGGGATTGATCGCGCTCAGTGCCAGCACGATGCCGGCCTTGCCGGTCAGGGACGCCTTGTCGACGCCCGCCTTGGGGCCGGAAAACGGGCCGGCCAGCTTCAGCGCCGAACGCAGCGACAGGATGCTCTTGTCCTTCGGGTAAGGATGCAGCGTCAGGTCCATGGTCTCGCTGGCCAGGTTGATCGAGCCATCGCCGTAGAACACCGTGTCCGACGTGTCCAGCACCAGTGCGCGGCTGGTCATGAGGCCCTTGTTCACGTCGAAGGTGGCGGCGGCGCAGCGCAGTTCCACGTTGCGGTCGCCGCCCACGAAGAACTTGATGATCTCGCCGCCGTCGAGCCCCGCGATTTCGAGCAGCAGGTTGCTGATCTGCCCGCGTCCCATCAGCATCGCTACATTGCCCGACGACGTCCCCAGCATCTGGGCCACCGAATTGCCGCGGCCCTGCAGCGCGATCAGGCCGTGGATCCGGCCGAGGCTGGCCTGGTTCAGCTTCGCGGTGGGAAAGAGCCGGGCCAGCTCCAGCGCCCGGGCGTCGAGCTTGACGTCCGCGATGGCGGGATTGCTGTTGCCGTCGATCCGGATCCGGCCGTTCAGGCGGCCCCCGGCGACGCCGAGGTCGGTCGGATCGAGCAGCAGCACGCCGTCCTTGAGCCGGATGTGCACGCTCATGCGGTCCAGCGGCAACTGCCGCACGTGGGTGATGCGGGCCGCGCTGTATTGCACGTCGGCGTTCATGGCCTTGAGCCGGGGCAGGTCGAGGAGCGCGGTCGGCAGCACGCGGCCTGGCGCCATACTGGTCCGCGCCACCTTGGCCGGAACCGTGCCCGCCGCCACCGGCGCGACGCCCGGCAGCGCGGCGGCGCTGCGCGGTTGCTCAGGCAAGCCCACCAGCGGTGCCAGGTCGTCGAAATCGAGCGCCTTCGACTGCAGCTTGCCGGTCAGCATCGGCACCGGCTGAGAGCGGTCGAAACCCAGGTCGCCGGCCAAGTCCGAGTTGCCCAGCTTGCCGTTGATCCTGCTCACCTTCCAGACGTCGCCGTCCTTGTTCAACTGGCCGCGGACCTGGTAGCGCGGCGTCTCGGGCAGCACTACGCCCAGCAGCTTGTACAGCTCCGAGAGATTGGCGCCCTGCAGCGTGAAACTGCCATTGGCTCCGTCCAGGGTCGCCAGGTTGTCGACCGTGCCGGCGGCCTTGAGGGTGGTGTGGGCGGCGGCGGCGCTGATCTCGAGCGGGAAGGAGCCCTTGTCGGCGCCGCCGAGATTGAGCACGCTGCCGGCGCGGCCGACGGCAGTGAACGGTTCCTTCTGCCAGGTGCCCTTGGCCTGGTAGGCCAGCGGCAGCTTGGCGTCGCCCTTGTCCTCGATGGCGAACTCGGTGCGGATATCCGCACCGTGGCCACTGGCCAGGAAGTGCAGCGACCCCTGGTCCACCGCCAACGCGCCGATGTCGGGCAGGTTGGCCGGATCTGCCGTGTCGCGGCCCAGGGCCCAGGTGCGGCGTCCGTCCGGCTCGATCTGCAGCCCGAGTTGCGGGCGGGTGAGCTGGATCCGCGGCAGCTCGATGCGGCCACGCAGCAACGGCAGCAGCCGGATGTCGATCTCTGCCGCATCGGCCTTGACCAGGTGCGGGTCCGTGGCCCACCCGGGATTGGCGAATTCGATGCCGTCCGCGATGACCCGGGTGGTGCGCCCCAGCTTCACGTCGAGGCGGCGGGTGATCTCGAAGTGGCGTCCGGTGCGCTCGCTGACGTGGCGGTTCAGCGGCCCGCGCAGCAGGTCCCACGGAAAGAAGATCGCCAGCAAGACCAGCGCAGCCACGAACAGGGCCAACCCGGCCAGCAGCTTGATCCAGAGCGGCCGGCGACCCTCGGTTGCAGCTGGCGCGGCGGTTCCATCCATTGGAGCAGTCAGCGCAGGCTCGATCCGCTCTGGCCCGCGGCGAGGCTCACCACCAGGTTCGCGGCCGGCAGGGTCATGGCGACGTCCGCCTGCGCTGGTTCGCCCAGGGCGACCACCGCGGCGGCCATCAGGGTGCCGAAAAAAATCATCGCGGACTGGAGCAGCAACTTCATCGGGGTTCCGTGTGGTTTGTTCTGGTTGGCGCTGTGCGGGTGAGCACCCAGTGTCCGCGGGCCGTCGCAATTTCGGTGCAAGCAGCGGGCCTGAACCCCTGTCGGTGCGAGCCTACAGGCGAGCCGTAGGATTCTTCCTACGCCCGGGCCGTCGTTGCACTGGCAAAATCGCGCGCTGGGGGAGAAATATCAGCGACACCACGGCTCCATCCCCGGGGTGGCCGGCAACGCGCCGGCCTTGCGTGCGTCAAGAAACAACCATTGTGGAACTGCGCACCTATATCGTCGAAGACAACGCCACGATCCGCGAAAACCTGATCGGAACGCTGGAAGAACTGGCGTGCATCAAGGCGCTCGGCTGGGCCGAGACCGAGAACGAGGCCCGGGGCTGGCTGGCGGGGCACCCGGGCGACTGGGACCTGGCGATCGTCGACCTGTTCCTCAAGCAGGGCAGCGGCCTGGGCGTGCTCGAAGCCTGCCAGGGACGCCGGGGCGCCCAGCGCGTCGTGGTGCTGAGCAACTATGCGACGGAGGACATGCGAAAGCGCTGCGCCCAGCTCGGGGCCGACGCAGTCTTCGACAAATCCAATGAGATCGATGCGCTGGTGGAGTACTGCATGGAGCAGTGCACTCCGTCGGCGCCCGCGCAATGAAGCGGGGGACGGGGTTCAGTCAATCAGCTTGTTCTTCAGCGCGTAATAGGTCAGGTCGCTGTTCGACGCCAGGCTCATTTTTTCCATCAGCCGGGTCCGGTAGGTGCTGACCGTCTTCACGCTCAGGGACAGGGCCTTGGCGATGTCGCCGGCCGTCTCGCCCTTGGCCAGCTTGAGGAACACCTGGAACTCGCGCTCGGAAAGCTGCTCGTGAGGCGCGCCGCCTTCCTTGCGATTGAGCTGCTGCGCCAGCAGTTCGGCCACCGCCGGCGAGATGTAGCGCCGGCCCAGCGAAATGGTGCGGATCGCATTGACGATCTCCATCGGCTCGCATTCCTTGTTCAGGTAGCCGCTGGCGCCCTGGCGAATCAGGTTCATGGCGTAATGTTCCTCGGGGTAGCCCGAGAGAATCAGGATGCCGACGTCGGGCGCCTTGGCGCGGATCATGCCGAGCGCATCGATGCCGCTCTGCCCGGGCATCGACAGATCCATCACCAGCACATCGAGCTCAGTGGTGCGCACCAGGTCGATGGCTTCGCGTCCACTGGACGCCTCTCCGACGACACGCAGGTCGACCTGTTCGGAGAAAAACTGCTTCAGTCCCGACCGCACGATGGCATGGTCATCCACAATTCCGACTTTGATCATGTCTGGTTCTCTTTCGCGATGACAAGCACAGGCCCGTTTGTACAACAACAGCGGAAGGGGCCGTCTCCCTCAAGTATCGATTATTGGCGATTTTATTCGTAACGAAGGCAGTTTGGAGTGATATTCATGCGATCGTTTTCTATGCCGAAGATGGCTATCAGCCTGCTTCTGGCGATTCTCGCGGCGCTGATCCTGATCGGGATCAACGAGACCGGTTACAACCGGTCGTCGGCCGCCCTGGAGAACATCGCCGAGGCATCCCGCACCCGCGGCGCTCTCAACCGGCTGCTGCAGCATGCCCTGGACGCCGAGACGGGTTCGCGCGGCTACCTGCTCACCGGCGATCCGCGCTACCTCGAGCCCTACAACGCCGCGGTGGCGCAGATCACCCAGAACCTGGACGACCTGCGGCTGCTGGACGCCGCCAATGCCGACGAATTCGCCACGCTGTCCCAGCTCGGGCGCAACGTGCAGCGCAAGCTGGCCGAGATGGACCTGTCGGTGCGCATGCGCAAGCAGGGCAACGAGGACGCCTGGAAGTTCGTGCTGATGACGGACGTCGGCAAGGAGCACATGGATGCCATCCGCGAGCAGGCCACCAAGCTGATCGACGCCACCACCGCCCGCATGGAGGTCAGCCAGGTGCAGGTGCGCCGCGCCCTGCTGCTCTCGCGCATCGGCATTGCCGCCGTCACGCTGGCCGGCCTGCTGGCGTTCTACCTGTACCTGCGCCAGGGCACGGCGCTGAAGCTCGCCAGCGAGGAGCAGCAGCAGATCCTGCAGCAGGAGCGCGACCTGCTGGAGCGCCAGGTGCGCGAGCGGACCGCGACCCTGGCCGAACTGGCGACCCACCTGCAACAGGTGCGGGAGGAGGAGCGCGGCCACCTGGCCCGCGAACTGCACGACGAGCTGGGCGCGCTGCTGACGGCGGCCAAGCTGGACGTCGCGCGGCTGAAATCCAAGCTGGGCACGCAGGCGCCGGAATTCGCCCAGCGGCTGCAGCACCTGACCGAGACCCTCAACAGCGGCATTGCCCTGAAGCGCCGGATCATCGAAGACCTGCGACCCTCGTCGCTGTCCAACCTCGGCCTCACGGCCTCGCTGGAAATCCTGGCGCGCGAGTTCGCCGAACGCTCGGGCATCGAGGTGGCGACCAACCTGGAAGCGGTGGAACTGGACGAATCGAGCCAGCTCACGGTCTACCGGCTGGTGCAGGAATCGCTCACCAACGTCGGCAAATACGCGCAGGCCGAGCAGGTCGACGTCAGCGTGCGCAACCGCAACGGCCAAGTTGACGTCCTGATCAAGGACAACGGCAAAGGCTTCGACGTGGCCAAAGTGCGCACGGCGACCCACGGGCTGGCCGGCATGAAGCACCGGGTCGAGGCCGCGGGCGGCCGGCTGACGGTGGAGTCGCTGCCCGGCGAGGGCACCAGCATCAGCGCGACCCTGCCCCGCAGCACGCAGCCACTGGCCTGATCCCCTTCGCGGCGTCAGCCCCCTCCTACAGCGAAGTCTCGCGCCCGCCGACACACGGTCACGCCAGCCGCTGATGAGCAACGGCTGACTTTCCGATCTAACCTTGTCCCCAAGCGTTCGTGCCGGAACGCCGCGTGACTCGTCACGCGCCGAAGGAACAAGAAGATGCTGCGTCCGGCGCGGTCACCGTTTCAGTCCATCAACCTCAGGAGGATTTCCGATGAACACCCCCACCACCAAGTCCCTGCGGAGCACGTCGGCCGCGTACGCCGACGAAGCGCTCAACACCGCCGAAAACGCGCTGGACAGCACCCGCCACCTGGCCAGCCAGGTGCTGGGCCGCGCCACCGAGAAGGTGCGTGACCTGCGCTCGGGCGCCGGCCACCTCGCCACCCGTGGCGTCGACGCGGCGTCCGAAGCAGCAGCAGCGGCGCAGAAGCAGTTGTCCCGCTATGCCGACGTGACCGGCCGCTACGTCTCGCAGCAGCCCGTGAAGTCGGTGCTGATCGCGGTGGCCGCCGGCGCCGCGATCGCGGCCCTGGTGGTCGCAGCCCGCCGCCGCAACCGCTACTGATCTGCCCCGGCAGCGCGCGATGGCCCTGGTGCATCCCATCTTCAAGGTTCTGGTCAGGCGGCCGGAACTGGTCGTCGACCATCTCAGCGGCTATGCCGCGCTGGCGACGCAGGAAGCTTCGACGCTCGGCACGGAAGTGCTGCGCCGCGCGATCGCCTGGGGCGTCGCCGCCGTCGCCTTCATCGTGTTCCTGGTGCTGGCCGGGGTGGCCCTGATGCTCGGGTTCATGCAAGGCCAGTTCCACTGGGTGCTGGTGCTGGCTCCCGGCGCTGCCCTGGCCCTGGCGCTCGTCGCCATGGTGATGGCGCGCAAGAGCCTGCCGACCCAGGCCTTCGTGGAACTGCGCGGCCAGCTCGAAGCCGACGCGCAGGCCCTGCGGATGGCCGGAGCGCGCTCATGACACCGGCGGAGAAGCTCGCCCGCAGCCGCCTCGCCATCATCGAATACCTGCAGCCGCACGACCAGCGCAGCGAGCGCCGTGAGCGCCGGGAGCGCAGCGAAGACGATGTCCCCCAGCAGGTGTTGGACGACGGCAGCGACGACGGCCAGGCCGACGGCTGGCTCGGTGGCCTGTCCTCCGCAGCCCGCACCTGGTGGAGCCATCACCCGGCGCAGCTGGCCGTGGAGATGGCGACGCCGGCCCTGCGCTCTTACATGCGCCGGCGGCCGTTTCAGGTGCTGGCGCTGTCGGCCGGCGTCGGTGCGCTGCTGGTGGTCACCCGGCCCTGGCGGCTGATCTCGCTGACCACGCTGGTGGTGGCGATCGTCAAGTCGTCGCAGCTGTCCGGCGTGGTGATGTCCGCACTGTCGGACGCGCAGGGCTGGCACCGGCAGCAGCAGGGGCGCGAGCCCGAGCTATGACCGCAAGCCTGCCGGCGTAGTGCCACGGCAGGCAAGCTTTTGAAACTGACAGGCACCGACGAACCGATTCACTTGAAGGAGAAATGACATGAACATGAAATACATGCGCGCCCTCGCCCTGGCCGCCCTCGCCGGCACCACCATCATCACCGCCGGTTGCGCGGTCATCCGCGGCCAGGAAACCCCTGGCGCCTACGTTGACGACGCCGCCATCACCACCGCGGTAAAGGCCAAGTTCGTCGAGGACAAGACCGTCGACGCCGCCGCCATCAAGGTGGAGACGCTCAACGGCGCCGTGTCCCTGTCCGGCTTCGCCAAGTCGAACGCCGAGAAGTCGCAAGCCGAATACATCGCGCGCAACACCAAGGGTGTGCGCGAAGTGCGCAACAGCCTGACCGTGCGGCCGTAACACCCTGCGGCCCCTCGCAGGCAGGCCGGGCGGCGACGCCTTGCCTGCCTGTTTTCATTTTTGAGCGTCCAAGGGAGCGCGGACCATGAAGTTATTCCACTGCGACAGCTGCGGCAATGCGCTGTTCTTCGAGAACGTGAAATGCCTGCACTGCGGCAGCGACCTGGCGTTCCTGCCGACCCGGATGGCGCTGGCCGCCGTCGAAGAGGTGCCGCAAGCGCAGGGCCTGTGGCGCCGCAAGAAGCAGGGCGACACGCCGTCGGCCCACCATTTCCGCCTGTGCCAGAACAACACCGAGCACCAAGCCTGCAACTTCGCGATTCCCGAGGCCGACCCCAATCCCCTGTGCGTGTGCTGCCGGCTGACGCAGATCCTGCCGGACCTGTCGATCGACGGCAACCGCGACCGCTGGGTGCGGATCGAGGCGGCCAAGCGGCGCCTGTTCTACACGCTGGCCCGGCTCGGGCTGGTCTCCAACAATCCGCCCGATGGCCAGCGCGATGGCCCGGTGTTCCAGTTCCTGGCCGACCTGCCCGGACAGCAGGTGATGACCGGGCACGACAATGGCCTCATCACGGTGAACGTGGCCGAGGCCGACGACGACGAGCGGGTCAAGCGCCGGCTGCAGATGCGCGAACCGTATCGCACGCTGCTGGGGCATTTTCGCCACGAGTCCGGCCATTTCTACTGGGATGGCCTGATCCGCGACGCCGGCCGGCAGCAGGACTTCCGCGCCGTGTTCGGCGACGAGCAGCAGGATTACGGCGCGGCGCTGCAGGCCTACTACGCCAACGGCGCGCCCGCCGACTGGGAAGACAGCTTCGTCAGCGCCTATGCCACCGCCCATCCCTGGGAAGACTGGGCCGAGACCTGGGCCCACTACCTGCACATGGTGGACCTGCTGGAAACCGCGTCCTCCTACAACACGCGGCTGGCGGTGCCGGGCGACGCGAACGAGGCCGACGATGCCGTCATCAACCCGTTCGACGGCGGGCCGAGCGACTTCGAGCAGCTGGTGGAACAGTGGGTGCCGCTCACGCTGCTGGTCAACAGCCTGAACCGGAGCCTGGGCCAGGCCGATGCCTATCCGTTCGCCCTGAGCCCGACCTCGCTGGACAAGCTGCGCTTCATCCACGACCTGATCCAGTCGCACCACGGCCAGCCCGCGCAGGCGCGCGATCCCGCCCCGGTGGCGCAGGCGCAGCAGGCGCCAGCGCAGCCCGCCTGAACCGTCCTAGCCGGCCCGCACGTCCAGCCGGTTGACCACCGAGGTCACGCCCTGGACGTTGCGCGCAATCTCTTCGGCCCGGGCGCGGACCGCCGCGCTCGGCGCCGGCCCGCGCAAGGTCACCACGCCGCCCCGGCATTCGACCTGGAACCGGAACACCGTCAGCTGGGTGTCGGCGGCCAGCCCGGTGCTGACCTTGGCGATGATCAGCCGGTCGTCCTCGCTGCGGACCGGGACCGCGCCCTCCGCCTCGCCAGCCGCATCCGCCGGGGACTCGGCGGTTCGGGTCGGGTCTGTCGGCGCTGCCGGCGTCATGGCGGCTGGTTGGGAGCCGGCCCCCGGCTGTCCGCAGGCCGCGAGCGACACCAGCAGTGGAAGGCAACACAGGGCAGAACGTGCAGTCATCCGTCCAATCTAGGCCCCCAACCGCCGCCGCCCAGCGGGCGACAGCCCGGCCGGCCGTAGGACCAGACGCACGCGGCACGCTAACGGGTGTCGGCTTCCATGTCGCGCAGGATGCGGTCCAGCCGGGTCGACAGCTGCTCGGTGGTCAGCTTTTCCCGGAAGCGTTCCACCATCAGCGGCAGGCTCATCGGGCTCGGATGCTTCAGCTCCACCAGCCACAGGGCCTTGCCCAGCATCCGTTCCAGCGTCGAGCGCAGGCGCGAGAGTTCCAGCTCCTGGCTCAACACCTCGCGCTCGGCCTGCCCCAGCAGCAGGTTGCCCTGGTCGTACTTGCGAAAGACCTCGAAGAACAGGCCGCTGGAGGCCTGCAGTTGCTTCGCGCTTTTCGGCTGGCCGGGATAGCCGCTGAAGACCAGGCCGGCCACCCGCGCGATCTCGCGAAAGCGCCGCTGCGCCAGCTCGGTCGAATTGAGCGACGCCAGCACGTCGTGCAGCAGGTCGTCGGTGGCGAACACCGCCAGGTCTTGCACCGGCGCCAGGTCGAATTCCTCCGGGCTCACCAGCTCGAACCCATAGTCGTTGACCGACATGCTGAAGGTATTGGGCCGATCGCGCGCCAGCCGCCAGGCCAGCAGGCTGGCCAGCCCGAGGTGCACATGGCGGCCGGCGAACGGGTAGACGTAGATGTGGAAGCCCTCCTTCGAGCGGAAGGTCTCCACCAGCAGCGCCTCGGGCGTCGGGATGCGCGACAGCCGGGCCTGGGTCTGCAGCATCGGCCGCGCCGCCTCCAGCTCCGGCCCGGCGAAGCGACCCTGGGCCGCCTGCTGCAGCATTTCCAGCACCGCGTCGCCCATCTCGGTCGACAGCGCCATCTTGCTGCCCTGCCAGGTCGGCACCGTGCCCTTGTTGCGGATCGCCTTCTTCACGTAGGCGGCCATGTCCTGGACCCGGATGAATTCCAGCAGGCGGCCGGCGAAGTAGAAGCAGTCGCCCTTGCGCAGCCGGGCGATGAAGCCTTCCTCGATGGTGCCCAGGCTGGCCCCGCTCAGGTACTTCACGTGCATCGCCGAGTCGCTGACGATGGTGCCGATGCCCAGCTTGTGGCGGCGGCCGATGGCGGAATCGCGGACCCGGTAGACGCCATCCGCGCCGAGCACGATGCGGTGGTAGTCCGGATAGGCCGTGAGGCTCTCGCCACCGCGCTCGCAGAACAGCACGGCCCAATCGAATTCGGCCCGCGTCAGCCCCCGGTAGGCCCACGCCGTGCGCACTTCGTCGAACAGCTCATCGGCCCGAAAGCCGCCACCCAGGGCGACAGTGACGATGTGCTGCACCAGCACGTCGAGCGGCTTGTCGGGCGACTCGCGCTTCTCGACCCGGCCTTCGTACGCCGCGCGACGGGCCGCCGCCGCCTCGATCAGTTCCATGGTGTGGGTGGGCACCAGGGTGAGGCGGCTGGCGCGGCCCGGCGCGTGGCCGCTGCGGCCGGCGCGCTGCATGATGCGGGCCACGCCCTTGGGCGAGCCGATCTGCAGCACCCGCTCCACCGGCAGGAAGTCCACGCCCAGGTCCAGCGATGACGTCGCGACCACCGCGCGCAACCGCCCTTCCTTGAGCCCCAGCTCGACCCACTCGCGGCTGGCCTTGTCGATCGAGCCGTGGTGCAGCGCGATCTCGCCGGCCCACTCGGGTCTGGCCGCCAGCAGCAGCTGGTACCAGATCTCGGCCTGCGAGCGCACGTTGGTGAACACCAGCGTGGTGCCGGACTTCGCGATCTCGTCGACCACCGGCTGCTGCATCCGCGCGCCGAGATGCCCGGCCCAGGAATACCTGCCCGGCTCGGGCGGGATCAGCGTGTCGATCAACAACTTCTTGTCGATGCGGCCGCGCACCAGTTGCGATGCCGGCTCGGCATCCGGTCCGCACAGCACCGCCATCGCCTGCTCCAGGTTGCCGAGCGTCGCGCTCAGGCCCCAGGTAACCAGCGCGGGATTGAAGCGGCGCAAGCGCGCCAGCGCCAGCTGGGCCTGCACGCCGCGCTTGCTGCCGATCAGCTCGTGCCACTCGTCGACCACCACGTAGTCCACGCTGTGCAGCTCCGCGCGCGGGTCGGAGCGGGTCAGCATCAGGGTGAGCGATTCCGGCGTCGTCACCAGCACCGTCGGCAAGCGCCGGTCCTGGCGCGCGCGCTCGGCGCTCGACGTGTCGCCAGTGCGCTGGCCGATGGTCCAGGCCGGCGCCAGCGCGGCCAGCGGTTCGGCCAGCGCCCGCGTGGTGTCGGATGCCAGCGCCCGCATCGGCGTCAGCCAGAGCAGTCGCAGCGGCTCGGCCGCTGCTTTTCTGCCCTGCGGCTCGGCGTTGCGTCCGGGCGGATGGCGCCGCAACAGCTCCGCCAGCATGCCCAGCCAGACCGCATAGGTCTTGCCCGAGCCGGTGGTGGCATGCAGCATGCCGCTGCGGCCCTGGGCCACCGCCTGCCAGACCTCGCGCTGGAACGGGAACGAGGTCCAGCCCCGGTCGGCCAGCCACTGCTCCACCGGTTCGAACGACTTGCGCCGGCGCGTCGCCATCGGCTCAGCCTCGCGGCCGCCTCGGTCCGGCGCCGCGGCGGCGGTCGGCCTTGGGCAGCCCGGGCCCGGCCGTGGCCACCATGCTGTCGGCGCGCTGCTGCAGCACGTCCAGCGCCGCATCCAGCCGCTCGACCCCGGCCGCCGGCAGGCTGGCCAGCAACTCGCGGTTGATCTCCAGCACCAGCGGGAACAGCTGGTCGTACAGCGCCCGCCCCGCCTCGGTCAAGGCCAGCGCGGCCTGCCGGCGGTCGCCCGGCAGCGGACGGCGCTCCAGCAGCTGCTTGCCCGCCAGCGAGGTGATGGCCCTGGACGTGCGGGCCCGATCGAGCTGCGCCCGCTGCGCCAGCTGCGACGAGAGCAGCCCGTCGTCCTGGGCCAGCAACGCCAGGATCCGCCATTCGCGCCGGGTGATGCCGAAGCGTCCTTCGCACAGGCGGATCACCATGCCGCCGGCCGTGGCCAGCAGCCGCGACAGCCGGTACAGCAGCACGTCGTCCAGCGAGCCCGGGTGGGAGAGGCGGTCGGCGGTCGGCACAGGGTTTACGAGGGCAATGATTGATTTGATCAATCAATTGTGGCGGGATTAGAGTGGCCCGTGGCCCCACTGGATCCAGGACACCATGCACACCCCTCGCTTCCCCTCTTCCCGTTCGCGCCGCCTGGCGCTGGCTGCCTTCACCCTGCTCGCTCTGGGCGCCGCCGTCCCGGCGCAGGCGCAGGGCGCCTGGCCGACCCGGCCGGTGCGCCTGGTCAACAGCTTCCCGCCCGGCGGTCCGTCCGACACCATCGCGCGCTCGATCGCCGACGTGCTGCAGGCCCGCTTCAAGCAGCCGTTCGTGGTCGAGAACAAGGCCGGTGCCAGCGGCAACATCGGCACCGACTTCGTCGCCCGCAGCCCGGCCGAAGGCTACACCGTCCTGATCGGCATCGACACCACGGTGACGGTGAATCCGCACATCTACCAGGGCCTGCCGTTCAAGCCGTCCGACCTGCGCCCGCTGATGGTGATGGCGTCGTCGGGCCTGCTGATCGGCGTCCACCCGTCGACCGGGTTCAGGACGCTGCAGGACCTGGTGGCCGCCGGCCGCGGACCGGGCGTGAGCCTGAGCTCCGCCGGCAGCGGCAGCCCCGGCCATCTCTCGGCGTCGATGCTCACCGAAGCGGCCGGCGTCAAGGTCAACCACATTCCCTACAAGGGCAACACGCCGGCCGTCACCGCGGTGCTGGCCGGCGAAGTCAATGGCGGTGCGCTCGCGACGCCCGGCATGCTGCCCCACGTCAAGGCCGGCAAGATCACGGCGCTGGCCGTCACCAGCCGCCAGCGCTCCCGGCTGGCGCCGGAGATTCCGACCGTGGCCGAGGCCGGCCTGAAAAACCTGGAGCAGGAGGTGCTCTACGTCGCGTGGGTGCCCGCGGCGACGCCCGAGCCGGTCGTGCAGACGCTGCAAAAGGGCTTTGCCGACGCGCTGGGCCGCGCCGACGTGCAGGCGCGGCTGGCCAGCCTCGACCTGTTCTACGAAGGCCTGACCGGCGCCGCCGCCAGCAAGCGGCTGCAGGACCTGTCGGACCGCTATGCGCGCGTGATCAAAGCCACCGGAATGAAAGTCGAATGAACACCACCACTGCCCTGGCCCGCATCGCGGCCCTGATCGCCCTTGCCGCGGCCGCGCTCACCGCCCAGGCCCAGCCGCTGGACGGGCCGCTGCACATCGTTGTCGGCTACGCGCCGGGCGGCGCCACGGACCGGGTGGCGCGCATCGTCGGCGACAAGCTGCAGGCCAAACTCGGCGTCAACGTGATCGTCGAGAACAAGACCGGCGCCGGCGGCCGGCTCGCCGCGCAGCAGGTCAAGGCGACGCCGGCGAGCCAGAACGTGCTGATGGTCGCCAATCCGGCGGTGATGGTGATCGCGCCGCTGGTGTTCAAGGACAACCTGTATGACCCCGAGCGCGACTTCGTGCCCGTGTCGCACGTCAACGACTACGAGTTCGCGCTGTCGGTCGCCACCGCCGTGCCGGTGCGCGAGCTGTCGCACCTGCTGGCCTGGATGCGGGCCAATCCCGAGAAGGCCAACTTCGGCGTGCCCGCCACCGGCAGCCTGCCGCACTTCTTCGCGCTGATGATGGGCGACAAGGCCAAGGTGCGGGCGGAGGTGGTGGGCTACCGCGGTTCCGGCCCGCTGATCACCGACCTGATCGGCGGCCAGGTGCCGATCGCCTTCGACACCTTCGACGTGGTGGTGCCGCAGCATGAAGCCGGCAAGCTGCGCATCCTGGCGATGTCGGGGGCGAAGCGCTCGCCCTTCGCGCCCAACGTCCCCACGTTCCGGGAGGCCGGGCTGGACCTGGTCGCCACCGGCTGGAACGCCTTCTTTGCGCCGGCGACCATGCCGCCGGCCAAGGTGGCCCGGCTGTCGCAGGCGATCCGCGAGGTGATGCAGGACCCGGACACGGTGCGCAAGTTCAACGATGCGCGCATGACGCCGGTGGCCAGCACCCAGGCCCAGACCGCGGCGATGCTCAAATCCTTCCGGGCCCAGTGGGCGCCGATCGTGCAGAAATCCGGCTATCACCCATGACAAGCTCCAGACCCAACCTGATCTTCATCGTCGCCGACGACCTCGGCTACGCCGACCTGGGCTGCTACGGCGGCCGCGCGCCGGTGTCGCCGGTGCTGGACCGGCTGGCCGCCAACGGCATCAGGTTCACCCAGGGTTATTCGAACTCGCCGGTCTGCTCGCCGACCCGCTTCGCCATGATCACCGGCCGCTACCAGTACCGGCTGCGCGGCGCCGCCGAGGAGCCGATCAACAGCAAGAGCCGCGGCAGTTCCACCCTCGGCCTGCCGGTCGACCATCCGACCCTGCCCTCGCTGCTGAAGGCCGGCGGCTACCGCACGGCACTGATCGGCAAGTGGCACCTGGGTTATCCGCCGCATTTCGGCCCGCTGCGCTCGGGCTACGAGGAGTTCTTCGGCCCGATGTCGGGCGGCGTCGACTACTTCACCCACTGCAGTTCCACCGGCGCGCACGACCTGTGGCTGGGCGAGGAGGAGCACATCGAGCCGGGCTACCTCACCGACCTGCTGTCGCAGCGCTCGGTCGACTACGTCGATCGGATGGCCAAGCAGGACGCGCCTTTCTTCCTCAGCCTGCACTACACCGCGCCGCACTGGCCGTGGGAGACGCGCGACGACGAGGCGCTGGCGCAGGAGGTGAAGGACAACCTGTTCCACCTGCACGGCGGCAACATCCACAGCTACCGCCGGATGATCCACCACATGGACGAAGGCATCGGCCGGATCGTCGATGCGCTGCAGCGCAACGGCCAGGCCGACAACACGCTGGTGGTCTTCACCAGCGACAACGGGGGCGAACGGTTCTCCGACAACTGGCCCCTGGTCGGCGGCAAGATGGACCTGACCGAAGGCGGCATCCGGGTGCCGTGGATCGCCCACTGGCCGGCGCGGATCGCGCCCGGCGGCGTCAGCGAGCAGCACTGCATGACGATGGACTGGTCCGCCACCTTCCTGGCCGCCGCCGGCGTGACGGCCGCCCCCGACTACCCGCTGGACGGGGTCTCGCTGCTGCCGGTGTTGCACGACGCCACGCACCGGTTCGAGCGGCCGCTGTACTTCCGCATGAACCACCGGGGCCAGCGCGCGCTGCGCCAGGGCGACTGGAAGTACCTGCGGGTGGACGGCAACGACTACCTGTTCAACATCCCGGCCGACGAGCGCGAACGCGCCAACCACGGCCCGCGCGAACCGCAGCGGCTGGAGGCGATGCGGGCGGCCTGGGAAGCGTGGAACGCCACCATGCCGGCGATCCCGGCCGACGCCACCGTGAGCCTGGGCTACGGCAGCAAGGACATGCCGCAGCGCTGAACGCGCCGGCGGCTTGGCATACTCACGGCCAATGCCCGATCTCCGCCACTGGTTTCCCTTCCTGCGCTGGCCGCGGCCCGACGCAGCCCTGCTGCGCAACGAGCTGGGCGCCGCGCTCACCGTCGCCCTGGTGATGATTCCGCAGTCGGTCGCCTATGCCGGGCTGGCCGGCATGCCGCTGATCACCGGGCTGTACGCCACCTTCCTGCCTGCCCTGGTCGCCGTGCTGTTCAGCGCCTCGACGCGGCTGTCCGTGGGGCCGTCCGCGCTGACCAGCGTGCTGGTGGGCGCTTCGGTGCTGGGGATGGCCGAGCCCGCCAGCGCGCAGTGGGTGTCGCTGGTGGTCTGGCTGGCGCTGCTGTCCGGCGGGATCCAGCTGGCGCTCGGCGCGACCGGCGCCTCCTGGGTGCTGAACCTGGTCAGCTCCCCGGTGCTGGCCGGCTTCAGCCAGGCCGCGGCGCTGCTGATCATCGCCTCGCAGCTGCCGGCGCTGATCGGGCTGGAGGGCGGCCTGTCGACGCTGCTGCAGCAGCCGAAGTTCGATCTCGCGGCGCTGGCTTTCGGCGCCACCAGCCTGGCGCTGTTCGTGCTGGGCAAGCGCTTCGTCCCGCGCCTGCCGATGGTGTTGCTGGTGCTCGCGGCCGCCGCTGCGCTGAGCAAGTGGAGCGGCTATTCGGCGCACGGCGCCGTCATCGGCGGACTGCCGGTGGGCCTGCCCTCGCTGTACCTGCCGGGCCTGCCGGTCTGGGACACGCTGTCGGCACTGATCGCGCCGGCGCTGGTGATCGCCCTGGTCAGCTCGCTGGAGATGGCGGCCAGCGCCAAGATCGAAAGCCAGCGTGACGGCAAGCGCTGGGACGCCAGCCAGGACCTGATCGGCCAGGGCCTGGGCAAGCTGGCGTCGGCCTTGTCCGGCAGCTTCCCGACCAGCACCTCGTTCTCGCGCTCTGCCATCACGCTCTATGCCGGCGCGAAGACCGGCTGGGCCACCGTCGCGGCCACCGGCCTGGTGCTGCTGGTGCTGCTGTTCCTCACGCCGGTGCTGTTCCATGTGCCGCGCGCGGTGCTGGCGGCCGTCGTGGTCGCGGCGGTGGCCAGCCTGTTCAAGCCCCAGACCTTCCTGCGGGTCGGGCGCATCGACCGGGTCGAAGCGGCGATCGCCCTGGTGACCTTCGCCGTCACCATCGTGTCGGCGCCGCGGATCTACTGGGGCGTGCTGACCGGCGTGGTGCTGGGGCTGTCGCATTTCCTGCACCACCGGCTGCATCCCCGCATCATCGAAGTCGGGTTGCATCCCGATGGCAGCCTGCGCGACCGCCACCTCTGGAGCCTGCCGCCGCTGGCGCAGCAGACCTACGCGCTGCGCATGGATGCGGAGCTGGATTTCGCCTCCGCCAGCGCGCTGGAACGGGCGATCGTCGACCACCTCGCGGCCGACCCGCAGGTGCGGCACGTCTGCCTGTTCGCCCACCCGGTCAACCGCATCGATGCGACCGGCGTCGAGGTCTTCATGCAGCTGCGCGCCACGCTGCTGGAACGCGGCATCACCCTGCACATCAGCGGCATCAAGCTGCCGGTCGAGAAGGTTCTGCAGCGCGCCGGCGCCCTGCAGGAAGGCCCGCTGCTGCGCATGTACCGCACCGATGTCGATGCGCTGCTGGCCTTCGGCCGGCTGAGCGCGTGAACGCGTGCGGGCGTCGGCTACAATCGCGCCTTCCCTGAGATGCCCAGGTGGCGGAATTGGTAGACGCACTAGTTTCAGGTACTAGCGAGTAACATCGTGGAGGTTCGAGTCCTCTCCTGGGCACCACATCCGAAGATCAGCCCTCGTCGATCTTCACCAGCTTCATCCGGCCCGACGCGCCGCTCTTGATGGAGACGGCGGCCTTGCGGCAGCCGAACCGCTTCGCCACCAGCGCGATCAATTCCTCATTGGCCTTGCCGTCCACCGGCGGCGACTTCAGCTGCGCCAGCCAGGATCCGTCCGCCGCCTGCTCCAGCGTGCTGGCGTGCGCGTTGGGCTTCACCTTGATCTGCAGCGTGGCCACGGCGGTCAGGCGCTCACGATCCAGCCCTCGAGCGGATCGACCGCGTCGGGCAGGCCGTAGCGCGGCGCGCCATGGCGCGCGGCCCAGGCCGCCTGCACCAGGCACAGCACCGCGTCCAGGCTGTCGCCGCTGGCGTCCTCGATCAGCGTGTCGCGCTGGGCGTTGGTGAGCTTCAGCCGCAGGCCGAGCCGGGTCGCGCCCAGTTCCAGCGCATGCAGCAGGTCCTTGCGGGCGATCAGGCGTTCCGGCGTCTGCCGCGCCTTGTCATCGGCCTTGTAGCTGCGGTTGCCGATCAACTCGCGCGCCAGCAGGCCGGGATAGGCCTCCAGCGCCACCCGCGCCATGTCGCCGTCGTGCAGCCCCGGCAGATGCACGCCGGCCGCCAGCAGCAGCGGCAGCGCAGCGTGCAGCATGTAGGCCACCGGCGGGTTGACCCATTTCATCGAGGGGCTGGAGCCGGCCTGCCGGTCGAACGCACGGTGGGCGAACTTGCCGCCCACCGGCCGCGCGTCGCAGAAGGCGGAAAAGGTGGCGCGGATCTCGGGCCGGGTCAGGCTGGCGTAGTGCGCGATGCACTCGCGCCACTGCAGCGGCCAGCCCAGCGTCTCGACCAGCTCGCGTGGCAGCCCGAACGGAAAGTCGAAGCCGCCGACCCACGCTTGCGGCTGCGCCAGCCAGGCGCCGAACGCCTCGAGCGACTCGAGCCGCTCCAGCCGCGACACCACGACCCGGCCGCCGGCCAGCTGGCCCAGCGCCAGCACGATGGGCTTGCGCCGGGTCGGGCTGCTGGAGAAATCGCAGCCCACCAGCATCAGCGCCTGGTTCGTGGTCATCCGAGCGCCAGGGCCATGACGCCGGCCGCAATGCAGGCCGCGCCCAGGATCCGCAGCAGCCGGTCGCCCTCACCGAGCAGCTGGCCGCCGATCAGCGCCGCGAACAGCATCGACACTTCCCGCGCCGGCGCCACGTGCGACAGCGGCGCGGTCTGCATCGCGTACAGCACCAGCACGTACGACACCGGGCTGATCACGCCGACGAACACCGCGTACTTCCACTGCGTGCTCCACAGCGCCCGGGCGGCCGGCCGGTCGCGCAGGACGGCGGGGGCCAGCAGGGCCATCCGGGCCAGGTTGCCCATGTAGTCGACCAGGATCGGCGACATCAGCGCGAACTTCACGGCGTAGCCGTCGACCACGGTGTAGCTGGCGATGAACACCCCGGTGAGCAGGCCGTACGCCATGCCCTTGTGGATGCGCTGGCGCTGCTGCGGATCGTGGGTGGCGCGCAGCAGGCCGGGGCCGCCGGCGATCAGGAAGACCCCGCCCACCACCCCTGCGATGCCCGCCGCCCCGGGCGCCGACAACTGCTCGCCGAGGAAGACGATCGCGACCAGCGAGGACAGCAGCGGTCCGGAGCCGCGTGCCAGCGGATAGACCACAGTGAGATCGGCCTTGCGGTAGCCGCGCAGCAGCACGATGAAATAGAAGCAGTGGAAGACGGCGCTGGCGGCGACCAGCAGCCATTCGGTCCAGCCCCAGTGCGGCACCTGCTGCACGCCCAGCCACAGGCCCAGCGGGGCCCAGAACAGCATCGTGACCAGGCCGCTGAAGGCGGCGAAGCGGACATCGCCGCCGGCCTTCTTGGCGGCGATGTTCCAGCTGGCGTGGATCAGTCCGGCGAGGACGACGAGGGCGAGTGCGCCGAGAGGCACGGATTGATCAAACTCGGCCGCAAATCGCCGCGGTGGCCATCAGGTCTTCCAGCAGCGCCAGCGAGACCTTGCCCGAGACCGAATACGGATCGAGCTCGGGCTTCTCGGAATACTTCAACAGGATCGCGTGATTGAGCTTGGACAGGTTGACCTGGCCCATGGTCCAGCCGCCGAAGCGCCGTTCGAAGATCTCGTCGTAATGCAGCAGGATCACGTCCTTGTGGCGCGCGTCCCGCTGAATGTGGCCGAACAGGTCGCTGACCTGCTGGCGGCCGCCCTCGATCGCCTGCAGGAAGATGCCGCCGCCGTAGCAGAGGATGCCGGTGATGCCGGTCACCGGGTTGTGCTGGCGCGATTGCGCCAGGATCGATTCGATCGCGGCCGGACTGGTGTCGACGGCGCGGCTTGCGTACAGGAGGCGGACCAGCATGTTCAGTCTCTCCGGGGAATCAGGGCCAGGAATTCGCGGCGCAGCGTCGAGTCCTTGAGGAAGGCGCCGCGCATCACGGAGTTGATCATCTTGCTGTCCAGGTCTTTCACGCCGCGCCAGGCCATGCAGTAGTGGGTGGCCTCCATCACGATGGCCAGGCCATCGGGCTGGGTCTTTTCCATGATCAGGTCGGCCAGTTGCACCACCGCCTCTTCCTGGATCTGGGGCCGGCCCATCACCCATTCGGCCAGCCGCGCGTACTTGGACAGGCCGATCACGTTGGTGTGCTCGTTGGGCATGACGCCGATCCAGACCTTGCCGATGACCGGGCAGAAGTGGTGGCTGCAGGCCGAGCGCACCGTGATCGGGCCGACGATCATCAGCTCGTTGAGGTGTTCGGCGTTCGGGAATTCGGTGATCCGCGGGGCCTTGACGTAGCGGCCCTGGAACACCTCGTTGAGGTACATCTTGGCGACCCGCCGCGCGGTGTCGCCCGTGTTGTGGTCGCTCTCGGTGTCGATCACCATGCTGTCCAGCACGCCCTGCATCTTGTGCTCGACTTCGTCCAGCAGCAGCGCCAGCTCGCCCGGCTCGATGAAGTCGGCGATGTTGTCGTTGGAATGGAAGCGCTTGCGGGCGGCCTGGATGCGCTCGCGGATCTTGACCGAGACGGGCGTACCGGCGTCGATTTCGGGAGTGGTGGGAGGAGCTTTCATGAGCATCGCAAATGCTAACACCTAAGCATTGAGCAGCGCCTCGAGGTCCGCCAGTGTGTTGGCCTCGTGCAGGGGCTTGTCGGAGCGGATCCGCAGCATGCGCGGAAAGCGCACGGCGATGCCGCTCTTGTGGCGCGGGCTGCGGTTGATGCCTTCAAACCCCAGCTCGAACACCATCGAAGGCCGGACGCTGCGCACCGGCCCGAACTTCTCCAGCGTGGTCTTGCGGATGACCGCATCGACCTGGCGGAATTCCTCGTCGGTCAGGCCGGAGTAGGCCTTGGCGAAGGCGACCAGCTGCAACGCCCCGGGCAGGGCCGGCTCCTTGCGGGCGATGGCGTCCAGCACCGCATCGGCCTCGGCCTGGTCGCGCGGCTGGCGATTCCAGACCGCGAAGGTGTAGTCCGTGTACAGCGACGCCCGCCGGCCGTGCCCGGCCTGGGCGTAGATCAACACGCAGTCGATCGTCATCGGGTCGATCTTCCACTTCCACCACAGGCCATCGGCCTTGGTCCGACCCGTTCCGTAGGCCGCATCCAGGCGCTTGAGCATGAAGCCCTCGACGCCGCGCTCGCGCGACTGCTCGCGCCGGCGCGCGAACTCCAGCCAGCTGCGGTCGACCTCGACCGGCGAGATGAGGAAACCGGTCCCCGCCAGCAGCGCCTCCAGCCGGGCCCGGCGCTCGCGCTGCGGCAGCGCCCGGATGTCCTGGCCGTCCTGCTCCAAGAGGTCGTAGGCCATGAAGGTGACCGGCGCGTCGGCCAGCACCTTTTTCGTCAGCGTCTTGCGGCCGATGCGCTGCTGCAGCAGCGAGAACGCGCCTGGTTTTCCCGATTGCCCTGAGCCTGTCGAAGCGGTCCAGACCATGATCTCGCCGTCGAGCACGGTGCCGTCCGGAAGCGCCTGCGCCAGCGCCACGATCTCCGGGAAGCGGTCCGTCACCAGCTCCTCGCCGCGCGACCAGATCCAGCTCTGGCCTCCGCGCCGCACCACCTGGCCGCGGATGCCGTCGTACTTCCACTCCACCATCCAGTCGTCCACCGGGCCCAGCGTGGAGGCGAACAGCTCCGGCGGCGCATCGAGCTGGTGGGCCAGGAAGAAGGGATAGGGCTGGCCCAGGTCCTGCACGTCGGCCACGCCTTCCTCCACCCCGGCCACCAGCGCCTGGAAACGCTCCGGCGTCGGCAGGGTCTTGCCGTCGGTGTAGCCCATCATCCGCTGCGCCACCCGCTTGGCGTCGACGCCGGCATGGGCCGCCAGCGCGCGCTGCACCAGCAGCTTGCTGACGCCGACCCGGAAGCCCCCGCCCACCAGCTTGGACAGCAGGAAGCGGCCGGTCGCATCGAGCTCGCTCCAGTACCCCCGGACGCGGGCGGCGATCTCTTCGTCCGGCAGGCCGCGCAGGGGCAGCAGG
>CALRYV010000013.1:0-140119 GCA_943372495.1 Ramlibacter sp. 2FC | reverse complement strand
GGAAAGTAAGATCAGTGGCGTAAATGTCCAGGATGTGATACGGGAGAAGTTTTTACTCGGAAAGAGGAGAAAGTAGGGTGACTTTATTACTGTATTTTGCATATTATACAAAATAAAAAAATGAAATATGCCTCGCGCTTCTGTTTCGATTTGTCGCGCATCTCTTCGGACAGCCGGCCGCGCGCTTCGCTTTCGTCTTCCGAGCATTCGGCCTGGTAGTCCTTGCGCATCTTGGCGATCGTTTCGGATTGCAAGCCCCGCGCCGACGCCGTCCGCAACGCGTCGTGCAGCCCGCTGCATTGCGGGCTCATGTACTTCAACTGGGGTGGGGCCTCGCCGATGGACGGAAGCCGCTGCTGATAGCGCGATTCGGTCTCGACCGGTCCGTAGTACCGGATGCCTTCGCTGCTGCGCGGCTTGTCGGGCGCCGTCGCAGTGCGGCAGGGCGCCGACGACTGGTAGACGACGCCATTGGGCGCTGCGCACCGGTACTGGGCTGCAGCCGGGGCGCAAGCTGCAGCCAGCATGATCGACCCGACCCACATCAAGACTTTTTCCATGCGGTCCCCCTGTCCTTCCCGTTGCCGAAAATGTACCAAAGGAGCGGCCCGCCACCAAGGGCGCGCGTGCCGCGTCCGCCGGTCAGCGCCGCTGGTCCAGCAGCGAAAGTTCCACCGGGTGCGTTCCCACGACGCCGAGCGCGCGCGCCGCGGCGCGGCTCAGGTCGATGATGCGGCGCTTGATGTGCGGGCCGCGGTCGTTGATGCGGACATCGACGCTGCGGCCGTTGGCCGGGTTGTGCACCCGCACCCAGCTACCGAAGGGCAGCCTGGGATGGGCGGCCGTCAGGGCGTCCATGTCGAAACGCTCGCCGCTGGCGGTCTTGCGGCCATGGAACTGCTTGCCGTACCAGGAAGCGATGCCGTTTTCCAGCCGCGCCAGCGGCGTGCTTTCGGCGGCCATGGCGGCGGCGGTGGCACTAGCCGTCTCCATCGCCTCGCTGAACGCGTCGACCGCGGGTTCTTCCTGCGCCAGCGCCCCCGAGACGGCGCAAGCCAGCGCAGCGATGGCCAGCAGGCGCTTCACAGCCCCAGCCTCCGGCAGATCTCGAGCGTCGCGGCCGACTGGTTCATGGTGTAGAAGTGCAACCCCGGGACCCCGGCGCTGCGCAGTTGCTCGCACAGGTCGGTCACGACGTCCAGTCCGAAGGCGCGAATCGATGCCGAGTCGTCGCCGAAGCCCTGCAGCCGCAGCCGGATCCAGCGCGGAATCTCGGCGCCGCAGGCGTCCGAGAAGCGCATCAGCTGGGTCGAGCTTGCGATCGGCATGATGCCCGGCACCACCGGAATGTCGGCGCCGAGGCGGCGCGCGTCGTCGACGAAGCGGAAATAGGCGCCGCTGCTGTAGAAATACTGGGTGATGGCCGCATCGGCGCCGGCCCGCACCTTGGTCGCGTAGGCCTGCAGGTCGGCTTCGGGCGAGCGGGCCTGCGGATGGACCTCGGGGTAGCAGGCGACCTCGACCCGGAAGTCGTTGCCGGTCTCGGCCCGGATGAAGCTCACCAGGTCGCTCGCATAGTGGAATTCGCCGCCGGTGCCATAGCCGCTGGGCAGGTCGCCCCGCAGCGCCACCAGGCGCTTGACGCCCATGGCCTTGAGCCGCGCCAGCTGCTCCCGAACCGTCGCCCTGGTGGCGCCGATGCAGGAAAAGTGCGATGCCGCGCCGACCCCCTCTTCGAGGATCTCGGCCACGGTGCCGAAGGTGCCGTCCTGGGTCGAACCGCCGGCGCCGTAGGTCACCGAGCAGAACTCGGGCTTGAGCGCGTACAGCTGCTGGCGCGCGGCCCGCAGCTTGTCCGCGCCTTCGGGGGTTTTCGGCGGAAAGAATTCGAAACTGATCGGGAATGTCATGCGGCATTTCCTTCAGGTTGCTTCGTCGCGTGGACGAAAAATTCGCGGTTGCCGTCGCCGCCGGTGATCGCGCTGTCGAACCAGGCCTGCACCTGCAGGCCGAGCGCGGCGCAGCAATCGCGCAGGCGCTGTTCCACCACGGCGTACGACGCCGCGTCCTTCACCAGTCCGTGCTTGCCGATCTGGGCCGGCTGCAGCTCGAACTGCGGCTTGACCAGCAGCAGCAGGTCGGCGCCGTCCCCGGCCAGCGGCACGATGGCCGGCAGCACCAGGGTCAGCGAGATGAACGAGACGTCGGCGACGATGAGGTCGAACTGCGCCGGCGCGTTGTCCGGCCGCTCCTCACCGGCGATCCAGGCCTGCGCATCCAGGTTGCGGGCGTTGACCTGCTCGAGGCAGACCACCCGCTCGTCGGCCCGGATGTTGGCGTGCAGCTGCCCCTGGCCGACGTCGATGCCCACCACCTGCGCAGCGCCTTGCTGCAGCAGGCAGTCGGTAAAGCCCCCGGTGGACTGGCCCACGTCCAGGCAATACCGGCCCTGCACGTCGATGCCGGCCGTCTTGAGCGCCGCCTCCAGCTTGAGGCCGCCGCGCGAGACGTAGCGCGCCTCCGCCGCGTCGAGCAGCTCGATCTCGGCCTCCGGCGGCAGTTCGTCGCCGTTCTTGGCCACTGCCTTCCAGTCGGCCGGGGCCAGCCGCCACCTGACACCCGACGCGATCAGGCGCTGGGCCTGCGAGCGCGAACTCGCAAGCCCGCGTTCGACGAGAAGTTGGTCGATCCGCAAACCGATCAATACCGGTACGTGTCGGCCTTGTACGGGCCGTTCTTGTCGACGCCGATGTAGGCGGCCTGTTCGTCGGTCAGCTCGCTGAGCATGGCGCCGACCTTCTTCAGGTGCAGGCGCGCGACCTTCTCGTCCAGGTGCTTGGGCAGCACGTAGACCTTGCCGGCCTCATAAGCGTCGGGCTTGGTGAACAGCTCGATCTGGGCGATGGTCTGGTTGGCGAACGACGACGACATCACGAAGCTGGGGTGGCCGGTGCCGCAGCCCAGGTTCACCAGCCGGCCCTTGGCCAGCAGGATGATCTTCTTGCCGTCCGGGAAGGTGATGTGGTCCACCTGGGGCTTGATCTCTTCCCAGGCGCAGTCGGCAACCGAGGCGACGTCGATTTCGTTGTCGAAGTGGCCGATGTTGCAGACGATCGCCTGGTCCTTCATCGCTTCCATGTGCTTGCGGGTGATCACGCTCTTGTTGCCGGTGGCGGACACGAAGATGTCGGCCTTGTCGGCGGCATATTCCATGGTCACGACCTTGTAGCCTTCCATCGCGGCCTGCAGGGCGTTGATCGGGTCGACCTCGGTCACCCAGACCTGCGCGGACAGGGCCCGCAGGGCCTGGGCCGAGCCCTTGCCGACGTCGCCGTAGCCGGCCACGCAGGCGACCTTGCCGGCGATCATCACGTCGGTGGCGCGCTTGATCGCGTCGACCAGGCTTTCGCGGCAGCCGTACAGGTTGTCGAACTTGCTCTTGGTAACCGAGTCGTTGACGTTGATGGCGCGGAACAGCAGCGTGCCCTTGGCGCTCATCTCGTTGAGGCGGTGCACGCCGGTGGTGGTCTCTTCGGTCACGCCGATGATTTCAGCCGCCTTGCGGGCGTACCAGGTCGGGTCGACGGCCAGCTTGGCCTTGATGGCGGCGTACAGGATGGTTTCTTCTTCGCTGGTCGGGTTGGCCAGCAGGCTGGCGTCCTTGGCGGCGAGCTGGCCCAGGTGCATCAGCAGCGTGGCGTCGCCGCCGTCGTCCAGGATCATGTTCGGGCCTTCGCCCGGCGTGCCCTTGGCGCCGAAGTCGAAGATGCGGTGGGTGTAGTCCCAGTAGTCTGCCAGCGACTCGCCCTTGATGGCGAACACCGGCGTGCCGCCGGCGGAGATGGCCGCGGCGGCGTGGTCCTGGGTCGAGAAGATGTTGCACGATGCCCAGCGCACGGTGGCGCCCAGGGCCTGCAGGGTCTCGATCAGGACGGCGGTCTGGATCGTCATGTGCAGCGAGCCGGTGATGCGCGCGCCCTTGAGCGGCTGGCTCTTGGCGAATTCCGAGCGGATGGCCATCAGGCCGGGCATCTCGGTCTCGGCGATGCGGATTTCCTTGCGGCCCCAGGCGGCCAGGGTGATGTCGGCAATGGCGCAATCCTGCGCGGCTGCGGGTTTGAGAACGGCGTTCATAAAGTCTCTTTCGGCAAAGCGGTCGTGGAGACCACGCTTCTGGGGGGAGATTGGGGGCTCACCGCACGGAAACGTGGGCGAGCGTCGTTGCGGATAAAACCCGAGCCTCACGCCTTTGCGGCGCTGCAACGCTCCTCGGATGGCGTCGATTTTATAGGAAATCGGATGACCCGGCAGCAGGACCCCCGCCTGCACTGCCGTGGCCGCGCTGCGGTTACAAACGACCATGACCACTTCTTCCATCGTCCTGACGCCCCCCATCGAGCCCATGCTGGCCAAAGTAGCGGATGAGCTACCCCACGGCGAGGGCTTCCTGTTCGAGCCGAAGTGGGACGGTTTCCGCGCCCTGGTCTTTCGCAAGGCCAGCGAGGTCGTGATCCAGAGCCGCGACCTGCGCCCGCTGGACCGGTATTTCCCCGAGCTCTCGAAGGCGCTGGGCGAGCTGCTGCCGCGCGGCTGCGTGATCGACGGCGAGATCGTCGTCGCCCGCGCCGGCGGCCTGGACTTCGACGCCCTGCAGCAACGGCTGCACCCCGCCCCGTCGCGGGTGGCCCGGCTGGCGCAGGAGACGCCTGCCGCTTTCGTGGCGTTCGATCTGCTGGCGGCCGGCGGCAAGAGCACGATGGCCCTGCCCCAGGGCGAGCGCCGGTCCCGGCTGGAGCAGCTGCTCGGCTCGATCAAGCCGCCCATCTACCTGACGCCCATGACCCGCGACCGGGCCGTCGCCGCCGATTGGCTGGTGCGCTTCGAGGGAGCGGGCCTGGACGGCGTGATGGCCAAGCCGCAGGACGCCAGCTACCAGCCGGGCAAGCGCGTCATGTTCAAGATCAAGCATGCGCGCACCGCCGACTGCGTGGTGGCCGGGTTCCGCTGGTACAAGGAAACCCGCGACGCCGTCGGCTCGCTGCTGCTGGGCCTGTACAACGACGCCGGCGTGCTGCAGCACGTGGGTGTGACGTCGGCCTTCACCATGGAGATGCGCCGGCAGCTGGCCGACGAACTGGAGCACCTGCGCAAGAACGCCATGGACGACCATCCGTGGAAGAACTGGGCAACCGCCTCCGCCGGCGACGCCGACCGCATGCCGGGAGCGAAGAGCCGCTGGAGCGCCGGCAAGGACCTGAGCTGGGAGCCGGTGCGGCCCGAGCGGGTCTGCGAGGTCAAGTACGACCACCTGCAGGGCGACCGGTTTCGCCACGCCACCCAGTTCCTGCGCTGGCGCCTCGACAAGCCGGCGGCGGAGTGCCGCTATGACCAGCTGGAGGTGACCAGGCCGTTCGAACTGGACAAGGTGTTCGGCGCCGGCCGGAAGTGACTTCCTAGCCGACGTCGACTTCCAGCAGCCAGGCCACGGCCTCGCTTTCGCTGTCGAAGACCCGCAGCGTCAGCCCTTTGTCGACGGCGGCCCGCTCGCTCGTGTGCGTCACCGCGGCCGCGGGCACCAGCGAGGCGAGCTTGAAGACATAGGGCAGCTTTAACGCGGCGACTTCTCCCAGCAGAGCTTGCTCATGCGGGGTGAGCTGTCCGTCCACCCGCCGCAGGTCGACCAGGACCTTGGCATCCTCGTAGCAAGCGGTGTCGGCGGCCACGAATGTGGCCAGCTCGATGAAGCTCTTGAGCGAGGTCGGACCGGCCGCGTCGTAGCGGACGTAGTGGAGCGAGCGGGAGACAGTGACCTTGAATGGCATGGGGCGCGGCCTGCTGCCCACAAGCGTACCGCACTGCGGGCCTGCCACGGCACAATACGGGGCTGGCTGAAACGGTTTGCAGCTCAGTCTTTTTGCCCCGTCCCGGAGTCTTTCCTTGTCCGCCTCGCCCTTTGCCGCCGAAACCCGGCGCCGCCGCACCTTTGCCATCATTTCCCACCCCGACGCTGGCAAGACCACGCTGACGGAAAAGCTGCTGCTGTTCTCCGGCGCGATCCAGATCGCCGGTTCGGTCAAGGCGAGGAAAGCGTCGCGGCACGCGACCTCGGACTGGATGGAGATCGAAAAGCAGCGCGGGATCTCGGTGGCCTCCTCGGTGATGCAGATGCTGTACCGCGACCACGTGATCAACCTGCTCGACACGCCCGGCCACAAGGACTTCTCGGAAGACACCTACCGCGTGCTCACCGCCGTCGACTCGGCGCTGATGGTGATCGACGCGGCCAACGGCGTCGAGGCCCAGACCCGGCGCCTGATCGAGGTCTGCCGCCAGCGCAACACGCCGATCATCACCTTCGTCAACAAGATGGACCGCGAGGTGCGGGACCCGCTGGACATCCTCGACGAAGTGGAACGCGAGCTCGGGATGGCGTGCGTTCCGATGACCTGGCCGGTCGGCCAGGGCAAGACCTTCGGCGGCATCATGAACCTGCGCACCCATGCGATGACGGTGTTCGAATCCGGCTCCGAGCGCCTGCCGCAGGACTTCGAGACGGTGCCGCTGTCGGACCGCGAGAACCTGATCCAGCGCTTCGGCCATGAGTTCGAAACCGCGGAACAGAGCATGGAGCTGGCGATCGGCGCCTCGCCCACCTGGGACCATGCAGCCTTCCTGGCCGGCAAGCAGACGCCGGTGTTCTTCGGCTCCGGCGTCAACAACTTCGGCGTGATGGAGGTGCTGGAGGCGCTGGTCGACCTGGCGCCCTCGCCGCAGACCCGGACCAGCCGCCTGATCGTCAACAAGGAGCCGGTGGTCAAGGAGATCCATCCGGACGATCCCGAGTTCTCCGGCGTGGTGTTCAAGGTGCAGGCCAACATGGATGCCAACCACCGCGACCGCATCGCCTTCGTCCGCATGGCCTCCGGCAAGTACACGCCCGGCATGAAGCTGAAGGTGCAGCGCACCGCCAAGGAGCTGCGGCCGACCTCGGTGGTGACGTTTCTCTCGCAGCGGCGCGAGGCGGTGGACGAGGCCTACGCCGGCGACATCATCGGCTTCACCACCCATGGCGGCGTGCAGCTGGGCGACACCATTACCGACGGCGCCAACCTGCAGTTCACCGGCCTGCCGTTCTTCGCGCCGGAACTGTTCATGACAGTGCTGCTGAAGAACCCGCTGCGCACCAAGCAGCTGCAGCAGGGGCTGGCCCAGCTCGGCGAAGAGGGCGCGATCCAGGTGTTCCGGCCCGAGATGGGCGGCGCGATGCTGCTGGGCGCGGTCGGCCAGCTGCAGTTCGAGGTGGTGCAGCACCGCCTGAAGTCCGAGTACGACGCCGACATCCGGCTGGAAGGCTGCCAGTACACCGGCGCCCGCTGGATCACGGCCGACACGCCGGCCGAATTGCGGGCCTTCACCGACGCCTATCCGGCGCGGATGGCGCGGGACGCCGCCAACGCCCTGGCCTTCCTGTGCACCTCGCCGTACGACGTCCGGCTGGCCCAGGAGCGCTTCCCGAAGATCCATTTCCACCTGCTGCGCGAACACGCGGGACTGGCCCTCCAGGCCTGAAGGAGTTCCACCATGTTGCCTTCCCTGCATCGACTCCTGCGCCCGCTGGCAACGGCCGGCACCATCGCCGGCGCGTTGCTGCTGGCGTCGTGCGGCGGTGGTGGCGACAGTGCTCCCGCCGCGCCGGCGACTCCGGCGGCGCCGGCCTTTCCCCCGTCCTCCACGCTCGCCAACATCTGCACGCTGGACGGCCAGCAGAAGTTCGTCCGCAGCTTCATGGACGAAACCTATCTCTGGTACGACGAGATCCCCGACGTGAAGGCCGCCGACTTCAGCACCGTGCCGGCATACTTCAATGCGCTGCTGGTGAAGACGCCCGATTCGACCGGCCAGCCCCGAGACCGGTTCAGCGCGGTGCTGAGCTCGGCCAGCGCCAACCAGCTGGAGCTGTTGGCGCCGGGCGCCCTGCTGGGCGCAGGCGTTCCCGCCGACCTGCTGGCGGCCACCGCCAAGTCGGTTCCGCTCACCCGCATCGTCACCAGCCCCAACGGCCGCCGGGTCGGCTACATCCTGTTCAACGACCACAACCAGGGCGCCCAGGACGAACTGATCGCCGCCTTCGAGACCCTGCGCAGCGGCGGCGTCCAGGACCTGGTGCTGGACATGCGCTACAACACCGGCGGCTTCCTGTACGTGGCGCAGACCGCCGCTGCCATGGTCACCGGAGCGCAAAGCGAAGGCAAGATCTTCGAGCAGCTGCGTTACAACGCCAAGCGCCAGGCCGACACCGCGGCCAGCACCTACTTCTATTCGAGCCGGGTGCAGACCGCCGAGACCGTCTATCCCCACGGGACGGCGCTGCCGCAGCTGAACCTGCCGCGGCTGTACGTGCTGTCCTCGGGCCAGACCTGTTCGGCCAGCGAGTCGATCATCAACAGCCTGCGCGGCATCGACGTGGACGTGATCCTGGTCGGCGGCACCACCTGCGGCAAGCCCTACGGCTTCCACCGCCAGGACAACTGCGGCCTGTCGTTCTTCGCGATCGAGTTCCAGGGCTACAACGCCAAGAACTTCGGCGACTACACCGGCGGCATCAAGGCCACCTGCCCGGTCGCCGACAACTTCGCCTCGGTGCTGGGCAGCCCCAGCGAGCCGTTGCTGGCCAGCGCCCTGCACCACATCGACACCGGCAGCTGCCCGGCCGCTGCGGCGACCAAGAGCCTGCCGCCGCTGAGCCTGCCGGGCGACACGCGCGCGCATGCACCGGTGGCGCCGCGCCAGCCGATCGACGGCCGCCTGCTGCGATGAAGCCGCTGGCGTCCTGGCCGGCGGCGGACCGGCGCCAGCTGCTGGGCGTCTTCACCGACATCGACGACACCCTGACCACCGAAGGCGTGGCGACCGGCGACGCCCTGCGCGGGATCGCCGCACTGCGCGAGGCCGGCCTGCACGTCATCCCCATCACCGGCCGGCCGGTCGGCTGGAGCGAGCCGTTCGCCCGCGCCTGGCCGGTCGATGCGATCGTGGCCGAGAACGGTGCCGTGGCACTGATCCATACCGGGCCAGGTGCCTTGCGCAAGATTTACCAGCAGGAGGAGGCGCTGCGCGTGGCCAACTACGCCCGCATGCAGCAGGTGGCGCGGCGCATCGTGGCGCAAGTGCCGGGCGCGACGCTGTCCACCGACAGCCCCGGCCGCGAGACCGACATCGCCATCGACCACAGCGAGTTCACCACGCTGGCGCCCGTCGCCATCGCGCGGGTCGTGCAGCTGATGCAGGACGAGGGCCTGAACGCCACCGTCAGCTCGATCCATATCAACGGCTGGCTGGGCGACCACAACAAGCTGGCCGGCGCGCGCTGGATCGTGCGCGAGCTGTTCGGCCGCGCGCTCGACGCCGAGCTCGGGCGCTGGGCCTATGTCGGCGACTCGACCAACGACGTGCTGATGTTCGAGCGCTTCCCCCACAGCATCGGGGTGGCCAACATCCGCCGCTTCGAGGCGCAGCTGACCCATCCACCGGTCTACGTCACCCCAGGCGAACGCGGCGCCGGCTTCCAGCAGGTCGCCGACGCCATCCTCGCAGTCCGCTAGTTCAGCGGGCGGCGGGGCCTTCCTTGTAGATCGCCGGGTCGGCCGGGCCGCTGACTTCCAGCATGCCGACCAGGCCCTTGCCGGCCCGCGACAGGGCGTGGTCCACCAGCAGGTAGTGGCCGGGGTATTCGACCTTGAATTCGACGATCGCCGCGCCGCCGGGCGCCACCAGCGTGGTCTGGACGTCGCGCTTGACCGAGCTGATCGAGCCCTCGCTGTAGACCTTGTCGAAGATTTCGCCGATCACGTGGAACGACGAGATCTTGTTGGGCCCGCCGACGCCGAAGAAGATGCGCACGGTCTCGCCGACGTTGGCCGTCAGCTTGTAGTCCCTGGTGAGCGAGCCCACCGCGCCGTTGAAGACGTAGTAGTCGGGCAGCTCCGCCGCCATCTTGTCGAGGTCGAACTCCTGGTGGGTCTTGGCGCCGTGCGGACGGGTCGTGTACATGTCGCCCTGCATCACGTAGTACTCGCGGTCCACCTTGGCCATGCCGCCTTCGGGCTCGACCAGGATCAGGCCGTACATGCCGGCCGAGATGTGCTGCGGCACCAGCGGCGTGGCGCAGTGGTAGACGTACAGGCCGGCGTTGAGCGCCTTGAAGGTGACCGTCTTTTCCTGGCCGGGGCCGACCTGGGTGTGTTCGCCGCCGCCGTGGCCGCCGGTCACGGCATGCAGGTCGATCGAATGGATCATCTTGCTGTCGCGGGCGTTCGCCAGGGTCAGCTCGATGGTGTCGCCGACGCGGGCCCGCAGCATCGGGCCGGGCACCTTCTTGTTGAAGGTCCAGTAGGTGAAGCTGGTGCCGTCGTCGAGCTTGCCATTGAGTTCCACCGTCTCCATCCGGTACTTGAGCAACTGGGGTGCGCGGGCGCCGACCGGCGCCGGCACGGCGGCGGGGTCCATGGCGACACTCACGGCCGCCGCGTCCGCAGCGCGCACCGATGGCGCTGTGTAGAGCTCGGCGCCCGGCACGCCGGTGCTGCTGACCGCGGCCTTGGGCGCGGCGATGGACGTGCCGGCCACCTCGAACACGCCTTCCATGCCGATCTGGCGGTGGCCGGCGATGGTGCAGTAGTAGGCGAACTTGCCGGCCTGCGTCACGTTGAAGCGCACGGTGACCGGGCCGCTGGCGGCGTCGAACTTGGCCGATTGCACTTTCAGGTCGGGGATCGCGATGTCGTGCTGGGCGCCTTCGCCGCTCTTGAGCTTGATTTCCACCGTGTCGCCGACATTGGCACGCAGCACCGGATTGGCCCGGCCGCTGTCGTCGATGAACACCATCTTGCCGTTGACGATCCCGGTTTCCAGCGTGTACTGGCGGACGGCGGCGCGCGCCGGCGCAGCGCCGGTGGTGGTGGTGGCGGCGTGACCATGTGCTGGCGCCGCGGGAGTCGCGGCGATCGCGCCGGAGGCGCCGATGCACACCAGGACGGCCAGCGCGAGGGGAGACAACATGTTCGGAATACGGGTACGCATACATCCTTCTTTCTTGTTGGCACCACGTTCATCGGGGTGCTGAAGAAAGTGTCTCCTAAGGAGTATTGAAAGTACACCTACAAGTGCAGGCCGGTTGATCCAGCTCAACCGCCGGGCTGCAATTTATTTTTGCTGGCGGTGGGCGCGGCAGGCGGCGGCGAAGGCCTCGAGGCTGCGCTGGTAGAACGGTGTCGACGCGTGGCGCCATTCCGGGTGCCACTGCACGCCGTAGGCGAAGCCCGGCGCACCGTCCACCCGCACGCCTTCGACCAGGCCATCGGGGGCCAGCGCCTCCGCGACCAGCCGCTTGCCCAGGCGTTTGATACCCTGGCCATGCAGCGAGTTGACCCGGGCCCGCGTGCCGCCGGCCCACTCGGCGAAGGCGCTGCCGGGCGTCAGCAGCACCTCGTGCCGCAGGTCGAACTGCACCGCCAGGTCCGGGTCGTCGGGTTCGCGATGGTCCATCAGGCCCGGCTCGGCGTGCACCTGCTGGTGCAGGCTGCCGCCCAGCGCCACGTTCATCTCCTGCAGCCCGCGGCAGACGCCGAACAGCGGCACGCCGGCCTCGAGCGCCGCGGGCACCAGCGCCATCGTCAGCGCGTCGCGGCGCGGGTCGAGCAGGTCGGTGGGCAGCGCGGTGGCGCCGAAGCGGGTCGCCTCCACGTTCGACGGCGAACCGGTCAACAGCACGCCGTCGACCAGCGGCAGCAGGTCGGCGACGTCGGCGGCCGCGGCCATCGGGTACAGCACCGGCTGCAGGCCGAGCGCCGTGACGGCGGCGGCATAGCGGTCCGCCAGCACCGTGTAGCCGCCCGGATCGGACAGATCGAGGTGGCGGTGGCAGGCCGGCAGCCAGACCAGGGGCTTGTGCTTCAACATATGCCGTGATCTTCGCAGACCCGGTGCGCTCCTCGCGTCGGACGCGGCCGACGCTGGCGCGGTGAAGAAAAGTGGTCATCCCGGGCTTGACCCGGGATCCATGACTTCCTGAATTCCTGGATCCCGGCTCGGAGGCCGGGATGACAACTTCCCTATCCCGCCTCAGCTGGCCTTGGCGAGCCCCAGCTTTTCCACCAGCGCCTTCTCCTTGACGAAGGTCTCCTGAGCGAACTTGCTGTAGCCGGCCGAACTCATGTACATCGGCACCATGTCGTAGCGGGCCAGCGCGGCGACGTAGCTGGGGTCTTCCATCGCGGTCTTGAAGGCGTCGTGCAGGCGCTTGATCACGGCCGGCGGCGTGCCGCGCGGCGCGCCGATGCCGAACGGCGAGTTCTGCACGATGTTCAGGCCCAGTTCCTTGAGCGTCGGCGCGTCCGGAAACTTCTCCAGCCGCTTCTCGCCCCAGGTGTTGAGCACGCGCAGCTTGCCGGCCTGCACCAGCGGCGCGAAACCGGTGGAGTCCGCCGCCGCCATGATGTGGCCGCCGACGATGGCCTGCGCCAGGTCGGCGCTGCCCTTGTACGGGACGTGCTGCAGCTCGATGCCCAGTTGCTGGGCGATCAGCTCGGTGGTCAGGTGCGGGCTGGTGAGGGTGCCGGTGGAGCCGTAGGTGAGCTTGCCCGGGTTGGCCTTGGCCCAGCCGACGAAGTGGGTCCAGCTCTTGAGCGGCGAATCGATCGGCACCACGATGCCGAAGGCGTAGCCGGTGACGTTCAGGACATAGGCGATGTCCTTGACCGGGTCCCAGTTGATCTTGGTGGTGTACGGCAGGCGGAACACGCCCAGCGGGATCTGCGCCAGCGTGTAGCCGTCGGGCTGCGACGTCTGCAGCTGCTGGGCCGGCAGCGTGCCGCCCGCGCCCGGCTTGTTCTCCACGATCACCGGCTGCTTGAGGATCTTGCCGGCGTTGTCGGCCAGCGAGCGCATGGTGATGTCGGTCGGCCCGCCGGCCGGGAAGGCGATGACGAGCTTGATCGGCTTGCTCGGGAAAGCCGCGCCGGTCTGGGCCAGGGCGGTGAGCGAAGGGGATGCCACCGCGGCGGCGGTGAACTGGATGAGGTGGCGGCGGCGCATGGGCACTCCTGGAATGGACTGCCGCCATTGGAGCCGCGGCGCCCGCCAGCGTCCATCGGGAATGACCCGGCCAGCTGTCGCCTGGGTGTCAAGCCGGCGGGCCCAGCCGCTTCTCGAGCTTGACCGCGTCGATCGCGCCGGCGTAATAGCCGGTCACCGTGCGGACCGGCTCGAAGCCATGCCGGCGGTAGAACGCAATCGCGCCGGCGTTGTCGGCCCGTGCCTCCACCCGCAGCAGCCCGATCCCCGCAACCCGCGCCGGCTCCTCGAGCCAGGACAGCAGCTGGCCGCCGAGGCCGCGCTGCCGGTGGCTGGCCCGGATCGCGAACAGCGACAGGTGCGCCGTGTCGTCGCGGTACTGCATGATCCCGAAGCCCAGCAGGCTGTCGCCCGCCGCCAGCACCGCGACGTTGGTCGCCGCATCGAGGATGGCGCCACGCACGCGTGGCTGGCGCCAGCTCCATTCCAGGCCCTGCTCGATGCAGTCGCGCGACATCTGCGCGATCGCGGCGGCGTCGGC
This sequence comes from Ramlibacter sp. 2FC, assembly GCA_943372495.1. Taxonomy (GTDB): domain Bacteria; phylum Pseudomonadota; class Gammaproteobacteria; order Burkholderiales; family Burkholderiaceae_C; genus Ramlibacter. Next base: position 126,507 of record CALRYV010000013.1, on the reverse strand, counting down.
GGTGGTCGCCAGGCGGATGACGGGCAGGACCAGCATGGCGACCTCAGCCGGCGCGCTGGCGGAAGCCGTCCAGCACGTTCACCGTGTTGACGCCGACCTCGGCCACCGCATAGCCGCCCTCGAACACGAACACCGTCGGCAGGCCGGCCGCGGCCAGGTCCTCGCCGATGGCCAGGTAGTCGGCGCTGCGCAGCCCGAAGCCGGAGATCGGGTCGCCCTCGAAGGTGTCGACGCCCAGCGAAACCACCAGGGCCTGGGCCCGGAACCCCGCGATCGCCGCCAGCGCCTGGGCCAGCGCCGCGCGCCACGGCGCGAACCCGCTGCCGCGCGGCAGGGGCAGGTTGAGGTTGCAGCCCAGGCCGGCGCCTTGCCCGCGCTCGTCGGCGTAGCCCAGGTAGTACGGGTACTCGGTGTGCGGGTCGCCATGGACACTGGCGAAGAAGACATCGGCGCGGTCGTAGAAGATGGCCTGCGTGCCGTTGCCGTGGTGGTAGTCGACGTCGAGCACCGCCACCCGGTCCAGCCCGGCGTCGCGCAGGGCCTGCGCCGCCAGCGCCGCGTTGTTCAAAAAGCAATAGCCGCCGAAGAAGTCCAGGCCGGCGTGGTGGCCCGGCGGACGGCTCAGCGCGAAAGCGGCGCGCTCGCCTGCCAGCACCTTGCCCGCCGCCGTCAGCGCACAGCAGGCGCCGGCGCGCGCGGCGGCCCAGGTGCCCGCCGTCAACGGGCTGCCGGCGTCGAACGAGAACAGCCCCAGCCGGGCCGGGAAGCTGGCCGGCAGCACGTCGCTGCGAAAGCCGCGGATCGGCCAGTACGAGGGGATGGCGTCGCGCTGCGCATTCGCGGGATCGAGCGCGACCCACTCGTCCCAGGCGCCGGCCAGGAAGTCGACATAGCGCTGCGAATGGATGCGCGTGATCGCGCTGTCAGGGAAGTCCTCGGGCGCCGCGATCTCACCGAGCTGGCGCGCCTGCAGTTCCTTGAGCACGAAGTCGGCGCGCGCCGGCACCTCGAAGCAAGGCACCAGCTCGCCCCGGAACATCTCGACCTTGCCCTGGTGCAGGGCATGCTTGTCGTTGTAGAGGGTCAGCATGGCGTGATTGTCATGCGTGCGGAGCCTGACTTCAGGGCAGCAGCACCCGGACCGTGGAGCGGTTCCGGTCCAGGAACACCAGGTTGCCCTGGGCGTCGAACACCATCCCCGCGATCGCGTTCTCGGTGAGCTGCGGCATCGATGCGATTTCGGTTTCGGTGCCGTCCGCAGTGAGCCGGAAAATCTTCCGCTGGTGCTCGACGCCGTACTTTCCGGAATAGAGGAAGGCGTAGGACAGGTTGCCGGCGCCATCCAGGGCCATGCCGCTGCGCGCCCACTCCATTCGCGTGCCCCTGCGCGCCGGGCCGGGCTCGCCGCCGGGGGGAATGGTGAAGAGACAGTGCAGATCGAGCGTCATGGACCGGGCTTCGCACGTCGTGTCGAAGGTCACGGCGCCGGAACGGTCGGCCACCAGCACACCCACCGTGAAGAAGCGCTGGGCCGCCGCTTCCTCGCGGGTGACGGGGCGCCGGCCGAGTCCGGCGATGGTGGAAACGACGCCTGCAGGCGTCACCTTGCGGATCGAGGCGTTGCCGACGTCGGAGACGTACACGTTGCCGGCGCCGTCCACGGCGATGTGCGTCGGCGCGGAGAACCTCGCTGCCGTTCCCGGCCCGTCGGCAGACCCGGCGCTGCCGTCGCCGGCGAGCGTGGTGACGCGACCCGCCGGCGTGACTTTGCGGATCACGTGGTTGCCGCTGTCGGCCACGTAGACGTTGCCGCTGCCGTCGACCGCCACGCCGCTCGGCGCGCTGAAACTGGCGGCGCTGCCGACGCCGTCCGCAAAGCCGGCCGACCCGCTGCCCGCCAATGTCGTGACGGCGCCGGTGGGGCCGAGCTTGCGGATCGCGTGGTTGCCGGTGTCGGCGATGTACAGCACGCCATCGGCGTCCGCGGCGACCGCGGCTGGCTGCGCGAAGCTTGCCGTGGCTGCCGCACCGTTGACGAACCCGGACGTCTGGCGGCCCGCGTACGTGCTCACGTCGGCCGCAGGCGTGACCTTGCGCACGGTGTCGTTGCCGGTGTCGGCGACGAACAGATTGCCCGAGGCGTCGATCGCGATGCCCCCGGGCTCGGCAAACCGCGCCGAGACCCCGTTGCCGTCGGCGTTGCCGTACGTGCCGCCGGCGACGGTCACCAGCGCGCCGTCCGGCGTCAGCTTGCGGATCGCCGGGCCGTCCGCCATGAACACCGTGCCGGCCGCGTCGACGGCGAGTCCGGACGGAAAGATGAAAGTCCCCGGCGTCGCGACCATGCCCTGCTCTCCCGCGGGACCGATGCTGCACATGCCTCTCAGCGGCCCGGCGGAACACGCGAGATACAGACTCCCGCCCGCGCCGGTGGCGATGGCGCGTGGGCTGAAAGTCACTTCGGTGCCGTTGCGCGGCTGGGCGCTGACCGTGGTCACCACGCCGGCCGGGCTGACCTTGCGCAGCAGCTCCGGCGCGAAGGCGCCGACCAGGTCGCCGGGCCGGTCCCCGACGTACACGTTGCCGGCACTGTCGACCGCCACCGACCTGGGTCCGTAAAACCTGGCGGTCGTGCCGGTGGCGTCGAGGTAGCCGGACACGCCGGCGCCGGCCAGGGTCGTCACCGACCCATTCGACAGGATCTTGCGGATCACGTAGTTGCCGGTGTCCGCGACGTACACATTGCCCGCCGCATCCACCGCCACGCCGGCCGGCGCATTGAAGGCGGCCGAGGCGCCGACGCCGTTGGCGTAATTGGCGACGCCGTTGCCGGCGACGGTCGTCACCACGCCGTCCGGCGCGATCTTGCGAATGACGTTGTTCGCGGTATCGGCGACGTAGACGTTGCCGCTGCCGTCCAGCGCCACGGCGGCCGGCTGGTTGAACGTGGCCGCCGTCGCCGCGCCGTCCTGCGCGGATCCGCCCGCCCCCGCCAGCGTCCCCAGCACGGTGGTCCGGCCCTGGTCAACCTGAGTCCCCTGGTCGTTCTTGCGGATCGCCAGGCCCTTCAGGAACAGCGCGTGCTGGTCCGCAGCGTTCGCCTGCAAGGGGGAGCCGACCGGGTCGTAGCCGGCCGGATCCAGTCCGGCGTTGACGAGCGCCACGCGCAGGCTGGCGCGGATCGTGGCCTTGGCTGCCACCAGCGCATCGGGTTTCGCTGCCAGCAAGGCCGGCGTGACCGCCGCGGCGACCCCGCCCTGTCCAGTCGCGTCGGCCACCAGGCTGAGGGCCTTGTCGCCCAGTCCGCTGAGGTGGACGGTGACGAAGCCGCGGACCCGCACCGGCCCGCTGGACGCCGAATACCAGTGCCGTCCACCGGGTCGATGGACGTTCACCACGAAGGGCGGGGTGAGCCCCTTGACGTCGATGCGGTAATAGCCGTCGAGGCCGGTGACCGTGGTGCGCGTGTGGCCCGCGTTGTCGGCCAGCGTCACGTCGCCGTTGTAGAGCGCCGCCCCGCCCTCGACTGCCACGCCATCGACGCCGACGGCATCGGCATCGCCGCGGCCGAAGTCGGCCTCGGGCACCTGGCGGCCCAGGCTGTCCCACATCAGGGCCAGCCGGGTGTCCGGTGGCACCGGCTCGCCGCCGCCGCCTCCGCACCCAGCCACCAGCGTCATCGCGACGCACACGACCACGGCCTGCAGCCCGTTCCACCCACGGATCGACATTCGGCTTCCCCCTGAAGAAAGACCGTTCGATTATCGGAGCCGTCCCGGCCCCAACCGCTGCATTTATCCGATTCGCAACTTAAGTTCTCATCAACACTGGGCCCAGCGCAACACCGGTGTGCGTGCCCAGCTCGACCACGCGTTCGGGCGGGGCCTGCGCCACCACCTTGCCGCCGGCATTGCCGCCTTCGGGGCCCAGGTCGATGATCCAGTCGGCTTCGGCGATCACGTCCAGGTCATGCTCGATCACCATCACGCTGTGGCCGCCGTCGACCAGCCGGTGCAGCACGCGGATCAGCTTCTCGACGTCGGCCATGTGCAGGCCCACCGTCGGCTCGTCCAGCACGTAGAAGGTGTGCGGCGGCTGCTGGCCGCGCCGCGTGATGTCGTCGCGCACCTTCGACAGCTCGGTCACCAGCTTGATCCGCTGCGCCTCGCCGCCGGACAGCGTCGGCGACGGCTGGCCCAGCGTGAGGTAGCCCAGGCCCACGTCCTTGAGCAGCTGCAACGGATGGCTGATGCTGGGCATCGAGGCGAAGAAGTCCACCGCCTCGTCGACTTCCATCTGCAGGATGTCGCCGATGCTCTTGCCGCGCCAGGTGACGGCCAGCGTCTCCGGGCTGAAGCGCGCGCCGTGGCAGGACTCGCAGGGAATCTTCACGTCCGGCAGGAAGCTCATGCCGATGGTGCGCATGCCCTGGCCTTCGCAGGTCGGGCAGCGGCCCTCGCCGGTGTTGAAGGAGAAGCGGCCCGGCGCATAGCCGCGCGCCCGCGCCTCCAGGGTGTCGGCGAACAGCTTGCGGATGGTGTCCCAGAAGCCGATGTAGGTCGCTGGGCAGGAGCGCGGCGTCTTGCCGATCGGCGTCTGGTCCACTTCCAGCACCCGGTCGATGACCTGGTAGCCGTCGAGCCCCTTGCAGCCGACCCAGGCCGGATGCTTGCCCTTGGCGTCGGCATCGCGGCCGGCCTTGGTGTAGCGCTGCTGCACCGCCGCCTGAACGTTGTTCAGGAGCACGTCGCGCGCGAGCGTCGACTTGCCCGAGCCGGACACCCCGGTCACGGCGACCAGGCGGCGCAGCGGCACGTCGACATCGACGTCCTGCAGGTTGTGCAGGTCGGCGCCCTTCAACTCCAGCCGTTCCGCCTTCCGGTCGATGACTCTTCGCGGCTGCACCGGGTGCTGCATCGCATGCAGCAGGTAGCGGCCGGTGACGGACTCTGCCACGGCGCTGATGTCGGCGACGCTGCCCTGCGCCACCATCCGGCCGCCGCGCTTGCCCGCGCTGGGGCCGATGTCGATGATGTGGTCGGCGCGGCGGATGGTGTCCTCGTCGTGTTCGACGACGACCAGGGTGTTGCCCTTCTCGCCCAGCTTGTGCAGCGCGTTCAGCAGGATCTGGTTGTCGCGCGCATGCAGGCCGATGGTCGGCTCGTCGAGCACGTAGCAGACGCCCTGCAGATTCGACCCGAGCTGCGCCGCCAGCCGGATCCGCTGCGCTTCGCCGCCCGAGAGGGTCGGCGCGCCGCGGTCGAGCGTCAGGTAGCCCAGGCCCACTTCTTCCAGGAACTCGAGCCGGCCCTTGATCTCGGGAATCAGGTCGCGGGCAATGCCCTGCTCGCGCACGCTCAGCACGTCCTTGACCTGCAGGCTCTCGACCCAGCGCCGCACGTCGACCACGGACAGCGCCGCCACGTCGGCGATGCCGGTCTGGTCGAATTGCACGTTGCGCGCCTGCAGATTGAGGCGGCTGCCGTGGCAGGTGGGACAGGCGACGTCCGCCACGTCTTCCACTTCGGGTTCGCCGAAGGTCTGCTCGCGGCCCTTGTCGGCATCGTCGCGGACGGTGTCGTCGTACACCGCGCGCTGGTCCTTGGTCAGCTTGACGCCGGTGCCCACGCAATCGGGGCACCAGCCGTGCTTGCTGTTGTAGGAGAACAGGCGCGGATCCAGCTCCGGGTAGCTGGTGCTGCAGACCGGGCAGGCCCGGCGCACCGAGAACACCTCGATCTTGCCGATGTGGTGGTGCTGGTCCAGGCCGGCCATGAACGCGCCGCGCAGGCCGTCCAGCGGCGCCAGCACGTGCAGCACGCCCTTGCCGTGTTCCAGCGCCTCGGCCAGCTTCTGGCGCAGCAGGCCTTCGTTGGCCGGCGTCACGTCCAGGTCGCACACCGGCAGTTCGATGGTGTGCTCCTTGAAGCGGTCGATGCGCGGGAAGCCGGTGGTCGGCAGGAAGTTGCCGTCCACCCGCAGGTGGGTGTAGCCGCGCGGCCGGGCCCAGTCCGCCAGCTCGGTGTAGACGCCCTTGCGGTTGATCACCAGCGGCGCCAGCAGGCCGATGTGCTGGCCCTTGTAGCGCTTCATCAATTGCGCCGCGATGCTGTCGGCCGACTGCGGCTTCACCTCGGCGCCGTCGTGGACGCAGTGCTGCGTGCCCAGCTTGACGTACAGCAGGCGCAGGAAGTGCCAGACCTCGGTGGTGGTGCCGACGGTGGACTTGCGCCCGCCGCGCGACAGCCGCTGCTCGATGGCGACGGTCGGCGGGATGCCGTACACCGCGTCCACCTCGGGCCGGCCCGCGGGCTGCACGATGCTGCGGGCGTAGGCGTTGAGCGATTCGAGATAGCGGCGCTGGCCCTCGTTGAACAGGATGTCGAACGCCAGCGTCGATTTGCCCGAGCCCGAGACGCCGGTGACGACGCTGAACTTGTTGTGCGGAATATTGACCGACAGCGACTTGAGGTTGTGCTCGCGGGCGTTGACGATCTGGATGGCGTTGGGACGGACTTTTCCCTCCCCCGTCGGGGGAGGGTTAGGGTGGGGGCCTTTGGCGCCAGCAACCCCCACCCCCGCCCTCCCCCAATGGGGGAGGGAGTCAGAAACAATGTGCGAGCCAACGCCCAGGGTGCTGTCGTACTCGCGCAGCGCCTTGCCGGTGTGCGAGGTGGCGTGCAGCCTGACGTCTTCCGGCGTGCCTTCGGCGACGATGAAGCCACCGGCGTCGCCGCCCTCGGGGCCCAGGTCGATCAGCCAGTCGGACGAGCGGATCACATCCAGGTTGTGTTCGATGATGATCATCGAATTGCCGGCCTCCATCAGCTTGCGCAGCGCCCGCATCAGCTTGGCGATGTCGTCGAAGTGCAGGCCGGTGGTCGGCTCGTCGAACAGGAACAGCGTGCCCCGGGTCGCTTTCGCCTGGCGGCTGCTCGACGCGGTCTTGGCCGCGCCGGCCAGGAAGCCCGCCAGCTTGAGCCGTTGCGACTCGCCGCCCGAGAGCGTCGGCACCGGCTGGCCCAGCTTCACGTATTCCAGGCCGACGTCGACGATCGGCTGCAGCGCACGGATCACGTCGCGGTCGTTGGCGAACAGCGCCGCCGCCTCGCTCACCGTCAGGTCCAGCACGTCGGCCACGTTCAGGCTGCGCGGCCGGAGCGCGCCGATCGGCTGGCGCTCGATGGTCACTTCGAGGATTTCGGGCCGGTAGCGCTTGCCGTCGCAGTCGGGGCAGCGCAGGTAGACGTCCGACAGGAACTGCATCTCGACGTGCTCGAAGCCGGAGCCGCCGCAGGTCGGGCAGCGGCCGTCGCCGCTGTTGAAGCTGAACTTGGACCCGGTGTAGCCGCGCTGGCGGGCCAGGGCGGCGCCAGCGAAGATCTCGCGGATCGTGTCCCAGGCGCCGACGTAGCTGACCGGGTTGGAGCGCGCGGTCTTGCCGATCGGCGACTGGTCGACGAAGACGACGTCGCTCAGATGATCGGCGCCCAGCATGCGGTCATGCAGGCCCGGCGTTTCCGTGGCCTTGCCGAAGTGCCGCGCCAGCGCCGGCGCCAGCACGTCCTGGATCAGGCTGGACTTGCCCGAGCCGCTGACACCGGTGACGGTGACCAGGCGCTGCAGCGGGAATTCCACCGTCACGTTCTTCAGGTTGTGCTCGCGCGCGCCTTCCAGCACCAGGCGCGGCGTCGCGTCGACCACCGCCCGCTTGAAGCCCATGCCGATCGCCTTGCGTCCGCCCAGGTAGTTGCCGGTGAGCGTGTCGGCACACCGCAGTTCGTCGGTCGTGCCGTCGAACACCATCTGGCCGCCGCGCTCGCCCGGCCCCGGGCCCATGTCGATCATGCGGTCGGCCGCCAGCATCACGGCCGGGTCATGCTCGACGACGACCAGCGTGTTGCCGGCGTCGCGCAGCCGCTTCATCGCTTCGGTGATGCGGTTCATGTCGCGCGGGTGCAGGCCGATGCTGGGCTCGTCGAGCACGAACAGCGTGTTGACGAGAGACGTGCCGAGCGCCGTCGTCAGGTTGATGCGTTGCACCTCGCCGCCCGACAAGGTGCGGCTCTGCCGGTCCAGCGTGAGATAGCCGATGCCGACGTCCACCAGGTACTTCAGGCGGGTGGTGATCTCCTCAAACAGGAGCTTGAGGGCCTGGTGCTCGCCGTGACTTGTCCCCTCCCCCTCCGGGGGAGGGTTAGGGTGGGGGCTCTGGGGGCCGCTTGCCGTCGCCGACTGCCCCCACCCCAGCCCTCCCCCGGAGGGGGAGGGAGCAGGAGACACCCGGTCGAAGAACTTCCGCAGCCTGTCGATCGGCATCAGCATCAGGTCGTGCAGGCACAGGCCCGGCAGGGCCTCCAGCTGCTCGCGGGTCCACTCGACACCCGCCGGCATGAAGCGCTTCCCGGGCTCCAGCACGGCGTCCGCATCGTCCTTGCTGCCGATGCGCCACAGCAGGCTCTCGGTCTTCAGCCGCGCGCCGGCGCAGACATGGCAGGGCGTGTAGCTGCGGTACTTGGACAGCAGCACGCGGATGTGCATCTTGTACGACTTGCTCTCCAGGTAGGTGAAGAAGCGCTTGATGCCGTACCACTGCTTGTTCCAGTTGCCGTCCTTGAAGCCCGGCGTGCCGTCGATGACCCAGTGCTGCTGCTCCGGCGTCAGCTTGTACCAGGGCGTGTCGCGCGGAATGCCGGCCGCCTCCGCGTACTTCATCAGGTCGTCCTGCGCTTCGGCCCAGGCCGGCGTCTGGATGGTCTTGATCGCGCCGGCCCGCAGCGTGAGCTTGTCGTTGGGAATGACCAGCCCGTAATCGACGCCGATCACCCGCCCGAAGCCGCGGCAGGTCTCGCAGGCGCCGACCGCGGAGTTGAACGAGAACATCGACGGGATCGGGTCGGCGTAGCGCCGGTCGCTCTCCGGGCAGTGCAGGCCGGTGGAGAATTTCCAGACGTCCTCAACGTCCGTTCGCGTTGAGCTTGTCGAAACGCCGCCTTCGACAGGCTCAGGCCGAACGGTATAGACGCTCATTCTTCCCACCCCGCGCTTGAGCGCCACCTCGATCGCCTCCAGCGCCCGGGCCCGCTCCGTGCCGTGGATGCGGAAGCGGTCGGCCACCACGTCCAGCACCTTGCGCGGGCCGGTCGGGGTCGCAACCTCGCGCTCCGCCTGCACGCGGGTGAAGCCGCTGGCGGCCAGCCACTGCTCCAGTTCTTCCGCCGTGGTGCCGCCGGGCAACTCCACCGGAAACGTCACCACCAGCCGCGGATCGCTGCCTTCCGTGCGCGCCAGCAACTCCGCATAGATCGACTCCGCCGTGTCGTGCCGCACCGGCAACGCGGTCTGAGCGTCGAACAGGTTCGCGGCGCGGGCGAACAGCAGCTTGAGGTGGTCGTTGAGCTCCGTCATCGTGCCGACGGTGGAGCGCGAGGAGCGGACCGGGTTGGTCTGGTCGATCGCGATCGCCGGCGGCACGCCGTCGACCCGGTCCACCGCCGGCTTGTCCATCCGGTCCAGGAACTGGCGGGCGTAGGCCGAGAAGGTCTCGACGTAGCGGCGCTGCCCCTCCGCATACAAGGTGTCGAACACCAGGCTGGACTTGCCCGAGCCGCTGGGGCCGGTGACCACCGTCAGTTCGCCGGTGCGCAGGTCGAGGTCGAGGTTCTTGAGGTTGTGCTGCCTGGCGCCGCGGATGCGGATCAGTCCCTGGGTCATTCAGTCGGTCTTTTCTTGAGTGAGGCCGAACATTCTAGGGACCGGCGCCGGCCGGCGCTGCCGCAGGGATACTAGGGTTTGGCGGGCGCGGACGCCGCGGGGTCCGGCGCATGCACCGCATCGGCCCCGTGCTTTTCACCCGACATGTCGACGTTGGCGCCGCCCTTGACGATGACGAACATGGCGATCGCGGCGAAGACCACGAATCCGGCAACAAGTTTCCACATGATTGTCTCCAGGACTGAATGAACTGTCCAAAAGGCCCGCGCCGGGGCGTGGGCCTTTCAGGCAGTTCGCGTCAGTCGCGGGCGTAGATGTCCACGTCCTTGGTTTCCTTAATGAACAGGGTGCCGATCACCACCGTCATGCCGGCGATGATGATGGGGTACCACAGGCCGTTGTACATGTTGCCGGTCTGCGCCACGATGGCGAAGGCCATGGTGGGCAACAGGCCGCCGAACCAGCCGTTGCCGATGTGGTACGGCAGGCTCATCGACGTGTAGCGGATGCGGGTCGGGAACATCTCCACCAGCATGGCGGCGATCGGGCCGTAGACCATGGTCACCAGGATCACCAGGTAGGTCAGGATCACGACCACCATGAACTTGTCCATCTTGGCCGGGTCGGCCTTGGTCGGATAGCCCGCCGACTTCAGGTCGTCGGCCACCAGCTTCTTGAACTGGGTGTCCAGCTTCTTCACTTCGTCGGCCGAGATGCCCTTGCTGGAGTAGCTGGGGATCACCGTCTCGCCGATCTTGATCGTGGCTGGCGTTCCGGCCGGGGCCGCGACGTTGTCGTAGCTCACCGAAGCGCCGGCCAGCACCTGCTTGGCGATGTCGCACGAGCTGGTGAACTTGACGGTGCCGGTCGGGTTGAACTGGAACGAGCACTCGGCCGGGTCGGCGGTGACGATCACCTTGTTCTTGGCCTGCGCGGCGGCCAGGTCCGGGTTGGCGGCCTTGGTCAGCGCGGTGAACACCGGGAAGTAGGTCAGCGCCGCCAGCAGGCAGCCGGCCATGATGATCGGCTTGCGGCCGATCTTGTCCGACAGCGAGCCGAAGATCACGAAGAACGGCGTGCCGATCAGCAGCGACGCGGCGATCATGATGTTGGCCGTGGAGTTGTCCACCTTCAGCGCCTGGGTCATGAAGAACAGCGCGTAGAACTGGCCCGAGTACCAGACCACGGCCTGGCCGGCGGTCAGGCCGATCAGCGCCAGGATCACGATCTTCAGGTTCTTCCACTGGCCGAAGGATTCGGTCAGCGGCGCCTTCGACGTGCGGCCCTCGGCCTTCATCTTCTGGAAGGCGGGCGATTCGTTCATCGACAGCCGGATCCAGACCGAGATCGCCAGCAGCAGGATCGACACCAGGAACGGGATCCGCCAGCCCCAGTCGCCGAAGGCGGCTTCGCCCAGCGAGGTGCGCACGCCCAGGATTACCAGCAGCGACAGGAACAGGCCCAGCGTCGCGGTGGTCTGGATCCACGAGGTGTACGCGCCGCGTTTGCCCTGGGGCGAGTGCTCGGCCACGTAGGTGGCGGCGCCACCGTATTCGCCGCCCAGCGCCAGGCCCTGCAGCAGGCGCAGCGCGATCAGGATCACCGGCGCCGCGACGCCGATCGCCGCGTAGGTCGGCAGGACGCCGACGATGAAGGTCGACAGGCCCATGATCAGGATCGTCACCAGGAAGGTGTACTTGCGCCCGATCATGTCGCCGAGGCGGCCGAAGAAGATCGCGCCGAACGGCCGCACGATGAAGCCGGCCGCGAACGCCAGCAGCGCGAAGATGAACGCCGAGCCGGCATCCAGCCCCGAGAAGAACTGCTTGGCGATGATCGGCGCGAGCGAGCCGTACAGGTAGAAGTCGTACCACTCGAAAACGGTGCCGAGCGACGAAGCGAAGATGACCTTCTTCTCTTCGGCGGACATCGGCCGGGGGGCTGCAGCAGTCGCCATGTTGATTGTCTCCAGGTGTTGCGCCGTCCGGGATGGACGCGTGCTGCGATTGTTGGAGACGGCTCTGACCCTGCTCTGACGCCAAACCAACAGAGACTTGCGCGAAACTGAACCGGCACTGACGAATTAGGGTGAAACCCTTGCGCCCGGTTTCATCATGCGGTGGACGCGGCAACGGCGCGGGTAAACTGGCTCCAACCGCCCAGCTGTCCGGGCGCACATTGGACCCGATGCCAAGCCGGCCGACGCACCCGACCCCGCAGTTGCAGGCGCAGGACCTGTTCCAGGCCCTCCCCGACCTGGCATTCCGGGTTGCCGCGGACGGGACCATCCTCGAACAGAACACCGACGCGGCGGCGCCGGCCGGGCAACGGCTGCAGGACATCTGGCCCGGCGAGGTCGCCCAGCGTTTCGCGCACGCACTCGCGCAGATGGCCGCCGGGCGCTGCGTCCTGAGCTTCGAATTCGCGCAGTCGGGCGCGACGGGCGAGACCCACCACGAGGCGCGCCTGGTGCCCTTGCCGGCCGGCGAGACCCTGGTGCTGGTGCGCGACGTCACCGAGCGCCGCCTCACCGAAAACGCGCTGCGCGAAAGCGACGCCAACCTGCGCCTGCTCGCCGACAACGTGACCGACGTGTTCTGGATCCGCTCGGCCGACATGCGCGAGGTGCTTTACATGAGCCCCGGATTCGAGCGGATCTGGGGCCGTCCGATGCGCATCCAGTACGGCAGCCCCGCGAAGTGGGTCGACTACATCGTGCCGGAGGACCGGCCCCGGGTGCTGGAGGTGTTCGCCGGACTGACCGCCGACCGGCGCAGCCTGGACATCGAATACCGCATCATGCGGCCGGACGGCGACATCCGCTGGATCCGCGCGCGCGCCTTCCAGGTGCGGGACGCCCAGGACACGCTGATCCGCAACACCGGCATCGTCACCGACATCACCGAGCGCAAGCAGGCCGAGGAACAGCTCGCCGCGACCCAGGCCGAACTGCTGGAAGCGTCGCGCCGGGCCGGCATGGCGGAGATCGCCACCAACGTGCTGCACAACGTCGGCAACATCCTCAACAGCGTCAACGTGTCGGCCGGCGTGGTCCGCGCCACCCTGCGCGAGTCGCGGGCACGGGGCCTGTCGCAGGCGGTGCAGCTGCTGCGCGAGCACGAGGGCGACCTGGCCGATTTCCTGACGCTGGACCAGCGCGGGCGCAACCTGCCCGCCTACCTGGCCGGCATCACGCACGCGCTGCTGGAAGAACAGCAGGCCATGATCGAGGAGCTGGAGCACCTGACCCGCAGCATCGACCACATCAAGGAGGTGGTGACCGTGCAGCAGTCGCGCGCCCGCACCGGCGGCGCGCTCGATGCTGCGCAGATCACCGACCTGGTGGAGGAAGCGGTGCGGATGAACGCCGACGCCCTGATGCGCGCCGGGGTCAGCCTGGCGCGCGACTTCAAGCCGGTGCCCGCCGCCGCCCTGGACCGCGCCCGCGTGCTGCAGGTGCTGGTCAACCTGATCAGCAACGCCCGCACCGCGCTGGAAGGTGCGCCGGCAGCCGCGCGCCGGATCACGCTGCGGGTCGGCCCGGCCGGGCCCGGACGGCTGCGCGTCGCGGTGCAGGACGAAGGCGAAGGCATCGCGCCGGAGAACATGGCGCGCCTGTTCACGCACGGCTTCACCACCCGCCGGCACGGCCACGGCTTCGGCCTGCACAGCTGCGCGCTGGCGGCCGCCGAGATGGGCGGCACGCTGGTGGCCCACAGCGACGGCGCCGGCCGCGGCGCGACCTTCACGCTGGAACTTCCGCTCGACCCGATGGCGACCGCTGCATGACCCCCCTGCCCAACCGCCGCATCCTGCTGGTCGACGACACCGCCGCGATCCACGGCGATTTCCGCAAGATCCTGAGCAGCCGGCCGGCGACGCCGGAGCTCGACGCCGCCGAAGCGGCGCTGTTCGGCCGGCCGCTGCAGCCGGCGGGCGAGGACTTCGAGCTGGACAGCGCCTGCGACGGCCGCACCGGGGCGGCGCAGGTCGAGGCCGCGTTGCAGGCCGGCCGGCCCTACGCCATTGCCTTCGTCGACATGCGCATGCCGGACTGGGACGGCGTGCAGACCATCGAGCAGATCTGGCGCATCGACCCGCGGGTGCAGGTCGTCATCTGCACCGCCTACACCGACCATCCGTGGGACCAGGTGATGACGCGGCTGGACGTGCGCGACCGGCTGCTGGTGCTCAAGAAACCGTTCGACGTGATCGAGGTCGGCCAGCTGGCCCGCAGCCTCACCGCCAAGTGGGACGCCACCCGCCAGGCCGCCTCGCAGATCGACAGCCTGACCCAGGCGCTGGACGGCCTGCGCGCCAGCGAGGCGGCGCTGCGCCAGTCGCATGCGGAACTGGAGGCGTTCTCGCAATCGATGTCGCACGACCTGCGCGCGCCGCTGACCGCGATGCGCTCGTTCAGCCAGCTGCTGGCGCGCGAGCTGGATGCATCGGTCGCCGGCAAGGCGCTGCACTACCTGACCCGGATCGAAGCCAACGCGGTGGTGGGCGAGCGCCTGATCGAGGAGCTGCTGTTCCTGAACCAGGTGGCCCGGGCCCGGCTGCGGCTGGAGCGGGTGGAGCTGGGCGCGCTGTCGCGCGAACTGCTGGATGAATTGCGCCGGGCCGATCCGACGCGGCAGGTGGCGATCGAGATTCACGAAGGCCTGTGGGCCCAGGCCGATCGCGACCTGGCCCAGGTCGCGCTGCGGCACCTGCTGGACAACGCCTGGAAGTTCAGTGCCTCGCAGCCGCAATCGAAGATCGAGTTCGGTCGCCAGGACAGTGAGCCGGGCGAGACGGTGTTCTACATCCGCGACAACGGCAGCGGTTTCGACATGAATTACGCCGACACGCTGTTCCACACGTTCCAGCGGCTGCACAGCGACAGCAGCCTCGGCGGCACCGGCGCCGGGCTGGTCACCGTCCACCGCATCATCGGCCGCCACGGCGGCCGGATCTGGGCCGACTCGCGGCCCGGCCGCGGCGCCACGTTCTACTTCACCCTGCCCTCGCCCCCGCAGCACGCGCCCGGTTGCTGACGCAAGCCGGCACGGGCGAATCAGGAGCGGCTGCGCTGGACTCCGCCGCCGACCTGGGCCCCGGCTTCCCAGTCGCCGCCGCGCGACCAGGCGTCCCCATCGAGGTGGCCGCGCAACATCGGCAGCGCATCGAAGCCCCAGAACAGCTTGCCGTCGACCGCCAGCGTCGGCACGCCGAACAGGCCGAGCGCGATGGCCTCGTCGGCATTGGCCTTGAGTTCGGCCTTCACCGCGTCGCTGGTTGGCTCGCGCGCCGGCGCCAGGCTGGTGGTGAGGGCCTGCAACCGGGTCGGGTCGGTGGCCTCGCCGCCGCCGCGCCAGACGTGGCGAAAGACGGTTTCGGCCACGTAGCGGTTGACCTTTCCGCTGGCGCCGCAGGCCAACGCCAGCCGCAGCAACGCCAGGGGATTGAACGGATGGCTCGCCGGCATCTGCAGCGCGATGCCATGCCGGTGCGCCAGCCACAGCACCTGGCGGTAGGTCCAGTCGCGCTTGGACGGGATCTCGGCCGGCCCGAGCTGGCCGTGGTGCTTGAGCAGGCCGGCGAACAGCAGCGGCCGGTAGTCGACGCTGTACGACAGGCCCTGCAGCGCCGTGGGCAACTGCTCGAACGCGAGATACGTGTAGGGAGAAATGAAGTCGAGGTAGAACGTGATCTGCTTCATGGCTCCTGCTCCCTCGGGGCGAGGGCGGGGGTGGCGGCGGCCCGCTGCCCGATCAGAGCCCACACATCGCGCTTGCCCTGGTCGTCCAGCATGCCCCAGGCCACGATCTCGTCCAGCGTGCGCAGGCAGCCTACGCACAGCCCGCTGGCTTCGTCCATGCGGCACACCGAGATGCAGGGGGAAGCGACCGTGCTCATGGCGCGACCGGTTGCTGCGCCACGTCCGCCACCGGTGCGCCGGTCAGCCGCTCCAGGTCCTGCGGCCGCAGCTTGAAGACGCCATGCGGATGGCCGGCGGCGGCCCAGATCTCGTCGAAGCGAAACAGCTCGCGGTCGATCAGCGTCACCGGCGCCTCGGCATGACCGACCGGCGCGACGCCGCCGATCGAGTAGCCGGTGCGGGCCTTGACGAAGTCCGCATCGGCGCGGCCAAGTTTCCCGCCGAGGCCCACGAGCGCCTCCACCTTCTTTTCGTCGACGCGCCGGTCGCCCGAGGTGACGACCAGCACCGCCGCGTCGTCGACCTTGCGGCGAAAGATGATGCTCTTGGCGATCTGCCCGAGCGCGATGCCCAGCGCGTCGGCCGCCTGCTGCGCCGTCCGCGCGGCGTCGTCCAGCATCACCGGCGCATGCGGATGGCCCTGCTCCTGCAGCAGGCGCGCCACGCGTTGCACGCCTTCGGGCAGGGAGGTGAGTTCAGCGCCGCACATGGACGCCGCAGCCAGGATGGTTCATCCCTGCATTTTGCCGTGCCGTGGGCGCGTTTCCTGTCGCCGCTTGCGCGTGCCCGCCTACACGGCAGCAGCACCGGGCCAGCCAGCATGACAAGACAATGAAGTCTTTGCCCGGAACGCCACGGACGACGGATTCGTCGGCAGCGGCCCGGGACAAAGAGGAGCGCTTCGCCGGCGCGTTCGAGCACGCCCCCATCGGCATGGCCCTGCTCGCGCCCGATGGCCACTGGCTGCGGGTCAACCGCGCCTTCTGCGGGATGGTCGGCTACACCGAGCCGGAGCTGCTCACCCGCAGCTTCCAGGACATCACCCATCCCGACGACCTCGGCCCCGACCTGGACAACCTGCGCCGCATGATCGCCGGCGAGATCCGCGCCTGCCAGCTGGAAAAGCGCTACCTGCACGCGCAGGGCCACCCGATCGCGGTGCTGCTGAACCTGTCGCTGGTGCGCGATCCCCATGGCCAGCCGGGCTATTTCATCTCGCACGCCCAGGACATCTCCGAGCGCAAGCGCGCGGAAGCGGCACTGCGGGAGCGGGAGGCGGAGTTGCGCGAGACGCAGCGCCTCTCCGGCCTGGGCAGCTGGTATCTGGACCTTCGCACCGGCGCCACCACCTGGTCGGAGCAGACCTTCCGCATCTTCGACCTCGACCCGGCCGGCGCTGCGCCGTCGTATGGCGCACTGGCGCGGATGCTCGACGGCCCCAGCTTCGCCACCCTGGAAACGGCCCTGGGCGCCGCCAGGGAGCACGGCAGCCCGTTCCAGATCGAGGGCCAGGCCCTGCTGCCGGACCAGTCCCGGCGCTGGCTGGTGGTGCGGGGCGAGGCGATCCGCGACGCGTCCGGCAGCATCGTCGCGGTGCGCGGGACGGCTTTCGACGCCACGGCGCGCAAGCGGGCCGAAGACGCCCTGCGCGCCAGCGACGCGGAGTTCCGCACCCTGGCCGAAGCCATGCCGCAGATCGTCTGGATCACGCGCGCCGACGGCTGGGTCCTGTACTTCAACCAGCGATGGATGGACTACACCGGCCTCACGCTGGAGCAGAGCCTGGGCGATGGCTGGACCGAGCCGTTCCATCCGGACGACCGGCAACGTTCGTGGGACGCCTGGCGCCACGCGACGGCGACCGAGGGCACCTATGCGCTCGAATGCCGGCTGCGCGCCGCCGACGGCAGCTACCGCTGGTGGCTGACCCGCGGCGTGCCGCAACGCGACGCCGGCGGCCAGGTGCTCAAGTGGTTCGGCACCTGCACCGACATCCACGACATGAAGCTGGCAACAGAATCGCTGCGGCTGCTCGGGTCCGCCGTGGAACAGTCCAGCGAGTCGGTGATGATTACCGAGGCCGACCTCGATGCGCCTGGGCCGCGAATCGTCTTCGTCAATCCCGCCTTCACCCGGATGACGGGTTGGGCCACCGCGGAAGTCATCGGCAAGACGCCCCGCATGCTGCAAGGGCCGCGCACCGGTGTCGCCGTGCTGGCGCGGCTGCGACAGCAGCTCGAACGTGGCGAGGTGTTCGAGGGCGAAGCCATCAACTACCGCAAGGACGGCAGCGAGTTCGCGATGGAATGGCAGATCGCCCCGCTGCGCGGCGCCGGCGGCAAGATCACGCACTACCTTGCGATCCAGCGCGATGTCACGGAGCGCCAGCGGGCCCAGGCCGAACTGGCGGCGGCGCACGGGCAGCTGGTGACCGCGTCGCGGCAGGCCGGCATGGCCGAAGTCGCGATCGACGTGCTGCACAACGTCGGCAACGCCCTCAACAGCGTCAACGTCTCCGCCGGCGTGGTCGCGGCCGCTGTTCGCGGTTCGCGGGCGGCCAACCTCGCCAGGGTGGTGGGTCTGCTGCAGGAGCACGCGTGCGACCTGGCCGGCTTCCTGACCTGCGACGACCGGGGCCGGCGCCTGCCCGGGTACCTGGCCCAGCTCTCGGACCATCTGCTGGAAGAACAGCAGGCGACGGTGCGGGAGCTCGACTCGCTGCTGCTCCACATCGACCACATCAAGGGCATCGTCGCGATGCAACAGGACCACGCCGGGGCCGCGCCATGACCATCCCCACCAACCGCCGGATCCTGCTGGTCGACGACATGCCGGCGATCCACGCGGACTTCCGCAAGATCCTGGGGCAGCGGCCGGCGGCCAGCCGGATGGATGAAGCCGAGGCGGCGCTGTTCGGGCAAGCGGCGCGGGCGCCGCGCGAGAGCTACCTGCTGGACTCCGCCAGCCAGGGCCAGGCCGGCGTGGAACTGGCCCGGGCCGCGGTCCAGGCCGGCCAGCCGTACGCCATGGCCTTCGTGGACATGCGCATGCCGCCGGGCTGGGACGGGGTCGAGACCATCGAGCAGCTCTGGCGCGTCGACCCGCAGTTGCAGGTCGTGATCTGCACCGCCTACTCCGACCATGCGTGGGAAGACGTGCTGGCACGGCTGGATGTACAGGACCGGCTGCTGGTGATCAAGAAGCCGTTCGACATGATCGAGGTCGCCCAGCTGGCCCGGACCCTGACCTCCAAGTGGACGCTGGCGCGGCGGGCCGCGACCGAGACCGGCCGGCTCGAAGCCGCGGTGCGCGAGCGCACGGCGGAACTCGCCGCCGCCACCGCCGCCGCCGAAGCGGCCAACCAGGCCAAGAGCGACTTCCTGGCCAACATGAGCCACGAGATCCGCACCCCGATGAACGCCGTGATCGGCATGTCCGAACTGCTGCTGCAGACCGACCCGACCGCGCAGCAGCGCGACTACCTCACCCGGGTCCAGGGCTCGGGCCGGCACCTGATGCGGATCATCGACGACATCCTGGACTTCTCGAAAGTGGAGGCCGGCCGGCTCGACCTCGAGGCCGCCGGGTTCCGCCTGCAGGACCTGTTCGACGACGTGGCCAGCCAGCTGGAACTGGCCAGCCGCGCCAAGGGCGTGGCGCTGGACTTCGCCATCGCGCCGGATGTTCCCGTTCACGTCGTGGGCGACGCCTTGCGGCTGGGCCAGATCCTGCTCAACTTCGCCAGCAATGCCGTCAAGTTCACGGCGCGGGGCCGGGTCCTGGTGTCGGTGCGGCTGCTGGCACGCACCGCCACCGACGTCAGCTTGCGGTTCGAAGTGCAGGACACGGGCATCGGCCTGACCGGCGAGCAGATCGCGCGCCTGTTCCAGACCTTCCAGCAGGCCGACGGCCCGACCACCCGCAAGTACGGCGGCACCGGCCTGGGGCTGGCGATCTGCCGCAAGCTGGCCGGCCTGATGGGCGGCGAAGTCGGCGTGGACAGCGTGCCGGGCGTGGGCAGCACCTTCTGGCTCACGGTCGATCTGGGCCTGGCCAACGCGGCGCACCCGCCGGTCCACGCAACGCCGGCCCCAGCGCCGGCCGCCGTCGACACGCTGGCGGGCGCGCGCATCCTGCTGGTGGAAGACAACGAACTCAACCAGATGGTGGCCTGCCGGCTGCTGCAGCACCGCGGCTGCTTCGTCGAGATCGCCGGCAACGGCCAGGTCGCGCTGGACCGGCTGGCCGGGGCCGGCTACGACCTGGTGCTGATGGACCTGCAGATGCCGGTGATGGACGGCATCACCGCCACCCTGGCGATCCGGCGCCAGCCGGCGCTGCGCGATCTGCCGATCGTGGCCCTGACGGCCAATGCCACGGCGCCGGACCGGCAGCGCTGCATGGATGCCGGCATGAACGACTTCCTGGCCAAGCCGGTCGACGCGCACGCCCTGTGGGCGGCGCTGCGCCAGTGGCTCGTGGCGCCTATCCCGCCCGCTTGTTCAGGATCGCCGTCGCAGCCCGAGAGTTCGGTTTGCGCTTGAGGTAGCCGCTGATGTAGGCGCCGGCGTCCACCAGCCGGTCGAGGTCGATGCCGGTCTCGATGCCCATGCCGTGCAGCATGTAGACCACGTCCTCGGTCGCGACGTTGCCGGTCGCGCCCTTGGCATAGGGGCAGCCGCCCAGGCCGGCCGACGACGTGTCGTACTGCCAGACACCCAGCTGCAGCGCCGCCAGCGTGTTGGCCAGCGCCTGGCCGTAGGTGTCGTGGAAATGGCCGGAGACGTCGTCGATGGCGTAGTGCTTGAGCGCCGCCTCGATGGCCCGCTGGATCTTCAGCGGCGTGCCGACGCCGATGGTGTCGGCCACGCCGACGTGCTGCACGCCGATCTGCTGCATCAGCCGCGCCACCAGCTCCACCCGCTGCGGCGCGATCTCGCCCTCGTACGGGCAGCCGACCGTGCAGGAGATGACTCCGCGCACGTAGATGCCCTGCTCGCGCGCCGCGGCCACCACCGGCGCGAACCGCTCGATGCTCTCGGCAATCGAGCAGTTGATGTTGCGCTGGCTGAAGGCCTCGCTGGCGGCGCCGAACACCACGATCTCGTCGGGCCGCGACGCCAGGGCCGCCTCGAAGCCCTTCATGTTGGGCGTGAGCACCGAATAGCGCACGCCGGGCTTGCGTTCGATCAGCGCCATCACCTCGGCGGCGTCGGCCATCTGCGGCACCCACTTGGGCGAGACGAAGCTGGTGACCTCGATCTCCTTGAGGCCCGCGTCCTGCAAACGGTGCACCAGGCCGATCTTGATCTGCGCCGGCACCGGCTCCTTTTCGTTCTGCAGCCCGTCGCGCGGGCCGACATCGACGATCTTCACTTTCGATGGCAGGTTCATCATTTCAGTATCCCCTTTCGATGTCGACCACGCCGGCGACAGGTTCTCCGCGCTCGAGCGCGCGAATCTTGCCGGCGATCTGGGCGATGCTTTCGTCGCGCAGCGTGCGGGCCGAGGTGTGCGGCGTCACCGTGATTTTCGGATGACGCCAGAACGGATGCTCCGGCGGCAGCGGCTCGGTGCGGAACACGTCGAGCGCCGCGCCGGCCAGATGGCCGCTGTCGATCAGCGCGATCAGGTCGTCGTCGACCAAGTGGGCGCCCCGCGCCACGTTGATCACATAGCCGCCGGGCAACAGCTGGCCCAGGTGCTCGCGGTTCATGATGCCGGCCGTTTCGGGCGTCAGCGGCAGCAGGCAGACCAGCACCCGCGTGCCGCGCAGGAACGCGTCGAACTGCGCGGCGCCGGAAAAACATTGAACGCCCGGCAACTCCTTGGCGCTGCGGCTCCAGCCGCGCACCGGGAATTCGAAGTGCTGCAGGGCCGCGGCCACCCGGGCGCCGAGCACGCCCAGGCCCATGACGCCGACCGGAAAGTCCCGGTGCTCGCGCGGCTTGCGGAAAGCCCAGCGGGCCCGCGCCGCCTCCAGCGCATAGGCATCGAGCTCACGGAAATGGCGGATCACCGCGTAGCTGACGAACTCCGCCATCTGCACCGCCATGCCGCCGTCGTCGATGCGCACCAGCACCGCGTTCGGCGGCAGCTTCAGCTTCAGAAGCGCATCGACGCCGGCGCCGATGTTGAAGATGCCCTTGAGCCCCGGCTGCTGGTCGAGGAACTGCTGCGGCGGGGCCCAGACCACGGCATGGTCCGCCGGCGGCGCGCCGGGTTGCCAGACCTCGATGTCCACCCCCGGCAGCGCCTGCCGGAAGCCGGCCAGCCAGGGTTCGGGTTTGGTGTGGGAGCAGCAGAAAGTCAGGCGCATGCACCGATTCTGCCTTCACCGCCGGAAGCGGTTGTTGCACCTTGAAACACCCTGAGATAGACTGAAACATTTTCCTCGACAGTCGAGCGGCGTGCGCTGCCTTGGCAGTTTTTTCGAAGGGTTCCAATGCCGTTCCTCAAGACCGGCGCGCCTCGGCCGCGCCTGTGTTGCCTTGCCCTGACGATGCTGGCGGCGTCCCTCCTGGCCGCGTGTTCGGGCGGTGACGGCAGCGAGACCGGACAGGCGCTGGTCCAGACCACACAGTCGGTGCTGGATGCACCGTCCATGGCGGCGCCGGTGTCAGGCGCCATGGCCGGGACCGTGTTCGTCGACGCCGCCGTCTCCGGCGCAACCGTGGACCTGTGGACGCCGACGGGCGTGCTGATCGCCACCGCCACCAGCGACCCGGGCGGCTTCTTCAACTTCACGGGCCTGGGCGCCTTGCCGCGAGACTTCGTCGTCTCGGCCCATGGCGGCACGTACCGGAACGAACCGTTTCGCGGCAAGCTGCTCCTGGTGCGGGACGACTACGGCGACTCGCTCCAGGTCCTCTCGCTCAACCTGCTGAGCACCTTCGCAGCACGTGTCCTCGAGACGGCCACCGCCCAACACCGATCCATGACGCCGGCCCAGGCCGTGGCGCGCACGCGCAGTTACTTCGCACTGCCGCCGACGTACGACATCGGGACCCTGCGCTCGCCCGCGTTCGACCCCTCGCGCTTCCTCGTCGCCAATCCCCTGGCGGGGCTGGATCGCACGCTGGCCGACGCGGCCGTGGTCGCGGTCGGCATCCCCGACGCCGGGCAGGCCTACCCGGAACCGGTGCCGCGGCTGTCGGGCGCCGACCTCGCCGTGAAAGCCGGGGCTTCGCTTTACCAATACGGCCTCGACTGGCTCGGCCGGAACTTCGGCGACCCTTTCGCGCCGACCACCAGCACCTGGGGCATGGCCGCCGCCGCGCTGGCGTACGGGCTTGACGACAGCAGCCGGTTCGACCAGATCGACCGCGCGCTGGCGGGAATCTCGGGCCAGCTGGCCGATCTGGGCAACCATGTCACCACGACGGAGGCGCGCCTGAACGAGCGGCTCCAGGCCGCGGCGGCCGGCAGCGACCGGCTGGAAGACACGACCCGGTTCGCGGGCTACCGGGCCGGCTACGCCGCGGCCGCCAGTGCGATGGCCGCCCCCAAGGCGCAGATCGACGGGCTGCACCGGATCTACCTGACCTACCTGAACGCCGAGCGGGGCCAGGTCACGCCCAGGCAGTGGGACGAACTGGCGTCCGAAATCAGGCTGAAGGTCCCGCCGGCGATCGCGATGCTGAAGACCCTGCAGACGGGCGTGGGCGCGGGAATCCGCAACTGGCACCTCCTGCAGGCCATGTCGACCCCGGGCTATCCGACCCTGATCGGCAGCGATTTCTACGAGGCACTCAACCAGCAGCAGGACTTCGTCGCCGGCGTCCAGCTGCTCGGGCTCAACCTGCTGCTGGAAGCCTCCAATTACGAGTCGGTGCGCGACGCGCAGCCCAAGACGCCGGCGGCCTTCGCGGCCGCCCGCTCCAGCGCCATTGCGCCATTGCTCGCAGCGTTCGAGGCCGACGTCGGCGCGCAGCAGGCCCTGGTGCCGCCGCGGTTGGATCCGGGCCTGGTCACCGACGTCTACAACGGCCGGACCTTCGTGCGGACGCTGGCCGCCTTCCCCAAGCCGGCCGGACCGCTGGTGGAACCGTGCTCCGTCCTGAGCATGCAATGGACCGAGCGCACCGTCACCGGAACCCGCGTCCTCGGTGAAGGAAGCAGCCGGCGCCTGGACTGCGAGCTGCCGATGCCCAACGCCACGCAGGTCTTCAACGCGTTCGCCCCGTTCGGCGCCACCGACTGGGCCCTGGGCCCGCTCCCGGGCTTTCCCGCGCAGCCGGCCGTGGCGACCTACGCCATCCTCAAGGCGAACGGCTTCGACATGGGCGCGAACCAGCGCCTCGGCATCCTGGAAAGCGCCTCGAGCCCGGTCGGCCTGCCCGCCGGGACGGCGTCCAGGACCGTGGATCTGTGGAACCTCAGCAGCTCGCCGATGCTGGCCTTCTCGCGGCCGTCGCCGGTCGACCCGGCCGCCCGCGCCTGCGTGCTGCTGCCGGCGTCGGGGAGCAAACCCCTGCGTTTGGACTGCAGCGGTATGTGAGCGCGCGCGCCGGCCTCAGCCGGCCGAGATCGACAGCAGCTCCGCCCCTTCGGCGACCTGATCCCCCGGCGCGTACATCAGTTCGGTCACCACGCCGTCGGCCGGGGCGGCGATGGTGTGCTCCATCTTCATCGCCTCCATCACGGCCAGGGCCTGGCCCTTGGCGACCTTGTCGCCGGCCTTGACCGAGAACGACACCACCTTGCCCGGCATCGGCGCCGTCAGCCGGCCCAGGTCGACCAGCCCCTCGCCGGCATGTGCCAGCAGGTTGGTGGCCAGGATCTGCGTCGCGCCACGGTCGGTGAAGACGTGATCGAGCTCGCCGGTGCTGTAGACCGTCACCGTCTGGCGCTCGCCGGCATAGCGCACGTCGATGCCGCCGCCGTTGCGGGAAAACGCCAGCGGGGCCGACCTGCCCGCGATCGAGAGCGTCAGCGCGCCGTCGTGCAGGTAGGCCAGCTCCGCATCGTGCATCTGGCCGTGGAACTCGAACTGGAAGCGCCGGGTGGTGACGCCGTGCGAGCGCCAGCCGTCGCGCCGGCTGAACGGATCGGCGCCCTCCAGCGCCTTTTCGTCCAGCAGCGTCTGCGCCACGGCGGCGGCGGCGGCCTGCGCCAGGCTAACCGGCTCCTGGTGGAACAGCACCGCCTTCTCGCGCTCGATCAGCGCCGTGTCGAGATCTGCCTGCGCGAACGACCGGCTGCGCACCACGTGGCGCAGGAACTGCACGTTGGTGGCCAGGCCGACGATGTGGGTGCGCGCCAGCGCCTCGTCCAGGCGCGCCAGTGCCTGCTCACGGGTGTCGGCATGGACGATCAGCTTGGCCACCATCGAGTCGTAGTAGGGCGAGATCGCGTCGCCCTCGCGCACGCCGTCGTCGATCCGCACCGCGCTTCGCTCGAACGCCGTGCACGGCGGCTTGCGGTAGACCCGCAGCGTGCCGGTGGCGGGCAGGAAGTTGTTGTCCGGGTTCTCGGCGCAGATCCGGGCCTCGATCGCATGGCCGTGGATCTTCAGCTGGTCCTGCTTCAACGGCAGCGGTTCGCCGGACGCCACGCGCAGCTGCCACTCGACCAGATCGAGCCCGGTGATCGCTTCGGTGACCGGATGCTCCACCTGCAGCCGGGTGTTCATCTCCATGAAGAAGAAGGCCATCTCGCCGCCGGCCCGCTGTTCGACGATGAATTCCACCGTGCCGGCGCCGACGTAACCGACGGCGCGGGCGGCGGCCACGGCCGCTTCCCCCATCTGCCGGCGCAGGGCCGGCGTCATGCCGGGGGCCGGCGCTTCCTCCAGCACTTTCTGGTGGCGGCGCTGCACCGAGCAGTCGCGTTCGAACAGCCAGACGCAGTCGCCCTGGCTGTCGCCGAACACCTGGATCTCGATGTGGCGCGGCCGCTGCACGTACTTCTCGATCAGCACCGCGTCGTCGCCGAAGCTGTTGACCGCCTCGCGCTTGCACGATGCCAGCGCGGCGTCGAAGTCGTGCGGCTTCTCGACGATGCGCATGCCCTTGCCGCCACCGCCGGCGCTGGCCTTGATCAGCACCGGGTAGCCGATGCCGAGCGCCTCCCGCTTCAGCAGCGCCGGGTCCTGGTCGGCGCCGTGGTAGCCGGGCACCAGGGGCACGCCGGCCTTTTCCATCAGCCGCTTGGACTCGGCCTTCAGTCCCATCGCCTGGATCGCGGAGGCGGGCGGGCCGATGAAGACCAGGCCGGCGGCGGCGCAGGCAATGGCGAATTCCTCGTTCTCGCTGAGGAACCCGTAGCCCGGATGGATCGCCTCGGCGCCGGTGCTCCTGGCCGCCTCGATGATCCGCTCCCAGCGCAGGTAGCTGTCCTTGGGCGCGCTGCCGCCGATGTGCACTGCTTCGTCGCAGGCATGGACATGCTTGGCATCGGCGTCGGCGTCGGAGTAGACGGCGACGGTCTTCACGGCCATGCGGCGGGCGGTGGCCGCCACGCGGCAAGCGATCTCGCCACGGTTAGCGATCAGGATTTTCTTGAACATGGAGTTTCCCCGGGGACAGGCCTTGGCCTGAAAAGAAGCGGCTGAGTCCGCGCAGGACGGCGCGCAGGAACCTGAACAGCACCACCATCAGCACCACGGCCAGCACGAGCGTCAGCACCAGCGCGATCGCGAACAGCAACGGATGGGTGGCCGACAGCCACAGCATGAAGACGACGAAGCCGTCCTCCAGCAGCGAGACGCCGATGTTGGAGAACGGCTCCGGCGAGGTGTTGACGGCGGCGCGGGTCGTCATCTTGGCGGCGTGGCTGGTGGCGGCCAGGCTGCCGCCCAGCAGCGCGGCGATCCAGGTCATGGCGGAGCCGTCGGCTCCCAGCGCGCCGGCCGCCAGCGCCGCACCGGCCGGGATCCGGATCACGGTGTGGATCGCGTCCCAGACGGTGTCGACGATCGGGATCTTGTCGGCGAAGAATTCGACGAAGCACATGAAGCCGCTGGCCGCCATCACGCCCGGGTGCTGCAGCATCTTCAGGCCCTGCGGCAGGTCGACCCAGCCCATGAAGCCGGCGGCGCCGACCAGGAACACCGCGGCGTACAGGCGGATGCCGCTGGCCCAGCCCAGCGCCGCCGCCAGGGCCAGCAGCTGCGGCGTGTCGATCAGGTGGGTCAAGCTGTCCATGGTGTCAGCCTTGCGGCAGCAGCCAGTTCGGCTTGCGCTTGCCCAGGAACGACGCGATGCCTTCGCGGCCTTCGTCGGTGGCACGGATGTCGGCGATGCCTTCCACGGTCCCGGCGATCAGGGTGGCGGAGATCTTGCGGCCGCCGACGTCCTGCACCAGCTGCTTGCAGGCCTTCATCGCGGCGGGGCCGTTGTTCACCAGGGTCCGGGCCAGTTCGCCGACCTTGGCATCGAGCTGCTCCGCCTTGACCACCTCGTGCACGAAGCCGATGCGCAGCGCCTCGGCCGCGTCGAAGCGTTCGGCCGTGAGGAAGTAGCGGTGCGCGGCGCGCTCGCCCATGGCGCGGATCACGTACGGGCTGATGGTGGCCGGGATCAGGCCCAGCCGCACCTCGCTCAGGCAGTAGTTCGCCGTGTCGACCGACACCGCGATGTCGCAGGCCGCCACCAGGCCGGTGCCGCCGGCGTAGACGTCGCCCTGCACCCGCGCGATGGTCGGCTTGGGGCAGCTGTAGACCAGGCGCAGCATCCGGGCCAGCGCCTCGGCGTCCGCGATGTTCTCGTCGCGCGAGTAGTCGGCGATGCGCTTCATCCAGTTCAGGTCGGCGCCGGCGCAAAACGCCGGGCCGTTGGCGGCCAGCACCACGCAGCGCACCTCGTCGCGCTCGCCCAGGCCCATGAAGGTGGCGCTCAGCTCGCCGATCACCTCCTCGTTGAAGGCGTTGCGGACCTCGGGCCGGTTCAGGGTGACGGTGGCCACGCCGTGGTCGAAGGCCAGTTCCAGGTGTTTCATGTCGTCCTTGTCGATCAATAGCGCTTGGCCACTTCTTCCAGCATCACCTCGGTGGCGCCGCCGCCGATGGCCAGCACCCGGGCGTCGCGCCACAGCCGCTCGATGGCGGTCTCGCGGATGTAGCCCATGCCGCCGTGGAACTGCTGGCAGGTCTGCACCACCTCGTTGACCAGCTCGCCGGTCAGGGCCTTGAGCATCGACACGTCCTGCACGATGTCGTGGCCCTGGGTGACGCGCCAGGCGCAGTGGTACATGAACTGCCGCGCGGCGCGGGTCTTGGCGTCGGCCATCGAGAGCCGCTGGCGGATGGTCTGGTTGTCCCACAGCGGGCCGCCGAAGGCATGGCGCTGGCGCACGTAGTCGATCGTGAGTTTCAGCGCCTGCTGGCAATGGCCGACCGCCATCGCGGCCAGGGCGATGCGCTCGGTCTGGAAGTTCTTCATCACCGAATAGAAGCCCTTGCCCTCCTCGCCCAGCAGGTTGCCGGCCGGGATGCGGACGTTGTCCAGGATCAATTCCGCCGTGTCCGAAGACAGCCAGCCGGTCTTCTTCAGCGCCCGGCCCACCGAGAAGCCGGGCGTGCCCTTCTCGACGATGAACATCGACATGTCGCGCTTGCCGGCGCCGGTCTTGGCGGCGATGAAGTACAGGTTGGCGTGGACGCCGTTGGTGATGAACATCTTGGTGCCGTTGAGCACCCACTCATTGCCATCGCGCCTGGCGGTGGTGCGGATGCCGGCCACGTCGGAGCCGGCGCCCGGCTCGGTGATGCCGACGGCCGTGATCAGCTCGCCCGCGATCACCTTGCGCAGATACCTGTCCTTCTGCGCCGCGCTGCCGGCATGGTGCAGGTGCGGGCTGGCCATGTCGGTGTGGACCAGCACCGTGATGATGAACCCGGCGAAGGTGGACTGCGACAGCGCCTCGGCGAACACCAGGTTGGTCATCGCATCCGATTCCGCGCCTCCATATTCCTCCTCGTACATCAGCCCGAACAGGCCGGCCTGGCCCATGCGGCGCAGCACCTCGCGCGGCACGCAGCCGGCTTCTTCCCAGGCGGCGGCATGGGGCTCGACCTCGCGAGCGATGAATTTCGCCACCTGGTCGCGCAGCAGCTCGTGGTCGGGGTTGTCGTAGATGGAGGTGTTGGACATCGGTTGGTCTTACATCCGGAACACGCCGAACTTCGGCTCGGGAATCGGCGCATTGAGCGAGGCCGACAGGCCCAGCGCCAGCACGCGGCGGGTGTCCGCCGGGTCGATCAGGCCGTCGTCCCAGATCCGGGCGCTGGAGTAATACGGGTGGGACTGGTGGCCGAACTGGTCCAGGATCGGCTGCTTGAAGGCCGCTTCCTCCTGCGCGCTCCACTGGCCGCCCTTGGCTTCGATGCCGTCGCGCTTGACCGTCGCCAGCACGCCGGCCGCCTGCTCGCCGCCCATCACGCAGATCCGCGCGTTGGGCCACATCCAGAGGAAACGCGGCGAATAGGCGCGGCCGCACATGCCGTAGTTGCCGGCGCCGTAGCTGCCGCCGATGATCACGGTGAACTTGGGCACATTGGCGGTGGCCACCGCCGTCACCAGCTTGGCGCCGTGGCGGGCGATGCCCTCGCTCTCGTACTTGCGCCCGACCATGAAGCCGGTGATGTTCTGCAGGAAAATCAGCGGGACCTTGCGCTGGCAGCACAGCTCGATGAAGTGGGCGCCCTTTTGCGCGCTCTCGGAAAACAGGATGCCGTTGTTGGCGATGATGCCCACCGGCATGCCCTCGATGTGGGCGAAGCCGCACACCAGCGTCGCCCCATAGCGCTGCTTGAACTCGTGGAACTCCGAGCCGTCGACCACGCGGGCGATGATCTCGCGCACGTCGTAGGGCTTGCGCACGTCGGTCGGCACCACGCCGTGCAGCTCCTGCGCATCGAACTTCGGCGGCTGCGGCTCGCGCAGCTGCTGGGTCACGACCTTGGGCCGATTCAGCGAGGCGACGGCCTGCCGCGCCAGCGCCAGCGCATGGGCGTCGTTCTGCGCCAGGTGGTCGGCCACCCCGGACAGGCGGGTGTGGATGTCGCCGCCGCCCAGGTCTTCGGCCGAGACGATCTCGCCGATGGCCGCCTTCACCAGCGGCGGGCCGCCCAGGAAGATCGTGCCCTGGTTCCTGACGATGATGGTCTCGTCGCTCATCGCCGGCACGTAGGCGCCGCCGGCGGTGCAGGACCCCATCACGACGGCGATCTGGGCGATGCCCTGGGCGCTCATGTTGGCCTGGTTGTAGAAGATCCGCCCGAAGTGGTCGCGGTCCGGGAACACCTCGTCCTGGTTGGGCAGGTTGGCGCCGCCCGAGTCCACGAGGTAGATGCAAGGCAGGTTGTTCTGCATCGCCACTTCCTGGGCCCGCAGGTGCTTCTTGACCGTCATCGGGTAATAGGTGCCGCCCTTGACGGTGGCGTCGTTGCAGACGATCAGGCAGTCGACGCCGGACACGCGGCCGATGCCGGCGATCAGGCCGGCCGACGGCGCGTCGCCCTTGTACATGGCATGGGCCGCGAGCGGTGCCAGCTCCAGGAACGGCGTGCCCGGATCGAGCAGCATCTGCACCCGGTCCCGCGGCAGCAGCTTGCCGCGCTTGACGTGGCGCGCCCTGGCCGTCTCGCCGCCGCCGGCCGCGGCATGGGCCAACTGCACCTGCAGGTCGGCCACCATTGCCTGCATGGCCTGGGCGTTGGCCTGGAAGTCGGCGGAGCGGGAATTGAGTTGGGTTTCGAGAACTGACATGTCTTCCTCTGTCTCTGGTGCAGGCATCGTAGCCCCCGCCCGGCCGGCGTGGGGCGCAACGCGGCGCCCCAGCGCGCCAGAGAGGTTGCAAATCGTGCCAGCATCCCGGAAACTCACCGGATGCCGACCCCAGCCCGCCGCGCCGTCCAGGCCGCCACCCCCATGGCCTTCGCCAGAGCGATCGCCGCCGCCTACGCGCGGGCCGGCCGGAGCCCCGCGGCGGCCCTCAAGCTGGCACAGATCGCGCCAGCGCAGCTGGCCAGGCCGGAGGGCCGCATCACCGCGCGCCAGATGGAGGTGCTGTCCGGTGCGGCGATGCAGGAACTGGACGACGAAGCCCTGGGCGCCTTCGGCCGCAAGCTGCCCTGGGGCAGCTACGGCATGCTGGCGCGGGCGTCGCTGAGCTCGCCGACCCTGGGCGTGGCGCTCAAACGCTGGTGCCGCCACCACGCGCTGATCGCCGACGACATCCTGCTGCGCGTCAACGTCGCCGGCGCGACGGCGTCGATCACGATCGAGGAGCGGCGCGACCTCGGCGCCGGGCGCGAGTTCTGCCTGGTGCACGTGCTGCGCAACATCCATGGCCTGGCCTGCTGGTACATCGACTCGCGCATCCCGCTGCAGGGCGCGCGCTTTCCGTTCGCGGCGCCGCCGCATGCGGACGCCTATCCGCTGCTGTTCCCCGGCCCGCTGACGTTCGGCGCGGCGCAGGCCGCTGCGACAGGCTCAGGACAGGCGGCGCTGCAGTTCGACGCCCGCTACCTGGCGCTGCCGCTGCGCCGCGACGAGCCCGCGCTGCGGCAGATGCTGCAGCGGGCCCTGCCGCTGACGGTGCTGCAGTACCGGCGCGACCGGCTGCTGGTGGAACAGGTGCGCCACGCGCTGGCCGCCGCAGGGCCGCAGGCGCACAACGCGCAGGGACTGGCGGCGCTGCTGAACGTCTCGGTGCGGACCCTGCACCGGCAGCTGCAGGAAGAAGGCGCGAGCCTGCAGCAGCTGAAGGACGAGGTGCGCTGCGAGCGGGCCAAGGACCTGCTGTACCGCACGGCGCAGCCGGTCAAGCAGGTGGCCGCGGCGGCGGGCTTTCGCAACGAGAAGAGTTTCGCGCGCGCGTTCCGGGCCTGGAGCGGCGCGTCGCCGACGCAGTTCCGTCATTCCTAGACGCCCGCCTCCTGCAGCCGGATCTCGCCATCGAACTTGACGCTGAGCTTGAGCCCGGCGACTTCGAGCGTCATGGTGGCCGGGAAGCTTTCGGTGCCGGCGATGGCGCCGTCGGCAACGGCCCTGGCCACCGCCTGCTCGATCTCCCGCTGCGAGCTGACCCCGACCATCTTGAGGAACTTGCGGATGCTGAGATTGAGTGCGTCGTCGTCCATGGCTGTCTCCTGCGTCGAAAGGTTCTAGCGTACGCCACCCCACGGTGCCGTGGTTTTCAGCGAAGATCGTCGGTCGTTCCAACTTTCCAGGCTCTGCCATGACCCAACCCCAATCCCGCGAAGGCCAGCCGGTCCCCGACGTCACGTTCAAATACCGCGAAGGCGGCCAGTGGAAGCAGACCGACACCACCAAGCTGTTCAAGGGCCGCACGGTGGCCGTGTTCTCGCTGCCCGGCGCCTTCACGCCAACCTGTTCCAGCACCCATCTGCCGCGCTTCAACGAACTGGCTCCCGCCTTCCAGCAGAACGGCGTCGACCAGGTGATCTGCATCGCCGTCAACGATCCGTTCGTGATGGAGGAGTGGGCCAAGAGCCAGGAGTGCAACAACGTCTTCGTGCTGCCCGACGGCAACGGCGCGTTCACCGAGAAGATGGGCATGCTGGTCGACATGAGCGACGAGAACTTCGGCAAGCGCTCGTGGCGCTATTCGATGCTGGTCAAGGACGGCGTCATCGACAAGATGTTCATCGAACCCGACAAGCCGGGCGACCCGTTCGAGGTGTCGGACGCCGACACGCTGCTGCACTACGTCAACAAGGATGCGAAGACGCCCGACCAGATCGCCCTGCTGACGCGCGAGGGCTGCGCCTTCTGCGCCAAGGCCAAGCAGCAGCTCCATGACGCCGGCGTCGAATTCGCCGACGTCGACCTACCGCACACCCTGCGCACCCGGGCCCTGGGCGCCATCGCCAAGGCCCGCACCGTGCCGCAGCTGTTCGTCAACGGCGAGCTGATCGGCGGCAGCGAGGCGGTCGAGGCCTGGGTGAAGAAGCGCAAGGCGGCCTGAACAACGAGACGCCTGGCTAGCGATTTCATTCGATGGCATTGCGTCTCGATGGCAGAGGCCGAACAGGTCTTCTTCAACGCGCCGCTGTTGTTGCTGGAAGATGACGCGCACAGCGGGCAGGAACGTCGGCTCCATGCGCTGGGCAAGACCGATGACGCACGGTTGCTTCACATCAGCTTCACCCTGCGCCGTGCCGGCGCGCTGATCCGCGATCAAGGCGGCCGCCAATGCGCGCGACGTGCCTTGCCAGTCGCTGATCAAGGTCTGGTTGCAGGAGAAGCTGCGTAGCCACTGATCGCCGATTCCAGTCATCGGGGCTCAGTCGGCGCGGATGCCGGCCACGCGGATCAGCGGCTCCCACACGCGTTGCTCCGCCGCGATGCGGGCCGACAGCGCCGCCGGCGTGCTGGCTGCGGCCACCATGCCCAGGTCGGCGAAGGCCGCGGCCAGTTCCGGCCGGGCGACGGCGACGCGCACGGCCTGCGCGGTGGCCTCGACCATCGGCGCCGGAACCCGGCTGTGCATGAAGAAGGCCAGCCATTCCTGCACCACCAGGTCGGGCCGGCCCTGTTCGACGAAGCTCGGAACGTCCGGCATGTAGCCGCTGCGCCGCGGCCCCGAGGTGGCCAGCACGCGCAGCTTGCCGGCCTTGCGATGCTGGCTCAGCACCGCCTCGGGCAGCGCCACCACAGCGATCTGCCCACCCAGCAGCGCCATGACGGCCGGCGCCCCACCCGGGTACGACACATGCTGCCAGGCCACGTCGGCCTCGCGCAACAGCAGCGCCTCCAGCAGGTGCGGCACCGAGCCCACGCCCGGCGAGCCGACGTTGGCCAGCGCCGGATTGCGCCGCATCCAGTCGACCAGCTCGCGCACGTTGCCGACGCTCTGCGGCACCGCCGGGCCGACCGCCAGCGCCAGTGGCATCTCCGCCGCCAGCGAGACTGGCTGCAGGTCGACCGCCGGGTCGTACCCCAGCCTCGCGTGCACGTAGGGGTTGACGGTGGCGATCGAACCGGACGCCAGCCAGACCGTCGATCCATCCGCGGGCGCCAGCTTGAGGGCGTTGACTGCGATGCGGCCGGCGGCACCGGGCCGGTTGTCGACCACCGCGCGCTGCGCGTGGCGGCCGCTCAGCTGCTCGGCGAAGCGGCGCGCGACGATGTCGGGCGTGCTGCCCGGGGCCGCGCCGCTCAGGATGTGCAAGGTCTCCACGGCCGGCTGCGCGCGGGCACTGGTGCCGGCCAGCATGGCCGCGACGGCGGCCGAGCCGGCACGAAGGAAGTCGCGGCGCGGATTCGGTTGCAGGAGGCGATCGGCAGGCATGGCGTTGTCCTTGGCAGGGTGGCGATGCCCCGAGTAGCGCACGGTCGCCATCCGCGCCGCAAGATGCACAATGCAGCAGCATGATGCCGATCGTGCATCACCCCCGAAGCTGCCATGCACCTGCACCGGATCGAGCAATTCATCGCCGTCGTCGACGCCGGCAGCATCCGCGGTGCGGCCCGCCGGCTCGGTGAATCGCAGCCCGCATTGACTCGGGCCCTGCAGCAACTCGAGGAAGAACTGGGCGTGCAGCTGATGCAACGCAGCGTCCGCGGCGCCGCGCTCACCGCTGCCGGCACCGCGTTCCTGGCCCGGGCCCGGGTGGCCGAGGCCGAATTGCGGCGGGGCGCGGAGGAAGCCCGGCGCAGTGTCGACGACGACGGCGGCGGGCTGCTGGCGCTGGGCGTCTCGCCTTCGGCGGCCAGCCTGCTGCTGCCGGAATTCGCGATGACGCTGCTGCAGCAGCGTCCCGGCATCCGGCTCCGACTGCTGGAACTGAATCCGGGCGCCCTGCTGCCGCTGGTGCGCGACGAGTCGCTCGACATGGCGGTGTCGGCGCGCACCAGAGGCCCGCTCGATGCGGGGCTGCGCTTTCGCTCGCTGTTCGAGATCCAGCTGCGCGTCGTCGTGCGCAAGGGGCATCCGCTGGCCGGCGCGCGGACCTTGCAGGCACTGGCGCAGGGCGCCTGGCTGTCGATGTCGGCCCTGGGCAGCGCGACCGACATCATCAAGCAGTCGTTCCTGGCCGCCGGCCTGCCGGCCCCGGTGCCGGCCGTGCACTGCAGCTCGCACTCGGTGGCGCTGGACCTGATCGCCGCCAGCGACATGGCGGCCCTGCTGCCGCCGGCGCTGCTGCGGACCTTCGTCGCCGGCGGCCGGCTGGTCGAGGTGCCGCTGGACAAGCCGCTGGTGCCGTTGCACGCCGGGCTTTACACCCGTGCCGACAGCCCAACCTCGCCGGCGGCCAGGGCCGCCATCCAGATCATCGCGGCCATCGCGCGCCGGCTCGCTTTTTCGGGCGAATTGCGCGGCCACGCCTGAGCGCGCCTTCACGCGTCCGGCGGCTCCGGCCGGATGCCCAGGCTGGCGCGCACCTTGCGCCCGGGCAGCGCGATGGTGCGCTCGACCCAGGTGCGAAAGCGCAGCGCCGCCGGGTTGTTCTCCTTGGCCAGGTGTTCCACCAGTGCGTCGTCGCGCAGGCAGGGCCGGGCCGGCTTGCCCAGCGGCTTGCAGCGCTGCGGAAACGCCAGCGCCAGCGTGCGTTCGCTGGCCGTGAGCCCGACCACCTTGCGCACGTCGGGCAGCGGCACCCAGCGGCAGCGGTCGTCGTCCTCCAGCACGTGGATGGTGGCGCCCTTGTAGACATAGTGCTGGCCGTGCACCGGCAGCCACACCCGCTCGCGCGCGCCGTGGCGGATGTTGGCCACCAGCGCCATCACCGGGCGGCAGACCGCGGCGCCCAGCAGCGGCGACGCGATGACGATGCCGAACACGCCGAAGCGCCAGCCGACCAGGGCGAAGACCGCCAGGCACAGCGCGATCTGCACCGACGGCAGGCCGAGCCAGCGCCTGATCACGGCGGCCCGGGCCGGGCCCGCTCGAGAAAGGCGGCGATCGCCTCGTTGACCCGCGCGGAGTCGGTGATCGGGCCCATGTGCCCGAGCTGGTCGAACTCCATCACTTCGACGTCGGGCAGCACGCGGGTCAGCAACCGCGCGACGGCATGGGCCGAGCGGGTCGAGCGCTTGCCGGTCAGATACAGCACCGGCATGGCGAGCGCGCGGAAGGCCTCGAGCGGCGCCGGCTCCGTCGTCAGCGCATGGGCCCAGCGGCGGACGTTGGCGACCGAAGCGGCGATGGCCGGCTTGCGCTCGGCCGGCGTGCGGTCCCAGCTGCCCTCGTCCATCCAGTAGTCGATGAAGCTGCGCGCCGCGGCGTCGGGGTCGCCGGCATCGAGCGCCGCGCCAGCCCGCGCCACCGCGTCGCGGATGCCGTCGGCGTCGTTCGGCGGCGGCGCCTGCGCATCGACCAGCGAGAACAGCGTGGGTTCATACAGCGCGAGCGCGAAAACCCGGCCCGGATCGGCCAGCGCCGCCCGCAGTGCCACGGCCGCCCCGTAGGAGTGGCCGACCAGCGCGAACGACGGGCCGGCGCGCTGCAACACCGGCTCGATGAAGGCGACCTCGTCGGCCAGGCGGATGGTGCGCGCGGACGGCCAGTCGGCACTCTTGCCGCTGCCGTACGAGTCCGGGGCGAACACCTGGAACCGGGGCGCCAGCCGCTCGATCAACGCCCGCCACTGCGCGGAGCTGCTGGCGTTGGAGTGCAGGCAGACCACACCGGGCCCGGTGCCGCCCTCGCGGACAAAGGGTTGCTGCTGGTTCATCGCTGCGATTCCTCCCGCAAGGCCCTGGCCTCGTGCTTGCCGCGGTCGAACTCGGCGCGGCGGCGCTCGATCTCGGCGGGCGCCAGCCGCTCGATGTTGGAGTAATCCAGCTTCCAGTCGCTGCTGTCGCTCCAGCGCAAGGGCGACTGCACCGTGGTGCGCGGTGCGGTGGCCGACTCCAGCAGGCGCAAGGCCAGTTCCAGGGTGAGCGCCTGCGAGGACGGATCGTGCGGCCGGCCCGCCGCGTTGCCCAGAGGAAAGTCGGAGAACAGCAGCCGCGGCGCGCCCACGTGTTCGACGATGTCGCGGGCGCAGCCCAGCACCACGGTGGCGATGCCGGCCTGCTCCAGCAGGCCCGCGACCAGGCTCACCGTCTGGTGGCAGACCGGGCAGTTGGGGACCAGCACTGCCGCATCGACGCCATCGGCGCGGCAGCGCGCGACGATCTCGGGCCCGTCCACCTCCCGCGTCACGCGCTGGCTGCGGTTGGTCGGCGCGCCGTGAAAGCGCGGCGCCACCGGGCCGATGCGCCCGGCCGCGGCGCAGGCCCGCAGCGCCGGCAGGGGAAAGTAGCTGCCGGGGTCGGCCGCGGTGGTGTGCTGGCGGTCGATGGCGACATGCGAGATCCGCAGGTCGTGGTCGCAGGCGCTGTCGCCCGAGTAGACGCTGTAGAACTTGGCCCGGGCGTTGTACGGCGCGCCCGGCCCCTGGTCGCCCTGCCCCGGCTGGTACGGGGCGGCGGTGGTGACCAGCGCGACGCGGCACTGCGCCAGGGGCTTGCGCAACGGCTGGAACGGCACGTCGGCGCAATGCGCCCATTCATAGGGCGCGCCGTAGCCCAGCGTCTGGTAGTAGCTGCGGATGCGCTGCAGGTAGGGGATTGGCGCGTCGTTCAAGGTCGGTGCCTCCATCGGCGCGATCTTCGCACCGCCGCCCCGGGAAAGCCACCGGCGCGGTCGGTGGTCGACGACGCGTTCCTATACTCACCCCACGATGGACAAGCAACAGATCCTGGCGGCCGGCCTGGAGCGCCGGGGATGAAACTCGTCACCTGGAACACCCAGTGGTGCCGTGGCAACGACGGCATCGTCAGCCCCCGGCGCATCGTCGACGGCGCCCGCGCGCTGGCCGACTTCGACGTGCTGTGCCTGCAGGAGATCTCGGTCAACTACCCCGGCCTGGCGGGCAACCCGGGCCACGACCAGCCGGCGTTGCTGCGCGAGCTGCTGCCCGGCTTCCAGCTGTTCTTCGGCGCCGCGGTCGATGAATTCGACGCGCAGGGCAGGCGCCAGCAGTTCGGCAACCTGGTCGCGACCCGGCTGCCGGTGCTGCAGGTGCAGCACCACGCATTGCCCTGGCCCGCCGACGCTGGCGTGCGCAGCATGCCGCGCATGGCCAGCGTGGTGACGGTGAAGGACCCGGCGCTGGGCCCGGTGCGCGTGATGACGACGCACCTGGAGTACTACTCGAAGCCGCAGCGGATGGCGCAGGCCCGCGCCCTGCGTGACCTGCACCTGCAGGCCAGCGAGCACGCCGCAGCGCCACCCGCGCCCGGCGACGACGGCTCGCCCTTCCGGACCAAGGCGCACACGGCCAATGCCATCCTGTGCGGCGACTTCAACCTGGGCAGCGGCGACCCGGAGTACCCGGTGCTCGCCCAGCGGTTGCACGACAGCTGGCGCCTGCTGCACGGGGAGCTGCCGCAGCCGCCCACGTTCCGCGTCCACGACCGCGAGCACGGCCCCGAGCCGATCGCCTGCGACTTCGTGTTCGTCAGCGACGGCCTGAAGGACAGGGTGCGGCGGATGGAGATCGACGGCCTCACCCAGGCGTCGGACCACCAGCCGGTGATGGTCACGCTGCGCTAGCGCAGCCTGCGCTCCAGCCCAGGCCGCCCGATGAGAAAGCCCGCGCCCACCCTGCTTGCCCATGCCGCCCTGGCATTGCTGCTCGCCGCGGTCGGCCCCGCCGGTGCGCAGGCGCAGGGCCGGCCGGCCGCCGTGGTCGAGGCGGTCGACGACGCGGTGATCTTCCGGGGCCGGATCGACGCCCGCTCCGCCGCGCAATTCATGGAACTGCTGCGGGACCCGAAGATCACGCGGCTGGTCATCAGCTCCGGCGGCGGCAACGTGGCGGCGGCGCTCGACATGGCGCTGGCGGTCCACGCGCGCCGGCTCGACATCGACGTGCCCCGGATCTGCCATTCCTCGTGCGCCAACTACGTCTTTCCGGCGGGCCGGCGCAAGACCGTCGGCCGGCCCGGCGCGGTGGCCTGGCACGGCAACATGACGCACGCGCTGTACCTGCACCAGGCCGGCAAGGAGGCCCTGGACCCGCAAGCCCTGGAGGGCGCCCGCGAACTGGCCGCACGCGAAGCGCAGTTCTACCGCCGCATCGGGGTCGACGGCTTCGTCGCCTGGTTCGCCAAGATCGAGCCGTACAACGTCGAGGACTTCTACGCCCTGTCGGCGCCGGACATGGAGCGCTTCGGCATCGGGGACGTGACGCTGCCCGCAACGCCCGCAACGCCCGCAACGCCCGATGCCGGGCCGGACCAGGATGGCGTGCGCCTGGTGCGGGTCGACTGGTCGCGCCTGGAAGCGGACCGCCCGGCCGTGCGGCTGGAGCCGTAGCCGGCCACCCGACGCAGTACCATCCGGCCGCATGACCCTCCCATCCCAGCGCATCCCGGGCCGCCGCGCCCTGCACTCCCCCGGCCCGACGCCGCTGCCGGACGCGGTGCTGCATGCGATGAGCGCGCAGCCGATGGATCTGGCCGACCCGCGCGTGGACGCCAACATCGCGGCCTGCGAGCACGGCCTCAAGCGCCTGCTGCAGACCAGCGCGGCCGACGTCTTCATGTTCGCCGCCAACGGCCACGGCGCGTGGGAAGCGGTGGTCGAGAACCTGGCGGCGGCGGGCGAGGCCGTGCTGGTGCCGGGCACCGGCCACTTCAGCGAATCCTGGGCGGTGCAGACCGAAGCGCTGGGACGGCGCGTGGTGCGCACGCCGTGGCGCGAGGGCTGGCCGATCGATGCCGGCGCCGTCGAACAGGCCCTGCGTGACGACCGGGCCCACGCGATCAAGGCGGTGTTCGCTGTCCACACCGACACCGCCAGCGGCGTCACCAGCGACATCGCCGCCGTGCGCCGCGCCATCGACGCCGCCGGCCATCCGGCCCTGTTGGTGGCCGACGTGGTCGCATCGCTCGGCGCGATCCCGTTCGCGATGGATGCGCTCGGCGTCGACGTGGCGGTGGGCGCGTCGCAGAAGGGCCTGATGTGCCCGCCCGGCGTCGGCTTCGTCGCCGTCAACGCGGCCGCCTTCGCCGTCGCGCAACGCAATCCCGCGCCGCGCTTCTACTGGGACTGGGTGCGCCGCCAGCACGACCTGTCGTACCGCAAGTTCTGCGGCACGCCGCCGCAGAATCTGTTGCTCGGCATGGAAGCGGCGCTGGGCCTGATGTTCGACGAAGGGCTCGACGCCATCTGGCTGCGGCACGAGCAGCTGGCCGGCGCCGTGCATGCCGCCGTGGAGGGCTGGCGCGAAGGCGGCGCGCTGGACTTCTTTGCGCAGGATCCGGCATCCCGCTCCCGCTCGGTGACGACCATCAAGGTGACCGAGGGCATCGACATCGACGCCTTGCGCAGCGTGGCCCGCGAGCGCTTCCAGGTGGCGATCGCCGGCGGACTGGGACCGCTGACCGGCCGGGCCTTTCGCATCGGCCACCTGGGCGACTGCAACCCGGCGATGATCCTCGGCGCCCTCGCCGGCGTCGAAGCGGCGCTGGAGACGCTGGGCGTCGACGTCGGCGGCGGAGGCACCCGGCGGGCGGTGCTGAGCCTGGCCGGCGCAGGCTAGGCTGGCGCGGAGCAGCCACGAAAAAGGGCGCCCGCAGGCGCCCTTCGGCGGACGGATGCCGAGGGTCAGGACTTGCCGGACTCGGAGCCGTTGCGCTGGCCGCGCTGCTTCGCGTCCTCGCCCTGCTGGCCCGACTGCCCGCTTCCCTGCTTCGCGGCCTGGTCCATCTGGGTCGATCCGCTCTTCTCCGAGTTCTGCTCGTTGCCTTGCTTGCTGCCGTCGTCGGAGCGTTGGTTGCCTGGGCTCTTGTTGGATGACATCGCGCATTCCTTTCGGTTGGTGACGGCCACACGGTGTGGTGTCGCTTCCTTTCTAACCCGTGCTCCGGGATCGCGACGTCGGGCTGCGCCTACATGCCTGTAGGCAGCCTCACCAGGTATTGCGCAGCTCCCGCAGCTTCCTGAAGACGGCCTTCGGGTCGGGCTGCTCCCCCAGCTCCGGAAACTCCTGGCGCAGCCGCGCGATCACGCCGGGGCTGTCCAGGCGCATGAAGGTGTTGATGCGCTTCTCGTCGGCCAGCGTGGTGACCACCGAGGTCGCGGGGTCGTGCCCCGTCACCTGCGGCAGCAGGGCCAGCGCCGCCTCGTTGCCCGGTTCGCGCGCCAGCGTGAACTTGAGGTTGTTCTCGATGTAGTCGTGCCCGGGATAGACCCGGGTGTTCGCCGGCAGCCGGGCCAGCTGCCGGGCGAAGGTGGCGAACAGGGCGTCGACGTTGCCGCCGTTGTGCACGTTGCCGGCGCCGGCGTTGAACAGCGTGTCCCCCGAGAAGAGGGCCGGCTGGTCGGTGTGCGAGCGCAGGCAGATGTGGCACATGGTGTGGCCCGGCGTGTCCAGGCATTCGAGCTCGACCCGCTTGCCCACCTTGATCACGTCGCCGGCCTGCACGCCGCGGTCCACCCCCGGGATCACGCCGGCGGCGCGCTGGTGGGCGATCACCTTGGCGCCGGTGGCGGCAACGACCGCCGCATTGCCCCCGATGTGGTCGTGGTGCTCGTGGGTGTTGAGGACCTGGGTGATCTGCCAGCCCTTCGCCTTGGCCGTGGCCAGGGTCTTCTCGCTGTCCAGCGGGTCGATGGCCAGCGCCTCGCCGGTCTCGGGGCAGGCCACCAGGTAGTTGAAGTTGCGGTACGCGTTGCCGGTCCAGATCCGTTCGACGATCATTTGGCGCTCCCGGGCGTGACGGCGTCGATGCCCAGCACGCTCGCGTCCTGGGCGCCGTGGCCGGCGGCGATCAGCTGGTCCATGCGGGCCGCGATCGCGGGCAGCACCGCCAGCGGCCGCGCGCCGCAGGTCTCCAGCATCAGGCGCACGTCCTTGCGCGCCATCGCCAGCTCGAAACTCGCGGTGAAGTTGCCCCTGGCCATGTTGGCGCCCCGGCCCGCCACCATCGCGTTCAGGTCCAGCAGCTTGAGCAGTTCGATGGCGGCGCCCGGCGCCACGCCGCTGGCCTGGGCGATGGTGAGCACGTCGGCCATCGCCGCCGAGACGCCGATGATCATGGCGTTGCCGAACAGCTTGTTGACGGCCGCCAGGTCGGCACGCTCGCCCAGGTACTGCAGCCGGCCCGTCATCGGGGTGAGTGCGTCCTTGACGCTGTCGAACAGCGCGCGCGGTCCGGCCACCATCATGGAGCCCTGGGCATTGCGCGCCGCCGGCGGCCCCATGAAGACGGGGCAGTGCAGGTACCTGACCCCTTGCGCCTGCAAGCTTGCGACCCGTGCGGCGGTGAGCTCCGGCAAGGTGGTGGTGTGGTCGATCAGCACCACGTCGGGCGCCAGGCCCGCGCGCGCCGCTGCGATCACCGCCTCGACGACCGCATCGTCCTTGAGCACCAGGTGGACCCGGCTCGCGCCGCGCACCGCATCGGCCGGTGTCGCCGCCGCCTTGACGCCGAACTGCGCGAGTTGCTGCACCTTTTGCGGCGACCGGTTCCACGCGGTGACGGTGTCGCCGCGCCTGGCGGCCGCCTCGGCGAAGGCGCTGCCCAGCAGGCCGGTGCCCAGGAATGCGATGGTTGCCATGCGCTTGCTCCAGAAAAAAAGCATGTTAGCGTGCACCGCATGGCAGCGCTCGGCGCCGGCGAGCCCGGCATCTCCTCCTTCGACGTGGTGGTCATCGGCGCCGGCCTGTCCGGGATCGCGGCCGGCCACTACCTGCAGACGCTGTGCCCGACGCTCAGCTACGTCATCCTGGAAAGCCGGCAGGCCATCGGCGGCACCTGGGACCTGTTCCGCTATCCGGGCGTGCGCTCCGACTCCGACATGTTCACGCTGGGCTACAGCTTCCGGCCGTGGGCGAGCGACGCCTCCTTCGCGCCCGGCCCGGCGATCCGCGACTACGTGGCGGCGACGGCGCGCGACGAGGGCATCGCCCGGCACATCCGCTTCGGCCACCGCGTCACCGGCGCCGACTGGGATTCGGCGCACGCGCGCTGGACGCTGGCGGTCGGCACCGGCGGCGCCGCGCAGGCCATCACCGGGCGCTTCGTGTTCTTTTGCAGCGGCTATTACGACTACGAGGGCGGCTACCAACCCGAGTGGCCGGGCCGCGAAACCTTCGCCGGCCGCATCGTCCATCCGCAGCACTGGCCGGCGGACCTCGACTGGGCCGGCCGCCGGGTGGTGGTGATCGGCAGCGGCGCCACCGCCGTGACCCTGGTGCCGGAGCTGGCCGCCAGCGCCGCCCACGTCACCATGCTGCAGCGCTCGCCCAGCTACATCGTCGGCCTGCCGGCGCGCGACCGCATCGGCGCGGCGCTGCGCCGGCTGCTGCCGCGGCGGCTGTCGTACCGGCTGGTGCGCTGGAAGAACATCCTGCTGGCCGGCCCGCGCCAGGGCACTGCTGCTGCGCGCCGCACGGCAGCGGCTGGGACCGGACTTCGATGTCGCCAGGCACCTGTCGCCCGCCTACGACCCGTGGGACCAGCGCCTGTGCATCGCCCCCGACGCCGACATCTTCCAGGCGCTGCGGGCCGGCAAGGCCTCGATCGTCACCGACGGCATCGAGCGCTTCACGCCCGGCGGCATCCGGCTGGCGTCGGGCGCCGAGCTGCCGGCCGACATCGTCGTGACGGCCACCGGGCTGCGGCTCAAGCTGATGGGAGGCGCGACGATCAGCGTGGATGGGGCGCCGGTCGATCCGGCGCAGTCGCTGGTCTACCGCGGCATCCTGTACAGCGGCGTGCCCAACATGGCCGTGGCCACCGGCTACACCAACGCCTCGTGGACCTTGAAGTGCGAGCTGGCGGCGCGCTACGTCTGCCGGCTGCTCGATCACATGCAGGCACGGGGCCTGGACTCGGTGGTGGCGGTGGCCGATGACGCGGCGAAGGCGAACACGCTGCCGTTCCTGAACCTCAGTTCCGGCTACATCCAGCGGGCGGCGGGCGTGCTGCCGCGCCAGGGCACCAGGGCGCCGTGGCGCCTGTACCAGAACTACCTGCTGGACCTGCTGTCTCTGAGGTTTTCAGGCCTGCGCGATGGGGCGCTGCGCTTTGTCACCGCCGGGCGCGCCGACACCTGACCGCCAGCATCGCGCTGCCTCCTACTCTTGCTCGAGATGCGGCGGCGACTGGCCCTCGGCCGGCGCGCCGGTCTCGGCGTCGATCCATTCGTTGATGCCGATGTTGCTCTCGGCCTCGCGCAGCGACTCGTCGGCCGGGTCGTCGCTCACGCCGTCGCGGTCGGCCACGGCCAGCTCATAGCTTGCGAACGGGCCGATGTCGGCCTGGCCGTCCGGCGCCTGCCAGTAGTAGCCGTCGGGCCGCTCCACGATCGGCGGCGGCTCGCCCGTCTCGTCCGGTTCGTCCCCCGCGGGAACTGTGGCAGGCGCGGCCGGTCCGGACTTGGGAGGGTTGAAATCTTTGCGTGTCATGGTGCGCTCCTGCTGG
Organism: Ramlibacter sp. 2FC; assembly: GCA_943372495.1. Classification (GTDB taxonomy): domain Bacteria; phylum Pseudomonadota; class Gammaproteobacteria; order Burkholderiales; family Burkholderiaceae_C; genus Ramlibacter. The sequence continues at coordinate 82,692 of CALRYV010000013.1, read as the reverse complement.
GGCCGGCGACTCCACCGGCCGGTTCCATGGTGGCGCAGCGAGCGCGGCGGCTCCTTGCGCCCCGTCAAACCTGTTGCTTGTCGCTTACATCCCTGCCAATAGATTGGATCGCAGCCAATTCCTTCCGGGGGATGGCGCGGGGCCGCCAATATCATGAACCCATCCCATCAAGAAGAGGAGAGGGCATGACCAGACCCAGACAAGTGGCGTTGCCGTGCGCCTGGCGGATCCTGCTGGTTGCCGCGCTGGTCGCCGGGGTCGCGGACGCGGACGCCAGGGGCCGGCGCGGCGGCTTCAGCGGCAGCCGCAGCACCACTGCCGCCAAGGTCGAAGTCGACAAGCCGGAGAGCGGCGGCTTCAAGCCGAACCTCCACCTCGCGCCCCGCAATGGGTCGTCGTCCGGCCCGGCCGCCGCCGCCGCGGCCGGCGACGAGACCGAATCCGGCGACGCTCCGGCCCCGGCCGTGCGCGAGCGCATGACGCGGGAAGAGCTCGATGAATTCCGGGCACGGGTCGCCAGGGGCCGGGCCATCGAGCGGGCGCGGGCCGAGAAGGCCGCCGCCGACCTGGCCGCCGCCGAGAAGGCCGAGGCCGACCGGGTGGCCGCGGAACAGGCCGCCGCCGAACGCTCGGCGCGGGCGACGGCCGAAGCCAACGCCGCCACCGCCCGACAGCGGGCCGCCATGGACAAGAAGAAGCGCGAGGACGCCATCGTCGCCACCGACGTGGACCGGGTGCTGCAGCGCGCGAAGGCGGACTACCCGCTGCTCCAGACCCCCGAAGGGGCCCCGCTGCTGCACAAGATCATGGAGCGACAGCAGGAGCTCGTGGCCCGCGGTGTCTATCCCAGCATCGCCATGGTCGAAGCGGTGTCGCACCATGAGTACGCCCTCGTTGCGCCGCGAACGCCGGTGCGCGCCGAACCGGCGCAGGCCGCGCCGATGGCGGCCAAGACCTCGGCCGGCTGCCGCTGGATCACGCCCACCCGGCTGGCCTGCGACCAGGAGCCTGCGCGGTAGAGAAACGGGCCTGCGCCGGCGCCTAAATCGCTGCCAAGCTAGGCGCGGTCGACGCGGTGTACTTGCGTACATAAGGAGACCGTAACGACGCATGGCAGTGATTTAGACACCGGCCCGAAGGATTGGGCCGATAAGGGGCCGTATGCGTCGTTACGAAAACGGGGCAAGCCGTCCAGGCTTGACCCGTTTCCGCGCCTCGCCTCCAGCCCCTTCTCGACCCAACGCAGGCCCGTTTCTCTGCCGCGCAGGCTCCTAGCTGACCCCGTCAATCGCCTCTTGCCTCGCATCCTCGATGCGCGGTAGTGTCCCTGGCATGGGACCCGATCGACGCTCCGCCCTGACCATCGCGGTGGCGCTCGGCCTGCTTGCGGGCTGCGTGCCGCTGGACGAAGCGCCGCCGGCCTACGTCGAATCCTGCGACCCGGCGGCCTCGCCCCGCCGGCAGTGCATCCGGGCGGTGCCGCCCCCGGCGCGCCATCTCGGCGACACGCCGGCCGTCGTCAGGGTCGACGCGCAGTGCCGGTGGAACCGCACCGGCGTGCAGCTCGAGCCCGGGCGGGAATACGACCTGTCGGCCGCCGTCGTGGAAGGCTGGGTCGACCACCTGCTGCCGGACGCCGACCTGCGCAGCGGCTGGCAGCGCTTTCCGTGGGTGCTCGCGGGGTGGCTCGCCAGCCCGTTCGCCCGCCACCGGTGGCGCCCGATGTATGCGCTGGTCGGCGCCGAGGGGCAGGATCCCGATTCGTTCTTCGTCGTCGGCCATGGCATCCGGCACGTCGCCAGGACGCACGAGGAACTGCTCTTTTTCGCCAACGACTGGCCGGACCAGTACGGCAACAACCACGGCTGCCTGGAACTGACCATCCGCCGCGTGCCGTGAGCGTGCGACTTACCCCAGCGCCTGCTCGTTCCACGCGGTGCCGCTGACCGCGCTGCCGCGGAACGTGCCATTGGCGCTGGCGACGCCCTCGTAGACCGGGCCGCCCGCCACCGGGAATTCCTGGGAATCGACCAGGCTCTCCACCACGATGGTGGCATCGAAGCCGGGGATCTCGACCTTCAGCTGCATGAAGAAGGTCCGCCCCGACTGCGGGCTGGTCCAGGTCCGCCCGAACGGCGTCACGAACGACTCCACCAGGTAGATGCTGCCGTCGGCCAGCATGACGGTGGCCTCGCCGCGGCTGCGCTGGTTCAGCACCGGTTCGAGGACGGTGTAGCTGTGGACGCGGGCGCCGTTATCGAGCTGCATCGCCTGCAGGATCCACTTGACGGGGTTTTCGGCGCTGCCGAAGGCGCCGTACTCGTGGTCCATCCAGGTGACGCCGCTGACGGCCGTCGTTGCGCCGCCGATCGACACCGAGCCTGTTGTCTGCAGGTGGGTGAGCGAGTAGTAGTAGTTGTTGCGCAGCAGCGCCGGCGCGGTCCCTGGCACCTCCTTGACGCCGGTGCCCCAGACGATCAGCGGCGGCCCGTTCTGCGACATGGCCAGGTCGAAGCCGATGCTGGTGCCGGTGGCCTCGTCCACCGTCAGCGCCTTGATCGCCATGTTCCGGGTCGGGTCGCTGGCGGGCGCCTGCATGGTGACGTACGAGTGGATGGCCCTGGCGGTGGCGCCGCTGCCGCCGCCCCCGCTGAGCGTCACGGTGGGCGGCGCGGTGAAGCCGACTCCCGCGCTCAGCACCACGATGGTCGCGACGCCGCCCTTGCCATCGAGCACCGCTTCGGCCAGCGCCAGGATGCCGCCGCCGCCGGTGATTTCCACCTTGGGCGCGGAGGTGTAACCGCTGCCGGCGCTGGTGACCTGGATCGCCGACAGCGCGTTGGCCGGGTTGCCCAGCTGCACGCTCCAGTCTTTCGTGGTGTCGGGCTGGGCCCAGCGGTCGGGGTCGTACTGCAGCGGCGGCAGGTAGGGCACCGTGGCCTGGTAGTGCCGGTTGTTGGCGACGTCGGTGAGCGAGACCTGGGTGAAGCCCACGCCGTCCTTGCGAAACGAGGCCGCGTTGATCTCGAAGCCGAACACCCGGCTGCCGGCCCGCAGCGTCCCGGTGTGCCACCACCACTCGGTCGGCGTGCCCAGGTGCAGGTATTGGTCGCCCGGAAGGCGGATCACCGAGGCCGACGCGGGGATCGGCGTCGGACCGTCGTCGCCGCCGCCGCCGCAACCGGCGAGCAGCAGGACCGGCGAAGTGAATGCCGCCGAAGCGGCGCCCAGGACGGAGCGGCGAAGCAACATGGCGATGACCTTTCAGCAAGGAGTCGACGACCGGGGCGCCGCCGGATTATGCGACCCCATCTGCCATCCCGCCAGCCCCGTCACACCTGCCGGAACAGGTGCAGGTAGCTGCGGCCTTCAGCTGCACACTGGCCGTCTCGTCGTCGCCCGGGTCACGACGGCCGGCGCCGCTGCGCCGCGCCGCCCCTCACTCCGGCTGGATGTTGGCGCGCTTGACCACGTCGGCCCACAGCTCCAGGTCGCTGCGGATCGAGCGGGCGTACTCCTCGGAGGTGCTGCCCACCGGCTCCACGCCCAGGCTGGCGAAGCGCTCGCGCACGTCGGGCTTCTTCACCATCGCCACCAGCACGTTCTGCAGCTTGCGCACGATCGCCATCGGCGTGCCGGCCGGGGCCAGCAGGCCGACCAGGGTCGACGCTTCGGTGCCGGCCAGGCCGACTTCGGCCACCGTCGGCACGTCCGGGAAGGCGGCATTGCGTTGCGTGTCGGTGTAGGCCAGGGCGCGCAGCTTGCCGGCCTTGACCAGGCTGGCGACCACCGGAATGTCGGCGATCGACATGGTCACCTGGTTGCCCATCAGCGCGTTGGTCGACTCGCCGCTGCTCTTGTACGGAATGGCGAGGAAAGCGGTGCCGGTCTTCTGCTTGAACAGCTCGGTGGCCAGCTGGTAGAGCGGCGAGCTCGACGCATAGCTGACCTCGTTGGGATGGGCCTTGGCGTAATCGACCAGCTCCTTCACCGAGCGGAACGGCGACGCCGCGTTGACCGTCAGCAGCAGCGACAGCCGGCCCAGCACCGAGATCGGGATGAAGTCGCGCTGGGTCGAATAGGGCAGCGACTTGCGGGTGGCCGGGTTGACGACCAGCACGCTGGAGGGCGCAACCAGCAGCGTGTAGCCGTCGGCCGGCGCCTTGGCGACGAAGTCGGTGCCGATGATGGCGGCGACGCCGGGCTTGTTCTCCACCACCACCGGCTGGCCCAGCGCCTCCGACAGTTCCTTGGCGGCCATCCGCGCCATCACGTCGGTGCCGCCGCCGGCGCCGAGCGGCACGATCAGCCGGATCGGCCGGCTGGGATAGCTGCGGATCGCCTCGTCCGAGGGCTGCGCGGCGGCGCCGCCGGACAGCACGAGCGCCCCCAGCAACAGCAGGACGCGGGAACGGATCGGTGTCATCGGCTGTCCTCGGTGGGAGATGCGATGGCGCCAGTATGTCGCATCCCGCGACAATGACCCATGCCGTTCCCGGGCCCGACCCCTCCGCCGTCGCATGCCGAGCGCCTGCTGGAGACGAGCGCCGGCGTGGTTCGGTGCCTGGTGCCCGCGGCACCTGTGGCGGGCCGGCCGGTGGCGCTGCTGGTGCACGGCATCGGCGCGCGGGCCGAGGTGTGGAACCCGGTGCTGCCGCTGTTCCAGGCCGCGAACGCCATCGCCATCGACCTGCCGGGCCACGGCAAATCGCCGGGCCCCTTGCTGCCGACCGCGCAGGCGACCGCGCGTTGCCTCGACGCGGTCCGCATCGCGCTCGGGCTGGACGCCGTGGTCGCCGTCGGCCAGTCGCTCGGCGGCGCCGTCGTGCAGTGCTTCGCCCGCGATTTCCCAGCGGCCTGCCAGGGCATCGTGATCGCCAATTCGGCTGCCGATTTCTCGGTCGGGGAGGAGCGGCTGCGGCAGATCGAGGCCGACTGGCCGGCCGCCGCGCGCGACTTCGCGGCGCGCCAGCTCTCCGGCGCCGCCGCCCCGGCGCTGCAAGAGCAGGCGCTCCAGATGGTGCAGTGGCGTGACCCGGCGGTGCTGGTGCACGACCTGCGCCTGTGCAATGCGTTCTCGGCGCGCGCCTGGGCGGCGGAAATCGGGACGCCGGTGCTGATCCTGACCGGCGGCGAGGATGCGACCACCGGCGTGGCACGTGCGCGCGAGCTGCACGCGCTCTATCCGCATGCCGACCTGTGCGTGCTCGAGCGCTGCGGGCACAACGCGGCGCTGGAGCGGCCGGAGCGTTTCGCCGCCGCCGTCGACGCCTTCGTTCGCAGGCTGAGCTAGCCCGGCTCGCGCGGCAGCTCGAAAAGCCGGAATGGGGGGCGATCCGGCCAGCTGCGTTGCAGCAGCGGGCGGGCCACGTTGTAGACCGGCACGCCGTTGATGGTCTTGCCCTCCAGCGCGCCGCGGTGGGCATGGCCGTGGAACACCGCGTCGACCGGGTAGCGCAGCAGCGGCTCCTCCAGCCGGCTGCTGCCCAGGAATGGGAAAATCTCCACCGGCTCGCCTTCGACGGTGCCGACGATGGGCGAGTAATGCAGCATGGCGATGCGCCGGGGCGTGCGCAGCTTGGCCAGCGCGGACTCCAGCTTCATCGCCTCGTTCAGGCATTCCTGCACGAACAGCTTGATCGCCGGCTCGCCCCAGGCGCCCAGCGAGCCGCGGCCGAAGCCGCCGGCAAAGCCCTTCACGCCCGCGATGCCCACGCCCTCGATCTCGCAGGCCTCCCCGTCGAGCACGCGCACGCCGATCCGGGTGAGCGCGTCGACCACCACTTCCGGCGTGCCGGATTCGTAGTCGTGGTTGCCCAGCACGGCGACGATCGGCACCGAGACCGCGGCCAGCTCCTCGGCCAGGATCTGGGCCTCCTCCGCGGTGCCGTAGTCCGTGAGGTCGCCGCACAGCAGCAGCGCGTCCGCGGCTTCGCTGGCCTGGGCGAAAAAGCCGCGCAGGCTGCCGGCGGAATCCTTGTGCACGTGGATGTCGCCGACGATGGCGAAGCGGACGGAGGTGGCTGATTTGCCCATGCGTTCATGCTGCCGCGATCCGCGCAGCCGCCCTGTAGGCGGAGGCTGACTCTGTGTGAGGTCGCCGGACCTCAGCCGCCGCCGGCCGGCCGCGGTTAGCCTGCTGCGCATGACTGCCATTGCCCTCGCACCGTCCCTGGAGGACGAAGTCCCGCCCCGCACCGCCGCGTTTTTCCGGCGCGCCCTGCAGACCCTGGTCGATGCGCAGGTGCCGTTCCTGGTGGGCGGCGCCTTTTCCCATGCCTGCTTCACCGGCATCCGGCGCGCCACCAAGGACCTGGACCTGTTCATCCGCCGCACCGACTACGAGCGGGTGGCGGCGCTGATGCAGGCCGCGGGCTGGCGCACCGAGCTGACCTATCCGCACTGGCTGGCCAAGGTCTATGCCGGCGACGACTTCATCGACCTCATCTTCAACTCCGGCAACGGCATGACGCCGGTGGACGAGCGCTGGTTCCGCCACAACGCGCAGGCCGACGTGCTGGGCGTGCCGGTGCTGGTGGCCAACCTGGAAGACTCGCTGCTGTCCAAGGCCTTCATCATGGAGCGCGAGCGCTACGACGGCGCCGACATCGCCCACCTGCTGCAAGCCAACGCCGAGCAGGTGGACTGGGACGGACTGCTGGAACGCTTCGGTCCGAACTGGCGGGTGCTGCTGGCGCACCTGACCCTGTTCGGCTTCGTGTATCCCGGCGAAAGGCACCGCGTGCCGCGCCGGGTGATGGAAAATCTCACCGACCGCCTGGCCGCCGAAACCCGCCAGCCGCCCGCGGACGATTCGCATGTCTGCGCCGGCACCCTGCTTTCACGGGCGCAGTACCTGCACGACGTGGAGCGGCTCGGCTATGTCGACGGCCGCCTCACGCCGGCCAGCACGATGACGCCCGAGGACGTGGCGCGCTGGACCGAGGCGATCACGGCCGCGCCGGCCGAGACCGGCGGCGCCGAACCGCTTGCCGACCCTTCACTTTGCCCAGGAGAACGCCATGCCAGCCACCCAGCAGCAACAGCCGGACGCGACGCCTGAGGGCGATGCCTTCGACGGCCAGCCGCCGCCGACGCCCGACGAGGACGGTCCGCACGACGTGCCGGACGACGAGGTGATCGAGAAGACCCTGCCGTCCGGGGACCCGGGCGGCAAGGGCCGCTGACGCCTTACTTCTTTTGCGCGACGCTGTCCTTCGGCGTCACCCAGTCGCCGCCGGTGAGAACCCACTTGCCGTCGGCGCGCTGCGTCCACTGGTGCTGGCGGTATTCCATGCCCTCCCTGGCCAGCACCCACTCGCCGGCCTTCCAGGCGTAGCGGCCGTCCTTCCACTCGTAGTAGCCCGATGACCAGATGTGGCCGTTGGCCGGCGCGGGCTTGGTCTCCCAGCTGCCCGATGGCGGCGCGACGTCGACCGCGACGACTTCGGGCGCGGCGGCGGCCTTGGCCGGGACCGGCTTTTTTGCATTGGCGTCCACCGCCACCGTCGCGGCAACGGCCATGACCAGTGCCAGCAGGAACTTGTTGTTGTGGCTCATCGGAAACTGCTCCTTCAATGATTCGGATGAGTCGAGGCTCCCCCAGCGTCCGGGCCGGCGCTGCCGGACAAGCGCCTGCACCCTTGTCGGACAGCCCGGCTCAGCGGTTCGCGGCAACGGGCAGCCGGACCCGGGACCTGGTCACGACTCCGGACGGATGGACCAGGAACACCCGTTCCGGGACTTCCGCGTTGCGCCGCTCGGGTTTGGGCCGGTCGACCCAGACTTCGTAGCCGCTGTCGAAGCGGATCACCGTCGCCTTGGGCAAGGCCGCGGCCAGTTCGGCGCGCGTGCCCGCTCCTGCGCCGACCGCGGCGCCGGCCATCGGCTCGAACTCGACCAGCGTGTCGTCGGGCCAGCTGGAGTCGGCCAGGGGCAGCGCGTAACTGCGATCGAGCAGCACCTCGCAATCGCAATACGGCAGGTCGGAGCGGATGTCCGGATCGTCGGTCGCGCCGCCGTAGAGCCGCGCCACCGGCAGCACTTCGCGCCGCGGCCCAGCCACCAGCGTCACGCTGAACAACGGCTGCTCGGCGAAGAACAGGTAGTGCTGGTCCGGGCGGGCGCAGTAGTCCGGCGTGTCGACCAGCGTGCCGATCAGGCGGTCGAACAGGCCGCGGCGATTGGAGACCAGGCCGGCCTCCATGCCGACCTCGCACTCCAGCCGCAAGTCGCCCAGGCGCCGGGTGCCGGGCGGCAGGCCGGGCGTGCGGATCTCGGTGCGCCAGGTCATGGTGCCGGCCTTGCGGTCCGGCACCACCCGCGCGTCTTCGGCCAGGGCCAGCCGGTCGCGTTGCAGCACGAAGGTGTCGTCGGGCGCCACCGGCACCCGGGTTTCGACGCTGCTGCCGACGACGTCCAGGCGGATGTTGCGCATGTCGGTGTCGTGGTGGCGCGGCAGCAGCTTGAAGCGCAGCGGTGCCTGGGGCGCCAGCGCCTGGCGCCGCTGGAACAGGTCCATGCCGCTGACCATCCGGCGGTAGGATTTTTCGACGGGGTCGCGCAGCGCCTTGGCGGTGATGGTGACCGACGGCAGCGCGGGGGCGCGTTCCTGCGCACTGACGGTCGTGACTGCCAGCAGCAGCAGGAGTGGGAACAAGGGGCGGCGGACCGGCATGGCGGAGCGGGAAAACGGCTTCATCCGCAAGCCTATGCCGGGCCCGCGCGCCGCGGTGTAGGACTGCTACCGCACCAGCGCGCCGCCGGCCAGCCAGGGCTTGCCGAACGCCGGTTCCTTGTACGGAATCGGCGGCAGCTGCCAGGTCCCGGTGGACGGCGGCCGCACTTCGGAATCGACGTGGACGTCGATCACGCAGGGCCGGCGGTTGCGCACCGCCAGCTCCACGGCCGCGCGCAGGTCCTGGCTGCGGGTCACGGTCATGCCGTCGGCGCCGCAGGCCCGGGCCCAGGCCGCGAAGTCCGGGTTGTAGCGCTCGCCGCCCGGGCCCTGGTTGCCCTTGTAGAAGGCGGTGCCGATCTCGCGGCCTTCGAACAGGCCGTACTGCAGGTCGCGGATGGCGCCCCAGGCGAAGTTGTTCCAGACGATCCACACGCAGGGCAGGTCGTACTCCACGGCGGTGGCCACGACGTGCGGCGCCATCATGAAGCCGCCGTCGCCCACCACGGCGACGCAGGTCCGCTCGGGGGCGGCCAGCTGCGCGCCCAGCACGCCGCAGACGCCGAAGCCCATCGAGGAATAGCCCCAGCTGTTGAGCATGCTTTGGGCGCGCTGCGGCTTCCAGAACTGCATGAACCAGTTGTGGTGCACGCCGGAGTCGAGCGCCAGGATCACGTCCGCCGGCAGCACGTCCTGCAGCGCGCCGACCACGTACTCCGGGCGGATCGGCGTGGTGATGGCGCCGAAGTTCGGGCGGATGAAGCCCTCCCATTCGGTCCGCCAGCCGGCGATGTCGTCGCGCCAGGCGGCGAAGTTCTCGCGCCGGACCCGGCCCGCGCCGGCCAGCGCCGCCAGCAGCTGCCGGGTGAAGACCCTGGCGTCGGCGATGACGCCCAGCGTGGGCGGATAGTTGCGCCCCAGCTCCGCCGGGTCGATGTCCACGTGCAGCAGCTTGCAGCCGGGGAAGTTCCACGAGTAGCCCGGGTGCCAGGTGGACGACGACCGGTCGTCGAAGCGCGTGCCGATGCAGATCACCAGGTCGGCATGGCGGCCGGCCTGGTTGGCCGGGTAGGCGCCGTTGCGGCCGATGAAGCCGAGCGTCAGCGGATCGTCGGCCGGCACGCAACCCATGCCGTTGGGCGAGGTGATCACCGGAATGCCCAGTTGCTGCTGCAGCGCCGTCAGCTCCTCGCCGGCCTGCGCCAGGGTCGCGCCGTGGCCGATGAACAGCACCGGGCGCGCCGCCGCCGCGAGCAACTCCACCGCTGCGGCCAGGTCGGCCTCGCTGGCGCCGGGCCGGTGCGAGCCATGCGCGTGCGAGAGCGGCGGCACCTCGACGTCGGCCTCTTCCTGGAACACGTTGTAGGGGATGTCCATGTTCACCGGGCCCGGCCGGCCGGTGACCATGGTGTCGAACGCCTGGCGCAGCGCCAGCGGCAGCATGTCCACCCGGCTGGGCTGAAAGCTGCGCTTGACCACCGGCCGCAGCACCTGCGCGAAGTCGGCCTGGTTGTGCGCGTACAGCTCCTGGAACGGCGCGCGGTTGGCCTGCGAGGTCGGCACGTTGGCCGTGATCGCCAGGAACGCCGACGAATCCGCCAGCGCGGTGGCCAGCGACATCACCATGTTGGCGGAACCCGGCCCGGTGGAGGTGAGCGTGGCGACCGGCTGGTGCTTGACGCGGAAGTAGGCATCGGCCATGTGGCCCGCCGCCTGCTCGTGCCGCGGCGAGACCAGCTTGATCTTGTCGCGCACCTGGTGCAGGGCGTCCAGCATGCCGACGTTGCCGTGGCCGCAGATGCCGAACACGAACGGCACCTGCTGCTTGACGAGGTACTCGGCGATCAGCTCGCCGCCTTTGATGTTGGCCATGGGTCTCTCTTTGAACGTCAGGGGGCGAGCAGCGTCACCATGCGCTCCTCGCTCATTTCGCGGATCGCGTAGTGGGGACCTTCACGGCCGAAGCCGCTGTCCTTGGAGCCGCCGTAGGGCATCAGGTCGACCCGCGAGCTGGAGGTCTCGTTGATGTGCACGCCGCCCACCTCGAGCCGGCGCGCCGCCGCCAGCGCGTCGGCCAGGCTGGCGCTGAAGACGCCCGTGGCCAGGCCGTAGGGCGTGGCGTTGACCCGCGCGATCGCCTCGTCGAACGTGTCGAACGCCGCGATGCAAAGCACCGGGCCGAACACTTCCTGGCAGCCCAGCGGCGTGGCCGCACCGACGTCGGCCAGCAGGGTCGGCGGCACCACGGCGCCCTGCCGCGGGCCGCCGGCCAGCAGGCGCGCGCCGGCCGCGACGGCCTGCCCGATCCAGCCGTCGATGCGCTCGGCGGACGCCGGGCTGATGACCGGCCCCACCACGGTGCCCGCCAGTCCAGGGTCGCCGAAAGGCAGGGCCGCGACCAGGGCGGCCAGCTGCCGCTCCACCTGGGCGACGAGCGAGCGATGCACCAGCAGCACCTGCACCGAGGTGCAGACCTGGCCGGCCTTGCGGTAGGCGGCGTTCACGATCTTCGGCAGCGCCGCCGCCAGGTCGGCATCGGCGCACAGGATGCAATGGGCGATGGAGCCCAGCTCCATCTGCGTGCGGCGCAGGCCGGCCCGCTGCTGGATCGCGCGGCCGGCCTCGGTGCTGCCGGTGAAGGCATAGAAGCGCACGGCCGGCTCCTGCAGCAGCCACCCTGCCACCTCGGCACCGCCATGCAGCACCGACAGCAGCTTCGGCGGCAGCCCGGCATCCAGCAGCGCCTGCGCCAGCAGGCAGGCGGTCACGGGCGTGTGCAGCGACGGCTTGAGCACCACCGCGTTGCCCGCTGCCAGCGCCGGGCCGACCTTGTGCGCCACCGTGTTGAGCGGCGCATTGAACGGCGTGATCGCGCACACCACGCCCAGCGGCACCCGCAAGGTGAAGCCGATGCGGCCGGCCTGGCCGGGCGCGCCCTCCATCGGCACGAACTCGCCGCCGAAGCGGCGGGCCTCCTCGCCCGACAGGCGCAAGGTAAGGGCGGCCCGGCGCAGCTCGTTCTGCGCGTCGTGGCGGGTGAAGCCGGCCTCGGCCTGCAGCGCCGCCACCAGCTCGTCGCCGCGCTGCTCCAGCAGCCCGGCGGCCCGCTCCAGGATCGCGCCGCGCGCATGGGCATCGAGCGTGCTGGCCCGGAAAGCGGCCTCGGCGGCTGTCACCGCCTGAGTCACCTGTTCGCGCGACGGCAGCTGGGCGACGGCCCACGGTTGCTGCGAGTATTTGTCCAGCACGGGGGCGGTGTCGCAGCCCGGTTGCCATTCGCCGGCCAGCAGCAGGCGGGCGGTTCGGTCCGGGGCGGCCATCAGGAGACCTCCTCGTCGGTCACCGGCGTGGTGACCACCAGGAACACCAGCGGCACCGTGCCGGTGTTGGTGAAACCGTGGCGCACGCCGGGCGGCACGAACACATAGTCGTGGCGGCGCAGCACGCGCCGCTCGCCGTCGAGCGTGAGCAGGCCCTCGCCTTCGAGCACGTGGTAGACCTGCTCCTGGACGCGATGCACGTGCTCCGCCACATGCGCCATCGGCGCGTAGCAGGAAATGCGGTGGTCGATCCGGACCGACCCGCAGGTCTGCGGAGCGACCAGCGGCTTGGACAGCGCGCCACCGAAGTGGCCGGGGTATTCGCGCCAGTCGATGTCGGCGATGTTGGAAAGGAAGGCAGCGCTCACGGATGGGTCCTCACTCGGCCTTGATGCCGGAGGCCTCGGCCACGCGCAGGAAGCGCTCGACCTCCTCGCGCTGGTACTTCGCGAACGCGGCCGGGCCCAGCGGCAGCAGCGGCGTGCCCGCCTTCTGCGCATAGCTGCGGGCCGCCGGCGACGCGACGATCTTCGCGGTGGCGTCGACCAGCTTGCGGGTGATGTCGTCCGGCGTGTCGGCGCGCACGTGGAACGAGGTCCAGGTGTTGTAGATGTAGTCGCCGTAGCCGCTTTCCTGCACCGTCGGCACGGCCGGAAATTGCGGATGGCGGGCGTCGTCGGTGATCGCCAGGGCCCGGATGCGGCCGCCATTGATCAACGGCGCGGCGCCGGCCAGGTCGACGATGGCCCAGTCGAGCGTGCTGCCGGCCAGGTCGGTCAGCGCCTGGCTCAGGCCCTTGTACGGCACGTGCGTGTACTTGAAGCCGGCGACGTTGGCGAACCAGTTGGCTGCCAGCTGGAAGCCCGCCGATGCCGTGCCGGCGCTGAGGTTCTGCTTCTTCGATGCCGCGACGAGGTCCGCCAGTGTCTTGTACGGCGACCCGGCCGGAACGGCGATCGCGGTGGTGTTCTTGGTCAGGCCCCCGACCGGCTTGAAGTCCCTGGCGGCGTCGTACGGCAGCTCCTTGACCATGACGACGTTGGTCACCATGGGGGCGGTGCTGCCCAGCAGGATGGTGTAGCCGTCGGCCGGCGCGTTCTTCACCAGCGCCGTGCCGATCGAGCCGCTGACGCCGCCCGGCCGGTTGTCGACCAGCACCGGCTGGCCCAGTGCCTCGCCGAGCTTGTCGCCGAAGTAGCGGGCCGCGGCATCGGAGCCGCCGCCGGGCGTGAAGGGCACGATCAGGCGGATCGGCTTGCTGGGATAGGTCGCGGCGCCCTGCGCCAGGGCCAGGCCCCAGGGCAGCAGCGCGAGCCCCAGGAACAGCCGGCGGGCGCGGGAAGTGTTCTTGTTCATGTCTGGTGTCTCCGTTGTGTTGGGGGAAGGGTGTCAGGACGCCGTGGCGCCGCTGTCCACCAGTTCGATGCGGCCGGTCACCCGGCGCGACTCGTCCGAAGCGAGGAACAGCGCCATGTTGGTCAGGTCCTCGATCTCGATCGGGCCCAGCAGGTGTGACGGCACCTCGGGGCGGTGGTGCCGGTTGGTCTTGGCGAAGATGCGGTGCGCCGGAAAGTCCTGCTGGAACTTCGTCATGCGCGGGCTGATCACCACGCCGGGCGCCAGGCAGTTCACGCGGATGCCGTCGGGCGCGTATTCCACCGCCATCGAGCGCGTCAGCGCGATGACGGCGCCCTTGGCGGCGGTGTAGCAGTCGCGGCCGGCGGTCCCGATCATGGCGTTGTACGAGGCAGTGTTGATGACGGAGCCGCCGCGGCCGGCCTGTTGCATCGCGCGGATGCCGAAGCGGCTGGACAGGAAGGTGCCGAGCAGTTCCAGCTTGATGCAGCGCCAGAACTCCTCCATGTCCACCACCGTGACCATGTCGTCGTGCGGCGTGGAACCGCCCGCATTGTTGTACAGGATGTCGAGCCGGCCGCCGAACGCCGCCGTGCCCTCGGCCACGGCCTGTTCGACCGATGCCTCCTCGGTGACGTCGCAGCGCACGAAGCACGCCTGGCCGCCGGCGGCGCGAATCGTTTCCGTCACGTCGCGGCCGCGGCCCTCGTCGATCTCGGCGACCACGACGGCGGCCCCCTCGCGCGCGAAGCGCACGGCGGCAGCGGCGCCGATGCCGGCGCCCGCGCCGGTGATGAATGCGACCTTGTCTTTCAAACGCATGAATGCAGTCTCCTGGTGAATGGGGTGAAGGAATCCGGGAATCGGTTCAGGCGCCCAGCGGCTCGGCGGTGGCTGCCGTGACGCGGTCCCAGTCGGGACAGGTGCGCGCCTCGTACGGCTGGTCCCAGGCGGCGGCGTTGCCGCTGTCGATGATGTCGGCCGGCAGCACGATGCGGCGCGGCACCGGCTGGCCGCGCAGGTGGCGCACCGCCATCTCGAGCGACAGGCAGCCGAAGCGGTGGGTGTTGAACGAGGCGGTGGCAACCAGTCGGCCGGCACGCACCGCCGCGATCGCGTCCGGCGTGCCGTTGATGCTGGCCATCGGCAGCGCGCGCCCGGTGCTGGCCAGCGCTTCCAGCGCGCCCATCGCCATCAGGTCGTTGGCGACCAGCAGGGCATCCAGGTCGGCATGGCGCGCCAGCAGGCCGAGCGCGGCCTCGCGGCCCGGAGCATGCTGGTAGAAGCCGGATGCGGCCTCCACCAAGCGCATGCCGGGGTAGCGCGCCAGCGCCAGCTCGAAGCCGCGGCGGCGCTGCGGCGTGGTGATCGAACCGGGATGGCCGTCGATGAAGGCCACCTTGGCGTCGGCCGGCAACCGGCGCAGCACCGCGTCGGCCAGGTCCGCCGCCATCCGGGTGTCGTCGGAGCCGACGAAGCCCAGCCACTGTCCGGCCGTGGGCTCGCTCACGAACAGCACCAGCGGAATGCCCGCCGCGTTGATGCGGGCGATGGCCTCGTTGACGGCAGTGGCGTGGGCGGGTAGCAGCACGATCGCGTCCGGGCGCCGGGCGATCGCCGCGTCCACCAGCGCACACTGCTCCGTCGGGCTGTCGGGAGTCTCCGGGGCGCTGTGGTCGATCGTCACGCCCATGCGCGCGGCGACCGCGCGGATGCCGACGAGCGCGCCACCGTAGGCGGGGTTGGTGTGGTTCTTGGTGATGATGCTGACGTGTTGCACAGGCTTGGCTTTCAGGCAGGGTTGGAGGCGGAGAACGCCAGCCGGTAGACGGCGAACTGCGCGGCCTCGCGGCAGGCGGTGTGCTCCTGGGCGGCGTGCAGCGCGTGCTCGGCACAACCCAGGTCGTCGGCGTCGATCAGGATCGCCCAGGCGACCTGCGTGTCGGGGCCGCCGCGGACGGCCTGCTCCGCCGACGTGGCGCCTTCCGCCGGCCAGGCGGCGGCCAGCGCCGTCACCTGCAGCACGCCGGGCAGGCGCAGCAGCTGCGCGCAGGCGGCGGCCGGGTCGTCGAGGGCGCCGCCGGCGCACGCCAGCGTCGCCACATGCCCGCCTTCGGCCCGACCGGCCCCGGCGCTGACGCTGCAGACGGTGCGCGACATCCGCCGGAAGTGGCGCATCACGTCGCGGGTCCACGCGCTGGGCGCATTCACCCGGGCCAGGTAGGCGGCGCTGCGCAGCACCTGAGGCGACTCCACCCGGTAGGCCGCGAAGACGTCGGCGCCGGTGCCGGACACGCGCTCGAAGCGGCGCACCGCGCGAAAACCCGGGATGGCCAGCCGTTCGTCGTGGTGCTCGCGGCCGTACCACTCGCGCACCGCCGCGGCATGGCTGGCGGCGACGTCGTGCCAGATGGCCAGCATGCCGCCGGCGCCGGGACGCGCCGTTGATCGAAGGGGAGAAGCCGGATCCATGGCCTGGATGGTCGCGGGCCGAAAGTAAACTGTCCATTCGCTAATAGTTGGAAATCGATAACCAGGAGTTTGGAATGGAGCTGAGCCTGCGGGACCTGCGTTACTTTGAAATGGCGGCACAGACCGAGAACCTCGGCCGCGCCGCCGAGGCCATTTCGCGCAGCCAGCCGGCGCTCAGCAAGGCGATCCGGCGGCTGGAGCAGACGGTTGGCGGGCCGCTGTTCGAGAAGGCCGGGCGCGGCGTCAAGCTGACCCCGGTCGGCCAGGTGCTGCAGCAGGAGGCGCGGCAGCTGCGGGTGTCCGCCGACGAGGCCCTGCGCCACGTCGCCGACTTCTCGCAGGGCCTGGCCGGCCTGGTGCGGATCGGCAGCGGCACCGTCACGGTCGGCGCGCTGCTGCCCAAGGTGTGCCGCCTGCTGCTGGCGCAGGCGCCGCAGGCCCAGGTGAGCATCGAGGTCGGGGCCAGCATCGACCTGCTGGAGCAGTTGCGCGAGAAGAAGCTGGACCTGGTCGTCGGACTGCTGCCGCCCGAGCAGGACGCGGCCCTCACGCGCCACCCGCTGGCGGTCGACGAGGTCGTGGTGGCCGCGCGCACCGGCCACCCGGTCCTGAAGTCGCGCCGCGTGACGCTGGAGACGCTGCTGGAGTACGAGTGGGTGCTGCCCAGTCCCAGCGCGCCGAGCCGCCAGTGGCTGGACGCGGCCTTCACCTCACGCGGGCTGCCGGCGCCGCGGGTGCAGATCGAGTCGAACTCCATTCCGCTGCTGCCGCAGCTGATCGCCGGCACCAACCTGCTCAGCTTCGTCTCCCGGCACACCATCGCATCGGAGCGCCGGGCCCGCCTGCACGAGGTGCGGCCGTCGCTGCTGATGCTGCGGCGGGAGCTGGGCGTGACGTCGCGCGGCGGCGGTTACCTGTCGCCGGTCGCGCGCCGGCTGCTGACGCTGCTGGAAAAGGAAGTGCCGGCGCTGCTGACCGGCGTAGCGGACTGACGTGCGCCACGAGGGACACGGCGCTCGACGAGCGTGGCAACCCCGATCCGATGCCCGAGAACCGGGCGAAGTCATGGACCTTCTCCCACCAGTCGGCCGGCTGCAGCCAGGAGAGTACTGCTTCGCGGCCAACTGAGCCCCGGCTCCGGCGCGTCCAACCGTCGCACCCGCGCCACGCTCGGCGCCGCCGTCAAGGTTCTGCAAGCGACTGCCTGCCAAAGCATCAGGCCCGGGATCGCCAGCCCTGGCGCGGCATCGAAGAGACCTCCACAGGCTTGTCCACAAGCTTGTCCCCGGTTTGTGTGGGGAGGGGTGTCGCGGCCCTGTGTTAGCGCCGCGCCGCCGTCAAATCCACCGGATTGATGCCGAACATCCGCTTGAAGGTGCGGGTGAAGTGCGCGGAATCGGCGAAGCCCGCTTCGTGCGCGGCCTCCGTCCATGACGCGCCGGCCATCGCCGCCTCGATCGCCACGTTCAAGCGCAGCCACAGCAGGTAAGCGCGAAACGGCGTGCCCGTCTCCTGCACGAACAGGTGCCGGAAGCGTCCCGGCGACAGCGCCGCGGCCGATGCGGCGTCGGCCAGCGACACCGGCGCGCGGACCCGGAAGCCCACGTACTCGATGGCCTTGATCACGCGCTGGTCGACCGGCGCACGCAACGACGCGGGTTCGGTCAGCACCGACAACGCGGCCCGGCCGGTGGCCACCATCGCAGCGCCGCTCTCTCCGGCAAGTTCCGCGCGCCGCAGCATCGCCGCAATCTGCCGGCACGGCGCCTCAGGCAGCGGCGCGATGCCCACCGGCGCGATGTAGCGGGCCAGCGCGCGCCCTTGCGGCGTTTCGGGCTCCACGAAGATGTGCGCGATCGCGCCGTCGAACTCGAACTGGTGCTTGCGCTGCGACGCGATGAGGGCGCCGGCGAAGGGCGACCAGCCGTCTTCCACTCCGCTGCGGAACATGCAACTGCCATCGAGCGAGACGGCGACCTGGTGCGCGTGGTGCGCGTGCCAGTCGGAGCGGCCCCGGCCGCGGCCCAGCCACAGGCTGCCGCCTTGCCAGAAGCAGATCTGGCCGCCGGTGACCATCTTTTGCTGCTGCAAGTCAGCCCTTTCGTTCAAGTGCGGATCGCATGCGCTCGACAGAATCGCTTCCCATGAACACGTCACTCTACTCCGCGGTCCAGGAAGAACTCGATTGCGCGCGCCGCCTCGAGGACGGGGGCAACGCAGCCGGCGCCTTCGCCCACCTGGAGCGCGCCCACGTGCTGGGCCAGGCGCTGACCGCGGCCCACGTCCGCGTGCACTGGCAGATGCTGCGCTGGGGCCTGCGCCAGCGCCGGCCCCGCGAAGTCATCGGACAGGTGCTGCGCATCATCGGCGCCGCCACCAAGACCGCCCTGGGCTGGGTGCCGCACGGCAACACCGGCGGCGCCAACGTCAGCCCCTTCCGCCCCATGCCGATCCCGCCCGACCTGCAGCAGCAGATCGACCGTTTCCAGACCGACCAGAGAACCACACCCTGAACCGCTGCTTTACCTTGATCTCCGTGCCCCTGTTGGCCGCGCTGGCAGGCGCTCCGGCCGAGGCCGGCCCGCCGGCGTGGCGGTACGATGAGTGTCCCCATCAGAGAAGGTTCGAGCATGAGCGATTCCCCGGCCTACACCCCACCCGCCGTCTGGACCTGGAACCGGGACAACGGCGGCAAGTTCGCGAACATCAACCGGCCCGTCGCCGGCGCCACGCACGACAAGGAACTGCCCGTGGGGCGCCATCCGCTGCAGCTGTATTCCATGGGCACGCCCAATGGCGTGAAAGTCACGGTGCTGCTGGAGGAACTGCTGGCCCTGGGACACGCGGGCGCGGACTACGACGCCTGGCTGATCCCGATCGGCGAAGGCGCGCAGTTCAGCAGCGGCTTCGTGGCCGTCAATCCCAACTCCAAGATTCCGGCGCTGATGGACCGCAGCGGCGCGCAGCCGGTGCGCGTGTTCGAGTCGGGCGCGATCATGCTGTACCTGGCCGAGAAGTTCGGCGCCTTCCTGCCCGAGGGCGGCGCAGCGCGGGCCGAGTGCCTGTCGTGGCTGTTCTGGCAGATGGGCAGCGCGCCGTTCCTGGGCGGCGGCTTCGGCCATTTCTACGCCTATGCGCCGACGAAGATGGAATACCCGATCGACCGCTATGCGATGGAGGTCAAGCGCCAGCTCGATGTCCTCGACCGGCACCTGGCGCAGGCGCGGTTCATGGCGGGCGACGCGTACAGCATCGCGGACATGGCGATCTGGCCGTGGTACGGCGCCCTGGTGAAGGGCCAGCTCTATGGCGCCGGCGAGTTCCTGCAGGTGCAGGAGTACACGCACGTGCTGCGCTGGACCGACGAGATCGCACAGCGGCCGGCCGCCCGCCGTGGCCGCATGGTCAACCGCACCTGGGGCGAGCCGGCCAGCCAGCTGCACGAGCGGCACGACGCCAGCGACTTCGAGACCCGGACCCAGGACAAGCTGGGGACCGCGCCTTGAGCGGCGAGGCGCGACCGATGACGCTCACCCTGTACGACTGCGCCACCGCGCCCAGCCCGCGCCGTGCCCGCATCCTGCTCGCCGAGAAGGGCGTGGCGCACGAGACGGTGCAGGTCGACCTGCGCAGCGGCGCGCAATTCGACGAAGCTTTCCGCCGCATCAACCCGCAGTGCACCGTGCCGGCGCTGCAGACCGGGGAAGGCGCGCTGCTGACGGACAACGCGGCGATCGCGGCCTATCTCGAGGCCCTGCGCCCCGAGCCCCCGCTGCTGGGACGCTCGCCGCTGGAAAAGGCGCAGATCGCGAGCTGGAACTGGCGGATGGAATTCGAAGGCCTGCTGGCCATCGCCGAGGCCCTGCGCAACGCGTCGCCGGGGATGGTGAACCGGGCGCTGCCGGGGCCCAGGGACTATGCGCAGATCCCCGAACTGGCGCAGCGCGGGCTGCTGCGGGTGCAGGACTTCTTCGCCACCCTGGACGCGCGGCTGGAGGGCCGTGAGTTCATTGCGGCCGACGGCTTCAGCATCGCCGACATCACCGCCGTGGTGGCGGTGGACTTCGCCCGCGTGGTGAAAGTGAAGGCCGGCGAGCAGCACCCGCACCTGCTGCGCTGGCGGGCGGCGATGGCCGGGCGGCCGTCGATGGCGCTGTAGGCGACGGGCGCCGGCGTGGGCGGCTCGCCCGACCTCCTGATTCGGTCAACGGGAGAACGGATCGAGCCTCGCGACGCTTGAATAAGAAATGCTTGCGCCATCCGCCCAGGGCCCGCGTCTAAAACCGTGCCTGGTGCTCCCGGCAATACTGGCCGCCGGCAAAGCGCAGCGAATTGTTCCAGCAGAACTTCCCCTCGGCATAGCTGATCTTCGCGTTGCACTGAAGGCAAATCAACTTCTTCGCAGGTTGCTCCGCTGCAGATGCAGTGCCGGCGGCCGGAGCCGGCGCCGGCTCTGCGCGAGGAGCAGTGGCGGTGGCCTTCATGAAGTCAGGCAACTCCAGCAGATTGGCGGGCCGGTGCTGGCGTATCAGCTTCTCGCCCCATTCCTTGATGGTGTCGAGGGACCGCATGTTCACCACCGCACGCAAGACCTTTCCGACGCCAAGCTCCTTGTCGACAAACTGGCCATGCCACGTGGGAAATTGATCTGCCTTGATCACGTGGGAAGCGTCGACCCCCGGAGCCTTCGGACGCGTGATGATCGCCTTCGGGTGGAACATGACAACGTGAAAGCACTCCGGCGGCCCCCCGGTCCGCCCGACGATCCCGAGCCGCTCCATCAGCTTGTGCAGGATGCGAGCATGGCGGCGGCTCTGTTCGACCGGAGACTGCACGCCGAAGCGGTCGGTGCCATAGTCGACGGTGAACTCGCCATGTTCATTGATGATCACGTTGCCAGCGTAGTTCTTGGTCTCGATGAGGTACATCCCGAGCCCGCGATTGATGACGAGGTGGTCAATCTGGGCGACGTCGCCATCGACCACGAACCTCAGGTCGTGCAGGACGACATGGTTCTGGCCGTCCTTGAAGTGCTGATCGAGAAAGTAGGCGGAGTCCCGTTCGCCCTGGATGCCCTTGCGCAGGCGGACCAGTTCTTCACGAAGCCACAGCTTCTGGCGCGCATCCAGCAGCGCGGACTGCTGCAGATCCTCCAAAAGCGCCAGGCGCTTTGACTTGTCATCCGCACTCTTCAACAACATGGTGCACTCCCTCTTCTACACGGCATTTTGCCTTCAGTTGGAGGCCGTCGGTCAGACGCAGATAACCAACAAGCGGGCAATCTGCATGCCGTTCAGCTTCCGTTCATCGGCGCCGGCGCACCATGCAGTCACCTTCAACAAGGAGCCTCCATGAACCGCCTCTTCAACGCCAAGCCTCTTCTTGCCGCCGCCATCGCCATCGGCGCCCTGGCCGCCGCGACCGCGGCCCAGGCCCGGTCCGACGTGGTCCTGTCGATCGGGATCAACGCGCCGTACGGCTATGTGCAGCCGGCGCCGGTGTACGTGCAGCCCGAGCCCGTGTATGTCCGGCCGGCTCCTGTGTATGTCCAGCCGGCTCCCGTCTACTACCAGCCGCAACCGGTCTACTACAACGCACCGCACCGCGGGTACCAGCGCCGTGGCGCCTGGGGTGACGCCGACCGCGACGGCGTGCCGAACATCCACGACCGCGACTCGCGCTTCTACAACGGCCGCGTCGCCTACCGCCCGTGGGGCGATGCCGACGGCGACGGCGTGGCGAACCGCTATGACCGGGCGCCGAACAATCCGTACCGGCACTGAGATCGGGGGGCTGCTGGCGGATATCCTCGTGCCATCCGCCACTGCCCCTCATCCTGATGCGCTGCGAAGACATCGCCACGAACCCTGATTTTCGCCACCTGTCGACCGTCACTGGCGTGGCGGTCGACCTGCGCTATGCGGGCCGCGACAACTTCGTCGGGCGCGACCTGTACGGCTCGCTGGACTGCGCATGGCTGCACCACCTGGCTGCCGCCGGCCTGGAGCGCGCCGTGGCGCTGCTCGCGCGCGAGGCGCCAGGCCATCGCCTGCTGGTGCTGGACGCGCTGCGGCCGCATCGCGTGCAGATCCAGCTGTGGGACCACCTCGAAGGCACTCAGCTCCGCCAGTACGTGGCCGACCCGGCGCGCGGCTCCATCCACTCGTTCGGCATGGCCCTGGACGCGACGCTGATCGACCCCCGGGGCCGCGAGCTGGACATGGGCAGCGGCTTCGACGAGATGACGGAGCGATCGCACCCGCGGCTGGAAGCGCAACACCTGGCGACCGGCGAACTGACGCCCACCCAGCATCGCAACCGGGCACTGCTGCGCCACGCCCTCTGCGAGGGCGGGTTTCAGGGAATCGACAATGAGTGGTGGCACTTCGAGATGCTGGATCGGCAGCATGTGCGGGAGCGGTTCGTCAGGGTGGAGTGACGCCGCCGCGCGTGGACGGGTCCGTTGAATGAGCGCCGCTCGTTACCGCAACACCTGACTTGCCGCGGCCTCCCTCACCAACTTCTCCGCATCCTCCGGCAGCAAGAACCCTGCGCCCAGCGCCTTCTCCGCCGCCTTCTTCACGGTGGCCACATATCCCTCGTGGCTGCCATACCGCTCCTCCAGCGACAACCGCGGATCACGATTCGCTTCCCGCTCCGCCCTGGTCTTGGCGAACGGGACCATGCCGCCGACGTAGTTGCAGATCTGTCCCTGGTGGAAGGGCCGCGCGCCGCCGGCGGTGATGTTCCAGCCGAGGTAGGTGCCCAGGGGCGCATCGCGCAGCACCACGGGCACGCCGCCCAGCTCGTTGCCATCGGCGTCCACCTTGGGCGCCAACATGGGCAGCACCTGCCGGATCGGCGGCGGCGCATGGGCGGCCACGCCCGATCCGTCCACCGCGTTGAACTGCGGGCCCCAGTCATAGTCAAGCACCGGCATGATGAAGTCCGGCTCCGGCACGGTGGGCCGCAATTGCGGCAATGTGGGGAAACCGATCGCCGTCTTGTGGGCCGCCACCAGCGTGCCCGCCTTCAGCGTGGGCCACTGGCTGGGCGGCGGCTCCACGCCCTTCATCACCCAGTTGCGGAAGTGCACGCGCAGCGCGTTGACCGTTTCCGTGTGCGGCATCGGGTTGGCCGGCAGCACTCCCGTTCCGTAGTTGTTGCCCGGGCAAGCCGGGCCGCTGGCGGGCAGCGCCGCGCCCGGCACGCTGGTGTTGAAGCCCCCGGCACCGCCGCCATGGTTGCTGGCAGCGATGTAGTAGCGGCGCACGTTGGGCGGCAGCGGCAGGTCGGCCCGCGCATCGGTGCCCACCCACTCGGGCGTGAGCTTGAGCGCCCACACCTCGGCGGAACCGAAGTGCTCGATGATCTTCGGGCAGGTGCGCGTGGCGGTGCAGCGGTCCATCAGGCCCACCGCCGCGCCGCCGCGCACCGGGTCCGGATGCGGCAGCCACCATTGCGGCCCTTCGCTGCCGGCCTGGTACAGCTCCAGCACGCCGTCCGGCTGGGCCCAGCGGAAGTTCAGCGCAATGCGGCGCCCGGCGATGATCGGCCACAGTCCGTCATGCACCTGACGCTGCGCTTCGTCGCGGTTGAAGCCCAGGTGCAGCCACCCGCGCAGGAAGTTGCCGGACTGCGAGACACCACGGCCGATGCTGTGCGTCACGCCACCGGCCAGCGGGTTGGGCGTGCCGGCATCGTCGGCGCGCGCCGTCTTGAAGAACATGCCCACGTCGCGCCAGGCGGCGAAGCCGACGCCCAGCGCGTAGGCATCGGCCGACTTGAAGACCACCTGGTACAGCTTGCGGGCGTCGAAGCCGTTCTTCAGGCAGATCTGCGTCGCATCCGGCGTGCCGGGGAACGGGTTGGCGGCATCGCACCCAGGCCCAGTCGGCCGGCGCGATCGTGCTCTCGCCGATCACCTCGCCCCGCGTCGATTCAGCCACGCGCGAGACCAGCCGCGACTCGCGCGGGTCCAGGCTGATCGGCTGGTACGGCACCGGATTGGTCTGCACGATCAGGGGCTGCGAATCCGCACCCGAGCGGTTGACGATGCGCCCGAAGACGTCACCCGTGACGGGCGAGCCATCGGCCATGCGGGCGACGGGGAGCTTGAGCCAGTGCGGCTGGTCGACGGCGGCGGTTTCGCGCACCCGGGTGGCCGCGGCGTTGTCGCCCTGCCAGGCGCTGGTGAGGTCGATGTCGCCATTGCCGCGTTCGGCCGGCACATTGGGCCGCCGCACGCCGCGGTTGGGCACCTCGTGCCACATCAGGCCGCTGGCGCGCGCCATGTCCACCGGCTTGGTGATGACGAAGGTGGCCACGTAGCGCAGCTTGCCATCACGGTCCCTGGCCAGTTGCACGTCGTTGATGACTGCGTTGGCGGGCGACGCCGGGTCCAGCTCGCCGAAGGCGCGGCCGGCAATCTGCTCGGTGGGAATGCCCCCCGAGTCCGCCGCCGGGAAGGGGCGGACTTCATCGATCACGATGCGCGTGACCCGGGCTTGCGCCAACGGCATCGCGAGCGCGAGAGCGGCCAGGGGCACCAGGACGGCGGGAAAGCGCGGCATGTCGTGTCTCCTTGTTGTGCCGGCATGCTAGCCCAGGCGGGCATCAGTTGCGGAAAACTGGGCGACCTAGGCGCCGACTGTCACCACGAGCGCTTCGATGCGCCCTTCGATCGGCCCGTGGCCGAAGCGGCGCGCCAGTTCCGCTTCGGCGGCGCCGGTGGCGCGCTCCAGCGCGGCCGGATCGCGGGCCTCGATTTCGCCGCGCAGCGGCGTGCCCTGGCAGTAAGCCAGTGCCGCGAAGGCCGCCGACGGCGCGCGGCTGTTGAATGCCACCGACTCGATGGCCGGCGTGCTTGTGAACCCGGCCGCCACCAGGTCTTGCGCGATATGCGCGGCGTCGTGGTAACCGTGCGGGGTGCGCGCCATGAAGCGTGGAGGATCGTGTGGAAACACCGTGGCGAGTGCGTCCGTCACCGCATCGGCGAATTCGTTCGCGGCGATCGGCCCCCACGCATTGAAGACAAACATGCCGCCCGGCCGAAGCACGCGGCGCGCCTCGGCGAAGGCCTGCGGTTTGTCGGGAAAGAACATCACGCCGAACTGGCAGGCGACGGCGTCGAAGGATGCGGCGTCGAAAGGCATCTGCATCGCATCGGCCTGGCGCCACTCCACCGGCCGTGCGGTTCCGATCCGGGCCGCCTCGGCGATCATCGCGGGATTGAGATCGGTTGCAACGATGTCGATGGATGGGTCGAGCATTGCTGCGAGCTGCCGCGTCACCACCCCGGTGCCAGCGGCGAGCTCCAGCACGCGGCGCGGCGCCGCATGGGCCACGCGCCGGACAAGATCGACTGCATAGGGCTCGAAAATGAGCGGCACCATGTAGCGCTCGTAGAACTGGGCCACGGAGCCGGTGAATGCGGTATCGATGGCAGACGTCATGGGAGCCTCCGCGGTGATGCGCCCGATTGTGTAGGATTTCGCGGCGATCCCGCATGCCCTCGAATTCACCTCATGCCATTCAAGAAAATCGCCACTCTCGCCGCCGCCTGCCTGCTGGCCGGTGCAGCACACGCCCAGCTCACCGAAACCGAGCAACGCATCGTCGCCGCCGTCAAGCAGCGCTCGCCGGCGGCGCTGGAGCTGCTGGAGAAATCGGTGCGCATCAACAGCGGCACCCTGAACCCGGAAGGCGTGCGCGCCGTGGGCGACATCTACCGGGCGGAGCTGGACGCGCTGGGCTTCAAGACCCGCTGGATCGACATGCCGCCGGCCATGAAGCGCGCGGGCCACCTGGTGGCGGCGCAGGAAGGCGGCCAGGGCAAACGCGTGCTGCTGCTCGGCCACCTGGACACGGTGTTCGAGAAGGGCAGCGCCGTGCCGCTGTGGGAGCGCCAGGGCGAGCGCGTGCGCGGCCAGGGCGTGACCGACATGAAGGGCGGCGACGTCATCATGATCGAGGCGCTGCGCGCGTTGAAGAGCGCGGGCGTGCTGGACCGGGCCAACATCGAGATCATGTTCACCGGCGACGAAGAGCGCGGCGGCGAGCCGCTGCAGGCGGCGCGCGCCGACATGGTGGCCATGGGCAAGCGCGCGGACTATGCCCTGTCGTTCGAGGGCAGCAGCAAGCGCAACGGCGTGGACACGGCCAGCATCGCGCGCCGCTCGGCGGGCGGCTGGGTTCTGAAGGTCAAGGGCAAGCCGGCGCATTCGATGGGCGTGTTCTCGGCGCAGTCCGGCTACGGCGCGGTCTACGAGACGGCGCGCATCCTCAACGCGTTCCGCGAGCAGGTGATCGAGCCCAGCCTGACCTTCAACCCCGGCCTGGTCTTTGGAGGCACCGACATCTCGTACGCGGAGGACAAGGCGACGGCCAGCGCCTTCGGCAAGTCGAACGTGATCGCGCGCGACGCGCAGGTGCTGGGCGACCTGCGCTACCTCTCGCCCGAGCAGGGCGAAAGCGCGCGTCGCAAGATGCAGACGATCGTGGCCAGCGGCAACCTGCCCGGCACGTCGGCGACGATCAGCTTCAGCGAGAGCTACCCGCCCATGCCGCCCACCGAGGCCGGTGCCAAGCTGGTGGAGTTGTATTCGAAGGCCAGCCAGGACGCCGGCCTGGGCCGCATCGACATCCTCGACCCCGCGCTGCGCGGCGCCGGCGACGTGCAATTCGTCGCGCCGTACACGGTGGGCATCGACGGCCTCGGCGCGCAGGGGCGGGGTTCGCACACCGACGACGAGGACCTGGAGATCGCGTCGATCGAGCGCGGCGCGGTGCGGGCGGCGCTGCTGATTTACCGGTTGACGCAGATGCCGGGCAAGTGACCTGAGCTGACGGGGCCTCAGCCCAGAGCGATGTGCTTTCGCCAGGGGAGGCGCGGGTCCGCTTCATAGTCCGCCACCACCCAGGTGCGCGTCGGGTGGTCGGCGACGTCCAACAGGAAGTCGCGGATGACGCGGATGGACGCTGCGTCCAGGGCCACGGCAAGCGATCGAGAACGAAGTGTGATTGACCCTTGAGTAGGCGTCAATCACGCTCCTCCAAAGTGAGTAAGCGAATGCGGTGATTCGCGCCAAATGCGCAGTGACTTTCTCCGCACGTTGTACGACCCAGTAACATTCGCGCTGCAAGAACGAATACAACGAGGCTTCAATGGCAACCACACCGACTGCAGGTACCGCGGGTATGCTCGTGGACTCCCTGCAGGATTCCATAGGGTTTCGCGAGTTGGGAGCGCTATTGAAGGAGAGGGACCTGCCGACCGCAAAGAGTTGGGAAATTCTCCAGACGCGCCTTTCAGAAGACGGAAAGTTCCAGAGCGAAGTTGAGCCCGTCCTCAGAGCGCTTGCGGCCGAAATCGTCGTTGCCGGAAACAAGGCTGTCACTCTATTTGAACTGGACGAGGAGGAGACGGTCACCTTGTCGACTGAGTTCCGAGCGGTGCATCCAGACGCTCAGACCAAATTCGCAAAATCCTTCCCCCTCAGATTAGGTCCTACTGATATAGCTGGAGCCGGCCATACTCACGAGTTAGTGCACCGCATTGATCGTAGCAACGGAGATATTTCTTTCGTACTCTGCGCTAAGCGTACCGAAGAAGAGCGAGAAACGTACGAAAGGTCTGAGGTAACGGAAGCTGTGCAAGCAGCTTTTGAGGGCTTCCAAAAGTTCATCGCGCTTCGGACGCGGCCCTATCAGGTGTTTGATGTCGTCACCTTGCGCCCTCGACTACGTCGTCTTGAAGTCCTCATAGATAAGCCAAGTCGCATTCTTGCGCCCGAAACCGTCGAATCACGGACGCTAGAGCTACTGATGAGACTGAGTGCTTCCGTACCAGGCTTGATACCACTTCATGAGGCCAACTCGCCCATCAATCTTTTCCCCTGCATCGCCGGCTTGTACGGCAATGGCAAGGAAGGTAGAGTAACCTTCTTGCAGTTCCGTTCGTCAACGAAATCTACCAAACGAGAGGCGATGACGGCACGAGACGATCTTCGAACTGAAAGCTTTCATGCAGCAGGGATAGCGGCAATTGGAACGATCTCGCCGTTCCACATCAAAGTTGAGTGGGACAAGATTTTTGGCGCGAGCGGACCGGCCGCCGTGGAGGTGAAAGCCCACATTCGCTCACTTTCAGAACTTGGCGGCCTAGTTCGCGAAGCCCGCATAACCGAGGCGCGAGATGACTCAGCGATACAAGCGGTTGTGAACAAGCTAATTAGCTACTCCTCCGGTTGAACATGACTCCCGGATTCAGCGCAATCAGACACGTGGAGGCCGTCTTTGGGGATGGCCCTGAGGCGACTATTGCCAAGTCTTTGGTTGCCCATTTGGAAAGCCATCACGGCACAAACCACATCACGCTTGGCCTGATGCGTCAAATCTCCCCCCCGGTTAAGACCGGAAATATTGACGTCGCGATTCTCCGCACCCTGCAGTTCTTGGCGGGCGATGAGGTGAGGTTTCTTGAGCACGGGTTCGAACTGGTGGTAGATGAAAACACGGTCACGGAGATTAGTAGCGACGAGTTTCGAATCGCCCTGAGTGAACACATAGATCCTTTAACCGGACATCGAGACTCAGAGATCGAACGTCGGTTGCTGATCTACTTTATTCCTACGCCTTCGCTTGAAAACAATGGAGGAGCGCCTTGACCGCCGATGGTTGCGCATTGAACGCGCGGCTAATCCAAGAGCTCGGCATGCACGACATTACAGTCAGAGGATTCGTTCAGAGGATCACAGCGACTAACTACACCGAGTTTCTCGATGCTCTGTACTCTGATCTAAATCTTGCTTTAGGCGAACTTGAGAAAAGCCCAGGTGATGACGAGGCGGAGGACGCAACGACGCACCGCCTCTTATTAGTACTTCGAGGGATGGGTTACAGCGCCACCCATGACGCCCACGCTGGAGGCCACGTGGACATTACCGTCGAAATGAAGCGAAAAAACTTTAGTTGGATCGGCGAAGCAAAGAGGTTTACCAGCGTGGCCGACTTGACCGAGGGGTATCTGCAACTTGCAACGCGATATCGGCCTCAACTGATGGACGGGAAGCTCCATGGCGGCCTAATAGGTTATCTGCGACGCCCGGACGCTGCCTCGCACATGAAAAATTGGCGAGAACATTTCGCGAGTATTAATGTCGCCGCTGGGGCGGTCACGAGAGATTGTGATCGGCGGGGCCCGCTGGCATTTCATTCCTCTCACCCTCATCAAGACTTTGGTATTCCTTTGGAGGTTTGGCACACCTGTGTAGTTCTTCATTTCCATCCCCGGGACAAGAGCGGCCGGACAGCAAAGAAATATCGCACGGCTCCCGGTAAGCAAGGCGGCAAAGCATAGGCTTGGGCGATCCGGATGCGAGCTGACGCTCAAATTGTGGCGAGGCGACCACTTGCCGGCCCTCCCACATCGCAGACGAGCGGAAAGGTAAGAGGCACCATGATTACTGGCAGCGTCATGCGTTGCATAGATCGCATCACCGCAAACTCACCGACCCTCCCTTCCACCCCGCGTCCTGCCACCTGTGGAACGCCCCGAGCATCGCCGCTTCTGACGCTTGCCGCTCCGCCGTCAGTGACGCCAGCTTCAACACCTCGAAGCTTTTCCTGTACTTCCCCTCCCCCCTCGCCTCCCTGGCCACCAGCACCTGCTTCCCTCCCGGCACCCAGCCCGCGAACTCCGCATAGCCGATCTCCGGGTTGGTCGTCGCCGGCGGCAGCACGCTGATGTTCCAGTTGCCGCCGCGCTCGTCCTTGCGGAACAGCCACATCTCCCGCCACGCCTCCAGCGGCTGCACGGCCAGCGCCAGCGCATTGCCCTCGCGGTTCAGCGATGCGGACGATGCCCAGACGATGGAATAAGTGCAGCGGCGCGCCAGCGGGTTCGTCTGGTCGCGCTTCGCATCCACCAGCAGCACGCAGGTCTCGCCGGGCTGGCCGGCGACGGCGACGATGGACGGCCGCGTGCCCACCGGCTTGGCATCTGCGGGGGCAGGCACCGCCGCCCAGCGCGAAGCGTTGACGCGCATCGCCGCATCGCTGTACGCGGCCTGGTCCACGTCGGTCAGCTCGGTCTTGCTGACGCCGGCCAGGTCGGCCAGCGCCTTCTGCGCGACGTCCGCGGCGGGCAGGCCCTGGCGGGTGCGCTGGTAGGCGATGGCGGCATAGACGCTGGCACGGCGCATCTGGACCCGATTCCTCAGCCATCCGGGCAGCTTGCCGGCGTCCACGCGCTCCAGCACCTCGGCGCGCCACTGGTCCACCTGCGCGCGGGCCAGCGGCTGCAGGTTGGGGTCCACGCACTCGGTCCGCGTTAGCGCCAGCGCGGCGCGGGCACGCTGCTCCTGGGTGGCCGGCATCGCCAGCACGCGGCGGAAGGCCCAGCCGTCGTAGCAGATCGTCATCCTGCCTTCGCGCTCGTAGCTGGCGAAGTTGACGCCGTAGCTGCGCGCAACGTCCAGGTGGGCGGACAGGGCTACCTCCTGCGGCTTCGTCAACGCGCCGCCGGATGAGGCCCGGCGCGCCAGCCTGTCCGCCATGCTGCCCAGCGCGTCGAAGGCCGCGATGCCGTCGTTGCCATTGAGTGCTTCCGGCGGCGCGGCCTGCAGGTAGGCGGCGGCGATGCCGATGCCCAGCGCCTCGCTGCCGGCGCGCTCGCCGACGAAGCGCAGCACGGCCAGCAGCTCGGGCGCCTCGGCCGGTGCCAGCGCCGTGCGCCGCACCTGGCTGGCGCGGATGAAGCCGGCACGCTCGCGCTTGTGGTCGTACACCTGCAGGTAGTCCAGGCGCTCGCCGCGCACTTCCAGCACCTCGCCCTGCCAGAGTTGCGCCTGCTGCTGGCCCGAATCGCGGGGCGCGGCGCGCAGGGCGGCCTGGTCGCTGGTGACGATGGCGGTCTGCATGGAGGCGGCGACTGCGACCGCGGCAAACGTTGTGGCGGCCATGCTCACTCCTCCTCTTTCACCGCGGCCGCCGTGGCGGCGGCGTGCTTGCTGCCACCGAGCAGCGAGCTGCCGATGAAGCCGCCATCCGTGGGCGGCGCGGCGATGATCACCTGCACCTTGTCGGACAGCTTGTCGGCCATGGTCTTCTGGATCAACAGCGGATAGCGGGAGACCAGCGCGCCCTCCCTGCCCATCTGCTCCGCGTTGGCCTTGCCCACGCGCTCCAGCCGCCAGGCTTCCACCTCGGCCAGCTTCTTGCGGGCATCGGCTTCGCCGCCGGCCTCGATGCGGCGGGCCTGCGCCGCGCCTTCGGAGACGCGGATGCGGCTCTGCTTCTCGGCCTCGGCCTCCAGCTGGCGCTGCTCGATCTGGCGCTGCTTGAACGGCAGCACATGCTTCATCGCCTCTTCCTGCGCCTTGGCGGCGATCACCTGCACGCGCCCTGCTGCCTCGGCCGCCACCTCGCGCCGCAGCTTGTCGGCGTTGGCCTCCAGCTCGGTCTCCTTCACCTGCTTGGCCTTGAGCTCCAGCGTGTAGCGCATCTTCTCGCTGGCCAGCTCCTCGGCCAGCAGGCCTTCCATGCCGCGCTTGTAGTCGGCCGGCAGTTCCACCTTGCCGATCTGCACGCTCTTGAGCACCAGGCCGTCGGCCGCCAGCTTGGGCTTGAGCTCGGACTCGATGGCCTGCTGGATCTCGGCCCGCTTGCTGGAGAAGATCTCGCGCACCGTGTAGCGGGCGAACACCTTGTAGATCACGCCCTGCACGGCGGGCTCGACGATCTCGCCGTCGATGTTCTCCGGCAGGTTCTTCGCCACGGTGGCGACGCGCGCCGCATCCAGCGCCCAGCGCACCGCGATGTCCACGCCGATCGACAGGCCTTCGATGGACTGCAGCTGCACCGCGTTGCCGACGCGGCCCGGCCGGTACTGCTGGTCGCGCAGCGGCAGCACGCGCACCTGGTGCAGCCCCGGCATCACGAAGACGCTGCCCTCGCGCCACTCGGTGACGCCGCCGGTGAGCTGGTTGGTGCGCACGCCCACGTCTCCGCGGCTCACCGATTGCATGGGCGGATGCTTCCACAGCACGGTGCCGACGCCGCCCACCACCGCAATGGCGATGAGTGCATTGCGGTAGCGGCCGAAAGTGGACAGGGTGCGCTCGGCGCCGAAGGGCGGCTCGTCGGCATCGCCGCCGCGCGGAAAGATACGGGCGATGGCGCGGGCGGCGGAACGGCGAGAGCTGCGCAGGGCGATGGAGATGCGGCGGAAGTTCATGGCGTTTTTCCTTGGTGGTGAGGGTTGATGAAATCGGGTCAGCAGCCGCCCTCGTGCATGACGAGCACGGCGGCGGGCGGGTTGAGGCCCGGGTTGGCGAAGGACGAGAGCAGCAACAGCTCCCGGTCGCCCACCCGCAGGATGAAGTCGGGCTTCATGTCGCTGTCGATGTCCGCCACGGCGAGCACTTCGCTCTCTTCGGACATGCCGCCGTCGACGTGGAAGGCGTAGCTGTCCTCGCCGATCACCACCGTGTAGACCAGGCCGTTGCGCACCGTCAGCGTGAAGGGCGTGCCGGCCAGCTCGAAGTGGAAGGCGCGGTTGGCGCCGGCTGCCAGCACCCGGCCGGCCTGCGCCACCGTCGGCAGCCGGCCCTCGGCGATGCGCGCGCCGGGGATGCGGATGTAGCGCGTGTCGATGTCCTCGGCTTCGTCCTCGCCCGGCGCGGGGATGGGCGCGGCGACGGCCTGCACCTGCAGCGCGCCGTCCTTGTCGGTCACCCGGTACCAGCCGTCGGTGGGAAGCTGGGCGAGGTCGACGGCCTCGATGCCGGGGCGCAGCATCTGGCCGACCGGGGTGTCGCCGGCGGAGCAGGTGACGGTGAAGGCGGCCAGCACGATGCTGGCGGCGGCGACGGCCAGCCATTCGAGCAGGTTGCGGGTGGCGCTGCGGTGTTGCTGGAAGCGGTCGAGACGGTGGCCCATGGTGTGCTCCTGAAGAAGTGATTCGATTCTTCGCAGGAGGGGCGGAAGCAACAATGCGGCGCCGGGGTGACTGCGGTCACGGGCGCGGGGCGAATCCTCCGGCCGCGGAAGAAACCTTCACACCGGCGCGCGCGGGCCCAACCCATAATCGCCGCCATGACCAAAGTGGCCGTGATCGAGGACGACCTGCCCACCAGCAACCAGCTGGCCGGCTGGATCAAGGCCGCCCGGCCCGACGTGACCGTGGAGCAGTGGTTCACCCGCGACGACGCCGAAGCCGCCCTGGCCCGCGAGCGCTACGACGTGGTGGTGCTGGACATCGAGCTGGGGCACGAGCGCAACGCCGGCGTGGCGCTGATCAACGCCATCAACAAGCGGCGCCAGGGCACGCCGGTGCTGGTGGTGTCCGCGATGCCGGCCGCGATCTACCGCAGCATCATGAAGGCGCTGGACGCCTGGGACTACCTGCAGAAGACCACCTTCGAGGAGGCCGACTTCATCGAGACCTTCCTGGACATCCTGCGCGTGGCCAAGGCCTCGCAGGCCGATGCGCCCGCGCCGGCCGCCAGCGAGCTGTCGCTGGACCCGCTGTGGCAGCGCACGCCGACCTGGCGCGGCGGCCGCATCAACCTGCCGCTGACGGCGCAGCGCATCCTGGCCACGCTGTACCAGCGCGCCGGCGAGGTGGTGAGCTACGA
Source organism: Ramlibacter sp. 2FC (assembly GCA_943372495.1). Taxonomy (GTDB): domain Bacteria; phylum Pseudomonadota; class Gammaproteobacteria; order Burkholderiales; family Burkholderiaceae_C; genus Ramlibacter. The sequence goes on along the minus strand of CALRYV010000013.1, from coordinate 49,228 downwards.
CGAGCTGTTCGACGTGGTCAAGAGCGGCCGCAACCGCGACAACGTCCGCAAGCACGTGAGTACCATCCGCGACGCCTTCCGCGAGGTGGACCCGGGCTTCGACAGCATCGAGAACGTGCCGATGCGCGGGTTCCGGTGGGTGCGCAAGAAGTGAAAGTCCCGGACATTTCGCTGCCACGCATCGAGATGCCCCGCCTGGGCCTGGTGGCCTTCCGCCGCCGCCTCATCGTGCGCGGCGTGTTCCTGCTGCTGGTGGTGGCCACGCTGGCGCTGGCCGTCGTGCTGCTCAAGGAAGAAAAGGAACGCAGCCTGGCCAACTACGAGCGCAGCCTGGGCAAGACGCTGGCCGAAGTCTCCGCGCGGCTGCGCCATCCGGCCGGCCAGCTGGCGCTGCTCAACCCCGGCCGCTCCCAGCCCGAGACGCCGCTGCGCCCGCTGCTGCTGCCCTATGGCGCGCTGGACTTCGACGACCAGGTGAAGGCGCAGCAGGCGGTGGAGACGGCCGGCTGCAGCGTGCAGTACCCGGACGGCAGCTCGATCTGCGTGGCGATCGGCAACAACCCGTATGCGGGCGGCTTCATCTACCTGGTCGGCAGCTTCCAGGCCCCGGCCCTGGTCTCGCGCGAGCGCGGCGAGCTGTCGATTGCCGACGTGCACCGCGCCCGCGTCAGCCTGACGCTGGGCGGCGAGACGCAGCGCTGGATCGCGCCGTTCGAGCGGCTGGGCGAGCCGGACGCGCCGCTGGTGCGCGGCCGGCTCACCGGCTTCGTCGACGACCGCGAGAACGCCGAGGCCCTGCCGCTGCTGGCCAACCCGGTGCGCCACTTCCGCGGCTGGCTCTGGCAAAGCGGCCGTTGCGCCGATGCCGCCGGCGACATCGCCAGCTGCGCGCGCCGCACCTTCTTCTCGATCCGGCTGCCGGTGGAGGCCTACCGGCTGGCGCTGTTCGGCGGCAAGCGCCCGGTGTGGCCGCCGGCCGACCTGGACCGCACGCTGGTGCAGGTGCAGATGCTGGCGCCCGACAGCACCGTGCCGCTGTTCGACAGCAACGCGGCGGGCGCCACCATTCCGCTGGCGCTGTCGGACCTGACGCAGGCGCTGCTGGCCGGCGAGGCGCTAGTGATCCGCAAGGCCGGCGGCCGCGACACCCCGGCCATCACGCTGCGCGGCCAGAGCGACCAGGCCGAAGTCTCGTCGCCGTGGCTGGCGCGCCTGATCGCGCGGCTGCCGGTGGACAGCGCGCCGCCGCAGCTCACCCGCCGCGACACCATCGCCACCGCCGCCGGCAACTACGAGGTGACGCTGAGCGGCAACCTGCGCAGCGGCGAGCAGACCCTGGGCGTGGTGGCCACGCGCATGGCCTGGTATGTCGGTGCGATGCTGGCGGCCATCGCGCTGGCCTGGCTGGTGATCGAGGTCGGCCTGCTGCGGCGGGTGACGGTGCTGACGCGGCGCGCGGCGGCGGTCTCGTACAACGTCAATGCGCCGAACGTGGAGCAGCGCATCGGCGCGCTCGACGTCTCGGACCTGCGCGGGCGCGACGAGCTGGGCATCCTGGCCGGCGCCCTGTCGGACCTGCTGCAGCGGGTGAAGGACGACGTCAAGCGCGAGACCATCCGCACCCAGCAGGAGCGCGACATGTGGCACGCCGTCGGCCACGAGATCATGTCGCCGCTGCAGTCGCTGATGGTGCTGCACCCGCAGGCTCAAGATGCCAGCCACCGCTATGTGCAGCGGATGCAGCAGGCGGTGAAGGTTCTCTACAGCCAGGCCTCGCCGAGCGAGGCGCTGCAGGCCGCGACGCTGCAGGTCGAGGCGCTCGACCTGGACCGGTTCCTGACCCACGTCGCCGGCAACGCCCACTTCGCCGGCGTGCCGGACGTGCGCTACACGGCGGCCGGCGCGCCGGTGCTGGTGCGGGCCGACGAGTTCCCACTGGAGGACGTGGTGACCCACATCCTGCGCAACGCCGACCGCCATCGCACGCCGGGCACGCCGATCACCATCGAGTTGCGGCAGGACGCGGGCACGGCGACGGTGCGCATCCACAACCAGGGCGAGTGGATCGCGCCGGCGCTGCTGCAGCGGATCTTCGACTACGGCGTGTCGGGCGACGACCCGCAGGCCGAGTCCGGCCAGCGCGGCCAGGGCCTGTTCGTGGCCCGGACCTACATGGGCAAGATGGGCGGCACCATCGCCGCGCGCAACGAGGTCGGCGGCGTGACCCTGGTGCTCACGCTGCCGCGCGCGGCCTGACCCTCACACCCGCGTCATCTCAAGACGCCCTGCCCCGAGTAATGCGCGCGCGGGTTGTCGAGGCTGGCTCTGCAGCTGGAAATGCGCGGCCCCGGGTAGACTCGATTCATGAACGATGACCCGACCCCCAGCCGCCATTCGTTCATCCCGGTCAGCCAGGCCGCCAGCGAAGCCGGCGAGTTGCTGCACCGGACCGCCTGGGCCGACACGGAACTCGGCCCGATCGCCAGCTGGCCCCAGAGCCTGCGCACCGCGGTGAGCATCTGCCTGAACTCCCGCTTCCCGATGTTCGTGTGGTGGGGGCCGTCGCTGGTCAACATCTACAACGACGCTTACATTCCGGTCCTCGGGCTCAAGCACCCCTCCGCCTTCGGCCGGCCCGCCGCCGAAAGCTGGAGCGACATCTGGCCGACCCTGGCGCCCCAGGTCGACACCGTCCTGCGCGAAGGCCGCGCCACCTGGAACGAGCGGGTGCTGCTGCAGATGCAGCGCAACGGCATGCCGGAAGACACCTGGTTCACCTGGTCGTACAGCCCCATCCACGGCGACAGCGGCGCCATCGACGGCCTGTTCTGCGCCTGCACCGAGGAAACGCAGCATGTGCGGGCCGAGGCCGCGCTGGCCCGCCTGTCGCGGGAAGCGGTGGACGCCGCCCACACCTTGCGCACCTGGTTCGACAACGCGCCCGGCTTCATCGCCCTGCTGCGCGGCCCCGACTTCGTGTTCGAGATGGTCAACCAGGCCTACTACCAGCTGATCGGCCACCGGCAGCTCGAAGGCCTGGCGCTGGCCCAGGCCCTGCCCGAGGCGCGCGAGCAGGGCTTCACCGCCTTGCTCGAAGGCGTCTATGCCACCGGCGAGCCCTTCATCGGCCGCGGCATGCGCTTGCTGGTGCGGCGCGAGCCGGGCGCGCCCGAGTCCGAAACCTTCGTCGACTTCGTCTACCAGCCGGTGCGCGACGGCGACGGCAAGGTGGTCGGCATCTTCGCCCAGGGCAGCGACGTCTCGGAGCAGGTGCGCGCCGTGCACGGCCTGAAGCAGGCGGACCGGCAGAAAGACGAGTTCCTGGCGACGCTGGCCCACGAGCTGCGCAACCCGCTCGCGCCGATCCGGCAGGCGGCCATCCTGGCGCGCACGCCCGGCGTCGAGCCGGCGCGCCAGAGCTGGGCGCTGGATGTCATCGAGCGGCAGGCGGGGCACATGGCCCTGCTGCTGGACGACCTGCTGGACGTCTCGCGCATCTCCCGCGGCCGGCTCGAGCTGCGCCTGGGCCCGGTGGACCTGCGCGACCTGGTCAACGCCGCCGTCGAAACCTGCAAGCCGTCGCTCGATGCCAAGCGCCATCGGCTCAGCGTCCACCTGCCGGACCAGCCGGTGCGCCTGCTCGCCGATCCGCTGCGGCTGGCGCAGGTGTTGTCGAACCTGCTGTCCAACGCGTCGAAGTACACCGACGCGGGCGGCAACATCGAGCTGAGCGCGGCCTGCGAGGACCAGCGGGTGGTGATCCGCGTGCGCGACGACGGCATCGGCCTGAGCCCGGACTCGCAGGTCCAGATCTTCGAGATGTTCTCCCAGATTTCCTCGGCCATCGACCGCGCCGAGGGCGGACTGGGCATCGGGCTGGCCCTGAGCCGCGGCCTGGTCGGCCTGCACCACGGCACGATCGAGGTGCACAGCGCCGGCGTCGGCCTGGGTTCGGAATTCGTCGTCACCTTGCCGCTGCCCGGGGCCGAGGCGGGAGGCGTGGAGCCGGCGGCTGCCGGCCAGAGCGCCGGCGCCGAGCCGCGCACCGTCCTGATCGCGGACGACAACGTCGACGCGCTCGAGACCATGGTGGCCCTGCTGGAAATGGACGGCCACAAGGTCTGGTCGGCGTCGGACGGGCACAAGGCGCTGGCGCTGGCGCAGCACGTGCACCCCGACGTCGTCATCCTGGACATCGGTATGCCGGGCCTGAACGGCAACGAGGTGGCCGCCCGGATCCGGGCCGGCGAATCGGGACGGCGGGCCACCCTCATCGCGCTGACCGGCTGGGGCCAGGCCGAGGACCGGGCCCGCTCGACCGCGGCCGGCTTCGACCATCACCTGACCAAGCCGGTCGACTTCGACCGGCTCAAGGACCTGCTGGGTTAGCGGCCGCCGTTCCAGGTGCAGGGCCGGGAGCTGTGGCACCTGCGGCCTTTCTGTCAACGCTGATTCGGGGCGGCCGAAAACCCCAAAAAAAAGCGGCCCCGCAGGGCCGCCTTGCTGGAGTCACGCCGGTTTAGCGGCCGTCCTTGTCGGCGTCGCCGGGGATGGCGCGCTCGACGCGGTGCCAGGCTTCGCGGGTGGCGCCCTTCGCGTCTTCCCAGGCCAGGCGGGAATTGCCCTTGACCTTCTCGTACTCGCTGCGCAGCTTGGGCTCATACGAGTCCCAGGTCTCGCCCGACGCCCGGGCACGCTCCCAGCCGGTGTAGCCGGTGCGGTACGCCGGAGCGTAGTCGTCGTACGTGTAGTCCTTCTTGTAGCCGGGGGTGCGGGTGTAGTTCTCGCGCCAGTAGCTGTCTTCGGCCGTCGGGTTCACGCTCTCGGCCGCGCCCTTGCCGGCCAGGCCGCCAGCCACTGCGCCGATGGCGCCGCCGACAACCGTGCCGACCGGGCCGGCCACGGAGCCGAGGGCGGCTCCGGCCATCGCACCGCCGGCTGCGCCGACGCCGGTGCCGACCGGGTGCGCGCCGGGAGCGCCGCTGATGGGGTCTTGGTTCGCGGGGTTCTTGTCAGACATGGGGTCTCCTTCGGTTGGTGCGGACGTTTCTGCCCGCGGGATGGATGAGTGAGATCAGGTTGCCTCACGGCCGCGGCCTGTGTTGTCGGACGGATTCCTACGGCAATGTCAGCCGTCCAAGATGAGGCTGGCTAGGCCAGCGACTGCTCGAAGAAACCGATCGGGTGCATCTCGATGCCCCAGCCGGCCTGCTCGCCCAGCGTCGCCGCCGGGTGCATGCAGGCGAGGCGCACGGCCTCTTCGCGGTCCGCCGCCTCGATGATGAAGAAGCCGCCGACCAGCTCCTTGGTCTCGGCGAACGGCCCGTCGGTCACCTGGGGCTTGCCGCCGCGCGGGCGGATGTTGACAACCGCGTCCGGCCCCTGCAGCGAAGCGCTGACCCGCAGCTGGCCGGTGGCCTTGAGCCTGGCGTCGAGCGCGGGGCACTGGCTCACCAGCGCCTGCCGGTCAGCCGGAGCCATGGCAGCCATGCGGTCGGGGTTGTAGACGGCGAGGCAGAGGTACTTGGTCACGGCGTTTTCCTTTCGATGGGTGGGTCTCTGGCACGACGAAGCGGCCGGCCCGGAATCGACGCCGGCGCCGCCAACGGTGAGATGTGCGCGAAAGTGTGACACCGACCCCCACCGGCGTTCGGGTCACGCTATCGTCGGCCGATGGCTGTCACATTGCGTCAGGGTGCAATCTTCGGGTCCGGGCTGGTGCTCGGCGCCGCCGCGGCCGTGTGGGTGGTGCTGGCGTCGCAGTCGCCGGACGCGGCGAAGCCGCCGCAAGCCCGCAGCGCGCCGGCCAGTGCGCCGGCGGCCAAACCGGCGGCGGTCGCCGTGGCCCCGGCGCGGCAGCATGCCGCCTGTCCCGCGCAGCCGGCCACCAGGGCGGGCGCCGACGGCGACGGGCGGATCCGGCTGGAGGACAGCGCCGACGTGCCGGCGCTGATCCTCGTCGGCAAGGAGGCCGCGGCGGCCGGCCGGCCGCGCGACGCCGAGGTGGCTTTCCTGGCAGCGTGCCGGCTGGCCGACAAGTCCAAGGGCGCCGACTCGATCGCCGCCGCCGACGCCCGCTACCAGTTGGGCCGGCACTATGCGGGCGTCGTAGCAGCCGGCGGCGCCGGTGCGCCCGAGTTGCTCAAGCGCGCCGAGCTGCTGTACGCCGACAGCCTGCAAACCTACACCGCCCGCCACGGCGCCGGCCACGAGCGGACCCGCTTCGCGGCCGAAGGGCTGGCGGCATTGCGGCAGACGCTCTCGCAGTCGCAGCAGCCCCGGCAGCCCCAGCAGCCCGCCGCCGCACCCGCCCCCGTCGCCGTCGCGGCCAAGCCCAAGCCGGTCGAGACCCAGCCCAAGGCGCCGCCGGCCCCCGCGCCGGCGCCGGCGCCGGTGGCGGTCGCGAAGCCCCCGCCGCGCCAGCCCGAACCCGCGGTGGCCGTGGCGCCGGTGCGGCAGGCCACCGGCCAGGCCGGCCCGAGCTTCGATTGCGAACGGGCGCGCTCGCCGTCGGAGCGGACGATCTGTTCCGACCGCGAGCTGGCCCAGCTCGATCGCAACCTGGGCCGGCTGCACGCGCGCGCCCGCGACGCCGCGCCGGACGCAGCGGCCTTCCGGCGTCACAACGACCAGGAATGGCGCCGGCGCGAATCCACCTGCCGCGGCGACCGCGAGTGCCTGCTGGATTGGTACGCGCAGCGGCGCGAGCAGCTGCTGGACGACATCGACGACGCGCGCTAGGGGCCCTGTTCTAGACTCGGCGCAACCGAGGAGGACCACCCCATGACTTCATTCGACCTGCACGGCCGCACCGCGCTCGTGACCGGCGGCTTCAGCGGCCTGGGCCTGCACTTCGCGGGGGTGCTCGCCGCCCACGGCGCGAAGGTGGCCGTGATCGGCCGCCGCATCGAGCTCGGGCGCAGCGTCGCCCACGGGCTGGGCGCCTCGACCGGCCGGCCGGCCGACGTGCGCGCCTACCAGGCCGACGTGACCGACGCAGGCAGCGTGGCCGATGCCTTCGGCCAGGCCACCAGCCACCTGGGCGTGCCGACCATCGTCGTCAACAACGCCGGCAGCGTGGTGCGCAAGCCCAGCCTGGAGGTGACCGACACCGACTGGAACGCCGTGGTCGACGTCAACCTCTCGGGCGTGTTCAGGGTGGCGCAGGCGGCGGCGCGGGCCATGGTCCACGCCGGCCAGCCCGGCACCATCATCAACATCGCCTCGATCCTCGGCCTGCGGGTGCGGCCGCAGGTGGCGTCGTACGCGGCGACCAAGGCGGCGGTGGTGCAGCTCACCAAGGCGCTGGCGCTGGAGTGGGCCGAACACGGCATCCGCGTCAACGCCCTCGCGCCGGGCTATTTCGAGACCGAGATCAACCGCGAGTTGCTGCGTTCGCCGGCCGGCCAGGCGATCGTGGCGCGGGTGCCGCAGCAGCGCGTGGGCCAGCTGCCGGAACTCGACGGGCCGCTGCTTTTGCTGGCCTCCGACGCCTCGTCGTACATGACCGGCTCGGTGATCGCGGTGGACGGTGGCCACCTGGTCAACACGCTCTAGTCAGTCCAGCCCGAAGGCCGCGCGAAAGGCGGCGCAGAACTGCGGCGTCCCGCCCAGGGTCAGGCTCAGGGTGACGCGCGGCGCGCCGGCCGCGCCCGGTTCCAGCCGCAGCCGCCCGCCGGCGGGATCCCAGGTGACGGCGAGCGGGGTCGCCACCTCCTGCACGCCCTGCAGTTCGCAGTCCCAGTCGCCGCCCTCGTCCAGCGGCCCGCGCCGGCCGCCGAAATCGCTTTCGGCCCAGGCCAGCACCCGCAGCACTTCGGCCTGCAGGGCGGGCAGCTGCGCCGGCGCCGCGCTGGCCATCGCGTCGAAGCTGCCGTGGCCGTCGGCGTCCTCGCTGAAGTCGAAATCGAGATAGTCCAGGGTCATGATTGGGTGTCACTACACTCGACGCATCTTCTCACCAGTGAACAAGCGGCACCCGATGGACCTGATTTTCGTGGCGACGCTCGTCGCCTTCGCCTTCTGGATGGTCAAGGCCCAGGAGCAGCGCCACCGGATCGCCCTGCTGGCCGCCCACCTGGGCAAGTACCAGATCGAAAAGCACATGGAGACCCTGACCCAGGGCTACCTGCGCGCGCTCGGCGAAGACGACGCGCAGCGGCGCGAGCAGATCTTCGCCGTGCTGCGCCCCACCGAGCAGGCGCTGGGCAGCCAGTTCGAGCGCTTCGCCGCCGACTTCGCGCGCGTCGACCCGGGCCAGGCCCGGGTCTCGATGCTGCCGCTGTACCTGCCGTTCGCGACCCGGCTGGCGGCGGCCACCTTCGACCTGCGCGCGGCGCTGGCCATCCACGCCCGCGGCATCGCCCAGGCCGTGGCCGATGGCAACCCGGCGCAGGCGCGCGACAAGGCCTTCACGCTGTCGGCCGAACTGTTCCTGATGCAGCACACCTGCCACTGGTTCTGCAAGTCCAGGACGGTGGCGTCGGCCCGGATGATGGCGCGCCACCAGACCGCGTACGACAAGGTGATCGCCTCGGTGGCGCCGGCCACCCGCGCGGCGTACTGCGCGCTGGTGGGACGGGGCTGAGCGCCCCTGTTCGGAACCGTGGCGGCCTGAGCGGCGCTTCAGCGCACGCGGCGCGAGCCGCCCGCCACCAGGCTGTAGACCAGCAGCAGCACCATCGCGCCGATCACCGAAGCGATCCAGCCGGCCGGCTCGTTGGGCTGATACAGGCCCATGGCGGCCCCGGCATAGCGCGCCACGAAGGCGCCGCCAATCCCCAGCAGGGTGGTCATGATCAGTCCCAGCTTGTCGTTGCCTGGCTTGAGCGCCCGGGCCAGCAGGCCGACGATGAATCCCACGACGATCGTTCCGAGAATCGACATCTCATTGCTCCAGTTGTTGAGCCCCGATGCTAGGAAGCCGGCGCGGGCCGCCCTGTAGGACGCGGGACCCGGGCGATGACGGCTGCTGCCGCGGCCGCGGGTCAGGCCAGCAGGGCGGCGAGCTGCGCCATGTCGGTGAAGATGGCGCTGGCGCCGGCGTTGCGCAGGGCCTGCGGTGCGTCGTGGCCCGCTTCCGGCGGGCTGTAGCCGAACACGGTGGCGCCGGCCGCGATGCCGGCCGTGACGCCGGTGATGGTGTCCTCCACCACCGCGCACCGCATTGGGGGCGCGCCGACGGCCGCCGCCGCTGCCAGGTACACGTCGGGGAACGGCTTGGAGCGGGGCAGGTCGTGGCCGCTGAAGATGCGGCCGTCGAACCAGCGCATCAGGCCGACCTTTTCCAGCTGCAGCCGCACCTTGAACAGGTCGGCGCCCGAGGCGCAGGCGATCCGGCCGCCGAAGCGCCCGTGCACCTCCTCCACCGCGGCATGGACGTTGCGGATCGCCACCAGCTCGCGCTCCAGGCCGAGGTTGCGGCGCTCCCGAAAGCGCGCCAGCCACTCGTCGGTGACCGGGTGGCCGGTGTTGGCTTCGATCAGCGCCGCCTCGTCCTTGACCGCCTTGCCGACGAACAGGCGCATGCATTCATCCCGGGTCAGGGTCCAGCCGCGCTCTTGCAGCATGTCGCGCAGCACGCCGTTGGTGATCGGCTCGCTGTCCACCAGCACGCCGTCGCAGTCGAACAGCACGGCATCGAATCGGCCCAGGGTCAAAGCATGTCTCCATCGAGATAGAACCAGCGGCCATTTTCCCGCACGAAGCGGCTGCGCTCGTGGATGCGCGTCGCCCGGCCCCCGGGCTCGCGACAGCGGGCGACGAATTCGACCTCGGCGTGGGTCGCGTCCACCTGCCTGCGGCTGCGCACCTCCAGCCCCAGCCACCTGGTGCGCGGGTCGAGCTCCAGTTGCGCTGGCCGCGTCGAGGAGTGCCAGGTGGCCAGCAGGTAGTCCCGGCCAGCGAGGACGAAGGCCGTGTAGCGCGAGCGCATCAGGGCCTCGGCATCGGGCGCGGGGCTGCCCTCGAAATCGCCGAGGTAGCGGCCGCAGCATTGCGCCAGCTTGAGCGGCTTGCCGCAGGGGCAGGGCAGCGGGGTCACGCCTGCGCCTGCAGTTCGGCGCACAGCCGCGCCAGCGGCATGGCCTGCACGTCCTGGCCCATGGGGAAGCTGTCCGCGCCTGGATAGATCACGAGCTTTCGCGCCGGCTTCAGGTCCGCGCAGGCGACGTGAAACCCGCGCTCGAGTTTCGGCGCGAGGCTGCGCTTGATTTCGACGGCCCACAGATCGCCGCCCGGCCACTGCAGCAGCAGGTCGATCTCGGCGCCGGCACTGGTGCGATAGAAGAAGCCCTGCGCACGCTGCGGGGCGCAGGACAGCAGCTGCTCGATGCAGAACCCTTCCCAGCTGGCCCCGACCACCGGATGCGACAGCAAGGCCTCCTTGTCCTGCACGCCCAGCAGCGCATGCACCAGGCCGCTGTCGCGCACGTAGACCTTCGGCGCCTTGACCAGCCGCTTGCCCAGGTTCGCATGCCAGGGCGGCAGGCGCCGCAGCAGCAGCAGGTCCACCAGCAGGTTCAGGTAGGCCTGCACGGTCTTGACGTCGACGCCGAGGTTGCGTGCCAGTTGGGTGGCGTTGAGCATCCCGCCCTGCTGGTGCGCCAGCATCGTCCACAGCAGGCGCAGCGATTGCGGGGCGATGCGCGGTCCGAATTGCGGCACGTCGCGCTCCAGGTAGGTGCGGATGAAGTCCTGCCGCCAGCGCACGCTGCGGCCGGCAGACCCGGCCTGCAGGCTGTCGGGAAAGCCGCCGCGGACCCACAGGTCGTCGGCACGGCCGGCGCCGACCTCCGTGATGTCCAGGGGGGACAGTTCCAGGTAGCTGATGCGGCCAGCCAGGCTCTCCCCCGATTGCTTGAGCAGGTCGAGCGCTGCCGAGCCGAGCAGCAGGTATTGCCCGCTGCGCCTGCCGGCGCGCCGGGCCTGGTCGACCAGCCCGCGCAGCACCAGGAACAAGCCGGGCGCCCGGTGCACCTCGTCGAGGATCACCAGCTTGTCCAGGTGGCCTGCGAGGTACAGCTCGGCCTGTTCGAGCTTGGCGCGATCGCGCTCGGACTCCAGGTCCAGGTACACGCTCGGCCGGATGCTCGCGATCTCCAGGGCCAGGGTGGTCTTGCCGGCCTGACGCGGCCCGAGCAAGGCGACCGCCGGCACCTCATCGACTTCGGCCAGCAGGACAGGGAACAGGCGGCGGTCGAACATCCTTGCAATTATGGAGTTTCATTCCATGATTTGCAATGATCTTCAAGGCAGCCGCGGGGTGGCTACAAGGCCCGCTGGATGATGATCTTCTGCACGTCCGAGGTGCCCTCGTAGATCTGGCAGACCCGCACGTCGCGGTAGATCCGCTCCACCGGGAAATCGTTGACGTAGCCGTAGCCGCCCAGGGTCTGGATGGCGGCGCTGCAGACCTGCTCGGCGGCCTCGCTGGCGAACAGCTTGGCCATCGCCGCTTCCTTCAGGCAGGGCCGGCCGGCGTCGCGCAGGCTGGCGGCGTGCCACACCAGCTGCCGCGCGGCCTCCAGCCTCGTGGCGCAATCGGCCAGCCGGAAGCCGACGGCCTGGTGGTTGATGATGGCGGTGCCGAAGCTCTGGCGCTCCTTGGCGTAATCGATCGCCACTTCGAGCGCGCTGCGGGCCATGCCGATGCTCTGCGCCGCGATGCCGATGCGCCCGCCTTCCAGCGACGACAGAGCGATGCGGTAGCCCTCGCCCTCCTCGCCGATCAGGTTTTCCGCCGGAATCCGGCAGCTGTCGAAATTGATCTGCGCCGTGTCGCTGGAGCGCTGGCCCAGCTTCTCCTCGAGCCGCGCCACCACATAGCCCGGCGTGTCGGTCGGGACCAGGAAGGCGCTCATGCCTTTCTTGCCGGCGCCCTTGTCGGTGACGGCGATCACGACGGCGAGATGACCGTGCTGGCCGCTGGTGATGAACTGCTTGACGCCGTTGATCACATAGCCGTCGCCCTCCTTGACCGCGGTGGTCTTGAGTGCCGAAGCGTCGCTGCCCACGTGCGGCTCGGTCAGGCAGAACACGCCGAGCATTTCACCGACCGCCAGCTTCGTCAGCCATTGCTGCTTCTGCGCCGCATTGCCGTAGCGCATCAGGATGGCGTTGACCGGGCAGTTGGTGACGCTGATCGCGGTGCTGGTGCCGCCGTCGCCGGCCGCGATCTCCTCCAGCACCAGCGCCAGGCTGAGATACCCCAGGTCCGCGCCGCCGAACTCCTCGGGCACGCAGATGCCGTAGGCGCCCAGCGCCGCCAGCCCCTGGTGCGCCTCACGGGGGAAATGGTGCTCGCGGTCCCAGCGCGCCGCGTTCGGCCACAACTGCTCGCGGGCGAAGCTGCGCACGGCGTCGCGGATCGCTTCCTGGTCATCGGTCAAGAGCATCTGGGTTCCTTGTCATGCCGGACTTGATCCGGCATCCATGCGTTGGCAGGCCGAGGTCTGGATCCCGGGTCAAGCCCGGGATGACGATTCCTTTCTACATCAGCTCCAGCGCCACCGCCGTCGCCTCGCCGCCGCCGATGCACAGCGTGGCCACGCCGCGCTTGCCGCCACGGGCCTTGAGCGCATGCATCAGCGTGACCATGATGCGGGCGCCGGACGCGCCGATCGGGTGGCCCAGCGCGCAGGCACCGCCGTTGACGTTGACGATGTCGTGCGAGATCTTGAGTTCGGCCATCAGCGCCATCGGCACCACGGCAAAAGCCTCGTTGACCTCCCACAGGTCGACGTCGCCGACCTTCCAGCCAGCCTTGGCCAGCAGCTTCTGGGTGGCGCCGACCGGCGCGGTGGTGAACCAGTTCGGCTCCTGCGCGTGCATGGCGTGGGCGACGATGCGCGCCAGCGGCTTGCAGCCAAGGCGCTTCGCCGTGCTCTCGGTCATCATCACCAGCGCCGCGGCGCCGTCGTTGATGCTGGAGCTCGACGCAGCGGTGATGGTGCCGTCCTTCTTGAACGCGGGCTTGAGCGTGGCGATCTTGTCCAGCTTGACCTTGCCCGGGCCCTCGTCGATGGAGATGAGGCGCTCGCCGGCGCGGTCCTTCACCGTCACCGGCGTGATCTCGGCGGCGAATGCGCCGGACTCCGTTGCGGCCTTCGCCCGCTGCACGCTGGCCGTGGCGAAGGCGTCCTGCGCCTCGCGCGTGAAGTTGTACTTGGCCGCGCACTCCTCGCCGAAGGTGCCCATCGAGCGGCCGGCTTCGTAGGCGTCCTCCAGGCCGTCGAGCATCATGTGGTCATAGATCCTGTCGTGGCCCATGCGGTAGCCGCCGCGGCCTTTGAGCAGCAGGTAGGGCGCGTTGGTCATGCTCTCCATGCCGCCGGCGACCATCACCTCGTGGCTGCCGGCCAGCAGCATGTCGTTGGCGAACATCGCGGCCTTCATGCCGGAGCCGCACATCTTGGACAGCGTGACCGCGCCGGCGCTCTTGGGCAGGCCGCCCTTGAACGCCGCCTGGCGCGCCGGGGCCTGGCCCTGGCCCGCCATCAGGCAGTTGCCGAACAGCACTTCGCCGACCGCGTCGGCCGAAATGCCGGCGCGCTCGACGGCAGCCTTGATGGCCGCGCCGCCGAGGTCGTGCGCGGACAGCGACGAGAAGTCGCCCTGGAAGCCGCCCATGGGGGTGCGGGCGGCGCCGACGATGACGATGGATTCAGACATGGTTTGCTCCTTGAAAAAAAGCTCAGCTGGGCTGGATGATGGCGCCGCGCTCTTCGTGGGCGATGCGCCGGATGTAATCCTGGAACTCCGGGTCCTCGCCGCGCAGCAGCAGCGGCAGGGCGGCGTAGAAATCCTCGCGGTGGCACCATTCGCGCATGTAGTCGTCCCAGCTGTTCCAGCGCCGCTTCTCGGTCTCGTTCATGCGCGGCTTGAAGGCCACCAGGAAGGCGCGTTCGAACAGTGAAATCAGCATATCGAAAATGACCAGCATGCGCTCGGTTTGTTCGGTCGTGGGATTGAGCAGCGGCTCGTTGGTGCGCAGGTGCAGGTCCGGGTGTGCCAGCACCACCTGCAGGAATTCGTTGTAGGCGTTGGAGAGCAACTGGTAAGCCTCCTCGTCCTCGTTGTCGCGCTCCTTGCGCTGCTCCCAGGCGAAGAACAGGATGGCGAACGGCAGGGCCAGCGCCGTGACGACGAAGCTCGCGTATTCCCAGGCGTCGCGGCCCGTCATTTGCGCGGCGCTCCGGGGTTGGCTGCGACGAAGGCCGTGATGTCGGCGACAACCTTGTCCTCGATCCCGTTGTAGCCGTGAAAGGCAAACGCCTCACAGGCGTTGCCGACAGAGCGGCCGCCCCGGTACATGACCAGCCGGCTGGTGGCAGGCGGAAGCTTCGCCATCAGCGACGGCACCAGCGAAGGCGGCGTCACCAGGCACTGGTCCTGTTCATGGTGCACCACCAGCACGGGAACGCGCAGCCTGTCCAGCGGCAACTCCTGCACCGGGGGCGCGGCTGGCAGGCGGCCCGCCGCCAGGATCGTCGAGCTCAGCACCAGGCCGTCCGGCGCGGAAGCACCGGAGAGCACGGTGCTGGCGTAAGCCGCCGACTGGGTGCCGCGGCTGGTGCCCACGAGCCACACGGGCAGGCCCCAATTCGCGCGGGCCCAGGCGATGGCCGCGCCGACGTCCGCCGCGTGCTCGTCGCTCTCGCGGAAGGCACCGCGCAGGTAGGGCGGCCGGTCCTGGTCGCTGGGCACGTCGAGCAACACGACGGCGTCACCGCGTTGAACGAACAGCGCGCGCGACCGCACCAGGAAGTTGCCTTCGTTGCGCATGCTGCCGTTGTCGTAGATGCCGATGTGGCCGCTGCCGCCCGGCATCAGCACCAGCACCGCCGACGGCTTGTCCGGCGCGACCACCAGCATCCGCTGCCTGACGCCGGGCCGGGTCGGCAGATCGACGACCTGCGTGGACTGCGCGACGCTCGCGCCCGCGACCAGCAGGCCGGCGAAGAGTGCGAGCCATGCGCTGCGTCGGCTCATGCGGCCACCTTCAGGCGCCGGAAGCGCTTGCCCCGCTCGTAGGGAAAGACGTCGTGCACGTGGCCGGCCAGGATCCGCTCCTTGTGGCCCTGCCAGAACTCGGCGCTGAGCAGGTCGGCGTGGTGCTGCATGAAGACCTCGCGGACCAGCGGATTGCCGAGCAGGAACGGGGCGAAGGTTTCCGGGAACACGTCGTGCGGCCCGACCGAGTACCAGACCTCGCCCGACATCTCGTCTTCCTCGTTGCGGGCTTGCGGCACCTTGCGGAAGTTGCAGTCGGTGATGTACTCGATCTCGTCGTAATCGTAGAACACGACCTTGCCGTTGCGCGTCACGCCGAAGTTCTTGAACAGCATGTCGCCGGGGAAGATGTTGGCCGCCACCAGGTCCTTGATGGCGTTGCCGTATTCGATCACCGCCTGCTCGACCTGGCCGCGCGCGTGCTGCCCCGCCGCGCTCTGGGCGTCGACGCCGGCGTCGAACGCCTCCTGCAGGTAGATGTTCAGCGGGATCATCCGGCGCTCGATGTACAGGTGCTTGACGACCACCTCCTCGCGGCCGTCGCCGTCGCGGTCGGAGATCTCCAGCTGGCTGGGCGCGAACTTGCGGATCTCCTCGATCAACTGGTCCTCGAACCGGTCGCGGGCGAACGCCACCTCGCTGTACTCCAGCGTGTCGGCCATGCGCCCGACCCGGTCGTGCTGCTTGACCAGCAGGTACTTGCCCTTGATCTTCTCGCGCGTCGTGTCCTTGGGCGGCGGATAGAAATCCTTGATGACCTTGAACACGTACGGGAACGACGGCAGGTCGAACACCAGCATCACCATGCCCTTGATGCCGGGCGCGATGCGGAACTTGTCGCTCGAATGGCGCAGGTGGTACAGGAAGTCGCGGTAGAACAGCGTCTTGCCCTGCTTGGCCAGACCGAGCGCGTTGTAGATCTCGTTGCGCGGCTTGCGCGGCATGAGGGAACGCAGGAACTGCACGTAGGCGCTGGGCACCCCCATGTCGACCATGAAGTAGGCGCGGGCGAAGCTGAACAGGGCCTGCAGGTCGTCCTCGCCGAACAGGAAGGCATCGATCACCAGCTTGCCGCCCCTGGCATGCAGGATCGGCAAAGCGAACGGCACCTCGTTGAAGCCGTTGATGATCTTGCCGACGATGTACGCGCCCTTGTTGCGGAAGAACAGGCTGGACAGCACCTGGATCTGGAAGTTGGCGCGCAGCTTGACCTGGGCCAGGCGCGCGCTCATCGCCTCCAGCACGAAGCCGGCGTCACGCTCCAGGTCCTCGAAGGGGCCCTGCAGCTGGAAGTTGTCGATCATCCGCACGATGGTGTGGCGCAGCGTGTCGTGGCTGGGGTAATAGGCGCGGTAGGTCGGCGTGGCCGCCGGCTCGTCGTTCTCGATGTACTCGGTGGAAACGGCCGGCCGCACGAAGATGAAGTCGTTGTGGAAGTGGGTGCGGTGCAGGATCTTGGTGGTGACCGAGTTGAAGAAGGTCTCGGCCAGCTCCGGCTGGTGGTGGTCCACCAGCAGGCCGATGTAGTGCAGCTTGACCTGCTGCCAGACGTCCATCGGCTGCTCGCCGGCCTTGAACTCCTTCTCCAGCCGCGCCGTCGCTTCCTTCACCCGCAGGTCGTAGAACTCGATCCGCTCGCGCTGGGCCCGCTGCTGGCCGTGCCAGTCCGCCGTCTCGAAGCGATGCTTGGCCCGGGCCGATTCGGAGCGGAACAGCCGGTAGTGCCGGTTGAAGCCGTCCATCATCGCCTTGGCGATGTCGTAGGCGTGCGGCGAATCGAGGCGCTGCGGGAAGGTGGCCAAGTCAGCCCCGGGTCATTTGCGCGCCGCCCAGACGCTGTCGACCGCGTCCCGGTACAGCTGCTCCATCGCATCGGGGCTGGCCACCGTCATCTTCAGGTCCTGCAGCAGGCCGTCGTGGACGCCGAAGGCCCAGCCGTGGATGCTGACCTTCTGGCCGGCGGCCCAGGCGTCGACCATCACCGTGCTGACGCAGACGTTGACCACCTGCTCGATCACGTTCAGGTCGACCAGGGCATCGGCGCGCCGCTCAACCGGCAGGCTTTCCAGCAGCGAGCGATGGCGGTCGCGCACGTCCTGGATGTGGCGGATCCAGTTGTCGGCCAGGCCGATGCGGGTGCCGTGCAGCGCCGCCAGCACGCCGCCGCAGCCATAGTGGCCGACCACCATGATGTGCTCCACCTTCAGCATCTCCACCGCGAACTGGATCGCCGAGAGCGCGTTGAGGTCCGAGTGCACCACGATGTTGGCGACGTTGCGGTGCACGAACACCTCGCCCGGGTCCAGCCCCGTGATCTGGTTGGCCGGCACCCGGCTGTCCGAGCAGCCGATCCACATGAACTTGGGCGTCTGCTGCTTGACCAGGCTGGTGAAAAAACCGGGGCGCTCGCGCTCCATCTGCGCCGCCCAGGCGCGGTTGTGGGCGAACAGGTCGGTGATATTGGCTGTGGTCACATCGTCTCCGCGAACAGTTCCCGTCCGATCAGCATGCGGCGGATCTCGCTGGTGCCGGCACCGATCTCGTACAGCTTGGCGTCGCGCCACAGCCGCCCCAGCGGATAGTCGTTGATGTAGCCGTTGCCGCCGAAGATCTGGATGCCCTCGCCGGCCATCCAGGTGGCCTTCTCGGCACACCACAGGATGACGGAAGCGCAGTCCTTGCGCACCTGCCGCACATGTTCGCTGCCCAGCAGGTCCAGGTTCTTGCCGACCGTGTAGCAGAAAGCCCGGCCGGCCTGCAGCACGGTGTACATGTCGGCGACCTTGCCCTGGATCAGCTGGAACTCGCCGATGCTCTGGCCGAACTGCTTGCGGTCGTGGATGTAGGGCACCACGTTGTCCATCACCGACTGCATGATGCCGATCGGCCCGGCCGCCAGCACGGCGCGCTCGTAGTCCAGCCCGCTCATCAGCACCTTGGCGCCGCCGTTCAGGCTGCCCAGGACGTTGGCCGCCGGCACTTCGACGTTCTGGAACACCAGCTCGCCGGTGTGCGAGCCCCGCATCCCCAGCTTGTCGAGCTTCTGGGCGACCGAGAAACCCTGCATGCCCTTCTCGATCAGGAAGGCCGTGACGCCGCGCGCGCCCAGCTCGGGCTCGGTCTTGGCGTACACCACCAGCGTGTCTGCGTCCGGCCCGTTGGTGATCCAGAACTTGCTGCCATTGAGCAGGTAGTAGCCGCCCTTGTCCTCGGCCCTCAGCTTCATCGAGATCACGTCGCTGCCGGCCCCGGGCTCGCTCATGGCCAGCGCGCCGACGTGCTCGCCGGAGATCAATTTGGGCAGGTATTTCTTGCGCTGGGCGTCGGTGCCGTTGCGCTTGATCTGGTTGACGCACAGGTTGCTGTGCGCGCCGTACGACAGGCCGACCGAGGCGGAAGCGCGGGAGATCTCCTCCATCGCGATCATGTGGGCCAGGTAGCCCATGCCGGCCCCGCCGTATTCCTCGGACACGGTGATGCCCAGCACGCCGAGCTCGCCCATCTTGCGCCACAGGTCCATCGGGAACTGGTCGTCGGCATCGAGCTGCGCGGCGCGCGGCGCGATTTCGGCCTGCGCGAATTCGTACACGGCGTCGCGCAGGGCGTCGATGTCTTCGCCCAGCTGGAAGTTCAGGCCTGGAAGGTTCATGGGGATGTCTCCTTGGATGTCAGTGCCGGATGCCGTCCCGCCCGTACACGGCCATCAGCGTGCAGCTCATGGTGGCGAAGAGCTTTTCGCTGCCGCCGTCGACGGCGAAGGCGCGGCCTTCGGCCACGGTGATGGTGCGCCCGGGCTTGACGACGTGGCCTTCCATCCGGAAGCGCTGGCCCTTCGCCGGCGCCAGCATGTTGATCTTGTATTCGATGGTCAGCACCGCCGCCTCCACCGGCATCAGGCTGAAGGCCGCATAGCCGCAGGCCGAATCGAGCGCCATGCCCACCACCCCGCCGTGCAGGAAGCCGTGCTGCTGGGTCAGGGCCTCGGCCCAGGGCAGCTCGATCACCACCCGGCCGGGCGCCACGTCGGCCAGCGTTGCGCCGACGGTCACCATGGCCGGCTGGCGCGCATAGCTGGCAGCCACGCGGGCGGCGAAGTCGGGATCGGGGGCAACGAATTCGGCAGGGGCCATGGCTGGATCCGGGATGGCGGAAGTTGATTGACGTTTACGTCAACGTCAATTATGCCTGCCGCGCCTTCTCCGTCTTGGCCAGCAGGGCGCGGGCCTCGCGTTCGTGCTCCTTCACTTCCTCCAGGTTGGCCTGCAGGTCGGCCATCTGCTCCTCCAGCTGCTTGCGGTGCTGGGCCAGGATGGCGAGGAATTTCCTGAGCTGCGGGCCGGTGTCGCGCGGGCTGTCGTACATGTCGATCAGCTCGCGCGCCTCGGTCAGCGACAGCCCGAGCCGCTTGGCCCGCAGCGTGAGGCGCAGCCGGGTGCGGTCGCGCGCGCTGTAGATGCGGCTGCGCCCGCCGGGCCCGGAGCGTTCCGGCCGCAGCAGCCCCATGTCTTCGTAGAAGCGCATGGCGCGGGTGGTGAGGTCGAATTCCTTCGCCAGGTCGCTGATGGTGTAAGTGATGGTGGCCATGGGAAGGACAGGAGGCTGGCCGATTACATCCGAGGTTGACGTTGACGTCAACGTCAACGGGCGCCGCGGCCGCCCGCCAGCCAGGCCGGCGGCTCCACGTCGGACAGCACGAAGTAGAACGTCGAGCCCTGTCCCAGCTGCGACTCGCCCCAGACCCGGCCCTGGTGCCGCGCGACGATCCGCCGCACGGTGGCCAGGCCGATGCCGGTGCCGGGGAATTCGGCGTCGGTGTGCAGCCGCTGGAAGGCGCCGAACAGCTTGTCGATATAGGCCATGTCGAAGCCGACCCCGTTGTCGCGCACGAAGAACACCTTGCTGTCCGGCAGGCGGCCGATCTCGATCGCCGCGTCCTCGCGTTGCGAGGTGAACTTCCACGCGTTGCCCAGCAGGTTCTCCAGTGCGATGCGCAGCAGCCGCAGGTCGCCCCGGGCCAGCAGACCCTCGCCGATCGTGACTGCCACATTGCGTTCGGGCTGGGCCTCGCGCAGGCCCTCCAGTGTGTCGCGGGCCAGCGCTCCCAGGTCGACCGCCACGTACTCCAGCGGCGCCCGCACCACCTTCGCCAGGGCCAGCAGGGCCTCGATCAGCTGCTCCATCCGCTCGACGCCGGCCTGGATCCGGTTCAGGAAGTGGCGGGCCCGCTCATCGTTGAGCGATTCGAGCCGGTGCGACAGCGCCCGGTTGAAGCCGCCGATGGCGCCCAGCGGCGCGCGCAGGTCATGCGACACCGAATAGGAAAAGGCCTCCAGTTCCTGGTTGGAGCTGCGCAGCGCCCGCTCGATCGCCTTGAACTCGGTGATGTCGGTGTCGATGCCGACCCAGAACGCCACCTGGCCCTGGTCGTCGAACACCGGCGCCCCCTTGTACGACATCGTGTGGTAGCTGCCGTCCCGGGCCCGCAGCCGCCGCACGCCCGCCACCGGCGACAGCGTGGCCAGCGAATGGTGCCAGCTGGCGGCGACCTCGTCGCGGTCGTCGGGATGGATCGCCGACAGGCCGGTGCGGCCGATCCATTCGTCGGGCGTGCCGCCCACCAGCTCGTACCAGCCGCGGTTCAGGAAGGTCAGCCGCTGGCCGGTGGCATCGGTGTTCCAGACCACCTCGGGCGCCTGCTCCGCCAGCGTCCGGTAGAGCCGCTCCTGCTGCTCCAGCGCCACGGTTCGCTCGGCGATCCGCGCCTCCAGGCCGGCGTTGAAGTCCAGCACCTGCTGCAGCAGCCGCGCGTTCTCGATGGCGATGGCGCCGAGCTGCGACAGCTCCAGCGCGACGTATTCGTCGCGTTCGCTGAACTCGCCCGCCTCCTTGTCCGAGAGCAGCAGCAGCCCGATGTTGCCGCCGTTGCGGTCGACCAGCGGCACCGCCAGCAGGCCACGCACCGGCAGCTGGCCGGCGATGCCGCCGAAATTGCTCCAGCGCGGGTGCGCCAGCAGCTCCTCCTGCGTCAACCGCAGCGGCCGGCCGGCCTGGGCCACCGCCAGCGCCCAGTCGCTGTCCAGCGTGAGGCCGGCCTGCGCCTGGCGCGCGCCGATCACGTGGCGCGCCTGGTCGGCGACGGCCTGCAGCGTCTCCTCCACCGACTTGCGGCTGGTGATGTCCTGCGCGGCATCGGCGGTCCGCTGCAGCATGACGGTGAATTCCTGCAGCTCGCGCTCGCTTTCCAGCAGCGCGCGCTCCGTTGCCTTGCGGGCCGTGATGTCGCGCGCGACCGCGATCCAGTGGGTGAAGCCGCCCTGGTCGTCGGCCAGCGGCACCATGTCCATCTCCAGCCACAACTGGCGGCCGTCGCGCGTCGTGCTGCGCAGTTCTTCGCGCACCGGCTGGAAGGCGGCCACGGCCGCCTGGATCCGCAGCGCGGCGGCGTCGGTGCGCGGGTCCTGCAGCATGGAACTGGGCTGGCCGAGCACCTCGCCTGCCGGCATGCCGGTCAACCGCTCGAATGCCTCGTTGACGAAGACGACCCGGCGCTCGGGCCTGGCATCGGTGATCAGCACGATGTCGTTCAGCCGGGCCACGGCCTTGCGCAGCAGCACCAGGTCGGCCTCGGCCTGCTTGCGCGCGGTGATGTCCTGCACCACGCCGCCGTACCAGACCGGCCGGCCGTCGCCGCCGCGCCGCATCTCGGCGATGTCGTGCATCCAGGCGACCTGGCCGTCGGGCCGGATGATCCGGTACTCCAGGTTCATCTGCCGGCCACAGGCGATCGCGGCATCGCGCGCCGCCGCGTGGCGCGCCCGGTCCTCGGGGTGGATCCGGTCCATGAAGTCCTGCACCGTCCCGGTGAACTGGTCGTGCGCCACGCCGAACAGCCGGAACACCTCCTCGGACCACCAGAGCCGGCCGGTCACCAGGTCGGTGTCCCAGTTGCCGATCTTGCCGACCCGCTGCGCCTCGATCAGCTTGAGCTGGGTGTCGCGCAGCTGCTTGAACTGCAGGGCCTGCTCGTCCTGCAGCCGCTGCAGCGCCGTGACGTCGGTGAACACCACCAGCCCGCCGCTGATGCCGGAGTCGCCGCGCACCGGCTGGTAGCTGCATTGCAGCAGGCGGCCGGACGGCACCAGCGAATTGCGCACCAGCAGCTGCAGGTGGCGCCCGGTCTCGCCGCGCAAAGCCCGCGCCACTGGCAGCTCGTCGGGCTGGTACAGCGTGGTGCCGTCGGGGTGGTACAGGCCGTACAGCTGCGGCCACTGATGCAGCAGCGCGGGCGGCTCCTGCAGCGGGAACAGCCGGGTCGCGGCCTCGTTGAACATCAGGAACTGGCCGGCGGCGTTCACGGCCAGCAGGGCGTCCTGCATGCTGTTGAGGACCAGGTCCAGCACCGCATAGGCGCTGCGGCTGCGGGCCAGCTCGGCATCGCGGTCCTGCTGGCGCAGCTGCAGCGATTGCGCCATCCGGTTGAAGGCGGCGGCGATCCGCGCGAATTCGCCACGCAGCCGGTGGTCCTGCAGCGGGATCCGGACGTCGAGGGCGCCGGCTTCGAGCTTGCGCACCGCGCCGGCGATCTGGGCGGCCGGCCGCACGATCACCCGCGCGCCGATCCACCAGGCGGCGCCGATGCCCGCCAGCAGCGTGAGCGCCAGCACCAGCAGCTCGTGGTGCAGGGCGCCGAAGGTGCCCGCGACCACCTGGTCCTGGTCGATGCTCACGATCGCCAGGAAGCCCTGGTCCCCCAGCAGGCGGCTGGGTACGAAGGCATAGATCCGCTCCTGGCCGAGCTGGTCCGCCCCCTGGCCCGTGCCCGGCCGCATCGCGCGCGCCGCCTGCAGCAGCTCCGGATTGCGCAGGGTGCGCGGCATCGGCAGCGTCGGACGCGCCGGATGCTCCACCAGCAGCCGGCCCTGCCGGTCAGCGATCAGCATGCGGGCGCCGGCCGGCAATTCGACCCGGGACAGCGCGAAGGTGGCTTCGTCAAGCGCCAGGGCCGCGAACACCACGGCCGTGACCTTGCCGTCCTCGATCACGGGCAGGGCGAACGGAATCGACCTGCGACCGGACAGGCGGCCGACGATGATCTCGCCCATCACGAAGCGGCGCTGCGCCAGCACCTCGCGGAAGTAGTCGCGATCGCTCGCGGAGGCATCTCCGAGGGCGCCGTTGGCGTGGCAAAGAACCCGGCCGTCCGGGTCCAGCAGGCCGATGTTGGCGTACCTGGGATAGCGGCCGCGCAGCCGCTCGAAATAGCCCTGGCACTGGCTGCGGTCGCCGCGCAGCTCCTCGACCGCAGCGATCGCGCCCAGCAGCTGCTTGGCCGACTCCACCGCCGCGTCCTGGTTGGCGGCCACCAGGGCGGCGGCGAACTTGAGCTGGGACTGGGTGTGCTGCGTGGCCGAGCGGGTCTCGCGCAGCGCCAACCAGAACGACAGCGCGAACAGCGGCAGGATGGCGGCCACCATCAGGATCACCAACCGCTCGCGCAAACTCAGCCGGCCGTGCATCGCTTCCCCGGGTAATCGCCGCCGGATGGCAAAGCGCAGGGCGCAGTGTACGGCGCGCTCACCACGCGGGCAGCGCTTCGTCCTTGAGCTGGCCGCGCAGCTGGGCGTAGTCGGGAACCACCGTGCGCACCGTGTCCCAGAAGCGCGGACTGTGGTCCATCACGCGCAGGTGGCTCAACTCGTGGACCACCACATAGTCGATCACCGGCAGGCGGAAATGGATCAACCGCCAGTTCAGCCGGATCGAACCGTCGGAGTGGGCCGTGCCCCAGCGCGTGCCGGCGCTGCTCAGGGCCAGGCGCGTCCACTGCACGCCAAGCTGCGGCGCGTAGTGGTTCAGGCGCTCCTCGAACAGGCGCTTGGCCTGCCGCATCAGCCAGGCCTGCACCGCGTCGCGGACCTGGTCGGGCGACGCAGTGTGCGGCAGGCCGACGTGCAGCGTCAGCCGGGTGACGCCAGGCAGGGCCTCGCCATCGGTGTTGAGCACCGCGCCCACTTCGTCGAAGTCGTGGCGCGGATCCAGCACCACGATCACCTGCTCGCCGATGAAGGGAAAGGTGGCGCCGTCCTTCCACTCGATGCGGGCCGACTCGATGCGCTGGCGCCGTTCGCTGGACTCATGGAGCTTGCGCAGGATCCAGGCCGACTTGCTCTTCACGGCGGCGTCGATCTCGTACAGCGGCACCCACTTGGGCGCGGTGACGGCCAGTCCCTCGGGGCCGACCGTGAAACCGATGTTGCGGCGGCGGGCGCGCTTGAACGCGTAGGCGACCAGCGTCGTGCCGAGCATCGCTTCGCGGGTGGCCTGCGGATGGCGAAAACTCGCTGCCGCCATCACCTGGTCGAAGGGCTCGGCCGGCGGCGCATCGGCCGCGGGAACCGGGGCGGGCGCGGCGGCTGGGGGGCTGGCTGGCTCGAACAGGTCGAGGGTGAACTGGAGCAGCCTTTGCATGGGCGCCAAGTTTACTGATTTTCCCCGTAGGCCTCGGGGTCGAGGCGCCGCATTTCGGCCTCGATCCAGGCTTCCACTTCGCGCATCAGTTCGTCGGGCTTGCGGCCCTGGCTGGGGATCGGCTTGCCGATCGACACGTCGACGATGCCGGGATGCTTGATGAAGGCCTTGCGCGGCCAGACCTTGGCCGACGTCACCGCGATCGGGATCACCGGCGCGCCGGTCTCCACCGCCAGCCGGGTGCCACCGTTCTTGTAGGTGCCCTTCTCGCCGCGCGGAATCCGCGTGCCTTCGGGAAACATGATGACCCAGATGCCCTGGGCCAGCAGCCGCTTGCCCTGCTCCACCACCTTGGTGAAGGCCTGGGCCCGCTGGCTGCGGTCGATGTGGATCATGTCCATCCGGCCGATGGCCCAGCCGAAGAACGGCACGTAGATCAGCTCCTTCTTGAACACGTAGGCCAGCGGGTGCGGCATGATCGTCGGGAACAGGAAGGTCTCGAAGGTGGACTGGTGCTTGGACAACAGGATCGCGGGGCTGGTCTTGCCGGTCGGCAGGTTCTCCATGCCGGTGATCCGCACCTCGATTCCGCACAAAATGCGCGCGCCGTCGATCTGCCAGCCCAGCCAGCGGGCGGCCATCCAGAACATCTGCTCGCCGCTGCTCCACAGCGAGGCGGTCACCATCACGATGCCCCACGGGATCACCGTCACCAGCATCCAGAGGGCATGGAGGATCGATCGGAACAGGGCCATGGATGCGGTTCCTGGAAAGCGGGACGGCGTCAGGCCGCCGGGGCCCTGGGCGCGGCCTGGCGCGCGATCAGCCAGTCGGCGAAGGCGCCCAGGTCCTGGTGGACACGGGTGCCGGGCGGGAAGGTCTCGGGCAAGGGCAGGCCGCGCAGGGCAGCGCCCTTGCCGGTGAGCACCAGGTGCGGCTCGCAGCCGACCAGCGCGCCGGCCTGCAGGTCACGCAGGCCGTCGCCGACCACCGGCGTGCCCTTGAGCTCGACGCCGAACCGGTCGCCGATCTGCTCGAACAGCCCCGGCAGGGGTTTGCGGCACAGGCAGTTGTCGTCGGACGTGTGCGGGCAATAGAACACCGCGTCGATGCGCCCGCCCTGGGCCGCCAGCATCTTGTGCATCTTCGCGTGCATGGCGTTGAGCGAGCCGACGTCGAACAGGCCGCGGCCCAGGCCGGACTGGTTGGACGCGATCACGCAGTGCCAGCCGGCGTGGTTGAGCCTGGCGATCGCCTCCAGCGCGCCCGGCAACGGCAGCCATTCCTCGGGCGACTTGACGAAATCGTCGCTGTCCGCGTTGATGGTGCCGTCGCGGTCGAGGATGACGAGCTTCACGGGGTTCATGTCCGGGCCGGGCTCAGGACGCGAGACGGGACAGGTCGGCCACGCGGTTCATGGCCTGGTGCAGCGTGGCCAGCAGGCCGAGCCGGTTCAGCCGCAGGTCCGCTTCTTCCGCGTTGACCATGACGCCGTCGAAGAACGCGTCGACCGTGCTGCGCAGCGCCGCCAGGGTCTGCAGTGACGCCGTGTAGTCGCCGGCGTCGAACTGCGCGGCGGCGCGCGGCGCGACGTCCTGCATGGCGGCGTACAGCGCCTGTTCGGCCGGTTCCTTCAGCAGCAGTTCGCTGACGTGGGCGTCGGCCTTGACGGCTTTCTTCAGGATGTTCGAGATCCGCTTGTTGGCGGCCGCCAGGGCCGGCGCTTCCGCCAGGGCGGCGAAGGCGCGCACCGCGGCCAGCCGCTTGGGGATGTCGCCCAGGCGCTGCGGGCCCAGGGCCACCACCGCGTCGACTTCCTGCGCGCTGAAGCCCTGCTCGCGCAGCAGGCCGGCCAGCCGGTCGGCGATGAAGTCCGACAGCAGTTGCGCGGTCTTGGGCTCGGCGCCGGGGAACAGGGCCACGGCCTCGCCCACCAGCGGGCCGAGCGCCAGCGGCAGGTCCTTTTCCATCAGCATGCGGACCACGCCCAGCGCATGGCGGCGCAGCGCGAACGGATCGCGGTCGCCGGTGGGCAGCTGGCCGACCGAGAACAGGCCGGCCAGCGTTTCCAGCTTGTCGGCCAGCGCCACCACCAGGCCGGTCTCGCTGCGGGGCAGCTCGTCGCCGGCAAAGCGCGGCTTGTAATGGTCCTCGATCGCGTCGGCGACGTCCTGCGGCAACTTGTCGTTGAGCGCGTAGTAGCGGCCCATCGTGCCTTGCAGCTCCGGGAACTCGCCGACCATGTCGGTCACCAGGTCGGCCTTGGCCAGCATTGCGGCGTGGTCGGCGTGGCTGGCGAGCTGGTCGCTCCCGAGCTGGGCGCCGATCACCTTGGCCAGGGCCCGGACCCGTTCGGTGCGCTCGCCCTGCGTCCCCAGCTTGTTGTGATAGACCACCTTGGCCAGTTGCACCACGCGCGATTCCAGCGTCTTCCTGCGGTCCTGGTCGAAGAAGAACTTGGCGTCGGCCAGCCGCGGCCGCACCACGCGCTCGTTGCCGCCGATCACCGCGCTGGCGTCATCCGGGCGGATGTTGCTGACCACCAGGAAGCGGTTGGTCAGCTTGCCCTTCGCGTCCAGCAGCGGGAAGTACTTCTGGTTGGCCTTCATCGTGAGGATCAGGCATTCCTGCGGCACCTCGAGGAATTCGGCCTCGAACTGGCAGGTGAGCACGTTCGGGCGCTCCACCAGGCCGGTGACTTCGTCCAGCAGTGCTGCGTCTTCGATCGCACGCGCGCCACCACCGACCTTGGCCGCAGCCGCGTCCAGCTGGCGCACGATCTCGGCACGGCGGGCCTCGAAGCTGGCAATGACGGCGCCATCTTGCTCCAGCGTCGCGGCGTAGCTGTCGGCGTGCGCCAGGCGCACCGGGTCGACGCTGGCCTCGAAGCGGTGGCCGCCGGTGCTGTTGCCCGATTTCAGCCCCAGCGCCTGCACCGGCACCACGGCGCTGCCATGCAAAGCCACCAGCGCATGGGCCGGCCGCACGAACTTGACGTCGCTCCAGCCGTCGGCCAGCTGGTAGGTCATGACCTTGGGAATCGGCAGCTTCGCGATCGCTTCGTCGAGCGCCTTCTGCAGGCCCTCGGCCAGGGTCGCGCCCTTGACGGTGCTGTCGTGGAACAGGGCCTCGGCCTTGCCGTCGACGGCGCGCTTCAGGCCCGCGACCGCCGAAGCATCCGCGCCGAGCGCCTGCAATTTCTTCAGCAGCGCCGGCGTCGCGTTGCCGGACGCATCCAGCCCCACGCTCACCGGCATCAGCTTTTGCGACACGGACTTGTCCGCCGCTTGCGACGCAACCGCCGTCACGTGCGCGGCCAGCCGGCGCGGCGACGCGAACGACGTCAGCTTGGATTCGGCAGTGGCAAGCCCCTGCGTCTTCAGTTGCTCGAACAGCACCGAGGCAAAAGCCTCGCCCAGTTTCTTCAGCGCCTTGGGCGGCAGTTCCTCGACGAACAGTTCGACCAGCAGGTTGTTCGTGCTCATGCCTTGGCTCCTTCGGAACCAGGCTTCTTCGGCATCTGCGCCACCCACTCGGGCGGGGCCATCGGGAAGCCGAGCCGCTCGCGGCTGTCGTAATAGCTCTGGGCCACGGCGCGCGCCAGGTTGCGGATCCGGCCGATGTAGGCCGCGCGTTCGGTGACGCTGATCGCGCCGCGCGCGTCCAGCAGGTTGAAGCTGTGGGCCGCCTTGAGCACCTGCTCGTAGGCCGGCAAGGCCAGTTGCTGTTCCATCAGGTGCTTGGCCTGCTTTTCGTGCGCGGTGAACGCCGTGAACAGAAAGTCCGCGTCGCTGTGCTCGAAGTTGTAGGCCGACTGTTCCTTTTCGTTCTGCAGGTAGACGTCGCCGTACGACAGGGTCTCGGTCCACTTCAGGTTGTAGACGTTGTCCACGCCCTGCAGGTACATCGCCAGCCGCTCCAGGCCGTAGGTGATCTCGCCGGTGATCGGCTTGCAGTCGATGCCGCCGACCTGCTGGAAGTAGGTGAACTGCGTCACCTCCATGCCATTGAGCCAGACCTCCCAGCCCAGGCCCCAGGCGCCGAGCGTCGGGTTCTCCCAGTCGTCCTCGACGAAGCGGATGTCGTTTTTCTTCAAATCGAAGCCCAGCGCCGTCAGCGAGCCGAGGTACAGCTCCAGGATGTTGGCCGGGGCCGGCTTGAGCACCACCTGGTACTGGTAGTAGTGCTGCAGCCGGTTCGGGTTCTCGCCGTAGCGGCCGTCCTTGGGCCGGCGGCTGGGCTGGACATAGGCCGCCTTCCAGGGCTCGGGGCCGAGCGCGCGCAGGAAGGTCGCGGTGTGCGAGGTGCCGGCGCCGACTTCCATGTCATAGGGCTGGAGCAGCGCGCAGCCTTGCGCGTCCCAGTAGGACTGCAATTTGAGGATGATCTGCTGGAAGGTCAACATGAGGGAAGGTGCGCGGGGAAACCGCTGATTTTACGTGGCGGCCCCGGCACGCCGCCGCTGCCGGAGTGCGCAGGCCGCGATCGCGCCGAAAAG
Source organism: Ramlibacter sp. 2FC (assembly GCA_943372495.1). Taxonomy (GTDB): domain Bacteria; phylum Pseudomonadota; class Gammaproteobacteria; order Burkholderiales; family Burkholderiaceae_C; genus Ramlibacter. Next base: position 20,250 of record CALRYV010000013.1, on the reverse strand, counting down.
CAGCCACAGCGGCCAGAGGCCGGCGCGCGCCGCCCACCACGCATACGGCGTGATGCCGGTGCGGCCCTCGACCTCTCCGGTGAGGACGCCGCGCGTGTAGCGGGCCAGCGAATGGGTCACGGTGCCACGGTGGTCGATGATGACGGTGGCACCGGTGTTGGTGGCCCGCAGCATCGGCCGCTCGAATTCCAGCGCCCGCAGCCGGCTGATCTGCAGGTGCTGGTCGATGGCGATCGTGTTGCCGAACCAGCCGATGTTGCTGACGTTGACGAACACCGTCGGCGCGGTCGCCGCGTCGCCGAAACGCCGGCCCAGTTCCTCGCCGAACAGGTCTTCGTAGCAGATGTTGGGCGCGAAGCGCTGGCCCTGCCAGTCGAACGACGGCTGGCCGACGGCGCCGCGGTTGAAGTCGCCCAGCGGGATGTTCATCAGTTCCGTGAACCAGCGAAACAGCGGCGGGATGAACTCGCCGAACGGCACCAGGTGGTGCTTGTCGTAGCGGTACATGCCGCCGGTCTTCACGCCGATCACCGAGTTGGTATAGCCCTCGGCCATGCTGCCCAGGGGAGCGCCGATCAGTGCCGCCTGCGCGCCGGTCGAATAGCGCTCGGTGACTGCGGCCAGGTAGCCTTCGGGCAGCTGCCGCGGCAACAGCGGAATCGCGGTTTCCGGCGCGACCACCAGGGGTGTGGTGGCGGCCAGCAACTGGCGCCCGTACCAGTCCAGCGCCAGCGGGATGCCGCTGCCTGGCTGGAACTTCTCGTCCTGCGGAATGTTGCCTTGCAGCAGGGTGACGCCGATGCGGCCGGCGCCGGTGCTGAACGGCCCGGCCAGCGGCAATGCCAGCCCCAGCGCCAGCGCGCCCAGCGCCGCCACGGCAACGCCGCGCTGGCGCGGCGCGCCGGCCGCGGCCGCCGCCACCAGCGCGGCCAGGAAGGTCATGCCGTGCACGCCGATCCAGGGCGCATAGCCGGCCAGCGGTCCGGACAGGTGCGCATAGCCGCCGGCGCCCCAGGGGAAGCCGGTGAAGACCGTGACGCGCAGCAGCTCCGCCAGCGACCAGAGCGCGGCGAACCCGACGGCGCCCCAGCGCCCCAGGCACTTCGCCGCCAGGGCCGCCGCGGCGGCGTAATAGAGCGCGAGGAAGGCCGCCAGGCCGACCACGGCGATGGCCGTCAGCGGCGCCGCCAGGCCGCCGTAGGTGTGCATGGAAATGAACAGCCACCACCACGTGGCCGTCAACCAGGCGGTGCCGAAGGTCCATCCCAGCAGGAAGGCGCGGCGTGGCCGCGGTTCGCGCTGCAGCAACCAGGCCAGCGCGGCCAGCGACAGCAGTTGCAGCCACCACTGCGGTTGGCCACCCCACGGTGCGGCGATGGAGATGGCCTGCGCCAGCCCCGCGAGCAGCGCGATCGCAAATGGCGCCAGCCGCTGCAAACTAGCCAGTCCGGTCGTCGTCGGCCACCGGCGAGACCTTGAACCAGCGCACCGCGCCGCCCTTGGTGTGCAGCACGACGAAGTTCAGCCCGGCCAGGGCGTGGTGTTCGCCCCGCTTGGGAACGTGGCCCATCTCGTGGGCGATCAACCCGCCGATGGTGTCGAAGTCCTGTACCCCGTCGGTCGGCACCAGCGTGACGCCGAACGATTCGTTGACGCGGTCGATCGAAGTGTCGCCACTGACCCGGTACGTGCGGTCGGACAGCCCGAAGATGTCGCCCTCGTCCTCGGGAATGTCGAATTCATCCTCGATCTCGCCGACGATCTGTTCCAGCACGTCCTCGATGGTGATCAGCCCGGCCACCCGGCCGAACTCGTCGATCACGATCGCCAGGTGGTTGCGGTTGCCGCGGAACTCGCGCAGCAGGTCGTTCAGCCCCTTGGTCTCGGGCACGAACACCGCGGGGCGCAGCAGCGCGCGGATGTTCAGCTCCGGCGCCCGCTGCAGCTTGAGCAGGTCTTTCGCCAGCAGGATGCCGATGATGTTTTCGCGTTCGCCCTCGTAGACCGGGAACCGCGAGTGCGCGGTGTCGATCACGATGTTCATGATGTCGTCGTACGGCGAGTCGATGTTGATCAGGTCCATCCGCGGCGCGGCGACCATCACTTCGCCGGCGGTCTGGTCCGCCATCCGGATCACGCCTTCGAGCATCACGCGCGACTCGGCGCCGATGATGTCGTTGTCTTCTGCATCGGCCAGGGTTTCGATCAACTCGGCCTTCGAGTCCGGTCCTGGGTGGATGAACTCGGCGACTTTCTGCAGGAAAGTTCGCTTGTCTTCCTTCTCGGAAGCGCGCGCAGGGTGCGGGTCGGACACAGGCCTAGGGTGCAGGACGTGCGGTAGTGGAGGGGACGTCAAGGATAGCGGATTGGCGACCGCGCGTGCGGGGCCGCAGGCCCCGCGGACTCAGCTGCCGGACTTGTGGCGGCCTTCGCGCACGCCCTGGCGCACATCCTGCATGCTGGCCAGGAAATCCCGGAAGCTGCGCGCCTGCTGCTTGAGCCGGTAATCGGTCTGGGCCAACTGCTCGTCGACCATTTCGCTGACCCGGCTGTCCAGCGTGGCGGGCGGCAGCCGCAGGTAGGCGTCGGTTTCGGAGCCGGCGCGCTCGAGCGTGGCGCCTGCATTGCGCGCGATCTTGAGCATGGCGGTGTTCTCGGTCAGCGCGTGGATGAACATCAGGTCGACACCCTCGTTGCGCGCGTGGATGACGGCGCGCTCGAACAGCCGCGAACCATAGCCCCGCCCGCGCGCCTTCTTCAGGACGGACACGCCGAACTCGGCGCAGGAGCGGTGCTCGGGTTGCTGCGAGAACGCCAGGTGCGCCATCGCGATCAGTTCCAGCTTGCGGTTGTAGATGCCGAAGATGTCGTCGCGGTCGAAGTCGAGGCCGTCGACATAGCGGGCGATCTGTTCGTTGGTGGCCGGATAGCCGAAGCGCAGATAGCGGTCGTCGCCGTCCAGCGCCTGCAGGTGGGCGGCGATGCGGTCGCGGTGGCTGGGCCCGAGCGACCGGATCGGAACGATCACCGGGCTGGCGCGGGACTCATGGACTGTTTGAAGCATTCGTTCAATGTAAGGGTTTTCCCGGACAAACCAAGGCCATGGTGGCGCTCCGGCAACGCTCAGGTAGTTCTACCTAATCCCCTGCCGAACCACTGGAAATCCAATTCGCATACGCCTCTTCAGCTCCTGAAAGATGAGCATGAGGCCTTGTCCTACAACGGAACGGCGGTTGTGGCCTTCACCCGGTCCAGCACGAAGCTGGTCTTGCAGTCCTGGACGCTGGGATGCTTGAGCAGGGTGTCCATGATGAAGCGACTGTAGTGCGCCATGTCCTGCACCACAACCCGCAGCAGGTAGTCCATCTCCCCGGTCAGCGCGGCGCACTCCACCACCTCGGGCCAGGTTTGCACGCTGGCGCGGAACAGGTCCATCGGATTGCGCTTGTGGCGCTCGGTGTGCTTTTCCAGCCGCACGTTGAGGTAGGCCGTCAGGCCCAGCCCCACCGCCTCCGGCCGGACCAGCGCCACATAGTGGTCGATCACGCCAGCCTCTTCCAGCCGCTTGACCCGGCGCAGCACCGCGCTCGACGACAGCCCGACCCGCTCGCCGATGACGTCGTAGGTTTCCCGACCGTTCTCCTGGAGCAGGCGCAGGATGCCCTTGTCCAGCTTGTCGAGTGCGTTTGTTTCGGTCATCACGCAATTTTACTGCGTCAAAGCCGTAAAGCCGGCCCGGATACAGCGGAAAACTGAGCGGCCGCGCGCTACAGTCGAAACCTTCCCCCGCTGGAGATGCCAATGAATGCTGCCCTGCCCCAACAAGCCACCCAAGCCGCCACCGCGTGGGAGAACCCGATGGGAACCGACGGGTTCGAGTTCATCGAATACGCCGCGCCGGACCCCAAGGCCATGGGCGAGCTGTTCGAGCGGATGGGATTCAAGCCGGTGGCGCGGCACCGCCACAAGAACGTGATCCTCTATCGCCAGGGCGGCATCAATTTCATCATCAACGCCGAGCCCGATTCGTTCGCCCAGCGCTTCGCCCGCCAGCACGGCCCCAGCATCTGCGCGATCGCCTTCCGGGTCCAGGACGCCAAGGCTGCCTACGAGCGCGCCGTCAAGCTCGGCGCCTGGGGGTATGCGGGCGTGGCCGGCCCCGGCGAGCTGAACATTCCCGCGATCAAGGGCATCGGCGACAGCCTGATCTACCTGGTCGACCGCTGGCGCGGCAAGAACGGCGCGCAGGACGGCGACATCGGCAACATCGGCTTCTACGACGTCGATTTCGAGGCCCTGCCCGGCATCCCCTCGAAGGAGGCCCTGAACCCCGCCGGCTTCGGCCTGACCTACATCGACCACCTGACCCACAACGTGCACCGCGGCCGCATGGGCGAGTGGGCCGACTTCTACCAGCGGCTGTTCAACTTCCGGGAAGTGCGCTACTTCGACATCGAAGGCCAGGCCACCGGCGTCAAGAGCAAGGCCATGACCAGCCCCTGCGGCAAGATCCGGATCCCGATCAACGAGGAAGGCAACGAGAAGTCCGGCCAGATCCAGGAATACTTGGACAAGTACCACGGCGAGGGCATCCAGCACATCGCGCTGGGCTCGACCGACCTCTACCAGACGGTGGACGCGCTGCAGTTCGCCGGCGTCACGCTGCTCGACACCAGCGAGACCTACTACGAGCTGCTGCCCAAGCGGATCCCGGGCTTGACCGAAAACGTCGCGGACCTGCAGTCGCGCAACATCCTGGTGGACGGCAATCCCGGCGAGCTGCTGCTGCAGATCTTCAGCGAGAACCAGCTGGGACCGATCTTCTTCGAGTTCATCCAGCGCAAGGGCAACGAGGGTTTCGGCGAGGGCAACTTCAAGGCGCTGTTCGAGACCATGGAACTGGACCAGATGCGGCGCGGCGTGCTCGACGCCACGTCCAAAGCCTGAGCCGCCCGGACATGGCTGCCGAACCTGCTGTCTATGGTGCGAGCGACCGGCCGCCGCGCGGCGACTATTCGCGCGCCGGGGCCGACTACACCTGCCCGCAAGACTACGCCGCGTACACGAGCGCGGACCACGACACCTACCGCCGCCTGTACGAGCGGCAGGCCGCGCTGCTGCCGGGCCTGGCCTGCGACGAGTTCATCCGGGCCCTGCCGTCGCTCGGCGCCAAGGAGCGGATCCCGCGCTTCGAGGAAGTGAACGAGCGCCTGCACAAGGCCACCGGCTGGGAGATCGTCACGGTCCCGGGCCTGATTCCCGAGGTGCCGTTCTTCACCCTGCTGGCCAACCGCAAGTTCCCGGTGACCGACTGGATCCGCAAGCCGGAGGAATTCGACTACATCGTCGAGCCGGACGTGTTCCACGACCTGTTCGGCCATGTGCCGCTGCTGTTCAACCCGGTATTCGCCGACCACATGCAGGAATACGGCAAGGGCGGGTTGAAGGCGCACGGGCTCGATGCCTGCGAACTGCTCAGCCGGCTGTACTGGTACACGATCGAGTTCGGGCTGATCCGCCAGCCGGACGGGATCCGGGCCTACGGCGCCGGCATCCTCAGCTCGGGCGGCGAGCTGCAGTATTCGGTGCGCAGCCCCGAGCCGCAGCGCCTGCCGCTGGACATCGAGCGGGTGATGCGCACCCGCTACAAGATCGACAGCTACCAGCAAACCTATTTCGTGATCGACAGTTTCCAGGAGCTGTTCGACAAGACCGCGCCCGACTTCACCCCGATCTACCAGCGCGTCAAGGCACTGCCGGAACTGGCCGCGGCCTGAGATGGCCCCCACGCTTGTCTTTTCAGTGCCCTCGGGGCGGCCCGGCGGGCCCTGAGCCCGGAGCCGTTCATTCGGCACTGATACAACAATCCGGCGGCGCGCGGCACGGCGCGCGACCCTCGGCGGCACGCCAGCGCCGAACCTCCCCCAGAATGAGGAGGTTCTTACGCGCTGTTACGCCTACGATGTCTTTCACCCCCGTCCCCGTCCCCCGCGCCGCACGGCAAATCAAGGTGCTGATGGTGATGGACGTGGTCGAATCGGTCCGCTTGATGGAGCTGGACGAAAATGATTTCGTCACGCGTTGGCAATCGCTCGTGGGAGAGGCGGAGCACCGCCTGCTCCCCCTGCATGGCGGGCGCATGGTCAAGAGCCTGGGCGACGGCCTGATGCTGGAATTCAACGACGCCCTGGGCTGCATCCGCTCCGGCTTCGGGCTGCTGGAACTGGCCCGGGCAGGCAACCAGGGCCGGCCCCAGCACCAGCAGCTGCACCTGCGCATCGGCGCCCACGTCGCGGGCTTCGTGGCCGACCGGCACGACATCTATGGCTCCGACGTCAACCTGACCGCGCGGATCACCGACCTGGCGGGCCCCGGCGAATTCGTGATCACCGCCGACCTGCGCGACCGGCTCGCGCCGATGGTCGACGCGGACATCGAGGACCTCGGCGGCTGCTACCTGAAACACATCGCGGAGCCGGTGCAGGTCTACCGGGTCGGGCCGCCAGGGCACCAGCCGGTGATCGCGCAGGGGCCGGCCGGCCAGCTGGAACTGCGGCCGACCATCGCCGTCATTCCGTTCTCGATGGGCAGCAGCGAACCGGGGCACGAAATGCTCGGCGAAGCACTGGCAGACGAGGTGATCGCCGCGCTGTCGAGAACCTCCGAGATGCACGTGATCTCGCGCATGTCCACCACGGTCTTTTGCGGCCGCACCGACTCGGTCGAGGACATCAAGACCCACCTGGGCGCGAGCTACATCCTGTCCGGAGTCTGCCGCTCCAGCGGCGCGGACCTCTCGCTGTTCGTCGAGCTGATCGACACCGCGACCCGAAACATCGTCTGGGCCGACAACCTCAAGGGCCGCGTGGGCGGACTGTTCGCGGCCGACAACGAACTGATCGCGCGGCTGGTCGCCGCCGTCAGCGCATCCGTGATGCGGCACGAGGTCGGACGGTCGCAGCGCCACGCGCTGCCGACGCTCGAAGGCTACACGCTGCTGCTCGGAGCGGTGGCGCTGATGCACCGCAATGCGCTGTCGGATTTCAAGCGCTCGCGCGAGATGCTGGAACACCTGGTCGAGCGCAGCCGCCGCCATCCCGCGCCCCATGCCTGGCTGGCGACTTGGCACGTGCTGCTGGTGCAGCAGGGCTGGTCGCAGGACCCGCAAGCCCAGGCGCGGCAGGCCATGGAGTCGACCCGGCGCGCCCTGGACAACGATCCCGACTCCTCGCTAGCGCTGACGGTGCAGGGCTTCGTGCTGACCAACCTGGTCAAGGACCTGGACGGCGCCGCCAGCAGCTATGAAGCCGCGCTGCGCATCAATCCGAACGAGTCGCTGGCCTGGCTGCTGACCGGAACGCTGAACGCCTTCAAGGGCAATGGCGAGGACGCGCTCGAAGCGAGCGAGCGCGCCCTGCTGCTGTCGCCGCTGGATCCGCTGCGCTATTTCTACGATTCGCTCGCGGCCTCGGCGGCCGTCACGGCGGGCAAGTACGACCGTGCGATCGAGCTGGCGAAACGCTCGCTCAAGGCCAATCGCGCCCACACCTCGACTTACCGTGCGCTGGCGATCGCGCAGTCCCTGTCCGGCCAGATGGACGACGCGCGCGACACCGTCCAGAAGCTGCTGCAGCTCGAGCCCACTTTCACGGTGACGCAGTTCCTGGCGCGCACGCCGGCCAAGGGCGTGCTGGCTTCCACGGTTGCCGACGCCCTGTTGCGCGCCGGCCTGCCGGCCTGAACAGAACCAACAACGAGAGGAACCAAGGCATGAGCACACTGGGTGGCTGGGGTGGCTGGGGTGGCTGGGGTGGCTGGGGCGGCTGGGGCGGCTGGGGCGGCTGGGGCGGCTGGGGTGCAGGCGGACCGCCTGGGCCGGACGCTGCGCCGATGCTGGCGGAAGCGCTGACGCAGAACCGGGCCGCGCTGGTCGGGCCGTTCGCGGGCGCCACCCTCCCCTTCAAGTTGCCGGTGCCACTGGACGAGCCCGACCACCTCGGCCAGTGGGACGTGCAGCAGCGGATGCAGACCTGCTCGGTCGAACTGCTCTCCGGCCTGGATTTCGCCACCAAGGGCGAGGCGGTGACGGTCAGGTTCGTCGACCTGCTGGCCAGCAGGCTGGCCGCCAAACCGGTGGTGCGGCTGGTGCGCCCGACCAAGGACATCTTCGCCAGCCAGGCCGACCTGGTCGCGAATTACGCCGAACTGCGGGAGAGCCGGGCCAGCGAGATCATGGCCCAGACCATGCCGACGCAGGTTCCGTTCTGGGCCTCCATCCTCGGCATGCAGCCGTACCGCCAGCCCTGGACCCAGGCGCTGGCGGGGCTGGCCCTGTCGATGACGGTGGACGTCGAAATGCGCCTGAAGCACGCGTTCTGCTGCCCCCGGCCCGGCATGCTGTCGCCGCAGATCCAGCCCATGGTCCAGGTGCCGGGGCACGGCAGCTGGCCCAGCGGCCATGCCACGGAGACCTTCATGGTGGCGAAGGTGCTGCAAGCCATGCTGCAGGATGCCAACCGCACCGGAAGCAAGTACCAGGACCAGCTGCAGCGCTTCGCCGCCCGCGTCGCCGTCAACCGGACGGTGGCCGGCCTGCATTTTCCGGTCGACAGCGCCGCGGGTCGCCTGCTGGGCACGGCCCTGGGCGAGTTCTTCGTGTCGCGCTGCCGCGGCGGCGAGGTCAACGAGTGGGGGTTCGACGGCCGCCGGTTCCACGGCAAGCACGCCGCGGCGCTGGACTTTGACCCGCGGGTGTCCATGACCGACGGTGCGAGCAGCTTCTACCAGTACCAGCCGGCCGCCTGGAAAGTGACGCAGGCCCCGCTGCTGGGCTGGGTCTGGAAGAAGGCCCTGGCGGAGTGGAAATAGCATGGCCTGGAGCCGGCTCCCCACGGGCAGCTTCACCGGGATCGACTGGTCCCGCGACGGCGCCACCAACGGCTTCGATCCCTACCTGGTGTGGGCCGAGGCGGACCGGTTCTCCGGCTACCACCAGCAACCGGACCGGTGGCTCCCCGGCATGGTCGAACTGCACGCGGGCTGGACCATCGCCAGGTTCATCGCCGCGGCGTCGCCCCATGCGGTGCGGGTGCGCGAAGTGTTCACGTCCCGCGCCGCGCCGGCCGGCTTGCGGTTCTGCTCGGTCCAGGTCAGCCGGCGCTTCTTCCAGGAGATCCGGCCGGGAGGTCGTCTGCACGAAGTGGTGAAACGCTTCGAGCTGGGCCTGCCCGCGGGCGAACAGCTGCGCAGCCCCGTCGACTCACGTTCATCGCGGTCGCCGCGCCAAGGGGCAGCCGCCGACCTGCTGTCGGGCGACGTGCTCGGCCTGATCGACGACAGCCTGGCGCTGGCCAATGCGAACTTCCTTGACGCGGCGGGCCGGCCCCGGACGGCATTCTTCTGGCGCCAGGACGGCCAGGGCGTGGGCCGGGTGCCGAACCGCATGGGCTACGGCCACGAACTGACGGCCGCGGAAATCCATCGCGCCATGGCCGACAACACCCGCCGTGGGGTCTGCGACGAGGCCGGCGTCTACGTCGACCTCTGCCTGTCGACACTGGGGCAGAAGTCGCCCGGCGGGCGGCCGGGCTTCCAGGCCCTGGACACCGCGCAGAGCCACGGCAGCTTTGTGCTCGACCTGGCGGCGGGTCCGGTGCCGTTGCCGTCCCGGGTCGCCAACCGGCCGCCGGGTTTCGATGCGCCGCCCAGTTGGGAGCGGGCCCATGACACCGCCAGCCGCTGCGCGATCGTGGCGGTGCAACTCGATTACGACACCGTCCGCGACACCTCGGGCGGGTCGATGAACGTCGGCATCCTGGACGGCCTGCTCTACATCCTGTCGCGCTGCGAGCCGACGGCGCAGGTCACAGTGAACGTCAGCTTCGGCACGCTCGCCGGTCCGCACGACGGCACGTCCATCCTGGAGGCAGCGATGGACCAGCTGGTCGACCTTTGCAGTGGCCGGTTGCGGATCGTGCTGGCGGCCGGCAACGGCTACCAGTCGCGCACCCATGCCAGCGTGCCGCTCACCGCGGCCCGGCAGCCGAAGGCACCGTGGCAACGCCAGGCCACATTGCGCTGGCAGGTGCCGCCGGACGACCGGACCCAGAGCTTCCTGGAGTTGTGGCTGCCGCCCGGCGCCCATGACGTGCGGATCGAACTCACCCCGCCGGGCCTGCCCGCGCTGCCGCCGCTGCGCATCGGCGAGTCGCGCATGTGGGTGACCGGGTCGGGGTTGCCGGCGTGCGCCGTGATTTATCCCGCGTCGGTCGCAACCGGCGCGAACGGCACCTGCGTGCTGGTGGCCTTGGCCCGGACCTTCAGCTTCGAGCTGGGCGTGGTCACGGCGCCCAGCGGACCCTGGCGGGTCACATTGACCGCCGCGGCGGGACAATGCGTCGTCGACGCCTACATCGAGCGGGACGACGTCGTGGGCGGGTCGCGCAACGGCGCCCGGCAGTCGCATTTCGAGGACGCCGACTATGACCTCGATGCGGCGGTGGATGTGCCGTCCAACCCCAGCCTGATCCGGCGCAGCGGCAGTTTCAACAGCATCGCCACGGGCAGTCGGACGGTGTCGGTGGGCGCGACGCGCATGAGCCACCTGGCCGGTGACCCTGGCAGCGGCGATCCGAAGTGGGCGCTCTATTCGCCGCGCCGGCCCGATCCGGACCACTCACGGCCGGAACGGCCCGGGGTCGTGAAGATGCCGCGGTCGCAGGCGAACGGCGACGAGAACCCGGTGTTGCAAGGCGTGAACGCGGCGGGAACGCTGAGCGGCTCCGTGGTGCGGCTGCGCGGCACCAGCGCGGCGGCACCACAGATCGCGCGGCAACTGCTCAATGGCGCGGGGAAACACCGCGCCTGACGCGGGCCTCACCAGCGCGAAGGCAGTTTCTTGAGCAGCGTGATTTTCTTGACCCCGAGCTCGATGTAGCCGCCCTTTTCCAGGTCCTTGAGCAGCCGGCTGACCATCTCGCGCGACGCGCCCACCCGGCTGGCGATGCTCTGGTGGGTGATCTGCTGCAGCAGCACCGGGGCACCGGCGCGGCCCGGCCCCTCCTCGCTCTCGAGCGTGGAGATGACCCGTCCATAGACATCGAGCAGGGCCATCTTGCGCGCCGTTTCGGTGGCGGCGCGGGCCCGGCGGATCACCTGCACCACCAGTTCCATCGCGAAGTCGGGCTCGACGGCGAGATGGTCGCGCACCGAATTGCGGGTCACCACCGAGCAGACGCAGGGCTCGACCGTGATGACCGAGGCCGAGCGGGGACCGCCGTCCAGCGACATCTCGCCGAAGAAGTCGCCGGCATCGATGTTGCCGTAGGTGATTTCGCGGCCGCTGTCGTCGGTGGCATACACCTTGACCCGGCCCTGCAACAGGATGAACAGCGATTCGCCGACATCGCCTTCGTTGATGATGACGCTGTTCTTCTTGTAATTGCGGATTGCGCCGCGCTGCGCCAGGGGCTGCAGCATCGGATTCAGCGTCGCGAGCAGCCCCTCGGGGCTTGCGGATTGCATCGTCGCAGGCATGTTCTTTCCCCCCACACCCGGATGACTCTAGCATGCGTGCCGCGCCGGCACCAGCGGGTCAATGCATCACTTCATGCCGCAACGACGGCGCCACCGGCGGCAGGACGGCGACCCGGTTGACCAGTTCCCGCACGCCGCTGGAGCGGGTCTTGGCGCAGAGGCTGCGCACATGGCTGCGAATGGTCGACACCGCAACGTTGAGCTGGGAGGCGACCTGCGGCGCCGAATAGCCCTGGCAAAGAATTCCCAGCACGTGCTCTTCCGTCGCAGTCAGGTTGTGGCCGCGGGCGAAAAAGCAGAGCATGAGCGACTCGCAGACCGACGCCCGGGAAAACATGAAGGCCGCGCGCACGACGCCCGCGGCTTCGTCAACCTTGAGCGGGAGCACGGCCATCGTGAGGCTGAACCCGTCCGGCGTCGACAGCGTGACCATGCTGCGCTTGCCCTGGCCGACCTTGGTCAGCGCCTCCTGCAGGGCTTTGCCATCTTCCTGTGTGCAGCCGTACAGCAACTGGTTGCGTACCCCCAGCACGCGCCTGCGCGCCAGTTCATGGCGCGCCGCCTGGTTCGCGTGCAGCACCTGATTGTCCAGACTCGTGACCAAGACGCCGTATGCGAGTTCATCCATCACCAGGGCCAGTCCGGACCCCGCTCCATTCAATCCGTCCCGCGGCGGATTACCGCCGGAATACGCACCATCTGTGAACAGTTCCATGTCGATCCCCAACTTGTGATGGAGCAAGCTTAGGAAATGGAAGCCCTCAGAAAGGGGGATTAACGCCAGATTTCCTGTGCGAAATTCACATTGCCAGGAACGCCGCGGGCGAGTAGGCGCGACTACGGTCAGGTGGCAAGGGCGGCGCGGGTCAGCTCCCACAGCTGGCGCAGTCGCGCCAGGCGGTCGGCGGCGTCCGGCGGCAGCGCCTGCGCCTGCGCGGCGAGCGCCTCGAACTCGCTGGCCGCCTGCTGGATGGCCGTCGCACCGACGTTGCCGGCCGATCCCTTGAGCGCATGGGTGGCCTGGGCCAGGGCGTGGCTGTCGGCGGCCCCGATCGCGGCGTCGATGGCCGCCAGCCGCTGCGGCGCATCGGCCAGGAACAGGGCGATGACTTCGCGCGTCATCGTCAGCGCATCGTCGTCGTAGTCCCTGAATTCCTGCAAGCGCGCGAAGTCCATGACAGCGCCGGACGCCGCCGCGGCGGCGAAGGCCCCCTGGTCCGTGACCGGCGCGGCGACCGGCGGCCCGCCTTGCGCCACGGGCACCCACTTCTCGAGCATCCTGGCCAGCGCCGCGACCAGCAGCGGCTTGGTGAGGTAATCGTCCATGCCCGCCTCTTCGCAGCGGGCCCGGTCCTCGGCCGACGCGGCCGCCGTCAACGCGATGATCGGCGGCGCGCTGTCGCCCCATGCGGCATGAATCTGCCGCGTCGCCTGCAGGCCGTCCACGTCAGGCATGTTCACGTCCATCAGGATCGCGCCGAACCGCAGGCCCCGGACCGCGGCATGGGCACAGGCCTCGACCGCCTCGTGCCCGTTGACGGCAGTCTCGGTGTCATACCCCAGCTTCAACAGCATCGCGCAGGCAACCTTGAGGTTCACGGCGTTGTCGTCGGCGACCAGGATCGTCACGTGCTTCTTGAGGTCTGCGGCGACGGCGGCCACCCGGCCGGCCGCCGCCGGATCAGCGGACAGGCACCGCAGGACGGTTTCGAACAGCTGGTTCTGGCGGGCGGGCTTGAGCAGCCGCGCGGTGAACAACTGGGCGCCGTCGTCGGCTGCCGGCATGAAGCCGGAGCTCAGGAGCAGCACGGGAATGGATTGCCAGGCCGGTTGCGCCTTCAGCGCGCGGGCCAGCGCGAGGCCGTCCATCTCCGGCATGTGCATGTCGGTGATGACGATGTCGGGCCGCTCCTGCGACTGGTTCATCCATTGCAGCGCTTGCGCGCCGGAGTCGGCGCTCACCACCTGCATGCCCCAGCGTTCGAGCTGGCGGGTGAGGATCCGCACGTTGGTGGCGTGATCGTCGACCACCAGCGCGCGGATCGACTGCAGCATCGCGGCATCGGTCGGATCGAAGGCGGGTGCCAGTTGCGCCGGCGGCGCGGCAACCGTGAACCAGAAGGTCGACCCCCGGCCCGGCTCGCTCTCCACGCCGATCTCGCCCCCCATCAAGTCCACCAGGCGCTTGCAGATCGCCAGCCCCAGGCCGGTGCCGCCGTACTTGCGCGTCGTCGAGGTATCGACCTGGGTGAAGGCCTCGAACAGGGAGCCGATGCGGTCCGCCGGAATGCCGATGCCGCTGTCGCTGACCCGGAACTCCAGCCGGCAACGGCCGCCCGCGTCCAGCCCTCCCAACTGGCGGACGTGGATCGACACATCGCCCTGGGCGGTGAATTTGACGGAGTTGTTGATCAGGTTGATCAGCACCTGGCGCAGCCGCGTCACGTCGCCCAGCACGGCCTCGGGAACGGCGCCGGGTCCCTGGTCGGCGACGTCGATGATCAGCTCCAGCCCCTTTTCCCTCGCCCTGGGCGCCGCGATGTCGCAGGCCTCTTCGACCGCCGACCGCAGGCTGAAGGGCTCCAGTTCCAGTTCGAGCTTGCCCGACTCGATCTTGGAGAAGTCCAGGATGTCGTTGATGACCGACAGCAGCTGGTCGCTCGACAGGCGCACGGTGGCCAGGTAGTCGCGCTGTTCCGCGTCGAGCGAGGTCTCCGCCAGCAAGGTGCTCATGCCGACCACGCCGTTCAATGGCGTGCGGATCTCATGGCTCATGGTCGCCAGGAAGGCCGATTTCGCCCGGGCCGCGGCCAGCGCCTCTTCGCGCGACGCGGCGAGTTCGGCTGTGCGCTCCTGCACCCTGGTCTCGAGCGTGTCGTTGGCGTGTTGCAGTGCCCTGGCATCGGCCTGGACCTGGTCGCGGAAGTGCTGCAGCTGTTCGGCGCTGTCGTGCAGCACCACCGAGAGTTCGTGGACTTCGCGGATGCGGGTCCCCTGTTCGATGGCAGGCACTTCGCCGCGGCCCAGTTTTGCCGCCGCGAGGCTCAAGGCCCGCAGCCGCTGGCCGATGCGCTGGGCGATGAAGAACGCCAGCAGGGTTCCCAGCAGGATCAGCAGGGCCATGGCGGCGAGCGAGTTGCGTCCGGCGCGCGTCACGTCCGCCGTGAAGTCGCTTTCCGGCGCGGCGACGACCAGCGTCCAGCGCAGGCCCAGCGCCTCACCGAACGGACGTTGCACCATCAGCAGCGCGTCGTTCGCGCCGGGCAGGCGGCGCAGTGCCGTGTCGACCGCGACCGAGTCGCCGGTGCGCGCGGCCCACAGCCGCTGCAGCTCGGAAAAGCCGGCGCGGATGACGGGGTTCGCGCTGGCCGCCGGCGTGCGGCGCTGGAAGCTGCCGCCTTCGTCGCCGAACAGCGCATCGCCGGCGGAACTGGCGACCAGCAAACCCTTCTCGTCGACGACGAATGCCGCGCCCCGCGAACTCATGCGCTGGGTGCGGAGCACGTCGGCGAGTTGCTGCAGGTACAGGTCGGCGCCAAACACGCCGGCGACACCGCCGTCGGCGTCGTAGACCGGCTGCGACAGGCTCACCATCAGCTGCTTGTGGTCCGCCGACACCTGCACCGGCGAGAACACGCGGCCCTTGGCTCTGACGGCGCCCGCGTACCAGGGCGTACTGCGCGGCTCGAAATTGGCGCTTTCCACGGATTGCACCGCATGGCGCTCGCCCGGCAGGTTCACGGTGTAGAAGACGCGGCCCTGGCCCCCGGGCTGGCGGATGCCGATGCGGGCGCCGTCAGCGCCGGCCGTCACGCCAAGGTACTCGCCCCGCAGGTTGCCGAAATGCAGCGTCGGCACTTCCGGCATCTGCCGGCTCAACGCCATGGCCATGGCTTCGTATTGCGCCGGGTTGCGCAGGCCGTCGCGGGCGCGCTGCAGGTCGGGCTGGCCCGCGCCTTTTTCCCGCACCAGTCCGTTGAGCACGTCATGGGCCTGGCGCAGGTGGGCCTCGGTGCCCGTCTGCACCAGGGCCGCCACCTGGGTGAGGATCTTGCCGGCAAGGTCTTCCACCGCGAGCGTGCCGGCCCGGGTCATCATCCATGCGACCTGCACGGCGGGAATCGATGCCAGCAGCACCAGGCTGGTGGCCAGGATCCGGCGCAGCGAGAACATCCTCATTGCCCGGGCAGCGGCGGTCACAGGGCCAGGCCCACCAGTTCGATGGCGTCCATGGGCGTCGAACGCCCGGGCAGTTCCAGCAGGGCGCGGCGGCCGGTCCGCACTGCGCCGGTGATGGCCCGCAAAGCCGCGACGCTGGCGGCCACCGGCCAGCCCAGCGCGCGCGCCTGTTTCTGCAACAGCATGGTGGCGCTCACCGCGTCGCCCACCGGCAGCACCTGCGCCGTGCCATGCAGCGGATCGTTCAACATCGTCAGGGTGACGGTGCCGGTGTGCAGTGCGACGTTGATCTCGAACGGCGGCAGGTCCCGGCCCGGATAACGCTGCGCAAGGTACTGGTTGATGCCGCGGCCGGAATCGACCAGCCCTACGGCCGCCCGCACGGCCCGCAACGCGTGGTTGACTGTATGGGTGTCGGTGGTGCCGGCGAACACCGCCAGCGCGCCTTCGCCGACGAAGCGGATATGCCGCGCGCCGAACAGCTGGATGGTGTCGTTGGCGTTGCCGTAGATCTTCTTGACCAGGTCGGTCAGTTCGTCCGCATTGAGCTTCTCCGCCATGGCGGCGTTGCTCGGGATGTCGGCGAACAGCACCGTGGCGCTGTCCAGCCTTTCGTCGCCCGCGCTGCCGTCACCGGCCGGCCAGCGCTCGCTCAGCTCCGCCGCGAGCCGCTGTTCGTACAGCCGGGACAGCTCGTGCTTCTGCTCCACCAACGCCACTTCCACGGCCGCTTCGACCGCCATCGAGCGCAGGCTGGCCTGGACGTTGCGCTTGTTCAGCTGCGCCGCCACCGCATCGCGCAGTTCGTCGGGCCGGAACGGTTTGGTGATGTAGTCGTCGGCACCGGTGGTCATGCCGATGCGGACATGGGCGCGCTCCTGCAGCGAGGTGAGCAGGATGACGGGCGTGGTCGCGCTTGCCGGGTCCTGCCGCAGGGCCGCAAGCATCTGGAAGCCGTTCATCCCGGGCATCTGGACGTCGCTGATGATCAGCTCCGGGCGGCTTTGCCGCACCAGCGCCAGTCCTTGCGTGGCGTCTTCCGCGCCCAACACGACATGGCCATCCCGCCTGAGCACAGACGCCACGAGCATGCGGGTGCCGGCGTCGTCTTCCATGACGACGATCAATGCCATGGGGTGTCCTTCTTGGTTCTCCCGGGCTTGCCGAGGGCCGGCCGCCACTGGCCACCATCTTACAGGCCGATGAGAAGGGCCAGCGTCGCGTCCATGACCTCTGGATGAAAGGCGAGCTCGACGTGCGCGGCCCCGACCACCAACCTGTTGGCCGCATTGGGCAGGGTCGCCGTCGACGCGGGAAAGACGACGTTGTCGCAATTGGAGTACCAGCATGTGAACGGCGGTTGCGGCTGCCGGGCGGCGTCGGCCTGGAGCTGCCGCAGCCAGTCGCTCCCCAAGGCCATCTGGCGGCCGTTGCGCAGCCGGCTCAACTGGGCCAGCCAGGTGCCGCGATGGGGCGTTCCGATGGTGACGACGTGGTGAACTCTCGCGGCATGCGGCCCAGTGCGCAACCATGCCCTGGCCGCGAGGCCTCCCATGCTGTGGCAAACGAGAACCGGAGCGCGACCGCTCGCCGCGGTGACACGGGCGACGGCCTGTTCCACGATCGGCACGTAATCGTCGATCGAGCCGAACACCGGCTCGAGATTGACCGCGACGAACGCATGGCGACCGCCCGCGAGCCGCGCCAACCAGGGCGTCCAGAAGCCGCGGTTGCAAATGAAGCCGTGCACGAAGACCACTCCCCGCTGGCCGCGCAGCGCTGGCTCCACGTCGGCGCGGTCGGCGACGGCCCGCCACCGGAACGGCTGGCGCCAGCCGAAGACGCGGGGGGCTTGCAGCGTTTCCGCCAGCCAGGCCCGGCCGAGCGCGGGCCAGCCCGCCTGCGGCACCGGATCGCCGCGGTTGATGCGCCGCAACGCCAGGAACTCACAGGCCAGGGCGGCGCAATAGCCAAAGGCGACGAGCGCAACGCCCGCTCCTGCCAGCCAGGGCGACCGGTCCCAGAACCAGGCGAACCATGCTCCCGCACCGACCAGCGACGTCAGCAGGATGCCCCTCAGCATCCGGGCGAGCGTGGATGGCGGACGCGTCGTGGGCATGCGCAATTGTGGCGGCAGCGATGTGTCTCATGCGGGACCGGATCGTCCTTTGCCTAGGACTTGCCCGCTAACCGCGGGCGCCCGGCGCTTCGACAATCGGCGGCAAGGAGCATGCAATGGAAAAAATCTGGCTCAAGAGCTATCCCGAGGGCGTTCCGCACGATGTCGATCCCGGCCAGTACCGGTCTCTGACGCACCTGCTCGAGGAGTCCTTCCGCAAGAATGCGGCGCGGCCGTTCTCGGTCTGCATGGAACGCTGGATGTCGTACGGCCAGCTCGACGAGTTCTCCGCCGCCCTGGGGGCATGGCTGCAGAACCAGGGCCTGGAGCCCGGCGCCCGGGTGGCCATCATGCTGCCGAACATTCCGCAGTTCGCCGTCACGATGGCGGGCGTCTTGCGGGCAGGCTACACCTGCGTCAACGTCAATCCGCTGTACACGGCCCGGGAGCTGGAGCACCAGCTGCAGGACTCCGGTGCCACCGCGATCGTGATTCTGGAGAACTTCGCAACGACGCTGGAGGAAGTCATCGAGGCGACGCAGGTCAAGCACGTTGTGATCGCCTCGATGGGCGACCTGCTCGGTTTCTGGTTCGGACGCTGGATCACCTTCGCTGTCAGGCACCTCGCGAAGATGGTGCCGGCCTACAAGCTGTCGCTCGATGGCGGGCGCAAGGTGACGACTTTCAACCAGGCCATCGCCCAAGGTTCGACCCTGGCGCTCAAGCCCGTGTCGCAGTCGCTGGATTCGATCGCGTTCCTGCAGTACACCGGCGGCACGACCGGCCTGTCCAAGGGCGCCGTGCTGACCCATCGGAACATCGTCGCCGCCATCCTGCAGGCCGAGGCCTGGTTCACTCCGGCGCTCAAGCGGGTCGGCGACGTCAACCGGGTCAACAGCATCGCGGCGCTGCCGCTGTATCACATCTTCGCGCTCACCCTGTGCCTGCTGGCGATCCGCTGGGGCTCGCATCTCACCCTGATTCCCAATCCGCGCGACATCGGCAAGTTCATCGAGGTCCTCAAGCAGCGGCCATTTCACCTGCTGCCGGCGGTCAACACGCTGTTCAACGCGCTGCTGCAGCATCCACAATTCAAGTCGGTGGATTTCTCGCAACTGTGCGTCTCCCAGGCCGGCGGCATGGCCGCCTCCGCAGGCACGGCGCGCCAGTGGCAGGAGGTGACCGGCTGCGCGATGGTGGAGGGCTGGGGGATGAGCGAGACCTGCGCGATCGGCACCAACAATCCCGTCATGGCCCGCACGTTTTCGGGAAGCATCGGGCTGCCTTTGCCTGGGATCGACCTGGCGATCAAGGACGACACCGGCCGGTCGCTGCCGCTGCCGCTGGGCGAGTCTGGCGAAATCTGCATCCGGGGTCCGAACGTGATGCCCGGGTACTACCAGCAGCCCGAAGAGAATGCCGCCGCATTTACGCCCGACGGTTTCCTCCGCACGGGGGACATCGGGATCATGGACGCCGACGGCTACACCAAGATCGTCGACCGCAAGAAGGACATGATTCTGGTGAGCGGCTTCAATGTGTTCCCGAACGAACTCGAGAACGTCATATCGCTGTGCCCGGGTGTCGTCGAGTGCGCCGCAGTCGGAGTTCCCGACGAGAAGCAGGGCGAGGCGATCAAGGTTTTTATCGTCAGAAGCGATCCGATCCTCACCGAAGAGGATGTCGGGCGGTATTGCCGCCAGAACCTCACCGGCTACAAGCTGCCGAAGTACATCGAGTTCCGCGACGAGCTGCCCAAGACCAACGTCGGCAAGATCCTGCGCCGGGAGCTGCGGACAGCAAAATAGCGGCTTGGTCTGTTGCTCAACCCACCTGGAGTCGTCCTGAAACCCACGCCTTCCGACACGGCCGCGTTTCCACCCGGCCTGCAGGTCTTCGAACGCGGATGGCTTTCCGCGAACGGGATTCTTTTTGACTGCCCAGAGGGCACCGCCCTGGTCGACTCCGGTTATTCGTCCCATTCAGCGCAGACGGTTGCCCTTGTCCGTCGCGCGCTGGGGAACCGGCCGCTCGACCTGTTGCTCAATACGCACCTGCACAGCGATCATTGCGGCGGCAACGCCGCTTTGCAGCTGGCATATCCCGGCGCAAGAACACTGATTCCGCCCGGAATGGCCGATTCCGTGCTGAATTGGGATCCCGTGGCGCTCAGCTACGCGCCGACCGGACAGCGGTGTCCGCGCTTTGGTTTCGACTCGGTCCTGACACCTGGCCAGGAACTGACGTTGGGTGGCTCCCGCTGGCAGATTCATGGCGCTCCCGGACACGACCCGCACTCGGTCATCCTCTTCGAACCGGCCACCCGGACCCTGATCTCCGCCGATGCGCTCTGGGAGAACGGCTTCGGGATCGTTTTCGAGGAGCTGGAAGGAGTGGAAGCCTTTGACGAGGTCGCC
>CALRYV010000012.1:0-140770 GCA_943372495.1 Ramlibacter sp. 2FC | reverse complement strand
CCGCGCGTGACCTGGTCACGCTCAGCCTCGGCCTCGCTGCTTCGCAGACAGTGCGCCAGCCCAAGGTGTTCTGGAAGATCGCTGCCGGCTACTTCGAGGCGCTGGCCCAGGGCCTGCTGCCGATGGACATCTATGTGAAGCGCGCCGCTTCCCGGGTCCTGATGCAGTACGCCTCGCTGGCCAAGGGCGAAGTCACGGTGTCGGACCGGCTGGCCCAGGACCTGGTGTTCTTCTGCTCGCAGGCGGTCCCGGCACGCGCTGCCGATGCCCCGGCGCTGACGGCCGTGCGCCAGGCCTGGAGCCTGGCGCGGTTCAAGCCGGTCGACTACCAGACCAGCCAGTTCGGGCGCTTCGACCCGATGCTGCTGGCACAGGCCCGCAAGCGCATCAGCGCGGCCAAGGAAACCTGGTCGGCGCTGTCCGGGGGCGATGCCAACAAGATCAAGAACGTCCTCGAGCAGTTCCACCTGGTGACCGACTCGCTGGTCAAGCTCCACCCGCCGAGCGGCCCGCTGGCGCTGGCCCTCAATGCCGCGATCGAGGGCGTGGCGCGGTCGGCCCGGCCGCCCGGCGCCGAACTGGCGATGGAAGTGGCCACGGCCATCCTGTATCTCGAGGCCGCCTTCGAAGACCTGGACCCGACCGATTCGCAGCTGGCAGCGCGCACGGCGCGGCTGGCCGAGCGGCTCGACGGGGTGCGCCAGGGCGGGCAGGCCCAGCCGCTGGAAACCTGGATGGAGGAGCTGTACCGCCGCGTCAGTGACCGCCAGACCATGGGCAGCGTGGTGGGCGAGCTGCGCCTGACCCTGGGCGAACTCGAGAAGCTGCTGGACAATTTCTTCCGCAATCCCCAGGACAAGGCCGGCTTGCGCGAAGCGCCCAGCCATCTCTCGCAGATGCGCGGCGTGCTCTCGGTGCTGGGCCTGGACCAGGCCTCGCAGGCGGTGCTACGCATGCGCGAAGCGGTGGAACAGATCCTGGTCGACGAAGTCGACGAGGAGAAGACCCGCGCCGCCGGCACCTTCGACAAGCTGGGCAACAACCTGGGCGCGCTCGGCTTCCTGATCGACATGCTGAACTACCAGCCGGCGCTGGCCAAGAAGCTGTTCGTCTACGACGACCAGACCGGCGAGCTCAAGCCGCTGATGGGGCGGGCGGCGCACCACCTGGGCGAGGCCGACGCCGGCGTCTCGCTGGGCGACGACATGCTGTCGCAGGAAGTGACGGCCGTCGTCACCGACGCCGACCCGGTCACCGGCGCCGCGGAACTCACTGCCAAGCTGGACACGCTGGCCGGCCATGCGGCGCTGGCCGGGCACTCGGGCATGGCGAGCAGCGCGCGAGAGGCATCCGCTGCCGTGACGGCGCAGGATTCGGGTGCCGCCACCGCGGCGCTCAGCGATCTGGCCAAGACCGTCACCATGCAGGCCATTCCGGCCCCGGCCCCGGCCACCGCGCAAGAGGATTTCGAGGAAGACGACCTGCAGGACATCTTTCTGGAGGAAGCGCGCGAGGTGGTGCAGAACGGCCTGGCGGCGCTCGAGACGCTGACGGCCAATCCGACCGACCTGAACGAATTGACGACGCTGCGGCGCGCGTTCCACACGCTCAAGGGCAGCTCGCGGATGGTGGGGCTGACCGAGTTCGGCGAGGCCGGCTGGTCGATGGAGCAGGTGCTCAATGCCTGGCTGGCCGAGCAGAAGCCGGCCACGCAGGACATGCGCACGCTGGCCGCCGATGCGATGCGCGGTTTCGCGCTCTGGGTCGAGGACATCGCCGCCGGCACCGACAGCGGCTGGACGTCCGGCCACTTCCGCGTTGCCGCCGATGCCATGCGCACCGAGCAGCGCCTGGTGCCGCTGGTGTTCCCGGGCAAGGAGGCCGCGCCCGAGGCCGCCGCTGTGCCGGCACCGGAGGTGGTCGCAGTGCCGCAGGAGGCGGTCGAAACGTTCGAGATCGAAGCGTTCGCCGCGGCGCCGGAAGTCGCCCCGGCCCCGGCCCCGGCCGAGGATTTCACGTTCGAGCTGCCGGAGCTCCTGCCGGAGCCCGAGCCAATGCCCGCACCGGCGCCGGTGCCCGCGCCGGCAGCCGAAGAAATCGCGCTGCCCGACTTCAGTTTCGACCTGCTCGACGAGGCTCCGCCGACCGAACCCGCTGAGCAGGAGATGTCCGCGGAGCTGGCGGCGGAATTCGACTTCGACCTGGGGGCAGCCCCCGCGCCCGTTGTTGCCGACACGCCCTTGCCCGAGCCGCCGATCAGCATCGAAGGGATCGATCTCGAGAGCCTGGCCGAAGTGTCGGACGTGGCCCAGCGCGCCGAGCTGCCGACCGAACTGGACCTGCCGCCGAACGACTTCGTGGTGCCGGGCCTGATGCAGGAGCTCGCTCCGCCGCCGGAGGCGCCGGCCGAAGCAATCCAGGATCTGGAGGCGGACTCCGACTCCGCGATGGACGACGAGCAGGTCAAGGTGATCGGCACGCTGCGCATCGGCATCCCGCTGTACAACGTCTACCTGAACGAGGCGGACGAATGGTCGCGCCGGCTCGAGACCGAAGTCTCGGAGTGGGCGCTGGAGCTCAACGCGCCGATTCCGGATTCGACGGTCGGCCTGGCGCATGCGCTGGCCGGCAGCTCCGCCACCGTCGGTTTCGAGGCCCTGTCGGAAGTGGCCCGCGCGCTCGAAGGCGCCCTTGGCCAGACCCAGTTGCTGGCGTACGGCACGCCGCAGCATGGCAAGGCCTTCACCGCAGCCGCGGAAGAAATCCGGCGCCTGCTGCACCAGTTCGCCGCCGGCTTCCTCAAGGAGCCGGAACCGGGCGTGGCCGAGGCGTTGCACCGGTTGCAGGATCTCGACATTCCCCAGCGCACCGAGCAGGCCGACGAAGAAGTCGTGCTCAGCGATTTTGCCGCGCTCGACACCGCGCCGCCCCCGGTCGCCATCGAGCCCGAGCCCGTGGCCGCTGCTCCGACGGTGCCGCAGGAACCGATCGCGCCCGCCGCGACGATGGTGTTGCCGCAGGCAGTGGCTGGTCCGACCCGCAACCTGGACGACGAGCACGATTCGATCGACGTCGCCGACGTCATCGATCCGGACCTGTTTCCGATCTTCGAGGAAGAGGCCGGCGAATTGCTGCCCCAGCTGGGCGGCGCCCTGCGCCAGTGGGTGGCGCGGCCGGACAACCGCGGTGCCCGCGACGAGGTGTTGCGCGCGCTGCACACGCTCAAGGGCAGCGCCCGGCTGGCCGGCGCCTTGCGCCTGGGCGAGATGTCGCACCGGATGGAGTCCGAGATCGAGGAGTTCGGCCTCGAAGGGGTGAAGCCGACCGATCTCGAATCCCTGCTGCAGCGGCTCGACGCCTTGCAGGCCAATCTCGACCAGTTGCGCGCCACCGGCGGTGCGTTGGCCGAGGTGACGGAGCTGGAACCGCTGGTGACCGCGGCAGCTCCCGCACCGGAACTGCCGGCGCAGGAAACCGGCGTGCCGGCCACGCCACGCAACGTGATCGCGCTGCCGGCCACGACGCTGCTGGCGCCGATCCGGCAGGCCTCGAACCAGGCGGTGCGGGTGCGTTCGCAATTGCTCGACCGGCTGGTGAACCAGGCCGGCGAGGTGATGATCACGCGCTCGCGGCTGGAAGCCGAACTCAAGCAGCTGCGGTCGTCCCTGAACGATCTGTCGGGCAACCTGGACCGGCTGCGCTCCCAGCTGCGCGATATCGAAGTGCAGGCCGAATCGCAGATGCAGTCGCGCCTGGCGCAAGCCAAGGACACGGCTGCCGGTTTCGATCCGCTCGAGTTCGACCGCTTCACCCGGGTGCAGGAGCTGACCCGGATGATGGCGGAGTCGGTCAACGACGTGGCGACCGTGCAGCGCAATCTGCAGCGGACCGTGGAGGCGACCGAGGACGACCTGATCGCCCAGGCCCGCCAGACCCGCGAGCTGCAGCGTGACCTGCTGCGCACGCGCATGGTGGAGTTCGAGGGCATCTCCGACCGCCTGTACCGCGTCGTGCGCCAGGCCTCCAAGGAAACCGGCAAGCAGGTCAAGCTGGACATCACCGGCGGCTCGATCGAGATGGACCGCGGCGTGCTCGATCGCATGACGCCGGCCTTCGAGCACCTGCTGCGCAACTGCGTGGCCCACGGCATCGAGGCGCCCGAGAAGCGGTCGCAGGCCGGCAAGGAAGCGGCCGGGACCATCGTGATTGGCCTGAGCCACGAAGGCAACGACGTGTCGGTGCAGTTCGATGACGACGGCGCCGGCCTGGACATCACCCGGATCCGCGAGAAGGCGCTGCAGCAGGGCCTGATCGCCCCGGGCCAGGAAATCAGCGACCAGGAAGCGGCCAACCTGATCTTCATGCCGGGGTTCTCGACCGCGGCCGCGGTGACGGAGCTGGCGGGCCGTGGCATCGGCATGGACGTGGTGCGCTCCGAGGTGAACGCGCTCGGCGGCCGGATCGAGACCCGCACGCAGGCCGGCCGGGGCACCAGCTTCAAGCTGGTGCTGCCGCTCACCACGGCGGTGACGCAGGTGGTGATGATCCGCACCGGCACGCTGTCGGTCGGCGTTCCGGCCAACCTGGTGGAGCTGGTGCGGCGCGCGCCGGCCAAGGAAGTGCAACAGGCCTACAACACCGGCAGCTACGAGTTCGGCGGCGAGAGCCTGCCGTTCTTCTGGTCCGGCGCCTTGCTGCAGGCCTCCCAGCGCAGCAACGAACCGCAGGGCAAGACCCTGCCGGTGGTGATCTTCCGCAGCGCCGCCCAGCGCATTGCGGTGCACGTGGACGAAGTGCTGGGCAACCAGGAAGTGGTGGTGAAGAACCTCGGCCCGCAGCTGGCGCGGCTGCCCGGCCTGGCCGGCATGACGGTGCTGGCGTCGGGCGCGGTGGTGCTGATCTACAACCCGGTGGCGCTGACCACGGTGTACGGCGACCTGGCGCGCCAGCTCAGCGCCGACAACGCGCAACCCGAGGTGCTGGAGCAGGCCGGCCTGAAGCTGCCGGCGCTCGCCGAGGCGGCGCCGCAGATTCCGCTGGTGCTGGTGGTGGACGATTCGATCACGGTGCGCCGCGTCACGCAGCGGCTGCTGGCGCGCGAAGGCTACCGGGTCGCGCTGGCGGCCGACGGCATCCAGGCCCTGGCCAAGCTGGCGGAAGAGCGGCCGGCGGTGGTGCTGTCGGACATCGAGATGCCCCGCATGGACGGCTTCGACCTGGCGCGCAACATCCGCGCCGACGAGCGCCTGTCCAAGCTGCCGATCATCATGATCACCTCGCGGATCGCCGAGAAGCACCGCGAGCATGCCCGCGAGCTGGGCGTGGACCATTACCTGGGCAAGCCCTATTCGGAAGAAGAACTGCTCAGCCTGGTCAAGCACTACTGCGCGGCGGAAATCGCGGCCTGACCGGCGCCCCGCCGCCACCCGGAACGCCGCTTCAAGCGGCGTTTTTTTTCACCACCGAATAGCGCTGCAGGGTGCGCTCGCGGGCCTCCTCGTGCACCACGATCGGCGCCGGATAGGTCTGGTCCAGCGCGATGCCGGCCGCCGCCAGTTCCACCGGGCTCGCCGTCCAGGGCGCGTGCAGCGCCTCGACCGGCAGGCCGGCCAGCTGCGGCAGGTACTTCAGGATGAAGCGGCCCTCGGGATCGAACTTGCGGCTCTGGCTGACCGGATTGAAGATCCGGAACCAGGGCTGGGCGTCGCAGCCGGTGGAGCTGGCCCACTGCCAGCCGCCATTGTTGGACGCCAGGTCGTAGTCGTTCAGGTGCAGGGCGAAGTAGCGCTCGCCGCGGCGCCAGTCGACTCCCAGGTCCTTGGTCAGGAAGCTGGCCACCACCATCCGCAGCCGGTTGTGCATGTAGCCGCTCTGGTTGATCTGGGCCATCGCGGCGTCGACCAGCGGATAGCCGGTGCGGCCCTCGCACCAGGCGGCGAACAGCGCGTCGGCGTGCTTGCCGTGGTCCCACTTGATGGCGTCGTAGTCGGGCTTGAAGCTGTGGCTGTGGCCCTGTTCGTCGCTGACGTGGGGAAAATTCGCCAGCACCTGGGCATAGAAGTCGCGCCAGACCAGCTCGCTCAGCCACACGGCCGCGCCCGGGCTGCCCTGGGCGGCCAGCTGCCGGGCGGTGCCGGCCAGCGCGCGGATCGACGCAGTGCCAAAGCGCAGGTGCACGCCGAGATAGCTGGGCCCCTTGATCGAGGGGAAATCACGGGTCTCGCCGTAACGGTCGATCCGCTCCAGGAACTCGGCCAGCAGGTCGCGCGCGCCGCTGGTCCCGGTCGGCAGTTTGAGTTCGCCCAGGTTGGTGGCCTCGAAGCCCAGCGCCTGCAGCGACGGCACCGGCAGGCGCAGCGCGGCCGGCCGGTCGGCCAGGGCGGCGGCGTACTTCTCCACCGGATAGGGCGTGAAATAGTAGGCGTCGGCCTTGGCCAGCCAGGCCTTCTTGTATGGCGTGAAGACGGCGTAGGGCTTGCCGGTCTGCGTGAGCAGCTCGCCGCGCTCGAAGATCACCTGGTCCTTGGCGGTGTGGAAGGCGATGCCGGCGTCCGCCAGCGCGCCGCGCACGTGCGCGTCGCGGACCACCGCCAGCGGCTCGTAGTCGTGGTTGGCGAACACCGACTGCACCTGCAGCTCGCGGGCCAGCCGCGGGATCTCGCGCAGGGCCGCGGCGTGGGTCACGATCAGTCCCGCACCCGCGCTGTGCGCCAGCTCCCGCAGCTGCGCATCGAGCTCCACCAGCGACTCGCGGATGAATTCGACCCGGCGGTCGCGCCGCGGGAGGCTGTCGAGGATCGCGCTGTCGAACACGAAGACGCAGTGGACCTGGCGGCAGGACTTGAGCGCCTGGAACAGCGCCGCGTTGTCGGTCGCGCGCAGGTCGCGCCGAAACCACATCAGGCCTGCGGGATAGGTCTTTTCCATGGCGTCTAGTAAACTTCAATCATGCCTGCCGATGAGACCACCATCAACCTGACTCATCACTTCCTGATCGCGATGCCCGGCCTGGAAGACGAGGCCTTTGCCAAGAGCGTCGTCTACCTGTGCGAGCACAGCGCCCGCGGCGCCCTCGGGCTGGTGATCAACAAACCCAGCGACATCAACCTCAAAGGCCTGTTCGACAAGGTCGAACTGCCGCTGCGCCGCGACGACCTGGTCGGCATCCCCGTGTTCCAGGGCGGCCCGGTGCAGACCGAGCGCGGTTTCGTGCTGCACGACGCGGTGTTCGCCAAGGGCATGGCGCCGAGCGAACCGGTCTATGCGTCGACCATGACGATTCCCGGCGGACTGGAGATGACGACCTCCAAGGACGTGCTGGAAGCGATGTCGACCGGCGCCGGTCCGCGCCGGGTGCTGGTCTCGCTGGGCTACTCGGCCTGGGGCGAAGGCCAGCTCGAATCGGAGCTGGCGGAAAACAGCTGGCTGACGGTCAGCGCGGACACCGCGGTCATCTTCGACACGCCGGTCGAACAGCGCTATGCCAAGGCGCTGTCGCTGCTGGGCGTCGAGGCCTGGATGCTGTCTGCGGACGCGGGGCACGCGTGAGCGCGGCGCCCGACGTCCCCGAGCATCTCCAATCTTTCCTGGCATTCGATTACGGCCTGAAGCGCACCGGCGTGGCGGTGGGCAACCGCATGCTGCGCAGCGCCACGCCGCAAGCCACGATCCGGGCCGAGGGCGACGCGCGGCTGGCACAGGTCGAGGCCCGGATCCGCGAATGGCAGCCGGACGCCCTGGTGGTGGGCGTGCCGTTCCACCCGGACGGCGCCAGCCACGACAATACGGCGCGGGCGCAGAAATTCGCCCGCCAGCTGCGCGGCCGCACCCGGTTGCCGGTGTTCGAGGTGGACGAGCGTTACAGCACCACCGAGGCCCTGGCCCAGGGTGCCGCCGACCCCGATGCGGGCGCTGCCTGCATCATCCTGGAACAGTTCTTGAGGAGCCTGCCGTGAGTACCCAGAGCCAAGCCGGGCCGCCCAACGGCGCCCTGATGCTGGACGCCGAAGCCCTGTACCGCGACCTGCAGCGCGGCGTCCGGAACCTGCGCACGCCGCAGACCCGGCTGGTCGGAATCACCTCCGGCGGCGCCTGGCTGGCCGAGCGCCTGCAGCGCGACCTCGCCCTGGCGGGGACGGCCGGCGTCATCTCGTCGTCCATGCATCGCGACGATTTCGCCAAGCGCGGCCTGTCCGGCGCCGGCCAGCAGACCCAGCTCGATTTCGACGTCAACGACGCGCACATCATCCTGCTGGACGACGTGCTGTACACCGGCCGCACCATCCGCGCGGTGCTCAATGAACTGTTCGACTACGGCCGCCCGGCCCAGGTGCAGCTGGCCGTGCTGGTGGACCGCGGCGGCCGCGAACTGCCGGTGCAGGCCGACTACGCCGCCGCCCGGGTGTCGCTGCCGGAGTCTCAATCGCTGGAGCTGGCCCGCGACGAGGGCGGGCGGTTCAGCTTCATGGTCCAGACCCAGGGGCAATGACGGATGCTCTACAAGCGCAATCCCCAACTCAACAAGAACGGCGAGCTGATCCACCTGCTGTCGATCGAAGGCCTGCCGCGTGACATCGTCACCCACATCCTGGACACCGCATCCAGCTTCGCCAGCGTCAGCGACCGCGAGGTCAAGAAGGTGCCGCTGCTGCGCGGCAAGAGCGTGTTCAACCTGTTCTTCGAGAATTCCACGCGCACCCGCACCACGTTCGAGATCGCGGCGACCCGGCTGTCGGCCGACGTGATCAACCTGGACATCGCCCGCTCCTCCGCCTCCAAAGGCGAGTCGCTGCTGGACACGATCGCCAACCTGTCGGCGATGGCGGCCGACCTGTTCGTGGTGCGCCACAGCGAGTCGGGCGCGCCTTACCTGATCGCCCAGCACGTCGCCCCGCACGTGCACGTGATCAATGCCGGCGACGGCCGCCACGCGCACCCGACCCAGGGGCTGCTGGACATGTACACCATCCGCCACTACAAGAAGGACTTCTCCAACCTGACGGTGGCGATCGTCGGCGACGTGCTGCACTCGCGCGTGGCCCGCTCCGACATCCATGCGCTGACGACGCTCGGCTGCGCCGAGGTGCGGGTGGTCGGCCCGAAGACGCTGGTGCCGGCCGACATGGCGCAGATGGGCGTGCGCGTGTGCCACACCCTGGAAGAGGGCATCCGGGGCTGCGACGTGGTGATCATGCTCAGGCTGCAGAACGAGCGCATGAGCGGCGCGCTGCTGCCCTCGTCGCAGGAATTCTTCAAGAACTTCGGCCTCACCGAAGAGAAGCTGCAGCTGGCCAAGCCGGATGCGATCGTCATGCACCCGGGGCCGATCAACCGCGGCGTCGAGATCGACTCCGCCGTGGTCGACGGCAAGCAGAGCGTCATCCTGCCCCAGGTGACCTTCGGCATCGCGGTGCGGATGGCGGTGATGAGCATCGTGGCGGGCAACGAAGCGTAGAACATGAAAATCCTGATCAAGAACGGCCGCGTGATCGACCCGGCGTCGGGCCTGGACGAGGTCTGCGACGTGGCGATCGCGGCGGGTCGCATCCTCTCCATCAAGACCATTGCGGCCGGCTTTTCCGCCAACCGCGTGATCGACGCGACGGGCTGCGTCGTGGCGCCGGGGCTGATCGACCTCGCCGCCCGCCTGCGCGAGCCGGGCCACGAGCACGAAGGGATGCTCGAGAGCGAGATGGCCGCGGCGGTCGCCGGTGGCGTCACGGCGCTGGTCTGCCCGCCCGACACCGATCCGGTGCTCGACGAGCCGGGGCTGGTCGAGATGCTCAAGATGCGGGCCGAGAAGCTGCACCAGGCCCGCGTGTTCCCGCTCGGCGCGCTCACCCGCAAGCTTGAGGGCGAGGTGCTCACCGAAATGGCGGAGCTGACCGAGGCCGGCTGCGTCGGTTTCAGCCAGGCCGAGATCCCGCTGGCCAATACCCAGATCATGCAAAGGGCGCTGCTCTATGCGTCGACCTACGGCTACACCGTCTGGCTGCGGCCGCAGGAGTTGCACCTGGGCAAGGGCGT
Organism: Ramlibacter sp. 2FC; assembly: GCA_943372495.1. GTDB lineage: Bacteria > Pseudomonadota > Gammaproteobacteria > Burkholderiales > Burkholderiaceae_C > Ramlibacter. Next base: position 130,744 of record CALRYV010000012.1, on the reverse strand, counting down.
CGCGGCTAGCGGCGCGCTCGCCACCCGGCTCGGATTGGCCGGCGTGCCGGTGGCGGCCGAAACCATCGCGCTGCACACCATTTTCGAGTTGATGAAGAACACCGGCGCCAGGGTCCACCTGTGCCGCCTGAGCAGCGCGGCCGGTATCGAACTGGTACGCCAGGCGAAGGAGGCAGGGCTGCCGGTCACTTGTGACGTCAGCATCAACTCGCTGCTGCTGACCGACAACGACATCGGCTTCTTCGACAGCCGGATGCGGCTGAACCCGCCGCTGCGCCAGCAGCGTGACCGCGATGCGCTGCAGCAGGCGCTGGCCGACGGCACGGTCGACGCCCTGGTCTCCGACCACACGCCCGTCGATGAAGACGCCAAGACCCTGCCATTCGCCGAGGCGGAGCCGGGGGCCACGGGGCTCGAGCTGCTGTTGTCGCTGGCGCTGAAATGGGGCCAGGACGGCGGCGCCGGCATCGCCCGCGCGCTGGCCGTGGTCACCAGCGAGCCGGCCCGCGTGCTGGGCGCCGCGCTGGGCACGCTGCAGGCCAGCGCCGGCCGGCTGGCCGAGGGCGGTGTCGCCGACCTGTGCGTGTTCGACCCGCAGGCGATGTGGACCGTGGCCCCGGGCGCGCTGCGCAGTCAGGGCAAGCACACCCCGTTTTCGGGCTACGAGCTGCCGGGGCGGGTGCGCTGCACGATCGCGGCGGGCCAGCTGGCGTTCGAAGCCCGGGACCGGGGCTGAGGCCATGAATGCGCTTCGGGCCGTCTGCCGGCTGGCCCATGCGCTGGTTCACGCGCTGGCAGGCTGGGCCACCATCGTCTTTCTCTTTCCCCGCATGAGCCAGCCACGGCGCGAGGCCGCGGTGCAGGCCTGGGCGCAGCGGATGCTGGAAGTGCTCGGCATCGGCCTCGAGGTGCGCGGCAGCACACCCGGCGCCGGGCCGCTGATGCTGGTCGCCAACCACATCTCCTGGCTCGACATCCTGGTGCTGCATGCGGCGCGCCATTGCCGCTTCGTGTCCAAGTCCGATGTCGCGCACTGGCCACTGATCGGCCGGCTGGCGACCGGTGCCGGCACCATGTACATCGAACGGGAATCGCGGCGCGATGCGATGCGCATCGTCCACCACATGACCGTCAGCCTGCGGGCGGGCGACATCCTGGCAGTCTTCCCTGAAGGCACGACCAGCGACGGGGTCACGCTGCTGCCGTTTCATGCCAACCTGATCCAGGCCGCGATTTCGGCCGAGGCGCCGGTGCTGCCGGTCGGCCTGAATTTCATCGACGCCAGGACCGGACGCACCAGCCTGAGCCCGTGCTACATCGGCGACGACTCGTTCGTCGGCTCGCTCTGGCGCACGCTCGCCGGGCCGCGCATCAGTGCCGTCGTGACCTTCGGCCAGCCGCAGCGGGCGCTGGGGCGCGACCGGCGGGCCTGGGCGCGCGACCTGCGCGGCGCCGTGGTCGCTTTGCGTCAGGCCTGAAGCGGGGTGGCGGCCGGCGCCGCCAGTTCGCACGCCATTTCGCATGGCATCTGGCACAGGCCCCGGCCGGCCACCGGGCAGGCCCGGTTGAACGTCACGACGTGGTCGACCTGGGCGCGGATGCCGATCCATTCGCCGATCTTGTGATCGTGGTGGCTCGGCACGTGGGCCAGCACCGTTTCGCCGGTCTTCAGGCGCAGCGTGTAGAGGAACTCGGAGCCGCGGAACGCCTTGCGCAGGATCTGGGCCTTCACCGGCGCGTCGTCGTCGTGGACGATGTCGTCGGCGCGCAGCAGCACCTCGCACTCGCCGGCGACGAAGGCGCTGGGCAGCGGGCATTCCGCCATGTCGGTCAGGTCGCCCAGCGGCGTGTGCACCACCACCTGGTTGTCGACTTCGCGCAGGGTCGCCTGGGTGAACACGCCGTGGCCGATGAAGTCGGCGACGAAGCGGGTGGCGGGCCGGTGGTACAGCGTGTACGCGTCGTCCCACTGGTGCAGCCGGCCCTCGTGCATCACGCCGATCACGTCGCCGATGGCGAAGGCCTCCAGCTGGTCGTGGGTGACGAACAGCGCCGTCGCATGGGCGGCCTTGAGGATGCCGCGGATTTCGTGCGCCAGCCGCTCGCGCAGGTCGACGTCGAGGTTGGAGAAGGGTTCGTCCAGCAGCAGCAGCTGCGGCTTGGGCGCCAGCGCCCGGGCCAGCGCCACCCGCTGCTGCTGGCCGCCGGACAGCTCGTGGGGAAAGCGGCGCTCGGTGCCCGGCAGGCCCACCAGCTCGAGCACTTCCGCCACCCGGGCCGCGCGCTGCGGCTTGGGCAACTGGTGCAGTCCGAATACGATGTTGCCACCCACGTCGAGGTGGGGGAACAGGGCGTAGTCCTGGAACACCATGCCGATGCGCCGGTTCTCCGCCGGGACGTGGACGGACGCGCTGCCGACGATTTGTCCCGACACCCGGATCTCGCCGGCCGTCACCGGCTCCAGCCCCGCCACTGCGCGCAGCAGCGTGGTCTTGCCGCAGCCGGAGGGCCCGATCAGCACGCCGATGTCGCCGGCCGCCAGGCCGAAGGAAACGTCCGCGACCGCCGGTTGGGGCCGGTTGGCGTACTGGACCCGCAACTGGGAGACCGCGACAAACATGGAGTCAATTGTAGATGCTTACAATTCTCATTTGCATCAACGGCCATGCGGCCCTTCCGTGTCCATGACCTTGCGCCGGTTTCAAGACGCTTTCCTGCTGCTGCTTGCTGCCTTGCTGGTGCTGCCGGTGCTGGCGGTGCTGGCGTCGTGGCTGCAGTCGACCGGGCAGACCGTGCAGATCCTGGGCGAGATGTCGCGCACCGTCCTGCCCGGCTATGTCTGGACCACGCTGTGGCTGTGCCTGTGGGTCGGCGCCGGCGTCGCGGTGGTCGGCATGGTCAGCGCCGCGGCGGTGACGCTGTTCGATTTTCCGGGGCGGCGCATGTTCGAGTGGGCGCTGCTGCTGCCGCTGGCGATGCCGGCTTACGTCGTGGCCTATGCCTATACCGACTCGCTGCAGTTCAGCGGGCCGCTGCAGACCATGCTGCGCTCCGCCACCGGCCTCGAGGGCCGGATGCTGCCGGAGATCCGCAGCCTGGGCGGCGCGATCTTCGTCTTCATCTTTTCGCTCTATCCGTACGTCTACCTGCTGGCGCGCACCGCCCTGGGGGAGCGGGCCGGCCACCTGATGGAAGCGGCGCGGCTGCTGGGCGCGCCGCTGTCGCGCCGGATCGGCCGGGTGGCATTGCCGCTGGCCCGGCCCGCGGTGGCCGCCGGCGTGGCGCTGGCCCTGATGGAGACACTGGCCGATTTCGGCGTGTCGAGCTACTTCGGCATCCAGACCTTCACCACCGGGATCTACAAGGCCTGGCTGGCGATGGACAACCGCATCGCCGCGGCGCAGCTGGCCACGTTGCTGCTGGCGCTGGTGGCGGCGTTGCTGGCGCTGGAGTCGCGGGCCCAGCGGCGGATGCGCTTTACCTCCTCGCGCGGTGCCCGCGCCGGTGCGGCGGAGGCCCAACCGGTGCGCCTGCGGGGCCGGGCGGCCGTGCTGGCCTGGGTGCTGTGCCTGTTGCCGGTGCTGCTCGGCTTCGTGCTGCCGGTGCTGTTCATGCTGCGGCCGCTCGCCGCCGAGTGGTCGGTGCTGCCGTGGGACCGGTTCGTCCAGTGGGGCCTCAACAGCGTGCGGCTCGGCGTGATCAGCTCGGTGCTGGCGGTGGCGATCGCCCTGCTGCTCGCGTTCAGCCTGCGGCGGGCGCCGGACGCCATGACGCGGGGCGTGGTGCAACTCGCCAGCCTGGGCTATGCCGTGCCCGGCGCCGTGATCGTGGTCGGCCTGCTGCTGCCGGTGGGCTGGCTGCAGCAGGCCGCGCCGCAGACCAGCGCCGGCTACTGGATCACGTCGACGGCGATCGGGGTGGTATGGGCTTACCTGGTGCGCTTCTGCGCGGTGGCGCTGCAATCGGTCCAGAGCGGCTATGCGCGCATCCCGGCGAGCTTCGACGACTCGGCCCGGATGCTGGGAACCGGCGGCTTTGCGTTGCTGGCCAGGGTGCATTGGCCGCTGCTGCGGCGGTCGACAGCCGCCGCCGCGCTGCTGGTCTTTGTCGATGTGATGAAGGAATTGCCGGCGACGCTGGTGCTGCGTCCCTTCGACAGCGACACGCTCGCCGTGGTCGCCTACCAGCTGGCGCGTGACGAGCGCCTGGGCGAGGCGGCCTTGCCGTCGCTGGCGCTGGTGCTGGTCGGGTTGATTCCGGTCGTGCTCCTCAGCCGTACCCTGCGGTCCGGCCAGCGCTGAGGCCGGCGCTCGCGGTCAGGGTTCCTCGTTCGTGTCGGTGCGCTCGAACGCCGCCTTGCGATAGACCACTTCTCCGGTGGGAACGTGCACGACCCGGATTTCTTCGCCCGCCATCCGGCTGAAGCTCTTGGCGGCCAGCGCCACGGCCAGGGCCCGGTCCCTGACCAGGTACTGTTCGGAGGCAGCGCCCGGCAGGAAACGGCTTCTCAGGGGCTGGCTGCTTTCGATGCGGTAGTCGGCGGACATGGTGTCACCTCGCTGCGAAGTCTGGATGGAATTGGGCGGCTTTCGAAATAGTAGGCCCGCGACAAGTCAGGGCAATGACGTTGATGGCGTCTGCCAGTCACAGCGGTAACGGATTGCAATGGTGCGTTGCGGAAAGAAACAGGTCTTTCCTGCGGCGGCAGCAGGTTTCAAGCCGCCGACGTCAGCTCCGACATGCTGAAGGCACCGATCTCCTCGCACTGGGACGAGGAGATTTCCGGCGCGCCGAGGTCGGCGCAGGCCGAAAGGTCGCTCTCGTCAATGGCCCAGCGCGCCATGCGCAGGTACAGGATCGTGCCCTGGCGGGCACCGAGGAACAGGTCGCCCAGTTCCGCCTCGGACAATGAGGCCCCCTCGAGCGCCTCCAGGATCTGCTCGCCGTGCGGATTGGTCTCGTGCTGGTGCAGCACCAGGAACTTCGTGTTGTCCTTGGTCATGAACGGCGCCGACAGCGCCCGCCGGGCCGGCTCGCGCGCCACGCCGGCGGAGAGGTTTTCCAGGATGGCCGCGGCGCCGAGCCGGATGAACGGCCGGGTGGCGACGATGGCGCGGAAGTAGCTGTGCCAGAGCGTGACGTCGAAAGGCTCGGGGAGCGGTTTGCGGCCAAGGGCCAGCAGGTCGTTGCCGGCCACCAGGTAGTGCAGCTCTTCCTCGTTGGCGAACTCGCACAGGAACCGGCGCAGCTTGCGGCGCCTGGCAAGTTCCGAATTGGCGGCGATCGCGAAGAAATATGCCTGCACGCCCCGCGTCAGGTGGTATTGCATCGACAGGTAGCGGCAGTATTGCTCGACCGTCACCGGGCCGGCCCGCAATGCGGACTCGAGCAGGTCGGCAAACAGGGCCTGGGACGTCGCGATCTGGGTCCGCAGCGGATCCAGAACGCCCGGTTCTTGCCTTGCACCCGTCATGGCATCCTGCGCCCGGCTACGCGAGCTTGATCCCGGCCCGGTGGCTGGTGAAGCCTGGACCGGGGACGTGGATGGCGCTGCGAAGGCTGGACAGGGACGGTGTGCGGACCGTCACGGGGCTGCCGCCGTCGAAGGCGCGCTTCGCGACGAAGTACTCGCGAAAGCTCGCTGTGCGTTGTTCGTCGAGCGCCGGCAGGGCGGTGACGATCGATGCAATGGGCGAGCGACACTGCTCGAAATGGGCCAGGTCGCGAAAGATGGCAACCATTGGAGTCTGGTGCCCGACGTGCGGATCAATGAAAGCCGATCCGAAGGGACGGAAGCCCATGCGCGTGTAGAGCGGAACCAGCTGCGACGAGCAATGGCCAACGGCGCCTTCGGCTTCCCCGAAGCGCTCGCAGCCGTACTGGATCACGGTCATGATCAGCCGCACCGCCTTCGTACGGCCACGCAGCGACTGGTCCACCATCACCTTGGACAGGAAGCCCAGGGATTTCGGGGAATGCTGGATCAGGTCGCCCAGGCCGAGCTGGGCAATTTCGACCGACGGAATCGCCTCGGCGTAGTGCATCCTGGCGTAGCCCACCAGGTCTTTCGCGCTGTTGCGGACGCAAAAGTGGAAGGCCGAATGATCGTCCGCGTCGGGCAGGCGCTTGGTGCGGTGATCTGCCGCAGGCAACGGCTTGTGCTGTTCCGCGACATAGATGGAATAGCGAAAGCGTTCGATCTCTTCGATCCGGGAAAGGCCCTGGACCACCTCGAGCGTGTCCGGCTCCCAGACCATCGGCTTGGCCACCCGCTCGGTGGCCGGGCCCGCGCTGAGCCGCTCTGACAGAAGATGATCGATCGAAGGCATGTGACAGGTTGTACAAGCTGTAACACAAGGTGTCAACTACGCGAGGTTGTAACAGGCGGGCAGCTGGCCAAATCTGTGCCTTTGTACCGCTGATTGGAAGCAATGGCGGCCCGGACTGCGGGTTAACCCGCGGCCGGGAACGTCGCCGGGGCCGGGAAGGCGAGGGGATGGTCCCCTCGACAGGAATCGAACCTGTGTCTTAAGGCAATCAACCGAAATCCGCTGATAAGCGTGTGTCGGTTCTACGCGTGGAGTCCGATAAATACGGCCGACTTTGGCTTGGATGTCCCGAAACTTGTCCCAACGCCGACATCGTCAAAATTGCTGAGTCATGAGGGCAGCACGTGTGCTACCCTCGCCGACTAGATGACCCCCCCAGTGTTGGACTCGACTGTCAAGCTCCCTGTGAAGTTGGCTAAAGAGCCGCTCATTGACGTTACTTTCGAACTTCGTTTCGAAGCGAACGTACCAGCGGCATCAGTGATCCCTGGACTGCTATTCGGGAAGCTTAAGGGCGTGGAGAGCATTGAGGCGCTGCCGGCGATGCAAATTCCGGACTCAGTTCGAAGCTCTGAGGCGAATTTGCGCTTCGCTCCGCTAAACCGAATCACATGGGGCGAGTTTGTCATTATTGTCGGTGATCGTATGGTCGGGGTAGGGTGCATGATGCCCTATCCAGGGTGGGCCCGATTCCGTGACGCCATCCTTGAGGTTTCACAGGTGCTAATGGACGCCGGACTTATCAAGGCGGTCACTCGCTACTCTCTTAAGTATCTTGATTTTTTCGAAACCGGGCAAGACCATCGCTTAGCGTTGAAGCAGTTCAATGTGGCTATCCGGATTGGTACGCACTTGATTGAGGCCGAGAATCTCCAGCTGCGCTCAGAAATTCCCAGGGCAGGGTATTTGCATGGAGTCCAAGTCGTGTCTTCTGCAATGATTCAGCAGCCGAATATGCCTTCGAAGGTTGGGGCCATTCTTGAGGTGGATACTTTGCGGGAGATCACGGATCCCGATATAACCATCTTCTTTACGGAACTTCCTCGCTCCCTCGACATGATTCACGCAGAGAACAAGCAAATGTTTTTCGAGTGCCTTAGTGAGCCGGGGTTGGCAAATCTGGAGCCGCGCTATGAATAGCCTGCAAATTCGATCGCCGCGCGCAATGACCGGCGGATTGACACGTATGCGGCCCCACTTCGACACGAATGCGGTCGTGATGAGTGAGGAAAGCATGTTTGGAATGCTAGAGTGCGCACCCGCGACAGTCGAACCGTTTGTGCATCTAATGGCGCTTCAGAGTTGCACTTGGGGACAGGTTGTCCATGACGCAATTACTCGACTTCAGGTTCTAAACGCCCCTTCACTTCCGCGTAGCGTCACTAAGGTTGAAGACGGCATCTTTCGTCGTGCTGCAATGCGTGGGGCCAAGGTAATTTCCAAGGGAAAATTGGTTGTTAAATGACCGGGATGGAAGCTCACGTTGTCTTGAAAGACAACTGCTCCGTAGATGTAGGTAAGTTCTATGGCGCTGCGACCGGGTTGGGATTGGGCGCTGGTCTGATTTATACCGATGTAAGATCTCCTGCATTCGACGAACAAGAGTCACTCTTCCTCACAGTTGAGCAGCCTGCGTATGTTGTCACACATGAATGCGATGTTGACGAAGGAAATCAACGCGCATTCAGCGATTACTTGTTGATATGTCCCATCATTGCCTTGGAAGATTTTCTTGCCGAGTATCAAGCAGAATTCGATGATGAGATCAGACTTCGCAATTTTCTGACGAGCGTTGCAAAACGCTTGGTGAACAGAGTTGTGTATTTGCCTCCTGGCCCCGGGCCGCTGCAGTTAGGTGGCTTTGTTTATTTAAACAACTTGACCAGTACTCACGTTTCCGTGTTTTCAGAGCGGCAGCCGCTCGTTGCAGTTTCGGCGTATGGGTTGCGAGAGGTTGACTCGGCGCTCACTAATCACTTACTCAGACCAAAAGACGATGCTTTGTCGCTGACGACCGGTGGGTCTAAGTACTTCACTGGCTTTGGATAGCATTTGCCGTGAGACGGAGACTTTAGCCTTGACGGGTAATCACAACTGCCGATCGTGCTGCTTTAGCCGCGCTTTTCAATAAACGTATTGAGCCTACGCGTTTCGGCGCCCAGATCGGCGCCCTCGATCCCCTTGCTATACACGCGATAGAACATCTCCACGCTGTGCCCCAGCTGCTTGACCACTCACGCCGGGGTGAGGCCCGCATGCAGGCACAGCGTTGCATACGTGTGACGCGTCTGCCTTGCATCCCTGTGCCGCAGCCCTGAAAGCTTCATCGCGGGCTTCCACCATGCCTCCAGTGGGCCGTCAGTGGTGGTGTACGGCAAGTTGTCCATGCCGACGAACACCTGCTCGCCCTGCCGCTGACTGGCTGACTGATGGCGCGTTGCCGCTCGATTGCGGCCCGTGCGTGCGCATTCAATTCCACAGTGCGTTCCTCGCCCGTCTTGGTGGTCTTGTCTTTCGCCCTGGTGCGAGCCATTTGCACGGTGGCAGTCCCGGCCCTGAGGTCGATGTGCGCCCAACGTAGTGCGATCTGCTCGCTGGGACGCAGCCCGGTGAAAATCGCGAACTCGTAGAAGTTCACGCCCCGCGGATCTCGCACTTTCGACAGGACCAGGTCGGCCTCGGCCAGTGTGAGCGGATCTGGCTTCGGCTTCTGCAGGCGACGCATGTCGACGCTGTCGTGCAGCGGCTCCCGCAACAGCTTGGCCTTGTAGCCGTACTACATCACCAGTTTGATCACGCTGTGCGCATCGCGGACGATTACGCCCGTTGTTCGATTCGAAGGCTTAGACATGGTGGACTGGCCCGCCGCTGGCCGATCGATCTATTACCCCGAGACCTGCGGGGCGCCGAACAGTGCCCTTACCTGGGCCTCTGGCAGCGGCTCCCTGCTTAGCAACGCCTGGTAGGCAGTCTCGTCGAAGGTCTCGCCGAGTTCTTCACGAATCAATTTAATAACCGGAAAGAGCGCAGAAGCCGCCAACAGCGACTCACGCTGAGCCAGGAGAAATAGCCTTGTCCCGCCCTCGGCTAGGCTACTCCGGTGCTCGTCATGCTCGCTCGCCGCCTTTGCGGCGAACTTCTGCGCAAGGTCCACAGCGTTCTCCAGACGCTTCCACTCCGCGTCATGCATCATCCCTTCGAGACTTCTACTTTTCATCCAGGCGATAGACTCATCTTGGCTGAGCTGATGTTTTTCCAACTCTCGACGTGCGCGTTGCATCGAAAACTGGACATCCTCCAGCGGGCGCCTTTCAAGGCGCACCTTGATAAGTGATTCAGTGATGCGGTGTTGAGCAAGGTTTATCGCGGTGACGAGTTTGGGGGGCGCGACGACGTGGACCTTTCCCAGGAACTCGCGGGACATGAGCATCTCCTTCGCAACGTCCGCATAAGCGAGGCCGAGATCCGCCATCCTGATAATCCCGTTGAAGTTCGCCTGTAAAGCAACGGCAACGCCCAGATAGATCTCCTGCCGCAGCTTGAATGACCGCTCCTTCTCCGCTAGTTGAACGCTGTGACGCAGTTGTCGCGCGGCTAACCAAGCACTCACAAGATTGTTGATGATCACGCCGAGTAGTGCAAAGGCGGCAGCTATTCCGGCGGCCGCTACGGCAGCACGTGCTGCGTCAGGTTGCCGGGAGATCCAGTGCAACAATGAATCCATCTGCGCTAAGACTCCCTAAGTCATTGACCGACTACCAATCACACCGCACCGACGGCTGTGCAACAGTGATTTGAAGGCTTTCGACGACCGCGCTTGCTGGGCACGCCAGGGCGTCTTCGTGATCAGGGTGCTAAGCGCGTCCATGTCGATCAGTTTACGCCCGTCAAACCACTTCCACACCTTGCCTTCGGGCCAGATACCCGAGACGCCGGTGCGCTCGTGAAAGAACGATTCGGGCAACCCGGTGAGGTGGTGGGCCTTCTCAATCGTTACCGCCCGCGCGAGCGCGGCAGTGGCGATGATGCCGTTCCCGGATCGGGAGGCCCGTGTGGGTTTGTTTGGGCTCCTCCCGCACTGGGCAAACGACACGAAACTCACGAAGTCGACCTATAACGCACGCGCCGAGACCGTCGCGAGCAAGCCGGCGTTCCGCGATGCCTGGAAGACGGCCAAGGACTGCATCATTCCTGCCTGGGCCCTCTACGAGCCTGACTGGCGGACAGGCAAGCACATTGCAACGCGCATTTCCCGCGCCGATGGCCAGCCCCTGGGGATCGCTCGCCTTTGGAGTTGGTGGAAGCCGCCGGCGGGCGAAGAGGTGCTGAGCTTCACGATGCTGATGATCAAGGCGACCGATCAGCCTGTGATGTGCAACTACCACCGGCCGGATGACGAAAAACGCATGATCGTCGTGCTGCGCGAGGAGGACTTCGACGCTTGGCTGGACGCGCCGCCCGAACGCAGTATGGAGTTCATGCGGCAGTGCCCACCGCAGGACTTGGTGGCCGTGGGTGAGCCGAAAGCGGTTTGAGTCTCTCAGGCCAGCCGCTTCGGGGCCCGCAGCGTGAATTCCTGGGTCTGATCGAGGCCCCAGGTGTTCCGGTAAGTGACGGTACCCGCGCGTGGAGGGCCGCCTCGATCTTCAACCGCCAGCACCGCCTTGGCGCCGTGGGCGAGCACGATCCAATACCCGCCGTCGAACTGCACGGAAGCACGCCGTCTTCGATCTTGGTGGCGAGGGTTTGGCGGGCACTTTATGAGCATACAGGTGCGTTGCGCCAATGTCCCGCCGATGTCCCCGGAAATCAAGCAAGCCCCATGAAATCAATACCTTAGTGGTCCCCTCGACAGGAATCGAACCTGTATCTGGCGCTTAGGAGGCACCCGTTCTATCCATTGAACTACGAGGAGGCCGGATGGCGATTGTAAGTGGCTGGCTATTTGCTCAGCAGCCGCATTGCCTCTTCAAGGCCCTTGAGCGTCAGCGGATACATGCGGTGGTTCACCAGCTGCTGGATCACGCTGATGCTCTGGCGGTATTGCCAGACGCCCTGCGGCTCGGGATTGATCCAGGCGAACTTCGGGAAGGCGCTGGTCAGGCGCTGCAGCCATTCGGCGCCCGCTTCTTCATTGTTGTATTCGACGCTGCCGCCCGGCTGCAGGATCTCGTACGGGCTCATCGTCGCGTCGCCGACAAAGATCAGCTTGTAGTCCTTGTTGTACTTGCGGATGATGTCCCAGGTCGCGAATTTCTCCGAGAAGCGGCGCCGGTTGTTCTTCCACATGAAGTCGTAGACGCAGTTGTGGAAGTAATAGAACTCCAGGTGCTTGAATTCGGCCTTGGCCGCCGAAAACATCTCTTCCACCCGGTGGATGTGCTCGTCCATCGTGCCGCCGACGTCCATCAGCAGCAGCACCTTCACCTTGTTGTGCCGCTCCGGCACCATCTTGATGTCCAGGTAGCCGGCATTGGCGGCGGTGGAGCGGATGGTGTCGTCCAGGTCCAGCTCGTCGGCCGCGCCTTCGCGCGCGAACTTGCGCAGCCGGCGCATCGCGATCTTGATGTTGCGGGTGCCCAGCTCCTGGGTGTCGTCGTAGTCCTTGTAGGCCCGCTGGTCCCAGACCTTCACCGCGCTCTTGTTGCGGCTCTTGTCCTGGCCGATCCGGATGCCCTGCGGATTGACCCCATAGGCGCCGAACGGGCTGGTGCCGCCGGTGCCGATCATCTTGCTGCCGCCCTCGTGGCGCTCCTTCTGCTCCTCGAAGCGCTTCTTCAGCGTCTCCATCAGCTCGTCCCAGCCCATCTTCTCGATCTTGGCTTTTTCCTCGGGGCTCAGTTCGAGTTCGAGGTTCTTGCGCAGCCACTCGAGCGGGATGTCCTTGGTGAAGTCCGCGACCATCTCCACACCCTTGAAGTAGGCGGCGAAGGCGCGGTCGAACTTGTCGTAGTGCTTCTCGTCCTTCACCAGCGCGGTGCGGCTCAGGTAATAGAAGTCGTCGATGCCCCAGCCGCCGTCGTCGCTCATGGGGCCGACGACGCCTTCCTTCAGCGCCTCGATCAGCGTCAGGTATTCCTTGACCGAGACCGGCAGCTTGGCGCTGCGCAAGGTGTAGAAGAAGTCGATCAGCATGGCGTGACCCCGTCAGTTCGCGTTGGCGCGCGGCCTGGCCAGCAGGTCTTGCAGCTGGGCCCGCGACTCCGGCCATTCGCCGGCGGCCAGGCTGTACATCACGGTGTCGCGCACCGTGCCGTCGCGGCGCAGCGCGTGATGGCGCAGCACGCCGTCCCTGCGGGCGCCGAGCCGCTCGATGGCCTTCTGGCTGGCAAAGTTGAAATTGTCGGTGCGCCAGCCCACCAGCCGGGCGCCGAGCGTGTCGAAGGCATGGGCCAGCAGCAACAGCTTGCAGGTGGTGTTGACGTGGCTGCGCTGCCAGCGTTTGCCGTACCACGTGTAGCCGATCTCCAGCCGCTCCACCGCCGGCACGATGTCGTGGTAGCGCGTCGTGCCGATGACGGCTCCGCTGGCCACGTCATGCACCACGAACGGCAGCATGTGCCCAGCCTCCTGGCCCTGGAGGGCGGCGTCGATGTAGGCAAGCACTTCGCCCGGCGCCGGCACCGACGTGACGCGCAGGTTCCACAGCTCGCCATCGCGTGCGGCGGCTTCCAGGCCGGCCGCGTGTTGCCTGGTCATCGGCTCCAGCCGCACTTGCGGCGTCTGCAATGTGGTCGGCTCGGGCTTGCGCATGGCTATTTGTCCTTGCGCCGGGCACGCCAGCGCCGCGCCAGGTGCACCCCCGCGCCGCCACCGAGACCGCACAGGACGATGCCGCCCAGGGCGCTGTTGCCGTAACCCGCGGCCATGGGGTCCAGGCCCAGCACGCGGGCGATGGCGAACCCGATCAGGGCGCCGGCAACGAAGCCGACAGCGTCGGTGAGGCCTTCGATCAACAGGGGGTTCACGGCGCGCTCCGGTCGCTGTTTCAGCGGTTGTGGCGCTGCATGAACACCAGCTTTTCGAACAGGGTCACGTCCTGCTCGTTCTTCAGCAGGGCGCCGACCAGCGGGGGGACGGCGACCTTGTCGTCCTTGCTCTGGAGCGCTTCGAGGGGAATGTCTTCCGCCACCAGCAGCTTGAGCCAGTCCAGCAGCTCGGAGGTGGACGGCTTCTTTTTCAGGCCGGGCAGGTTGCGCACGTCGTAGAAGGTCTTCATCGCGGCGGCCAGCAGTTCCTGCTTGAGGCCCGGGAAGTGGACATCGACGATCTGCTTCATCGTGTCGGCGTCGGGGAACTTGATGTAGTGGAAGAAGCAGCGGCGCAGGAAGGCGTCCGGCAGCTCCTTCTCGTTGTTGGAGGTGATGAACACCAGCGGCCGGTGCTTCGCCCGGATCAGCTCGCGCGTCTCGTAGACGTAGAACTCCATCCGGTCGATCTCGCGCAGCAGGTCGTTGGGAAACTCGATGTCCGCCTTGTCGATCTCGTCGATCAGCAGCGCCACCGGCTGGTCGGCCGTGAAGGCCTGCCAGAGCACGCCCTTGACGATGTAGTTATGGATGTTCTTGACCCGCTCGCCGCCGTCGACGTCGGACAGCTGCGAATCGCGCAGCCGGCTCACGGCGTCGTATTCGTACAGGCCCTGCTGCGCCTTGGTCGTCGACTTGATGTGCCACTGCAGCAGCGGCATGTCCAGCGCCTGGGCCACTTCCTCGGCCAGCATCGTCTTGCCGGTGCCGGGTTCGCCCTTGACCAGCAGCGGGCGCTTGAGCGTGATCGCCGCATTCACCGCAAGCATCAGGTCCTGCGTGGCGACGTAGTTCTGGGAGCCTTGGAACTTCATGGAGGTTTCGAGGAAAGAAGTCGGATGGGAGGGCGCCGGTAGGCGCTGGATATAATCGAAGGTTGATTTGGACTACAGAACCTTCACTGGATTGTGCGCGCAAAATGAACAAGTTGTTGACCACGCTTTTCGCCCTGGGTGTCGCTTGCGTGACGGGTCTGGCGCAAGCCCAGGCGCCGGCAGCGGCCCCGGCATCCGCAGCGGCTCCGGCGGCCGTCGCCAAACCTGCCGCAGCGGCGCCGGCGGGAGCCAAGTCGCTCCAGGCCAAGGTCGCCATGTGCATCGGCTGCCACGGCATCAAGGGCTACCAGGCGAGCTTCCCCGAGGTCTACCGGGTGCCGATGATCTCCGGACAGAGCGCCAAGTACATCGCCGCCGCCCTCACCGCCTACAAGGCCGGTGACCGCAAGCACCCCACCATGCGCGGCATCGCCGACTCCCTGTCCGAGCAGGACATCACCGACATCGCCAGCTTCTACGCCGCCAGCGGCGCGGACGCCGGCCACACGCTGGCGGAAAAGCCGAGCCAGGAGCCGAGCCCCAAGGTCGCCGCCCTGCTGCAGAAGGCGGCCTGCGTCTCCTGCCATGGCGCCAACTTCTCCAAGCCGATCGATGTCTACCCCAAGATCGGCGGCCAGCACCAGGATTACCTGTTCGCCGCCCTGCGCGCCTACAAGACCGAGAACAACCCCACCATGGGCCGCAACAACGCGGTGATGGGCGCGATCGCCAAGCAGTTCTCCAATGCCGAACTCAAGGCCCTGGCCGCCTACGTCGCCTCGCTCGACGGCGAACTCAAGACCGTGCCGGAAAACAAGTTTCGGTAAGCGGCTAGAGCTCCACGGACAAAGCCCCGCTCCGCGGGGCTTTTTACTTTGTCGCCCGGCGCTGCACGCATTCCACGTAGGCGGCGCCATCCGGCGGGCGGCCGGCGCGCTGGCTTTCCCACAGCATCTGGCCCAGGCACTCCATCGCCTCGTGGTGCGCGTCGTGCAGCGAATTGCGGCGCGCGGCCAGCAGTTCGACCGCCTGCCGGATGCCGCGCGGCTGGTCGATCGAGCACTGCTCGCTGATCGACAGGTGCATCGACAGGTGCAGGAAGGGATTGGTCTTGCCGTCGTCGCCGGCGTAGACCCGCGCCACGGCGGCGTCGCTGTCCGCCAGGTCGGCGTGGTACTCCGGATGCTCCTGCAGCCACTGGCCGGCGAGCGTCTCGAGGGCATCCATCGGGTGGCCGGCGGCCCCCTTGGCATGCACCGAGCAGAAGAAGCGCCGCACATCGGCCTGGGATGGATTGAACATGGGAATTTGAGCGTAGCACGCGATGCCCTACAGTCGGACACGCTGGAGCGGTGCCGGGGCCCAGCCGTTTCGGACAGGCCCGGCCAAGGAGCAAACCATGAACGCCATGAAGATCAGCGGCATCATCCTCATCGTCCTGGGCCTCGCAGGATTTTTCACCGGCGGCTTCAGCTTCATGCAGGAAACCACCAAGGCCCAGATCGGGCCGATCCAGCTCAATGTCAAGGAGAAGAAGGAAGTCGGCATCCCCGAGTGGCTGAGCATCGGCGCGGTGGTGGTCGGCGGCGCGCTGCTGGTGCTGGGTTTTCGCAAAGCCTGACGAAAGCCTCGGGCGGCTGGCCGGCGGCGATAATCGCCGCGACCAGGCAAGGACACCATCCATGATCGACAAAATCGCCGCCTCGGTGGCCGAAGCGCTCGCCGGCGTCCAGGACGGCTCCACCGTCCTGATCGGCGGCTTCGGCACCGCCGGCATTCCCAACGAACTGATCGACGGATTGATCGACCAGGGGGCGCGCGACCTCACGGTCGTCAACAACAACGCCGGCAACGGCGACACCGGGCTGGCGGCGCTGCTCAAGTCCGGCCGGGTGCGCAAGATCGTCTGCAGCTTCCCGCGGCAGGCCGACAGCCATGTGTTCGACGGCCTGTACCGCAGCGGCAAGATCGAGCTGGAGCTGGTGCCCCAGGGCAACCTGGCCGAGCGGATCCGCGCCGCCGGCGCCGGCATCGGCGCCTTCTTCTCGCCCACCGGCTTTGGTACCGAGCTGGCCAACGGCAAGGAGACCCGCGAGATCAACGGCCGCAACTACGTGCTGGAGCACCCGATCTACGGCGACGTCGCCCTGATCAAGGCCGAACGCGGCGACCGCTGGGGCAACCTGATGTTCCGCAAGGCGGCCCGCAACTTCGGCCCGGTCATGGCGATGGGCGCGAAGCGCACGATCGCCTCGGTGCACGAGATCGCGGAGCTCGGCGAGCTCGAGCCCGAAGCCGTGGTCACCCCCGGCATCTTCGTCAGCAAGATCGTGCAGATCGAACGGGTTGCCACGCAGGGCGGAGGGTTCAGGTCATGAGCTACCAACGTCGCACCAAAGAGCAGCTGGCCCGAAGGGTGGCGCAGGACATCCACGACGGCGCCTACGTCAACCTCGGCATCGGCATGCCGACCCTGGTGGCCAACCACCTGCCCAGGGGCATCGAGGTGGTGCTGCACAGCGAGAACGGCATCCTGGGCATGGGCCCGGCGCCGGCCGAAGGCCAGGAGGACTACGACCTGATCAACGCCGGCAAGCAGCCGGTGACGTTGCTGGCCGGCGGCAGCTATTTCCACCATGCCGACAGCTTCGCCATGATGCGCGGCGGCCACCTGGATATCTGCGTGCTGGGCGCCTTCCAGGTCTCGGCCACCGGCGACCTGGCCAACTGGCACACCGGCGAAAAAGACGCGATTCCCGCCGTCGGCGGCGCGATGGACCTGGCCATCGGCGCCAAGCAGACCTGGGTGATGATGGACCTGCTGACCAAGAAGGGCGAGAGCAAGGTGGTCGCGCGTTGCGGCTATCCGCTCACCGGCATCGGCTGCGTGAAGCGCATCTATTCCGACCTGGCCACCCTCGAATGCACGCCGCAAGGCCTGAAGCTGGTCGACACGGTCGACGGCCTGTCGCGCGCCGAACTCGAAACCATCCTCGGGCTGCCGATCGCGCCCTGACCTGGAGACCCACATGACAAACCAAGCCTTCATCTGCGACGCCATCCGCACCCCCATCGGCCGCTATGGCGGCGCCCTGTCCTCGGTGCGTACCGACGACCTGGGCGCGATTCCGCTGGCCGCGCTGATGGCACGCAACGCCAGGGTGGACTGGCAGGCCCTGACCGACGTCATCTTCGGCTGCGCCAACCAGGCCGGCGAGGACAACCGCAACGTCGCCCACATGGCGAGCCTGCTGGCCGGCCTGCCATTCGACGTGCCCGGCGCCACCATCAACCGCCTGTGCGGCTCGGGGCTGGACGCGCTCGGCACGGCCGCACGCGCCATCAAGGCGGGCGAGGCCACGCTGATGATCGCCGGCGGCGTCGAGAGCATGAGCCGCGCGCCCTTCGTCATGCCGAAAGCTGAAAGTGCCTTCTCGCGCAGCAACGCGGTCTACGACACCACCATCGGCTGGCGCTTCGTCAACAAGCGGATGAAGGAGCTGTACGGCGTCGACTCCATGCCCGAGACCGCCGAAAACGTGGCGACCGACCACAAGATCGGACGCGAAGCCCAGGACAAGATGGCGCTGGCGTCCCAGCTCAAGGCGGTGGCAGCCCAGCAGGCGGGATTCTTCGACAGCGAGATCACGCCGGTGACGATTGCCCAGAAGAAGGGCGACGCCATCGTCGTCAGCAAGGACGAGCACCCGCGCGAAACCTCGCTCGAAGTGCTGGCCAGGCTCAAGCCCATCGTCCGTCCCGACGGCACGGTGACGGCCGGCAACGCCAGCGGCGTCAACGACGGTGCCTGCGCGCTGCTGCTGGCCGACGAGGCCACTGCCGCGAAGAACGGCCTGACGCCGCGGGCGCGGGTCGTCGGCATGGCGACGGCCGGCGTGCCGCCGCGGGTGATGGGCATCGGCCCGGCGCCGGCGACGCAGAAGGTGCTGGCGCTGACCGGCCTGACCCTGGCCCAGATGGACGTGATCGAGCTCAACGAAGCCTTCGCCGCCCAGGGCCTGGCCGTGCTGCGGATGCTGGGGCTGCAGGACGACGACCCGCGTGTGAATCCGAATGGCGGGGCGATCGCATTGGGCCATCCGCTGGGCGCATCCGGCGCGCGGCTGGCGACCACGGCCGTCAACCAGCTGCACAAAGGCGGCGGCCGCTATGCGCTGTGCACCATGTGCATCGGGGTCGGCCAGGGCATCGCGGTCATCCTCGAGCGGGTCTGAGCGGCGCCGGCGGCAGCCCGGCGCCCTTGTTTCAGCCATCGGAAAACTGATTTTCCACCCGGTGCTTGCCACCGGAAGCCGCCGGTTTCACACTGCCCGGCATGCAAATCCACAACAATGGCCGTACCGCCTGGCCGAGGCGAGAGTTCATGGCCGGCGTGCTCGGCGCCGGCTTGCTGGCGGGCTGCGGCACCACCGCGCTGCCCCGGCCGGCGGTTCCGGTGTCCGTCATCAGCTTCGGCGGGGGCTTCAACCTGCCGCTGTGGGCGGCGCGGGACCAGGGCTTTTTCGCCCGCCATGGCATCGCTCCCACCCTGAACATCACCGTCGATTCGAAGCAGGTGTTCAGCGGCTTGATGGACGGCCGCTACCAGATCGCGATCACCGCCTTCGACAACATCGTCGGCTACCAGGAAGGGCAGGGCGAACTGAAGTTCGACCCGCCGAGCGACTTCTTCGCCTTCATGGGGTCGGACGACGGCTTCCTCAGCCTGGTGGCAACGCCGGAGGTGCGCAGCTTTGCCGACCTGACGGGCAAGACGGTGTCGGTGGACGCGATGAGCAACGGCTTTTCCTTCGCCCTGCGCGAGATGCTGGCCCGCAACGGCCTGGCCGAGTCGGACGTGCAGTGGGCGCGCGCCGGCGGCACCGACCGGCGCTTCGCCGCCCTGATGGAGCGCCAGCACGCCGCCACCATGCTGCGCGCGCCCTTCGACATCCAGGCCAGGAACCGCGGCTTCACCCAGCTGGCCACGGCGCGCGAGGTAATCGGCCCTTACCTGGGCATCGTCGGCGCGGCGCGCCGCAGCTGGGCCCAGGCCAACGAGGCGACGGTCGTCAATTTCATCGCGGCTTACCGTGACGCCGTGCGCTGGCTGAAGGCGCCGGAAAACCGCGGCGCAGCCGAAGCGCTGCTGATGGCCAACGTCCCCGGCATGCCGCCGCAGGTGGCGCGCCAGTCCGCCGAGCTGATGCTGCACCCCCAGACGGGTTTTTTCTCCGACGTGCAAATGGAGCCGCAGAGCGCGCAGGCCGTGCTGGCGCTGCGCAGCAAGCTCGGCGAGCCGCGCAGGGTGCTGGATGACCAGTCGCGCTACCTCGACCGCCGCTACTGGCAGCGGGCGATGGCGCGCTGAGCCGTCCCACCTCTCACCTCACAGGAACAAACGACAGCTATGGCAAACAGCATTGGATGGATCGGCCTCGGCCGCATGGGCGAGGCGATGGTCAAGCGCCTGACGAAGGCCGGCCACGGCGTCAGCGTCTGGAACCGCACCCGCAGCAAGGCCGAGCCGCTGGCCGAATACGGCGCGACCATTGCCGCCAGCAAGCAGGAGCTGGCCGCCTGCGACATGGTTTTCACCATGGTGTCCACCACCGACGACCTGAAGCAGGTGCTGTTCGACGAAGGCGGGCTGGTCGCCGGCAGCAAGAAGCCCAAAGTCGTGATCGACAGCTCGTCGATCTCGCAGGAAGGGTCGGCCGAAATTCGCCAGCGGCTGGAGGCGATGGGCGTCGGCTACCTGTGCACGCCGGTCTCCGGCAATGCCAAGGTGGCCAAGGCCGGCAAGCTGCTGATGGTGTCGTCCGGCCCCAAGGCGCTGTACGAGCAGGCCGAGCCGTACCTGCAGGCCATGGCGCGCAAGGTGATGTGGGTGGGCGAGGGCGAACTGGCACGGGTCTGGAAGATCGCGCACAACACCATGTTCGGCGTGATCATCCAGAACCTCTGCGAGATCACGGTGCTGGCCGAGAAGGCCGGCATCCCGCGCCACGTGTTCCTGGAAAGCATCAACGACTCGGTGCTGGGCTCGATGTACACCAAGTACAAGACGCCGATGCTCACCAACCTCACCTTCGACCAGGTCACCTTCACGCCCAAGCTGCTGCTCAAGGACATGGACCTGGGCCTGGCAGCGGCCAAGGCCCACGGCGTGGCGATGCCGGCCGCGGCGGCGACGCGCGAATCGGTGGCCCGCATGGTCGGCCGCGGC
Source organism: Ramlibacter sp. 2FC (assembly GCA_943372495.1). Taxonomy (GTDB): domain Bacteria; phylum Pseudomonadota; class Gammaproteobacteria; order Burkholderiales; family Burkholderiaceae_C; genus Ramlibacter. Next base: position 110,343 of record CALRYV010000012.1, on the reverse strand, counting down.
TACGACGACATCGATTTCGCCGTGTTGCTGGTGGAAACGGCCAAGGACGCCGGACTCGAACTCAAGCCCGACAACGTGAAGATGGGCGACGGGCTGGAAGGGTGAGATGAGCCGTATCCTGATCCGCGGCGCCACGGTCCTGACGATGGACGCGCAGGGCGACCTGCCGCTGGCCGACGTGCTGGTGACGGACGACCGCATCACGGAGATCGCGCCGTCGCTGCACGTCGACGACGCGCAGGTGGTCGATGCCACGGGCTGCATCGTCATCCCGGGCCTGGTCAATGCCCACATGCACACCTGGCAGACGGCGCTGCGCGGCGTCGCCGCCAACTGGACCCTGCTGGAATACTTCAGGAACATGCACGCCGGGCTGGCCACCGTGTTCCAGCCGCAGGACCTGCACATCGCCACGCTGATGGGGTCGCTCAACCAGCTCAATTGCGGCACCACCACGCTGGCCGACTGGTGCCACAACAACCCGACGCCGGAGCACAACGACGCCGCCATCCAGGGCCTGCTGGAGTCCGGCATCCGCGCCGCCTTCTTCCACGGCACGCCCAAGCCCGACCCGAAGCCGGGCGAGCGGCCGTTCTGGGAAGTGCCGCATCCGCGCGCCGAGATCGAGCGCCTGCTGAAGAAGCACCAGGGCCATCCGCTGCTCAGCGTGCAGGCCGCAGTGCTCGGGCCGCATTACTCCACGATGGAGGTCGCGCTGGCCGACTTCCGCATGGCGCGCGAATTGGGCCTGATCGCCTCGCTGCACCAGGGCGGCGGCGCGGCGCGCACGCCCGACGGCTGGGAGCAGCTGGAAGCCGCGGGCCTGCTGGGCGACAACATCAACATCGTCCACGGCCATGCGCTGACGGATGAACAGCTCAAGCGCTTCTGCGAGCTCGGCATGAGCTTTTCCGCCGCCGCCGAAAGCGAGATGTCGCAGGGCCACGGCCATCCGATCACCGGCCGGCTGCGAAAGTTCGGCCGCGCGCCCTCGCTCGGCGTCGATCTCGAGAGCGTCATGAGCGGCGACATGCTGTCGCAAGCGCGGATCGCGCTGGGCATGCAGCGCAGCCTGGACAACGTGGCCTACCGCGAGCAGCACGGAACGATCCCGCCGACATCCACCATCACCACGCGCGAGGCGCTGTCCTGGGTGACGGTGGAGGGCGCCCGCATGTTGAAGCAGGAGCACCGCATCGGCTCGCTGGCGCCCGGCAAGCAGGCCGACCTGGTGGTGATCCGCGCCAGCGACCTGAACATGCAGCCGGTGCACGACCCGGTGAGCACGGTGGTGATGCAGACCTCGCTGGCCAACATCGACAGCGTCATGGTGGCCGGGCGCTGGAAGAAGCGCGACGGCCGGTTGGTCGGCGTCGACCTCGGGCCGGGCCTGGAGGCGCTGCGCGCGTCCGGCCGGAAGATCACGCGCGCACTGGGACTTGCACATTCAAAGGAGACAACATCATGAAAAAACTGATCAGCGCCCTCACCGTCCTGGCCGCCGTGCTCGCGGCCTCGCCGGCCCTGGCCCAGGCGCCGTACCCGAGCAAGCCGATCCGCTTCATCGTCCCGTTCACGGCCGGCAGCGGCACGGACATCATCGCCCGCACGGTGGGCGACACGATGGCGCGCGGGCTGGGCCAGCCGATCGTCATCGAGAACAAGCCCGGCGCCGGCGGCACCATCGCCGCGGCGCAGGTGGCCCGGGGCGAGCCGGACGGCTACCAGGTGCTGATCCACTCCTCGAGCCACGTCGTCAACCCGGCGATCTATCCCGCCCTCTCGTACGACACGCTGAAGGACCTGACCGGCGTGACGCCGCTGGCCTCGCTGCCCAACGTGATGGTGGTCTCGCCGGAACGCGGCTGGAAGACCGTTGCCGACGTGGTCGCCGCCGCGAAGGCCAAGCCCGGACAGTTGAACTACGCGTCGGCCGGCATCGGCAGCGCCACCCACCTGAACGCCGAGAAGTTCAAGATGCAGGCCGGCTTCGACGCCGTGCACGTGCCGTTCAAGGGCACGCCGGAAGCCGTCACCGACGTCATGGGCGGGCGCAGCGACTGGTATTTCGCGCCGCTCTCGGCCGCGCTGCCGCTGATCAAGGACGGCAAGCTGCTGCCGTTGGCGGTCAGCACGCCGCAGCGCAATGCAGCGTTGCCGAACGTGCCCACCACCAACGAGGCCGGCGTGCCCGGTTCCGACTACATCTTCTGGGTGGCGATGATCGTCAGCGCCAACACGCCGCCGGCCATCATCCGGCGCCTGCATGACGAGGCCGTCAAGGCGCTGGCCGATCCCGCGGTCAAGGAGCGGATGGTCAAGATCGGCGCCGACCCGTACCCGATGACCAGCGAAGCCTTCAACGCCTTCATCCGCGTCGAAATGGAATCGGCGGCGAAGATCGCCAAGGCCGCGAACCTGAAGGCGCAGTGAAGATCCATTTCATCGGCGTCGGCAAGATGGGCCTGCCCATGGCGGGCCATCTCCTGGCCGCCGGCCATGCGCTCACGGTGCACGACCCGGACCCGGCGCGCCTGGACCTGGCGCAAGCGCAAGGCCTGGCCGCGGCGGATGCGGCGCAGGGCGTGCGGGGAGCCGACGTGGTCTTTTCGTCGTTGCCGCATGACGCCGCCCTGCTGGCCGTCGTGAGCCTGGTTGCGGCCAACGCCACGCGCGGCCTGGTCTTGGTCGACACCAGCACGGTGTCGCCGCAAGCGTCGGCGCAGGCGGCCGCCGTGCTCGCGCCGGCCGGTGTCCAGTACCTGCGCTGCACGGTGTCGGGCAACAACAAGATGGCGGAGTCGGCGCAGCTCACCGTGATGGCTTCGGGCCCGCGCGCCGCGTACGACCGGGCTCTGCCGCTGCTGGAGCGTTTGGGCCCCAACCGCTTCTACCTGGGCGAAGCGGAGCAGGCACGCCTGATGAAGCTGGTGGTCAATCTCATGATCGCGCAGACCAGCGCCATGCTGTCCGAGGCGCTCACGCTGGGCCGCAAGGGCGGGCTCGACTGGCAGGACATGTGGCAGGTGCTGGGCGCCAGCGCCGTCGCTTCGCCGATCCTCAAGGCCAAGTCGGTGCAGCTGGCGCAGCGCGACTTCACGCCCACCTTCACCGTGGAGCAGATGCTCAAGGATGTCGGGCTGATCCTGGGCGCCGGCGCGCAATGCCAGGTGCCGTTGCCGCAGACCGCGATGACGCAGCAGCTGCTGCGCTCGGCGCTGGCGCAGGGCGACGGCCAGCTCGATTACGCGGCGATCATCCGGACCGCCGAGCGCAGCGCCGGCCTCGCGCCGCTGCCGGAGGGAAAGCCATGAGAAATTTCACCTACATCGGCCGGCCGGCTCGCGTCATCTTCGGCGCCGGCAGCCTGCAACAGCTGGGCGCCGAGATCGACGCGCTGGGCGCACGCAAGGCGCTGGTGCTGTCGACGCCGGAGCAGCGTGAATCGGCCGAGCGGGTTGCCGCGCTGCTGGGGGCGCGGGCGGCCGGCGTCTTCGACCGCGCGGTGATGCACGTGCCGATCGAGACCGCCCGTGAAGCCCGCGCGGTGGCGGCGAAGCTCGGTGCCGACTGCGCCGTGGCCATCGGCGGCGGTTCCACCATCGGCCTGGGCAAGGCCATCGCGCTGGAGTCCGGCTTGCCGATCCTGGCGATCCCCACCACGTATGCGGGCTCGGAGATGACCACCATCTTCGGCATCACCGAGGGCGGCATGAAGAAGACCGGGCGCGACGACAAGGTGTTGCCGCGCACCGTCATCTACGACCCCGAACTCACCCTGACCCTGCCAGTGACCATGAGCGTCACGAGCGGCATGAACGCGATCGCGCACGCCGCCGAGGGCTTCTATTCCGTCAACACCAATCCGATCGTCGACCTGATGGCCGAGGAAGGCATCCGGGCCCTGGGCCGAGCCCTGCCGGCGATCCGCAAGGCGCCACACGACGCGCAGGGCCGCAGCGATGCGCTCTACGGCGCCTGGCTGTGCGGCACCGTGCTGGCGAGCGTCGACATGGCCCTGCACCACAAGCTGTGCCACACGCTGGGCGGCAGCTTCAACCTGCCGCATGCGGAAACGCACACCATCGTGCTGCCGCATGCGCTGGCGTACAACGCCGCTGCCGCGCCCGAAGCCGTGCTGCGGGTCGGCCAAGCGCTGGGCGGCAAGAGCGGACCGCAGGCGGTCTACGACCTGGCGAAGGACAACGGCGCGCCCGTGGCGCTGCGCGACATCGGGCTGCAGGCGGGCGACCTGGACCGGGTCTGCGAGCTGGCGCTGAGCAACCAGTATCCCAACCCGCGGCCCCTCGAGCGCCGCGCCCTGCGGCAGTTGTTGCAGGATGCTTTCGAGGGCGTGCGGCCGGGGTAATTCCGGGGCCATGCCGCGATAATCCGGATTTGCCCGGCGCCGGGGCTGGGGTCCCGGCCATCGAAACAGGAGACTCAATGAGGTTTGCAACTTTCACCCACCAGGGGCGGCGCCAGGTCGGCCTGGTTTCACCGGACGGCCGCACGGTCACCGCGCTGGACCTGCCGGCCGCCGCCGCCGACCGCGGCGTGCTGGCGCTGGTCGAGCAGCTCGCCGCCGGCGGCAAGCTGCCTGCCACCACCGGCGCCGCGCTGCCGCTGGACAGCGTCAAGCTCGAGGCCCCGATCCCGGTGCCGCGCCGCAATGTCTGGTGCGTCGGCCGCAACTACCACGCCCATGCCAAGGAGCTGCAGGCGTCGGTGTTCAAGAACAATGCCGCCGACCCGACGTCGTGGCCGATCGTCTTTACCAAGGTGCCGGAAACCGTGATCGGTCCGCGCGACACGGTGATGCTGCCCGGCGCCGCGATCTCCAGCCAGATCGACTACGAGGCCGAACTCACGATCGTGATCGGCAAGGGCGGCAAGAACATCTCGCGCGAGAACGCGATGGAGCACGTGTTCGGCTACACCATCGTCAACGACGTGACCGCCCGAGACGTCCAGATGCGGCACCAGCAGTGGGACATGGGCAAGTCGTTCGACACCTTCTGCCCGATGGGGCCGTGGATCGTGACGGCCGACGAGCTCGACGGCCGCGACACGCGGGTGCGCTGCTGGGTCAATGGCGAGCTGCGCCAGGACGCGCAGACCACCGACCTGATCTTCGACCTGCCCAGCCTGATCGAGACCTGCTCGCGCGGCATCACGCTGCTGCCGGGCGACCTGATCGCGACCGGATCGCCGGCCGGTGTCGGCATGGGCATGACGCCGCCGTCGTACCTGAAGGCGGGCGACAGCGTGCGCATCGCCATCGACGGCCTGGGCGAGATCGAAAACCGCTTCGTCGATCCGGCGGCCTGAACCCAGTCACGCCGTCACGCTGACGGCGCGGCGCCGCTGGCGCGCTGCAGCACTGCGTGGGCATCGGCCGCGGTGGCGCCACGCCAGGCGACGATCTGGTCGGGCCGGATCAGCGCCAGCGGCGCCTGGTAGAGATCGCGCAGGTCCTGCGCCGCATGCGGCACCACTTCCAGGTCCAGGCCCAGCGCGCGTGCGGCAGCGGCAAAGGGCGCGGCGTCCGGCGGCTGCGGCCCCAGCGCGAGCAGCGTCCATTCGCCGTGGAAGCTGTCGAACAGCGAGCGGCCGTCCTCCAGCCAGGCGTGGGGCGGCCGCCCGCCGGGGCTGGCCGTGGGCACGTAGACATTGGCCTGGTCCGGCGGCGTCGGCATGCCGTCGGCCACGATGAGCGGCGAGCCGTCGTAGCGCCCGCCGAACGTGACCCCGGGAATGTTGAATTCCAGCCGCACGTGCGCATCGAGGTGGGCCGAGGCGCGGCTGCGCTCGGCGGCACCGGCCGCCGTGTCCTCTTCGAGCGTGGCTGTGGCGGCAAACAGTCCGATCGAATCGGCGAAGCCGCGGGCATAGGCCGTGTTGCGCAGCGCCAGCGGCCGGCGCTCGGTCTCATAGCTGTCCAACAGGCCGGCAGCCGCCTGTCCGTGCAGCACGGCGGCCAGCTTCCAGCCCAGGTTGACGGCGTCCTCGACGGCCGTGTTGTAGCCCAGCCCCCCGGTGGGCGTGAACAGATGGGCCGCGTCGCCGCCGATGAAGACCCGGCCGCGGCCGAACGCCTGCGCCACCAGCGAATGGCCGGCGGTCCAGGTGCCGCAGGAGAGTACCTCGATGGCGCTGTCGCGGCCCAGCGCCTGGGCGAAGACGCGCCGCGCTTGCGCTTCGCCCCAGCCGGCCGCGTCCTCGCCGGGGTGCAGGGCCGCGTGGAAGGCAAACTCGGACTGGCCGTCGACCGAAACCAGGAAGGCGCGCCGCTCGGCGTTCACCGACACATACATCCAGGCCCGCCCGTGCGGCACGACGCGATGGAAATCCGGTGCCCGCAGATAGACGGCGAACATCTGGCCGCCCATGAAGTCGCGCTTCACGCCGGTGTCGCCGCCCCACACGATGCCGAGCCGGTTTCGCACCGTGCTGCGGGCGCCGTCGGCCCCCACCAGGAACCGGGCCCGCACCGGCACCGGTTCGCCGCCTGCGATCGGCTGCACGTGAGCGCTGACCGCGTCGTCCTGCTGCTCGAAATCGAGCAGCTTGCAGCCATAGCGGATGTCGTTGCCGGACCAGCCTTCGGCATGGCGGCGCAACGTGGCCTCGACGAACTTCTGCGACACGCGGTGCGGCAGCTCCGCCGCGCTCCACGAGCCGCCCAGCGTGCGGATGTTGCGCACCGCTTCGGCCGCGGTCGGCAACGCCAGCCGCGCCAGTTCGTGGCCGCTGAAGCGGGTGAAGTACGCGATGTCGGTGGGATGGTCGGGCGGCAGGCCCTGGCGCCGGATCTCGTCGGCGAAACCCAGGCGCCGGAAGTGCTCCATGGTGCGGGCTTGCGTCGCATTGGCCTGCGGGTTGAAGGCCGTCCCGGGCTTGGCGTCCACCAGCAGCGTGCGCACGCCGCGCCGTCCCAGTTCGCAGGCCAGCGTCAGCCCGAACGGGCCGCCGCCCGCAATCAGGACCTCGGTCTCGAGCATGTCGCCTGGGGTGTCACAGCTGCGACGATAGCAGGCTGGCGGCGCGCTCCTTGAACCGGTCCCAGGCCGGCCGGTTATGCCAGTCGGCCGCCGTGAACTCGCGGCTCTTGGCCAGGTCCTGTTCGAAGATCCGGGTCTGCTCGCGCGCGAAGGCCTCGTCGTAGATGTTCAGGTTGGCCTCGTCGTTCAGGCTGAAGGAGCGCTGGTCGAAGTTGGTCGAGCCGACCGATGTCATGCGGCCGTCCAGCACCAGCACCTTGCAGTGGTACATGGTGGGCTGGTATTCGTAGATCTTGGCGCCCGCATCGAGCAGCTCGTCCCAGTTGGACTTGGAGGCATTGCTCACCGTGTCGGCGTCGGTGTGCGGCCCGGGCACGATCACCCGGATCTTCACGCCCCGCTGCAGCGCCTTGACCATCGCGTTGCGGGTCAGCTGGTTGGGCACGAAGTAGGCGCTGGCCAGGTCGATGCTGTGGTCGGCGGCCGTGATCGCCATCAGGTACATCAGCTGCATGCTCTCGGCGCCGCCCGAGGGCGAGCTGGAGAACATGTGGGCCCGGTGTTCTCCAACCTTGACCAGCGGCGGGAAATACGCGGCCCCGTGCAGCACCTCGCCCGAGGCCTTGGTCCAGTTGTCGACGAAGACCGACTGCATCTGGGCCACCACCGGCCCCTCGACCTTGAAGTGGCTGTCGCGCCAGTGCTCGCTGTCCTGAGCGTTGCCTTCCCACAGCGGGGCGATGCCGACACCGCCGGTGAATCCGGTCTTGCCGTCGATCACCAGCAGCTTGCGGTGGGTGCGGTTGTTCAGGCGGCCCAGGTGGTACCAGCTCGGCTCGTGGAAGCGCTCGACGTGCACGCCGGCGGCCTTGAGTTCGTCCAGCAGCGAGCCTTCCATCTTCTGGCTGCCGGCCCAGTCCAGCAGCACATGGACCTTGACTCCGGCCCTGGCGCGGTCGCTCAATGCATCGGCGAATTTCTTGCCGATGTCGCCCGACCAGTAGATGTAGCTCTCGAAGGTGACGGTCTGGCGCGCCGAGGCGATCGCCGCCAGCATCGACGGGAAGATCTGGTCGCCGTTGAGAAGCGTCTGGTAGCGGTTGCCGTCGATGATCGGCGGCCCGAGCAGCGTGCCCATCTCGTACTGGAACTGGGCGTCGCCGGAGCCGTAATGGCGGCGCAGCTGCCGCTCGATCTTCTTCTCGCCGAGCGACAGGTTGACGACCAGCAGGGTGAGGAGCAGGGCGGTCGCGAGCCCGGCGATGAACCAGAGGACCACTTTTTTCGTGACTTTCATGATGGAGCCGGAGAGGAAAGCTCATCCTAGAAAGCTGGAGCGGCCGTCCCTGTAGGACGAAAACGCGACGCGAGCGCCTTGCCGGCTCAATACACGCCGAAGCGGCCGGTCCATTTGCGCTCGTAATCCATTTTCGCGAAGTGCTCCGCGATGAAGTCGATGAAGGTCCGCACCTTGGCCGACAGGTGCTTGCGGCTGGGATAGGCCAGGTTGATGATCAGCCGCGGCAGGTCCCAGTCGTCCAGCACCGGCACCAGCCGGCCGGCCACGATGTCGTCGTAGACGATGTAGGTGGGCTGCACCAGGATGCCCAGGCCGTCGAGCGCGGCGGCCCGCAGGATCTGGCCGTCGTTGGACTCCAGCAGCCCGCGCACCGCCACCGCGCTGGTCACGCCGTCGCGGCTGAAGCGCAGCTCGTTGGGGTTGTTGGCGTGGACGTAGATCAGCAGCTTGTGCCGCTGCAGGTCGTCCAGGCTGGCCGGGCGCCCGTGCAGGGCGAAGTAGCGCGGCGACGCCACCAGGATGCGCCGGGTCTCGGCCAGGCGCCGGATGGTGATGTTCGAGTCCGGCTCGTACTCGCGGGTGCGGATCGCCACGTCGATGTTGTTGTCGATGATGTCCAGGTAGCGGTTGGCCGCCTCCACGTGGACCTTCACGTTCAGGTAGCGCTGGGTGTACTCGCGCAGCAGCGGCGCGACGTGGTGCATCGAAAACGAGAGCGAGGCCGTGATGCGCAGCACTCCGGTGGGATTGAGCGCGGTGGCGTTGACCGCCGACTCCGCGTCCTTGAGGTCGGCCAGGATGGCCCGGGCCCGCGCGTAGAACTCGGTGCCGGTGTCGGTGAGGTACAGGCGGCGGGTGTTGCGCTCCACCAGCCGCGCCCCGAGCCGCTCCTCCAGCGCCGACAGGTGCCGGCTGGCGGCGGCATTGGACAGCTCCAGCGCCTCGGCGGCGCGGCTCAGGCTGCCGGTTTCCGCCACCTGCACGAACAGTTCGATCTCGGTCCAGCGATCCAAACGTCTCTCCTCGTTGCCGGGATTGTGGCGCTTTCGCGGGGACTGTTCCGCTGCGCGAAAAAGTCATTTACGCCCCGGGGCTTTCGCCGGCGGCTGCGCTCTCCTAAATTCGACCGGCAGCGCGCCGCGGCGCCGGAGGCACTTTCCTTGCGCAATCTCACCCAGGACAACATCACCCAGGCCGTCCTCGCGCGGCTGGCGGCGACGCCCGACCCGCGCCTGCGCGAGGTCATGACCAGCCTGGTGCAGCACCTGCACGCCTTCGCCCGCGACGTGAAGCTGACCGAGGACGAGTGGTTCCAGGGCATCCAGTTCCTGACCGACGTCGGCCACAAGACCAGCGACAAGCGCCAGGAGTTCATCCTGCTGTCGGACACGCTGGGCCTGTCGATGCTGACCGTGGCGATGAACAACGACAAGCCGCAGGGCTGCACCGAGGCCACCGTGTTCGGTCCCTTCCACGTCGAGGGCGCGCCGCACTACGAGAACGGCGCCGACATCGCCAACGGCGCCGCCGGCGAGCCCTGCCTGGTGCGCGGCCGGGTGCTGGGGCTGGCCGGCGAGCCGGTGCCCAGCGCCACCATCGAGGTCTGGCAGGCCGACGCCAGGGGCAACTACGACGTGCAGTACGAGGGCCTGGACCGCCACCAGGCCCGCGGCGTGCTGCACGCCGGGCCGGACGGCCGGTTCGAGTTCCGCAGCGTGCTGGCCGAGTCCTATCCGATTCCGCACGACGGCCCGGTCGGCGCGCTGCTGCAGGCGACTGGTCGCCACCCCTGGCGGCCGGCCCACCTGCACTTCATGATCGTCGCCCCCGGCTACGAGCGGCTGGTGACACACGTGTTCCGCAGCGGCGACCAGTACCTCGATTCCGATGCGGTGTTCGGCGTGCGCGAATCGCTGGTGGCCGACTGGCGCAGGCAGGCCAATGGCAGCTACCTGCTCGAGTACGACTTCGTGCTCAACCCCGCTACCAAGGCGCCCCGATGATCTATTGCCTCATCCTGATGGACAAACCCGGCGCCGGCGAGCTGCGCCAGCGGGTGCGACCCGAGCACAAGGCCTACCTGGCGGCGGTGGCCGAGCGGATCGCCTTTGCCGGCCCCTTCACCACCGACGATGGCCAGCAGATGCTGGGCAGCCTGCTGGCGATCGACTTCGAATCGCGCGAGGCCGCCAACGCCTGGCTGGCGGCCGAGCCCTTCACCCGGGCCGGCTTGTACGCCAGCACCAGCGTCCAGGCCTTCGTCAACCTGTGGCCGCAGCGGGCGGGCTTCGCGCCATGATCCGGCACATCGTGATGTGGAACGTGCGCGGCGACACGCCGGCGGCCAAGGCGCGCGGCATCGCGCAACTGCAAAGCAGCTTCGCCAGCTTGCGCGGGCGCATCCCCGGCCTGCTGCACATCGAGGTCGGCGTCGACAGCAGCCGGGTGGACTACTCCTGCGACGTCGTGCTCTATTCCGAATTCGAGAACCAGGCGGCGCTCGACGCCTATGCCAGCCACCCCGAGCACCTGCGCGTGAAGCAGGAACTCGGCGACCTGCGGATCGCCCGCTACCAGGTCGATTACGCTGCCGTCGCCCAGCGGCCGGCCGCCGCCCCCAACAAGGAGATTTCGACGTGAACGATGACCTGAACAACGAATTGCTGATCCGCCGCATGGTGGAGCGCTGGGCCGTCTGGCGCGACGCCGGCGACTGGGAGCGCTTTGCCACCGTCTGGCATCCGGACGGCGTGATGATGGCCACCTGGTTCCAGGGGCCGTTTCGCGACTTCATCCGCGTCACCCAGGAGGGCTGGGCCAAGGGCGTGAGCATCCTGCACTTCCTGGGCGGCTCGGCGGTCGAGGTGGCCGGTGAGCGCGCCATCGCCCAGACCAAGATGACGATCTCGCAGCGCGGCCTGGTCGAGGGGGTGCTGTGCGACGTGGTGTGCACCGGCCGCTTCTACGACTTCGTGCAGCAGCATGAAGGCCAGTGGAAGCTGCTGCACCGCCAGCCGATCTACGAGAAGGACCGCATCGACCCGGTCGACCCCGGCGCCAGCCTGGAGCTCGACGCCCAGGCGCTGGCGCAGTTCCCCGAGGGCTACCGGCACCTGGCATACATCCAGACCCGGATCGGCTACACGGTGAAGATGGACATGCCGATGCTCAAGGGCCCGGTGGTCGAAGAGCTCTATCGCCGGGGCGGCCGCTGGCTGGCCGGCGGCGCCCTCGAAAGATAAGCCATGAAGAAGCTCCTGCTCGCAAGCCTGCTCGCGGCGTCCGCCATGCTGGGCGCCGCGCCAGCCACGGCCCAGACGGCCTATCCGGCGCGCGCGGTCAAGGTCATCGTGCCGCAGCCGCCCGGCGGCGGTTTCGACTTCGTCGGCCGGCTGCTGTCCGATCGCCTGGGGAAGTCGATGGGCCAGCCCTTCGTGGTCGAGAACAAGCCCGGCTCCGGCACCCTGGTGGGCACCGACTTCGTCGCCAAGGCGGCGCCCGACGGCTACACCCTGCTGGTCGGCTCGGTCTCCAACCTCGCGCTCAATCCCGGCCTGTACCGCACCCTCCCGTACGACAGCCTGCGCGACTTCGAGCCGCTGGGCATGGCCGTGAGCTACAGCTACACGCTGATGGCGCGCAAGGACCTGCCGTTCAATTCGCTCAAGGAGGTGGTCGCCCACGCGAAGGCCAATCCGCGCAAGCTGACCTATGCGTCGGCCGGCGCCGGCTCCGGCCAGCATGTGCTGGCGGCGGCGCTCTGGCACCTGGCGGGCGTGGAGCTGGTGCACGTGCCGTACCGGGGAGCGCAGGCCGCGTACCAGGACCTGCTGGGCGGCCGGGTCGACCTGTTCTTCGACCTGGCGCCGACGGCGCGCGGCCAGATCGACGGCGGCACCGTCAAGGCGCTGGCCGTGTCCGGCAGCGCCCGCAACCCGATGCACCCGGACCTGCCGACCATCACCGAGAGCGGCGTGGCCCAGCTCGATCTGGAATCCTGGTTCGGCCTGTTCGCACCGGCCAAGACCCCGCCCGACGTGCTCGAGAAGCTGCGCGCCGACCTGGCCAAAGTGGCCGCCGCGCCCGACGTGATGGAGGCCTTCCGCAAGGCCGGCGGCAAGCCGGCCGCCCTGGGTGCGGCCGACAGCCGGGCCCTGGTGCAGCGCGACGTGCAGCGCTGGACCAAATTGATCCGCGACGCCGACATCCGCGCCGAATAGCCCCTTTTCTTTCACCCTCGTTCACGACCGACCCCAATGACAATTTCCAAAGAGTGCCTCGACCAGCTGTTCCTCACGGCGCGCACCGCCAACGGCTTCCTCGACCAGCCGGTGCCGATGGCGCTGCTGCAGGAGGCCTACGACATCGCGAAGATGGGCGCCACCTCGATGAACACCCAGCCCTCGCGTTACGTGTTCCTGCTGTCGAAGCAGGCGCGCGCGCGCCTGCTGCCGGCGCTCAGCCCGGGCAACCTGGACAAGACCCGCGACGCGCCGGTGACGGTGATCGTCGCCAACGACACGAAGTTCTACGAGCACATGCCGCAGGTCTGGCACAAGCCGGGCGCCAAGGAAAACTTCGAGGGCAATCCGGCGCTGGCGCAGGCCACCGCCACCCGCAACGGCACCCTGGGCGGCGCCTATTTCATGATCGCGGCGCGCGCCGTCGGCCTGGACTGCGGGCCCATGAGCGGGGTCGACCTGGCCAAGGTCAATGCCGAGTTCTTCCCCGACGGCCGGCTGCAGGCCAACTTCCTGATCAACCTGGGCTACGGCGACGACAGCAAGCTGTTCGACCGCAATCCACGCCTGACGTTCGAGCAGGCCTGCTCGGTGCTGTGAAGCGCAGCCCGCGTCAGGCCGCCTGGCCGGCCGCCCGCCGGATGATGTCGGCGAAGTGCTTGATCGACGGCGAGCGGGTCGCGCCCTTGTGCCACAGCATGCCGGGCGTGCGGATCGGCGTCGGGTCTTCCAGGGGGATCACGCTCAGGTCCGGCGCCGGCGTCACCGCGGTCTCGGCAATGATGCCGGCCAGGTCGGTCTGGCGGATCAGCTCGATCATCGGCGTGATCGAGTTGAGCTGGGCCGCCACCAGCGGCTCGGCGCCGGCCGCTTCGAAGCAGTCGTCCAGCAGCTTGCGCGTGAGGAATTGCGCGGGCAGCAGCACCATCCGCACATGATGCAGTTCCACCATCCGCACCCGGCGCCGCTTCGCCAGCGGATGCGAAGCCGCCACCACCAGCCGCAGCTCCTCCTTGTAGAGCGGCTCGAACCACAGGTCGCTGCCGTCGGGCGGCGGGTACGACACCGCGAGGTCGAGATGGCCCGAGCCCAGCCGCTTGGCGATCATGCCGGCCGACAACTCTTCGACGGTCACCTGGATGCCGGGATAGTGCTGCAGGAAGGTGGCGACGCACAGCGGCACCATGCGGGTGTTGAAGCTGGGCGTCGTTCCCAGCCGCAGCTTGCCGGTGAGCAGTTCGCCTTCGCCGCGCAGCGCCTGCACCCCGCGGTCGATCTGCTCCAGCGCCGGCGTCATGTAGCTGCGCAGCACCTGGCCGGCCTCCGTCATCCGCACCTTCTTGCCGCCGCGGTCGAACAGGGCCATCCCGAGTTCGTCCTCCAGCTGCCGGATCTGGTGCGACAGCGTCGACTGGGTGACGTGCAGGCGTTCGGCCGCGCGGGTGAAGTTGAGGGTTTCGGCGACGGCGTCGAAGTAGCGGAAATGGCGCAATTCCATTGGTGATTTCCCTTGAATCGTCATCGATGGCATCGATCATAACGGTGGAAAATAATCACTTCCGCCATGGCCCGGCAAGCCCTAGACTGCCCGCAGTTTTTGAGCAACTTTGCGGGACAGACCTTCAGCTCTGTCCCCAACTGATCAGGAGAGCAGACATGGCACAGCTCGAAGCACAAGACCTGGCGCAAGCCGTCATCGACCGCATGGCCGACTGCAAGGAGCCGCGGTTCAAGCAGGTGATGACCGCGCTGGTGCAGCACGCCCACGCCTTCGTACGGGAGGTGCAGCTGACGCCCGACGAATGGATGGCGGCGATCCAGTTCCTCACCGCCACCGGCAAGATGTGCGACGAGAAGCGCCAGGAGTTCATCCTGCTGTCGGACACCCTGGGCATCTCGATGCTGGTGGTGGCGATCGAGCAGGCCAGGGGCGCCGCCGCACTGAAGGACCGGCCCGCATCGGAGCGCCCCACCGAAGCGACCGTGCAAGGCCCGTTCTACTGGGAAGGCGCGCCGCAGCTGGAGCTGGGCGCCGACATCGGCGCCGGCAACGCCGGCGAGCCGGCCTGGTACCACGGCCGCGTCACCGACACCGCCGGCAAGCCGATCGCCAACGCGGCGCTGGACGTCTGGTCCGGCGACGGCGAGGGCTTCTACGACATGCAGAAGGGCCCGGACGCCGGCATGGCGTTGCGGGCGCGCTTCCACACCGACCAGGACGGCAACTACCGCTTCTGGTCGATCAAGCCGTCCTACTACCCGGTGCCCGACGACGGCCCGGTCGGCGGCATGCTGCACCGCATGGGCCGGCATCCGAACCGCCCCGGCCACATGCACATGATGCTCAACGCGCCCGGCCACGAGCGCCTGATCACCCACATCTTCGTCGCCGACAGCCCGTACCTGGATTCGGACGCGGTCTTCGGCGTGCGCAACAGCCTGATCGTCGACTTCGACCGGCACCCGCCCGGCCAGGCGCCGGACGGCCGCGCGGTCGACCAGACCTGGTATTCGGCGAAGTACGACTTCAAGCTCGTTCCTTCCGCCGCCTGAACCTCACTCACCGGAGAAGACTCTTGAAAATCGGCAAGGCCACCGTGCCCCGTTCCGCCATCTGCACCTCCAACGAGGACACCATCGTCGTGCGCGGCAACGACCTGGCCCGCGACCTGATCGGCCAGATCAATTTCGGCGACTACTTCTTCCTGCTGGTCACCGGCAAGCGCGCCGACGCCGCCACCAGCGCCGTGCTCAACGCCACCCTGGTCGCGATCGCCGAGCACGGCATGGTGCCGAGCGTGCAGGCCGCGCGCATGACGCTGGCCGCCGCCCCGGATGCGATGCAGGGCGCCGTGGCCGCCGGCATCCTGGGTTCGGGCTCGGTGATCCTGGGCGCATCGGAGACGGCGGGACGCCTGTACGTCGAGATCGACCAGGAAGCGCAAAAGCACGGCGGCGACCTGCAGGCTGCCGCACGGGTCATCGTCGGTCAGCGCCGCGCGGCCAAGCTGCCGATCGCCGGCTACGGCCATCCGGAACACAAGGCGCGCGATCCGCGGGTCGACGCACTGTTCAACGTGTCGGCCAGGGCCGGCGGCGGCCAGCGCTACGTCGAGATCGCCAAGGCGGTCGAAGCCATCATCCCCGAGGTGGTCGGCAAGGACCTCAAGCTCAATGTCTCGGGCGCGATTCCGGCGGTGCTGCTGGGCGTGGGCTTTCCGGTCAACGCGCTCAAGGGCGTGCCGATGCTGGCCCGCACCGCCAGCCTGATCGCCCACCTGAACGAGGAGCTGGCCGACCCGATCGGGTTCGCCCTGTCGTACCAGGCGACGCGCGACCAGCAGTACACCGGCGAGATGCCGGCCGCGAAGTAAGGCAGGCGCAGATGGCCCAGGTCCTCCAAGGCGTGCGCGTGGTCGAACACGGCACCTTCATCACCGGCCCGGCGGCTTCGATGCTGCTGGCCGACCTGGGCGCCGACGTCGTCAAGGTCGAACTGCCCGGCACCGGCGATCCGTTTCGCGCCTTCAAGGGCGGCCTGTACAGCCCGCACTTCCAGACCTACAACCGCAACAAGCGCAGCGTCACGCTCAACACCAAGAAGGCTGACGACCTGGCGCAGTTCGACGAGATGATCCGCGAGGCGGATGTCTACATCCAGAACTTCCGGCCCGGCGTCGCCGAGCAGCTCGGCGCCGGCGAGGACCGGCTGCGCGAACTCAACCCGAAACTGATCTACTGCGCCATCAGCGGCTTCGGCCCCACCGGACCGGCGGCGCAGCGGCCGGCCTACGACACCGTGGCGCAGGCCGCCAGCGGCTTCCTGGGCCTGCTGGTCAACCCGGCCAATCCGCGGGTGCTGGGCCCGGCCATCGCCGATTCGCTCACCGGCTTCTATGCGGCCTACGGCATCCTCGGCGCGCTGCACGAGCGCCATGCCACCGGCGTCGGCCGCCGGGTCGAGGTGTCGATGTTCGAGGCCATGACGCACTTCAACATCGACGCCTTCCAGCACCTGTTCTCGGCCGACGAGGTGATGGGCCCGTTCAGCCGGCCCAGCGTCTCGCAGTCCTATGTGCTCCAGTGCGCTGACGGCAAATGGCTGGCGCTGCACATGTCGTCGCCGCCGAAGTTCTGGCAGGGCCTGGCCACCGCGATGGAGCGGCCCGACATCTTCGAGGACGCGCGCTTTGCCACCCGCGAGGCGCGCATCGACAACCAGGAAGCCATGATCGAGGTGCTGGGGCCGATCTTCGCCGGCCGCGACCGGGCCGAGTGGTGCCGGCGGCTGGAAGCGCAGGACGTGCCGCATGCACCGATGTACACGACGGCCGAAGTGCCGGAAGATCCGCAGGCCAGGCACCTGCAGCTGTTCGTGGAGACGCAGCATCCCGTGGTCGGCCGCTACCGCACGGTCCGCTCGCCGGTCTCGTTCGACGGCGAGCGCGCACTGGACGTCACCGCGCCGCCGCTGCTGGGTGAACACAACGCGCAATTAGGCAAGGGCTGGCCCGAGCGGCCGCCGGCAACCGGAAAGACCCGATGAAGTTCCTGAAACTGCTGGCGCTCGGCGCCGCGCTGGCCATCCCCTGCGCCGCCGCCCTGGCGCAGGACTATCCCTCGCGCCCGGTGAAGCTGGTCGTGCCGTTCGGCCCCGGGACCACCACCGACATCGTCAGCCGCGTGATCGGCGAGGGCCTGACCAGGCCGCTGGGCCAGCCGGTGGTGGTGGAGAACCGGGCCGGCGCCGGCGGCAACATCGGCTCGGACCTGGTCGCCAAGGGTGCGGCGGACGGCTACACCATCCTGATGGGAACGGTCGGTACGCACGCCATCAACCCGGGCCTGTACAAGAAGATGCCCTACGACGCGGTGAAGGACTTCGCGCCGATCGCCTTCGCCGGTTCCACGCCGACGCTGCTGGTGGTGGCCGCCGGCTCGCCGTTCAAGACCCTGAAGGACCTGCAGGCGCAGGCGGGCAAGCCCGGTGGCGTGAGCTTCGCGTCCGCCGGCAACGGCACCTCGGGCCACCTGGCCGGCGAACTGCTCAAGGCCCGCCTGGGCGGCGAGATGGTCCACATCCCGTACAAGGAAGGCGGCCTCGCCATGTCCGACGTGATGGGCGGCACGGTGCACTTCATGTTCTATCACCCGGCGGCGGTGATGCCGCACATCCGCTCCGGCAAGCTGCGGGCGCTGGGCGTCTCCAGCGCCCGGCGCACGTCGGCGGCGCCGGACGTGCCCACGATCACGGAGCAGGGCTACGGCGACTTCGACCTGGTGCCCTGGTTCATGCTCTACGCGCCGGCCGCGACGCCGGCGCCGGTGCTGGCGCGGCTGCGCGACGCTGCCAACCAGGCCATCGCCAGCCCGGACACCAGCGCCAAGCTGGCCGCCCAAGGCCTGGAGCTGCGCAGCCTCAAGCCCGACGAACTGGCGGCCTTCGGACGCACCGAGATGCTCAAGTGGTCCGAGCTGGTCAAGCGCTCCGGCGCCCACGTCGACTGACGCACCGTTTTTTCCCCCGAGACCGAACGATCCATCCACAGGAGACAAGCCATGAAGCTCTTTCGACGTCGCATCCTTTCCGCCGCGGCAGCCGCCGGCGCCGCCGCCTTGCTGGCGCTGCCGGCCTCGGCCCAGGCGCCCGCCGCGGGGGCGCCGCTGCGCATCGGCAGCACGCTGGCCCTGACCGGCCCGCTGTCGACCACCGCCATGACGCACAAGCTGGTGGGCGAGATCTACGTGGAGCAGTTGAACAAGCGCGGCGGCCTGCTGGGGCGGCAGGTGCAGTGGATCGTCAAGGACGACCAGTCCAAGCCGGAACTGGCCCGCACGCTCTACGAGCAGCTGGTGACGTCCGACAAGGTCGACCTGCTGATGGGGCCGTACGCCACCGGCGCCATCCTGTCGGCGATGGGCGTGGCCCAGCGCTACAACAAGGTGCTGGTGCACCACACCTTCGGCATCCCGTCGCTGGCCAAGTACGACATGCAGTTCCCGGCCTGGTCGCTGGGATCGGACCCGCAGACCACGGTCTCGAACTCGCTGTTCGACATGCTGGCCGCCTCGCCGAAGCCGCCCAAGACCATCGCCATCGTCACCAGCAAGTTCCCGTCGATCCACTTCATGTCGCTGGGCGGCCGCGAGGTGGCCAGGAAGCGCGGCCTGCAGGAGGTTCTCTTTCTCGAGTGGGATTTCGGCAACCGCGACTTCGGCCCGATCGCCGCCCGCGTGAAGGATGCGAAGCCGGACCTGGTCTGGATGGGCGACATCGGCCTGGAAGGCAACATGCTGCTGGAGGCGATGAAGAAGATCGACTACGTGCCGCCGCTGCACTTCCACCTGTACCCGGCTCCCGGCCCGATGACCAAGAGCGCCGACGGCAACAACGCCCTGGCCGTCACCATCTTCGAGGAACACGCCCCGTTCACCAACAACCCGGTGGCCGCCGAATTCGTCAAGGTGTTCAACGAGCGCGCGGCCAAGGCCGGCCTGCCCGACACCTCGGTCGAGGTCCAGGCGGCGGCGTCGTATTCGGCGTGGCAGATCCTGGAGGCGGGCGTGCGCGGCGCCAACAGCTTCGACGACAAGGCGATCGCGACCTTCCTCAAGAAGAACCGCATCGACACCATCCAGGGCAAGCTGCGCTTCGACGGCCCCGGCAACTACGGCGACGACCTGATGAAGATCAAGCAGGTGCAGGACGGCCACTGGAAGGTGATCTACCCGGCGCAGTTCGCCGCGCCCGGCGCCAAGCTGCAGCTGGCGAAGTAAGGGCGCGACCGCCGATGTCGTTCCCGAGCTTCAACCTGCTGGCCCAGTCCATTCTTTCGGGAATCTTCATCGGCGGCCTGTACGGAATGATCGGGCTGGGGCTGGGTCTGACCTGGGGCCTGCTGCGCCAGATCAACCTCTCGCACTTCGGCCTGGTGTTCCTGGGCGCCTACCTCAGCTACCACATGGCCACGGTGTGGAAGGTGGACCCGCTGCTGACCCTGGCCCTCATCCCGCCGCTGTTCTTCCTGGTCGGCGTGGCGATGCAGTGGGTGCTGGCCAGGTTCGACATCTCGCCGTTCAACTCGCTGCTGGTGACATTCGGCATCACGGTGATGATCGAAAGCGGGATCCAGGCCGTGTGGAGCGCCGACTACCGCCGGCTGGAGACCCATTACGGCAGCATGAAGTTCATGGTCGGCTCGCTCTACGTGCCGGTCCCGGAGCTGCTGACGCTGGCGCTCTCGGTCGCGCTGTCCTTCGCCATCTGGGCGGCGATGCGCTACACCGACCTGGGCAAGGCGTTGCGCGCGATGGCGGAGGACGGCCCGATCGCGGCGGCCTTCGGCATCAACCAGAAGGGCATGTCACTGATGCTGGCGGGCGTGTGCGCGGCGCTGGCCGGTGTCGCCGGCATCTGCCTGGCGCTCACGTTCACCCTCACGCCCTCGCAGATCTTCGCGTGGGTCGGCGTCGTCTTCGCGTGCGTCATGCTGGGCGGCCTGGGCAGCGCGCTGGGCCCGCTGGTGGCCGGGATCATCATCGGCGTCAGCGAGGCCATCACCATGGCCGTGGCCGCGCCATCGTGGGCCCCGATCGTTTCTTTTTCGCTGCTGATCGTGATGCTGCTGTTTCGCCCCGGAAAAACATGAACAAAACGGTGATCGGCATCGCGCTGGCGGCAGCGGGCCTGGCGAGCATTCCCTGGCTGGGGCTGCCCTCCTTCTACGAGTCCTTCCTGTACCTGGTTTGCCACTGGATGATCCTGGCGCTGTCCTGGAACATCCTGTCGGGCTACTCGGGCTATTTCTCGTTCGGCCACGGCGCCTTCTTCGGCATCGGCATGTACACGACGGCCGGCCTCGCGGCCAACCTGAACGTGCCGTTCCTGTGGACGCTGCCGGCCGCCGCGGCGATGGCGGCACTGCTGGGCGTCGCGCTCGGCGCCGTGGTGTTCCGGGTCAAGGCGGTGCGCGGCGAACTGTTCGCGCTGCTGACGCTGGCCATCACCTTCGTGGTCGGCACGGTCGTCCTCAACACCCGCATCGACGGCGGCCCCGGGGTCTACCTCAATTCGGTGGCGGTGCCGGCGCTCGGACCGACGGCCTCATCGTCGATCTACCTGATGGCGCTGGCGGGCGCGGTGGCGACGTTGCTGATCGCCCGCAAGGTGCAGCAGTCGAAGCTGGGCATCGGCCTGTTCGCGATCCACGACGACGAGGACGTGGCCGAGGTGATGGGCGTGCCCACCTTCCGCTACAAGCTGGTGGCCTTCGCGCTGTCATGCGCGCTGGCCGGCCTGGCCGGCGGCATCCACGCGTTGTTCGTGTCTTACGTGACGGCGGGCGAGACCTTCAACATCACGGTGCCGCTGACCGTGGTGCTCATGAGCGTGCTGGGTGGCACGCGGCACTGGGCCGGTCCGGCGGTGGGCGCCGCGGCCATCACCGGCCTGCTCTATGTCTTCACCGCCGGCGACCACGCGGTGGCCGGCAAGGCGGCGGTCGGCGCGATCCTGGTGGTGGTGATCCTGTTCCTGCCCAATGGCGTCCTGGGCTTTTTCATGAAGCGCCGCGCCGGCAAGCGTTCGGTCGCGCCGCCGGCGCTGGCCGAGCCCGAAGCCCCCCGCGCCCGCGCGCAGTCGCAGGGCCGGCCGCTGCTCGAGGTGCGCAACCTGTCCAAGGCCTTCAAGGGCGTGCAGGCGCTCGATGGCGTCAGCCTGCAGGTGCGCGAAGGCGAGATCCTGGGACTGCTCGGGCCGAACGGCTCCGGCAAGTCGACCTTCATCAACGTCGTCAGCGGCCATTACCCGGTCAGCGGCGGCGAGATCGTCTTCGAGGGCCGGCCGCTGCAGGGCCTGCCGGCCCACCGCATCGCCGCGGCCGGCATCGCCCGCACCTACCAGATCCCGCGGCCGTTCGCCCACATGAGCGTGCTGCAGAACGTGGCGCTGGTCGCGATGTTCGGCGGCGCCGCGCTGAACCCGGAGCAGGCCACCCGCGAAGCCTGGAAGTGGCTGGAGTTCACCGGCTTGCAGGAGCGGGCCGACGCGCTGCCCGACGACCTGAACCTGCACCAGCGCAAGTTCCTCGAGCTGGCGCGCGCGCTGGCGGCGCGGCCGCGGCTGGTGCTGCTGGACGAGGTGCTGTCGGGCCTCACGCCCGGCGAGATCAACGAGGCGATCGAGTTGATCCGCAAGATCCGCGAGCGCGGTTCGACCATCGTGTTCGTGGAACACGTGATGCGCGCCGTGATGGCGCTGACGGACCGGATCGCCGTGCTCAATCACGGCAAGCTGATTGCCGAAGGCCCGGCCGCCGAAGTGATGAAGAACGAGGAAGTGGTCAGCGCCTACCTGGGAACCGGCCATGCTTGAAGTTGCCGACATCAAGGTCAATTACGGCGCGGCGCCCGCGCTCTGGGGCGTGTCGCTGACGGTCGAGCCCGGCGAACTGGTCTGCGTGGTCGGTCCCAACGGCGCCGGCAAGACCACGCTGATCAACGCCATCGCCGGCATCCACCGGGTGCGCGAGGGCAAGCTGCGCTTCAACGGCAACGACATCACCCAGCTGGCCAGCCACAGGTATTGCGACGCCGGCATCGCGATCGTGCCGGAGGGCCGGCGCCTGTTCACCGGTATGACGGTGTTTGACAACCTCGAACTGGGCAGCTTCATCCCGCGGGCCAAGGCCCAGCGCAAGGAATCGCTGGACATGGTGCTGGAGCTGTTCCCGGCGCTCAAGGTGAAGCTGCAGAGCCCGGCCGGGTCGCTCTCGGGCGGGCAGCAGCAGATGGTGGCGATCGGCCGGGCGCTGATGGCCAGGCCGCAGTTGCTGCTGCTGGACGAGCCCTCGCTCGGGCTGGCGCCGCTGATCGTGGTCGACATGTTCCGCGCCATCCGCCAGATCAACGCGCAGGGCACGTCCGTGCTGCTGGTGGAGCAGAACGTGGCGATGGCGATGCAGTGCGCCCACCGCGCCTATGTGGTGGAGGAGGGCCGGATCGTCGCCGAGGGCCTGGCCGCCGAACTGGTGGACCGGCCCGAGATCCGCCAGGCCTACCTGGGGCTGTGACGCCGGCACCGGATAATCCGGCGTGACCTTTCCCGTCCCGACCGACCCGTTCTTCTACGCCGTCTCGATTCCCGCCGTCCTGCTCCTGGGCATCAGCAAGAGCGGCTTCGGTTCCGGCTTCGGCTCGCTGGCCGTGCCGCTGATGGCGCTGGCCGTCACGGTGCCGCAGGCCGCCGCCATGCTCATGCCGGTGTTGCTGGTGATGGACCTGCTCAGTTTCGCCGCCTACCGCCGGCATTTCGACGTGCGGCTGATCCGCTTCCTGCTGCCGTTCGGGTTGCTCGGCACGGTGGTGGGCACGCTTTTGTTCAGCCTGCTCGACGCGCGGCTGGTGGCGGGGCTGGTCGGCGTCTTCACGCTGGTGTTCCTGGCGCAGCGGCTGCTGTTTCCGCCCAAGCCGGACAGCCCGCCTCCGCCGACCTGGCTGGGCGCGATCCTGGCGACGATGTCGGGCTTCACCAGTTTCATCGCCCACTCCGGCGGCCCGCCGATCAACGCCTACGTGATTCCGCTGCGGCTGCCGCCGATGGTGTTCGCGGCCACCATGTCGGTGTTCTTCACGGTGCTGAACCTGAGCAAGTGGATTCCGTATGCCTGGCTCGGCCTGCTGGACGTGCGCAACATGGCGACGTCCCTCGTGCTGCTGCCGTTCGCGCCGATCGGCGTCTGGGTCGGCGTGCGGCTGGCCCGCCACATCAAGCCGCTGCTGTTCTACCGGCTGGTCTATGCCGGCATGTTGCTCACGGGGGTGAAGCTGGTGTGGGACGGGTTCGTGGCGCGCTAGGCAAGGACCGCATTACTCCTCCCACCCCGGCGGCCGGCGGCTCACGCGCAGCTGCTCCTCGTGCTCGGCCCGCTCGCGCGCCATCTGCTCCTCCAGCTGCGCGCGGCCCTGCTTGATCACGGCGATCACCTTGGCCCGGTCCTTGTGGTGCGGGTACATCTTCTCGAACAGGGCGACGTTGTGGCGGCGGAAACGCATGGCCTGGCGCCGCGCTTCTCCCGGCGCGTAGCCCAGCACTTCCAGGACCGTGCGGGCACTGCGCAGGCTGGACTCGAACACCTCGCGCTCGACCCGCGTCACGCCCAGGTCGCGCAGCTCGTTCCAGTGCGTCACGTCGCGGGCGCGGGCCACGATCTCCAGCTGCGGGAAATGCTCCTGCGCCAGCCTGACGATGTCCAGCGACTGCTCGGTGTCGTCCACCGCGACGACCAGCACCCGGGCCGATCCGGCGCCGGCCGTGCGCAGCAGGTCGAGCCGGCTGGCGTCGCCGTAGAACACCTTGTAGCCGAACGAGCGGGCCGCCTCGATCATGTCGGCGTCGTGGTCCAGCACGGTGGCGGCCAGGCCCTGCGCATTGAGCAGCCGGCCGATGATCTGGCCGTAGCGGCCGAAGCCGGCAATGATGATCGGCGCGCTTTGCGGCTCGGAGATCTCCTCCAGCTGGCGGGTGTGGCCGGCCATGAAGCGGGGCATCAGAAGGCGGTCGATCGCCACCAGCAGCAAGGGGCTGACCAGCATCGAGATCGCCACCGCGCCGATCAGCAGCGACGCCATGTCCGGCGTCATCACCTTCGATCCCACGGCCGCCTGGAACACCACGAAGGCAAATTCGCCGCCTTGCGCCAGCAGCAGCGTGAACACCGGCCGGTCCTGCACCGGCAGCCCCATCAGCCGGGCCACCGTGTAGATCACGATGGCCTTGAGCAGCAGCAGTCCGACCACGATGGCGGCCATCAGCCCGGGCGAGCGCAGGATCACCCCGAAGTCGATGCTCATGCCCACGGCGATGAAGAACAGCCCGAGCAGCAGGCCCTTGAACGGCTCGATGTCGGTTTCCAGCTCGCGCCGGTATTCGCTCTCGGCCAGCAGCACGCCGGCCAGGAAGGCCCCGAGGGCCATCGACAGGCCGACCAGTTGCATCAGCGCCGCGATGGCGACCACCAGCAGCAGCGAGGCGGCGGTGAAGATCTCCGGCGTGTTGCTCTTGGCGATCCAGCGCAGCAGGGGGCGGATCACCAGCCGGCCGCCCAGGATGATGCCGGCCACCACCGCCACGATCTTGAGCCCGTCCAGCAGCCAGCCGTCGCCGGCGACCGCCCCGGCTTCGGGTGCGGCGGCCAGCAGCGGCAGCAGGGCCAGGATCGGGATGGCGGCGACGTCCTGGAACAGCAGGATCGAGAA
Organism: Ramlibacter sp. 2FC; assembly: GCA_943372495.1. GTDB lineage: Bacteria > Pseudomonadota > Gammaproteobacteria > Burkholderiales > Burkholderiaceae_C > Ramlibacter. The sequence continues at coordinate 85,543 of CALRYV010000012.1, read as the reverse complement.
GCCCGCCTGGCCGGCCGACGTCGGCAGCATGTTGCGCTCGCCCATCACCTGCAAGGCGATGGCGGTCGACGACAGGGCCAGGCCGAGTGCGGCGACCAGGCCGACGCGCCAGCTCGCCCCCGCGGCCACCGCACCGACGAACAGCAACGCGGCGCAGCCCAGCACCTGGGCCGAGCCCCAGCCGAAGATCGGCCGGCGCAGGCTCCACAGGCGCTTGGGTTCGAGCTCCAGGCCGACCAGGAACAGCATCAGCACGACGCCGAATTCGGCGAAATGCAGGATGTCCTCGACGTTGGTCACCAGTCCCAGCCCCCACGGACCGATGGCGATGCCCGCCGCCAGGTAGCCGATGATGGAACCGAGGCCAAGCGCCCGCGACAACGGCACCACGATCACGGCGGCGCTCAGATAGATCAGGCTGTTGGTCAGCCAGGCGGGGGCATGTTCCATGGTTATGTTGCCCCCACGCTTGGGACGTCCGTCCCGGCGCTGCCCCCCGAGGGGGCCCTCGCGCCTCGGGGCGGCCCGGCGGCGCTCGATGGCCCCCTGGGCAGGTCGGCAGCGGGGATGACGCAGGTCGGGCAATCCAGCACGTCGGCCATCTCCGGCCAGTCGGGGTAGCTCAGGAGCTTGTCGCGGAACACGCCGGCGTGGGCGGCGATGTCTTCGTCGCTCGCCTGGTGGGCACCGTGCAGCAGCATCGGCGGCAGGAAGCGCAGGCCGCACAGGGCCGCGGTCTGCTCGTAGGGCGGCACGAAGGCATCGAAGAAGTAGCGGTTGTAACCCTGCGGGTGGTAGGACGCCTCGGAGCCGCCGGTGCTGGCCACCAGCCACAGGTCCTTGCCGTGCAGGGCCGTGCCGCCGCCGTAGGCCCAGCCGACTGCCAGCACCTCGTCCAGCCAGAGCTTCATCAGCGCCGGCATGGAATACCACTGGATCGGGTGCAGCAGCACGATCAGCTGCGCGGCCTGCGCGCGTGCCTGTTCGGCCGGCACGTCGATGTCGTAGTCGGGGCTGCTGGTGTAAAGGTCGTTGAAGTCGACGCCCGGCAGCGCGCGGGCGACGTCCTGCAGCCGGCGGTTGACCCGCGATTCGCGCAGGTTGGGGTGCGCCGCCAGCACGTAGACCTGGCTGCGCGACGCTCTTGGGGTCGGCTCATGCATGCCCGGTAACATAGCGCAACTGCGGCGGTTCGCGCAGCCGGTCCCAAAAACCAGGAGTTGCTCATGCCGGTCGTGGTTGTAGCCAATCCCAAAGGCGGTGTCGGAAAGTCCACCATGGCGACCAACATCGCCGGTTACTTCGCCAGCCGCGGCCACGCCGTGATGCTCGGCGACGCCGATCGCCAGCAGTCGTCCCGGCTCTGGCTCGGCCTGCGGCCCCCTGGGGCCCGCCCGATCGCCACCTGGGAGCTGGGGCCGGAGCATCTCGCCAGGCCGCCCCGGGGCACGACCCATGTCGTGCTGGACACGCCGGCCGGCATGCACGGGCGGATCTTCAAGGAAGCGCTGGCGCTGGCCGACAAGGTGATCGTGCCGCTGCAGCCCAGCGTGTTCGACATCTTCGCCACCCGCAGCTTCCTCGACGAGATGGCCGAACACACCCGGGCGGCCCGGATCCAGGTGGGCATCGTCGGCATGCGGGTCGACGAGCGCACCATCGCCGCCGACAAGCTGCACGAATTTGTCGACAGCCTCGGCTTGCCGGTGCTGGGCTACCTGCGCCAGACCCAGAACTACATCCAGCTGGCGGCGCGGGGCCTGACCCTGTTCGACGTGGCGCCGGGCCGGGTGGAGCGCGACCTGGAGCAGTGGAAGGGCATCTGTCGCTGGCTGGACAGATAGATTACTTTGCGGGACAGACCTTCAGCTCTGTCCCCAACTGTTCAGACTCTTGCGACCTCAGTTGCTACATTCGGGCGGATGAAGACATTCGAAAATCTGGCTGAGCTGACGGCGCTGGTCGGGCAGGAAGTCGCGGTCAGCGACTGGCTGACCGTCACCCAGGAACAGGTGAACCTGTTCGCCCAGGCCACCGGCGACCACCAGTGGATCCATGTGGACGTGGAACGCGCCCGCGCCGGCCCGTTCGGCGCGCCGATCGCCCACGGCTTCCTCACGCTGTCGCTGCTGCCGCGATTCTTCGAGTCGGCCCTCGAGATCCGCAACACCGGGATGGGCGTCAACTACGGCCTGAACAAGGTTCGATTCACGTCGCCGGTGCCGGTGGGCAGCCGCCTGCGCGGGCGCCTGAAGCTGCTGGCCTGCGAGCCGATCGCCAACGACGGGATGCAGATGACCTGGAACGTGACGGTGGAGCGCGAAGGCGAGGCCAAGCCGGCCTGCGTCGCCGAATCGTTGACGCGGCGCTACCCCTAGCCGTACCCCCTCGCTCAAGAAAAAAACCCCGCCGGGATCGCTCCAGGCGGGGTTTTTTTGATGGCGGCCCGGCAGGCGGGCCGCGCCGGCTTACATGCTGCTGGCTTCGCCGGCCGGGATCTGGCCCAGGCGCAGAGCCTTCGCGGCTTGCGCGCGGACCTCGGCACGGGTGACGCTCGATTGAACCTTCGGCTGGCCCAGGGCGGCGAGGTCCTGGCTGCGGTCGCCGACCGCGGCGACGGCTTCGGCCTTCACCTCGGCGCGGGTGCGCTGGCCGGCGACCTGGGCGGCGAACTGGGAGCCGTCGGCCTCGTCGGCCTGGGCGACCGACGTGAAGGCGGCCAGGATGGCGAGGGTGGAGACGGCGACGAATTTGGTTGCGTTCATGATGGTTCCTTTGAGATGTGGATGACGGGTCGGTGAGTCATTTCGGCTTGGCATCGGCTCATCGATGAATGGACTTTATTCCTCCTGCTTTGATCAAAAAATCCCATTGAAAGCAATTGGTTGTTGCTGGATCGGCAACAATATGGCCATCAAGGAGGTGCCAGATGGACCGGTTGCAGTCGATGCGGGTGTTCCAGCAGGTGGTGGACGAGGGCGGTTTCGCGGCGGCGGCGCGCAAGCTGGACCTGGCGCCGGCGGTGGTGACGCGGCTGGTCACCGACCTGGAGCAGCACCTGGGCGTGCGGCTGCTGCAGCGCACGACGCGGCGGCTGTCCCTCACCGATGCGGGCCAGGCCTATCTCGGGCGGCTGCGGCCGATCCTCAGCGACATCGAGGAGGCGCAGGGCGTGGCCCAGTCCCACACCCAGGAGATGGCCGGCACGGTGCGCATCCTGGCCCCGCCGGTGGCGGCGACCCACATGATCGCGCCGCTGGTGGCGGGCTTTCGCCGGCTCCATCCCGGCGTGACGATCGACATCGAGGTCGACGACAGTCCGGACCCGCAGGTGCAGGAGTACGACCTCGCCGTGCTCAATGGCGCGGTGCAGCTCGAGGCCAACGTGATCGTGCGCACCATCATCCTGAGCCAGGCCGTGTTCTGCGCCGCGCCAGACTACCTGCGCCGCAACGGCATGCCGCGCGAGCCGCAGGACCTGCTGCGCCACCAGTGCCTGCGCCTGCGGGTCCGGGGCACCCGGCTGCGGCCGCTGACGCTGATCGACCCGACGGATGGCGACCGCACCCTGGAGCTCGACCTGCCCGCCGTGCTGACGGCCAACCACACCGACACCTTGCTGCGGGCCACGCTGGAGGGCGCGGGGATCAGCAGCCAGCCGGTCGACCTGCTGGCGCCGCTGCTCAAGACCGGGCAGCTGCAGCGGCTGCTCGCGCCCTGGATCACCAACCGCCTGAGCATGGTGGCGGCGTTGCCGAGCCGCAAGTTCATGCCGCTGCGCACCCGCGCGTTCCTGGACTACCTGGTCGAGCAGACCCGCCTGACGGTCGCCGGCCTGGGCCGCGATGCGCCGCCAGCGACCGACTCCCCGTGAGCGACACTAACCGGCCGCCACCGCGAAACCGTTCTGCCGCCACGCTTCGAACACGGTGACGGCCACCGCATTGGACAGGTTCAGGCTGCGCTGGCCGGCGCGCATCGGCAGCCGCAGCCTTTGCGGCGCGGCGAACGATTCGCGCAGTGCCGGCGCCAGGCCGCGGGTTTCCGAGCCGAACACCAGCCAGTCGCCGGGTGCGAAGGCGACGTCGTGCACGCCGCGGGTGCCGTGGGTGGTGAGGGCGAACATCCGCTCGGGCCCGGGCTGTTGCGACGCCAGGAAGGCGTCCCAGCCGGCGTGCCGCAACACGTCGGCGTACTCGTGGTAGTCCAGCCCGGCGCGCCGCATGTGCTTGTCGTCCATCGAAAAGCCCAGCGGCTCGATCAGGTGCAGCCGGCAGCCGGTGTTGGCCGCCAGCCGGATCACGTTGCCCGTGTTGGGCGGGATCTCGGGCTCGACCAGGACGATGTTGAACATGCCGCTATTGTGGTGGCGAGCCGCCGTCGGGCTCGTCGGTGCGGGCCAGCACGATGGCCGTGATGTGGGCGGCGCCGGCCTGCCGCAGCGCCACCGCCGCGGCGTGCAGCGAGGCGCCGCTGGTCATGACGTCGTCCACCAGCACCAGCCGCCGGCCGGCCACTTCCGCGGCCCGCAGCGGTTCGACCGCGAAAGCGCCCTGCATATTGCGCCGCCGCGCGGCCAGCCCGAGTTCGGCTTGCGACGCCGTGTTGCGCAGGCGCAGCAGCAGGTCGGACCGGACCTTGCCGGGCGCCAGGGCGCGGGCCAGTTCCAGCGCCTGGTTGAAGCCGCGTTCGGCCAGCCGCTCGCGTGCCAGCGGCAGCGGCAGCACATGGTCCGCTTCGTCGAGCGCAGCGTCGACCCAGGGCGCGCTGCGCAGCAACGCCGCGAGCGGGCCGGCCCAGCCTGGCTGGCCCTGGAACTTGAATTGCGTGACCAGGCCCGACCAGGGATAGCCGTAGGGGACCGCCGCCAGGCAGCGGTCCAGGGGCGGTGGCTCGCGCAGGCAGCGGCCACAGCGCTCGACTTCCGCGGGAACCGGCAGGGCGCAGGTGGCGCAGCGCGGTTGCGGCTGGCCGAAGCGCACCACGCAGGCTTCGCAGACCGGCTGCGCCGGCCAGCTGCGGCAGACGGCGCACTGGCCCGGCAGCGCCGCCTTCAGCCCTTCGATCCAGTCGCGCAGCATCGGCTCAATATACTCGTCGGACTTCCCCGGCCCCGGCCCGAAGTTCCGCCCCATGGCCACCGAACGTCCTCCGACCATCGACCCCGTCGCCGCCGCCCATTGGGAGCGGGCGGCGCCGTCGCGTTCGCCCTGGCTGCACGAAGAAGTGGGGCGGCGGATGGAGGACCGGTTGCAGTGGATCAAGCTCCAGCCGGCGGCGTGGGCCGACTGGGAGCCGGTGCGCGGCGGCCTGCAGGCCCATGCGCTGGTCGAGGCGCGGTACCGCGAGGCCGAGTGCCTGGTCGCAGCCGCCCGGCCGGAGGCGACGCGCGAAGCCCTCAAGTCCGTCGCCCGGCCCTGGTGGCGGCGCCTGGGCGCACCGGCGCCCCGGATCGGCGCGTTGCCCGATGGCCGGGCGCAGATGCTCTGGGCCAACATGGCGCTGCACCAGTCGGCCGATCCGCAGGCGCTGATCGCGCAGTGGCACCGCGCGCTGGCCGTTGACGGCTTCCTGATGTTCTCCTGCCTCGGGCCTGACAGCCTGCGCGAACTGCGCCAGCTGTACCTGGCGCTGGGCTGGCCGCCGCCGGCCCACGAATTCACCGACATGCACGACTGGGGCGACATGCTGGTCGCCGCCGGCTTCGCCGAGCCGGTGATGGACATGGAGCGCATCACGCTGACCTGGGATTCGCCGCCCAGGCTGCTGGCTGAACTGGAAGAACTGGGCAACAACCTACATCCGCAGCGGTTCGCGGGGCTGCGCGGACGGCGCTGGCGCCAGGACCTGGAGGCCGCGCTCGCCTCGCAGCTCGGGGGCGTGGACGGCCGGCTCGCGCTCACCTTCGAGATCATCTACGGCCATGCGCTCAAGCCCGCGCCCCGCGTCCGGGTGAGCGGCGAAAGCGCCGTGTCCCTGCAGGACATGCGGGCGCTGCTGCAGTCGGAGAAAGGGGCCCGTGGCGAGCCGCCGCGCGCGCTCCGGAGCCCGGGGTAACCCGCGCTACAATTCGCGGTTGATTTTGTAAGCGTTCACCTGTGCCGAACCCGGTCTTTCGCTTCGCCACCGTCCAGGGCCAGAACATCCACTGGTTTTTGCAGCGCAACTGCTCGGTCACGCCGGCCCAGCTGGCATGGCTGTACCTGTCGCTGTGCGTGGTGTCGCTCGGGATCGCGTCGGTGTTCTGGTGGCACGGGGCGACACTGGTCCTGCCCTTCGCCTGGGTCGAGCTGGTGGCGGTCGGCGTGGCATTCGTCGTGTACGCGCGCCATGCGGCCGACGGCGAGACGATCTCGCTGCAGGGCCGCCGGCTGGTGGTGGAGCTGGAAAGCGCGGGTCGCCGGGAGCGGGCGGAGTTCGACCGGGACTGGGTCCGGGTCGAGCCCAGCGCGGCGGACCGGTCGCTGATCGAGGTGTCGGGGCGGGGCCGGTCGGTGAACGTGGGGCGTTACGTGCGGCCCGAGCTGCGGCCGGCGCTGGCACAGGAGATTCGAAGGGCCCTGCGCGATGTCGCGTGAGGGCGCCCGGCGAGCCGCAAGGACGGCCGGGATTGGTTCATTTGAGGCTTAAGGCACTGTCATAACTATGAAGAGCATTTCCAACAAGCTGGCCCCACTGCTGCTCCTGGCGGGCGGAATCAACGGCGCCGCATGGGCGGTGAACGACTTGCCGGGCGGCCCCGGCGTGCGCCAGCTCAACCTGCATGCTCCGGCCACGCGGATCGCGGTGGAGCAGGCCTGGCTGCACTGGTTCATGATGATCGCCTGCGTCGTGATCTTCATCGCGGTGTTCAGCGTCATGTTCTATTCGATCTGGAAGCACCGCAAGTCGGTGGGCCACAAGCCGGCCAACTTCCACGAGTCGGTCACCGTGGAAGTGATCTGGACCATCATCCCCTTCGTCATCGTGATCCTGATGGCGCTGCCGGCCACCAAGGTGCTGGTCGCCTCCAAGGACACGACCAACGCCGACCTGACCATCAAGGCCACCGGCTACCAGTGGAAGTGGGGCTACGACTACCTGACCGGCGAAGGCCAGGGCGTGTCGTTCCTGTCCACCCTCGATTCGACCCACCGCGAGATGTCCAACGACGGCGCCAAGGGCGACATGCCGGACAACTACCTGCTCAAGGTCGACAACCCGCTGGTGGTGCCGGTCAACAAGAAGGTCCGCATCATCACCACCGCCAACGACGTGATCCACGCCTGGGGCGTGCCGGCCTTCGGCGTCAAGCAGGACGCCATTCCGGGCTTCGTGCGCGACACCTGGTTCCGCAGCGACAAGATCGGCGATTTCTACGGCCAGTGCTACGAGCTGTGCGGCAAGGAACACGCCTACATGCCGATCCACGTCAAGGTGCTGTCGGGGCAGGACTATTCGGCCTGGGTCGGCGGCGAGATGAAGAAGATGGCCGCCAAGCAGGACGACCCGGCCAAGGTCTGGGAGCTGCCCGCCCTGGTCGCCCGCGGCGAGAAGGTCTACGCCGCCAACTGCGCCGCCTGCCACCAGGCCAACGGCAAGGGCGCCGGCCCGATCCTGCCGCTGGACGGCTCGGCGCTGGTGCAGGACGCCGACAAGGCCAAGCAGATTCACGTGCTCCTCAACGGCCGCAACGCGATGCCGGCGTGGAAGCAGCTGTCGGACACCGACCTCGCTGCCGTGATCAGCTACACCAAGAACAACTGGTCCAACAAGACCGGGCAGCTGGTGCAGCCGGCCGAAGTGCTGGCCCAGCGCGGCAAGTAACTTTTTCGAGCGCCCTGCGGTAGCGACCGACCCAAAGAATTGACAAGGAAATCCCGATGAGTGCAGTCCTCGACCCCCACGGCCACGCCGGTCACGGCGATCACGACGACCACCACGACCATGCCCCCGCGGGCTGGCGCCGCTGGGTCTTCGCCACCAACCACAAGGACATCGGGACGCTGTATCTGCTGTTCTCGTTCACGATGCTGATGGTCGGCGGGGTGCTGGCGCTGCTGATCCGCGCCGAGCTGTTCCAGCCCGGACTGCAGCTGGTCAACCCCGAGCTGTTCAACCAGCTGACCACGATGCACGGCCTGATCATGGTGTTCGGCGCGATCATGCCGGCCTTCGTCGGCTTCGCAAACTGGATGGTGCCGCTGCAGATCGGCGCGGCCGACATGGCCTTCGCCCGGATGAACAACTTCAGCTTCTGGCTGCTGATCCCGGCGGCGCTGATGCTGGTCGGCTCGTTCTTCATGCCGGGCGGCGCCCCCGCGGCCGGCTGGACGCTGTACGCGCCGCTGACGCTGCAGATGGGCCCGTCGATGGACGCCGGCATCTTCGCGATGCACATCATGGGCGCGTCGTCGATCATGGGCTCGATCAACATCATCGTCACCATCCTGAACATGCGCGCACCCGGCATGACGCTGATGAAGATGCCGATGTTCTGCTGGACCTGGCTGATCACCGCCTACCTGCTGATCGCCGTGATGCCGGTGCTGGCCGGCGCGATCACGATGACGCTGACGGACCGCCACTTCGGCACCACCTTCTTCAATCCCGGCGGCGGCGGCGACCCGGTGATGTACCAGCACATCTTCTGGTTCTTCGGCCACCCCGAGGTCTACATCATGATCCTGCCGGCCTTCGGCATCATCAGCCAGGTGGTCCCGGCCTTCGCCCGCAAGCGCCTGTTCGGCTACGCGTCGATGGTCTACGCGACCTCGTCGATCGCCATCCTCTCGTTCATCGTCTGGGCCCACCACATGTTCACCACCGGCATGCCGGTGACGGGCCAGCTGTTCTTCATGTACACCACGATGCTGATCGCGGTGCCGACGGCCGTGAAGATCTTCAACTGGATCGCCACCATGTGGCAGGGCTCGATGACCTTCGAGACCCCGATGCTGTTCGCGGTCGGCTTCATCTTCGTGTTCACCATCGGCGGCTTCACCGGCCTGATCCTGGCGATGGCGCCGATCGACCTGGTGCTGCAGGACACCTACTATGTGGTGGCCCACTTCCACTACGTGCTGGTGGCCGGCTCGCTGTTCGCGATGTTCTCGGGCTTCTACTACTGGGTGCCGAAGTGGACCGGCGTGATGTACAACGAGCGCCGCGGCCAGATCCACTTCTGGAGCTCGCTGATCTCGTTCAACATCACGTTCTTCCCGATGCACTTCCTGGGCTTGGCGGGCATGCCGCGCCGCTATGCCGACTACCCGATGCAGTTCGCCGACTTCAACATGATCGCCTCGGTCGGTGCGTTCTGGTTCGGCCTGTCGCAGGTGTACTTCTTCCTGTTCGTGGTGCTGCCGTGCATGCGCGGCCAGGGCGCCAAGGCGCCGCAGCGGCCGTGGAACGATCCGGACGGCAAGGGCGCCGAGGGCCTGGAATGGGAAGTGCCGTCGCCGGCGCCGTTCCATACCTTCGAAACCCCGCCGCGCCTGGATGCCACCGCCACCAAGGTGCTGGACGCGCGCGTCCAGCCCGAGCGCCACGAGCCGATCGCCGGCGTGGCCGGTCACTGAGCGAGCCGCACATGACGCCTGAGCAGAAGAAAAACAACCGTCGCATGGCCTTGCTGCTGGCGTCGATCGCGCTCGTCTTCTTCCTCGGCTTCATGGCCAGGATGGTGCTGCTGGGCCACTGATCGCAACGCAATGGGCATCCGCGCTGAAAACCTGAAGATGGTGGGCAAGCTGGCCGTGGTCACGCTCGGCATGTTCGCCTTCGGCTACGCGCTGATCCCCATCTACAAGCACATCTGCGAGCTGACCGGCATCAACATCCTGTCGCTGTCCGAGCGCCAGGTGCCCGGCGGCGGGACCGCCGGCCGCGACGTGAAGGTGCCTTCCAATTCGCAGGTCGACCTGACGCGCACCATCACCGTCGAATTCGACGCCAACGCGCGCGGTCCGTGGCAGTTCAAGCCGGCCCAGGCCAGCCTGCAGGTGCATCCGGGACAGCTGGCCACCGTGATGTACGAATTCCAGAACGTGCAGGACCGCCGGATGGCGGCCCAGGCGATCCCCAGCTATGCGCCGGCCCAGGCGGCGGCGCATTTCAACAAGCTCGAGTGCTTCTGCTTCCAGCAGTACACGCTCGAGCCGGGCGAGAAGAAGCAGTGGCCGGTGGCCTTCGTCATCGATCCGCGGCTGTCCAAGGACGTGACCACGATCACGCTGTCCTATACGTTTTTCGAGGTGGGGGGCAAGACCCCTGCGGCGCCGCTATGAGCGCGCTGCGATCGATCAAGACGGTGGCGTGGGCGTTCCTGGGCATCCGCAAGAACAGCGAATACCAGGAAGACCTCGGCAAGGTCAACCCGTTTCACATCATCGCCGTGGCCCTGGTGGCCGTGGCGCTGTTCGTGGGCGGCTTGATCTTCCTGGTGAACTGGGTCGTCCGTTGACCACAAGCAAGACAGAATAAATTTCGGGAATCAGGAGTTGACATGAGTTCGAGCGCAGCAGGCACCACGCCCTATTACTTCGTCCCCCAGCCATCGCGCCACCCCGTGATGGCGTCGTTCGGGCTGCTATGCGTCATCTTCGGCGCGGCCCAGTGGATCAACGGCGCCGGCTGGGGCATGTACGTGACCTCGTTCGGCCTGCTGTGGCTGTTCGTCGTGCTGTTCCAGTGGTTCCGCCAGGCCATCGGCGAGAGCGAAGGCGGCCTGTACAGCCACAAGATCGACCTGTCGTTCCGCTGGAGCATGAGCTGGTTCATCTTCTCGGAGGTGATGTTCTTCGGCGCCTTCTTCACCGCGCTGTGGTGGATGCGGGCGCACTCGGTGCCCGAGCTCGGCGGCCTGGGCAACGCCCTGCTGTGGCCCGACTTCAAGGCCGTGTGGCCGACGGTGGCACCGGGCACCACCGCCTCGCCGGCCGGCATCATCGAGCCGTTCCAGACCATGACGCCGTTCTGGCTGCCGACCATCAACACGGCGCTGCTGCTGTCGTCAGGTGTCACGCTGACCATTGCCCACCATGCGCTGCGCGAAAACCACCGCGGCCGCACGCTCGCGTTCATGTGGATCACCGTGCTGCTGGGCGCGACCTTCGTGGCGGTGCAGGGCTATGAGTACTTCCATGCCGCCACCGAGATGAACCTGACGCTGCGCTCGGGCGCCTACGGCTCAACCTTCTACATGCTGACCGGCTTCCACGGCTTCCACGTGATCGTCGGCATGCTGATGCTGTTCTTCATCACGCTGCGGCTGCAGAAGGGCCACTTCACGCCCGAGCGCCATTTCGGCTTCGAGGGCGCGGCCTGGTACTGGCACTTCGTGGACGTGGTCTGGCTGGGCCTCTACACCCTGGTGTACTGGCTGTAAGCAAAGCGCGGACGATCCAGGGCGCCTTCCGGGGCGCCTTGTCCTTTGGGCCAGGCTATTTCGACAGCGGGATGCCGGTCGGCTGGATGTAGCCGAATTTCCAGGCCAGCAGGATGCACGCGAACAGCAGGATCGACAGGCCGACGCGCAGCGCCAGCGCCCGCACCATGTTGCTGGACTTGGGCTTGCCGTCCTGGCCGTCCTTCATCATGAAGAACAGCGCCGAGGCCAGGCTGCCGATGATGGCCACGAAAGCGAGCAGGACGAGATACTTCATGCGGGGAATTATCCTTTGACGCGCGACCGGCCGGGCCGCTTCTGGCGCATCACCATTGCCGCCGCCGTGGTCGTGGCGGCCGGCCTCGCACTGGGCGCGTGGCAGCTGTCGCGCGCGGCCCAGAAGAACGCCATGCACACCGCGCTGTCGCAGCGCAAGGGCATGCAGGCGCTTGCGGGCCGCGATCTTCCTGCGGCCGACCCCGCCGCCGTGCTCTGGCGTCCGGTCCGGCTGCAGGGCCGCTGGGTTGCCGGGCAAACGGTGTTCCTGGAAAACCGGCAGATGCAGGGCAAGCCCGGTTTCGACGTGCTGACGCCGCTGCGGATCGACGGCACGCAGGCCGCCGTGGTGGTGCAGCGGGGCTGGGTCCAGCGCAATTTCATCGACCGGACGAAGTTGCCCTCGATCGAGACGCCGGCCGACGCGGTGGTGGTGAGCGGACTCATTGCCCCGCCGCCGCCCAAGCTATACGCCTTCGACGGGCCGGAGTCCGGCCCGATCCGGCAAAATCTCGACCTGGGGGAGTTCCGCGCCCGCACCGGCCTGCCGCTGTTGACCGGCCTGTCGGTGCAACAGACGGGCCCGGCCTCGGAGGGCCTGCTGCGCGATTGGGCGCAGCCGGGCAGCGGCGTCGAAAAAAATTACGGCTACGCGTTCCAGTGGTTCGCACTGAGCGCCCTCACCTCGATCCTTTATGTCTGGTTCCAACTCATCGCCCCCCGCCGCCGGCCACCCGCTGCTTGAGCAGCCGCTGGGCCTGACGGTGCACTCACTGCCCGCGCCGGAGCAGGCGGAGAACGACGTCGAGCGCCGGACCGTGCGGGGCCGCTGGCGCCTGTTCGCGCTGCTGCTGGTCTGCGCGGCGCCGGTGATCGCCTCCTATTTCACCTATTACGTGGTGCGCCCGGAAGCCCGGCGCAACTATGGCGAGCTGGTCGAGCCGCAACGCCCCTTGCCCGCGATTGCCGTCACCGCGCTGGACGGCAAGTCGCAGCCGCTCACGGCATTCAAGGGCCAGTGGCTGTTGATCAGCGTCGCGCCCGGCGCCTGCGACCCGGCCTGCGAGAAGCACCTGTACCTGCAGCGCCAGTTGCGCGAGAGCCTGGGCAAGGAAAAGGACCGGATGGACTGGGTCTGGCTGGTTGCCGACGAAGCGCCGGTGCGCCCGACATTGCTGCCCGCGCTGGGACAGGCCACCGTGTTGCGCGTGCGCGGCGAGCAACTGGCCGGCTGGCTGGAGCCGGCGCCGGGCCACCAGTTGCACGAGCACCTGTACCTGGTCGATCCGCTGGGCAACCTGATGCTGCGTTTTCCGGCCGCCCTCGACACGTCGTCGGCGCCGCAGGCCAAACGCGACCTGGACCGGTTGATGCGCGCCTCTGCCGGCTGGGACAAGCCGGGCCGCGAGGTGCAGTGACATGGGAGCTTCGCTGTACGATCTCTCGCCGGCGCTGCGCCTGATGCTGCTTGGCATCGTCGTCGCCCTGGGCCCCCTGGCCTGGGTCTGGCTGCGCAACCGCGACGCCGCGCCGGCGCGGCGCCTGCAGGCGTTGACGGTGCTGACCTTGTTCCTGACCTTCGACCTGGTGCTGTTCGGCGCCTTCACGCGGCTGACCGATTCCGGCCTGGGCTGTCCGGACTGGCCGGGCTGCTACGGCAGCGCCAGCCCGGGCGGCGCCCACGCGCAGATCAGCCAGGCCCAGGCCGCGATGCCCACCGGGCCGGTCACGCACGGCAAGGCCTGGATCGAGATGGTCCACCGTTACCTCGCCACCGGCGTCGGCGTCCTGATCACGACGCTGGCAGTCTCCACCTGGCTGCTGCGCCGGCGCGGCGTCGCAACGCTTCATCCCACATTGCCGTTGCTCACACTGGCGTGGGTCTGCCTGCAGGGCGCGTTCGGTGCGCTGACCGTCACGATGAAGCTGTTTCCCGCGATCGTCACGCTGCACCTGCTGGGCGGCCTCGGGCTGCTGGCCCTGCTCACGGTGCAGGCCGCGGCGTATGCCCGCGCGGACGGCCGCGCGCCGGTCGCCGTGGACGGCGGCACGCGCAAGCTGCTGCTGCTGGCCGCGGCGCTGGTCGGCGTGCAGGCTGCGCTCGGTGGCTGGGTCAGCACCAACTACGCCGTGCTGGCCTGCAACACCTTCCCGGACTGCCAGGGCAGCTGGTGGCCGGCGATGGATTTCCGCCAGGGGTTCGAGCTGTGGCGCGCGCTGGGCCAGACCGGCGACGGCGGCCAGGTCGGCTTCGCGGCGCTGACCGCGATCCACTACACGCACCGGCTCGGCGCCTATGCCGTGGTCGTCGCCCTGGGCCTGCTGGCCTCGCGGCTGGCGCGCTTTCCGGACCTGCATCGCCAGCGCAACTGGATGGTCGGACTGGCGCTGTGGCAAATCGCCACCGGCGTCACCAACGTCGTGATGGACTTGCCGCTGGCCGCGGCCGTGGCCCTCCCCGGTGGCGCGGCGGCACTGGTCGTGGTGCTGACCTGGACGCTGTGCCAGACCCGCGCCGTGCCGCGGCTCAACACGGCCTCACGGCCGCATGCATCGGAGGCTTCCGCATGACGACCGCCATCCAGGTGGGCCGCCAGTTCTACGCCCTGACCAAGCCGCGCGTGGTGCAGCTGATCGTGTTCTGCGCATTGATCGGCATGGTGCTCGCGGTGCCGGGCCTGCCATCGCTGGCCGACCTGCAGCTGGCCTTGATCGCCTGCGCCGGCATCTGGCTGGTGGCGGGCGCGGCCGCGGCCTTCAACTGCCTGGTCGAAAAGGGCATCGACGCCAAGATGAAGCGGACCGCGTGGCGGCCCACCGCCAAGGGCGAACTGAGCGACCTGCAGGCGCTGCTGTTCGCGGCGGTGCTGTGCGGCGCCGGTTCGTGGGTGCTGTACCGCTGGGTGAATCCGCTGACGATGTGGCTGACGTTCGCGACCTTCGTCGGCTACGCGGTGATCTACACCGTGGTGCTCAAGCCGCTGACGCCGCAGAACATCGTGATCGGTGGCGCCTCGGGCGCAATGCCGCCGGTGCTGGGCTGGGCGGCGATGCGCGGCGACGTGAGTCCCGAGGCCCTGATCCTGTTCCTGATCATCTTCCTGTGGACGCCGCCGCATTTCTGGGCCCTGGCCCTGTATCGCGTCGAGGACTACCGCAAGGCCGGCCTGCCCATGCTGCCGGTGACGCACGGCAACGAATTCACCCGGCTGCAGGTCTTCCTGTACACGCTGGTGCTGTTCGCGGCCTGCCTGCTGCCGTTCGTCTACGGCATGAGCGGCCTGCTCTATCTTGCCGCCGCCGTCGTCCTGAGCCTGGGCTTTTGCTGGTACGGCTTCCGGCTCTGGCGCGATTATTCGGACGCACTGGCGCGCAAGACCTTCCGCTTTTCCCTGATCCACCTGAGCGCGCTGTTCGCCGCGCTGCTGGTGGACCATTACCTGGTCTGACCCGATGCAACGCCGCTCCGTCCTCCTGTCCCTCGCCGCCGCCGGCCTGTTGTCCGCGTGCAGCCAGAACAAGCCGCAATTCAGCTCGATCGACATGACGGGCGCGGACTATGCGAAGGACTTCCAGCTGCCCGACCAGGACGGCAAGCCGCGCAGCCTGAAGGATTTCCAGGGCAAGGTCGTGGTGCTGTTCTTCGGCTACACCCAGTGTCCCGACGTGTGCCCGACCACCATGACCGAGCTGGCCCAGGTGCGCAAGCTGCTGGGGCCCGATGGCGAGAAGGTGCAGGGCCTGTTCGTCACGGTCGACCCGGAGCGCGACACGCCGGAGGTGCTCAAGGCCTACATGGCCAACTTCGACCCCAGCTTCATCGCCCTGCGCGGATCGCCCGAGCAACTGGCGGCGATGGCGAAGGACTACAAGGTGTTCTTCAAGAAGTCGGAAGGCAAGACGCCCACCAGTTACGCGATGGACCATTCGGCTGCCAGCTACGTGTACGACACCAAGGGCCAGCTGCGGCTCTACACGCGCTATGGCACCGGCGCGCCGGCGCTGGCAGCGGACATCAAGCTGCTGCTCCAGGGGTGATTCCGTGCGCAAGGGCGCCGCGCGCATTGCGCTGATCCCGCCGCCAGTGCTCGATGCGCTGAGCCGCGGCGAGATCCCGACCGCGAACCTCAATGAATTCCTGGCGCTCGACCTGCCCCGGCTGGCACGCACCGTGGCGGCGCAGATCGGGCTGGACCCGGACCACGAGCGGATCACCGACACGCTCGCCATGCTGCCTGCGTTCAAGCCGGTCAGGCGACACCTGCACGTGGCGCGGGCGCTGTACGACCTGACGGCGCCGCGTGCCGACCGTGACGCCGTGGCGCACGCACTGGCCAGCCATCCGAGCGATGTCGCGCGGACCTGGGCCGCGCAGTGGGTGGCGTGTTCCGGGTTGGCTTTCGCGGACAAGCTCGCCTCGGTGCGGCGCTTCGCGACCGATCCGCACTTCGGGGTGCGCGAGACCTCGTGGATGGCGGTGCGCGACGAGGTGGCGCGCGACTGCGTTCTTGCGGTGGCGCTGCTGCGGCCGTGGGTGGCCGATGCCGATCCCAACATCCGCCGCTTCGCCAGCGAACTGACCCGGCCGCGCGGCGTGTGGTGCGCGCCGGTCGAGGCGCTCAAGCGCGAGCCCTGGCTGGCGCTCGACCTGCTGGAACCCCTGCGGGCCGACCCGAGCCGCTACGTGCAGAACTCGGTGGCCAACTGGCTCAACGACGCCAGCAAATCGCAGCCTCGCTGGGTCCAGGACACCTGCGATCGCTGGAGCGCGCAGTCGGATGCGCCGGCAACGCGCTACATCGTGCAGCGGGCGTCGCGGACGCTCAGGACCACTACTCCGCCTTGATGCCGCGCATCTGGATCACGCCACCGAGCAGGTTGGTGTCGGCCTTGATGCGGTTGGCCAGGCCTTCGGACGTGGTGCCCGCCACCTGCCAGCCTTGCTGGAACAGCTTCTGGCGCACGTCCGGCGTGCGGGCGATCTCGCTGATCAGCGTTGACAGTTTGGCGACGATCGGCTTGGGCATGGACGCGGGGCCGGCGGCGGCGGTCCAGATCTCGAGCTGGAAGCCGCGCAGGCCGCCTTCCTGCAGGCTCGGATATTCGGGCACCAGCGGGCTGCGCGCGCCGGAAGTCACGCCGATCGCCTTGAGCTTGCCGGCGCGGATCTGCGCCGCCGCCAGGGCGGGGGGCAACAGCGACAGCTGGATCTGGCCGCCCATCATCGCCGTGATCACCTGCGGGTTGCCCGGGTAGGGCACGTGCACCGGGTCGATGTTGGTCTTGGTCTTGAGCAGTTCCATGCCGATGTGGCCGACCGTGCCGACGCCGGGCGTGCCATAGCTCCACTTGTTGCCGGCATTGCGGGCCGCCAGGAAGAACTCCTGCGCGTCCTTGCCCGGCGCGTTGACCGGAACCGTGAGCAGCAACGGCGCGGTGCCGATCAGGCTGATCGGAGCGAAGTCCTTGAGCGGGTCGAAGGGCACGGCCGGATTCAGCAGCTTCGCGATCGTCATGTTGCCGTTGATCATCACGCCGATGGTGTGGTTGTCGGTGGCCTTGGCGATCAGGTCGGCTGCGATGTTGCCGCCGGCGCCGACCCGGTTCTCCACGATCACGGGCTGGCCGAGCGCCTTGGACAGCGGATCGGCGATGGTGCGGGCGACCAGGTCGGGCGTGGAACCCGCCGGGAAGCCGACCAGGATCTTCAGCGGCTTGGTGGGCCAGGCGGCGGCCGGCTGCGGTTTTGCTGCCTTCTGGGCGAACGACGCAGTGGCAAGGGTGGCGAGGGCGAGGGCCAGCACGGTTCGGCGAAGTGCGGGGCGGGTCATGGGAGTTTTTCCTTGAACGAATGGAGGGGTGGCTGCGTGCTGAGCCGAGCCTTCAATGCTACAGCCTCGACCCTAGGTTTTTTCCTTAACTCAGAAGTTCAGCGGCCGGATCGCACGCCGTGCTTCCGGGTCGATTGCCCTGACCCCATCACTCAGCCACTTCAGGCTGCCGGCGCTGTCCAGGTCCATGTCGGGGAGCATCGCGACGGCGATGTGGAACCTGAGGGTTGTCGTCAGCGGCAGCGCGTCGGACTGCTGCAGCCCGCGGGCGACGACCTGTTGCGCACACTCGCTGGCGGTCGCCGGGGTGGTCGGTCCTTCGAGCAGGATGGCGAATTCGTGGCTGTCGACGCGAGCGGCAACGTCGGTGTCGGTAATGGCGCTGCGCAGCACCGAGGCGGTGACCACCAGCGCCTTCTCCGCGGCCTCGCGCCCGAACTCGCTGGCGATGGCGTCGTAGTTGGCCAGCTCGATTCCCAGCAACGCGCACGCATGCTTCTGGCGCCGGCACCGGGCCAGTGCGCTGTCCAGCCGGGACAGCAGCGAACCGGAGTGCGCCAGCCCGGTCAGTGCGTCGGTGCGCGACAGCGCCGCGGATCGCACCTCGGCCTCGCGGCGGCGGTTGCCGCGCAGGCTGAGCGCGTAGAACAGGATCGGCATCTCCAGCGCGGCGCCGATCGACAGGCCGTAGCGCGTCAGCCCGCTGGCTGGAATCAGGTTGAGTCCGCGCGCCACCGGGAACAGCGCCATCACCAGCACCGGCAGGAAACCGAGCGCGATCAGCCGGATGTAGTGGTCCTCGCCCTGGGCCCAGACCATTGCGACCAGCACCATCACCAACAGCAGCCCCAGCACGGTGAGCAGCATCACGGTCGCAAAGCTGGCGCGCGACGTCGCGACGGTGTCGACGGCGACCGCGCCGAGGAAGGCAGCGATGAGGGCCCAGACGGCGAGGTCGAGCCCACGCGAAAAGCGCGCCGGCTCGGTGACCGTGCGCGCGAACCACAGCGCCGCCGCGGTGGAGATCCCGGGCAGCACGAAGGTGGCCATCTGGTTCCAGCGCAGCGCGTCGTTCCACAGGTGCTGCGCGCCGACGCCGAGATAGGCAACCTGGCCCAGCGACAGGGCGATGACATAGACCGCATAGGCGGCGAAGTTGCGGTCGCGGTTGACCACCGCATTGGCCATGGAAACCAGGGCGACCAGTGCGGCCAGGCCGAAGTAGGCGCCGAGCAGGAATTGCTCGCGCTCGCGCGCCGCCAGCAAGGGTCCCTGGTGGTAAATGGCAATGGGCGCGGCGAAATCGACGCGTGAATGCTCGACGCGCAGGTAGTACCGGACCGGCCGGTCGCCGTCGCGCGCCAGTTCGAACGTGGGCACCCGTCCCGGCAGTGGCCATTCGGACACCGGCGTGGTGTCGCCGGCTTCCTGCACCACCCAGCCGCCACCGGCGCCGCGATGGAACAACTGCGCCCGGTCGAGTCCCGACGACGCCAGTTCCAGGTACCAGCGGCCGTCGCCGCGCATCGCGGCGTCGAATCGGAACCACAGCGCCTTGCCGTCGATGGCGTATTGCCGGTTGCGCTCCCGGAGGGCCCATTCCAGCGCGTCGCCGGCCGCTTCGACCTGGTCGATGGAGGCCCGTCCGGTCGGGTCGATCCAGAACAGGCTGCGGCCGTCGAGAGGCACGACCGGCGTCCCGGCGTCCAGGGCGATGGCCTGCGGTCCGGGCCCCGCTTGCGCCAGCAGAGAGAAGGCCATGCCGACCAGCAACAGCATGGCCGTCGACCAGAGGTGTTTTGCGCCGCCCACCGGCCGATGGTAGACAAAAAAAAGCCCGGAATCTCCGGGCTTTTCGGGGTCGGCGAGGGCGCGCGTCAGGCGTACGCGGCGAGCGCCTTCTTCATCTTCTTCATGGCGGCCGACTCGATCTGGCGGATCCGCTCGGCCGACACGCCGTATTCGGCCGCCAGGTCGTGCAGCGTCAGGCCGCCCGAACCGTCGTCATTGACCTTCAGCCAGCGCTCTTCGACGATGCGGCGGCTGCGCGGGTCGAGCGTCTCCAGCGCGGCGGCGATGCCCTGGGTGGCCATCACGTCACGCTGCTTCGACTCCATCATCGCCGTCGGCTCATGCGCCGCGTCGGCCAGGTAGGCGATCGGGCCGAACGCCTGTTCGCCGTCATCGCTGGGCGCCGGGTCGAGCAGCACGTCGCCGCCCGACATCCGGGTTTCCATCTCGATCACTTCCTCGCGCTTCACATTGAGCTGGCGCGCCATGGTCTCGATCTGGTCGTCGGTCAGCGTGTCGCGGTGGGTCTGGGTGTCCGCATCGTCCTTGAAGCCCTGCTTCATCGAACGCAGGTTGAAGAACAGCTTGCGCTGCGCCTTGGTGGTGGCGACCTTCACCATCCGCCAGTTCTTCAGGATGTACTCGTGGATCTCGGCCTTGATCCAGTGCAGCGCGTAGCTGACCAGGCGCACGCCCTGGTCCGGGTCGAAGCGCTTGACCGCCTTCATCAGGCCGATGTTGCCTTCCTGGATCAGGTCGCCATGGGGCAGGCCGTAACCGAGGTACTTGCGCGAGACGGAAACCACCAGCCGCAGGTGCGACAGCACCAGCTTTCCAGCCGCTTCCAGGTCGTTGTTGTCCTTCAATTGCCGGGCGAACTGCTGCTCCTCCTCAAGCGTGAGCATCGGCAGCCGGTTGGCAGCAGAGATGTACGCGTCGAGGTTGCCCAGGGAAGGAACAACCGCCCACGGGTTGCCCACGGCCATTGCGGTTCCGGAAGCTCCATTGGAGAGGGACATTCGGTTAGCTCCTTTCAGTTCGACGATCATGTTAGCACTCGGTTAGAGAGAGTGCTAAGCGACAAGTTCGATGGTCACGATAACAAAATCAGGGTTTTCCCGGAGTGTCAAAACGTGAGCAAGGTCACTCGATGAACCGAGTATGGACGGGCAGGATTAGCCCGGCATTAGGCCCACTGGATGTGAGCGAACACTTACCAGCGGATGCCGAGCCTGGCGAACAGGTGGCTCAACACGAACAGGGGTCCGACCCACAGGTACTGCAGGTCCTCAAAGAACGACGGCTTCCTGCCCTCGAGCTTGTGGCCGATGAACTGCGCGACCCAGGCCCCTACGAAGATCGCCGCCGAGATCGCCAGCACCCGCTCACCCATCGCATGGACCAGCAGCAGGGCGATGCCGGACAGCACGGCCATGGCCAGCAGGAAGACCATCGACAGGCGGGCGTAATACACCATGCTCGCCGCCACGAAAGCATAGGCGACCCACGGATGGAGGGCGAACAGCAGCCCCAGCAGGCTGAGCATGATCAGCGGGATCGCGACGAAGTGGATGACCTCGTTGCGCGGGTTGCGATGGCTCTCCGCGTAATGGGCCAGCAGCTGGTCCACCTTGCGCGTTCCGCCCAGGCCAGCTTCTTCGCTCAAAGTGCTCATCGCGGGCTCCGGTTTGGGACAAGATCGGCCTGCATTCTGCAACGAAAGGTCCGGGCCATGGAAGACGCGCCAGTCACCCATGTTTTGAGTCTCGTCACCACCGTCGGTTCACTGGCCGATGCCCAGCGGCTGGCCAGGCTGATCGTCGGGCAGCGGCTGGGGGCCTGCGTCCAGATCGACCCGGCCGTCGTGTCGCACTACGTCTGGCAGGGCCAGCAGTGCGAGGAGCAGGAGCTGCGGCTGACGATCAAGACCTTGCCGGATCGGCTGGCGGCGCTGCAGGCCTTGTTCGACCAGCACCATCCCTACGACTTGCCCCAGTTCCTGTCCACCGAAATGGCGGCGAGTCCCGCCTACGCGGATTGGGTGCGGGCTGCGTTGTCGGGTTAACGCAGCTGGAGCCGCGGACCGGCGCCGGGTTCGGTGATTTCGCCGATGACGGCTGCCGCATCGAAGCCATGGCGCCGGAACAGCGCGAGCACGCTCTCGACGGCGGCCGGAGCGCACGACACCAGCAGGCCGCCGCTGGTCTGCGGATCGGTCAGCAGCGCCTGGGCGGTCGGGTCGAAGCCGGCCGGCAGGCCCACGTCGGTGCCGTAACCGGCCCAGTTGCGCCCGGAAGCGCCCGTGACGTGGCCGGCGGCCGCAAGTTCGGTCACGCCAGCCAGCAGCGGCACCCGCGCCCAGTCGATCCGCACCGCGAGCTTCGCGCCGCGCGCCAGCTCCAGCGCATGGCCGGCCAGGCCGAAGCCGGTGACATCCGTCAGCGCATGCACGCCTTCCAGCGCTGCCAGCTCGGGGCCGGGCGTGTTCAGCTTGGTGGTGGTGGCGATCATCTGGCGATAGCCCTCGGCGTCGAGCAGCTCCTTCTTGAGCGCCGCCGACAGGATGCCCACGCCGAGCGGCTTGCCCAGGACCAGCACGTCGCCGGCCCGGGCGTCGGCATTGCGCTTGACCCGCTTGGGATGCACCAGGCCGAGCGCGACCAGGCCGTAGATCGGCTCGACCGAATCGATGGTGTGGCCGCCCGCGATCGGGATCCCCGCTTCGCGGCAGACCGATTCGCCGCCCGCCAGGATGCGGCCGATGGTGGCGGTGCTGAGCACGTTGATCGGCATGCCCACCAGCGCCAGGGCCAGGATCGGCTTGCCGCCCATGGCGTAGACGTCGGAGATCGCGTTGGTGGCGGCGATGCGGCCGAAGTCGTACGGGTCGTCGACGATCGGCATGAAGAAATCGGTGGTGGCGATCAGCGCCTGGTCGTCGTTGAGCTGGTAGACGGCGGCGTCGTCGGCGGTCTCGATGCCCACCAGCAACTCCTTGGGGATCGGCATGTTGGCCGTGCCCTTGAGGATCTCCGACAGCACACCGGGCGCGATCTTGCAGCCGCAACCACCGCCGTGGGAGAGCGAGCTCAGGCGCGGTTCGCCGGCGGGGATCGGGAAGTTTTCGTAAGGAGCGTTCATGGGCTGGGGTCCATCAGTTCGTCGACCAGTCGGAGCAGGGCAGCGCGCTCGGCCTCAGGGGCGAACAGCGGCGCGCGAAGGGCGCATTGTGCCCCCAGGCGGGCCAGCCAGGGGCCCGCGGGGGCATCGGCGGGCGACCGCTGGCCGTCCCGGCAGCGCACCAGCAGCGCCGCCAGCGCCGCCTCGTCGCCATGGGGGAAATAGCCGTCGTAGCCGGCGCCCAGCATGCCGACGTTGCCGGCAATCCGCGAGGCGAGCACCGGCGTGCCGCTGCAGACCGCCTCCATGATCACGTGGGCGCCGCCTTCCATGGCGCTCGCGTGCACCAGCACGTGGGCGCGGCGGATCCGTTCGCGGGTCTCATCGTGCGGCAGCGCGCCGAGCCAGCGGTAGTTGGGGCATTCGGCCTGGGTGGCCAGCGCCTGTGCGCCCAGGCCAGGTTCCAGCGCGGCGCCGATGTGATCGATCCGGATGTCGTCGCGGCCGGCCAGCAGCCGGGCCGCCTCGAACAGGGTCTGCGGGCTCTTGACCGCGCGCAGGTGGCCGACCATCACGGCCTGGAGCAGTTGGTCAGTCTTCCCCGCCGGGGCTTGCGCTGCGGTGGACTGGTAGATCACCCTGGCCTTGCCGCGCAGCGGCGGCCGCAGCGCCTGCGCGCCGAGCTCCTGCAGCACCACCAGGCGGCCGGCCTGCTCCAGCGAGCGCCGCGCCCGCGCGTCGACGGCGATGTCCTGGTACAGGTCGGTGCCGGTCAGGACCACGGCCAGGCTGCGCCCGCCATGGGCCTGCGCCCAGGCATCGATGGAGTCGGCCGAACGCCGGGCATGCAGCGCCAGCATCGCAGCGTCAGCCGGCGCCGGGTCGTCGGGCCAGTGCCGGGTGATCCGCACGTCGCAGGTCGGAGCCAGGAACTCCTGCCAGCGGCGCGCGGTCTGCCAGTTGCCGTTGTTGGCGTCGGCCAGGGCCGGGCTTACGATGACGACCGATGGACGTGACATCCCTGGTTTATAGCAAGGCAGCCGAACTGCGCGGTGGCGGCAAGGTTCCGGTGCGCGAGGCGCTGCTGGAAACGCGGCGACGCACCCTGGAACTGGCCGACGCCTACGCCGCAGCCTTGTCGGCGACGGCGATGCAGGTGCCGTACGCGCCGGGGCTGAATCCGCCGTTGTGGGAGCTGGGCCACGTGGCCTGGTTCCAGGAGTGGTGGATCGCGCGCAACCGGCAGCGCGCCCTCGGCGTCGGGTGCCAGCCCGATCACCTGCGCTTCCCGCCGCTGCTGCCGCAGGCGGACCGCTGGTACGACTCCGGGCGGGTCGAGCATCGCAGCCGCTGGAGCCTGCCGCTGCCGGACCTGCTGGGGACGGGGCGCTACCTCGACGGGACGCTGGCGCAGACGCTGGAACTGCTGGAAGCACTGCCCGCCGATGCCGGCGGCGACGCCCTGTACTTCTTCCGGCTGGTCGTGCTGCACGAGGCAATGCACGCGGAGGCCGCGACCTACATGGCCCGCACGCTCGGTATCGTGGTGCCGGAACCGGCCGCCCCTGACCATCGACACCGGCCCGCGCTCGCCCAGCTGGCGCTGCCGGCGCAGGTGTTCCGGCTGGGCGCCGACTCCACCGGCTTTGCCTTCGACAACGAGCTGAACGCGCAGGAGGTGACGCTGGGCCCGTTCGAGATCGACTCGCAGCCGGTGAGCTGGGAGCGCTTCATGCCCTTCGTGCGGGCCGGCGGCTGCGAACTCCGACCGGGCTGGGAGCAAGCCGCTGCGTGCGATCCCCTGGCCTCCGCCGTGCACCTGAGCGCTGCCGATGCGCAGGCCTGGTGCCGCTGGGCCGGACGGCGCCTGCCGACCGAAGCCGAATGGGAGTGCGCGGCGCTGCAGGCGCCAGGATTCGAATGGGGCGAGGTCTGGGAGTGGACCGCGTCGGCCTTCGAGCCCTATCCGGGCTTCGTCGCGCATCCCTATCGCGACTATTCGCAGCCCTGGTTCGGCAGCCGGCGGGTGCTGCGCGGCGCCTGCCACGCGACATCACCCTGGCTGGCGCACCCGCGTTACCGCAACTTCTTCGAGCCGAACCGCTGCGACGTCTTTGCCGGGTTTCGCTCCTGCGCCTGAAGCCGGGCCTGGACCTCGAAGTGGTTGTCCCAGTAGGGGTTGCGGCCCCTGAGCAGCTGCCACAGCGCCGACGCGGCATAGGCCGGGAAGAAGGCGGCGCCCCAGTGCTCGTACTGCCGCACGTGCACCAGCTCGTGGGCGCGCAGGCCATCGAGCTCGCGACCGGTGACAGCGATGACGACATGGCCCAGGGCGATCGCGCGGAAGGGCAGGGCGCGGGCCAGCCTTCCGCAACCGGCCTCGCTCGGACGGAAAGTCACTTCCACTGCGCCGGCGCTGCGCCGGGCCCGGCCGCCCAGCAGCAGCACCGGCGCTGCCAGGGTCAATCCCACCAGCGAGCAGGGCGCCGCCCAGGCGATCTTCGCGGCGCGCAGCAGCGTGGACGATCCGGCTGCCACTTGACCCGCTAGGAGAGCAGCGCGAGCGCGAACTCGCGGGCGCTGAAGGTCTCGAGGTCTTCGAGCTTCTCGCCGACGCCGATGAAGTAGACCGGCACCGGCTTCTCCTGCGCGATGGCGGCGAGCACGCCGCCCTTGGCCGTGCCATCGAGCTTGGTGACGATCAGCCCGGTGAGCTTGAGCGCGTCGTCGAAGGCCTTGACCTGGGTCAGCGCGTTCTGGCCGGTGTTGCCGTCGATCACCAGCAGCACTTCGTGCGGCGCCGTGGCGTCGGCCTTCTGCACCACGCGGCGGATCTTTTTCAGTTCCTCCATCAGGTGCAGTTGCGTGGGCAGGCGTCCCGCCGTGTCCACCAGCACCACGTCCTTGCCGCGGGCCTTGCCGGCGGAGACCGCGTCGAAGGTGACGGCTGCCGGGTCGCCGCCTTCCTGGCTGACGATGTCCACCGTATTGCGGTCGGCCCAGACGGCGAGCTGCTCGCGGGCCGCGGCGCGGAAGGTGTCGGCCGCCGCCAGCAGCACCGACGCGCCCCCGTTGGCGAGGTGGGCCGTGAGCTTGCCGATCGACGTCGTCTTGCCGGCGCCGTTGACGCCAGCCACCATGATCACCGTCGGCTTGAACTCGCCGATCACCAGCGGCTTTTCCAGGGGCTTGAGCAGTTCGGTGAGCGACGCGATCAGGATGTTCTTGACCTGCACCGGCCGGGTGGCGCCGCTGGCGGCAACCCGCCGCTTGACGTCGGCCAGCAGGAATTCGGTCGCCTTGACGCCCGTGTCGGCCAGCAGCAGCGCGCTTTCCAGTTCCTCGTACAGGTGGTCGTCGATCTGGGCGCCGGTGAAGACCTGCGAGATGTTGGTGCTGGTCTTGCGCAGGCCGGAGCTGAGCTTGTCCATCCAGCTTTGCCGCTCCGGCGCCACCGGCGCCGGCACCGGAATCTCCATCGGCGTGACCAGGGCCGTGCCGATCAGGCTGCCGGCGCCCGCCGGAAACTGGCGATCCGGCGCAGGGACCGGCGCTGTGGCGGGCGCTGGGGCCGGCGCCGGAGCCCGCGCGACCGGCGTCGGGGTCGCGGGCGGTGGCGTCACTGCTGGGGCGGGAGGCTTTTTCCGGAAGAAACTGAACATTGAGAAGCTTTTTAGAATCACACGATTCTATGAAACACCCCCCGCCGCGCTTGCCCGCCCTGTTCTTCGCCCTTGTCCTGTCCCTGGGGCTCATGCCCGCGGCGCTGGCCCAGAGCCCGCCCCAAGCCCGGCAGTTCACCCTCGCCAACGGCATGACGCTGATCGTCAAGCCGGACCGGCGCGCTCCCACGGCAGTCCACATGCTCTGGCTGCGGGTCGGCGCGATGGACGAGGTCGACGGCACGACCGGCGTCGCCCACGTGCTGGAACACATGATGTTCAAGGGCACGCCGTCGGTGCCGGCCGGGATGTTCTCGCGCCAGGTCGCGGCGCTCGGCGGCCAGGAAAACGCCTTCACCGGCAAGGACTACACCGGCTACTACCAGCAGATTCCGGCCAACCGGCTCGAGAACGTGATGAAGCTGGAGGCGGACCGTTTCGCCAACAGCCAGTGGCCCGACGAGGAGTTCAAGCGCGAACTCGAGGTGGTGAAGGAGGAGCGGCGGCTGCGCACCGAGGACTCGCCGCGCTCGCTGTTCTGGGAAGCGCTGACCGCGAACACCTTCGTCGCTGCGCCCTACCGGCGCCCGATCGTGGGCTGGATGAGCGACCTGGACGCGATGACGCCGCAGGACGCGCGCGAGTTCCACCGGCGCTGGTACGTGCCGGCCAATGCCGCGATCGTGGTGGCGGGCGACGTCGATGTCGCCGAGGTCAAGCGGCTGGCCGAGAAATACTACGGCGCCATCGCCGCCCGGCCGGTGCCGCCGCGCAAGCCCCGCGCCGAGCCCGAGCAGGTGGGCCTGCGCCGGATGGAGTTCAAGGCGCCGGCGGACCAGGCGTACGTGGCGCTGGCCTTCAAGGTGCCGCAGCTCACCTCGTTCGAATCGACGCCCGAGAACGACGATGCGCTCGCCCTGACGGTGCTGTCCGCGGTGCTCGATGGCTACAGCGGCGCCCGGCTGGACCGCGCCCTCACGCAGGGCCCGGACCGGCTCGCCGACAGCGCCGGCGCCAGCTTCGGCCTGTCCGGCCGGGGGCCGCAGCTGTTCACGCTCGATGGCGTGCCGGCCAAGGGCAAGACCGCGGAGCAGGTCGAAGCCGCCTTGCGGGCCGAGGTGACCCGGGTCGCCCGCGAAGGGATCACCGAGTCCGAACTGAACCGGGTCAAGACCCAGTGGGTCGCCGGCCAGGTCTACAAGCGCGATTCGGTGATGAACCAGGCCCAGGCGCTGGGCAGCAACTGGATCGAAGGCTTCGCGCTGGACGCTGACGAGCGCCTGATCGAGCGCCTGCGCGCCGTGACCGCCGCCCAGGTGCAGGCCGTGGCGACGAAGTACTTCGGCGATGACCGGTTGACGGTGGGCATGCTGCGGCCGCAACCGCTCGACCTGAACCGCAAACCGCGCACGCCCCCGCCGGGCTCCCGCCACTAGTCCGGAACCAACATGACAGCAATGAATTCGATGGCGCGCCACGCGCTGGCCGCCGTGGCCCTGGTCCTGGTCTCGGCGCAGGCGGCGCTGGCCGCCATTCCGATCCAGCAATGGACACTGGGCAACGGGGCCCGGGTCTGGCTGGTGGAAAGCCACGGCATTCCGATGGTCGACGTCCAGGTCGATTTCGACGCCGGTGCCCGCCGCGATCCGGTGGGCAAGTCCGGCCTGGCGGGAGTCACGGCCAGGATGACGGCCAAGGGCGTTGCCGCCGGCGACGGCCCGGCGCTGGACGAGAACCAGCTGAGCGAGGCCTGGGCCGACCTGGGCGGCAGCTTCGGCGGCGGCGCCGGTGCCGATCGCATGAGCTTCACCATGCGGTCCCTGAGCTACCCGGACCTGCTGCCCAAGGCGGTGCGCCTCGCCGCCCGCCAGCTGGGCGAACCGGCGTTCCCCGAGCCGATCTGGGTGCGCGAGCGCGAGCGGATGTCGGCCTCGATCCGCGAGGCCAACACCCGGCCCGGCACCGTGGCCGGCCGCGCCTTCGCCGCCGCCGTCTACGGCAGCCATCCCTACGGCTTCGACACCACCGAGGCGTCGCTGGCGCAGATCGGCATCGCCGACATGCGCGACTTCTACGGCCGCCACGTGGAGCCGTGCCGGGCGCGGGTGAGCGTGGTCGGCGACGTCACCCGGGCCCAGGCCGAGACGCTGGTGACCGCGCTGCTGGCCCGGCTGCCGCAGCGGCCGGCCGGCGCCTGCGCGCCCCTGCCGCCGGTGCCGGACGTGGCGCCGCTGACCCAGCCCCAGGTCCAGGCGATCCCGTTCCAGTCGGCCCAGGCCCATGTGCTGATTGGCCAGCCGGGCTACAAGCGCAGCGACCCGGACTTCTTCGCGCTGACGGTCGGCAACTACATCCTGGGCGGGGGTGGCTTCGTGTCCCGCCTGACCCACGAGGTGCGCGAAAAACGGGGCCTGTCGTACAGCGTCTACAGCTATTTCTCGCCCGGCCTGCATGCGGGGGCCTTCACGGTCGGCATGCAGACCCGGCCCGACCAGACCGCGCAGGCGGTGACGGTCTCGCGCGAGGTGCTGGACCGGTTCGTGGCCGAAGGGCCGACCGAGGCGGAACTGAAGGCGGCCAAGGACAACCTGGTCGGCGGCTTCGCCCTGCGGATCGACAGCAACCGCAAGCTGCTGGACAACGTCGCCAACATCGCCTGGAACGACTTGCCCCTGGATTACCTGGACACCTGGACGCGGCAGGTGGAGCGGGTGACGGTGGCCGACATCAAGGCGGCCTTCGCCCGCAAGCTGCAGCCGGGCCGGATGGTCGTCGTGACCGTCGGCGCGACCGACTCGACGTCCCGGCAGTAAAAAAACCTGAAAAAAGGCGGTCGACCCCTGTCAACTCTGACAGGGGTCGGGCTTGCGCTGCAACCGTTCCGGGCAAGAATGGCAGCGACCGGCTGTCACGCAACCGGGGAGGAAGAGAGAGAAAAGAGATTTGAAAGCGCGGTCCCTGCCCCGGGACTGCGCTTTTTTTCGTTTCGCGCCCGACCGATTAGAGTCGGGTGATGCCCGCACCCAAAGCCCTGCCCAGAGAAGTCCGCATCATCGGCGGCCAGTGGAAACGCACCAAGCTGCCCGTGGCCGACAAGCCCGGCCTGCGGCCGACCCCGGACCGGGTGCGCGAGACCCTGTTCAACTGGCTGGGCCAGGACCTGGCCGGCTGGCGCTGCATCGACGCCTTTGCCGGCACCGGGGCGCTGGGGCTGGAGGCCGCCTCCCGGGGCGCCGCCCAGGTGCTGCTGGTGGAGCAGGACCCGGCGCTGGTGTCCCAGCTGCGCGCGCTGCAGCTCAAACTGGCCGCGCACGCGGTCTCGGTGCAGCGGGCCAATGCCCTGTCGGTCCTCAAGCAGCTGGCGCCGCAGAGCATGGACCTGGTGTTCCTCGATCCGCCGTTCGACACCAAGCTCCATGACACGGCCCTGCAAGCCGCCGCCCAGGCGATCAAGCCGCAGGGCTGGATCTACCTGGAGGCGCCCGACGCCTGGGACGACGCGCGGCTGGAACCCTTTGGCCTGGCCCGGCAGAAGCACTTGCGCGCCGGCGCCGTCCACGCCCATCTGCTCAGCCGTCGGCAAGCGGCGCCGGGCCCATAATCTGCAACAGTCAGTGACGGCACCGCGCCGGCGTCCCTTGAGGAGAAAACACCATGGCCCAGAGCGTGATCGCCGTTTACCCCGGCACCTTCGACCCGATGACCCTCGGGCATGAAGACGTGATCCGGCGCGCGACCCAGTTGTTCGACAAGGTGATCGTGGCGGTGGCTGCCGGCCACCACAAGAAAGCCATGTTCACGCTGCAGGAGCGCATCGAGATGGCCAAGGACGTGGTCACCGGCTATCCGCAGGTCACGGTCGAGAGCTTTTCCGGCCTGCTGCGCGACTTCGTCGTCGCGCGCGGCGGCAAGGCGATGGTGCGCGGCCTGCGGGCGGTCACCGACTTCGACTACGAATTCCAGCTCGCCGGCATGAACCGCAGCCTGATGCCCGACGTCGAAACCGTCTTCCTCACGCCGAGCGACAAGTACCAGTTCATCAGCAGCACCTTCGTGCGCGAGATCGCGGTGCTTGGCGGCGAGGTCGACAAGTTCGTCTCCGCCACCGTGCAGCAGCGATTGATGGAAAAGGTGCGCAGCCTGGGCCGCGAGTAGTCACTCCGGACCTGGTCCGCAGTCCAGGGTTTGCAGCCAGGCCAGCAGCGTGGCGTTGACGGTTTCCGGCTGCTCCATCGTCAACATGTGGCCGCAGTCGGCCACCATCACCAGCTGGGCGTCCGGCACCAGGGACGCGATCTCGCGCGAGCATTCCGGCGGCGTCAGCCGGTCGGCGTCGCCGCACATCACCAGCGTCGGGCAACGGACCTCGCGCAAGTGGGTGCGCGCATCGGGGCGGGAGATCACGGCCCGGTTCTGCCGGATCAACTGCCCGGCACCGGCGCGCAGGACGAACTCCAGGTAGCCGGGCGCCAGGGCCGCCGCGTTGTCGGGGTGGAAGGCGAAGGCCACGTTCGGCCCGATCACCTCGGCCACCCGGTCCTGCGCGAACAGGCCGATCGCCGCTTCGCGCAGGGCCCGCATCTCCTGGCCCTCCGGCTGCGCGTTGGTGCCCAGCAGGGCCAGCCCCCGGATCCGTTCCGGCGCCTGGCGGCAGGCCTGCATGGCGATCATCCCGCCCATCGAGGCGCCGCACAGCACCAGCGGCCCGGCATGTTCGGCCAGCAGGGCCTGTGCCATCGCGGGAATGCTGTCGTGCCGCATGTGGACGTCGGTGACGACCGTCTCCCAGGTCGCCGACAGGGCGCCCAGCTGGGCCTGCCACATGGACGCGTCGGCGGCGAGGCCGGGAATCAGGACCACCCGCGTCATGCGATGCCGCCCAGGCCCAGGCCCTCATAGACGCCGGCCACCTGACGCTTGAGGCGCAGCGACTGCGGCTGGCCGCGCAGCTGCTGCTGCAGCAGGTTCTGGGCGGCGGGAAGGTTGCCGTTGCGGATCAGCGCGTCCAGGTGCACCTGCGCAAAGAGGTCGCGCTGCGCATGGCTGCCGCCGATCTCCGTCAGGCGCGGCAAGGCCTGCCCGAGCTCGTCCACCGTGCGCTGCCAGTCGCCGCGGGCGTGGGCCAGCAGGCCGCGGCTGGCGGGCACGCAGACGCGCCGCCAGGCGTGCTGCTGCGCCGGCGCCACCTGCGCGGCGTGCGCTTCGATGTTGTGCAACAGCGTGTCGGCCTGCGGCCGGTGGGCGCGCGCCAGGCCGTAGACATACTGCATGTCCAGGAACGGCAGCACCTGGTCGTCCACGTGCTGGAGCAGGTGGTCCGCCAGGTCCTGCCAGCGATCGCCGACGTCGGCCCCCGCCAGTTCCAGCCGCGCCAGCAGCGACACGGCGTTGACCTCGTCCTGGCTGTAGTCCTTGGCCACGCCCCAGACCTGCCGGTCATACAGCGCCAGCGCTTCTTCGTGCCGGTCCAGTTCGAGCGCGAACAGTGCCTGGTGCCACCAGTTGTGGGTGACCATGAAGGAGTTCAGGCCGACCCAGCTGTCGCTCACTTCGGCAAGGAATGCGTGGCCTTCATGGATCCGCCCCTGCGTCAGCAGGACGTGGGCCAGCGCATGGTGGGCCCACGGCTCCTTGCGCTCCATGGCGATGGCATGGCGCGCCGCGGCCTCGGCCTGTTCCAGCAGGTGGCACTGCTCCCAGCCGAAGGCCAGCATGCCGTGCAGGTAAGGCACGTCGGCCGCCGCGGGCAGGCAGAGCAGGGCGGACCGCAGCATGCCCGCCGAGTCGCCCAGGTTGAAGAGGTGGTAGTGGGCCAGCTTGAGCGCCACCAGGTCGCGCGGGAATTCGCGCAGGTGCTGCTCGAGCAGGCGCGCGCTGCGCGGCGCATCACCATCCACCCAGGCCAGGACCGCGGCGACGAAGCCCTGCTCGCGCGCCGTGGCCTGCAAGGGTGATGCGAGGGCCTTGTCGATGAAGGGCCGCGCATTGGCGCTGGCCGAACCGGTCTCCGCGAACATGTGCAAGGCGGCGGCATAGGCCTGCACCAGCGGCGCCTCGTCGATGGCGGCGGCATCGAGGATGTTGCCGACCCGGTCCTCGCTGGCGATGAAGCCGCCCACGAAATCGTCGAGCCCGGCCAGGCTGCCGGCGTGTTGCAGACCGACCGGGTTGCCGAGGCAGTCAGTCCACATGCTGCAGCGCTTCGGAGGGCGGCTGCGGCCAGGGATGCTGCGCGTCCCGGATCAGTTCGAAGGCGCGCGAGACCTGCAGCACGCCCAGGTCGTCGAAGCGCTGGCCGGCGATCTGCAGGCCGATCGGCAGTCCGGTGGCGGTGTAGCCGCAGTTGATCGACGCCGCCGGCTGCTCCGACATGTTGAACGGCACGGTGAAGCCGATGTGCTCCAGCGGGCGCAGCGGGTCGTTGGTCGGCGAGGCCCAATCGGCCGGTGGCGCCGGCACCGGCGAGGTCGGCGAGATCACGTAGTCGAACTCGCGGCACGCGCCCACCGTGGCCAGCCGGGTGGCGTGGAACTGGCTGAAGGCCTTGAACACCGCTTCGCCGCTCATGCCGGCCGCGCTGTCGGCCCAGTGCTGGATGTACGGCAGCACGTGCGCCTTCTTCGCCGGATGCAGCCCCTTCATGTCGAGATGCGAGCGCATGCGCCAGAAGTGGTCCATGCCGTCCAGCATGGCCTGCGTCATGAACGGTCGCATCGGCGCGACCACCGCGCCGGCGCGCTCGAACAGGCGGGCGGCGTGTTCGACGGCGGCCCGCACCTCGGGCTCCACCGCCAGGCCGCAGCCCGCTTCCAGCAGCAGGCCGATGCGCAGGCCCCTGAGCCGGCCGGCGCCCTGGTCGAACTGGTGCCAGGCGATGTCCTGGCAGGGCAGGTTCATGCTGTCGCGCGCGTCCGGCAGCGACAGCACCTGCATCATCAGGGCCGAGTCGGCCACGCTGCGGGTCATCGGCCCCGCGGCGCGCCCCATGTACGGCGGGTCGATCGGCACCCGGCCCAGGCTGGGCTTGAGCGAGAAGATGCCGCACCAGCCGGCCGGCAGCCGCAGCGAGCCGCCGATGTCGGTGCCGATGTGCAGCGGGCCGTAGCCGGCGGCGGCCGCGGCGCCGGCGCCGGCGCTCGAGCCGCCCGGCGTCTTGCTGCGGTCCCAGGGATTGCGGGCCAGCTTGTGGAAACTCGACAGCCCCGACGACAACATGCCGTAGTCGGGCATGGTGGTCTTGGCGATGATGACGGCGCCGCTTTCCCGCAGCCGCGCGGCCGGTGGTGCGTCGGCCGCGGCCGGCACCAGGTCCACCGCCGCGGTCCCGAGCGGAGTCGGGTCGCCTTCGGTGGCGATGTTGTCCTTGATGGTGACCGGCACGCCGTCCAGTGGACCGGCCGGCTGCCCCTTCAGCCAGCGCGCCTCGGACGCGCGGGCCTGCTTCAGCGCCAGTTCGGGCCGCAGCAGGTACAGCGCGCGCAGGTGGTGTTCCCAGCGCTCGATGTGGCCGAGCACCGACTGCGTGACATCGACCGGGGAGAGCTCACCGCGCCGGTAGGCGTCGACCAGCGCCCGGGCCGGGAGTTCATGCAATGCGTGCGGCGCCCGCAGATCGCTCGGGTCCTGCTCATTCATGCACAGCCAACCTTCAGCTCCAGGACAGCGCGGCGACGTCGTTGACGAAGATCGGCATGTCTTTCCACAAGCCCTTGATGTTCTTGTTGGCCACCGTGATCCATTGCGGCTGGTACAGGAAAGCGTGCACGCTGTCTTCGGCCAGCAGGCGCTGGATGTCGCCGACCAGCTTGTTGCGGTCGGCGGCCCGCGGCGACGTCTTGTACTTGTTGTACAGGTCGTTGAACTTGGCCGACTCGTAGTTCCAGTAGTAGCCGGGCTTGGCGAAGTTGCCCAGGTCGAACGGCTCGACATGGGAGACGATCGTCAGGTCGTAGTTCTTGTTGCCGTAGGTGCCCGACAGCCACTGCGCCCATTCGACGTTCTGCAGCTTGGCGCTGATGCCGATCTTGGCCAGTTCCGCCGCGATCACCTCGCCGCCCTGCCGCGCATAGGGCGGCGGCGGCAGCGTGATCGTCAGTTCCAGGGGCGTCGTGATGCCTGCCTCCTTGAGCAGGGCCTTGGCCTTTTCGGGGTTGTAGGCGTTGACGCCGGTGACGTCGACATAGCCCGGGGCGCCCGGAACGTAGTGCGCGCCGATGGGCGAGCCGTAGCCGTCGCCGGCGCCCTGGATCACGGCCTTGCGGTCGATCGCCATCGCGATCGCGCGCCTGACCCGGACGTCGTCCAGGGGCTTTTTCTTGTTGTTCATCGCCAGGATGGTCTTGGCGCGCGAGCCGCTCACCACCACCTGGAACTTCGGGTTGTTCTTGAACTGCGGGACGCTGCGCGGCGTCACGCGCGGGAAGGCGTCGACGTCACCGGCCAGCAGCGAAGCGACCTGCGCCGCCGGATCGGAGATGAAGCGGAAGGTGACCTTCTTGAGCTTCACGGCGGCGGCGTTGCGGTAACCGTCCCACTTGCTCAGGGTGACGGACGAGCCCTTGCTCCAGCTATCGAGCTTGTACGGGCCTGTGCCCACCGGCTTGGTGGCATTGGTTTCGGCGCTCTTGGGCTCGACGATGACCGCGGTGGCCTGTCCCATCAGGAACAGGAAGTCGGGATCGAGCTCCTTGTTGACGATCACCAGCGTGTGGTCGTCCTGCGCGGAGATGCTCTCCATGCTGGCGAAGGTGCGCTTGTCCTTGTTGGTGCTCTTCTCGGCGCCGGCGCGGGTGAAGGCGAACTTGACGGTCTGGGCGTTGAACGGCTCGCCGTTCTGGAACTTCACGCCCTTGCGCAGGCGAAAGGTGTAGGTGCGCAGGTCCGGCGAAACTTCCCAGCTCTCGGCCAGCAGCGGCGTGACCGAACCGTCCGAGTTGATCTTGGTCAGGGTCTCGTAGATGTTGTACTGGGTGATCTCGGCGATCGCCGAGGCCGCGCCGGCGGTCGGGTCCAGCCCCGGCGGCTCCAGCGCCATGGCCAGCACGATGGAGTCTTTCCGGCCCTGGGCCAGGGCGGCCTGGGGCAATGCCAGCGGCAGGGCGGCCAGCGCCGCGGTGGTCATGACGGTGCGTCTTTTCAACATGATCCGGAACTCCAGAGAAAGAGAGTCGTTGACGAAGAACCCCTCTGCGGGGGCGCGAATTGCATCATCCCTGAGTTTGACTTGGCGTGGCAAGCGGGATTTGCATAGGCGTCGCCGCGCGATCGCGGCGCACCGGTTCGGCCTTCGGCACGGCGGCGACGAGGGCCTGGGTGTACGGGTGTTCGGCTGCGCTGAACAGCTTTTCCGGCGGGCCCTGTTCGACGATCCGGCCCTGCCAGAGCACGGCGACGTCCTCGCACAGGTGGTGC
Organism: Ramlibacter sp. 2FC; assembly: GCA_943372495.1. Taxonomy (GTDB): domain Bacteria; phylum Pseudomonadota; class Gammaproteobacteria; order Burkholderiales; family Burkholderiaceae_C; genus Ramlibacter. The sequence continues at coordinate 50,084 of CALRYV010000012.1, read as the reverse complement.
ACCACGGCGAGGTCGTGGCTGATCAACATGTAGGTGATGCCGAACTCGGCCTGCAGGTCCTGCATCAGGTTCAGCACCTGGGCCTGCACGGAAACGTCGAGGGCGCTGACCGGTTCGTCGGCGACGATCAGCCGCGGCCGGGTGACCAGGGCGCGGGCGATGGCGATGCGCTGGCGCTGGCCGCCGGAAAACTCGTGCGGGTACTTGTCCAGGTCGCCGGCGCGCAGGCCGACCGAATCGAGCACCGCTGCGGCTTGCCTGCGCTGTTCGGCCCGGGTGGTGTTGCGCTGGGCAGCCAGCGGTTCGGAGACGATCCGCTCGACCGTCTGGCGCGGGTCGAGCGAGCCGTACGGATCCTGAAAGACCATCTGGAAGTCGCGCCGGGCCGCGCGCAATTCACCGGCGGGCAGCGTGTGCAGGTCACGTCCCAGCAGCTTGACGGTGCCAGCGGTCGGATGGTCGAGCGCCATGACCAGGCGGGCCAGCGTGGACTTGCCCGAACCCGACTCGCCGACCACGCCCAGGCTGCGGCCGGCCTGGATCGTGAAGCTGACGCCGTTGAGCGCATGGACCTTGGGCACCGGGCCGAACAGCTTTTCGCGCGGCATCGAATACTCGCGCACCAGGTTGTCCACCTGCAGCAGCGGCGCGCCGGGGTTGGACGCGATCATGCGTACACCCCCTCGGCCGCGGCCTGCGCGACGGCCTCGATCCGGATGCAACGGGCCTGGTGGCCGGGGTCGACCTCGTAGGGCGGCGGCACCACGGTGAAGCAGTCGTCGATGGTGAAGCGGCAGCGGCCCGCGAAGGGGCAGCCCGGCGGCAGGTCCACCAGTTCCGGCACGGTCCCGGCAATGGTCGCCAGCCGGGCGCCGCGTGCCGCATTCAGGCGCGGCCGGGCAGCGAACAATCCCCGGGTGTAGGGATGCATCATGTGGGCGAACACCGATTCGGTCGGGCCGCTCTCGACCACGCTGCCGCCGTACATCACCAGCATGTGGGCGACGTTCTGGGCGATCACGCCGAGGTCATGCGAGATCAGCATCAGCGCCATGCCGCGCTCGGCCACCAGCTCGCGGATCAGGTCGAGGATCTGCTGCTGGATGGTGACGTCAAGGGCCGTGGTGGGCTCGTCCGCGATCAGCAGGTCGGGTCCGCAGGCCAGCGCCATGGCGATGGTGATGCGCTGGCGCTGGCCGCCGGAGAACTGGTGCGGATAGGCGTCGATGCGGCGCGCGGCGTCGGGGATGCCGACCCGGTCCAGCAGCGCGATCGCTTCCTTGCGCGCGTCGGCCGCATTCATGCCGCGATGCAGCCGCAGCGGCTCGGCCACCTGGCGGCCGATGCTGTGCACCGGGTTGAGCGCTGTCATCGGTTCCTGGAAGATCATGCCGATCCGGTCGCCGCGGATCCGGCACAGCTGTGCCTCCCCCTTGCCGACCAGCTCCTCGCCATCGAAGCGGATGCTGCCGGTGACCAGCGCGTTGTCGGGCAGCAGCCCCATGAGCGACATCGCGGTGATCGACTTGCCGCAGCCCGATTCGCCGATCAGGCCCAGCGTCGCGCCCCGCTCCAGCGAGAAGCTCACGTTGCGCACCGCATAGGCCGGCCCGCGCTGCGTCTGCAGGCGGACACTGAGATCGTTGACTTCGAGCAGGGCCATCGTGCCTAGCGCTTTCTTGCCAGCCGCGGATCGAGCAGGTCGCGCAGGCCGTCGCCCAGCAGGTTCAGTCCCAGCACCGCCAGTGCGATCGCCACGCCGGGAAAGACCGCCAGCAGCGGCGCCTGGAACAGCATGGTCTGGGCCTCGCTCAGCATGCGGCCCCAGGACGGCTGCGGCGGCTGGGTCCCGAGGCCGAGATAGGACAGCGCGGCTTCGGCCAGGATGGCGATGGCAAAGCGGATGGTCGCCTGCACGATCAGCACCGACAGGATGTTGGGCAGCACGTGTTCCATCGTGATGCTGAACGAGCCCTTGCCGCAGGCGCGCGCCGCCAGGATGAACTCGCGTGACCAGATGGCGTTGGCCGAGGCGCGGGTGATGCGCGCGAAGGTCGGGATGTTGTAGATGCCGATGGCGATGATGGCGTTGACCATGCCGGCGCCGAACACCGCCGTCAGCATGATGGCCGAGAGGATCGCGGGGAAGGCGAAGCCGAAGTCCGCCAGCCGCATGATCGCTTCCTCGACCCAGCCGCGCCGGGCGGCGGCCAGCAGGCCGAACGCCGTGCCGATCACCAGGCCGATGCTGACCGCGATGACGCCGACCATGATCGAGGCCCGGGCTCCCATCAGCAGCAGCGAGGCGACGTCCCGGCCGAACGGATCGGTGCCAAGCCAGTGCGTCGCGTTCGGCGGCTGCAGCTTGCCGGGCAGGTTCATCTCGTACGGCGAAAACGGCGTCCAGACCAGCGAGAGCAGGGCGGTTGCGACCAGCAACAGCGTCAGCAGGGAGCCGATCATGAAGCTGCGGCTGGACAGAGCCCGCTTCCAGAAGCCCGGGGGACGCGCCGCCGCGGCGCCGGCGGTCGTCGTCGCGCTCATATGTCGCTGGCCTTGACCCGCGGGTCGATCACCGAATACAGCACGTCGACCACGAAGTTGACGATGACCACCATGGCGGCCAGCAGCATCACGCAGTTGCGCACCACGATCAGGTCGCGGTTGGAGATCGACTGGAAGATCAGCCGCCCCAGGCCGGGCAGGTAGAACACGCTCTCGACTACGATGGTGCCGGCCAGCAACTCGGCGAACTGCAGGCCCATGACCGTGATCACCGGGATCAGGGCGTTGCGCAGCACGTGGCCCCAGAGCGTGCGCCGCTGCGACGCGCCCTTGGCCCGGGCGGTGCGCACGAAGTCCTCGCGCAGCACCTCCAGCACGGCGGAACGGGTGATCCGCGCCAGGATCGCCGATTGCACGACCGCCAGCGAGATGGCCGGCAGCAGCAGCGCCTTCAGGCCCTGCAGCACGCCCTCGTCCCAGCCGGAGAAGCCGCCGGCGGAGAACCAGCCCAGGTGGACCGAGAACAGCAGGATCAGCAGGATGGCAAACCAGAAGTTGGGGATCGCGATGCCGACCTGGGTCAGGGCCATCAGGCCGACGTCGCCCGGCTTGTTGTGGCGGGCCGCCGCATAGATGCCGGCAACCAGCGCCAGCACGGTGGTGATGGCCATCGCCATCAGGGCCAGGGGCACGGTGAGGGCGAGCCGTTCGAGCACCAGTTCATTGACCGGCGTGCTGTACGCGTAGCTCAGGCCGAGGTCGCCGGTGAGCATGCCGCTGACCCAGTTCCAGTAGCGCTCCACCGGCGGGCGGTCGATGCCCAGCTTGAGTGCGAGCGCCTCTACCGCATCCGGGGCGGCGTCCGGCCCCATGAGGATCTGGGCCGCGTTGCCGGGGAGGATTTCCAGCACCAGGAAGATGACGATCGAAGCGCCAACCAGGGTTGCGATCAGGGTGATCAGGCGCTTGAACAGGAAAACACTCATCAGGGCGCCGATAATGCCAGAACTGATCCCGGGAGAATTTCGGCATGGCGTTGATGATTACCGACGAGTGCATCAATTGCGATGTCTGCGAGCCGGAATGCCCGAACCAGGCGATCTACCTGGGCGTCGAAATCTACGAGATCGACCCGTCGCGCTGCACCGAATGCGTCGGCCACTTCGACGAGCCGCAGTGCGTGCAGGTCTGCCCGGTCGCCTGCATCCCCATCAATCCCGCCCAGGTCGAAAGCCGCGAGACGCTCTGGCAGAAGTACCAGCGGCTGACTGCGCAGGCCCAGGCCGATGTGGCAGCGGCGGCCCTGCCCCGGCCCTAGTCCGCGGGTTTTGCGGGCTTTTTCTTCTTTGGCGGCGGGTCGCCCGGTTTCTTCGGTGCGACGGCGGTGAACACCTCCGGCTTCTTCAGGCTGGCCTTGCGTGCTTTGCGATCGTCGGCCGGAGCTTCGGCCGCGGCGGGTGCGAGGATGGTCGCCGGCGCCGGCTTGCCTTCCAGCCGCAGGCGTTCCTTCTCCAGCACCTGCGCGGACCGGGCGTCGCGCCTGGTCGCCGCATCGGCCTGGGCCCGCTGGGCCGCGCTACGCGCGTCGTCGGTGGGCACCACCGTCCCGCCGGGACAGGGCTGGGTGCTGTAGCTCTCGCCGCAGCGGTAGACGTTCTGGGCTTGCGCCGACACGGCGCAAAGCGCCAGCAGCAGCATTGCGGTGGGGACCGGTTTGATCATCGCTCTCTCCTCCTCGTGGCCATCTCAGGGGGCGACTTCGGGCCGCGGTGGCTTGGGCCGCGGCGGCTTGCTGGTGTGCACGATCAGTGTCGCCTTGTCCATTTCGCCGGCCAGCAGCGCCGGCACCGCCTTCAGGGTGCGTGCTATGCATTCTTCCATCGCGGTGCGCTGCTCCGGAGCCGGCTTCTTCAACACCCAGTTGATCACTTCCGCCTTGACGCCGGGGTGACCTATTCCCAGCCGCAGCCGCCAATAATCACCAGTTCCGAGCTGGCCGTGGATGTCGCGCAGGCCGTTGTGCCCGGCATGGCTGCCACCGAACTTCAGCTTGGCCTGCCCGGGCACCACGTCGAGCTCATCGTGGGCCACCAGGATTTCCTCGGGCTGGATCTTGAAGAACCGCGCCAGCGCGGCCACCGATTTGCCCGACAGGTTCATGAAGGTCTGCGGCTCGAGCAGCCACAGGGTCTGGCCGTGGATCGCCGTGCGCGCCACCAGCCCGTGGTAGCTGCGGTCGGGGGCCAGCGTCACCTTCAGGTCGCGTGCAAGCGCGTCGATCCACCAGAAACCCGCGTTGTGCCGGGTGGCTTCGTATTCCGGGCCCGGGTTGCCCAGGCCGACGAACAGTTTGATCATGATGCTGGCGATTATCGAGGCCTGAAATGAAAACGGCCCACCGAAGTGGGCCGTCGTGCGATCAAGAAAGGCGGATTACTTCTTGGCGCTCTTGGCGGCGGGCGCCTTGGCTGCCGGAGCAGCCTTGCCTGCAGCTGCGGCCTTGCCTGCAGCTGCGGCCTTGCCTGCAGCTGCCTTGGCGTCGCCCTTGCCTTCGGGCTTGGCCTCGGCTGCGGGAGCGGCGCCTTCGGCGGCCGGCTCTTCGGTTTCGGCAACGGTCACGACCGACACGATCACCGGGTTCGGCTTGCCGCGGGTGACTGCGGTCACGCCCTTGGGCAGGCTGATCTCGTTGAGGTGCATCGACATGCCCTTCTTGAGGCCCGACAGGTCGACTTCGATGAACTCGGGCAGGTCGGCCGGCAGGCAGGAGATGTCGATTTCGGACATGACATGGTTGACCACGCAGTGCTCGAACTTGATGGCCTGCGATTCCTCGGCCTTGACGTAGTGCAGCGGCACCTTCATGTGCAGCTTGGTCTTGGCGTCGACGCGCTGGAAGTCGATGTGCTGGACCATCGGCTTGTACGGGTGCATCTGCACGTCGCGCAGCAGGACCTTGGCGCCCTTGCCGTCGATTTCCATGTCCAGGATCGAGGAGTGGAAGGCTTCCTTCTTCAGGGCGTGCCACAGCGCGTTGTGATCGAGCTCGATCAGTTTCGGCTCGCCTTCACCACCGTAGACGATGCCCGGCGTCTTGCCGGTATTGCGGAGACGGCGGCTCGCACCCGTGCCCTGCTTTGCGCGCTCAAAAGCGACGAATTTCATATCAATCTCCATGAAGAGTCCACCGCGACCAGTGTGACTCCGGTTTAACAATGAATCCTGGCGGATTCAGCTTGATCGTCCCCTCGACCTAGAACAGATTTTCCTGGTCGGAGAACAAACTCATCACCGACTCGCCCTTGGCGATGCGCTGGATCGTTTCGGCGATCAGCGGCGCCACGGTGAGCTGGCGGATTTTCCTGCAGGCATGGCCCGCTTCGGACAGGGGGATGGTGTTCGTCACCACCACTTCGTCCAGGGCGTCGCCCTGCGTGATGCGGTCGATCGCCGGACCCGAGAAGATCGGGTGCGTGCAGTAGGCGTACACCTTCTTGGCGCCGCGCTCCTTCAGGACCTCGGCCGCCTTCACCAGCGTGCCGGCCGTGTCGATCATGTCGTCCATGATCACGCAGTTGCGGCCGTCGATGTCGCCGATCACGTGCATCACTTCGCTGACATTGGCCCGCGGCCGGCGCTTGTCGATGATCGCCAGATCCGTGTTCAGCTGCTTGGCCAGGGCCCGGGCCCGCACCACGCCGCCGACGTCGGGCGACACCACGATCAGGTCGTCGTAGTTCTTCTGGCGCAGGTCCGTCAGCAGCACCGGCGACGCATAGATGTTGTCCACCGGGATGTCGAAGAAGCCCTGGATCTGGTCGGCGTGCAGGTCCATCGTCAGGACCCGCGACACGCCCACCGTCTGCAGCAGGTTGGCCACCACCTTGGCCGAGATCGGCACCCGCGACGAGCGCGGCCGGCGATCCTGGCGGGCATAGCCGAAATACGGGATGACGGCGCTGATCCGCTCGGCCGAGGCGCGCTTGAGCGCGTCGACCATGATCAGCAGTTCCATCAGGTTTTCGTTGGTCGGGGCGCAGGTCGACTGCACCACGAAGACATCGCGGGCGCGGACGTTCTGGTTGATCTCGACGGTGACTTCACCGTCGGAAAAGCGGCCAACGTGTGCTGCGCCCAGGGAGATCCCCAGGTGGCCGGCGATTTCCGCGGCCAGCCCCGGATTGGCGTTGCCGGTGAACACCATGAAGTCGGGGGTTTGAGCTGCTTGCATTGGCGTCCCAGGATTTACGTTTGTGCCTGTACGTCGGAACGTATTTGGCAGGGGAGGAAGGATTCGAACCTTCGCATGCTGGAATCAAAATCCAGTGCCTTAACCAACTTGGCGACTCCCCTACACAGGTCGAAGGCCGTATTCCCTTTCAGGAAGCCGACCCCCCACCGAATTCGTCGCTGGCCGCCCAACCCACCAGGGGGTGGACCGCCAAACTACCGCATTCCCGAACCTGCCAACCCGCCGGAGCAGGCAGCAGGGACTTTTCCTGCGACATCTGCGCAAACACCGCACTGCCCGAGCCGGTCATCCGCGCCTGCAATCCCTGGTCACCCAGCCACTGTAGCGCCTGTGTGACCGCCGGACAAAGCCTCTGCGCGACCGGCTGCAAGTCGTTGTGGCCGAATCCGATTGGATAGGAGCCTTCAGTGTTTGCAGCAAAGCCTGAAATTATAGCAGGAGCCGAGTCCCTCTTCAGCGCCGCGTCGCGAAAGATGAGCGCGGTGTCGAGTCCTTCGTGCGGTTTCACCACGGCAAACCTTGCGGCCGGCACCTCGATCGGGCGGATCCGCTCGCCGATCCCTTCGACCCAGGCGTTGCGCCCGCGCAGGAAAAACGGGACGTCCGAGCCCAGTCCCAGGCCGATCTTCTCCAGCTGGGCGAACGGGAAGTTGAAACCCCACAACCGGTTCAGGGCCAGCAGGCAGGATGCGGCATCGGAGGATCCGCCGCCCATCCCAGCCTGGACCGGGATCCGTTTTTCCAGCCGGATATGGACCCCGGCGCTGCCGGCGCCGGCCTGCTGCAGGCTGCGGGCGGCGCGCACCACGAGGTCGTCCGCCGGCAGGTCGATGCCGCTGTCTTCGCGGCTGATCTTGCTCCCCGGGCGCAGTTCGAAATGCAGCGTGTCGCACCAGTCGATCAGCTGGAAGACCGATTCGAGCAGGTGGTAGCCGTCCGGCCGGCGGCCCGTGACATGCAGGAACAGGTTGAGCTTGGCCGGGGCCGGGACGTCGTAGAGGGCCTTCATGCCCGCTACTGGTCGAGAGCGACCCGCAGGTCAGCCAGCGGCGGCGGCGCCAGGCGGCGGGCGCGCAGCCGGCCCTGGGCCAGTTGCGACAGGTCGGCTTCCCAGCCGTTGACGGCGGTGTTGCTGCCGGCCAGCCAGTCGAACAGGCTGGCGACCGGAATCGCGGTTCCCGTGGCGCCGGTCACCAGCGCGTCGATGGAGTCGAACTGCCGCTCCTGGTCGCCAGAGCGCAACGTCGCCGAGCCCGGGGTCCAGCGCAGGGCCGCCAGGGTTCCGCCCAGCGGGTTGTAGAGCGTCAGCTCGCCGGCGTCGGCGCGACCTCGCAACTCGAAACCGGCCGAAAACGACTGCGAGGGCTGGTCTTCCACCTGCAGCGCCAGTCGGCCGCGCCAGACGCCGACCGAAATCTCGTCTTTCTGGGGAGCGCGGGCAGGCTGGGCGCAACCCGCCAACAGCAGCATGGCGCCGGCCAGAACGCAGATGGCGACGCGTCGCAAGAGTGCGCTCATAGCTTGACGCGCAGGCGCTTGAGGGTTTCCTGCAGTGTCTCGTTTTCGCTGTTCAGGAGCAGGCCCTCCTTCCAGACGGCCTGGGCGCGGTCACGCTGGCCGATCGCCCAGAGCACCTCGCCCAGGTGGGCCGCGATCTCCGCGTCCGGCCGCGTCTTGTAGGCCGTGTCGAGGATGCGCAGCGCTTCGGCGCGGTTACCCAGCCGGAACTCGACCCAGCCGAGACTGTCGCTGATGAACGGGTCGCCCGGCGCGTAGGCTAGCGCTTTCTGGATCAGCTGCCGTGCCTCCGGCAGCCGGACGTTGCGATCGGCCAGGGAATAGCCGAGCGCGTTGTACGCCTGATGCGAGTCCGGCTTGGCCGCGATGACCTGGCGCAGCAGCCGCTCCATCTCGACGTTGTTGCCCAGCTTCTCGGCCACCATCGCCTGGTCATACACCAGGTCCAGGTCGGTCGGGTCGCGCTTGATCGCCTCGGCCAGCAGGTCGAAAGCAGCCTTGTTCTGCTTGTTGTCGCGCAGCAGTTGCACTTCGGCCAGCAGCTTGTTGCGGCCATCGCCCGGATTGCGCTCGGGGACGGCCCGCAACAGCTTGCGCGCTTCCTCGATCTTGCCCTGGCGCGCGAGCAGCGATGCGCGCCGGTTCTGCGCGGCAACCAGGTCCTGCGAGTTGTCGATCCGGTCCAGCCACGCGCTCGCGGCGGGGTAGTCCTTGCGCTTTTCCGCAATCTGCGACAGCGACAGGTAGGCCTGCGCCAGGCCGCGGCTGCGCTCCTCGCCGGCCGGCTGGTTCTGCGCCAGTTCGACATACCGCTTGAGGGACTCTTCGGCGGCGGGAAGCTGGTTGTCCTGGACCTGCAGCGTGCCCTGCACCAGCCAGGCTTCGGCGAACTGGGGCCGCTCCGCGGTGATGACCTTGAGTTGCCCCGTGGCCTCCGCATAGCGCTGGGCGTCGAGCAGCGCCCGGGCATAGCCCATGCGAAGTTCCACCAGTGGCTGGCCGCCCTCCATGTAGCGGCGCACGATCGGCTCGGCGAGCGGCTGCTTGGGGTCCATCATTTCCAGCGCGAGCAGGGCCGGGCCTTCGGCGCGGGGATTCATTTCCTGGCCGCGGCGGGCGGCGTCGAGCGCGCCCGACGTGTCGCCTGCGGCCAGGCGCATCCGGCCGACCGTGCTCCATGCTGTCGGACCCAGCGCCGGCTGCGCCAGCGAACCCGCCAGCGCCTGTTCGACCACGGAAGCCGCCAGTTTCTTGTCGCTGACACGGGAATACAGGCGCGGAATTCCCGCCAGCACGGCATGCTTGTCGGCGGGGCTGGCCAGCGCGATCTCGCTGGTGAGCGGCTCGCCGCTGTCCGCAACGCGGTTGAGTGCGACCAGGATCTGCAGCAGGCGCCGGTTCGCTTCGCGCGACTGGGGCTGGGCCTGTTTCCAGGCCTGGGCCGCCTGCAGCGCCGCGTCGCCCGAGCGCGCCTGGAAGGCGATGTCCACGGCCCGCTGATACAGTGCCGGATTGTTGGTCTTGCGGGCCGCGTCCAGGATCAGCGAATAACCGGCGCCCGGCTCCGCGCCTCCCGCATTGAGTTCGCCGAGCAGGAGCTGGTAGAACAGCTCCGCGTCCAGGTCCGATGGATCGGTTTCGCTCGTGGACGTGCTGTCCGTTGTCTGGGCATGGGGCGCCTGGGCCAGGCCCAGCAGGGCCAGCGCAAGAGGTGCAAGACGGTGTAGGCGCTTCATCAAACCATAATAATGCAAGCCCTTTGTCCCCATGCCTGAACTACCCGAAGTCGAAGTCACACGGCGCGGCTTCGCCGACCGGATCGCCGGCGCGCGCATCGAGGCGGTGCGTCTTGGCAAGCCGCTGCGCTGGCCGCTGGGCTTGGAGCCATCGCTGCTGGTGGGGCGCACCGTCACCGGCGTGCGCCGGCGCGGCAAGTACCTGCTGGTCGATCTGAATCGGGGCCTGTTGCTGCTGCACCTGGGCATGTCCGGCAGCCTCGGCTTCGTGGGCCGCCTGCCCGATCCTGGCGGCCACGACCACTTCGACCTCGTGACCAGTCGCGGCTCGCTGCGCCTGAACGATCCGCGACGCTTCGGCGCCGTCGTCTACGCCGAAAGCGAAACGGCGCCAGCTGCGCAGAAGCTGCTCGGGCGGCTGGGCGTCGAACCGCTGGGCGACGACTTCGTGCTGGAAGCCTTCCATGCCGGCCTGAAGCGCCGCAAGGCGCCGGTCAAGCAGGTCCTGCTGGCGGGCGACCTGGTGGTCGGCGTCGGCAACATCTACGCCTCCGAGGCCTTGTTCATGGCCGGGATCCGCCCGACCCTGTCGTCGGCGCGCATCAGCCGGCCGCGCGCGGCGCGCCTGCTGCAGGCGGTGCGCGAGGTGCTGGCCAAGGCCGTGGCCAAGGGCGGCAGCACGCTGCGCGACTTCTCCAATATCGACGGCCAGGCCGGCTACTTCCAGCTCGAAGCCATGGTGTACGACCGCCAGGGGCTGCCATGCCGTGTTTGCGGGACGCCGATCCGCCAGATCCGCCAGGGCCAGCGGGCCAGCTACTACTGCCCGCATTGTCAGAATGCATGAGGACGGGCGCGAGGCCGGATGCTATATTGGGCGCCACACTGGGGGCTTAGTGGGTACTTCCTTCAACGACCAATTCGACCAGCACGGCGCCTGGCGCCGCGAATTCGCCTTGCGGCTGAAGCTGTTGTCCGAATGGCTCAAGGACCACGAGTTGCTCGACGCCGCAGTCGAGGAGCGCCTGCGCCGGCTCGAGACCCAGATGCGCTCGGACAAGGTCATGGTGGCCTTCGTCGCGGAGTTCTCGCGCGGCAAATCGGAGTTGATCAACGCGATCTTCTTCGCCGGCTACAAGCGCCGCATCATGCCCGCCAGCGCCGGCCGCACCACGATGTGTCCGACCGAACTGGGTTACGACGGCGACGTTCCGCCCTGCCTGCGGCTGCTCCCCATCGAGACCCGGTTGCAGCCCCAGCCCCTGATGGAATGGCGGATGGTGCCGGAGAAGTGGATCCGGGTGGACCTGGACGTTAACGATCCGGCGCAACTGGCCCAGGCCTTCGAGAAGGTCGCCGAGGTTCGCCACGTCACGGTCGACGATGCCAGGGCGCTCGGCTTCTGGCACGACGAATCGCCCGAAGACAACCCCATGCAGGGCGCGGACGGGCTGGTGGAAGTGCCGCGCTGGCGCCATGCGCTGATCAACATCGCCCACCCGCTGCTCAAGCAGGGACTGGTGATCCTGGACACCCCCGGACTGAACGCGATCGGCGCAGAGCCGGAACTGACGGTCAACCTGATCCCGCAGGCCCATGCCGTGGTGTTCATCCTGGCGGCGGACACCGGCGTCACCAAGTCCGACCTGGCGATCTGGCGCGAGCACCTGATCAGCGAGTCCGAGGATTCGGATTCGCGGCTGGTGGTCCTGAACAAGATCGACACGATGTGGGATTCGCTGAGCACGCCCGCACAGGTGCAGGCCCAGATCGATCGCCAGCGGGCCACGTCGGCGGAGATCCTCGGCTTGCGCCTGGACCAGGTGATCGCCGTGTCGGCCCAGAAGGGGCTCGTTGCCAAGGTGACGAACGACGCGGCGCTGCTGCAGGCCAGCCAGCTGCCGGTGCTCGAACGGGCCCTGAGCCAGGGCGTCCTGGGCCAGCGGCAGAAGATCCTGCAGCATGGCGTGTCGGTGGGCATCGCCGAATTGCGGGTCGAGGCGTTGCGCGCGATCAACATCCGCCGGCGCGACCTGGCCGAGCAGATGATCGAGCTGAAGGGCCTGCGCGGCAAGAACACGTCGGTGATCCGCCACATGCGGGCCCGCATCGAGCAGGAGCAGGGCGATTTCGACGTGAGCGGCGCCAAGATCCATGCGGTGCGCTCGGTCCACCTGAAACTCCTGCGCGACGTGTTCAACCTGCTGGGCAACAGCACGCTCAAGGCCGAAATGGCCGAACTGACCCGGGCCCTGCGCACGCCCGGCATCAAGCTCGGCGTCCGGCGCGCCTACACGCTGACGTTCGACCGGCTGCGGGCAGGTCTGCAGCGGGCCCAGTCCACCAGCGGCGACATCCAGTCGATGCTGACCGGCACCTTCCGCCAGCTCAATACCGAATACGGTTTTTCGCTGCAGGCGCCCAAGGAGCCGGACCTGGCGCGCTACGCCAGGGACCTGGAGCTGGTGGAGCGCAGCCACAACCAGTACCTGGGCGTTGCCAACGCATTGCGCCTGGCGCAACCCGAGTTCGCCGACCGCCTGGTGCGCGCGCTCGGAACGCGGCTGCGGATGGTCTACGAATCGGCGCTGGCGGAGGTGGAGCTGTGGAACAAGTCCGCCGCCGCCCAGCTCGATGCCCAGTTGCGTGAGCGGCGTCGCAACTTCGGCCGCCGCCTCGAGGCGATCGAGCGCATCCAGGAGGCCGCCAGCGGCCTCGACGACCGGATCGCCGAGATCAGGTCGCAGGAAGTGGCGCTCGACGAGCTCGATGCGAAGCTGGCCGAGCTCACCAGCCACCTCACCGACCTTCCCGCCGCCAACGCCGTGGCCGTGGAGCCCCAGCGCCAGACCGCATGAACGAGGGCGTCGCGGGCTTTGCCGGGCGGGTGGTCCGGTGGCAGCGGACCCATGGCCGCAGCGGCCTGCCGTGGCAGGGCAGCCGCAACCCGTACCGGGTCTGGCTGTCGGAGATCATGCTGCAGCAGACCCAGGTGTCGGTGGTCCTCGACTACTACGCGCGGTTCCTCAACCGCTTCCCGGACGTGCAGGCCCTGGCCGCGGCCAGCCCGGACGAGGTGATGTCGCTCTGGAGCGGGCTGGGCTATTACAGCCGGGCCCGCAACCTGCACCACTGCGCCCGGCAGGTGGTCGCGCTGCATGGCGGCGAGTTTCCGGCGACCGCGGCCGAACTGGCGACCTTGCCCGGCATCGGCCGCTCCACGGCCGCCGCGATCGCGTCGTTCTGCTTTGGTGAGCGGGTCGCCATCCTCGACGGCAACGTCAAGCGGGTGCTGACGCGCACGCTCGGTTTCGAACACGACCTGGCCGTGGCGGCGAACGAACGCGAGCTCTGGTCGAAGGCGCAGGAACTGCTGCCTGCGGTCGGTTGCGCGGAGGACATGCCGCGTTACACGCAAGGCCTCATGGATCTCGGCGCCACCTTGTGCCTGCCGCGCAATCCGCAGTGCCTGCTGTGCCCGGTCAATGAGCTGTGCGCGGCGCGCGGGCAGGGCCGGGCGCAGGACTATCCGGTCAGGAGCCGCAAGCTCAAGCGCAGTTCGCAGTCGCTGTGGCTGCTGGATGCGCGCTCACCCGACGGCTCGGTCTGGCTCGAAAGAAGGCCCGCGTCGGGGATCTGGTCCGGCCTGTATTGCCTGCCGGTGTTCGAGAGCCGCGACGAACTCGCCGCCGCCCTGCCGGCCAGGGCCCGGGCCGGCCTGCGGGACGACCCAGCCTTCCTGCACGTGCTCACCCACAAGGACCTGTACTTGCATCCGGTCGGCGCCCAGCTGAAAGCCACGGCGCTGCGCAAGGAGGAAGGCGGCTGGTTCGACGCCGCGCAGTGGCCGGCGCTGGGCCTGCCTGCGCCGATCCGCAAGCTCCTGTCGGCCTGATTCACTCCGGTTGCGAACGGGCGTCGCCGCTGTCGGGCGCGCCACCCATCACTGACGTGGCGGAACGCACTGGGGCGACCGGCTCGAACGGCTGGGCCGGCGTGGTCGGAGCGATCGCGACGGGTGAACCCGTGGCGACCGCCGCGGAGCTGACTTCGGTGTCGGCCTCCTGCACGACCCGGCGCAGCCGCGGCTTCCGGGGCTGGGCCAGGGCAACGGCGACCGGCGCGGAGGCCGCTGCCAGCGACTCCTGCGCCCTGAAGGCTTCCGCGGCGGCGCGCCTGCGCTCGTCTGCTGCATCTGGATCAGGCATGGCCTGGGCCACCGGCGCCGGCGCAGCGGCAACGGCCGTGACCGGCATGGGGGCCGCGGCCCGTGCGGCCGCCGCCAGTTCGGCCTGCGTCGGGCGGTGCAGGCCGAGCGACATGGTGCCGGCCGCTCCCAGCAGCAGGCCGGTCACGAACAGCGGCCAGTGGCGCAATGAAACGTCCATCATCAGCTCCTCGAGGGCGATCCCAGGTGACTGCACGCCAATCTACGGAGCGCCGCGGACGGCCAGCCTCAGCAAAAGCCCGAGCGCGTTGTAGGCGAAGAGCGACTCTTCGCTGGCGCCGGTCGCGCCTAACCGACGTCCAGCTCGCGGTGGCGCTTGAGCGTGATCCAGTTTTCGCCGAAGAACGCGGCCAGCTTCTCGACCAGGTAGACCGACCGGTGCTGCCCGCCGGTGCAGCCCACCGCGACGGTGACATAGCTGCGGTGGTCCCGCGCCAGCGGCCCGAGCCAGTGGGTCAGGAACTGCTGGATCTGGCCGTACATCTGGCCGACCTCGGGTTGCGCTTCCAGGAAGGCGACCACGTCCTGGTCGCGGCCCGTGAGATCGCGCAGGGTCGCTTCGTAGTGCGGGTTGGGCAGCATGCGGACGTCGAACACATAGTCGGCGTCCACCGGGATGCCGCGCTTGAAGGCGAACGATTCGAACACCAGCGTCAGCTGGCTCACCGGCGCCGACAGCAGCGACTTGACGTGGGCCTGCAGCTGCGACGGCCGGATCACGCTGGTGTCGATCACATGGGCCTGCTCGCGCAGGTCGGACAGCAGCTCCCGCTCCAGTTCAATCGCATCGACCAGCGCGTGCTGCCGGTCGGTGACGGCGTCCTCGCCGTCGCTCGCAGCGCGGCTGCTGGACAGCGGATGGCGGCGGCGGGTCTCGGAGAACCGGCGCACCAGGGTGTCGGTGGTCGCGTCCAGGAACAGCGGCCGCACGATCACGCCCTGGCTGCGCAATTCCTTGAGCTGGGCCGGCACCAGCGGCAGTGAGGTGGCGCTGCGCACGTCCATGGCGATGGCGACCCGCTGCGCGTTGTTCTGCAGCTCCAGCGCGACGAACGACAACAGCAGCTCTGGCGGCAGGTTGTCGACGCAGTAATAGCCGGCGTCCTCGAGCGCCCGCAGGGCGACCGACTTGCCGGAACCGGACATGCCGGTGATCAGGACCGCTTCGAGTGTCATGGTTGCGAATTCAGGCTGCCGTCCCCGAGCATTTCCTTGGCGTGGGCCAGCGTGGTGCCGGAGAGGCGCTCGCCGCCCAGCATCCGCGCCACCTCGGCCACCCGCTGTTCGCCTTGCACGGCGCCGACGGAGCTGCTGACGCCGGCGCCGCCGCTGTGCTTGGCGACGACCAGGTGGTGGTCCGCGCAGGCCGCCACCTGCGGCAGGTGGGTGACGGCCAGCACCTGGCGGTCGCGCCCGAGCTGCTTCATGAGGCGCCCCACGGTTTCGGCCACGGCGCCGCCGACGCCGGCGTCCACCTCGTCGAAGATCAGGGTCTGCGCCGTTCCCAGCTGGCTGGTGGTGACGGCAATGGCCAGTGCGATGCGCGAGAGCTCACCGCCCGATGCCACCTTGCCGACCGGCCGCGGCGTCGATCCGGCATGGCCGGCGACCAGGAAAGCCACTTCTTCCAGGCCGCTGGCGCTGGGCTGGTCCGCCTTCTCGAGCGCCACCTCGAAGCGGCCGCCCTGCATGCCCAGCCCTTGCATCGCCAGCGTGATGGCCTTGGCCAGTTGCGGCGCGGCCTTGGTCCGGGCCTTCGACAGGCTGCGGGCCTCGGCCAGGAACACCTCGCCGGCCTTCTTTTCGGCGCTCTCGAGCGCGGCGAGGTCGGCGGCGGCGTCCAGGCGCGCCAGCTCCTCTTTCCAAGAAGCGAGCAGGCCGGGCAATTCCGCCGGCGTGCGCTTGTAGCGCCGCGACAGCGACATCCACAGCGCCATCCGCTCGTCGAGTTCCGCCAGCCGGGCCGGGTCGAGATCGGTCTTGCGCAAGTAGGCGCCCAGCGAGTGCGCCGCGTCTTCCGCCTGCGCCAGGCTGGAGGCCAGGACGGCGGCCAGCCCCGCGAACTCGGGCTCGACATGCTCCTGCTCCTGCATGGCGGACAGCGCCTGCGACAGGCGGGAGGCGGCGCCGCCTTCCTCGCCCTGGAGCGCTTCCAGCGCCAGCTGCGCGGCCTGCAGCAGGCTTTGCGCATTGGACAGGCGGGTGTGGTCGGTATTGAGTTCGTCCCACTCGCTCTGGCCGGGGGAGAGCTTGTCGACTTCGCCGATCTGCCAGGCCAGCCGCTCGCGCTCGCGTTGCAGCGAATCCTGCGCCGAGCGGGCATCCAGCAGTGTCTTGCCGGCCGCCCGCCAGGCCTGCCAGGGCTGCTGCAGCCGCTGCGCGCTGACGCCGGCATAGGCATCCAGCAGTGCGCGGACGGCGTCAGGCCGGGTCAGGCTCTGCCAGGCGTGCTGGCCGTGGATGTCCACCAGCGGGTCGCCCACTTCGCGCAGCTGGGTGGCCGTCGCGGGACTGCCGTTGATCCAGGCGCGGCTCTTGCCCTGGCTGTCGATGCTGCGCCGCAAGAGCAGCGATTCCTGCGATTCGAAGCCGGCCTCTTCCAGCCAGGGGACGAGCGCCGCGGGCAGGTCGAACTCGGCGCTGATGTCGGCCTTGGCCGCGCCTTCGCGCACGACAGTGGCGTCGGCGCGGGCGCCGAGCGCCAGTTGCAGCGCGTCGACCAGGATCGACTTGCCGGCGCCGGTCTCGCCGGTGAGCACGCTGAAGCCGGCGCCCAGGTCCAGCTCCAGCTCGCGCACGATCACGAAGTCGCGCAGGGCGATGCGTTTGAGGCTCATGGGCTAGCCGCCTTCATTCCAGTGCAGTTTGCCGCGCAGCGTGTCGAAGTAGCTCCAGCCCCTGGGATGCAGGAAGCGGACGCAGTGCTCCGAGCGCCGCACGATGATCCGGTCGCCATGCAGCAGCGACGCCAGCGATTGCATGTCGAAATTGGCGCTGGCATCGCGGCCGGACACCACCTCGATGGCGATCTCGGCCGCGTCCGCCAGCACGATCGGACGGTTGGACAAGGTGTGCGGCGCGATCGGCACCAGCACGAAGCCGTGGATCGACGGGTGCAGCAGCGGCCCGCCCGCCGACAGCGAATAGGCGGTGGAGCCGGTGGGCGATGCGACGATCAGGCCGTCCGCGCGCTGGTTGGACACGAAGTGCCCGTCGACCTCGATCCGCAGTTCCACCATCCCCGACGTGGCGCCGCGGTTGACGACCACGTCGTTCATCGCCAGCGCGTCGAAAACCTTCTCGCCGTCGCGCATCACCTGCGCCTGGATCAGGCTGCGCTGGTCTTCCTCGAATTCTCCGCGTAGCATGGGGGTCAGCGTCGCGCGGTAACTGTCCAGGGGAATGTCGGTGATGAAACCCAGCCGTCCCTGGTTGATGCCGATCAGGGGCACATCGAATTTCGCCAGCTGCCTGCCGATGCCCAGCATCGTGCCGTCGCCACCGACAACCAGTCCCAGGTCGCACTGCGCGCCGATGGCGGGAACATCGAGGGTGGGATACGCCGTGATTGCGTTGTGGGCCGCGGTGGCCTGTTCCAGCACCACCTCGCACCCACTGGATGCAAGAAATTGAGCGATGTCCTCGAGCGCGGCCCGGGCCGCGGTGGCCTGAGTTCCCGAGACCGCGGTGGGGTACTTGCCGATCAGGGCAACCTGGCGGAAATGGGATTTCATTGACAAATTACATCATTAAAATCCGGGAAAGCTGCTAAATCATGCTCGATGACCGTGCCAGGCTGTTGTTGAAAGCGCTGGTCGAGCGATACATCGCCGACGGCACCCCCGTGGGCTCGCGAACCCTGTCGCGCGCCTCGGGGCTGGACCTGTCGCCAGCCACCATCCGCAACGTGATGTCCGACCTGGAGGAGATGGGGCTGATCGCCAGTCCCCACACCTCCGCCGGGCGCATCCCGACGGCGCGCGGCTATCGCCTGTTCGTCGACACCATGCTGACCGCCGAGCGCGGCGAGCTGGCCACGCCCAGCCTGGCCGCCGACCAGCCGCAAAAGGTGATCAACAACGCGGCGCAGCTGCTGTCCAACCTCTCGCAGTTCGTGGGCGTGGTGATGGCGCCGCGGCGCACCTCGGTGTTCCGCCACATCGAGTTCCTGCGGCTGTCGGAAAAGCGCTTCCTGGTGATCATCGTGTCGCCCGACGGCGACGTGCAGAACCGCGTGGTGTTCACCGCCGCCGACTACACCCAGAGCCAGCTGATCGAGGCCTCCAACTACCTGAACGCCAACTACGCGGGGATGGAGATCGAGCAGGTGCGCGAGCGCCTCAAGACCGAGGTGGAAAACCTGCGCAGCGAAATCGCGCAGCTGATGCAGACGGCGGTGCAGGCCAGCTCGGAGGCGCTCAGCCAGCAGGAGGAGGTGGTGATCTCGGGCGAACGCAACCTGCTGTCGGTCAGCGATTTTTCCAACGACATGGGCCACCTGCGCCGCGCGTTCGACCTGTTCGAGCAGAAGACCCAGCTGATGCGGCTGCTCGAGGTGTCCAGCCAGGCGGCGGGCGTGCGGATCTACATCGGCGGCGAGAGCCAGGTCGTGCCGTTCGAGGAGCTGTCGATCGTCAGCTCGCCGTACAAGGTGGACGGCCAGGTGGTCGGCACGCTGGGCGTGATCGGCCCGACCCGCATGCCCTACGACCGCATGATCCAGATCGTCGACATCACGGCGCGGCTGGTGAGCAATGCGCTGAGCCACCAGAAGTAGCGCCCATACAATCCCCGATGGCGGGACGTTAGCTCAGTTGGTTAGAGCAGAGGACTCATACGCCTCGATCCGGCCGCGCCAGGGGCAGAGGGCAGCATCACCGCGCAGGAGGCGAGCCTCTCAAATGACCGCGACATACTCGACGGCACCCGTATCGCCGTCGAGAATCATGTCGTAGGGATACCAGTAGATGTACTCGTCGCCGTAGTCGTCGTAGTAGGCGTAGCCGATGTAGGTCGTGCCCAGGTACTGATCCTGGACCCGGATGTAGGATGCGTACTGAAGGCCTTCGGCCTGGGCCATCTTCGTTTTCGTCTTGTACTTCTTGACGGCCAGCTCGCCCTTCTTGTCGTGCTTGACGTGCATGCCTGCGATCTTCCCGTCCTTGACGTCGATCGAAACCGTGTGCGGGCCCTTCTTTTCGACGACGTGACGGCCATTGGTCTTGATCTTGTCGCCGAGAAGCTTGGCTCCATTGTTGTGATGGGGCTTGCCCTTGCCTGAGGCGGTATTGGCGAGCCCGAGTACGCCCGAGAGGGCGATGCCGATGGTGAGAAGGCGCCGAGTGTGGTTCATGAGAGGGTCTCCCTTGTTGGCCTGACTCTTGGCACGATGCGGAGTCAATGGTGGCAAATGGATATTGCAGTCCGTCACCGTGCGCCGCTGTAGGACGGCAGCGAAACAAGCCGAAGGCGTTCAAGCCGGCGTATCCAGTGCAATGCGATCACGTCCTCGATCTCTTCGTCGCTGAGCGCCAGCGCATCGCCCGGCTTGCGGTCGTAGGGCGCTTCGGTGGTGTTCACGTTGACACTGCCGTCCGGGTTGCGTGGGTACCATTTTTCCGGCGCGGTATCCCGCTGCACATGGAACGCCAGCGCATCCTTCAGCGACTTGAACCTCCCGTTGTGGAAGACACCTGCCGCAGCGCGACGTTCCGGAGCGAGGGAACCTTGAAGGCAGGGCGCGCACGGAAGCCACCCGCTCTTCACGGACCTCACCTGCGACAACCTGGGCATTCCGCGCAACGAGGAGATCGCCGCCAAGAGCACGGGTTGCGCCGCCCGGCTTGGACGGGTATGACGGGGGGTGAAATCGACTCCGACGGTGGCCTCTTGGCATCAGGTTGGCCTGTCGCACGGCTTGGCGTCCTCAGATGCTCGCCGACACCCGATCTCGGAATAGAATGCTCGTGGGGGCCGTTAGCTCAGTTGGTCAGAGCAGAGGACTCATCGATTGGTGACCTCGCGCGGTAACGCGCGTTGCAAACCGGGTGAATTCAGGGAAACCTGCCGCGTGAAGCGAGGCAACCCTGAGCCAAGCCAGCTGAAGGCGTGATGTAGGCTGGAAGGTGCAGAGACTAGGACGTGAGGAGCCAACCCGATAACCGTCCCGAGAGCGCCCGGCGCCCTACCAGGTCAAGCTGGGGGTGATGAGATAGTCCAGGGAGCGGGGCAACTCGCGCAAACCTGAATCCTTTGGTCGTTGGTTCAAGTCCAACACGGCCTACCACTTCAAGCGCGGCACTGGCTGCACTGGCTGCACGGGCGGCTTTGTCTTTCGCTGGTGTTGGCGGGCGCCACTTCACACCGGCTTCTTCGAGGATTTGCGTTTCAGGAGCTCGTACTGCTTGCGCACGCGATGTTGAAGCTCGCGTGCACCTTTCCCGAGGCGGAGCGTGGTCCTGCATCTGGCCCGAAATCAGGCGAATCGCTTGATGCACGAGGGCTGCCAATGACGGTCAATCCACCCTTGCCGACCAAGATGCTCCCCGCTCGATGCCAACGGTCGTCTACCAGATTGTCTGCAGCGGTTCCCCGGCAAAGGCGATCACGCCGTCATCGGTGAGTTTCTCGCCCAACTGGCCGATCAGGTCCCAGGGGCGAAGGCAGTGATGCAGCGGCTGAAAAAAATATGCGGCCGCATAAGTCTTGGCGGGGATCGGGCTGAGATCGTCGAAGTTCAAGGTGCTGCGGACGACATCGAGCTTGCGCAACGTGTCGACATACCCGGACCGGATCTTGCTTGAAGATCGTCTTTGAAAAGCGGTCCCTGTCCGACCGCTCAAAGGAGATTCCCATGGGCCCCGACGAATCATCCAGCGAAGGTCTCGCGTGGTTAACCACCCTGGAGCGCGTTCGCAGTGCGGAGTACCGCTGGAAGGAAGCCGTCAAACTGAACGAAATGGGCGAAGCGCCACCACCACCGAAAGCCCTGGAAGCCGAGGCCCGCGAACTGCGCACCAAACTGGATTCATGGTTTGCGCGCCGCGGCCCTCAGAACCCCACCAACGAACACGGCAACGGTTGAACCCTTGGCCGCGGTTGCCAAGCACAGGCGCCCTTTTTCGTGGACGAGATCCGCAAAACTTGTGCGCTTGCACCGAGAGCAGTCGTGCCAACGCGCCCACGCGTCGATCAGCACGCGCAGCCGATTGGCCTCGGCGCGCGCGGCCACGATGGCCCAGCTGCGCCCGTCTCTCCCCCGTCGCAAACATCGCATCGCGCCGGATCGCTGCTGCTGGCCTGGCGCAGGACCGACAACAGGTCCCGCAGCCGCTGCTCCTTCGTGCGCATGAACGTGACCTGGGCCACCAGTTCCCCCAGCCGCCTGCCGCCCTTGCGCATCAGGAGATACAGCGCTTCCTCCGCGGCATGAAGTTCGAGGATGGTGTCGCTCAGCGACGTGAGGACTTCATGTTCGGACACGGGTCCCATCGCGAAGCGCCTACTCATGGTAGGTGACCTTGCCCAGTTCCATCACCAGGATGTTGGCCAGGTGGGCGTTCAGCGAGTCCCGGCTGATGCGGCTGATGCTGTCGTCCATCCAGCTGGACATCTCGACGATGTTCGGTGCGCTGGCAATCTCGATCACCGGCAGCTCGCCTTCGGTGCGCTGCCAGTCGGCGCGCAGTTCATCGAAGACCAGGTCGCGCAGGCTTTCCTCGATGATCACGATGTGCGGCCGCGAGCGCTCGCAGGCCCTGACCGCCTGTTCGGTGGACAGGCAGTTCTCGACCGACAGTCCCATTTCTCCGCACAGGCGTTTGACTTCCATCCGCAACCTGCTTTCGCCCGACACCAGCAGCACCCGATGGCCCGCCAGCGGCTTGCTCTCGCTGAAGACCGACCGCGAAGTCTCCCCGGCATCCATTTCGAGGGCTGTCAGGCCCTCGAGATTGCGCACGGTCCGGGCGAACTCCAGCACCACCAATGAATGGTCGGGCGCGATGACGCGATCGAGAGCCACGCCCATCGTGTTCGCGAGCTGGAGCAACAAATGCCAGGCCAGCGAATTCGGGCTGGTCGCCTCGCGCTGGGATTCGCGGGTCGCGACGTGCTGGTCGGCCCGGATCACCAGCTTTCCATGCTCCGGCCAGTTCTTGATTCCCAGGTGGATGTTCAGGCGCCGGCCGCGCTCGGCTGCCCAGTCGACGGCCGCGTCGATCAGCCCCACCAGCAACCCTGGGTCAACGATGATGTCGACGGGCAGCATCTGATGTTGGAGAGTGACGCCCCGAGCCCTGAATTCCGCCAGTCGCTGGCCGAGAACGCTGCCCAGGACCAGGTGCAGACCGACCTTTTCATGGGACTGCCGCAACTTCTTTTCGGCCAGGCGGGTCAGTTGCTGGCTCTGCCTCGAGATGCGCTGGGCCCGCAGGAACGCCAGCGTCAACGCCTGCATCTGCGAGCTGCTGACGGAGCGGGATTTCTTGATGCTGCCCAGGACCTTGCCGATGTCGGTCAGCGGATCAGCGAGTTCCGCGCCAATCAAACCCGGCAACATCAGCGCTGCCGGCATGGAGTCGCCCGAATTGGCCTGCAGGGGAAGGGCCATTTCCTCCAATGACCATTGATCTGCAGGGTCGGTCATCGGGGCCTCGGGGTTGGGGGAAAAAGAAGTCGGGTGTGAGGTCGAGGGCGCTACGGTCGGGCCCGGACGCCATTGTTGACGCGGGTTTGGCGTTTGTCACGCCCTGTTACATCTGGCCTGGGCACGGCATGAGCCGAGTCGGTCCAGACCCTGAACGCAATGGGTCGAGCGCAGTTTGCGCAGCGCACTTTCCATTCGCAGCGCAAGTCGATTCATGCCGTCGATGGCCTTCGGCGCCGGGCACCGCGACCTGCGATTGAGAGTCTCCAAACGGCGCCGATGAGGAGCGGTCGCGCGAACTGCTATAATTGCGGGCTTACGCGGCTGTAGCTCAGTTGGATAGAGTACTTGGCTACGAACCAAGGGGTCGTGGGTTCGAATCCTGCCAGCCGCACCATACCGATAAGGGCCAGCGCCACCAGCGCTGGCCCTTTTTCTTTGCCCCGCCGATCCTGCGATCGGCCCGGGCACGCATCGAGCGTCCCCTCAACGCGGTAGGCACGGTCCTACGGCGGAATGCGGGCAAGGCTGTCGAATTACAAGCGTTACCAAATCTAAATTGGTCACCGCTTTGATACACACACCCTGAAACACGCGATGCCCCACACCAGCTCTATCAATGCCTTCGCAATCTGCGAAAGCCAGTGTGCAGGCGGGTCCGCGGCGATCCGGGGGAATGTGTCGAATGGTCAGCAGCACGACGCAGCTCCGCGTCCGGCCTGCGTCCCAGTAACGATTTACCGGCCCTAGAGAGCCACCGGAGGACCCTGTGCAAAAACCTGTCATCGCCATCGTCAGCGGCACCCGCCCCGAGATCATCAAGCTGGCACCCGTGTACCACGCGCTCGTGAAACAAGGCTGGGCCGACACCCGCTGGATCCACACCGGCCAGCACGGCGACATGGCGCAGCAGATTCTGGACTGCTTCGACGTCGAGCCCGATATCCGTCTCAAGCGCGAAGGCTCGTCGCTGCAGCAGTTCAGCGCCGACTGCCGGTCGCAGCTCGATGCGGTGATGGCGGCGCAGCGCTTCGACATGTGCGTGGTCCAGGGCGACACCGAAAGCGCGTTCCTCGGCGCCCTGTCCGCGTTCTACCAGCAGGTGCCGATCGCGCACGTGGAAGCGGGCTTGCGCACCCACAACCTGTCGCGTCCGTTCCCGGAGGAAGGCCTGCGCCAGATGATCAGCCGCCTGGCGCGCCACCATTTCGCCCCGACGCAGCGTGCCTGCGATGCCCTGCGCGCCGAAGGGATCCCGCAGGACCGGGTGCAACTGACCGGCAACACCGTCGTCGACGCCCAGCACTGGGCCGTCGCCCACCGCGGCATCAAGCGCAACGTGCAGGGCCGCGGCCCCATCCTGGTCACGGTGCACCGGCGCGAGCATTGGGGCTTCGAGATGGAGGAGATCTTCCATGCCGTCGCCGAGATAGCGCGCGAGCACCCGGCCGCCGAGATCGTGTTCCCCGTCCACCTCAACCCGGTGGTGCAGCAGGCCGCGCAGTCGATCCTGTCGGGCATCGCCAACGTGAAGCTGGTCGCGCCCATGAACTACCTGGAGATGCAGCAGGCGCTGGTCGACGCGTCGCTGGTGCTCACCGACTCGGGCGGGCTGCAGGAAGAAGCGCCCACCTTCGGCGTCCCGGTGCTGGTCCTGCGCGAGGAGACCGAGCGCCCCGAAGCCGTGGAAGCGGGCTGCGCCGCCATCGTCGGCCCCGGCCGCACGGCGATTGTTCGCGAGGTTCGCAGGCTGATGCATGACGAGCTGGCCTACCGGCGCATGCAGCAACCGGCGAACCCGTACGGAGACGGCCAGGCTTCGCGCCGGATCGTCGAAACGCTGGCGGCCCACCTGCTCGGGACCGTTCCCGACGCGGCGGTCGCGTGACCTGTCTGTCAGTCGTCCAAGGGAGACCAATAACCATGCAACAACCAAAAGAACCAGCCGGCTCGAAACGCCCGGCACTCACCCTCGGCGTGGCCTGCGCGCTGGTCGCGTTCACGACGCTGGCGCAAGCGAAGGTCCAGCCGCCACCCCGGCCGCCAGGCTCGTCGATGGTCCGCCTGCAAGGCGGCATGAACGACGACGAGGTCAAGCGCCAGACCCGCGCGCACAAGCACAAGGCCCTGGCCGGCAAGAACATCAACGTCGACGACTCCGAACCGGGCAAGGGAGTGGGCAATAACACGAACGACAAAGGGAGCAAGAGATGAAACACCTTCTGCGCAGCTTCGCTTTGGCGATCGCATTCATGCTGGCGCTGGGCTTCGGCCCGGCCCAGGCCCAGACCGTCACGCCCAAGACGCTAGTCCTGTATGACGCGCCGGCCGGGACCGAATTCGAGAAACTCGGCATGGGTTACGCCATCATGCTCAGGAACCTGCTGGGGCACTTCGATGCGCAGGTCGACCTGGTGCCGGTCCAGGCCTACACCGCCGGCCAGGTCAACGGCTACGACGCCACTTTCTACCTCGGCGCGTACTACGACAACACGCTGCCGGCGGCCTTCCTCGCCGACGCGGCGACGACCCAGAAGACTATGGTCTGGTTCAAGTACAACCTGTGGAGCCTGGCCTGGGACGCGCAGTACAACTTCCAGTCCACGCGCGGCTTCGGTTTCTCGGGCCTGCGTGGCCTGAACGCGGCGCCCAGCGCCGGCAATCCGGAGCCCGGGTTCTTCGACACCGTGAGCTACAAGAACAAGCCCTTCGTCAAATACTACAAGTTCGACAGCGCCGCCGGCACCGTCAATGCCGATCCGGACATCGGCGTGACCGCCATCGCCGATCCGGCCAAGGCCGCCGTCGTGGTGAGCGTCTCGAACCCCAAGACCGGCGAGGTCGCACCTTACGTCGTGCGGTCGGGCAAGTTCTGGTATTTCGCCGATATGCCGTTCAGCTATATCGGCCCGCGTGACCGCTACCTGGTGCTGACGGACATGCTGCACGACATCCTCGGCATCAGCCACCCGGAGAGCCACAAGGCCCTGGTGCGGCTGGAGGACGTGGGCGCGCTGGTGTCGGTGCAGGCGATGAAGACGCTGACGGACTACCTGTACGGCAAGAAGGTGCCGTTCTCGGTCGCCACGATTCCCTACTACGTCGACTCCCTGGGCGCTTACAACGGCGGCACGCCGCAATACGTGCCGCTGTCGCAGGCGACCAACCTGGTGAAGGCGCTGAACTACGCCAAGGCCCGGGGCGGCGAGATCGTGATGCACGGCTACACCCACCAGTACGGCAACATGAAGAACCCGCACACTGGGGTCAGCGGCGACGACTACGAGTTCTGGAACATCGTGGCCAACTCCCCGGTGGCCGAGGACTCCACCAGCTGGGTGCTGGGCCGCCTCAACGCCGGACTGGGCGACCTGCAGAAGAACGGCTTCGCCCCGGTCGCCTGGGAAGCCCCGCACTACCACGGCTCCGCGCTGAGCTCGAAAGCGGCGGCCTCGGTGTTCAACACCACCTACCAGCGCGTCGTCTACTTCACGGCGGACAAGCCCAACTTCAACGCCACCACCGGCAAGGACTTCGGCGTCGGCCAGATCTTCCCGTACGTGATCAAGAAGGACTACTACGGACAGCGCGTGCTGCCGGAGAGCCTGGGCAACATCGAATACGACATTCGCACCATCGATCCGACGTCGAACTACAACTACACGTGGCAGGACATCGTGACCAACGCGCAGTACGCGCTGACGGTGCGCGACGGCTATGCATCGTTCTTCTTCCATCCGTTCTGGCTGGAGCCGGAACTCGGCGTCCCCGGTTTCGAGGACTTCAAGAAGCTGGTCGATGGAATCACGCAACTCGGCTACACGTGGGTGGCACCGAGCAAGGCGCAGTGAAAAGCAAGGGAGGGGCGGGCGCCGGCGTGATCGCAGGCGCCCGTTTCCAAGCGTCAACAAGCAATAACCAGGTAGAACTGCCATGAACACATTGGTCCAGAGCCAACCGCCCTCGGCGCCCAGGATGGGGCGCCTGTTTCTCGCCGCCGTGGCTGCGATCGTCCCGCTGCTCGCAGCAGCACAGCCGGCGCCGGCCGCCCAGGGCGCTTCGCCGGCCGAAGTGTTCCGGCGCATGAGCGCCGACAACTGGATCCCCCGCACCGTCACCTTCGCGGACCTGGGCTTCACCGGTCCGGTGGTCCTGGGCTATCCGGACACGCTCAGGGAGATCTACCTCCCGGTGCCCACGGGAGTGCCGCTCGCGAACGCCGCCCTGCAGATGGATGCGAATTACGTGCGCGCCGACGGTGGCCGCACGACCATGATCCTGTCGGTCGACGGCTATCCGGTCTCGGCCCGGCCGTTCACCGCGGAACGCGGCGACGCCAGCCTGGCCCTGACCATCGACGGCAATCCGCGCCCGAGCGGATTCGTGCGCTTCAACATCGACTGGCGCACGGCGGTCGGCCGCGAGAACACCTGCGCCGACGCGCGCACGCCCGGCAACCTGCTGCGCATCGAGCCGACCACCCGCTTCACCTACCGCTATGACGGCTCGGCCGTGCGCGACCTGAGCACCGCCTGGTCCTCGCTGCCGTCCACGCCCACCATCCTGGTGGCCGCCAGCAAGCTCTCGGCCGAGGCCTATGATTCCGCCTGGCGCGTGGGCGTGGCTCTCGAGCGGGCCGGCAAGCGTCCCATCATCCGTGCCCTGCCCGCGGTCGGCGACACCGTCGACATGCGAGGCGTCACCATTCCCCCGGCGCTGCGCAGCATCCCGGCCTATGCCGGCCTGACCGAAGGCGGCCCGCACAAGATCAAGGACGCCGCCGAGATCGGCGCGCTGATGTCGCTCGGCGCCGCCGGCCCGTTCCAGGCCGACATCGTGATCGCCGACGCGAGTTTCGCCGGCGCCATGGGCGGCAGCTTCGAGGCCCTCAAAGGCCAGATGCCGGCGGACGCCGCCGCGCCCTACGCCGACTACCGGACCAAGTTCCTCGACCCGTGGGGCAAGCCGCTGGCCTCGAAGGAAGTGCGCCTGAGCAACGTGTTCGGCCGTCCGACCATCGTCGTCGCCCCCGACGCGGGCGCCAAGGCCGCGGGCCTGTTCACCCAGATCTGGCAGCAGGTCGCAGCGTCCTCCTCGGTCGTGATCCAGGCGGCCGACGAACCGCGCACCGATATGACGGCCGTGTCGCTGAAGTACCTCGGCGCCAAGCCGGGCAGCTTCGACGTGCTGGCCCATGCCGACTGGAACGCGACCTTCGACATCGGCTCGGTCGCCGCCGACGGCCGTGGCCCCGGCACGCTGGTGATCGACGTCGCCGCCGCACCCAGCGCCGCCCGCACGCCGCCGGTCGCCGCGGTGTTCCTCAACGAAGTCCTGCTCGGTGCCAAGGAGCTGGAAGCCACCGGCCGCCGCGAACGCATCGTCGCGCCGATTCCGCGCCACGCGCTGGCTGCCCGCAACGTGATCCGCGTCTCCTTCACCCGCCAGCTGGCGAGCGACCGGTGCCGCGAAACGCCCGAACCCTATCCGGTGTCCGTGCTGGCCAGCAGCCACATGCTGCTGGAGAAGATCGAGGCCGGCAGCGACTTCGCCGGACTGATGTCGCGCTTCGCCGCGGGCGGCACGGTGCTGGTTCCGGCCAGCTACCTGAACGACGCGCAGAACACGCTGCCGCGGGTGATCCGCCTGGCCGCCACCACCGGTGTCTCGCCGGTCAACGCCAAGTTCAGCGCCGTCGCCGACAACACCCAGCCCAAGATCGACGGCCCCTTCCTGGCGATCGACCTGCCGCTGTCCGACGCGAAGAAGAGCGAGGCCAAGGTCGAAGGCGGCCGGCTGATGATCGCCGGCAGCGGCGACAAGCCGCTGGTCGACGTCACCGGCCTGGACCGGATCGGCCTGCTCGAAGTGACCAAGGTCGGCAGCGACACGGGCGCCTCGTACCGCACGCTGGGCAAGGAAGCGCCGGCGATGGACAAGCCGATGTCGCTGTCCGACGGCAATGTCGCCCTGATCGGCGCCAACGGGCTGCGCAGCGAGGTGAACACCGTGGATCCGACCGGCCAGGGGCGGCTGCGCGAAGCCCGGCCGTCGTTCTTCGAGCGCACCTACTGGTGGCTGCTTCCGATCGTCGTGGTCGCCTTCTTCATCGCATTGCTGGTGTACGCCAGCCGGGTCCGCCGCCGCAAGAACGCGAATGCGCAGCTGTGACCCCGGACGCGGATAAGGATGCACCATGACCTGGGACTTGCTCATTGCCGACTACTACGCCGGCCTGGAGATCCTTGCGGCCATCGTTGCCATCGTCATCTTCGTCTCGTCGCTCGATGACCTGTTCATCGACCTCTGGTACTGGGGACGCAGGCTCTACCGGCACTTCAACCTCCAGCGGCGCAACTACTCGCGCCTGACGGCCGAACAGCTGCTGGAGCGCGGGGAACAGCCGCTGGCCATCATGGTTCCGGCCTGGCAGGAACATGACGTGATCGCCGCCATGGTGCAGAACATGGTGGAGGTCCTCAACTACCAGAACTACGTCGTCTTCGTCGGAACGTATGTGAACGACCCGGCGACGATCGAGGAAGTCGAGCGCATGAAGAAGCGCTACCGGCAGGTGGTGCGGGTCGAGGTGCCCCATCCGGGGCCGACCTCCAAGGCCGACTGCCTGAACTTCGTGGTGGCGGACATCTTCAGCTACGAGAAGGAGCACGGTGTCGAGTTCGCCGGCGTGGTTCTGCACGACAGCGAAGACGTGTTGCACCCGATGGAGCTGAAGTTCTTCAACTACCTGCTGCCGCGCAAGGACATGATCCAGCTGCCGGTGGCGTCGCTCGAGCGCGAGTGGTACGAGCTGGTCGCCGGCACCTACATGGACGAATTCGCCGAGAGCCACGCCAAGGAAATGGTGGTGCGCGAGAGCGTGTCGGGCATGGTGCCGTCGGCCGGCGTCGGCACCTGCTTTTCACGCAAGGCGCTGGTCAGCCTGATCGGCGCCACCCACAACAAGCCGTTCAACATCAACAGCCTGACCGAGGACTACGACGTGGGCATGCGCCTGGCCAGCCTCGGCATGGAGTCGATCTTCGGCGTGTTCCCGGTCACCTTCCGGGTCCGGCGCACTGCCTGGGGCGCCAAGGGCAAGGCGCGCGAGCTGCTGGTGAACATGCCGCTGTGCGTGCGCGAATACTTCCCCGACAACTTCCGGCTCGCCTACCGGCAGAAGTCGCGCTGGGTGCTGGGGATCGGCCTGCAAAGCTGGGAACAGATCAAGTTCCAGGGTTCGCTGGCCGCCAAGTACCTGCTGCTGCATGACCGCAAGGGCGTGGTGACGTCGTTCATCAGCATCCTGGCCTACATCCTGGTGCTGCAATTCATCATCTTCCATGTCGGCCTGTCGACCGGCTGGTGGGATGCGTACTACCCGTCGATGTTCGGCGAGTACTCGTTCTGGCGCACGCTGATCTACGTGAACGCGTTCTTCCTGGCGATCCGCGCGGCGCACCGGATCTACTTCACCACGGTGCTCTATGGCTGGGAGCACGGGCTGATGGCGCTGCCGCGGATGGTGATCGGCAACTTCGTCAACTGCATGGCGGTGGCGCGGGCCTGGCGCCTGTACCTGTCCTACCTGTTCCGCGGCAAGAAGCTGGTCTGGGACAAGACCATGCACGAGTTCCCCACCGGTGCGCAGCTGGCCCGCAAGCGCCAGCGGCTGGGCGAGCTGCTGCAGTCCTGGCAGGCGGTGGACGAAGGCAAGCTGGCGCAGGCGCTGGAGCAGCAGGCCAATACGCAGACGCCGCTGGGGCGGGTGCTGGTGTCCAACGGCTGGCTCGACGAGGAGACCCTGGCCGAGGCGATCGCCTACCAGGCCGACCTGCCGCGCGTGAACCTGACGGCGGACCTGGTGCACAGCCACGCGGCGCTGCTGCCGGTGGACCTGGCGATCCGGCACCGCGCCATTCCGCTGGGCCTGAACAAGGCCGGCGGGCCGGTGCTGGCCGTGGCCAGTCCGCTGTCGGCGCAGGCGCTGGCCGAACTGACCGAAGTGCTGCAGCAGCAACCGCTGCAGCGCATCGCGCGGGAAGGCGAGATCGCCGTCGCGTTGCGGATGCTGCGCGAAGGCAGCGGCGCCACGACCCAGACGGTCCCGTCCGGCCCGTTGCTCGGCGACATGCTGATCGAACGCGGGCTGTTGCGAAAGGACGTGTTCGACACGGCAATGCGGGACTACCGGCCGGACCAGCACGGCCGCATCGGGGACTACCTGGTCGACCGCCGCGTGATTCCGCGCGACGTGGTGGAACAGGTGGTGCAGGATCAGCGCAGATTCTTTGCGGAGGCGGCAACGCAGGCGACATGAAAAACAACAAGATCTCTTCCTCCCTGGTCCTGGCCGGCGTGCTGACGCTGGCGGCGGGCCCGGTCCTGGCCCAGGCCAGCGGCGCCAAGGCACCCAAGGCGACGAAGGCGACGAAGGCGACGAAGGCGCGCCCGGCTGCCGGCGTGCGCCCGGCTGCGGCGCCGACCGACCCGGCCTACGTCGCCGCCGACGCGGCATACAAGGCCTACGACCGGCGCGATTACGCGGCCGCGGTCACCCAGGCCCAGGAAGCGACGCGGCTGGCCCCAGCCAACCGCGCCTACTGGCTGCTGCTGGTGAATTCGCTGATCGCGAGCAACCGGCTGCAGGAGGCCGACCAGGCGCTGAACCAGGGGCTGCAGGCGGCCGGCGACGACCCGGCGATGCGGGCCCAGCGCGAGCCGATCCGCCGCGCCATGGCCCAGGCCGCGGGCACGGCGATGTACCGTGCGCTGGAGGCCGGCAATCTTGCGGCCGCCACCACGTCGGCGCGGGCGGCGGTGCAACTGGCGCCCGAGAACGCGGCGTTCCGGCTGATCCTGATCGACGTGCTGCTGCGCGGCGAACAGGTTGCCGAGGCCGAGAAGGTCGCCAGCGAATCGATGGCGCTGCTTCCCGACAGCGCCGTGCCGCTGGCCCTGCGCGCCTACGCGCGCCAGCGCCAGGGCCGCTGGGCCGACGCCAGGGCCGACTTCGACCGCGCGCTGCAGCAACGCGGCCTGACACCGGCGGCGCAGCGCAACCTGC
This sequence comes from Ramlibacter sp. 2FC, assembly GCA_943372495.1. Lineage (GTDB taxonomy): Bacteria > Pseudomonadota > Gammaproteobacteria > Burkholderiales > Burkholderiaceae_C > Ramlibacter. The sequence continues at coordinate 18,131 of CALRYV010000012.1, read as the reverse complement.
GCCTGATCGCGGCAGATTCGGCGCTGGCTGCCCGCGAGCCGCAGCGCGTGATCGAGCTGCTGCAGGGACTGCCCACGTCGGATGCCGAGGTGGCGCGGCGACTCACCGCCGCCAGCCGGCTGCGGGTGCGCGCCGGCGCCCAGCCCCCGGCCCTGACCGGCGCCAACTTTCCGCCGCCGGCGGTGGATTGCGGCGCCGCCGAGTCGGCCCTGACCTGCTCGCTGCTGCCCGGCCAGCCGCCGCGCGACCCGGGGTTCGACAGCGCCACCGCGGCCTATCGGGCGCTGGAAGCGCGCGACTACGCGCAGGCAGCGGACAAGGCGGCGCAGGCCGTCGCGGTGTCGCCCGACAACCGCGACTACCAGCTGCTGCTGCTCGAAGCCCAGCTCGGCGCCGGCCGTCTTGCCGACGCGGAGCAGGCGGCCTCCGCGGCGTTGGCGCTCGAGCCGGACGACGCGGCGTTGCTGGCCCGACGCGGCTCCATCCGCAAGCGCCTGGGCAACGAAGCCGGCGCGGCGGACGACCTCAACGCCGCCCTGGCCACCGGCCAGCTCGCGCCGGCCGCCGAGATCGGGGCGCTGGCCGACGTCGGTCGCACCCGGACGGCGCGCAGCCGCCTGGCGCAGTTGCGGGGCGAGGGCAAGCTGCGCGATGCGAACGAACTCGACCTGGCCTACCTGGCCGCGCGCGTGGGCGACGACGAGACGGCGCGCACCCTGTTCGCCAGCGCTGACGCCGCGGGCAAGCTGCCGGAGTCGGCGCTGCAGGACTCAGCCTATGTGTCGCTGCGCGCCGGCAAGGACAGCGAGGCCGTCAACTACTTCAAGCGCACGATCGACGCCGCCGAAACGCTCAAGCTGCGGCTCGAGCCGCAGCTGGTGTTCGACACCCGCCGCGCGGTCGCCGAGATCACCCGCGAGGGCGGCGTGATCGCGTCGCTGACGTACCGTGGCGCCGGCAGCGTGGTCTCCGGCTTCGGCGCCAGCCGCGAGCCGGTCGGCAACAAGACGGCGCAGGTCGGTGTCGAGGCCTACTGGCGGCCGTTCGGCTACCGCAACGGCCGCTACGTCGAGGTGTTCGGGCGCGGTTTCGAAACCCTCTACAGCCAGGCCGGGGGCGCCACCGGCAGCGACAGCCTGCAGACGGCCCTGGGCATCCGCTGGAAGCCGTTCAGCGCCCACAACGCAGTGCTCTCGCTCAGCCGGGTGTTTTCCCGGGGCGCGCCGGACGACTGGCTGGTGCAGGCCGCCTATTCGCTGGACAAGGGCACCGACCTGCGGGTCGACGTCGACAACTGGTGGACCACCCGCATCGCCGCCGAAGTCGGGCACTACACCGAAAACCCGCAGACCTACGGCCTGGCCAGCGTGATGGCCGGCAAGAGCTATCGGTTGCCGGGATCGGGCAAGACGGTGGCTTTCCCGCACGCCGTGGTGGCGGCCGAATACAACTCGCTGCTGCCGGCCGACAAGCTGTCCGTCGCGGCCGGGCCGGGCGTCAGCCTGCGGCACTGGTTCCGCGAAGACAAGTATGCGGCGCCGCGTTCGTATGTGGACTTTTCCTTGCAGTACCGGTTCCGCGTCGCGGGTGACGACCGGGCCAAGGGCCTGTTCCTGACGTCGCTGATTTCCTATTGAAGCGGGAGCGGGATTCATGAATCGATGCAAGGCCCTGGCGGGCGCGCTGCTGGCCGCATTGCTGGCCGGCTGCGCCGTCACGGTGCCGCCGATCGAAGGCACGGTGTGGCAGGTCTATAACGAAAACGCGGCGCCCAGGGGCGACTGGCAGCGGCTCGGCGCCAGCCGGCTCCTGATCCAGTGGACGGTGGTCGACGGCATCGCCTTCCGCGAGGGCACCGGCCTGCCGTCGGGCAACCTGCCGGACTGGAAGCGGATTGCCGGCGAGCCCTGGGCCCGGGAGGTGATCCTGGGCCTGGCGGGCCGGTTCGACGAGAAAAGCGCCCGGGCCGAAATTGCCCAGCTGGCGGAAACATCCGCCACGCTGGCCAAGCTGCCGACGCCCCTGAACGTGGTCGGCTACTACTTCCCGGTCGAGATCGACCCGACCTGGTCCGAGGCGCCGCAGCTGACGGCACTGCTGGCGAAACTGCCGCGCCCGCTGTGGATCAGCGTCTACGACAGCGCCAACGTCGGCCCGCAGGAGCTGGCCGACGGCCTGCTCAAGTGGCTGCCACCGGACGTGGGCGTGTTCTTCCAGGACGGGGTCGGCGTCCACGCGCGGGACGCCTGGGTCGCACGCCACTACGTCACGGTGCTGGAGCGCAGCCTGGGCAAGGGCCGGGTGCGGGTGATCGCCGAAGCGTTCCGGCCCAAACCCGGCGGCGGCTTCAGGCCGGCCACCATCGAGGAACTGCGGCCCCAGTTGGCGACCTATGCGGGACTGCCGATCTATCTGTTCGAAGCGCCGTTGTACGTGACGCCAGGCCTGGTCGATGGTCTGGTCAAGGCCGGGGCCGGACAACCAAGGTAGTTCCCGTCCTACATGAGCTTGACGATGCAGCCGACATCGATTCGGATCGATGTCCTTAGAGTCAGGTTACGGCATGAATACAAGAATTACGAAGCGTTCCATTTGCGCCATCGGCCTGGGCGGCTGGGCGGCGTTCGCATCGGCGTTGTCGATCGGCCCGCTGACCGGATCGCCCACGGTCGGCCAGCCGCTGGCGGTGACCGCCCCGATCCAGTTCGATGAACCGGCGCAGGGCAACGCCCCGGGCTGCGTGAGCGCGCAGGTGCGGTACGGCGATCAGCGCCTGGACAGCGCCCGGGTTCAGATCGAGCTGAAACCGGACGCCACGCGCCAGGGTGCGTTGGCCAGGATCACCTCCGCCGCCCTGGTCGACGAGCCCGTCGTGACCCTGGTGCTGCGGGCCGGTTGCGGCATTCAGACCAGCCGCAGCTATGTGCTGCTGGCGGACCCGCCCCGGGGGGAGGCTCTGGCGCTCGGCGCGGCGTCGACGTTGGCTGTCGCCTCGCCGGTGCCCGGCTCAACGGCGCCGTCCGGGCCGGTCGCGGCCGCGAAGCACCGGGTGCGGGCCGCTGCGCCAGCGCCGACCCAATTGACTCCATCGACTCGCATCGGCGCCGCCGGCACTGCGCGCGACCGCGGCCTGCAGGGTGGACGGCTGCAGCTCGCGGTCTGGGATCCCAACTCGCAGGGGCAGCCGTGGCTGCGGGCCTCGGCGGAACTCACATCGGTGCCTGCGGTGGACGCCGCCCAGCGGGCGGCGGCGGCGGCCCTGTGGCGGGCGTTGAATGCGCAGCCCCAGGACCTGCTGCGCACCGCCGACCGCCTGCGCGGGCTCGAGGCGGAGCTGGGCTCTCTGCGCAGCGTGGCTGGCCGCCACGGCTCCGAGATCCGGTCCGCCCGCGAAGCCTTGCAGGAGGCGCAGGGCCAGCGCCACCTCGACTTGCTGCTGGTCACGCTGCTGGCCCTGCTGGCCGGCAGCGCGGGTGCCGTGGTCTGGCACCGCCGGCGCCGCGCCGGCGCCGCTGCGGCCGACAGCTGGTATGCGCCGCCCGAGCGCTGGAGCGGCGGCGATGAAGTGGTCCAGGAGGAGCTGCTGCCGGCGCCGGCCGACCCGGATGCGGCCGCTGCGGCGCAGCCCCCGGTGGTGTACCGGGAGGCCGTCCCGATGCCGCGGGCCCGCGTGGCCACGCCCGTGACCAAGCCGTTTGAATTCGCGCTGCCCGAGGCCAAGGCGCCCCAGCCGCCGGTCTCGTTCGACGACCCCGGGGGCCTCAAGGTCGACGCCCTGCTCGGCGCGCAACAGCAGGCCGAATTCTTCGCTTCGCTCGGCCAGGTCGACGAGGCGGTGTCGGTGCTGGAGTCCTATCTTGAGGACAGCAGCGAGCAGCCCGTGCTGGCGTATCTCGAACTGTTTCGCATCTACCACGGCACTGGCATGCGGATCGAATACGAGGCGCTGCAGACGACCTTCCGCCAGACCTTCGGCATGGACGTGGCGAGCTTCGGCCAGGACCGGCAGGAGCACCGCGAACTGGAGCAGTTCCCGGGGCCGCTCACCCGCATCGCTGCGGCCTGGCCGTCCGAACGCAGCCAGGAGATCATCGAGGAGCTGCTGTTCAAGCGCCCCGCCACCCCGCGCGACCTGCTGTCGCTGGACGCCTACCGGGACCTGCTGTGGCTTTATTCGCTGGGGCAGGACATCGTCCACGGCCCCACCGCTCCGGCCGGCCTGCAGTTGCGCGGCGACCGCGGCCTGTCGAACGATCATTTCATCCTGCCGTGGGCGGTGGGCGAGTCCGAAGGCCCGGCCGAACTGTCGCTGGAGCGGCTGGCCACGATCGAGGTCGCGCCGCAGCTCAACGCGTTCGCGGTCGACATCGACCTGAACTCCATGCGCGGCGAGCCGACCGAGCCCGCCGCGCTGGAACCGGTGCCGGAGCCGGCCCAGCCCCCCACGATCACGCAGCCGATGGATGCAACCCACGCTTTCGACGCTTTCGACGCGGTGATGGAGTCCGAAAGCCGCCGGCACCGGCGCTAGCCCGACCGCCCATGCCGTTGCCAGCGCCATCGACCCCGCCCGACGAGCGGCAGCGCCTGTCGGAGCTGCGCGATTTCGGCATCCTGGACACCGAACCCGACGAGGCCTACGACCGCCTGGTCCAGCTCGCCACCGTGCTGTGCAGCACGCCGATGGGCACCCTGACCTTTGTCGACGCCGACCGCCAGTGGTTCAAGTCGCGCGTCGGCGTCACCACCCTGCAGACCCCGCGCGAGCAGGCCTTGTGCGCCCACACCATCCTCGATTCGGACCGGCTGTTCGAGGTGCCGGACGCGGCCCTGGTCCCCTGGCTTGATCCGCAGGTGTATGGGGCCGACGCGCCGCCGGTGCGGTTCTACGCCGGCGCCCCGCTCAAGACCCGTGACGGCAGCGCCATCGGCACGCTGTGCGTCATGGACGAAGTCGCGCGCACCCTGACCGATGCCCAGCGGGACGCGCTGAACAAGCTGGCCAAGGCGGTCTCGACCCAACTGGACCTGCGCCGGCAGTTGCGCATCGCCACCCAGACCGACCGGCTGACCGGGCTGCCGAACTGGTTCCACTTCGAAGCCCAGTTCGACGCCGCCCGGCCGAAGAAGGGGATCGTGGCCTTCATCCGGCTCAAGACGGTGAGCCAGATCAACTCGGCCCACGGGTTCCGGGTCGCCGACGCGCTGATCAAGCAGACCGCCGACCGGCTGCGGTCGTTCGCCGACGGCGGCGCGTTCATCGGCCGCATCAAGCGCGGCCTGTTCATCCTGTTCGTTCCCGACGCCGACGCGGACGACTTCGCCGCCGTCGCTGCGCCGCGGCTCACGGCGGCGCTGCAGGCGCCCTACAGCGTCAACAAGCTGGCGCTGGTCTGTCCGGTCAACCTCGGTTTCGCCGCGTTCCCGGGCGACGGCAATTCGCTGGACGACGTGGTCAACGCCGCCGACTCGGCCCTGCAGATGGCGATCGAGCGCGACGAACCGGTCGCCTTCTTCGACAAATCGGTGGACAACGTCCTGAGCCGGCATTACCGGCTCGATCCGGAGTTGCGAGAGGCCTTGCGAGAAGGCCAGTTCGTCAACTTCTACCAGCCCAAGATCGACCTGGCCAGCGGCAGCATCGTCGGCGTCGAGGCGCTGATTCGCTGGCTGCATCCGCAGCGCGGCCTGGTGCCGCCGATGGAGTTCGTGCCGGCGCTGGAGGCCACCGGCCTGATCAACGAAGTCGGCAACCACATCATCCACCGCGCGCTGGCGGACTGGAACGCCTGGCGCGCCGCGGGCCTGAAGGCGCCTCGGATCGCGGTGAACGTCGCCGCGGCGCAGCTGCGCCGCGAGGCCTTCGTCGAGGAGCTGCGCAGCGCGCTGGCGGCGGCCGGCGCCGATGCGTCAGCGCTGGGCATCGAAGTGACCGAAAGCATCCTGATCGGCAACATGGAGCGCGCGATCGAGGTCCTGACCGAGGTGCGCAAGCTGGGCATCCCGGTCGCGATCGACGACTTCGGCACCGGCTACTCGTCGCTGGCCTACATCGTCACGTTGCCGATCGACGAGGTGAAGATCGACCGCGCCTTCGTCAAGAAGATCACCGCCGACCCCGCGTACCAGGGCATCGTGAACACCTGCATCTCGCTGGCCCACAACCTGAACCTGAAGGTGGTGGCCGAGGGCGTCGAGATCGAGGGCCAGGCCGCCGTCCTGCGGCAGCTGGGGTGCGACCAGGCCCAGGGCTTCCTGTACAGCCCGCCGGTGCCGGCCGACCAGCTGGCGCGGATGCTGGCCTAGCAGACCGACTTGGCCAGCTCGAACAGGACCGTCGGCGCCAGGTCCTTCTTCAGCTGCTCGCGGCCCACCTTCGCCACTTCGAAGCCCTGGAAGCCGGAGTTGTGAAACGACGGCGGGCGATCGGTGATCTCGACCACCGGGCAGCCGCCGCCGTGGCCCATCACTTCGGACTTGAAAGCGGCGAAGTCGGCGCCCATGACGTCGCTCGTGGCCACCAGCGTGTCGGGCTTGCCGCCGGCGACGATGGCCCGGGCCTGTTCCAGGCTCGCCGCGCCCTGGGCGCCGATGCCGGCACGGCGCAGCGTGTCGAGCGCAGCGGCCCGCAGCTGGTCGTCGCCCGCGATCACCAGCACCCAGGCGTTGAGCAGCGAGGTCGCGCCGTCCGGATCGTCCTCGAACAGTTCGACGCTCGACAGGCCGTCGGAGCTGAGGAAGGTCTTGGGGAATTCGATCGTGAGCATGGCCGCGCCCTCGGCGCCCGAGCGGTTGACGGTGAGGTTGGCCGACGCCGCCATCTGCCGCAGCAGCATCCAGTGCAGTCCGTCGTTCAGGCGCCGGCCCCGTTCCTTGGTGCCCCAGGCGCCGGTCTGCCGGCCGGGCCCGGCCTGGGCCGTGCGCGGCGGGGTCGGCACCCGCACCAGCAGCCGGGCCGGTGCCGGCCAGACCGGCGTCTCCAGGGTCAGCGTGACCTGCTTGCTGAAGCTCAGGCCCCAGTCGACGACGTTGTTGACCAGGCTGACCGCCACGGGTGGGTCCAGCAGCACGTCGACCGGGCTGAGGACGCTCTGCACGTCCGCCTGGGCGGCCTCGAACTCCTCCCGCCGGCTGGCCAGCTGGTCGCGGATCAGCTCGGCCAGGTCGACCCGGTCGCGCGCCTGGCGGATCCGGCCGCTGGCCAGCCGGGTGATCTGCTGCGCCCGCAGGCTGGTGTCGCGCATGCGGTAAAGCGAGTCGCTCAGCGCCTTGGCCTCGGCGTGGCGCATCCGGCCGGCGCCGACCATGAAGTCCAGGGCCCGCAGGATCAGGTTGCTGCTCTCGACCGCCTGCTCCGACAGGGTGGCGACCAGCGTGGGCCAGTGCTGCGCCATCGACCAGGCCGCGGAAGCGTCGGTGCCCTGGGGCGCGGGTGCCGCGCCGTCTGACCAGCGCCGCTGCCGGTTGGGCGGGGTTTCTTCTTCGGCGGGGGCCGCGATGGTGGCGGAGTCCGTCGTCTTCATGGGTGTGCCTCGCTCTGGGTGAAATGGAACGGTGGGGGTGTCGAAGGCCGCGATCAGCCGGCCTCCTGCGTGACCTGGAAACATTGGCGGGCGCAGTAGTCGACCAGGAAGTCGATCTCGGTGGACTTGTCGAACACAGCGTCGACTCCGAGCTGGGCGCAGCGCTTGCGGACGCTGGCGTTGACGTAGTTGCTGAACACGATGACCTTCTGGCTGCTGCTGCGGCGGTGCATCCGCTGCACCAGCCGGATGCCGCTGCCTCGCTGCAGGAACAGGTCGACGATCACCAGGTCCCAGTCCTGCGCGTTCTGCTCGAGCCACTGCAGCCCTTCGTCTTCGGTCGCGCTGTTGCCCACCACCCGGACGCACGTCAGTTCCTCCAGCGCACCGATCAGGTTTTCGCGGATGGTGGCGTTATCTTCGACGACATAGGCTTTGAGCTCTTGCACGATGGGTCCTGTTGCGTTACCCGATACCTCACGCGGTAAGGATTGGTGTCAAGGCGTTACTCACTCTAATGTCGGCCGTGCGGGTGCATCTCGGACGCCCCCGCTTTCCTCTGTAGGACGGTGCCTACTGCTGCCTTTTGGCCCGCCTGCTGCCCTTACCATCGATGTCCCAACGCCCGAATTTTCCGACTGCCCGCCCTCTATGGATTCAGCCCAGCTCCAGCAAGCCAACACGTTCCTGAAGCTCGTTGAGCGCACGGCCTTCGTCGGCGTCTGGATGATCGACCTGGTGCACGACCGGCTGGTGTGGTCCGACCAGCTGGCCGTGCTGCACGGCGCCGAGCCCGGCTTCGCGCCCCCGCTCGAAAAAGCCTTCAGCTTCTATGCGCCGGAATGGCGCGAGAAGGTGGTGGCCCTGTTCACCGCCTGCGCCAACGAGGGCGTCCCGTTCGACGCCGAAATGCAGATCGTCACGTTGCAGGGGCGGCGGGCCTGGGTCCGCACCCTGGCGCACGCGGCCCGCGACGACAGCGGTGCCATCGTGCGGGTCGAGGGCGCGCTGCAGGAGATCGCGCCCCACGGCTATGCCAACGGCACGCTGCTGCGCCACACCGTGAGCATGGGTGGTGCGATGGGCAGCGGCGAAGCTTTCGTCACGGTCGATGGCGACGGCCAGTTCACCTACATCAACGAGGAAGCGGCGCGGCTGCTGGCGCTCAGCGCCGACGACCTGCTGGGGCGCAAGATCTGGAACTCGTTCCAGAAGACCGTGCGCTTCCGGCTCGAGGAGAGCTTCCACGCCGCCGTGGCGCGCAACGAGAGCATCGAGTTCGAGGAGCTCGACGCGCGGGTCAGCACCTGGCTGGAGGTGCGCGGCTATCCGTTCGGCGGCGGGCTGGCGGTGCACCTGCGCGACGTCACGGCGCGGCACAGGTCGGAAGAGCAGTTGCGGCTGCTGGAAAGCAGCATCGCCAGGCTGAACGACATCGTCATCATCACCGAGGCCGGCCCGTTCAGCGCGCCCGGCCCGCGCATCGTGTTCGTCAACGAGGCTTTCGAGCGCCGCACCGGCTACACCCGCGAGGAGGTGATCGGCCGCACGCCCCGCTTGCTGCAGGGGCCGGAAACGCAGCGCAGCGAACTGGACCACATCCGCGCGGCGCTGGAGCAATGGGAGCCGGTGCGGGTCGACCTGATCAACTACAAGAAGAACGGCGAGCCGTTCTGGGTCGACCTCGACGTCTCGCCGGTGTGGGACAGCTCGCGCAAGCTCACGCACTGGGTGGCGGTCGGGCGCGACATCAGCGAGCGCAAGAGCGCCGAGGAAAAGATCCAGTACCTGGCCTTCTACGACCCGCTCACCAAGCTGCCCAACCGCCAGCTGCTGCTGGACCGGCTGCACGTGGCGCTGTCGGACCATGAGCGGCCGCGCGAGGGCGCGCTGATGTTCATCGACCTGGACAACTTCAAGATCCTCAACGACACGCTCGGCCACCAGAAGGGCGACATGCTGCTGCAGCAGGTCGCCGAGCGCTTGCGCTCCTGCGTCGCCAAGGGCGACACGGTGGCGCGCCTGGGCGGCGACGAGTTCGTGATCCTGATCGAGAACTCCAGCGCCAAGCCGCTGGAGCCGGCCGCCGCCGCGCGGATCGTGAGCGACCGCATCCTGACCACGCTCGGAGAGCCCTACGTGCTGCCCGGCTACCTGCACCACAGCACCTGCAGCATCGGCGTCACCCTCTTCGGCAAGGCGGCCTGCAGCGTGAGCGAGCTGCTCAAGCAGGCCGACCTGGCGATGTACCAGGCCAAGAACGCGGGGCGCAACGCGGTCTGCTTCTTCGACCCCGAGATGCAGGCCCTGGTGACGGCCAACGCGGCGCTGGCGGCGGACCTGCGCCAGGCCTGGCGCGAGAACCAGTTCCTGATCGACTACCAGCCGCAGGTCGGCCCCGACGGCAAGATGGTGGGGGTCGAGGCGTTGCTGCGCTGGGAGCATCCGCAGCGCGGCCGGGTCGGGCCCGACCACTTCATCCCGACGGCCGAAGAGACCTCGCTGATCATCCCGATCGGACGCTGGGTGCTCGAGGCGGCCTGCAGCCAGCTGGCCCAGTGGGCGAAGCGGCCCGAGCGCAGCCATCTGAGCATCGCGGTGAACGTCAGCGTGCGGCAGTTCCGCCATCCGGACTTCGTCGACGAGGTGATGCAGGCCATCGCCCAGTCCGGCATCGAACCGCAGAAGCTCAAGCTGGAGCTCACCGAGAGCCTGCTGGCCGACGGCATCGAGGTCACCGTGGCCAAGATGGGCAGCCTCAAGGACATGGGCGTGACGCTGTCGCTGGACGATTTCGGGATGGGCTATTCGTCGCTGTCGTACCTCAAGCGGCTGCCGCTGGACCAACTGAAGATCGACCGCGAGTTCGTCAAGGAGATCCTGAGCGACGCGAACGACGCCGCCATCGCGCGGACCATCATCGGCCTGGCGCAGAGCCTGGGGCTGGGCGTGATCGCCGAGGGCGTGGAGACCGAGGAGCAGCGCGCCTTCCTGGCGGCGCAGGGCTGCCACTGTTACCAGGGCTACCTGTTTTGCAAGCCGCTGTCGGTCGCGGAACTGGAGGCCTTCATGACCGCCCTGGAGTAACAGTGGGCAGCGGGTTCAGACCGGCACGATCTGCAGCGGCGTGGAGGCGATCGCGCGCGGAATGCGCATGACCATCTGGTCGGCGGTGCGCAGCAGCTCCACCGATTCGGCCAGCGCCAGCGCCTGCACGTCAGACCAGTCCAGCTGGCGGTAACTGACGGCGAAAGGCATCGCGTCCGCATCGGCCTCGCGCGCTTCGCAGCGCACCGTCAGCACGACGCAATTGGCCGAGACCTCGGCCTTCACCAGCACGTCGGCGGGCGTGGCCGCAGCATCGGTCAGGGTGATCAGGGCCGCGCTGAGCAGGTTGCGCAGCGCTTCGCGCGACACCTCGAACTCCACGTCCGGCACGTCGGTGCTGATGCTGAAACCGCGGAAGTTGAAGTTGCCGGCCAGCAGGCCGACGCATTCGTCGACTCCTTCGCGCAGGCGGATGCCTTCGTCCTCGCCCGGTTCGATCCACGCCGCGACGTCCAGGCAGGTCATCACCGCTTCCCGGGCCAGCCGGTTGATCTTGGAAACGCTCTTTTGCAATTCGTTGGGGTTGCTCTGGCCGCGTTCGAGGCGGGCGTTGAGCACCTCTGCCATCATCGCGACCGCCTGGAGATTGACCACCATGTCGTGCTTCAGGGCCGGAGCCAGCCGGCGCAGGACGCTGTAGCGTGCGGCCTCGGCGCCCGAGCGGGGCCGCCGGGGGCTGATCGTCGTGGCCGCCGTCGATGCCTGGGCGGCTAGAGCCATTGGGAACCTGCCGGGGGAGTTGTATGTGCCATTGTCAAAATGTATCGATGCGTGCGTCGCACCGCCGTCAGGGGCGGACCGCGCCAGCTGTAGGACGATGACTGCAGCACGCGATCAGGCGGGATGGCGGTCGCGCGCCACGCGGTCCCAGGCGGCACGGGTCGCTTCCCGCGCTTCCGGCCAGGTCAGCCGGGAGCGGCCCTTGACCTGCTGCCAGTCCTGGCGCAAGTCGCTTTCCACGGCGTCGAAGCTGCCTTCGCGGCGCAGTGGGCCGGTGTAGCCGACGCGGTAGGCGGGGCTGTAGTCGTCGAAGCTCAGGTCGGGCCGGTAGTAGGGTTGCCGGGTGAACTCCCGCTGCCAGTAGGCGTCTTCCCGCGTGGGGTTGATGGCGGTCGGTGTGGCGTATTCCATGGCGATGCGGCTCCCTGAGTTGGTGGAATATTTCCATCGCGGGGCCGCCGCAACCATAGGACGGGCCTGAAGGGCCTGTAGGACAAGCCCGCGATCGCCGCAGCGGCGCCGCCATCGCTATGCTGGCGCCATGAGCAAGGCATTCACCAGGGAAACGGACAACGAGGAGGACGACGAACTCGCGCTGCCCGCATTGCCTGCCGGGGGCAAGAACTACATCACGCCGCACGGCTATGCGCGGCTGCGCGCCGAGCTGCTGCAGCTGATGGACGACGAGCGGCCCAAGGTCGTGGAGGCGGTGCACTGGGCCGCGCGCAATGGCGACCGCTCCGAGAACGGCGACTACATCTACGGCAAGAAGCGGCTGCGCGAGATCGACCGGCGCATCCGCTTTCTCACCAAGCGGCTCGAGGTGGCGGAGATCTCCGATCCGTCGCTGCACCATGGCCGCGACCAGATCTTCTTCGGCGCCACCGTGCGCTACGTGGACCAGGCCGGGCAGGAACGCTCCATCACCATCCTGGGCATCGACGAGGCCGACACCTCGCTCGGGCAGGTGAGCTGGATCTCGCCAGTGGCGCGGGCCCTGCTGAAGGCGCGCGTCGGCGACGAGGTCAGGCTGCAGACGCCGGCCGGGGTGCAGGAGATCGAGGTGCTGGAAGTCAGCTATCCGGCGCCAGCGGCGGCGGTTTAGCTGGAGCCGCTGCCGGGCCGCACGCGCTGCGCCCGCATCACCGACGGCGTGCGCGTCAGCTTGGCCAGCACCGCTTCGAGGTGCGCCTTGTCGCGCACCGCGATCACGAAGCGCAGGTCCGTCGCATCCTGGGCTTCCTCGTCGCCCATGTCGACGTGCGTGATGTCGGCCTCCGCGCTGGCCAGGGCGGCCGCCACCCGCGCCAGCACGCCCTTGCCGTTGACCACCGTCACCAGCACCCCGGTCTCGAACGGCCGCACCGGCTCGTCGGACCACTCGACGCTGATGAAGCGCTCGCTGTCCTTGTGCAGCAGGCGCTTGGCCACGCCGCAGTCGCCGGTGTGGACCACCAGGCCTTCACCGCGCCCCAGGTAGCCGACGATGGCGTCGCCCGGGACCGGGCGGCAGCAGCTGGCGAACTTCACCGACGCGTTCTCGCTGCCGTCGAGGATCACTTCGCCCTGCGACACGTTCTCGTGCGCGGTGAAGCGCTCGCGCGTGAGCAGCAGCGCGTCCGGCTTCTCGCCGCGTTCGGCCAGCAGCGTCATCAGGCGCTTGCCCACGATGCTGGCGATGCGCTTGCCCAGGCCGATGTCGGTGAGCAGTTCGGCCCGGCTGCGGCTGCCGGTGAAGCGCAGCAGCTTCTCCCAGATCGGCTGGTGCGCCTCGTCGTCGGCCGGCAGCTTCTCCATGCCCTCGGCGCGCAGCGCCTGGGTCAGCAGCTTTTCGCCCAGGGCCTGCGATTCGACGTGGGCCAGCGTCTTGAGGTGGTGCCTGATCTTGGAACGGGCGCGGCCGGTGCGCACAAACCCGAGCCAGGCCGGATTGGGCGTGGACACGGCGGCCGTCACCACTTCGACGATGTCGCCGTTCTTCAGCTCGGTGCGCAGCGGCACCTGCACGCCGTTGATCCGGGCGGCCGCGGTGCGGTCGCCGATGTTGCTGTGGATGGCGTAGGCGAAGTCGACCACGGTGGCGCCGCGCGGCAGGGCCATGATCTGGCTCTTGGGCGTGAACACGTAGACGGCGTCCGGAAACAGGTCGATCTTCACGTGGTCCCAGAACTCGGCGGCGTCGCGGGTCTCGTGCTGGATGTCCAGCAGTGATTGCAGCCACTTGGTGCCGAGCCGGTCGGCGGCGTCGCCTTCGGGCACGCTGGCCTTGTACAGCCAGTGCGCCGCCACCCCGGACTCGGCCACCACGTGCATGGCCTCGGTGCGCAGCTGGAACTCCACGTTCACGCCCGACGGGCCGACCAGCGTGGTGTGCAGCGACTGGTAGCCGTTGACCTTCGGGATCGCGATATGGTCCTTGAAGCGGCCCGGCACCGGCTTGTAGATCTGGTGCAGCAGGCCGAGCGCGGTGTAGCAGTCGATCACGTCCGGCACGATCACCCGGAAGCCGTAGATGTCGGTGACCTGGGCGAAGCTCAGGTGCTTCTCGTCCATCTTGCGGTAGACCGAATACAGCGTCTTCTCGCGGCCGGCGATCCGCACGGCCATGCCGGCTTCGGCGAACACCGCCTCGACCTCGCGCTGCACCTTCTGGATCAGGTCGCGCCGGCGGCTGCGGGCCTTGGCCACCGCCTTGTTCAGGATGGCGTAGCGCCACGGCCGCAGGTGCCTGAAGGACAGTTCCTGCAGCTCGCGGTAGGTCTGGTTCAGGCCCAGGCGGTTCGCGATCGGGGCATAGATGTCCAGCGTCTCGGAGGCGATCCGGGTCCACTTCTCGCGCGGCACGTCGTCCAGCGTGCGCATGTTGTGGGTGCGGTCGGCCAGCTTGATCAGGATCACGCGCACGTCGCGCGCCATCGCCAGCAGCATCTTGCGGAACGACTCGGCCTGGTTCTCTTCCCGGGTGTTGAACTGCAGCTTGTCGAGCTTGGTCAGGCCGTCGACCAGGTCCGCCACCGGGGCGCCGAAGCGCTCGATCAGTTGCGGCTTGGTGACGCCGCAGTCCTCGATCGCGTCGTGCAGCAGGGCGGCCATCAGGGCCTGGGCGTCGAGCTTCCACTCGGCGCACTGGGCCGCGACCGCGATCGGATGGGTGATGTAGGGCTCGCCGCTGCCGCGGATCTGGCCCAGGTGGGCCTCGTCGGCAAACCGGTAAGCCTGGCGGACCTGCTCGATGTCCGGCGGCTCGAGATAGTCCAGCCTGGCGGTCAGCGCCGCGAAACTCGCGGCCGCCGCATTGGCCGCGGCGGGATTGGGCTGCGCCGGGGGGCTGCCCTTCTTGCCGGGGGGAGACTGGACGACCGCACTCATGCCCTAAATGTAGCGCGAGCCCTCGCCACCCGTGCGCGCCAATGAAAAAGCACCGCGGTGCGGTGCTTTTTTTTCTGGATCCCCGCCGGCGCGGGGATGCCGGGCTACGCTTGCTGCGCTGCGCTTTAGCCCGGCACCTTCTTGAGCATTTCCAGGCCGATCTTGCCTTCGGCGATCTCGCGCAGCGCGGTGACGCCGGGCTTGTTCTTGCTCTCGATCTTCGGCGCGTGGCCCTGGCTCAGCATCCGGGCCCGGTAGGTGGCAGCCAGCACGAGCTGGAAGCGGTTGGGAATCTTTTCCAGGCAGTCTTCGACGGTGATGCGGGCCATGAGGAATCTCCGGTGGGTTGGGCTCCAGGCGGAGCCGCTAGCTGATATTGAGGGCCTTGAAGGTGTCGGCGCGGGCACGGCGCTGGGCCGAGAACTTCAGGCGCTGGGCATGAACGATGGCCTTGAGGTCGAACAGGGCCCGTTCAAATAACTCGTTGATTATAACGAAATCGAATTCCCGGGCCTGCGTCATCTCGACTGCCGCGTTCTTCAGCCGCAGCTCGATCACTTCCGGCGAGTCCTCGCCGCGGCGCTCGAGCCGCGAGCGCAGCTCCTCCCAGCTCGGAGGCAGGATGAAGATTAGGACGGCATTGGCGAAGATGCGCTTGATCTGCAGCGCGCCCTGGAAGTCGATTTCGAGGATGACGTCGGCGCCCTGCGCAATCCGCTCCTCGATCGCCTTGCGGGAGGTGCCGTACCGCTGGCCGTGGACATGGGCCCACTCGACGAAGGCGCCGCCCAGCACCATGTGGTCGAATTCCTCGGCGGGGACGAAGAAGTACTCGCGGCCATGCTTCTCCTGGCCGCGCGGCGGCCGGGTGGTGTGGGAGACCGAAGGCTGGACGCGCGAGTCCAGTTCCAGCAGCGCCTTGACCAGGCTGGATTTGCCGGCCCCGCTGGGGGCCGCGACGACGAAGAGATTGCCGGGATAGTCCATGGATTGGTGTGGCAGTGCGCGCTATTCGATGTTCTGGACCTGTTCGCGCATCTGCTCGATCAGGACCTTCATGTCCACGGAGATCCGGGTCAGCTCCAGCGCCGCGGACTTGGAGCCCATGGTGTTGGCTTCGCGGTGCAGCTCCTGGATCAGGAAGTCCAGCCGCTTGCCGATCTCGCCGCCCTTTTTGATCAGGCGCTCGATCTCCTCGATGTGCGAGCTCAGGCGGGTCAGCTCCTCGGCGACGTCGATGCGGATCGCGAACGACGTGGCTTCGGTCAGGGCCCGGTCCTGGGCCGCCTCGGGCGTCGTGCTGCCATCGGACAGCGCCATCGCCTCCTTCCAGCGCTCCAGGAAGCGGGTGCGTTGCTGTTCCACCAGCTGCGGCACCAGCGGCAGGGCCTGCTGCGCCAGCTCCCGCAGCTGCTGCAGGTGGCCCAGGAGCATCGTCGCCAGCCGGGCGCCTTCGCGCTCGCGGGCCGACAGCAGGTCCTTGAGGGTCTTGCCGGCCAGCGTGCTGACGGTCTCGGTCCAGTCGGTTTCGCCGGACTGGTCGGACGACCCGAGGCGCAGCACGTCGGCCACGCTCAGGGCGCCGGCGTCCGGCAGCCAGGAGCGGACCGTGTCCTGCAGCGCGTTCAGGCGTTGCAGCGTGCGGGTGTTGGGCTCGCGCAGGCTTTCGGCGCCGGACGTCTCGATCGCGGCGCGCACTTCGACCTTGCCGCGTTTGAGTTTCGCGGTGAGCAGCTCGCGCAGCGCCGGCTCGTGCTGGCGCAGGTCCTCGGACAGGCGAAAACTCAGGTCGAGGAAGCGGCTGTTGACGGAGCGGATCTCCAGGCCCAGGCGGGCCCCGGCGGCGCTTTTGCTCTCGCTGCCGGCAGCGGCGGACCCGGGACTGGCCTGGGCGCTGGCATAACCGGTCATGCTGTAAACTGGCATCGAGCCTTTTCTCTATTCAGTAAGTGACGGGATTGCCCAGAGAATAACCGGGTCAGCCTGCGAGACCCCGAATTCTTAAATTATGTCAAAGGTCAAACCAGCGCCGCTTCCCCCCGATACCGTCATTGGTGGCTATCGCGTGGTGCGCAAGCTCTCGGCTGGCGGGTTTGGCGTGGTGTACCTGGCCGTGGACAACGAAGGCCAGCAGGTCGCCGTCAAGGAATACCTTCCGTCCTCGCTGGCGAGCCGGGCACCGGGCGAGTTGCTGCCGCAGGTGCAGGCCGAAAAGCTCTCCCTGTACCGCCTCGGCCTGAAAAGCTTTTTCGAGGAGGGCCGGTCCCTCGCGCAGATCTCGCACGCCTCCGTGGTGAGCGTGCTGAACTTCTTCCGCGAGAACGAAACCGTCTACATGGTGATGAACTACCTGGAGGGCGCGACCCTGCAGGATTTCATCATCACCGCGCGCGAGTTGAAGAAGCAGAAGGTGTTCCGCGAATCGACCATCCGCTCGCTGTTCGACGAAATCCTGCGCGGCCTGCGCATCGTGCACCAGCACAAGATGTTGCACCTGGACATCAAGCCCGCCAACATCTTCATCACCGACGACAACAAGGCGGTGATGATCGATTTCGGCGCCGCCCGCGAAGTGCTGTCCAAGGAAGGCAACTTCATCCGGCCGATGTACACGCCGGGGTTTGCCGCGCCCGAGATGTACCGGCGCGATTCGTCGATGGGCCCCTGGACCGACATCTACGCCATCGGCGCCTGCATTTACGCCTGCATGCAGGGCTACCCGCCCAACGACGCGCCCCAGCGCCTGGAAAAAGACCGGCTGGCCCTGGCGCTGTCGCGCCTGCGCGGCGTGTACTCCGACAACCTGATCGAGGTGGTCGAGTGGTGCATGTCGCTCGATCCGCTGTCGCGGCCGCAGTCGGTGTTCGCGCTGCAAAAGGAACTGAGCCGCGAAGGCGAGCGCCGCTACACCAAGCTGTCGGTCGGCGAGAAGATGCGGCTGCAGTTCGACAACATGGTCTCGGACACGAAGAAGAACGTTCGGCGCGCCACCGGCTTCGGCGGCGTCAAGGCGAAATAAGGCGCGGCCCTCTATGAAATTCTCCGTCTTCCAGATCAGCCGCAAGGGCGGGCGCGAAAAGAACGAAGACCGCATGGGCTATTGCTACACGCGCGAATCGGGCCTGTTCGTGCTGGCCGACGGCATGGGCGGCCACCCCGAGGGCGAGGTTGCCGCCCAGCTCGCGCTGCAGACCATCTCCGCGCTGTACCAGAAGGAGGCGCGGCCGATCGTCGGCGACGTCACCGAATTCCTGGCCACCGCGCTGACGGCGGCGCACCACCAGATCATCCGCTACGCCAGCGAAAAGGGCATGCTCGACACCCCGCGCACGACGCTGGTGGCGGCAGTGGTCCAGGCCGGCTCGGCCACCTGGGTCCATTGCGGCGACTCGCGCCTGTACGTGGTGCGCG
>CALRYV010000011.1:0-144421 GCA_943372495.1 Ramlibacter sp. 2FC | reverse complement strand
TGGATGCTGGAGGGCGAACCCACGGCCTCGCTCGCGCGCATCGCCGAAGTGCTGCGCGACACGGGCCTGGCCCACGCCTGGCGCGACGAACAGCTGGCGGTGCGCGGCGAGGGCGGCACGCTGGTCGGAACCATTGAACGCGCCGCCGTGCGGCCGTTGGGGATCGCGACCCATGCCGTGCACCTCACGGCGACGGACGATGCGGGACAGGTGTGGGTGCAGCAGCGCGCCTTCGACAAGCCGACCGACCCGGGACTCTGGGACACGCTGGTGGGCGGCATGGTGCCGGCCAGCGACAGCGTGGAACAGGCGCTGGAACGCGAGACCTGGGAAGAGGCCGGCCTGCGCGTGCCGCAATTGCGCGAACTGCGCCATGGCGGACGGGTCACCACGCAGCGGCCCTTCGCCGAGCTCGCACACGGTTACGTGGTCGAGGTCCTGGACTGGTACGCTGCAAGGCTGCCGGCGGGCGTGATGCCCGCCAACCAGGACGGCGAGGTCGCCGCCTTCCGCGTGATGGCGGCCGATGAGCTCACGCAAAGGCTGGAGGCCGGCGCGTTCACCATCGACGCGGCGCTGATCCTTTTGGCCGCGTACGGAGCGTGAACGGCGCTCCTGCGTTGCCCTTTCCTACAGCAGCATGGCTTGGCCGCTTTCAGCACCGCTGAACTGCCGAACCTAGAGTCCTGTCCCATGAGGCGGCCCTGATGCCGTCCCCTGCACCCTGGAGAAGCAGCAATGACGTTTCGCGCCTACATCGTCGAGGACAGCTCGACGATCCGGGACAACCTCATCGAAACCCTGAAGGAGCTCGCGCAGGTCGAGCCCGTCGGAACCACCGAATCGGAGCACGAGGCGAAGCGCTGGCTGTGCAACAACGAATGGGACCTGGCCGTGATCGACCTGTTTCTGCGCGAAGGCAGCGGCATGAACGTGCTGGATGCCTGCCGCAAGCGCAAGGCCGGGCAGAAGGTCGTGGTGCTCAGCAACCATTCCTCGCGCGACGTGCGCTGGCGCTGCATGCAGCTGGGCGCGGACGCGGTGTTCGACAAGTCGACCGAGCTGGAGATGCTGGTGGACTACTGCGCGCGCCTGAAGGGCGAGCGCGCGGGCGGCCAGGCGCAGGCCACGACGGCTACAACGCCCGCGACGGTTCTTCCGGCAACACCTGCCTGAAGCGGGTGGGCGACAGCGCCCCGGCCGAATCCAGGATGGGATAGGCGATCGAGCAGATGTGCGAGTTGATGCGCTTCAAGTCGCTGATCAGGTCGAGGTGCAGCGAGCTCGTCTCGATGCTCTGCACGGTGTTCTCGGTCAGGCGCGTCAGGTGCGTGCCCGCATAGGCGCGCTCCAGGTCGCGGAAACGCGCCTTTTCCTCCAGCAGCTTCTGCGCGTCGCGCACGGAGCCGTTGAGGAACACGCTCATGCCCAGGCGCAGGTTGTCCACCAGGCGCGCGTGCAGCTCGCAGATCTCCGCCATGCCGGCATCGGAGAAGTTGCGGCCCTTCTTGATCTTCTTGTCCTCGATGTCCAGCAGCACGCGCTCGATGATGTCGCCGATCTGCTCCATGTTGATCGTGAAGCTGATGATGTCCGTCCAGCGCCGGCTTTCCTCCTCCCCCAGCGCCTCTCGCGAGATCTTGGTCAGGTAGTACTTGATCGCGGAGTAGAGCTGGTCGACCGTGTCGTCCATGCGCCGCAGTTCCTCGGCCAGGCGCAGGTCGTTGTCCTTGATCACGCGCAGCATGCCCAGCAGCATGGTCTCCACGATGTCGGCCTGGTGCAGCGCCTCGCGCGCGGCATTGGAGATCGCCAGCGAGGGCGTCGCCAGCGCCGACGGGTCCAGGTGGTGCGGCCGGCCCGCCACCATGTTGCGGTCCGGCTTGGGCAGCCACTGCTCCACCCAGCGCGCCACGATGTGCGTGAAGGCCAGGAAGATCAGCGCGATCAGCACGTTGAACACCAGGTGGTACAGCACCACCACCGTCGCCGGCTCCGGCAGGTAGGGCTTGAGCGTGCGGATCCAGAAGGCAGCGAAGGGCGCGGCCAGGATCACGCCGACGATCTTGAACACGAGGTTGCCGATAGGCACCTGCCGCACTTCCACGCTGGACTTGGCCGTGGCCAGCACGCCCAGCAGGCCGCTCCCGAGGTTGGCGCCCAGCGTCAGGCCGAGTGCGACGTCGAGCGGGATGGCGCCGGAGGCGGCCAGGGTCGCCGTGAGCAGCACGATCGCCAGGCTGGAATAGGCGATCACGGCCAGCACCGCGCCGACCGTGATCTCCAGCAGGATGTCGCTGGACAGGGACAGCAGCAGGGCCTGCACCGCCGGCGACTTCACCATGATCGCGGTCGACTCCGACACCAGCCGCAGCGCCAGCAGCATCAGCCCCAGGCCGATCAGCACCCGGCCGAAGCGCCCGAGCGGCGTGGCCTGGCGCGTGATGAACAGCACCACGCCGACGAAGATGAACAGCGGCGACAGCCAGGACAGGTCGAAGGAGAAGACGACCGTCATCAGGCTGGTGCCGATGTCGGCCCCCAGCATGACGGCCAGCGCGGTGGGCAGGGCCACCAGGCCCTGGCCCACGAAGGAGGAGACGATCAGCGCCGTGGCGGTGCTCGATTGCACCAGCGCCGTGACACCCAGGCCGGCCATCGCGGCGGCCGGGCGGGTGTCGATGCTGCGCGCCAGCACCTGCCGCAGGTTGCCGCCGAAGACCCGGAGGATGCCGGTGCGAACGAGATACGTGCCCCAGACCAGCAGCGCCACGGCTGCCAGCAGGTTCAGCAGATGCTTCATGTTTGAAACAATGATACGCCGCACCCCGGCCTTGGGGGCTCAGGGTCAATCCCGTCGGCGGCGCGGGAACTCCTCGCGCTGCGCCGGAACAACGGTCAGCGGGAACGCCGCACGCGCAGCAGTTCGTCCAGCACCAGGCAGACGGCGCCGACGGTGATGCCCGCGTCGGCCACGTTGAAGGCCGGGAAGTACCAGCCGGCCCAGTGGAACTGCAGGAAGTCGACCACGTAGCCGTGCAGCAGCCGGTCGATCACGTTGCCCACCGCCCCGCCCAGGATGCAGGCCAGGGCGAAGGAGAACAGCTTCTGCCCCGGATGGGTGCGCAGGAGATAGACGATGAAGATCGTCGCCGCGACCCCGATGCCGGTGAACAGCCAGCGCTGCCAGCCGGAGGCCGCCGCCAGGAAGGAGAAGGCCGCCCCGGTGTTGTGCGCCCGCACGATGTTGAAGAAGGACGTGATGTACGTCGAGTCGCCGTGCTTGTAGTTGCCGAGGATCAGCACCTTGGTGAGCTGGTCGGCGACCAGGATGATCAGGGCCAGCCCCAGCCAGGGCAGCATGCTGCCCGTGGCGGAGCCGCGCAGGGAGAGGGTGTCGCCGCGGGCCATCAGGCGTGCACCCGCGCTTCGCCGGCGCCGAACAGGTTGCTCACGCACCGGCCGCACAGCGCCGGGTGGGCGGCGTCGCGGCCCACGTCGTCGCGCCAGTGCCAGCAGCGGTCGCACTTGGTGTCCGCGCTGGGGAGCGCCTGGATCGCCAGCGCGTCGCCCGGCTGCAGCTTCACCGCCGAGGCGATGAAGACGAACTTGAGGTCATCGCCCAGCGCCGCGAGCAGGCGATGGTCGTCGGCCGCGGCGGTGATCACCAGGTTCGCCTGCAGCGAGGAGCCGACCTGGCCCTTCTCGCGCAGCGCCTCGATCTCCTTGTTGGCCGCGTCGCGGATCTCGCGGATGCGGTTCCACTTCGCCAGCAGTGCGGCGTCGGGGCTGCCGATCTCGGCGTACTCCTCCAGGAAGATGGAGTCGGAGCCGCCGAAGACCTTCCACGCTTCCTCCGCCGTGAAGCTGAGGAAGGGCGCCATCCAGCGCAGCATGGCGTGCGTGATGTTCCACAGCACGGTCTGGGCGCTGCGGCGCGCGTGGGACTTGGGGGCCGTCGTGTACAGGCGGTCCTTGAGCACGTCCAGGTAGAAGGCGCCGAGGTCCTCGGAGCAGTACACCTGCAGCTTGGCCACCACCGGGTGGAACTCGTACACCTCGTAGTGCGCCAGCACCTCGGCCTGGAATTCGGCCGCGCGCGCCAGGGCGTAGCGGTCGATCTCCAGCAGCTCGGACTGCGGCACGGCGTCCTTGGCCGGGTCGAAGTCGCTGACGTTGGCCAGCAGGAAGCGCAGCGTGTTGCGGATGCGGCGGTAGGCGTCCACCACCCGGGCGAGGATCTTGTCGTCACCGGCGATGTCGCCGGAATAGTCGGAGGCGGCCACCCACAGGCGGATGATCTCGGCGCCCAGCTTGCCGCTCACCTGCTGCGGCTCGATGCCGTTGCCCAGCGACTTGCTCATCTTGCGGCCCTGGCTGTCCACCGTGAAGCCGTGCGTGAGCAGGCCGCGGTAGGGCGCGCGGCCGTACATCGCCGCCGCTGTGAGCAGCGAGGAGTGGAACCAGCCGCGGTGCTGGTCATGGCCTTCCAGGTACAGGTCGGCCTCGGGGCCGTTCTCGTGCGCGGCGCCCGCGTGCGAGCCCTTGAGCACGGTGGTGTGGGTCGTGCCCGAGTCGAACCAGACTTCCAGGATGTCCTGGCTCTTGGTGTACTGCGGCGCGTCGGCGGCGGCTCCGACCTTGGCCAGGATCTCCTCGGTGGAGGCCTTGCTCCAGGCCTCGATGCCGCCCGCGTCGACCATGTCGGCGGCGATGTCGAGGATCTCCATGGTCTTCGGGTGCAGCTCGCCCGAGTCCTTGTGCAGGAAGAAGGGCAGGGGCACCCCCCAGCTGCGCTGGCGGCTGATGCACCAGTCGGGCCGGCCGGCGATCATGTCGCGCAGGCGCGCCTTGCCGTTCTCCGGATAGAAGCTGGTGTCCTCGATGGCGCGCAGCGCCATGTTGCGCAGGGTCTCGGGCGCCTTGTCCTTGGTGAACACGCCCTCGCCTTCATCCATGCGGATGAACCACTGCGCCGCGGCACGGTAGATCACCGGCGTCTTGTGGCGCCAGCAGTGCGGGTAGCTGTGGGTGATGTTCTCGGTGGTGAACAGCCGGCCCGCCTTGTCCAGCGTGTCGATGATGTGCGGCACGGCCTTCCAGATGTTCTCGCCGCCGAACAGGGCGAAGTCCTTCGCGTAGGCGCCGTTGCCCTGCACCGGGTTCAGGATGTCGTCGTACTTCACCCCGTGCGCGACGCAGCTGTTGAAGTCGTCCAGGCCGTACGCGGGCGAGGAGTGCACGATGCCGGTGCCGTCTTCGGCGGTGGCGTAGTCGGCCAGGTACACGGGCGCGAGGCGGCGGTAGCCCGCGTCCACGTCGTACAAGGGATGGCGGAACGCGAGGCCGCCGAGGTTCTTGCCCTCGGTGGTGGCCAGCACCTTGCCTTGCAGCTTGTAGCGCGCGAGCGCCTTCTCCACCAGCACCTCGGCCAGGATCAGCTTGCCGCGCGGCGTGTCGACCAGCGCGTAGACGATCTCGGGGTTGAGGTTGAGCGCCTGGTTGGCCGGGATGGTCCAGGCGGTGGTGGTCCAGATGACGGCGAAGATGTCCGTATCGCTCCCTCTCCCGCTTGCGGGAGAGGGCTGGGGTGAGGGCAGGCCGAAGGCCTTCAACACTTTCGAAGCGTCGTCGGCCTTGAACCCCACGTCCAGCGTCTGCGACTTCTTGTCGGCGTACTCGATCTCGAATTCGGCGAGCGAGGAGCCGCAGTCGAAGCACCAGTACACGGGCTTGAGGCCGCGGTACACGAAGCCGCGCTCGATCACGCGCTTGAACGCGCGGATCTCGTCGGCTTCGTTGGAGAAGTCCATGGTCTTGTACGGGTGGTCCCAGTCGCCCAGCACGCCCAGGCGCTTGAAGTCGGCCATCTGGATGCCGATCTGCTCGGTGGCGAAGGCGCGGCTCCTGGCCTGCATCTCGTCGCGCGGCAGGTTGCGGCCGTATTTCTTCTCGATCGCGTTCTCGATCGGCAGGCCGTGGCAGTCCCAGCCCGGGATGTAGGCCGCATCCAGGCCCTTGAGCTGGCGCGCCTTGACGATCATGTCCTTGAGGATCTTGTTGACGGCGTGGCCCATGTGGATCTGGCCGTTGGCGTAGGGCGGGCCGTCGTGCAGCACGAACTTCTCGTGGCCGCAGCGGGCGGCGCGCAGCTTCTGGTACAGGCCCTGGTCTTCCCACTCCTTGACCCATTGCGGCTCGCGCTTGGGCAGGTCGCCGCGCATCGGGAACGGCGTGTCGGGCAGGTTGAGCGTGGCTCGGTAGTCGGTCTTGTCGGTCATGAAGGCTCTCGTGGGGCTTCGACAGGCTCAGCCCGAACGGATGGTGTGTCGGTACGAGTAAAGGCCGTTCGCCCTGAGCCTGTCGAAGGGCGGCAGCACGGTGCGTGCGGCGCTAAATTCGGTCGCGGGTCGTCTGCCGACGGGTGGCTGCAAAGTAGGCGCGAGCGTCGTCGCTGTCCTTCGCGATGCCCGCTTTCAGGGCGTCGAGGCCGTCGTACTTGAGCTCGTCGTGCAGTTTGTGCAGCAGTTCCACCCGGATGATTTTACTGTACGCCCCTTCGGGACCGAGGCCGTCCGGCCAATCCAGGCAATGGGTTTCGAGCAGGACGCGGCCGCCGTTGACGTCGTCGGCCTCGAGCGAGGGCCGGATGCCCAGGTTGGCGACGCCCGGCAGCGGCGTGTCCGCGAGGCCGTGGACCGCCACCACGAAGATCCCGCTGGCGGCCGGTTTCCAGTGGGCGAAGCGCAGGTTCAGGGTCTTGAAACCGAGTTCGCGGCCCAGCTTGCGGCCATGAACCACGTGGCCGCTGATGCTGTAGGGGCGTCCGAGCAGGCCGGCGACATCCTCCATCCGGCCCTGGCCCAGCGCCTCGCGGACCGCGGAACTGGACACCCGCAGGCCGTGCACCTGGTAGCTGTTCATCCGGGCGACGTCGAAGCCCAGGCTGGCGCCGGCCGCGTCCAGCATCGCGTAGTCGCCCGCGCGCCGGGCGCCGAAGCGGAAGTCGTCGCCCACCAGCACGTACTTCACGCCGAGCCCGCGCACCAGCACGTCGTCGATGAAGGACGCGGGAACCATGGCAGACAGCCGGGCGTCGAACGGAATGACGACGCACTGGGCGACGCCGCAGCGGGCCAGCTCGGTCAGCTTGTCGCGCAGGGTGGCGACCCGGGCCGGCGCCAGTTCCGGCTTGCGCTGGAGGGCGGCGAAGTAGTCGCGGGGGTGGGGCTCGAAGGTCATCACGCAGCTGGGCACGCCGCGGTGCTGCGCCTCGTTGTTCAGGAGCGCCAGCATGGCCTGGTGGCCGCGATGCACCCCGTCGAAATTGCCGATCGTCAGGGCGCAGGCGGGCGCGATGCCGGGGTGGTGGAAGCCTCTGAAGATCTGCATGCGCGTTGGTATCGTTTTGATAGCAGGCGGCGCCCGCCCCTAAAGCGCCCGCGGGGCGGATCGGCACCAAACAAGGTATATTGTGCGGTACGTTTGCTTTTCCGTTCAGTGGTCACCCATTGTTGAAGGGAGCGTGGTTTGAAGGTCCTGAAGCTGTCCGCCCAAGGTCTGCCCCAGTCGTGGATTTCGCTGGAGCAAGCCGTGCTGCATTACGCTGCGCAGGAGGTCCGCTGGGAAGTGGGCGCCCAGGTCGCGCGCTTCCGGGGCGGTCACAACGCCGTGACCGGCGAGCAGTCGGTCATCACGATCAGCAGCATCATCGGCACCAAGGGCGTGCCCAACATCAATCCTTTCGATCTGAAGCCGGGCCTGACCAACAGCAAGCTGTTCGCCCGCGATCGAAATGTGTGTGCGTACTGCGGCCATGACCACCACGAGGAAGAACTGACGCGCGAACACATCATCCCGTTCGCCCAGAACGGCAAGGACCACTGGATGAACGTGGTCACGGCGTGCCGGGCCTGCAACCACCGCAAGAGCAACCGGACGCCCGAACAGGCCCACATGCCGCTGCTCTACGCGCCTTATGTTCCCAGCCTGTGGGAAGACTTCATCCTGCGCAACCGCCGCATCCTGGCCGACCAGATGGAGTTCCTGATGGCCCACCTGCCGAAGTCGTCGCGGCTCTACGCCTAGTAGGTGAGTTCCAGCAGGGAGACATGGCCCTCGGCCGCCGGCCAGGGCCGCCCCGTCACCCGCTCCCCATTGAATTGCGCCACCACCGGCCGTGCTTGCACCGACTCGAGCTTGATCTTCGAGCTCGCGACACCTGCTCCGGGCAGGGCGCCGGGCGGCGGACTCTGGCCGTCGAACACCATCTTGTCGCGCGTCGGATCGAGATAGCCCCGCGGCCGCGTCATGGTGACGACGGCGGCGGCGCCACGGTCCGCGTCCGCGATCCGCTCCGGCTTCAGGTGGACGAAGCGGCTCGAGCGCGGAAAGGGGCTGCGGTAGATATGGGTGGTGGCGTAGCCGGGCGCCGCGACCACGAATTCGTAGGGCGTGCCGCGCTGGGCCGCGAACGGACCCCAGCTGCCGTCGGCGCCGACTGTCTTCGCATAGGCTGCCGGGCCGCGCCGCTCGCCGCTCGCCGGGTCGGTGGCGTAGATCTCGAGCCGGGCGCCGGGCAGCGGCAGGTTGTTGCTGAAGTTGCCGGACTTCGGGTCGGTCGACACCAGGCCGAGCCCGCTGACCTTGCCACTCAGCGCGATGGCGACCTCGGGCACGGGCGCAGCGGTGGCGGGCGCGCGGCCGGTGACGAACTGGTAGGCGGCGGCGAAGGCGGCCGGCGAGAACGCGGTCTCGCGGTGGTCGATGCGCGGAATCACCACGTTGGTGGCGCCCTTGAGTTCCGGACCGGCATAGGTGACGTTGGTTGCGACGCCCTTGCGGCCGATCCACAGGCCGTCGGGCTGCGCGTACTTGTCGTTGTTGTCGGAGCGGATGGTCAGCCACTTCACCGGGCCGACGACCTCGTCGCCGGCGGCGTTCTTGGGAGCATTCAACGCCTTCAGGAAGGCCCCGGTCCCGGCGAACTCGCTGCCCTCGTTGAAGCCGGGGATGGCCTGCACCCCGTGGTTGGGAACGCCGCCCAGGATCGCGTGGCTGACCGTGCGGTCGCCACCGCCGTTCTGGATGTAGTTGCGGATCGGATAGCCGCCGCGGGAGTTCCCGACCAGGACCACCTTGCTGGCACCGGTGGACTGCAGCACCTTGTCGATCTCTGCTTTCAGGAAGGCCGTGTTCTCGGCCGCGGAGGTGCGGCCCGCCTGCGGCTTGGTGTCGTCGTCGCGCGAGATCGGGTACGGCACATCGATGGCATGCAGGCGCTCGCGCGGCCAGCCGTTCGACTCGAAGCGCCAGATCGTCGTCTGCCACAAGGCCGCGGTGTCGCCGTTGCCGTGCACGAACACGATGGGCGGGGCTTCCTGCAGCGACGGGGCGCTGGCGCAACCGGCGGCCAGCGCCGCCGCCAGTCCGAGGGCCAGGAACAGGCGTCGAATCATCATCGTCTTGTCTCCATCAAATGAACAGAGCCCGGCCACAGCGCCGGGCTCGTCCTGTCGACGCCGCAGGCGTCAAGCGAACACGCCCGCCGTCTCCTGCATGCGGGCGGACACCTCGCCGAGCTGGTGCAGCGTGTCGCCGAAGCTCAGCTCGAGCTGGGTCAGCTTCTTGAAATAGTGGCTGCCGATGTATTCGTCGGTGACGCCGATGCCGCCGTGCAGCTGCACCGAGTTCTGGCCGACGAAGCGCATCGCCACGCCCAGCTGGTACTTGGCTCGGGCCATGGCGCGGCGCCGCTCCGCGGCCGGCGCGTTGAGCTTGAGCGAGGCGTAATAGCTCATCGAGCGCGCCAGCTCCTGCTGCATCTTCATGTCGGCGACGCGATGGCGCAGCGCCTGGAAACTGGCCAGAGTCACGCCGAACTGCTTGCGCGTGTTCATGTACTCCACCGTGACCTGCATCGTCTTGTCGATCACGCCCACGCCCTCGGCGCAGGTCGAGGCGATGCCGATGTCGACTCCGTGCTCCAGGGCCGTCAGGCCATCCTGTGTCACCAACGTCGCAGGGCTGTCCTGAAAGGTCACCTCCGCTGCGCGGCTGCCGTCCTGCGTGCCGTAGCCGCGGGTGGTGACCCCGGCGGCCGAGCGCTCGACCAGGAACAGTGCGATCCTGCCCTGGACCGTCGCGGGCACCAGGAAGGCGTCGGCCTGGTCACCGGCGGGAACGATGCTTTTCGCGCCGGTGACCTGCCATTGGCTGGCGGCCTGGGTGGCCGTCGCTGCGCAGACGTCGAGCCGGTAGCGGGCCTTGCGCTCCACCTGGGCGAGCACCACCAGCGCCTCGCCGCTGGCGATCTTCGGCAACCAAGCCGCCTTCAAGGCGTCGGGACCATAGCCGCCGATCAGCCCGCTGGCGATCAGGGCCTGGCCCAGGGGCTCCAGCACCATGCCGCGCCCCAGTTCCTCCATCACCACCATGCCTTCGACCGGGCCCATGCCCATGCCGCCGTGCTCCTCGGCGATGTAGAGGCCGGTCAGTCCCAGGTCGGCCAGTTCGCCGTAGGCGGCGCGGTCGAAGCCGCCGGCCTTGACTGCCTTGCGGCGGCGTTCGAAGTCATAGCCCTTGTCGACCCACTTGCGCACGGCGTCACGCAGAGATTCCTGGTCGTCGGAAAAATCGAAATCCATTGCTGTCTCCTTGTCGCGATTCAACCGAGAACGGTTTGGGCGACGATGTTTCTCTGCACCTCGTTCGAGCCGCCATAGATGGTGGTCTTGCGCAGGTTGAAGTAGGTCGAGGCCAGCGGCGCCAGGTAGGCGGCGCCGACGAACTCGCCCTGCCAGCCAGCGTCCATCGCTTCCGGCAGGAACGGGATCGCGTACGGACCCGCGGCCAGCATCATCAGCTCGCTGTAGCGCTGCTGGATCTCGCTGCCCTTGATCTTGAGCAGGCCGGCGATGTCCAGGGAGTTCTTGCCCGACTTCTCGGCCGACAGCACCCGCAGCACCAGCATTTCAAGGGCGACGACGTCCACTTCCAGCCGCGCGATCTCGTCGCGCAAGCGCTGGTCGTCGTAGACGCCTTCGGCCTTGGCGATGCGCTTGAGGCGCTCGAGTTCGCGCTTGGCGCGGTTGACGTCGGCGATGTTGGTGCGCTCGTGCGACAGCAGATGCTTGGCGTAGGTCCAGCCCTTGTTCTCCTCGCCGATCAGGTTCTCGGCCGGCACCTCGACGTTGTCGAAGAAGACCTCGTTCACCTCGGGCTCGCCATCGAGCATGACGATCGGGCGCACGCTGACACCGGGCGACTTCATGTCGATCAGCAGGAAGGAGATGCCGGTCTGGGGTTTGCCTTCGGTGCTGGTGCGCACCAGGCAGAAGATCCACTCGCCGTGCTGCGCCAGCGTGGTCCAGGTCTTTTGCCCGTTGACGATGTATTTGTCGCCCTTGCGCTCGGCCCGGGTTTTCAGGGACGCCAGGTCCGAGCCGGAACCCGGCTCGCTGTAGCCCTGGCTCCACCAGACTTCGCCGCTGGCGATGCCGGGCAGGAAGCGTTGCTGCTGTTCGGCGTTGCCGAAGGCCATGATCACCGGCGCCACCATCACCGGGCCGAAGGGCACGATGCGCGGCGCGCCGGCCAGCGCGGTCTCTTCCTCGAACAGGTGCTTCTGGATCGCGTTCCAGCCCGGCCCGCCAAACTGCTTGGGCCAGCCGTAGCCCAGCCAGCCCTTCTTGCCCAGGATCTTCGCCCAGCGCTGCATGTCGTCGCGCGTCAGGCGCAGGGCGTTGTGGACCTTGTCCGAAATCTCCTTGGGCAGGTTCTCGCGGACCCAGCCGCGGACGTCCTCGCGGAACTTCTGTTCTTCGGGTGTGAATGCCAAATCCATGATCAATTCTCCGGTGGTCCTGAGCTTGCCGAAGCATTATCGGCACGGTCGTGCTTTTCCGGCTGTCGGAGTGGCGACACGCCAAGCTGCTCGCACAGATTCTGGAGCGCGGATCGCAACTGCGCCACCTCGTCTTCCAGCACGCCGACGCGGGCCTCGAGTCCGGTCCGCGCCGGCGCTTCGGGGTTGCCGGAAGGGGCGGGCCCGGCCGACGCGTCGACCGGGCCGCACAGCAGGTGCGCCCACCTCTGTTCCCGCATTCCGGCCGCGCGCGGCAGCTTCACCACCAGCGGTCCGCCCTTTTCGGCCGAGCGTTCCTCGAGTTCGTCCAGGAATCCCTCGACCGACGAGATGTCGGCGAACCGGTACCAGCGCTCGCTGTTGATGCGCAGCTCGCCGGCGGTCTGCGGGCCGCGCAGCAGCAGCAGGCCCAGCAGCACGGCGGACTGCTCCGGCACGCCGATCGCGCGCTGGAAGTTGTGTTCCCAGCGGGTGACCCGGCTGCCGCTGGTTTCGAACACCAGCGACTGGCGCTTGAGCGTGTCCAGCGCGTCCTGCGCCTGGGCATCGGTGACGGTCATCAGCGGGTCGCGGCTGGACTTCTGGTTGCAGCCCAGCACCAGCGAATTGAGTGTCAGCGGATAGCTGTCCGGCACGGTGCGGGCTTTTTCCATCAGCGTGCCGAGCACGCGGGCTTCGACGGCGGACAGGACGGGCGGGCTCATGGACATAATTGGGAGGTGAAAAACATCGTGATCCTGGTCTCCGGCGGCGGCTCCAACATGGCCGCCATTGTGCGCGAGGCCGAGCGCGGCAACTGGCGCGAAACGCTGGGCGCCCAGGTGGCGGCCGTCATCAGCAACCGGCCCGGCGCCGGTGGCCTGGCGCTGGCGCGCAGCCACGGCATCGCCGCCGAAGTGGTGGACCACAAGGGCTTTGCGGGCCGCGACGCCTTCGACGCCGCGCTGGCCGAAGCGATCGACCGGCACCAGCCGGCCCTGGTGGTGCTGGCCGGCTTCATGCGGATCCTGACCCCCGGGTTCGTGGAGCGCTATGGCGGGCGGCTGGTCAACATCCATCCTTCGCTGCTGCCAGCCTTTCCGGGGCTGCACACGCACCAGCGCGCCATCGACGCCGGCTGCCGGGTGGCCGGCGCGACGGTGCACCTGGTCACGTCCGAGCTGGACCTGGGCCCGATCCTGGACCAGGCCGTGGTGCCGGTCCTGGCCGGCGACAGCGCCGACACGCTCGCGGCCCGGGTCCTAACCCAGGAGCACCTGATCTATCCCCGGGCCATCGCGCGGCTGCTACGGACCCTGTAGCCAGGTGAAGCGGGGCTGCCGGACCCCCTCGATCACCACTTCCTCGTTGAACATGGCCGCCGGCCGCACCCACAGGCCGTGCTCGCCGTACCGGGCGCGGTACAGCGTCATCGGCTCCAGGGTTTCGCTGTGGCGCACCGTCCCGATGACGTCATAGAGCATGCCCTTGTAGTGGCGGTAGCGCCCCGGCGGGGTTTCGACCAGCGGCGGCAGGTCCTTGTCAGTCATAAGGTATGGGGTGAATGGGACAATGGGGGATGCATCCTAAAGCCCTGCTCGACGCGTGTGCCGAACTCGTCGCGCTCACCCTGAAATTCGACCACCCCGCCGACTCCGTCGTGTCCCACTATTTCCGCAGCCACCGCGCGCTGGGGCCGCGCGAGCGCGCCACGCTGGCGGAGACCACTTACGCCGTGCTGCGCAAGAAGCTGCTGTTCGACCATTTCGCGCCGTCCGGCAGCGGTCCGAAAGAGCGGCGGCTCGCCATCCTGGGCTTTTACGGCCCGCGTGATTTCCTCAAGAGCGCGCTCTCCGACCAGGAAAAGAACTGGCTGGACCAGATCGACGGCGTCAAGACGTCCGACCTGATGGAGCGGCACCGCCACAACCTGCCCGAATGGCTGGTGCAGCCGCTCAAGGAGCAGCTGGGCGACCAGTTCTGGCCCCTGGTGGAAGCGCTCAACCAGCCGGCGCCGCTGGACCTGCGGGTCAACACGCTCAACGACAAGCGGCCGGAAGTCCAGAAGGAACTCAAGGCCGCCGGCATCAAGTCGACCATCACGCCGTATTCGCCATGGGGCCTGCGGCTGGAGGACAAGCCCCAGCTGGCCAAGGTCGACGCCTTCGCCCGCGGCGCGATCGAGGTGCAGGACGAAGGCTCGCAACTGCTGGCCCTGCTGCTCGACGCCAAGCGTGGCGAGATGGTGGTGGACTTCTGCGCCGGCGCCGGCGGCAAGACCCTGGCCATTGGCGCGACCATGCGCAACACCGGCCGCCTCTACGCCTTCGACACCGCGGCGCACCGGCTGGACGCGCTCAAGCCCCGCCTGGCCCGCAGCGGGCTGTCGAACGTGCACCCGGCGGCCATCGCCCATGAGCGGGACGACCGCATCAAGCGCCTGGCGGGCAAGATCGACCGGGTGATCGTGGACGCGCCCTGTTCCGGCCTGGGCACGCTGCGGCGCAATCCCGACCTCAAATGGCGGCAGTCGCCCCAGTCGGTCGCCGAAATGACGGTGAAGCAGGCGGCCATCCTGCAAAGCGCGGCGCGGCTGCTCAAGCCCGGCGGCCGGCTGGTCTATGCCACCTGCAGCATCCTGCCGCAGGAAAACGAGGCCATTGCCGCCGCTTTCACCGAGGCGAATAAGGAGTTCACTCCACTTCAGGTGGGCGAGATCCTGTCCAATCTGAAGGTCGACGCGGCTGCGGGGATGTGCAGCGGTCCGGTGACCGGCCAGGAGTACCTGCGGCTGTGGCCGCACCGGCATGGCACCGATGGTTTCTTCGCCGCGGCGTGGCAGCGCAACGGCGATTAAAGATCACGATCCTTGACTCAAATCAGGCTTGCTGTGCTTATCTACAGCTTGAATTGGAACCCCGCGTCGTAAAATGGATCACACCATGCAGGGCCACCTGATGGCCTTCTTTTTTTGAGAGAGACACTCCCTATATGTTGCTTCCCGATTGGGCCGTGCTGAACGCGGCGATTGACTGGCTTGCCAACGGCCTGTTGAATCTTGCCTGGTGGCAGGTGGTCCTGCTCGCGCTGGTGTTCACGCATCTCACCATCGCCAGCGTCACGATCTTCCTGCACCGCTCCCAGGCGCACCGCGCCCTGGACCTGGGACCGATCCCGTCGCATTTCTTCCGGTTCTGGCTGTGGCTGACGACCGGCATGGTTACCAAGGAATGGGTGGCCATCCACCGCAAGCACCACGCCAAGTGCGAAACCGTCGACGACCCGCACAGCCCGCAGACCCGCGGCATCGAAACGGTGTTCTGGAAGGGTGCCGAGCTCTATCGTGCGGAAGCCAAGAACCTGGAGACCATCTCCAAGTTCGGTCACGGCACGCCCGACGACTGGATCGAGCGCAACCTGTACACCCGCTACAGCTGGCAGGGTGTCGGCCTCATGATGATCATCGACGTGGCGCTGTTCGGCATGGCCGGGCTGGCGGTCTGGGCCCTGCAAATGGCCTGGATCCCGATCACCGCGGCCGGCATCATCAACGGCATCGGCCACTACTGGGGCTATCGCAACTTCGAGGCGCAGGACGCCAGCACCAATATCTCGCCCTGGGGCCTGCTCATCGGCGGCGAAGAGCTGCACAACAACCACCACACCTATCCGACGTCGGCCAAGTTCTCGGTCAAGAAATACGAATTCGACCTCGGCTGGCTCTACATCCAGATGATGAGCGCGATCGGCTGGGCCAAGGTCAAGAAGGTGCCGCCGAAGCTGCAACTGGGCGCGATCAAGCCGGTGGCGGACGAGAAGACGCTGGAAGCGCTGATTGCCAATCGTTACGAAGTGATGGCCCGCTACGCTCGCGAGATGCGCCACGCCTGCAAGCTGGAAATCGAACAGCTCAAGACCCGGCAGGCCGACGTGTCGCCGCTCAAGGCTGCCAAGCGCTGGCTGCACCGCGACGACGACAAGGTGCCGGCGGCAGCCCGGCCGCAGCTGGCCCAGGCGCTGGCCGCGCATCCCGTGCTGGACAAGATGGTGACGATGCGCGAAGAGCTGCGCCAGATGTGGTTGACGACCAACCTGTCGCGCGAACAACTCGCCGCCAACCTGCAATCCTGGTGCCGACGCGCCGAGGAGAGCGGCATCGCCCAGCTGCAACAATTCTCGATGCGACTGCGCTCAGCCCATGCTTGAGGGCTGCGACTCAGCCTGAAAAAAAGCCCCGCACTGCGGGGCTTTTTTCATTGGGGCTGGGGCGCCTCAGTCTTTCAGGTCGGCCGGCACCTTGCCGCCATTGGCCGCCAGCTTGTTCATCACCTGCCTGTGCAGCCACAGGTTCATTTCAGCCGAGCCGTCCTTGGCGCCGGTGTAGCCCAGCTCGGTCGCCAGCTCCTTGCGCTCCTGCAAACTGCTGTCCAGCCCCAGCAACTTCATCAGGTCGACGATGGACGTGCGCCAGTTGAGCTTTTCCGGGTTGTTGGCGGCCATGCCGTTCAGGACGGCTTCCACGTCGACCTGCTGCTGCTGCTGCTGCGCGGCGGCGCCGGCAGCTGCTGCATCGGCGGCTCCGGGATAGGAGGGTGCGGTCGCTGTGCCGCCGGGCTGGCCGGGGGCGGGCGCCGCTTCGGCGCGGCGGAAGATCTTGTCGAAGATTTTGCTGAAAACGCTCATGGATGCTCCAGTTCAAAGGCGGAATGCCTTGGGGGCAATGGTCCGGCACCGCCGGGCGGCGCCTTGTCGGACAAACGCCATTTCGTCGTCGGAGGCATAAAAAAAGCCCCGCAGTGCGGGGCCTCTGGGTCCCCGCCTGCGCGGGGAGTGAAATAACCGGCCGGAGGCCTCGTTACTTCAGCTTGGTCTCTTTGTACTCGACGTGCTTGCGAGCCTTGGGATCGAACTTCATGATCGCCATTTTCTCGGGCATCGTCTTCTTGTTCTTGCTCGTGGTGTAGAAGTGGCCGGTCCCCGCAGTGGACTCCAGCTTGATCTTTTCGCGTCCGCCTTTGCTTGCCATGATGGGGCTCCTTAAGCTTGACCGCGGGCGCGCAGGTCTGCGAGCACGGTGTCGATACCGTTCTTGTCGATCAGGCGCAGTGCAGCGCTCGAAACGCGCAGGCGAACCCAGCGGTTTTCAGTCTCGACCCAGAAACGGCGGTATTGCAGGTTCGGCAGGAACCGGCGCTTGGTTTTGTTGTTGGCGTGGGAAACGTTGTTTCCGACCATCGGGCCTTTGCCCGTAACGTCGCAGACGCGTGCCATAAGCACTCCAGTATTTCAAACGGCTGTCCCAGCAGGGAGAGCCTGACCTCGCCAGAAGGGTGGCGGTAACCCAAGTGCCGAACCTGCCTTCCCAGGCGAATTCAGCAAAGCCTTGGATTATAGCCTTTTGCCCCTCGTCCGGCTTACTGCGCCTGCTCCAGGAAGCGCTGGGCGTCCAGCGCGGCCATGCAGCCGGTGCCGGCGCTGGTGATCGCCTGGCGGTACACGTGGTCCTGCACGTCGCCCGCGGCGAAGACGCCGGGCACGCTGGTCATGGTCGCCATGCCCTGCAGCCCCGATTTGGTGACGAGGTAGCCGTCCTTCATTTCAAGCTGGCCCTTGAAGATGTCGGTGTTGGGCGAATGGCCGATGGCGATGAAGCAGCCCTTGAGCGTGACGTCTTCGGTGGCGCCGGACTGCGTGTTCTTGAGGCGGATGCCCGTCACGCCGCTCGCGTCACCCAGGACCTCGTCGAGCGTGTTGAACAGCTTCAGCTCGATCTTGCCCGCCGCGACCTTCTCCATCAGCTTGTCGATCAGGATCGGCTCGGCCTTGAACTTGTCGCGCCGGTGCACCAGCGTCACCTTGCTGGCGATGTTGGACAGGTACAGCGCCTCTTCCACCGCTGTGTTGCCGCCGCCGATCACTGCCGTCTCCTCGCCGCGATAGAAGAAGCCGTCGCAGGTGGCGCAGCCGGAGACGCCGCGGCCCATGAACGCCTGCTCGGACGGCAGGCCCAGGTACTTGGCCGAAGCCCCGGTGGCGATGATCAGCGAGTCGCAGGTGTAGGTGCCGCTGTCGCCCTTGAGGGTGAACGGCCGCTTGCTGAAATCGACCTCATTGATGTGGTCGAAGACGATCTGGGTCTTGAAGCGCTCGGCATGTTCCAGGAAGCGCTGCATCAGGTCGGGGCCCTGCACGCCATGAACGTCGGCCGGCCAGTTGTCCACGTCGGTGGTCGTCATCAGCTGGCCGCCCTGGGCCATGCCGGTGATCAGCAACGGATTGAGGTTGGCGCGCGCGGCGTAAACGGCCGCGGTGTAGCCGGCGGGGCCGGAACCCAGGATCAGGACTTTGGCGTGTTGGGTGGTGGGCATGGTGGAAAACCTGTGTGGAAAACGCGACAGCCCGGTGTACATTCGGGCATAGAACGCCAGTCTCGATGGCTGTCGCTGCGATGATGGCTGGCAGTTGCAATCCGTGTGATTGTAAGAACCCATCGCAAGGCTCGCGCCGGGAGGGATTTCAGACATGTCGATGCTCTCGAATCTGGAGCTGATCCGCAGGGTTCCGCTGTTCGCCCTGCTCACCGCCAACCAGGCTGAGGGGGTTGCTGACGCCGTCACCAAGCGGCGCTTCAAGCGTGGCGAGGTCATCGTCGAACAGGGCGAGAAGTCCAATACCCTGTTCATCATCCTGACCGGCCGGGCGCGGGTCATCACCGCCGACAAGCGCGGACGCGAAGTGATCCTGGCCACGCTGCAGCCGGGTGACTACATCGGCGAGATGAGCCTGATCGACAACGAACCGCATTCGGCCACGGTGCGCGCCGAGGTGCAGACCGACATGCTGACCCTGGGCCGCGCCGAATTCGCCCGCTGCCTGCCGGAAAACAGTTCGATGTCGTACGCGATCATGAAGGGCCTGGTCCAGCGCCTGCGCCAGGCCGACCGCAAGATCGAGTCGCTGGCGCTGATGGACGTCTATGGACGGGTCGCGCGCTCGCTGCTGGAGTTCGCGCTGCCGGACCGGGAAGGCCTGCTCACGATCCGCGAGCGGATCTCCCGCCAGGACATCGCCAAGATGGTCGGCGCCTCGCGCGAGATGGTCAGCCGGGTCATGAAGGACCTGGAGGACCGCGGCTTCATCGAGACCCGCGTCGACGGCTCGATGCTGATCAAGGACCGGTTGACGACGCTTGGTTGACTCCCGTCTTTTCCGCGGAGCCTGCCCCCGCGCAGGCGGTGGGCGGAACGCGCTCAGTTAAGCTTCGGGCCAGTCCATGACTTACTCGCTCAACACACTGAACAACCCGGCGCCCGGGACCGGGCCGCAACGCGGTGTCGTCAGCCGTTTCGCCCACGAAATCGTGATCGTCCTGGGGCTGGTCGCCCTGGTGTTCTGGCTGATGTCGCTCGCCAGCTACTCGATCGACGATCCGGCTTTTTCGACCTCCGGCAGCGGCGCAGCGGTCCGCAACTGGGGCGGCCGCTTCGGCGCCTGGCTGGCCGACGGCAGCCTGTTCCTGTTCGGCCTGTCCGCCTGGTGGTGTCTTGCTGCCGCCGTTCGCGCGTGGCTCTCGACGCTGGCCCGCTGGATGCGCGCCGGCGAAGAGGCGCCGGAGCAACCTTCGGGCTTTCGCCACACGAAGCTGGCGTTCTGGATCGGCATGGCCGTGCTGCTGTGCGCCAGCACTGCGCTCGAATGGGCGCGCTTGTACCGCTTCGAGGGCCAGAGCCGGTTGCCGGACCATGCCGGGGGCGCGCTGGGCTACTTGGTGGGCCCGCTGGCCGTGAAGTGGCTGGGATTCACGGGTTCGGGCCTGGTCTGCATTGCGCTGGTGGTGCTGGGTGCGGCCCTGGTGTTCCGCTTTTCCTGGAGCCACGTGGCGGAGCGGGTCGGCGCGGCCATCGTCGGCTTCGTCGAATCGCGGCGCGAAAAGCGGGAGATCGCACAGGACCTCGCTTTCGGCCAGCAGGCGGCGCGCGAGCGCGAGGAGATCCTGATCGAGGAGCGCATCGACATCGTCGAGCACCACCCGGTGCCGGTGCTGATCGAGCCCGAGATCGTCGCGGTTCCCAGGAGCGCGCGGGTCGCCAAGGAAAAGCAGAAGCCGCTGTTCATGGAACTGCCGGACTCCAAGCTGCCGCAGGTGGACCTGCTCGATGGACCGCAGGGGCGCCAGGAAACGGTCGCTCCGGAAACCCTGGAGATGACAAGCCGGCTGATCGAGAAAAAGCTCAAGGACTTCGGCGTCGAGGTCCGGGTGGTGATGGCCCAGCCGGGCCCGGTGGTGACACGCTACGAAATCGAGCCCGCCACCGGCGTCAAGGGATCGCAGATCGTGGGCCTGGCCAAGGACCTGGCGCGCTCGCTCAGCCTGGTGTCGATCCGGGTGGTCGAAACCATCCCGGGCAAGAACTACATGGCGCTGGAGTTGCCCAACGCCAAGCGGCAATCGATCCGGCTGTCCGAAATCCTGGGCTCGCAGGTCTATCACGAGGCCAAGTCGATGCTGACCATGGGCCTGGGCAAGGACATCGG
This sequence comes from Ramlibacter sp. 2FC, assembly GCA_943372495.1. Lineage (GTDB taxonomy): Bacteria > Pseudomonadota > Gammaproteobacteria > Burkholderiales > Burkholderiaceae_C > Ramlibacter. Next base: position 124,041 of record CALRYV010000011.1, on the reverse strand, counting down.
CGGCCTGCCGATCGTGGCCGACCTGGCCAAGATGCCGCACGTGCTGGTGGCCGGCACCACCGGCTCGGGCAAGTCGGTGGGTATCAACGCCATGATCCTGTCGCTGCTGTACAAGGCCGAAGCGCGCGACGTGCGCCTGCTGATGATCGACCCGAAGATGCTGGAAATGTCGGTCTACGAAGGCATTCCGCACCTGCTGGCGCCGGTGGTGACCGACATGCGGCAGGCGGCGCACGGCCTGAACTGGTGCGTCGGCGAGATGGAGCGGCGCTACAAACTCATGAGCAAGCTGGGCGTGCGCAACCTGGCCGGCTACAACCACAAGATCGACGAAGCCAAGGCCAAGGAACAGTTCATCTACAACCCGTTCAGCCTGACGCCGGACAGTCCCGAGCCGCTCGAGCGCCTGCCCCACATCGTGGTGGTGATCGACGAACTGGCCGACCTGATGATGGTGGTGGGCAAGAAGATCGAGGAACTGATCGCGCGGCTGGCACAGAAGGCGCGCGCCGCCGGCATCCACCTGATCCTGGCGACCCAGCGCCCCAGCGTCGACGTCATCACCGGGCTGATCAAGGCCAACATCCCGACCCGGATCGCGTTCCAGGTCTCCAGCAAGATCGACAGCCGCACCATCCTCGACCAGATGGGCGCGGAAGCGCTGCTCGGCATGGGCGACATGCTGTACATGCCCAGCGGCACCGGCCTGCCGATCCGCGTCCACGGCGCTTTCGTCAGCGACGAAGAGGTGCACCGGGTCGTGGCTTACCTGAAAGAGCAGGGCGGTGAGCCCAACTACATCGAAGGCGTGCTCGAAGGCGGCACCGTGGACGGCGAGGAAGGTGACCTGCTGGGCGGCGACGCCGGAGGCGAGAAGGACCCGATGTACGACCAGGCCGTGGAAGTCGTGCTGAAGAACAAGAAGGCCAGCATCTCGCTGGTGCAACGACACCTCAAGATTGGTTACAACCGGGCTGCGCGCCTGGTCGAAGACATGGAGAAGGCCGGCCTGGTCAGCGCCATGAGCGGCGCGGGGCAACGCGAGATCCTGGTGCCGAACCGGGCCGAATAACCAACGGTTGCGAACTTCCGGGGCGCAAGCGGACCCAACCCAGCATGAAGAAACTCATCACGACTGCAGCGATCCTCGCTTGTGCGCAATTCGCGTTCGCCGGCGGCATGGAAAGCCTCGAAAACTTCGTCAGGACGGCCAAGAGCGGCCGGGCCGACTTCACCCAGGTCGTGACGTCGCCGGGCAAGGACGGCCAGGCCGCGCGCAGCAAGACCTCGACCGGCACCTTCGAGTTCTCGCGTCCGAACCGCTTCCGCTTCAATTACAGGAAGCCGTTCGAGCAGACCATCGTCGCCGATGGCCAGACGCTGTGGCTGCATGACGTCGACCTGAACCAGGTCACGGCACGCAAGCAGGCGCAGGTGCTGGGATCGACGCCCGCGGCGCTGATCGCCTCTTCGCCGGACCTCGGTGCGCTGAAGAAGGACTTCAACCTGGAAGCCATCGCCGACCGCGACGGGCTGCAGTGGGTGCAGGCCACCCCGAAAGCCAAGGACGGCCAGTTGCACAGCGTCAAGGTGGGCTTCCGCGGCAATGACCTGGCAGCGCTCGACATCCAGGACGGCTTCGGCCAGCGTTCGGTCATCAGCTTCAGCAAGCTGGAACTGAACGCGAACGTCGCGTCCGATGCCTTCCAGTTCAAGCCGCCGCAAGGCGCCGACGTGGTGCGGCAGTAAGTCGCCCAAGCGTCACCCCAGCTCGAAGCTGGTGACGCCGTACAGCCGCTCCAGCGGCAACGCAGGTGCCGGCCCGGTGTACATGCGCGCAGTTTCGAACACCGCGGTCAGGCCGTGGCGCCGGGCGAGTTCCAGCGCAGCCGGATTCACCTCGGGCGTGTCGAGCGCAATCGTGGCGGCAGTGCCAGCCATCAGCATGCGCAGCAACCGGTCGGCAATTTCCACGTCGTCCGCAAACAGCGGCCCGATCTTGGAGCCGTCCCGGCACGGGCGCAGCACGCCGTAGCCCCTGAGCGCTCCGCCGTCGACAAAGCCCAGGGCAGTGCTGCCTGGCTGCCGGATCCAGCAGTGCAGGAAGGCGCTGCGATCGGCGGGGAAGAACGCCTGGTCATAGGCGCGCACGGCCTCGAAGGGCAGCGTCGCCAGCGGGACGACCCGTTCGTCGGTCCTCGGCGCGCCGCCGCCAATCCCCTGATGACGGATGTTCCGGTACGCCAGCTTGAAGCCGGATTTGCGATAGTTGCCCTGCTGCGCCGGCACGCCGTCCAGGCCGACGTTGCGCCCGGCGAGGCGGGCCATGCCGGCCTGCCAGATCGCCAGCCCAAGGCCGCGGCCGCGAAAGCCGGGCTTGACGATGTAGCAGCCGAGGAAGCCGAAGTCGGCGCCGTAGCGGACCACGGAGATGGTCGCCACCGGTTCGTCGTCCAGCAGGCCCAGCAGAAAACCCTCGGGGTCGGCTGCGTGGAAGCAGGGCGCATCGTGCCAGCCGGGGTTCCAGCCTTCGGCCGCGGCCCCGTCGAGGGCGATGGCCAACTCCTCGCGCGCCATGCTGCGGATGCGATAGCCCTGTGTCATGAGGCCTCCAGCCGGGCCCGAGGGCCCTGGCGCTGACTATAAACTCGGGCGGGTGAGCCAAACCGTCGCCGCCGCCCACCAGCCCCTGGCCGAACGCCTGCGCCCGAAGACGCTGGGCGAGGTGATCGGGCAGCAGCACCTGCTCGGCGAGGGGATGCCGTTGCGGATCGCCTTCGAGTCCGGGCAGCCGCACAGCTGCATCCTGTGGGGGCCGCCGGGCACCGGCAAGACGACCATCGCGCGCCTGATGGCCGATGCCTTCGATGCCCAGTTCATCACCATCAGCGCGGTGCTGGGCGGCGTCAAGGACATCCGCGAAGCCGTGGAGCGCGCGCAGGTGGCCCAGGGCATCCTGGGCTCCGGCGGTCGCCGCACCATCGTGTTCGTCGACGAAGTGCACCGCTTCAACAAGAGCCAGCAGGACGCCTTCCTGCCGCACGTGGAATCGGGCCTGTTCACCTTCATCGGCGCCACCACGGAAAACCCGTCGTTCGAAGTCAACTCCGCGCTGCTGTCGCGGGCCGCCGTCTATGTCCTGCAGCCGCTGACGGCGGACGACCTGGCGCAGATCGTCGCCAAGGCGCAGGCCATCGGCGCCGTCCCGCCGATCGAGCCGGCGGCGCTCGAACGCCTCGTGGCCTATGCCGATGGCGATGCGCGGCGGCTGCTGAACACCCTGGAGACGCTGGCGGTCGCGGCGACCCAGGAGAAGCTCGGCGAAGTGACCGACGCCTGGTTGCTCAAAGTGCTGGGCGAACGCATGCGCCGCTATGACAAGGGCGGCGAGCAGTTCTACGACACCATCAGCGCATTGCACAAATCCGTGCGCGGTTCCGATCCGGACGCATCGCTGTACTGGTTCATGCGCATGCTCGATGGCGGTGCCGATCCCCGCTACATGGCGCGCCGGCTGGTGCGCATGGCGTCCGAGGACATCGGGCTGGCCGACCCGCGCGCCCTGCGGCTGGCGCTGGACGCCGCGGAGACCTATGAGCGGCTGGGCACGCCCGAGGGCGAACTGGCGCTGGCCGAATGCGTCGTGTACCTGGCGATCGCGCCCAAGTCCAATGCGGTCTACAACGCCTTCAACGAGATCAAGGCCTTCATCAAGAAGGACGGCACCCGTCCGGTGCCGATGCACCTGCGCAATGCGCCGACCCAGCTGATGAAGGACCTGGATTACGGCAAGGACTATCGTTATGCGCACGACGAGGAGGGTGGATTCGCGGCGGGCGAGAACTATTTTCCGGAAGGGATGAAGCCGCCGCAGTTCTACCGGCCGGTGGAGCGCGGACTGGAAATCCGCATCGCGGACAAGCTGCGCGAGCTGCGGCGACTCAACGAAGGCAAGCAGTGAGCCTTCGAGGGTAAACCCCGCCGCCGCGGCGTTTTTGCCGCTGGACCCCATCGCTACAATCGCGCACCATCAACCCGCAGAATCGACATCTGGCGGGTTTTTTGCTAGATGTGCTTCTGGTGCTGAATGTGCTTCAAACGAACGGAGAAGCGATATGGAAATCCTGCTGCAGCAGATCATCAACGGTCTGGTCCTCGGCAGCATGTATGCCCTGGTGGCCCTGGGTTACACCATGGTCTACGGCATCATCAACCTGATCAACTTCGCCCACGGCGAGGTGCTGATGGTGGGGGCGCTGACAAGCTGGTCGATCATCGTGACGATGCAGGAGTCGATGCCGTGGATGCCCGGCTGGCTGGTGCTGATCATCGCGCTGGTGATTTCCTGCGTGGTCGCCGCGATGCTGAACTTCATCATCGAGAAGATCGCCTACCGGCCGCTGCGCAACAGCCCCAAGCTGGCGCCGCTGATCACCGCCATCGGCATGTCGATCCTGCTGCAGACGCTGGCAATGATCATCTGGAAGCCGAACTACAAGCCCTATCCGACGCTGCTGCCGTCGGTGCCGTTCCAGGTCGGCGGCGCCGTCATCACCGCAACCCAGATCATGATCCTGGGCCTGACCGCGGTGTCGCTGGCGGTGCTGATGTACCTGGTGAACTACACGCGGATGGGCCGGGCCATGCGGGCCACCGCGGAGAACCCGCGTGTCGCCGCGCTGATGGGCGTGCGGCCGGACACCGTGATCTCCGCCACCTTCATCATCGGCGCGGTGCTCGCCGCGATTGCCGGCGTGATGTACGCGTCCAACTACGGCACCGTGCAGCACACCATGGGATTCCTGCCGGGACTCAAGGCGTTCACGGCCGCGGTCTTCGGCGGCATCGGCAACCTGGGCGGCGCCGTGATCGGGGGCATCCTGCTGGGGCTGATCGAGTCGATCGGCTCGGGCTACATCGGGGCGCTGACCGGCGGCGTGCTGGGCAGCCACTACTCCGACATCTTTGCCTTCATCGTCCTGATCATCATCCTGACCTTGCGGCCCTCCGGCCTGCTGGGTGAGCGGGTGGCGGACCGGGCCTGAAGGAAGGACTGCACCATGATGAATTTCATCAACCGCCAGAACAAGCACGTGGTGATGGCCGTCGGCGCGGCATTGCTGATCATCCTGCCGCTGCTGCTGCAGACCCAGGGCAATGCGTGGGTGCGGATCGCCGACACGGCGCTGCTCTACGTCCTGCTGGCACTGGGCCTGAACATCGTGGTCGGCTACGCCGGCCTGCTGGACCTGGGCTACGTCGCCTTCTACGCGATCGGCGCATACATGTTCGGCCTGCTGGCCTCGCCACACCTGACCGACAACTTCACCGCCATCGCGGCGGTGTTCCCCAGCGGCCTGCACATGCCGCTGTGGGTCGTGATTCCCGCAGGCGCGGCCCTGGCCGGCATCTTCGGCATCCTCCTGGGCGCGCCGACGCTCAAGCTGCGTGGCGACTACCTGGCGATCGTGACGCTGGGCTTCGGCGAAATCATCCGCGTGTTCCTGAACAACCTGGATCACCCGGTCAACATCACCAACGGTCCCAAGGGCCTGAACCAGATCGACTCGATCCACTTCTGGGGCCTGAACCTCGGCAAGCCGCTGAACCTGTTCGGATACGAAATCGCGTCGGTCACCCTCTACTACTACCTGTTCCTGGCGCTGGTGGTGGTGAGCGTGATCGTCTGCCACCGGCTGGAGCTGTCTCGCATCGGCCGCGCCTGGATGGCGATCCGCGAGGACGAGATCGCCGCCAAGGCCATGGGCATCAACACCCGCAACATGAAGCTGCTGGCCTTCGGCATGGGCGCCACCTTCGGCGGCGTCGCGGGCTCGATGTTCGGCGCCTTCCAGGGCTTCGTGTCCCCGGAATCGTTCAGCCTGATGGAGTCGGTGATGATCGTCGCGATGGTGGTGCTGGGCGGCATCGGCCATCTGCCCGGCGTGATCCTGGGCGCGGTGCTGCTCTCGGCCCTGCCGGAGGTGCTGCGTTACGTGGCCGGTCCGCTGCAGGCAATGACCGGCGGCCGGCTCGACTCCGCCATCCTGCGCCAGCTGCTGATCGCGGTGGCCATGATCTCGGTCATGCTGCTGCGTCCGCGCGGGCTCTGGCCGGCGCCCACCCACGGCAAGTCGCTGCAGAACAGCAAGGCCCCGCCGCCGGGCGCACCCGGCAGCACGGCGCTTAACTGATTTGTTTGGGGGCAGATCTTCAGCTCTGTCCCCAACTGACTAGGACGAATATGGCAGAAACAGTTCTTCGCGTCGCCGGCATCTCCAAGCGCTTCGGCGGCCTGCAGGCGCTCTCCGATGTGGGCATCACCATCGAACGCGGCCAGGTCTACGGGCTGATCGGGCCCAACGGCGCCGGCAAGACCACGTTCTTCAACGTCATCACCGGGCTGTACACGCCCGACAGCGGCGCCTTCGAGCTGGCCGGCAAACCGTACAAGCCGAGCGCGGTGCATGAAGTAGCGAAGGCCGGCATCGCCCGCACGTTCCAGAACATCCGCCTGTTCGCCGACATGACGGCGCTGGAAAATGTGATGGTCGGCCGCCACATCCGCACCCACTCCGGCCTGCTCGGCGCGATCTTTCGCACGCCAGGATTCAAGGCCGAGGAGCTGGCGATCGCCACGCGGGCGCAGGAGCTGCTCGATTACGTGGGCATCGGCAAGTTCGCCGACTACAAGGCGCGCACGCTGTCGTATGGCGACCAGCGCCGGCTGGAGATCGCGCGGGCCCTGGCCACCGATCCGCAGCTGATCGCGCTGGACGAGCCGGCTGCCGGCATGAATGCCACCGAGAAGGTGCTGCTGCGCCAGCTGATCGACCAGATCCGCAAGGACAACCGCACCATCCTGCTGATCGAGCATGACGTCAAGCTGGTGATGGGCCTGTGCGACCGGGTGACGGTGCTGGATTACGGCAAGCAGATCGCCGAGGGCACGCCCGCCGAAGTGCAGAAAAACGAAAAGGTGATCGAGGCTTACCTCGGCACCAGCAGTCACTGAGGACGCAAGCAAATGGCAGAGATTCTTCTCGAAGTGAGCGGACTGAAGGTGGCCTACGGTGGCATCCAGGCCGTCAAGGGCGTGGACTTCGAAGTGCGCGAAGGCGAACTGGTGTCGCTGATCGGCTCCAATGGCGCCGGCAAGACCACGACGATGAAGGCCATCACCGGCAGCCTGCCGTTCGTGGACGGCGACATCAAGTACCTCGGGCAGAGCATCCGCGGCAAGGGCGCGTGGGACCTGGTCAAGCAGGGCCTGGCGATGGTGCCGGAAGGGCGCGGCGTTTTCACCCGCATGACGATCACCGAGAACCTGCAGATGGGCGCCCACATCCGCAACGACAAGCCGGAGATCGCCAAGGACATGGAGAAGGTGTTCACGATTTTCCCGCGGCTGAGGGAACGCAAGGACCAGCTGGCCGGCACCATGTCGGGCGGCGAGCAGCAGATGCTGGCCATGGGGCGGGCCCTGATGAGCCGGCCCAAGGTGCTGCTGATGGACGAGCCGTCGATGGGGCTGTCGCCGATCATGGTCGACAAGATCTTCGAGGTCGTGAAGGAGGTCTACGAGCAAGGCGTGACGATCCTGCTGGTGGAGCAGAACGCCAGCCGCGCGCTGCAGGTCGCCAACCGGGCCTATGTGATGGAGTCCGGCCTCATCACCATGAGTGGCGATGCCCGGCAACTGCTGACCGACCCGAAGGTGCGGGCGGCCTACCTGGGCGAATGATCAGTACTTGTACTGCAGCCCGAGGCTGGTGGAGCGCACCGGATCGCGGCCGCTGCCGGCAAACCGGAAGTCGTGGCTGTCCCAGGCCAGGGTGGCCGACAGCCGCGGCGTGAAGTCGTAGCTGACGCCAGCTCCATACGACAGGCCGAAGCCCCGGTCCGTGCCGTTGTTGACGCCACTTCCGAGCAAGGCGGAGGTCTCGGTCCGGCCATAGGTCGTCCCGATCTTGCCGAACACGCCAAGGGATTGCCAGAGCGGCGCCTTGCCGACCACGCTGAGGTTGAGGCCCTGGGCCCGTGTGGTGCCCCCGCCCCGGCTGATGCGGCCCATGTCGAGATAGGCGAGCTCGACGCCCCAGAAGTTGCCGAGCATGCTGCCGGCCGAGATTTGGACCGAGTTGTCGCTGCTGTCGCAGTTGAGGGTGGTCACCCCGCAGTGCGTCGAAAAGCGGGAGGGGCCCAGGCTCAGGCCGACGTAACCGCGGCCCTTGGCGGGTAGCAGCGAGCGGGCTGTCGCACTGTCCTGTGGGGAAGTGGCCGGGGCCTGCGCAAACGCGCTGAAGCTCAGGCTCGCAGCAAGGAATGGAACGAGAAGAACATGTGGCGTTTTCATGGCATCCGTCTCCCGCTGTTGTCGTTTGAAAAACAAACTTACGCCTTGGCGCAAAAGACTCGTGTAGGACGGGTCCCACAAGCGCCGTAGGACGCTCAGCGGGACGGGATTTCAGTCGACCTTTGCGCCCGACGCTTTCACCACTTTCTCATACTTGGCCAGTTCCGCCTTCATGAAATCGCCGAATTCGGCCGGACTGTTGGGAACCGGCTCGGCCATGAGGCCGGCGAAGCGGGTTTTCGCTTCCGCCGACTGCAATGCCGTGACAAAGGCCTGATTGAGCTTGGCGACGATGTCGCGCGGCGTGCCGGCCGGCGCCACCAGGCCCCACCAGGTATCGATTGCAAACCCCTTGAGCGTGTCGGCCACCGGCGGCACGTCGGGCAGGCTGGGCGAGCGCCGCAGCGTCGTGACTGCCAGCGCCTTCAGTTTCCCACCCCGGATGTTCGGCGCGGCGGTGGCGAGGTTGTCGAAGTTGAAGTCCACCTGCCCCGACAACAGGGCCAGCTGCGCCGGGTTGCCACCGTTGTAAGGGATGTGCACCGCGAAGATCCCCGCGTCGCGCTTGAACATCTCCCCCGCCAGGTGCCCGGCGCTGCCGTTGCCGCCGCTGCCGTAATTGAGCTTGCCCGGGTTGGCCTTGCCGTACGCGATGAGGTCGCGCACCGAGTTGATCTTGAGCCGGGCCGCCGTGTCGGCGTTCATCACCAGCACGTTGGGCACGCGGACCATCTGGGTGATGGGCGCGAAGTCCCTGGCCGCGTCGTAGGGCATCTTCGAAAACAGCCAGGGGTTGATCGCGTGGGTCGCGACGGCCGAGATGCCGATCGTGAGGCCGTCCGGTGCGGCCTTGGCCACCGCGTCGGCGCCGATGTTGCCGCCCCCGCCGGGCCGGTTCTCGATGATGACGGTGCCCAGCGAATCCTTGACCCGCTCCGCGAGCAGGCGTGCGGTGACGTCGATCGGGCCGCCGGCCGCGTAGGGAACGATCAGCCGGATCGGCCGGGCCTGGGCCATGGCCAAGGAAGAGGAGAGAGCCGCAACCGCGGCCAGCGTGGAGAGGAGGAGGTGTCTGCGGTTCATGGCCACCATTGTCCTCAAAACCCGCATGGCCGGTTCCGCGGCTGAGCTTGCCTTGTCAAGCGGGGATTCGCTCACTAGCATGCTGGTGGCACTGCGCCTGCGCGTGTGCGCCCGCGACCCTCAGTGCTTGCTACCCAAAGGCGAGGAGAAACGTATGCATCCCAGGACCAAGGCCATTGTTGCTGCAGTTGCGGGCATCGTCATGGCGCAGGGCGCGACCGCGCAGCCAGCGGCGCCCAACATCGAAAAACTCAAGCAGATGAAGGTCGCGACCACTGACCTGAACATCCCCCTTGTGCCCCAGAGCGGGCCCAACGCGGACGCGATCAGGGAGAACCTCAAGCGGGTCAAGCTGCCGCCCGGCTTCAAGATCTCGCTGTACGCAATCGTTCCCGATGCCCGCCACATGGCAGTGGCGCCATCGACCAACATGCTGTTCGTCGGCACGCGCAAGACCACGGTGTGGGCGGTGACCAACCGCAACAGCGGCGAGATGGCCACCGAGGTCAAGTCGTTTGCGCCCTCGCTGAAATTCAGCGTCCCCAACGGCGTGTGCTGGACGCGGGACGGATTCCTGATCGTCGCCGAACACAACCGGGTGCTGAACTTCCCGGCTGCGGAATTCTTCTACGAAGGCCCGGACGTCGCCGTGATCGAAGTCGTGCCGCAGGGCAAGCTGATTCCGACGGAAGAGGAAAGCTACAACCACGGCGCCCGCACCTGCCGGGTCGGCAAGGACGGCATGCTGTACATCACGCTGGGCCAGCCGCACAACGTGCAGCCGCGCGACAAGCTCAAGATCTATGACGAGTGGGGCATCGGCGGCATCGTGCGCCTGAATCCGTTCGACGGCAGCAAGCGCGAGGTCTATGCGCGCGGCATCCGCAACTCGGTCGGGCTGGAGTTCAACCCGAAGAACAACGAGCTGTGGTTCACCGACAACCAGACCGACGGCATGGGCGACCTGATTCCGGCGGGAGAAATCAACCGCGCCACCCGGCCCGGCCAGTTCTACGGCTATCCGTGGATCCAGGGCCGCACCCGCATCACCGACCATGGCTACGACAAGGATCCGCTGCCGGCCAACGTGACCAACGCCGAAGTGCTGACCGATGCGCACGCGGCCGACTTGGGCCTGACCTTCTACACCGGCAAGAAATTTCCGGCCAAGTACCAGGGTGGACTGTTCTCGGCGCAGCATGGCTCCTGGAACCGGACCGACCCGATCGGCGCGCGGATCATGTTCACCAGCCTGAAGGCCGACGGCTCCGCCGACAAGACCGAGGTCTTCGCCGACGGCTGGCTCGATCCGGCGACCCGGCAATACCGTGGCCGGCCGGTGGACGTGGCGAATTTGCCCGACGGCTCGCTGCTGGTGTCGGACGACTTTGCCGGCGCAATTTACCGAATCACTTACAGCGAGTGAAAGCCGCTTCCATGCTGCCGATGTTGTTGTTGGCGGCGCTGGCGCTGCCGCCGGGCAACGCGCTGGCGCGCGACCCTGTCGCTGGCAAGGCCCGCGCCGCCATGTGCGCGACCTGCCATGGCACACTTGGGCTCAGCCAGTTGCCCAACGCGCCGAACCTGGCAGGACAGCCAGCGATCTATCTTGTCGAGCAGCTGCGCAATTACCGCAGCGGCAAGCGTGGGAACGAGGTGATGGCCGTGATCGCGAAGCCGCTCACCGATGCAGAGATCGACGACTTGGCGGCCTGGTACTCGTCATTGCGGATTTCGGTCTCGGAATGAGCGGTCATTTCACACAGTCGTGCTGCTTTGCTGCATATCCTTCAAAGAGGGGATTGCGCCGAACGCACTGACACACCAGAATCAACTCCTTACGTTTTCAAGCAGTATCTCTCCCATGGTTTTGGTATTGGCATCGGCGGCGATTTCCTTCGTCATTGCGCTGTTTTTCGTGCGCCAGACCAGCAATGGAATGGTGTGGGGCACCGACAGCGACTTCGGCGGCCCGCAGAAATTCCATCACAAGCCCGTGCCTCGCCTGGGCGGTGTCGGCATTTTTGCGGCTCTCGCTTCGTGCGCAATCTACGTTCGGTGGCGCACTCCGATCGAAGACCAGATGGTGTTGCTGGTGGTGTGCGGCTTTCCAGCGATGGCGTACGGACTGGCGGAAGACATCACGCTGTCCATCCGTCCGCGCAAGCGCCTGCTGGCGGCCGCCCTGTCCGCCTTCCTGGGCGCCGTGGTGCTGGGCGCGGTGATCGATCGGACTGACATCTTCGTCCTGGACACGCTGCTCGCGTTTGGTGTCGTCTCGATTGCGCTGACCGTTTTCGCGGTCGCCGGCATCGCGAATTCGGTCAACATCATCGACGGCTTCAACGGCCTGGCGTCGATGGTCTGCATGATGATGTTCGCCGCAATCGCGTACGTGGCCTATTGCGTGGACGACCAGTTCATCCTGCTGACGGCGCTGTGCTGCGTGGGTGCGCTGCTCGGCTTCTTCGTCTGGAACTTTCCGGGCGGGCGGATCTTCCTGGGGGACGGCGGCGCCTACTTCATGGGATTCATGATGGCGGAACTGGCCGTGCTGCTGTTCCACCGCCATCCGGAAGTGTCGCCGTGGTTCGCCGTGCTGCTGTTCTTCTATCCGACGATGGAAACGGCCTTCAGCATCTACCGGCGCAAGGTGCTCAAGGGCGTGCCGATCACCAGTCCCGACGCGTCGCACCTGCACTCGCTGATTTTTCGCCGCCTGCTGCACTCGGGCAAGGGCGGTCGGTACCTGACGGGCCGCGTCAACCGCAATCCGCTCACGTCGCTCTACCTGTGGGCGCTTTCATCGCTGGCGGTGGTACCGGCGGCCATGTTCTGGAACAACACGCCGGTGCTGGTGCTTTTCTGCGGCGTCTTCATCGCCGTCTATCTCTGGCTGTACTCCAGCATCGTTCGTTTCCGCACGCCGATGTGGCTGTTCCTGCGGTAGCCGAAAAGAATCTCAGTCCTTGTGCTTGTCGGCTTCGGTGGTGAACGAGTCGGCGAAGAACTCTTCTGCCGGCAGCCTGCCTGCCGCGCTGTACTCGGCCCGCGCCGAGTCGACGACGATCGGCGCGCCGCAGGCGTAAACCTGGTGCCCGGACAGGTCCGGGAAGTCTTCCAGCACCGCCTTATGGACGAAGCCGGTTCGGCCGGTCCAATTGTCGTCCGGAGTGGCGTTCGAGATGACCGGCACATACTTGAGGTTCGGCATTTCGGCCAGCCGGGCCTGCACCCACTCGTCCAGGTACAGGTCGCCCGGACGCCGGCCGCCCCAGTACAGCGTGGCGGGCCGGGTGATGCCCTTGAACTGCATGTGCTCGATCACCGCCTTGATCGGCGCAAAACCGGTGCCCGAAGCCAGCAGGATCATGGGCTTGTCCGAGTCTTCGCGCAGGAAGAAGCTGCCGTAAGGGCCTTCGACCCGCAGGATCTCTTTTTCCTTCATGGTCGTGAAAACGTGGTCGGTGAACTTGCCGCCCGGCATGTGCCGGATGTGCAGCTCGATGCTGGGCCCGACCGGCGGCGTCGCATCCGACTTCACCAGCGTGTGGGGCGCGTTGGCCATCGAATAGCTGCGGCGGGCGCCGTCGCGCAGGATGAACTCGATGTACTGGCCGGCGTGATAGCGCATGGTGTCGTTGGCCGGCAGTTGCAGGCGGATCACCATCACGTCGGAGGAGACCTTCTCCAGTGAGGTGACGCGGGACGGCATCTTCTTGATGGGGAAGGCCGACTCGTCGGTGACCTGGCGCGATTCGAGCACCACATCGGTCAGCGGCACGCCGCAGCAGGTGAGGATGTAACCGGCGGCTTCTTCCTCTGCCGACAGTGCCTTGCTCTGGTGCGGGCCATGGAACACCTGCCCTTCGAGCTTCTTGCACTTGCAGGAGCCACAGGCGCCGTCCTTGCAGCCATAGGGCATGCCGATGCCCTGGCGGATGGCCGCGGGCAGGATGGCTTCGTCGGGATTGACGCAGAAGGTTCGGCCGCTCGGCAGAACGCTGACCTGGAACGTGGCCGCAGCGGGCGTTGCACTCGTCATGTTTTGGTTATCCTCGGTCGATCTCTAGAAGAACTCCCCCGATTTTGCCCTCAATCCAGAGTCCCCTCGGCGCCTTGCCGGCCCGCTTTCGCCGTGAACGTGTCCTGATCGTCGGTTGTGGCGATGTGGGCGTGCGGGTCGCAAAGCTGCTGGGGAACCGCGTGCGGTTGCTGGCGTTGACATCATCGCCGGACCGGGTCCCGCTGCTGCGGCAACAGGGCATCACGCCCTTGCTGGGCAACCTGGACCGGTCCGCGAGCCTGGCGCGGCTGGCCGGGCTGGCGACTCGGGTGGTGCACCTGGCACCCCCACGCAACGACGACCAGGCGCAGTGGTGGCGGGATCTGCGGACCGTGGCCTTGTTGCGGGCGCTGCGATCGAGGACCGTGCCGCAGGCCCTGGTGTATGGCTCGACCAGCGGCGTGTATGGAGACTGCAAGGGCGAGCGGGTGAGTGAAACCCGGGCCGTGCAGCCTGGCACGCCGCGGGCGCAGAGGCGGGTCGACGCCGAGACCGCGGTGCGGCATTTCGGTCGCGCCGCGCATGTGCGCGCCAGCATCCTGCGTATCCCCGGCATCTATGCGCCCGATCGCGAAGGCGGCACGCCCAGGGAGCGGCTGCGCAAGCGCACGCCAGTCTTGCAGGATGCTGACGACGTCTACACCAACCACATCCACGCCGATGACCTGGCCCGCGCCGTGATCGCGGCGATCTGGCGCGGCAGGCCGCAGCGGGTCTACAACGTGAGCGACGACAGCGAGATGAAAATGGGGGCGTACTTCGACCTGGCTGCCGATCTCTACGGCTTGCCGCGGCCGCCGCGGGTCGCGCGCAGCACGGCGCAGGACGGACTGCCTCTGATGCTGCTCAGTTTCATGGGGGAGTCGCGCCGCCTCGAAAATGCCCGCCTGAAGCGCGAATTGAGGATGTTGTTACGGTATGGAACCCCCAAAACTGGACTGCTTGAGACAAACGGAAGCAAAATGACGTAGGCGCGAAGCAGACACTTTTTTAGTAACATTTAGAAGCCATGCGGCAAACAGGTGTCACCACGATGGGGGATGCATCTGTCGCGCCAGCAAGCAAGAATTTGGAATTTACGGACAGGAAGAATCTGTTGGCTCATCAGCGCATCGCGGTTCCGAGGCAATTGTTGGGGGTGGAGAGAAGCTGGGGTGGTCAGGCGCGCGTGCTGCCGGTCGCGGCCAATCCCGCATGGATCACTCTTTCCAGTTCCAGGCGGGTGTTGCAATTGCAGGGCCCTGTCGGCCCCTTCTATGACCGGATGGCCCAGTGGCTCCACCTTTGCGGGGCCCGGGTGGATCGCGTGGTGTTCCAGGGCGGTGACCGGAATGACTGTCAAACCGTTGCGCCCATCGAGTTTGTCGGGACGCCCGACAGCTGGCCGGCCTTTCTGCGCGACCTGGTTTCCCGTCGTGGGATCGATTGCATCGTCCTGTTTGGCCAATCCCGGGCGTACCACCGGCCGGCGATCGAATTGGCCATGGATGCCGGCATTCCGGTCGTCGTGTGTGAAGAAGGCTATTTCCGGCCCGGTTTCGTGACGATGGAGCTGGGGGGCGTCAACGGCTATTCCACGACGCTCAACAGGTTCTTCTGGCAGTTGCCGGGACCCACCGTGCGGGAAGAGGGCCCTCGGTCACAGTTTTCCCAGGCGGGCATCGAGCCTGACGCATCGCCCCGGCACTTCCAGAAGATGGCCTGGCACGCCTGCAAACATTACGCAGCCATGCATCGTGGGCGTGGGAGCTACCCCGCTTACACCCATCATCGTGTCACCAACCCCTATTACTATGCCGCGTACTGGGTGCGATCCTGGTTCCGGAAATACGGGCAAGCCAGCCACGACCTCGCGATCCAGCGCCGTCTGTTCGCTGCGCAAGACCCCTATTTCTTCGTGCCGCTGCAGTTCGACGGGGACGCTCAGATCACCCAGCACAGCCGCTATCCGGAAAACGTCCACTTCATCATCGAAGTCATGCGTTCGTTTGCGACCCACGCCCCGGAATCGGCGACGCTGGTCTTCAAGCAGCATCCCCATGCGCGCGGCGGGCTCGGTCATGCCAATCTGATCTACAGCCTGGCCGAGGAACTCGGCATGCCCAGGCGTGTGCTGCACCTGGTGGAAGGCGATACCCCGGACCTCGCCGAACACGCTGCCGGCGTCGTGCTGATCAACAGCACCGTCGGCTTCCAGGCCTTGGAACGAAACGCGCCGTTGATGGTGATGGGCGAGGCGATCTACAAGCGGCCCGACCTCACCCACAACGGCAGCCTTGACGATTTCTGGTCCAATCCGCAGCGGCCCGACCGGTCCGCCGTCGAATCTTTCCTGCGCCAGGTCAAGAACCTGACACAGGCCCCGGCGAGCGTCTATGCCAACCGCGATGAGCCGTTGAATTGGCCGGTGCCGGAGGCGCCCCGACGTTGACGCGTCGACCACCGGGCAACCAATCAATCTTTGTTTTTCGGAGTTTTCATGCTGGTTCCAGTGATTTTGTGCGGAGGCTCGGGCTCCAGGTTGTGGCCGGTTTCGCGAGAGTTGCACCCCAAGCCTTTCATGCGATTGGCCGACGGGCAAAGCTTGCTGCAGAAGGCCTTCTTGAGAGGAGCGTTGTTGCCTGGCGTCGAGGAAATCCTGACCATCAGCAACCGCGAGCTGTTCTTCAAGGTGGAGGACGACTACCGCGCCGTCAATGCTCGCAAGATCGCCACCTCATACGTCCTGGAGCCGTTCGGCCGCAACACGGCGGCGGCGGTTGCAGCTGCTGCCCTGCAGATCCAGCGCACCCACGGGGATGACGCGCAATTGCTGGTGCTGGCCGCCGACCATCTGATCAGCAACCAGGCCGCGTTCGCAGCCGCGGTGGCCGAGGCCAGGGCGCTGGCCCGCGACGGCAGCATCGTCACCTTCGGCATCACTCCGGGCGCGCCCGAAACGGGGTATGGCTACATCGAAGCGGACGGCAACAAGGTGGTGCGCTTCGTCGAAAAGCCGACGCTGGACAAGGCCGTCGAGTATGTCGAAGGCGGACGGCATTACTGGAATTCGGGGATGTTCTGTTTTTCGGCAGGGGTAATCCTGCGTGAGATGACGCGGCACTGCCCGGACATCCTGGAGGCCGTCCGGGTCTGTCTGGACAAGGCCAGGACCGCCAGCGGCTCCGGGCGGCTGCAGGTGGAGCTGGATTCGGAGCTTTTCGCCAAGGTGCCGGAAGACTCCATCGACTTTGCAGTGATGGAAAAGACCGAGGCCATCGCCGTGGTGCCGTGCGACATCGGCTGGAGCGACATCGGCTCATGGAACGCCGTGGGCGACCTGGCCGCCCCGGACGAGCGTGGCAACCGGGTGCAGGGGCAAGCCCTGCTGCACGACACCAGCCGTTGCTATGTGCAAAGCGCCGATCGCCTGGTGGGCACCGTGGGAGTCGAAGACCTGATCATCATCGACACGCCGGACGCCGTGCTGGTGGCCAATCGGCATCGCAGCCAGGACGTCAAGCAGATCTTCGCCATGTTGAAGGCGCAAGGCCATGACGCGCACAAGTTCCATCGCACCGTGCATCGGCCGTGGGGCTCCTACACGGTGCTTGGTGAAGGGCCGCAGTACAAGATGAAGCGCATCGAGGTGAAGCAGGGGGCGTCGCTCAGCTTGCAGATGCACCACCATCGCAGCGAGCACTGGATCGTGGTGTCGGGCGCCGCCTTGATCGTGAACGGCGAGCAGGAGATCCTGCTTCACACCAACCAGTCCACCTATATTCCTGCCGGACACAAACACCGGTTGACCAATCCCGGCGTGCTGGATCTGGTGCTGATCGAAGTCCAGAGCGGCGAGTACCTCGGTGAGGACGACATCGTCCGCTTCGAAGACAAATACGGTCGCGCATAATCGCCGCATGAAAATTTCGCTCAAGAAGCGGGTCGCGGGCATCAACCGCCTCTTCCTGCTGACCGTGGTGGTGCCGACGGCGCTCGCCATCCTCTACTTCGGGCTGATCGCGTCGGACGTCTACACCTCCGAAAGTCGGTTCGTGGTTCGCAGTCCCGAACGCCAGTCGACTTCGCCCCTGGGCAGTTTTCTGCGTGGGGCAGGTTTTTCGCGCGCGCAGGACGACAGCTACAGCGTTCATGAGTACATCCTGTCACGCGACGCGTTGGGCGTGCTCAATGAGCGGTTGCGGCTGGGCAAGGCGTACGGCAGTGCGAAGGTGGATTTTGTCAGTCGTTTCGCCGGGATCGATCCCGACGACAGCTTCGAGGCCTTGCATCGCTATTACCAGAAGATGGTGAATGTGCAGACCGATACGGCATCGTCCATCAGCACCCTGACCGTCAAGGCGTTCACGGCCAACGATGCCGTCAGCGCCAATCGCCTTCTGCTCGAACAAAGCGAGGCGCTGGTCAATCGCATGAACGAGCGTGGCCGCCAGGACATGATCAAGTATGCGGGAGCAGAAGTGGCACTGGCTGCGGAGCAGGCCAAGACCGCCGCGCAGGCCCTTTCCCGCTACCGCAACACGCAGGGCGTGGTCGATCCGGAGCGGCAGGCCACGGTGCAGTTGCAGCAGGTGGCCAAGCTGCAGGACGAATTGATCGCCACCACCACGCAGCTCGCCCAACTGCGCGCCTTCACGCCGAGCAACCCCCAGATCCCGGCGCTGCAGAACCGTGCGAAGACATTGCAGGGGGAAATCGCGAAGGAAACGGGCAAGGCGGCCGGTGGCCAGAAATCCCTGGCAAATAAATCGGGTGATTTCCAGCGGCTGGTGCTGGAAGCGGAAATTGCAAACAAGCAGCTCTCGAGCACGATGGCCAGCCTGGAGAACGCGCGCAATGAAGCGCAACGGCAGCAGGTCTACCTCGAGCGGATTGCGCAGCCAAGCCTGCCGGACGTGGCGCAGGAGCCGCGCCGGATGCGCAATATTCTTGCGACCCTGATCCTCGGGCTTGTCGCGTGGGGCATCCTCAGCATGTTGCTGGCGGGTGTGCGGGAACACCAGGATTGAGTCGACGCAAGTATGGCTGTCTCTCCTCTCCGGTCTTCAGGATCACCAAGCCCTCTACGGCGCTCATGGGCGATCCAGCGCCGCGTGATCGGCGCATTGCTCATGCGCGAGATACTCACGCGCTACGGCAGGCACAACGTCGGGTTCTTGTGGCTCTTCCTCGAGCCGATGTTGTTTACTCTGGGCGTGACGGCCCTCTGGACCTTCGCCGGCGCCTCACACGGATCCAGTTTGCCGATCGTCGCCTTTGCGGTCACGGGATATTCATCGGTGCTTCTGTGGCGCAATATGCCGGCACGATGCATCAACTCCGTGGGACCGAATCTGGCGCTGATGTACCACCGCCACGTGAAAGTCGACGACATCTTCGCTGCTCGACTGCTGCTGGAAATCGCAGGTGCGAGCTGCTCTTTCGTTACGCTGGCAACGGTGTTCACGGCCATTGGCTGGATGCGGCTGCCGGAAGATCCGCTCAAGGTGCTCGCCGCCTGGCTCATGCTCTGCTGGTTCGGCGGCGCGCTCGCCATCTTGCTGGGGTCGTGGAGTGAACAGTCGGAATTGGTCGAGAAGTTCTGGCATCCAACGTCCTACATCTTGTTCCCGCTATCGGGCGCGGCATTCTTGGTGGATGCGTTGCCAAAGACAGCGCAGGATTTCATCCTGCTTCTCCCAATGGTGCATGGCGTCGAGCTGTTGCGGGAAGGCTATTTCGGTTCAGCGATCAAGGCTCACTACGACATCGGCTACATGGCATTGATTTGCGCCTGCTTGACCCTGCTCGGGTTCGCCAAGCTGCGCGTCGTGGCCCGGCAGGTGGCGCCGGAATGATTGAGATCGAGCATGTCTGCAAGAAGTATCCAACTCGTGGCGGCGAAATCACGGTGTTATCGGATGTCAACCTGATCATCAATCGGGGAGAAAAGATTGGCATCCTTGGTCGCAATGGGGCGGGGAAGTCGACGATCATCCGCCTGATCAGCGGTGCCGAGCGGCCAACATCAGGGACGATCCGCCGCGGTATGTCGGTCTCTTGGCCGCTCGCATTCGGAGGCGCATTCCAGGGCGCTCTCACGGGGCTGGACAACCTGCGCTTCATCTGCCGCATTCACGACGTCAGCACCGAAGACAAGGTGCCGTTCGTGCAGGAATTCGCGGAACTAGGGAAGTACTTGTACGAGCCGGTTCACAAGTACTCGTCGGGAATGCGGGCCCGGCTGGCGTTCGCGATCAGCATGGCTGTCGAATTCGACTGCTTCCTGATCGACGAACTGGTCGCAGTGGGCGACGCGCGTTTTGCCGAAAAGTGCAACATCGAGTTGTTCGAGAAGCGGCGTGACCGCGCGATGATCATCGTGTCTCATCAGGCGCACTACGTGCGCGAGCACTGCACGCGGGCTGCCGTGCTAAGCGAAGGAAAACTTCAGCCGTTCGACGACGTGGACGAAGCGCTGCACGTCTATGAAGGTCAGCTGCAGTGACTGCCGGACGCGACGACAAATGAGCACTGCGCTGGTCTCGTACGCACAGAACTTCGAGGATGTGATGCTCTGGCGTGCCTTGCAGGACGTTACAGACGGCTTCTACATCGATGTCGGCGCCCATCATCCGCGGATGGATTCTGTCAGCCGGCTGTTCTACGAGCACGGCTGGCGGGGCATCCACGTGGAGCCGCTCCCCGTCTATTGCAGCGCACTGCGAGACGATCGTCCGGATGAAGTCATCGTGCAGGCTGCGATTTCCGAGCAACCTGGATTGCTGCACTTCTTCGAGATTCCGGACACCGGCATTTCCACCGCATCTGCCGCGATCGCGCAAGGTCATCGCGAGCGCGGTTTCCATGTCAATGAAATCACTGTCCCAAGCATCACGCTGGAGCAGCTCTTCAAGCTGACCACCGTTCGCGAGGTGCATTGGCTGAAGATCGATGTCGAAGGACTGGAGAACCAAGTCCTGCAGAGTTGGGGGAAAGCAAAGACCCGGCCCTGGGTAGTGGTTGTCGAGAGCACCCTGCCGCTCACGCAGGAGAAGAACTTCGAACAATGGGAGCGGCATCTCCTCGTCCGCGGCTACACGTTCGAGTATTTCGACGGCCTGAATCGCTTCTACGTGTCGAAAGAGCACAAGGGGCTCGGGGGCGCGTTCAAGACCGGCCCCAACGTCTTCGACGGTTTTTCTCTAAGCGGCCAGGCAAGCTCGTCCTTCTGCGCCGTGGTTCAATCCGCGAGCGAACGGGCAGGCGTCGAGCTGCAACAAGCCCGCGCCGAGGCGGGCCAGCTGGCCAAGGCGGTGCAGCTGGGGGAAGAGGTACGTTTGACCCTGGAGCGGGTCTTGAGCCAATCGGTGGCGCAGTCAGGACAACTTAGCGCTGAAAACCTTGATCTCGTCCTGCGGCGGCTGTCCGAAAGAGACCAGGGATTCGAGGCCCGGCTCGAGCTGGCATCGCAGCGCGAGCGCGAGCTGGTCTCGCAATTGCTGCGCGTGGAGCAGTCGGCGCGCATCGCGGCCGATGAGGTGAGGCGCCGTTTCGACGAAGAGCGAACGCGGCACGACGATCGCATCCAGCGAGCGATAAGCGATGAGCGGGACCGCCTGGAGCGCGAAAAGAACGCGTTAATCCTCGAGCTGGTGCAGAAACACCATGCCTATCTGGAGACGCTGCGTGAGCAGCATGCGCAGGAGCGGGATGCTGGCGGCTTGCGTGAGCGGCGGCAGTTGCTTCGCCTGGAAAAGTTGAAGCACCATTGGCGCCACGACCGGATTCGCACTGAGCAAAATCATCAAGCAAGGTTTCGGGCGCTGATCGAGCAGCACGCTGCGGCGCTCGCCGATCTGGCGCGGATTCATGCGCGGGACCGGCAGGATGCGTTGGCGAAGGCGCAGTCGCTGCGCGATGAGTTCGCCGCACGGGAACAGGCGTTGCAGCAACAGGCGCAAGTCGATGGACAGCGTGCGGCTTCGGAGCAGCAGGCGCTCTCGCATCGGCTCGCGCAACTGCAGGACGAATTGAATGCGGCTCGGCGAGATGCGCAAGACGAGCGGCAATTGCGGGAAGCTCACGCGGAGGAACTGGCGTTGCAGATCTCGGACTTGCGCTTGGGCCACGACTTGGCGCAGAAAACGCAAGCGCAGCGAATCACCCAGCTGCAGCAAGATCTCCTTGCTGCGCAAGACGAGCATCAATTGCGGGAAGCTCACGCGCAGGAACTGGCGCTGCAGCTCTCGGACTTGCGCTTGGGCCATGACGTGGCGCAGAAAATGCATGCGCAGCGAATTACCCGGCTGCAGCAAGACCTCTTGGCGGTGACGCAAAGCCGCTGGTGGCGTCTGGCCGCGCCCCTGAGGCGGCTGAGGCCCACGCAGTCAGATCCCATGTGGGTGGCCCATTCCAGCATTTCAGCGCAAAGCGATATCACCATGTCGAATCCTGCTTACGACATACCAGACGCGCAAGGCAGTCGGTATGGGTCGGTTTCCGGGCTGTTGGCCTTGAACAATGCCGATTTCGTCGACGGTGCTTACCAGACTATCCTGGGCCGTCCGGCGGACCCTGGTGGAATGAGTTACTACCTCGGACGCGTTCTGCAAGGCTATTCGAAGGTCGGCTTGCTGAGCCAGATCAGGAACTCCCCCGAGGGGCGCCGCGCCCGGCACGTTCCTGCGGACATCGACCGAATCGTCCGGCGCTACCAGTGGGCGGTGATGCCCGTCGTAGGCGTTGTCTTCCGCGCGCTCTTCGACGTCGAAAGCGAGAGCACCAGTAGCCGCGTCCAGCGCGCGATGGCCAGTCAGATCTTCAGCTTGGCCGATGCGCTGAACCGCTCAACAAGGCAGATTGGCACCGACATCGCCAGGATCGAACGCGTCATCGACACTGAGTTCCAGAATCTCTCCGTTAGCGTCACCGAAGCCCACGCGACGGCTGCCCAATCGCTCGCCCACCTCAGGGAACACATCGCGCAATCGCGGGACGAGGAACTGTTGAACCGCCTAACCGCGATCGCACAGAACAGCCAGCCGGTTGCGCAGCCGCAGCCGCAGCCGCAGCCGCAGCCGCAGCCGCAGCCGGCCGAGCCGGTCGAGGTAGCCCCGCAAGCGCCACAAGAAATGACCAAGGCTCTCCGGTTGCACCATCTTGTCGCGGAGCGCGTGAAACTATGGACAACCAGCAAGCAATGAATTTCTCGCGACTCAACTCGGTCCGACTGGTGGTGGACCTGCAGGCGTGCCAAACCGTCGGCTCCGCGCAGCGCGGCGTTGGCCGCTATTCACAATCGCTGTTCGGCGGGATTGCGAAGGAGGCTGCATCCACTGACGTCCGCGCGGTGCTGTCGTCGGCGTTGACACACGAACCGTCATTGAGCGCGATCTTGCCCACGAGCATCTTGCGGCTGCCGGGGCTTCCCGACTGGCCGACGCCGCGCAGCTATCGCGCAGGGCACCAGGACGACCTTGACTCTCTCGCCTATTCCGCTATGGTGGCGGCTTTCAAACCGGACGTGCTGCATGTCTCGCACTCCTTCGAAGGGTTCAACGAGCGAGTGGCGTTGCCTGCTCCAGGGGCGTTGGGCCCCGCCCAGGTTCTGTCGGCGACGCTCTATGACCTGATCCCCCTGGTGTTCCAGGACCACTACTTCCAGAACGAGGAATTCCGCAAGTGGTACCTGAACCGGCTCGGATGGCTTCGAAAAGCCGATCTGTTGCTCGCCATTTCGGAATCGTCGCGGCAGGACGCAATCAACCATCTGGGCATCAACCCTGATCGAATTGTGACTGTCCATGGCGGCGTTGGCGCCCATTTCAGCGTTGCGGCTGACAGAAATACGCTCAAGGAATCCCTCGTTGCGCGGTACCGGTTGAAGCAGCGATTCGTTCTTTATACGGGGGGCGACGACCATCGCAAGAACCTCGCGGGCGCGATCCGTGGCTTCGCGCAAGTGCCTTCGCGGCTGCGCACTGATTGCCAGCTGGTTCTGGTTTGCGCGATGGACCAGCATCGGCGAGAGACGTACATGGACATCGCCCGGGTCGCGGGTCTGCAGGAGACGGACGTCGTCATCACGGGATATGTGCCAGAGGATGATCTCCTGGCCTTCTACCAGACGTGCGATGTCTTTGTCTTTCCTTCGCTGTACGAAGGCTTAGGCTTGCCGGTGCTGGAAGCGATGGCGTGCGGCGCGCCTGTGATCGGCGGCAACAATTCCAGCATCAGAGAACTGATCGGCCGCGGCGACGCCTTGTTCGATTCGGCTTCGGCATCCTCCATCGCAGCCGTGATGGCGAAAGCATTGACCGACACCCCCTTCCGCGATGAGCTTGGTCGGTTCGGCCTAGATAAGGTGAAGCAGTTCAGCTGGGAGCGTACGACCGGCCTGGCCCTCGCAGCGTTCAGCGACGCGCTGGAACGCAAGCAGGTCGCTGGCGTGAATGCGGCAGTGTCTGGATGGGTGCCGCGCAAACGACTGGCAATGCTGTCGCCTCTGCCGCCCTGCCGCTCCGGAATCGCGGACTACAACGCGCGGTTCCTCCCATTTTTGGCGCGGCATTTTGACATCGACCTATACGTGAACGACTACGAGGTTCTGGACGATACGCTGACCTCAGCGTTCCCCATCCTGCCGGTGTCCGGCTTCGACCAAGCGGCGTCAAACTACGACGTCATCCTGTACGAGTTCGGCAATTCTGAATTCCACATCCACATGTTGCCGCTGCTGGACAAATACCCCGGCGTGGTGGGCATGCACGATGCCTACCTTAGCGGAATGTTCGGCTATCTCGAGTATTTTCTGAATGACAGCGGGAGCTACGCGCGCGAGATGATCAGATCGCACGGTCCGCTGGCCCGGAGGCACTTCGCACCCCTCATGGCAGATCCGGACCCCAACCTTGCAACGATGGTTGGGCTGCCTGGCACCAAGTATGTCTTGGATCGTGCGATCGGAGTCATTTCCCACTCCGCATTCAATCTCGACATCTCCAGGTCGTTCTATCCGGAAGGATGGGCAGCGCCGTACAGGACAATTCCGCAGATGGTGCCGCTGCCGGTGCCGTGGCCGAAGTCGAGATTGGCTGAGGAGAGGGGCAGCCTTGGCTTCGGGCCAGATGACGTGGTGATCGCGACGTTCGGCCATGTCGTCTGGACTAAGTGGGGTGATCGATTGCTCCAGGCCTTCCTGCACTCGGATTGCGCCTCCAACGCGCGTATCCACTTGTTGTACGTAGGGGAACTCGCAAAGGACGCATTCGGCGAGAGTTTGCTAAAGGCAATCACGGACAGCGGCCTGCAGGAGCGGATCCAAATTACGGGCTTCCTGCCCCAAGACGGATTTGAGAAATATCTTCGCGTTTGCGACGTCGCCATCCAGTTGCGCACCAAGAGCCGCGGCGGCACGCCGAAGGGTGTCCTGGACTGCCTTGCTCACGGGGTGCCTGTCATCGTCAACGACGACGCCAGTTACCGCGACTACCCGCCCGACGTGGTGGTGAAGCTTCCTGCCAACCCGACGATTGAGCAGATCGCGTCGGTCCTGGACGATATCAGCGGCGACAAGACTGGACGCACTCGGCTTACTGACGCGGGACGCGCATATGTGAGTGCCCATAACGACCCAGCTCAGTGCGCCGCTCAGTACGCGGCAGCACTGCTTGACTTTGCTGAGAGGCAGGCATTAGCGCAGCCCGAATCGGCAATTCCAGGCCTTGCGCGACACATCGCCATTTGCAATGACCCATCCGCTGCCACTACCATGGCCTCGGATTGGCTAGCTGCAATTCCGGTTCCGCAGTTCCGTCGTCCCCGCATCGTGATCGACGTCAGCATGATTGTCGGCATCGATCTCCTCACCGGCATCCAGCGGGTCGTCAGAGAAATCGTCATTGGCTTGTACTGCTCGCCGACACCGGGTTTCGAACCGGTAGCGGTCGCCCTTCAGGGTGGTGAGCTGCGCGTCGCGACCGCCTGGTTAGACAGCATGGGGCTTATCTCCGCGCAGGAAAAGGCGGCATCGACCGGCGAAGCTCCCCCAGTTGCGCTGCAACCGGGAGACATCCTCTTCATGCTGGACTCCTCATGGGCGCGGTACCGGGAATTCTTCCCGCATTTCGAGATTGCGCGGAGCCTGCAGGTACCGATCTACACGGTTGTTTACGATTTGCTCCCGATCCTGCTTCCCCCCGGAAACATTGTCGATGGGGGCAAGGAGTGGTTCACCGATTGGGTCAACACCGCGATCGCCTCCAGCGACGGCATTATCTGCATCTCCCGTGCGGTTGCGACAGACATCCAGAACCATATGGCAAGCCTCGAAGGGCTTGCGCGGCGTCCCCGTGTCGGTTACTGGCACCTCGGGTCAGATGTCGATCCCAGGAAGTCCGAAGGCCCGATCAGCAAAGCCGTCTTGGCGATGGCTGGGCGACCTTACCTTCTCATGGTGGGAACCATCGAGCCTCGCAAATCCCATGCCGCCGCCCTGGACATCATGGAATCGCTCTGGAAAGACGGCTGCGAACTCGCGTTGTGCATCGCCGGCAAGGAGGGATGGATGGTCACCGCGCTGCTGGAGCGCCTGCGGTCGCACGAGTTGCGAGGCATAAAGCTGTTCCTGTTCGAAGGTCCGACCGACGCCGAGGTGAACATGCTTTACGAGCAGGCGTCCGCGCTTCTGTTCCTGTCCAAGGGGGAAGGTTTCGGTCTGCCACTGGTGGAAGCGGCAAATCACGGGACACCGATAATCTGCTCGGATCTTCCGGTTTTCCGCGAGATCGCGGGCGACTACGCGACCTACGTCGACCACAATGATGTTGGCAGTGCAAAATCGGACATTGCGGAATGGTGGAACAAGCGCAAGGCGGGTGTGGAATTCCCCACCGCCGCAATGCCTCGATTCACCTGGGAACAGAGTTGCGCGGCTCTGTTGGAAGTTCTTTTCGGAAAGAAGTGGATCTAAATATCATGATTGCTTACACAGAAATCAAGAAGAGTCGCGTCGGCGACGACGATCACTTGGTGCCGGTCTTGAGCCTGGGGAATCAGGCGCTCACAGGGGTCTTTCCCAGGGATGCGAGCGAGCCGGTGACGGTGGGCCCCCTCGACTTGGTGTGGGCGCCGAAAAGCGGCCTACTGCAGCTTCGCCACAGCTATAACTCCGCGGAGATGTACGGCGACAATTACGGTTACCGGTCCGGGCTGAACCAGTCCATGGTCGACCACCTGACCAACAAGGTGAAATACCTTGAGCGTCTGGTCAAGCTGAACGAGGGCGACGTCGTGCTGGATATTGGCAGCAACGACTGCACCACGCTGAAGGCGTATGAAACCAAGGGCATCAGCCGCATCGGGATCGACCCGACCGGAAAGAAGTTCGCCTCGTACTATCCGGCCGACGTGAAGCTGGTGCCCGACTTCTTCTCCGCTGGCGCCTACCGCAGCGTGATGAAGAAGCCGGCGAAGATCATCACATCGATCGCGATGTTCTATGACCTCGACGATCCGGTCGCTTTCGCCATGCAGATCGAGCAGGTGCTGTCGGACGATGGCGTCTGGCACTTCGAGCAGAGCTACATGCCGTCCATGCTCCGGCTGAACTCCTACGACACGATCTGCCACGAACACCTCGAATATTATTCGTTGGGCGTGGTTCAGAAGATCCTCACGGCCGCCGGCCTGAAGATCGTCGATGTCATCATGAACAATATCAACGGTGGCAGTTTTGCCGTGACGGCGACCAAGGTGGCCGACAAGACCCGCCCCGTGAATCGCGCGGTGGTCGAGTGGATGCTGCAGCAGGAGGAGCGGATGGGCATCAACACGCCCAAGCCCTATCGCGAGTTCGAGGAGCGGGTCTACCGCCATCGCGAAGACCTGGTGCGGCTGGTGCGCAGCCTGGTGGCCGACGGCAAGAAGGTGCTGGGCTACGGCGCATCGACCAAGGGCAACGTGGTCCTGCAGTTCTGCGGCTTCACCGCGGCCGACATTCCGGCGATCGCCGAAGTCAACCCCGAAAAATACGGCCGCGTCACCCCAGGTACGCACATCCCCATCATTTCCGAGGTCGATGCGAAGGCCATGAATCCGGATTACTTCCTGGTTTTGCCCTGGCATTTCAAGGACGGAATCCTGCGGCGCGAGAAGGAATACCTCTCCAACGGCGGCAGGTTCATCTTCCCGTTCCCTGAAATCGAGATCATCTGAGTCATGGCTACTGCAATCATCACTGGCATCACCGGGCAGGACGGCGCGTATCTGGCGGAGCTCCTGCTGGACAAGGGGTATGTGGTCTACGGCGCTTACCGGCGGACCAGCGCGGTGAACTTCTGGCGCATCGAGGAACTCGGGATCGAGAAGCACCCGAACCTGCGGCTGGTCGAATACGACCTGACCGACCTGGGCGCAAGCATCCGGCTGCTGCAGTCCAGCGGCGCGACCGAGGTGTACAACCTGGCAGCGCAAAGCTTTGTCGGCGTGTCGTTCGAGCAGCCGATCACCACGGTCGAAATCACCGGCATCGGGCCGGTCAACCTGCTCGAAGCGATTCGCATCGTCAATCCGAAGATCCGCTTCTACCAGGCCAGCACGTCGGAGATGTTTGGTAAGGTCCAGGCCATTCCGCAATCGGAAGACACGCCGTTCTACCCGCGTAGCCCATATGGCGTTGCCAAGCTGTACGCTCACTGGATGACGATCAATTACCGCGAGAGCTACGGCATTTTCGGCTCGAGCGGCATCCTGTTCAATCACGAGAGCCCCTTGCGCGGCCGCGAATTCGTCACGCGCAAGATCACCGATAGCGTAGCCAAGATCAAGCTGGGAAAGCTCGATTGCGTCGAGCTTGGAAACATCGATGCCAAACGTGACTGGGGCTTCGCGAAGGAATACGTCGAAGGGATGTGGCGGATGCTGCAGGCCCAGGAGCCCGACACCTATGTGCTGGCGACCAACCGGACCGAAACCGTGCGTGACTTCGTGCGGATGGCGTTCAAGGGCGCCGGCATCAGGGTGGAGTTCAAGGGTTCCGGGGAGGGCGAGACCGCGGTGGACACCGCTACCGGCAAGACTGTGATGCGGATCAATCCCAAGTTCTACCGGCCCGCAGAAGTTGAGCTCCTGATCGGCAATCCGGAAAAGGCAAGGAGCAAACTGGGTTGGGAATCCACCACCCGGCTGGAAGGCTTGTGCCAGATGATGGTGGCTGCCGATCTGCGCCGCAACGAAGCAGGATTTTCGTTCTAGACATGATGTGAGTC
Organism: Ramlibacter sp. 2FC; assembly: GCA_943372495.1. GTDB lineage: Bacteria > Pseudomonadota > Gammaproteobacteria > Burkholderiales > Burkholderiaceae_C > Ramlibacter. The sequence continues at coordinate 95,288 of CALRYV010000011.1, read as the reverse complement.
GCCGGCGCACGTTCGGCTGACGGGCCGACAATTAGCCCGGCCGGTGGCTAGGAAGATGGATCCGTGCGACCCGAATGGGCGCACCAGAATAAAGGTGACGTGCTCCCATGCCAATTTTGTCTGCTGCAGACCTGGATGACTTCATTCATCTTGTCGACACGCGCTATGCCGGGAACCTGACCCACCCAGAAGTGGTTGCCAAGTATTACCCGATCGAGTTTTCGTATTCGACTCAGGTTGACCAGCGACTTAGCGGCTTCTCTGAAACATACTACGATCAGCAACTTGCGCTTTACGAAGAGATTTCGGGACGCAAGCTCAATCAGGCCGATGGCGAACTGCACCCGGTTGACGTTCCGTCCCTGCTCGGGGCGCGAAACCCGCTTGGAATCAACAATGTCGCGTTCATCTCCGAGCACGTTCGGGCGCTGTCATCCATGCTGTCCATCGCCTGCCTGGGCGACTCACCGAAGATTCTCGATCTCGGAGCCGGGCATGGCCTGAGCAGCGAGGTTTTCGCCTTTTGCGGTGCGCAGGTGCATGCAATCGACATCGATCCGGCGCTGTCCGAACTGGCGATGAAGCGCAGCGCGCAGCGGCATTTCGGGATCAAGCGCAGCATCCTGAATTTCGACGATGTCGGTACCCTTGGCGACAACGAATATGCGGCAGCCTTCTTCTTCCAATCGCTCCATCATTGCCTGCGCCCATGGAAACTGGTCGAAGCACTGAAGAAGAAGCTGGTCGAGGACGGCGTGATCGGATTCGCCGGAGAGCCCCTGCAATCGCACTACTGGAAAGCGTGGGGACTGCGACTGGACCAAGAGTCGTTGTACGTCGCCCGTAAGTTCGGCTGGTTCGAATCCGGCTGGTCGCATGACTTCATCCGGGACTGCTTCGAAGCGAATGGTTTTACGCTGAAGTTCTTCAGCGGCGGCCATGGCGGCGGGGACATCGGCATCGCGTCGTCGAGTCAGAAGAAGCTCGACGACGTCACCGCGAAGGCCGCCAGCCTCGGCCTCACCGAGCGCAATGCGCAACAATACAGCTACTTCACCCAGATCGGAGAGAGGAGCCTCGCGACTGGCAAGGGGGGGTACTCGACAAAACCGGGCCACGCAGGCGGCTTCCTCTGCTATGGGCCCTACATCAAGCTGGCGCCCGGACGGCACGCGGTCGAGTTCAGGTTGAAACGGGACAGCGCCGGCGCTGCTGCGGCAGCGCCTTCGTTCGTTACCTTCGATGTTACGAGCAACCAGGGGCGGGCCGAGCACGTTCAGATGAAGTTCGCGTGGGACCAACCCAAGGAAGACATCCTCGTTTGCGAATTCACGTTGGACGAGCCGGCCCCCGATGTGGAGGCCAGATTGCTGGTGACCGGCGGCGGACAGTGGTCCTGCTCGTATCCCGTTTTCAGGGCCCTGACATGAATCGCATCCTGATCACCGGGGCGGACGGCTTCACGGGCAGGTATCTGGCTGCCGAGTTCAGCCGCGCCGGTTACGAAGTGCACGGATTGGTCCGTCAGCCGATCAGCGAGGTTCTGGGGGAAGTTCACGCGGTTCACATTGCGGATCTGTCCGATGAAGCCGCCCTGGCGGCCACCGTGCGCAAGGTCCAGCCGCACATGGTGGCCCATCTGGCCGGGATCGCCTTCGTCCCGCACGGCGACGTCCAGGCCATCTACCAGACCAACCTGATCGGGACGCGCAACCTGCTGGAGGCGCTGGTCCAGGGCCAGGCGCCGCTCGACGCGGTGCTGCTGGCCAGCAGCGCCAATGTCTATGGCAACGGTTCGGGCGGCGTCATGGACGAGACGACGCCCTATGGACCCGTCAACGACTACGCCGTCAGCAAGGTGGCGATGGAACTGATGGCGCGGCTCTTTACCGACCGGCTGCCGATCGTGATGGTGCGGCCGTTCAACTACACCGGCATCGGCCAGAGCGACAGCTTCCTGTTGCCCAAGGTCGTCAACCACGTGCGGCGCCAGGCACCCTTCATCGAACTGGGCAACCTCGACTCGGCCCGCGACTTCTCGGACGTGCGCACGGTGGTGCAGTATTACAAGCGGCTGCTGGAGTGCCCGGCAGCCCGGGGCCAGACCTTCAACGTCTGTTCGGGCCGCGCCTATTCGCTGCAGGAAGTGCTCGAAATGGTCCGCGAGCTGTCCGGCCATGCGCTGGAAGTGCGGGTGAATCCGGCATTCGTGCGAGCCAACGAGGTGAAATCGCTGTGGGGCAGTCGCGACAAGCTGGTGAACACGGTCGGCGCCGTCCCCGACATTCCGTTGCGTGACACTCTTCAATGGATGCTGGAGGGAGAACCCGTTGCATCCGCAGTCTGAAATGAATTCAACAAGAACGAGGATCCTGGTCGACCTCAAGGCCGCATTCGACGGCTTCGCCGGCATTCCGCAGGAGACGCGGCTGCTGTTCAGCGGCTTGCGCCGGCTCGAGGGCCTGTATGCGAAGGGCCTGATCCAGCACGGCGGCCGCCGCCTGCGACCGGGCCTGACCCCCAGCTACGATGGCGCCAGCGAAGCCAAGCGAATTTTCCAGCTGTCCAAGTTCATCGTGTCGCTCAGCGAGCGCCCCTACAGCGGCGCCTGGGACGCGCTGGCCGACAAGATCAACCGGTCGATGGCGCTGAACCTGCTGCAGGCCCGCGTGGCGCTGGGCCGGCCGGTGCCGCACAGCATCTTCGATTCGCGGCTGTTCGGCGACTTCATCTGGCGCACGTTCTTCGACAAGACCCTGAACGCGTCGGAAAAGGACGCGATCGCGGAAGACGACTACGTCGTCATCCAGGCCTCGCGCAACCACTTCCACAAGGTCGGCCTGAAATCGATGGGCCTGCGGTCCGCGCCGCGCTATCCGCTGCTCGATACCCGCGGCTTCGACTATTTCCTGGCGCAGACGCCGTTCCCCGGGCGGGTGAGCGCCGGCACCCAGATGATCGTTCGTTACCACGATGCGGTGCCGATCCTGATGCCGCACACGATCAACGACAAGGCCTTCCACCAGGCGACGCATTACCAGGCGCTGCGTGCCAACGTGGAGTCCGGCGCGCTGTTTTCCTGCATCTCAGAAGCCACGCGGCAGGATCTGCTGACCGTGTTCCCGCAGGTGGAGCGCCAGACCTTCGTGATCCACAACATGGTCTCGCAGGAGTACCACGAGGACGACGAGACGCCGCGCACCCTGGTGCCGCGCCTGGTGCGCAACCGGCTGGCCGAAGTGACCGAGTTCAAGTCCGGCGCCGGGCTCGACAAGCTGGTGACCGACGAATTCGAGTACCTGCTGATGGTCTCCACCATCGAGCCGCGCAAGAACCACCAGCTGCTGGTCAGCGCCTGGGAGCGGCTGAAGTACAGCACCCACCCCGACCTGAAACTGGTGGTGGTCGGCAGCCTCGGCTGGGACCAGGGAGCCGTCATGAAGGCCTTCAAGCCCTGGGCCGAGCGCGGCGACCTGTATTACCTCCAGAGCGTTCCGTCGCCGGAACTGCGTGTGCTGTACCGGCATGCGGTCGCGACCATCTGTCCCAGCCTGGCGGAGGGGTTCGACTATTCCGGGATCGAGGCCATGCGCTGCGGCTGTCCGGTGATTTCGTCGGACATCCCGGTCCATCGCGAGATCTATCAGGACGCCTCGGTCTATTTCGACCCGTACAACGTCGACGACGCGGCCCGGACCATCGGCACGGTCATTTCCAGCGGCTCCCGGGAGCTGCGCGACAGCCTGACGGCCCACGGCCGTGAGGTTTCCTCGCGCTACCTGCCGAAGAACATCCTGCCGAAGTGGGCGGAGTTCTACGAGCAGCAGCGCGCTGCCCGAAAATAGCGGGCCAGGATCATCATCAACGACCAAGGAAAGCAGCCGATGCATGCGACAGACAACCGCCTGGTGGAGTCGTTCCAGAGCCTGAGCGACGACGCCTTTGTCATGAAGGCATATCTGACCTTGCTGGGCCGCACGCCCGACGCCGCGGGATCGCAAGCCTATGCGGCGCGTCTGCGTGAAGGGATTCCCCGGGCCCAGGTCTGGAGCGAGATCGCGGGAGGGGATGAAGCGCGTGCGTTCGCCAGCCGGCAGGCCACGGCCGCCAGACCGGCCGCGGTGCGGCAGCGCCCGCCGCAGTCGGTCGACGACCTGCTCGGATTCGACGGAGCCGACTTCGTGCGCGCTGCCTACCGGAGCGTTCTCGGTCGCGAAGCGGATCCGGCCGGATTGCGCGATTACGCGACGAGGCTGGCCGCAGGAGCGCCGAAGCAGCAGCTGATCGCCGACCTTCGCTGCGATCCGGAAGGCCAGGCCTTCAACGCCCCCCTGGCCGGACTGGACGAGCTGGTGCGCCGGGTCCAGGCGACGGCTGCCGGCGGCAGCGCCCCCCAGTCAGTCGACGACCTGCTGGTGCTGCAGGGCGAGCAGTTCGTCCACGCGGCCTACACGATCCTGTTCAAGCGCGAGCCGGACCCGCAGGGTCTGGCCAGGTACACGGATCTGCTGCGCTCGGGCCTGTCGACGATGTACGTGCTCAAGGCGCTCAGCGAAGCGCCGGAAGCGCGTGAGAAGTCGGTACAGGTGGCCGGGTTGAGCGGGGCGCTCAAGAGCTACGACAAGGCCCAGGGGCGGACCTGGAAGGGTTGGTACCACCGCGCCGTCATGGGGTCGCCGTCGGAGCTGCCACGGGAGCGTCAAGCCCGTGCCCTGGCCTATCGGCTGCTCGAGCGCAAGTGAGGCTGCGAGTCGTCGCCAGCGCGCACACCGCCACGGCACCATGAGATCGCTCGCCAGCTTCTTCCGTCGTCCAGCGGCCGACACGGGCCTGATCGATGTGCGGCAGCTGATCCGCGAGCTCTCCGACTCCGAGCTGCTGGAGGCCGCGGACGCCTACTTCTCCCAGCTCACCATCGACAGCGAGCAGTGCCATAAGCCGTTCTCCAACGCCGGCGATGCCATCCACATCACGCGGCACCTGAGCCTGCTGTTGCAGGCGGCCGAGATCTTCCGCGGCGCGGACGTGCTCGACTTTGGCTGCGCCACCGGCTGGCTGACGCTGGCGCTCACAGACCTCGGGTGCAATGCGGTCGGCATCGACATCTCTCCATCGGCCGTCGCGCTGGCGGAACAGCTCAAGGCCCGGCACAGCGGCCGGCCCGGTGGTTCTGCGCGCTTCCTCGCGTACGACGGCCAGCGGCTGCCGCTGGCCGACGCCAGTGTGGACCGGGTGGTCTGTTTCGATGCGTTCCACCATGTCAAGGACCAGGCCCATGTGCTGCGCGAGTTTGCCCGGGTGCTGCGGCCCGGCGGCCGGATCGCGATGGTGGAGCCGGGGCCCAACCACTCCCGCACGCCCCAGTCCCAGATGGAGATGACGCGCTACAAGGTGATCGAAAACGACATCGTGATGGCCGACATCGCCACCGCCGCCGCCCGCGCCGGCCTCGCCCCCCCGCAGATGCTGGTTCAGTTCCAGACCCCGATGGCCGTTCCGCTGGACCTGTTCGAGCAATGGTCCGGACCGCAGTTGCCGGGGCCGGACATGCAGCACCTGCTGCTGCGCCTGAAGGGCGCGCTCGCCGACACCCAGTGCTTCTTCATCACGAAGGGCGAGGCGGTGCCGGACAGCCGGCAGGCGGAAGCGCTCGCGGCCGATCTGCAACTGGTGTCCGCCGAGACCGCGCCGGACGACGCGCAGTCCGTGGCACTGCGCTTTCGCATCCGCAACACCGGTGAGGCCCTCTGGATCACCGAGCCGGGACGCGCCGGGCAGGTGAACCTGGGTAGCCAGCTGGTCGGGCCCGACGGCACTGTCGTCAATCTCGATCACGGCCGCTACGCCCTGGGCGTCGACAAGGTGCTGCCGGGGGCGGAGATCGACCTGCTTGTCCGGGTGCCGAGGCCGCAGATTCCTGGCGCATTCCTGCGCTTCGACCTCGTCTCCGAACTGGTGGCGTGGTTCGAGCAGGTGGGCGGCTGCCAGCCGGCAGAATGGCGTCCCGCGCCTTGACTCGCCGGGACCGCGCGGTGGCGCCAGCGATGCGTCCGGACACCATTGCCTGCCAGTCGCCGGACGGCGCCGGCCTGGTGGTCAGCCGCTACGGCGGCCAGGTCTTGTCGTGGTCCGACCCGAGCGGCCGCGAGTTGCTGTATCTCAGCCCGACGTCCAGCGGCGCCAATGGCAAGCCGGTGCGCGGAGGAATGCCGGTCTGCTTTCCGCAATTTGCCGCCCGCGGCCCGCTGCCCAAGCACGGATTTGCCCGCACTGCGTTATGGACCGAGGTCAGGCAAGCAAGCGAAGCCGTGGGATCGTCGGTCCATTTGCAACTGCTCGAGCAGCCGCAGACCTTTGCGGTGTGGCCCCATCGCTTTCAGTTGGACCTGCGCGCCCAGTTCTCCGGCAACCATCTGCGCGTCGCGCTGCAGGTTCAGAACACCGATGTTCACGCCTGGAGTTTCACGGCGGCGCTGCATACCTATTACCGTGTCGACGCGGTGGCTGAAGCGGTATTGCACGGACTGCGCGGCGTCAGCTACGAAGACGCGTTGGATGGTGGCCGTCGGATCGAGGCGGTGGAGGTGGCGCCCGCCCTCGATCGTGCGATCGACCGCGTCTACCTGGCAGCGCCGCGGAGCCTGACCTTGGACGATGGCGGCCGCCAGCTGGAGATCGTCCAGCGCGGGTTTGCCGATACCGTGGTGTGGAACCCGGGCCCAGGGGCTGCCGCAAGCCTGGGCGACATGCCGCCGGGCGAGGAGCTGCACATGCTGTGTGTCGAGGCGGCGCAGGTGGCCGATCCGATCGAACTGCGGCCCGGTGAAACCTGGCAGGGTTCGCAGGAAACGCATTTAAGATGACTTTCATTGAATCTCTCACGGGCGGATGAATGGACGAACAAGCTGGGTTGGCCACGGCAGGCCCTGACGACGGGGCCTTGCGCGCGTTGCTGGTCGAGGAAGGCGACGAGTTCATCGAGGCTGCCTACATGGCCCTGTTGGGCCGGCGCCCCGATGCCGTTGGCGGCCCCAGCTACCTGCGGGCGCTGCGCGGCGGCACCCCCAAGCTGGCCATCCTGTACGAGCTTTACTCCTCGGACGAATCGCGCCGGCTCGGCATCGAGGTGCCGGGCCTGGCCGCGGCGCTGGCGCGCGAGGGCATCGGCGAGGACGCCGGTGCGGCCCGTGCCGCGGCCGCGATCCAGAGCGCGGAGCAGCTGCTGGTCATCGAGGATCCGGACACCTTCCTCAAGACGGCCTACCGGGTCTTGCTGAAGCGGCCGGCAGACCTGGCGGGAGTCGCCAGCTACAAGGAGCGGATGCGGGACGGCACGTCGCGCACCCGCATCCTGCACGAACTGTTTTCTTCGGACGAACGGGCGCGGCTCGGCAGCCAGCTGCCGGGGCTGCGCGAAGCATTCAGACGCGAAGGGCTGGCGCTGGCCGACGGCGGCGCGGCCAGGGCGGAGCCGGTACGACCGGCTCAGTCGCTGCCGCAGCTGGTGGCCCTGCGCGGCGCCGCCTTCGTCGAATGCGCCTACGTGACCCTGCTCAAGCGACCGCCCGACGAGGGCGAGCTGTATCGACAGGCCGCGCGGCTGCGCGAGGGCGATTCCAAGCTGCAACTGCTCGACGAACTGGCGGCAGCGCCGCAAGCCGCCGCCGCCGTGCGTGAACTGGCCGGCCTGCCGGAAGCGCTCGGCCGGCGGCGCAGGGCGCGGCTGCCCGTGATCGGAGCCGTGGTCCGGATGCTGGGTGACGTCGAAGGCGATTCGCAGCTGGAGCGGCGAGCGCGAGCGGGCGAAGAGCGAGTCGAGGCCCTCGAGGCGGCGCTGGGCGAACAGGTGGCCCGATTCGACAAGGCTGCACTGCGCTCGGAAGCATCCGCCCAGCAAGCGATGCAGGCCGCGCATGATCTCGAAAGACGCATCGCCAGCCTGGAACGAAGCAGCGCCATCCTGCGCAAGCTGGTGGCCCGCTACATGGAAGACGTGCCGGAACTTGACTTGCCGGTACCCGCCGGGGAGCCGCGCGAGCCCGCCGTGCGGCTTGCCGTCGACGCCCGCGCGGAAGAGATCCTGCGCGACCTGCGCCAGGCGGACCGGTGACAGTGCGAAGCGACTTCCCTTCATGACCCGGCCGGCACTCGCGGATTTCCGCCAGGTCCTGATCGCGGAGCTGAGCGCTCCCATCCTGTGCATCGATGCGGGGGCGCGCTGGGGCGCTGACCAGGCTTTCCTGGCGCTGAAGAACGACGCGACGATCTTCTGCTTTGACCCCGATGCCGCGGAGTGTGCGCGACTGCAGGCCATGGAGCCCGGCGACCGCGTGCATTACGTTCCGCTCGCCCTGTCCGCCGACGGCCGGACCCTCGACCTGCACGTGACCCGAGAACCGGCATGCAGCTCGGTCTATCCGCCCGATCCCTACCTGCACGCCAACTACCCCGGACTGGGGATCATCGAACCGGTGGCCCTGCAGCAGTGCAACAGCGTCACGGTGGACCATTTTCTCGGCGACGGCCAGAGCGGACCGCTGGCCTGGATGAAGCTGGACACCCAGGGTTCGGAACTGGACATCCTTCGCGGTTCGATCGCCAACCTGCCCACGGTGTGCATGATCGACATCGAAGTGGAATTCAACCCGCTGTACGTGGGGCAACCCGTGTTCAGCGACGTCGACCAGTTCCTGCGGGCCCATGGGTTTTCGCTGTGGCGACTGCCCTTGCTGGCGCACTACTCCATGGGGGACATGCCCGATGCGCACACGCCGGTGCGCAGCGACTCCTCGCCGCGGGACATGCTGCAGACGTCGCATCCGGGCAATGGGCAGCTGTTCTGGGCGCAGGCCCATTACGTGCGGACCGACTGCCTGCCGGCGAATCGCGCGATGCCTGACCGCCAGCTGGCCCTGAAGACTGCATTGATCGCGAGCGCCTACGGCTACTGGGACCTGACGCTGATGGCGCTGGGCAAGCGCGCCGACACGGCCGCGTTGGCCACCGCCCTGCAGTCATTGCTCGCCCAGGGCGCGGCGTAGTCGATCCATGCTGCCGCAATTTGTGCCGGAAGACGAACGGGTGCGGGTGGGTACCGGCACCACCGTCAGCGGCAACCCGATGATCCGGCTGCACCACCCGGGCAATCGCGTCGAGATCGGCAACTACTGCACTCTTGCGCAGGAAGTGACGATCTTCGCGGGCGGCAACCATCCGATGAATTTTGTCAGCCAACATGCGCTCAACCTCATCTTCGAGACCGGCGACTTTGCCGGCTGGACCAGGGATTGCGGCGACGGCGACGCGGTGACGCGGATCGGCAGTGACGTCTGGCTCGGGCACGGTTGCACCATCCTTTCCGGCGCCGACATCGGCGACGGCGCGGTGATCGGCGCGCGCGCGGTGGTCAGGGGCAGGGTTGCGCCTTACGCCGTCGTGATCGGCAATCCGGCGACGGTCGTGCGACACCGCTTCGACCCCGAGACGATCGCGCAGTTGCTCAGGATCCAGTGGTGGAACTGGCCGGCCGACAAGATCAGGAGCGAGGTGCCCAGCCTGACGTCGAGCGACCTTCCCGCGTTCCTGAGGCGCTTCTCCTGATGGATTGTTCCGCCCCATGCACATCCTGATCGACCTCCAGTGCTGCCAGTCGGACAGCCGGTTCGGCGGCATCGGCCGCTATTCGATGTCCCTGGCCAAGGCGATGGTGCGGCTGCCGTCGGCGCATCGCTTCAGCCTGCTGCTGAATGCCAGCCTGCCGAACGAGAACTTCATCCGCGCCGAATTCGCGGACCTGCTGCCGCAGCAGGACATCCACACGTTCGTGCTGCCGCCCTTCATCGCCGCGGACAACGACTTGCCGGCGCACACCCGGATCGCCGAACTGATCCGCGAAAAGCGCATCGCGGAAATCGCCCCGGACGTGGTTCACATCGCCAGCCTGTTCGAGGGCGCCGGCGAGAACGTCGTCACCTCCGTCGGACAGCTGTTTCCTGCGGAGCGCACGGCGGTGACGCTGTATGACCTGATCCCGTACCTGGAGCAGGAAACCTACCTCGGCCGCCCGGTGCTGGCCGACCATTACCTGCGCAAGTTCGCCCAGATGCAGACGGCGGGCGTGCTGTTGTCGATTTCCGAGTTCTCGCGGCAGGAGGGGCTGGAAAACACCAGCATCCCGCCAGACCGGATCGTCAACATCTCTTCCGCGGTGGATGGCCAGTTCGCCCCGCGGCAGATCGAGGAGCCGGCCCGGGCGCAGCTGCTGCGCAAATGCGGCATCGACCGGCCGTTCGTGATGTTCACCGGCAGTTTCGACGCCCGCAAGAACCATGTGCGGCTGGTCAAGGCGTTCGCCAGGGTCCTGCCCACGCTGGCGCGACCCTGCCAGCTGGTGATCGTCGGCAAGGGGCTGCCGCGCCAGGTGGCGCGATTGAAGGCGATTGCCCGCTTTCACGGCCTGGCAGAGGGCGATCTGGTGTTCGTCGGCCACGTCACCGATGCCGAACTCGTGGCCTTGTACAACCTGTCCACCCTGTTCGTGTTTCCTTCGCTGCGCGAGGGCTTCGGGCTGCCGGTGCTGGAGGCGATGTCGTGCGGCATTCCGACCATCGGCGCCAACCGCACCAGCGTGCCGGAGGTGATCGCGCGGGCGGATGCGCTCTTCGATCCGCTCTCTGTCGACGACATGGCGGCGAAGCTGCAACGGGTCCTGACCGATGACTCCTTTCGCGACGAGCTGCGCCTCCATGGCCTGGAACGGGCGAAGCATTTTTCCTGGGAACTCTCCGCCAGCAAGGCAGTTGGCGCTTTGGAACGACTGCACGCAGCGGCGGCCGGAAGCGGGCAGGGCGAGGCTGGTTACGCGGATTTCCTGGCATCGGTGACGCAACTCCAACTCGGTCCGGCCAGCGACGAATTTCTGGAAACCACGGCTCACGTCGTTGCCATGAACGAGCTGCAGGGGCGGATCGACATGGGCAAGTTCAACGAACGGATCAGGCTCGGATGGGTCGCTCCCCGCAATGCGGATCCGGCGGTCGCCGACGACTCGCCATGGATCTTCGGCGCGTTGCCGGCGACGGCCTTGCGGTTCGATCCAGATCCCGAGGGTGACACGCTGCGGGAAGCGTTGGCAAGTGCGCCGATCGATGTCGTGATGGTCCAGGCCGGCCGCGGCGGCTTCGACATGGGCGCATTGGCGCAGCTTGTCATGGAACAGAAAAGGCTGGGGCGCGACGTGTTCGTCACCTTCCATTCGACCGATGAACTGGCCCGGATCGCCGCGGCGTCTTCGGTCGGCATCCGGGCGGCCCTGAAAAGCTGCGCCGGCATTTTTGTCCACTCGACGACCGATGTGTCGAATCTGGAGAAATTCAACGTGCGCAGGAACGTGAGTTTCATTCCCGCGGTGGCGCCGGGCGAGCTGAAAGGCGCTGGCGCACTGGAATGGAGCAAGGTCGCGAACTGGACGCTTGGCAAGATGATCGTTGCTCTTGCGGCCCGGCGCGGCCAGGCGGTTCGGTGATCCCAGCCCGGCATCCTCCCGCGGGGGGGCGGCGGGAATGCGCGACAATGAGCGGTTGTTTTACCGAGGCTCTTGAATGAACTTGAATCGGGTTGTAAGGGCGGCCAAGGCGGGCGGCCGGCTGGCGCTTGCTGTTGGCGCATTGATGTCCGTGGTTGCCTGTTCCACCTACCCCCGCTTCCTCCCATCGGCCGGTCCCAGTGAGAAGCAGGTCGAGGCAGTCGCCACCACGCAGCCAGCCCTGGGCATCCAGCTGCTCGATGTGACGGACGCCGTTGCCCGCCGGGCCCGCGACTCGCAGTCGCGCGGGCTGTTCTCCACGCTGTGGGGCGGCACGGTCAAGCCGGGTTTCGCCATCGGCGCCGGTGATGTGCTCGAGGTCTCGGTCTGGGAGGCGCCGCCCGCGGCCCTGTTCAGCAGCACGGTGCTCGATCCGCGCAACTCCAATGCGACGGCCCGCACGACCATCATGCCCGAGCAGATGGTCAACAGCTCCGGCATGATCAACGTGCCATTTGTCGGCGCCGTGCGCGCCGCCGGCCGGCAAGCGCAGGAGATCGAAGCCGAAATCACCCAGAAGCTCAAGGGCAAGGCCAACCAGCCGCAGGTGCTGGTGCGGGTGTTGCGCAACGCGACCAACAACGTCACCGTGGTCGGCGAGGTCACCAACAGCACGCGGATGCCGCTGACGGCCACCGGCGAGCGCCTGCTCGATGCGCTCGCCGCCGCCGGTGGCGTGCGCCAGCCGGTCGGCAAGATGACCTTGCAGGTGACGCGCGGCAACCAGGTCCGGGCCCTGCCGTTGGACCTGATCATCACCGACCCGTTGCAGAACATCGTGCTGCTGCCCGGCGACGTGGTGACGGCGCTGCACCAGCCCTTCAGCCTCACGGTGCTGGGCGCCACCGGGCGCAACGAGGAAATCAACTTCGAGGCCCAGGGCATCACCCTGGCCCAGGCGCTCGGACGCGCCGGCGGCCTGCAGGACCAGCGCGCCAGCGCCAGCGGCGTGTTCATCTTCCGGTTCGAGAGTCCGGCGGTCGTGCCGCCGCTGCCCGGCGCGCCGACCACGGCGGATGGCCGGGTGCCGGTCGTCTACAAGGTCGACCTGAAAGACCCGGCGATGTTCTTCGTCGCGCAGGACTTCCCGATGCGCAACAAGGACGTCCTCTATGTGTCGAATGCGCCCGCGGCGGAACTGCAGAAGTTCCTGACCATCGTGTCGTCGGTGGTGGTGCCGGCAGTGACGGTGCGCACGCTCGCTCCGTAACCGGGGGTGGCGGCGTTGCAAGGCTCGTTGCTGATCGACGTCAGCCGCCTGATGGCGCGCACCCGGCGCGGCCGGCTGCCAACGGGAGTCGATCGGGTCTGCCTGGCCTACATCGCGCACTTCGGGCCACGCGCCCAGGCGGTGCTCCACTGGGGCGGCTGGCGGCGGCTGCTCCCCTACGGTGCGTCGCAGGAGTTGTTCGCCTTGCTCCAGGCGCCGGATGATCGCTTCTACCGGAACGCCGCCCTGGTCATCGCCCGCGCCTGCCTGCCGCCCTGGCCTTCGCAGGAGGGCGGCAACCGCATCTATTTCAATCTCAGCCACACCGGGCTGGACGATGTGGGCCTGGTGCCATGGCTGCAGCGCCGGCGGTTGCGGCCGGTGTTCCTGGTCCATGACCTGATCCCCATCACCCATCCCGAGTACTGCCGTCCCGGCGAGCAGGCCCAGCACGGCCAGCGGGTGGAAACCATGCTGCGGACGGCCGCCGGCCTGATCACCAATTCGCAGGCCACCCTGCACAGCCTCGAACGGTTCGCCGGCAACAGGGCGCTGCCGATGCCGCTGGCCGTTGCCGCGCCGCTGGCGCCGGCCAGCCTGGGGCCGGGCTCCGGGCCGCCGCCGTTGCCGCAACCGTACTTCGTGGTGCTGGGCACCATCGAGCCGCGCAAGAACCACCTGCTGCTGTTGCACCTCTGGCGGGAGATGGCGGTGCGGCTGGGGCCGGACACCCCGCACCTGGCGGTGATCGGCCAGCGCGGCTGGGAATGCGAGAACGTGGTCGACATGCTGGAGCGCTGCGACGCCTTGCGCCGCGTCGTCCATGAATTGCCGGCCTGCACCGACGACGAACTCACGCGTTACCTGCGCCATGCCAGCGCCCTGTTGTTTCCCTCGTTCGCGGAGGGCTACGGGATGCCGCTGGTCGAAGCGCTGAAGCTGGGGACGCCGGTGATTGCGAACAAGCTGGATGTCTTCGACGAAATCGCCGGCGCCGTTCCGGACTACGTGGACGGCCTCGACGGCCTCGGCTGGCGCCGCGCGATCGAGGACTATTGCGCGCCCGACAGCCCGCGCCGGGCGGCCCAGGTGGCCCGGATGGCAGGGTTCCAGGTGCCGACCTGGGCGCGGCATTTCGAACGGGTCGAGTCGTTGCTGGAGCAGTTGAAGTGAGCATCCGGTCCGCCGCGCAGGTGGATGGAATGCCGGTGTTCGCCCATGGCTTTTCCTGGCGCAAGCGCGCCCTGGTGCGGGGCTTCACCGGCCGCAAGGATGTCCGGTTCGTGCGCGATGGCGCCGCGGTTGCGCCGGATGCGTCGCTCCTGCTCTGGGGCACCGCGCCCGTGCCCGCGGGGGTGCCGGCCGGCGTGCGCGTGGTGCGGCTGGAGGACGGATTCCTGCGCTCCGTGGGACTGGGCGCGGACCTCACGCGGCCGCTGTCCTGGGTGCTGGACGACGTCGGTATCTACTACGACGCCACCCGCCCGAGCGCCCTTGAGAACCTGTTGCGCAATGGTGACCTGGGCGTGGCTCAGATCGAGCGGGCGGCGCAGCTGCGCGAACGGATCGTGGCGGCTGGCCTGACCAAGTACAACCTGGCCGCGGCGGCCTGGCGCCGGCCGGAGAACGACCGCACCGTCGTGCTCGTCCCCGGCCAGGTGGAGACCGACGCCGCCATCGCCCGCGGCACGGTGGACATCCGCACCAACCTCGGCCTGCTCCAGGCGGTCCGCGCCGCGCGGCCCGATGCCTGGATCGTGTACAAGCCGCATCCCGACGTCGTCGCGGGCCTGCGGGGCCGGGGGGAGGGCGAAGACCAGGCGCGCCGCTGGTGCGACGAGCAGATCGAGGGCGGTTCCATGCACGACCTGCTGCAGCAGGTCGACGAGGTGCACGTGATGACGTCGCTCGCCGGCTTCGAGGCGCTGCTGCGGCGCAAGCCGGTCGCCTGCTACGGCTTGCCCTTCTACGCGGGCTGGGGGCTGACGCAGGACCGGCATCCGCACCCGCGCCGCCAGCCGGGGCTGGCACTCGATGCGCTGGTGGCCCGCGCGTTGATCGACTATCCCGTCTATCTCAGTCGCGCCACCGGGCAGCGCTGCTCCCCCGAGCAGGCGCTCGACGAGTTGCTGGCGTGGCGCGCGCGCTCTCCCGGCGGCGTGGCCGGATGGCGCAAGTGGCTGCGGCCCCTGATCGCGCGGCCGTGAGCGGGAGCCGATGACATGGCCAGCGTTGCACTCGTCACTTTCGGCAGCGCCGGAGACGTCCATCCGATGCTCGCGATCGGGCGGCAGCTGCGGGACCGCGGGCACGACGTGGTGCTGCTGACCAACCCCGCGTTCGCCGCTGATGCGGCCCGCTCGGGCCTGGCCTTCCGGGCGCTCGGCTCGGTGGCAGACCTGGAACAGACCCTGGCCCACCCCAAGCTCTGGCATCCGGTCGACGGCTTCGGCGTGATGTGGCGGTACCTGCTGCGTCCGGCGCTGGAACCGACCTATCACGCGCTGGCGGAGCTGGCCCGGGACGGCTGCCGGCTGGTGTTGGCAAGTCCGGTCGCGATGGGCGCGCGGGTGGCGCAGGAAAAGCTCGGCCTGCCGCTGGTGTCCGTCTACACCGCAGCCACCATGCTGCGCACCGTGCACAACCCGATGACGCTGGCGCAGTGGCGGGTTCCTGCCTGGACGCCCAGGCCGGCGCGCCGGCTCGCCTGGCGCCTGCTGGACCGGTACAAGCTGCAGCCGCTGGTGCTGCCGACCCTGGAGAAACTGCGTTCGGGCCTGGGCCTCGCCCCGATAGCGCAGTCGGTGTTCGGCCAGTGGATGCATTCGCCCGCCGCCGGCCTCGCGCTGTTTCCGTCCTGGTTTGCCGCCGCCGCGCCGGACTGGCCGGGCCAGGTGGTGCAGGCCGGCTTCCCGCTGTACGACGACGGGGGCGACTTGCCCGAGCCGCTGCAACGCTTCCTGGCCGATGGCACGCCGCCGGTGGTGTTCATGCCCGGGACGGCATCGCAGGGGAATCCCGCGTTCTACCAGGCGGCCCTCCAGGCCTGCCGGCAAACCGGCGAGCGTGGGTTGTTGCTGGGACGGGTGCCGCAGCAGGTGGCCGACCAGCTTCCCGCGTCCGTCCAGTCTGCGGCCTACGTTCCGTTCGCATCCCTGCTGCCGCGCGCCCGGGCGCTGGTGCACCACGGCGGCATCGGCACCTGCGCCCAGGCCTTGCGGGCCGGCATCCCGCAACTGGTCGTGCCCCAGGCCTACGACCAGTTCGACAACGCGATGCGGGTGGAGCGCCTCGGGGTGGGAGCGCAGGTGCAGCACGGCGACCTGACTGCGATGGGCGGCCGCCTCGGGCGCCTGCTGGCCGACCCCGCGGTGGGCCGGGCCTGTGCAACCTGGGCCCCGCAAACCACCCCCGACGCAGCGCGCGGCGCGGTCGCCAGCCTGGTGGAGCGGATGGCATGACCGATGCGCCGGTGCGCCAGCGCCACGTCTTTTATGTGAGCGGCTTCGATCCCAAGGGCGCTTCCTACTACCACGGCCTCTACACCGCGCAGGCGAAGCTGCAAGGCGCGGTGACCGGCGTGGACTACGCCGTGGGCGGCCGGACCAGGTGCCCGGATGGCAATTCGCGGTGGACGGTGGACGCCACGGATGCCGAAGGCACGACCCGCACCACCTACGAATATGTCCGGTGGGACGACATCGTGCGGACCCGCTGGCCGCGCAGCGTCGCCGGCGTGCTGGCCGGCAGCGTCCGGGCCTACGTTTCCGCGATCGCCTCCGGGCGGGCCCTGGTCAAGGTCTGGCAGGTCGCGCCGAAGACGCTGTTCTCGCTGGCCTATCCGGCCATGTTCTGGCTGGCGGTGCTGCTGGTGGCCGTGGCGGCGGGAGCCGGCGTGGCCGGCCTGGCCCGGTTCGCCTTCGCTCCCTCCAATCCCTGGTGGCTGTGGGGGGCAGGGGCCTTGGCCACGGCCGCCGTGCTGGCCGGCGCCCTGCAGTGGGAGCGGCGGCTGCACACCAGCTGGCTGCTGCGGATCTACCAGTTCGCCGCCGACTGGGCCGCCGGCCGCATCGACGCCTTGCCGCAGCGGCTGGACCAGCTCGCGCAGGCGATCGAACTGCAGCTGCGCGATCCCGAGGTCGACGAGGTGTTGCTGGTGGGGTTCAGCGTCGGCAGCATGCTGGCCGTCAGCGCCGCGGCGCGGGTCAAGCCGAAGCTGGACGCGGCGCAGATGGCCAGGCTGTCGCTGTTGACGCTGGGCCATTGCATCCCCTTGCTCGGACTGATGCCGCGGGCCGACGCCTTCCGCGCCGAACTGAAACGGCTGTCGGACCTGCCGGCGCCGCTCTGGGCCGACTTTTCCGCGCCCACCGATTGGGGCAGCTTCGCCCTGGTCGACCCGGTGGCGCTCTGCCTTCCCGCCGGGGGCGGGCCGCGGCGCGGACCGGTGCTGGCCTCGCCCCGCTTCCACACGATTTTCGAGCCGGCCACCTATGCTCAAATCAGGGGCGACAAGCGCCGGATGCACCTGCAGTACCTGATGGCAGGGCAGCTGGCCGGAACCTACGATTACTTTGCGCTCACGGCCGGCCCGTTGCGGCTGGCCGGCCGGCTGAACCCGAACCCCGCTCCATGAGCCCCTTCTGTCCCGCCTATCCCCGTCCCCGCAAGAGCCGCGTGTCCGGCCTGATGATGTTCTTCAGCGCCCGCCACTCCTGGCTGGACGCGCTCTACGAGCGCAGCTACCAGATGCAGATGGGCGAAGTGCACCTGCCCGGCATCGACATGTACATGGTCAACGAGCCCGCGCTGGTGCGCCGGCTGATGACCGACGAGGCCGCCCTGTTTCCCAAGAGCCGGCAGCTCGGGCAGGCGCTGGAGCCGTTGCTGGGCAAGAGCATCTTCACCACCAACGGCGCCCAGTGGGAGCGCCAGCGCGCGATGATGGAGCCGGCCTTCGCCCAGGCCCGGTTGAACGTGGCCTTTCCGGTGATGCGCGAGGCCACGCAGGACCTGCTCACCCGGCTGGCAGCGCAACCCGACGGCGCCGAGCAGGACCTCGAGATCGAGATGACGCACGTCACCGCCGACATCATCTTCCGGACCATCTTCTCGGTGCCGATGGAGGGCGCCGATGCCCACCGCGTGTTCGACGCCTTCGCCCGCTACCAGGCCATGGCGCCGCGCCTGATGCTGCCGGCGCTGTTCGGGATGCGCTGGATGGTGATGCCGTGGGACCGCTGGCGCAGCCGGCGCGCCGCGGCCGAAATCCGCGGCCTGCTGGAAAAGCTGGTGCGGCCCCGCTTTGATGCCCATCGCGCCGGCCAGCCGCACGCCACCACCGACATCCTGGCGGCTTTCCTCGACGCGCGCGACGCCAGCGGCCAGCCGTTCGACTTCAACGAGCTGGTGGACCAGGTCGCCATGCTGTTCCTGGCGGGGCATGAGACGTCCGCCAGCGCGCTGACCTGGGCCACCTACCTGATCGCCAAGTCGCCCGAGATCCAGCAGCGCATGGTCGACGAAGCGCGGGAGCACCTGGCCGGGCGCCAGCCGGAATTCACCGACATGAAGGCGCTCACGTTGACGTGGAACGTGTTCCGCGAGACGCTGCGCCTGTTTCCGCCGGTGGGATTCATTTCCAGGGAGGCCACGGTGAGCTGCCCGATGCGTGACAAGCAGGTTCCGGCCGGCGCCGCCGTCGTGGTCGCGCCCTGGCTGATGCATCGGCACCGCCAGCTGTGGCAGCGGCCCGACGAGTTCGACCCGGACCGTTACGCCGACGACGAATCGCGCGAATCGCTGCGCCAGGCCTACCTGCCGTTCGGTATGGGGCCGCGCGTTTGCATGGGCGCCGCCTTCGCCTTGCAGGAGGCGGCGCTGATCCTGTCGTCGCTGGTCGCCCAGTACCGGCTGGAGCCGGTCGCCGGCCATGTGCCGTTGCCGGTGGGCCGGCTCACCATCCGGTCGGCCAATGGGGTGCGGCTGAAGCTGCATCGGCGCGCGCCATGATGAAGGAGCGGCTCGGCGGCTTCCTGCTGATGACATTCATCGTGCCGATGGCCATCATCGGCTACCTGATCCTGGTGATCGTGGGCTTCACCGGGCCCAACAGCCGGGGCCGCGCCGGCGTGCGGGCGCTGGACCATTTCGTCAACGCGTCGGTCTTCAACGGCTATGCCTGGGAGAGCGTCTCGTCGCACGCCTGGCGCGAACGGCACCGGCGCTGGGCCCGCTGGGTGATCTGGTTTACCGACCTGTTCCAGAAGGACCACTGCAAGCGCGCCAACAAGCGCGAGCAGGACGTCGTCGACCTGGTCCTGAAAAAGGGCCTCGAGAAGCAGACCATCTTTTGACGGCGGCCGCAGCAATGTCCAGGGTCCAGCGGCGGTGCGTCTTCTATGTGAGCGGCTTCGATCCGAAGGGCGCGGCTCACTACCACGCCGTGTACAAGCAGCAGGCCGAACTGGCGGCGGATGTGAACGGAATGGCGACCGAAGTCGGTCCGCGCCGGCGCGTTGCTGGCGGCAACTCGTACTGGGAGGTGAGGGCGCAGGCGCCGGGCGGGCCGGTTCACACCCATTACGAATTCATGCAGTGGGACGACGTGGTGCGCGGGCACTGGCCCAAGACCCAGCTGGACCTGTGGTGGAAGATCGTCACGGCAACGCTGTTCTTCCTGCGCACCGGCACGCAATGGAAGATGTTCCGGCTGTCGTGGCCGTTCGCCCTGGCGGTGTCGATGCCGTTCCTGATCCTGTGCGGCCTGCTCGCGGGCCTGCCGCTGGTCGGCGCCCTGGTCCATTCGGCCGTGCTGGCCGTCTCGGGCAGCAAGCCGGCGGCATGGAGCGCCGCGGTGCTGTCGGCGCTGCCGCTGCTGTGGCTGGCCCGCCGGCTGGAGGGCCGCTACAACCTGTACTGGATGATGCGCAGCTACGCTTTTACCGCGCGCCAGGCCAGGGGCCAGCTGCCGGACCTGGAGGCGCGGCTCGATGCGCTCGCGGCGCGGCTGGTGCAGAAGGTGCAGGGCGAGCCGTGGGACGAGGTGCTGGTGGTGGGGCACAGCTCGGGCGCGATCATGGCATCGGCCATCCTGGGGCGCGCGCTGCGGCTGATGCCGCAACTGGGCGCCGCGCCCGGCCCGACGCTCAGCCTGCTGACGCTGGGCCAATGCATCCCGCTGCTGGCGCTGATGCCCCCCGCAGAAAAATTCCGCAGCGAACTGGCCTTGCTCGGATCGACGCCGCACCTGGACTGGATCGATTTTTCCGCGCCGCCCGATGGCTGCTGCTTCGCGCTGGTGGATCCGCTGGGCACCTGCGGCTTGCCGGCCGTGGCCGACCGGCCCAAGCTGCTGTCGCCGCGCTTTGCCGCGATGTTCGACGCGGCCGGCTACCAGGCCTTGCGCGCCGACAAGCTGCAAATCCATTTCCAGTACCTGCGGGCCAGCGCGAAGCCGGTGGAGTACGACTACTTCCTGATCACCGCCGGCGAGATGACGCTGGCCGACCGCTTCAGCGGGCAACCAGGGGTGGTCGACTACGACGGGCTGCGGCCGTTTCGGCGGTTGAAAGTGGCGTAAGTACTGGGTCCCCGCCTGCGCGGGGACGACGACTTCGTCATTCCCGCGCAGGCGGGAATCCAGGGCGTTCAAGGAAGCGCAAGCATTGGGTCCCCGCCTGCGTGGGGACGACGATCCGTATGCCGTCATTCTCGTGGCGACCTGCTCTCGGCAGCCTCAAGCTCCACCGGGCATGCCCATGAAACTACGCCGGCGTCACGCTGAGCCGCAGGCCCACCGCGTGCAGCACTTTGTGCACGGTCGTGATGATGGGGTTGCCGTTCTCACTCAGGGCGCGGAACAGAGTTTTGTCGCCCATTTCAGCGCGGCGGGCGACCTCTGCCATGCCGTGGGCCTTGGCAACCTGCCGCAGCGCCACGAGCAGGGCAGCAGGGTCGTCCAGCTCCAGCACCGCTTCGATATAGGCGGCTGCCTCGGCGGGATCTTTCAAAGCCAGGGTCAAAGAGGCGTCATAGCTCTTGTCGCGCGGCACGCTCATGGTCGGCCCCGCCGAACCCTCGCTCACGGCAGTCTCAAGCTCTGGCCCGGAACGATCTGGCCGCGCACTGCCTTCGCCGCTTCCCGGGTGACGCGCAGGTACCAGTCGTCGGGCAGCACGCAGCCGTCCTGCCGCAGCGACAGCATCGGCACGCCGGCGGGGCCCCGGCCTTCGCTGCTTTCCAGCGGGAACAGGGCTGTCGCTTCATCGACCTCGTCGAACATCGCGGCGTAGATGCCATCGGCCCGGCTCTGCACCACGTTGACCACCTGGCGCCACAAGAAATTGCCGCAGCGACGCGGAATCTGGTTCAGGATCGCCTTGTCGGCCTGGCCGCGGTTGGCCATTAGGTTGCGCCACGAGAAGCCGGGAAAGACCACCGGCAGGTAGCCGATGCCCAGCCGGCGGGTTTCGGCGACGTCCGGTTCGAGGTACGTCCGCCGAAAGTTGTCCGCTCCTTTTTCGTCGGCGTAGCGGCCCACGGACCATGGGCTGATGACGTCGAACGAGCGATAGACCCGGGCCCATTCCGGTTCGGTGCGCGAGTCCGCCGTCAAGGTCCGCCAGCCGGTCGGAACGCCGCCCACGACCGTGGCCCCGGTCTTCAGGTCGGCGATCAGCTGGCCGGCTTCGGCCGCCGTGCCGGGACGGTCCTTGAAGCCCAGGCCCCAGAGCTGGATAACGGGTTTGCCGTTGTGCCGCAGGTAAGCCGGACTGCGCGTTGCGTTCAGGTTGTCGGTGAGGTACTTCCAGTCGGCGCGGATGTCGGCGGCGACGGTGGCGGGATCGGCGCCGGAAATGTCGTACGTGACGTAGAAGACGCGGCCGGTTCGCTCCGCGTTCTGCCGCACGTGGTTCAACACGTTGTCGCTGCGCTGTCTCAGGTCGGCATGGCGCGTGTGGCTGACGAAGCGCTGGAAGGCGACGCCGTCGATCCCGTAGGTCTTGAGCCAGTCGAAGTGCTTCCTGACCACGTTCGGGTTCTGCGATGAAAACACGTAGACCGGGCTGCCGTCGCCCCGCTTCAGGCCGGTGTCGCACAGGTCCTTGGTGGCGAAGGCACCGAGCGCCGGCAGGATGTCCACCGTCAGGGCCTTGGGCTGCGGCTGGCCGTCGAACCAGTGGTGCCACTGCTTGTTGTCCAGGTAGTCGTTGGGGCAGCCGAACCAGCCCTGGTAGCCGACGATGAGGCGCCCCTTCAGGCCGGAGGGGGCGGCGTGCGCCACCGCACTCAGGATGACCAGAGCGAGGGCGGTGAGGATGCGCCTGCTGTCCGTCATGTTCATGCCCGTGGAGGTAAAAGACTTGTCATTCTCGCGGAGGTCAACATTCGTCATTCCCGCGGCGGCGGAATCCAGAGCATTCAAGGCGAAGCGCCGGAATATACTGATCGGCATGCGCCTTTCAACAGCCCAGCGTCTGGCCCTGAGGCAGCGGTTCACCGACGAACTGGGACCTGATTGTGTGATCCGCGTTTTCGGTTCCCGTACGGACGACAGTGCGCGAGGTGGAGACGTGGATTTGCTGGTGCAGTGCCCCCGGCGGCTCGAGCGCAAGGTCTGGCTTGCTGCCCGACTTGCCGCCAGCGCAGAGAGGTTGCTCGAGGGCCGCAAGGTCGACGTGCTGCTCATCGATCCCGACACATTGTGGCAACCCGTCCACCACGCTGCGTTGCGGGATGGAATTGCGCTGTGAGCGACTTGGCGCGACTGGTCTTCCTCGTGGAGACGGTGACCCTGGAAGCCCAGCACCTGCGGCAGACGGATCAACGGCTGTTCCAGCGCCCTTTCGATGCGGTGCGAGCGGCTGATCTGCGGATCAATGTCGACGAGGCGGAACGCACCGATGCCTTTGTTGCGCGGTTCGGGCGCCTTCAGGACACGCTGGCCGACAAGTTGCTGCCCGAGCTGCTGCCGTGGTGCAGTTTGGCCAGGTGAGGGGGATGCTGCCGGCACCTATCACCGGGAACGTCATTCCCGCGCAGGCGGGAATCCAGAGCGTTGAAAGCGGGAGCACTGGATCCCCGCCTTCGCGAGGATGACAATTCCTTCCAAAATCCCCGCCTCCGCAAGGATGACGGTTTAGCGAGGATGACAATTCCTAAATCCCGGCCGGTTTCATCATCGTCGTCATCCGGTCGACCCCGCGCAGTTTCAGGGTCTTGATGTCCGCGCCCTGCAAAATCGTCAGGCTCACCTCGTCGTCGGGGTTGGGGCGGGCCCAGACCTTGCGATAGAACTCCTCCAGCGTCGACACCTTGGCGCCGTCCACCGCCAGCACCACGTCGCCGGCGGCCAGGCCGGCATCATCGGCCGGGCTGTTCTTCGTCACGCGCACCACGTTCACGCGCCCACCCTGCTCGCTGGAGGTCACACCCAGCCACGGGCGATGGCTCTGGCGGCTGCTGCCGGTGCGCTCCATTTCGGCCAGGATTGGCTTGAGCAGATCCACCGGGACGAACATGTTGCCCGGCGTCGCGCGCTTCTCGCCCGTCGCGTCGCCGACGAACAAGCTGCCGATGCCGAGCAATTCTCCGCGCTGGTTGAACAGCGGCGCGCCGCTGTGGTTGCCGATCGGCGGGCTGGTGAACAGCGCGGTGTCGATGTGATATTCCCAATAGCCGGAGAACGGCCGCTTGCCGACAACCTGCGTCATCGCCACGTCCGCATCCGCGCCACCCACGGCCGCCATCACCATGTCGCCCGTGTTCAGGTCCTTGTGGCTGCCCAGGGGCACCGGCGCGATGCCGCGCAGCGGCAGCAGGGAGCGGACCAGCCCGAAGCCGGTGGCCAGGTCATAGGCCACCGGCCGGGCCGGCAGCACACGGTTGTCCTGCGTCACCACCTGGATGGTCTGGGCCTCCAGCATGAGGTAGCCGATGGTCAGGATCAATCCGTCCGGGCCGATCACCACGCCCGAGCCCGCTCGCTGTTTGCCCAGCGTCTCGGCCGAACGGGCGCCGTCGACAGCGGTCACCTGCACGCCCACGACGGCGGCATTGGCCCGTGTCAAGGCGTCGATGGTGGTTTGGGCGGGTTGCGGCAGCACGGCGCCCCAGGCCGGCACTGCAAGAACGACGATCGACCAGAACAATGCAGCGTGGAGTTTCATGATGCGCCTCCGGGGGTATTGCCTCAGCTTGCAACCAATCCGGACGGACCACAAGTTGCGGAAACATCCAATTACATGTTTATAATGGACATATGGAGTTAATCCATATATTTTTCGCATTTCAAATAATTAAAGAGGACTTCCAATGGCAACTTATCTCGAACTGAAAGCCAAAGCCGAAAAGATGATGGCGGAAGCAGAGGAATTGCGCGTCAAGGAATTGGCAGACGTGATCAACGACGTCAAGGAAAAGATCAAGACCTATGGCCTGACCGCGCAGGACCTGGGACTCATCAGTGGCGGCCGCAAGAAGCGCGCGGCTCCGGGCTCCGAGAAGGCCGTCGCAAAGTACCGCGGTCCGAACGGTGAAATGTGGTCCGGCGGCCGTGGCCGCAAGCCGCGCTGGGTGACCGAAGCCCTGGCCAAGGGCAAGAAGCTCGAAGACTTCGCAATCTGAGGAGGAGTTGCGCTTTCGGGCGCACTTGTTTCAGTCGGTTAATGGGATGTCGCTAGAATGTCCCGACTCCGGCCGCTGAGCTTTTCTTTGGCTGTTAACGGAAACCTCTTCTGATGACGGATCGACACTTTCTTGCGCGCCTGTGCGCGGCGGCGCTGACCCTGGCGCTTTCGGCCTGCGCCTATTCGCCCGGCGTCTCGGTCGGGGACCGTTTCGAGGCCTCTTTCCGGCCCAACGCAAAGCTCGGCGGTACAGCGCCTTCCCCGGAAACCTGGCCCTCCTGGCTACGTTGGGGCAAGAGCGCGGAACCGGCGGCAGTCCAGGCCGCTGACACCCCCTCGCCGCCTCCCGGCATGTTGGTCAGCATCACCCCGGAGCTGATCCGCCAGTTGCGCCAGGCCCGCCCCACCGATGTGCCGGAAGACGTCAAGAGCCTGTTCGGCAAGGCGAAGGCTTACCGCATCGGCCCGGGCGACGTGCTGGGCGTCACGGTGTGGAGCCACCCCGAGATCTCGTTCACACCGAGCGCACCGCTGACCCAGCTTGATCCCACGGGGCAATCAGCTCTGGCCAATGGCTTCAGCGTCAATTTCGACGGCTTCATCCAGTTCCCCTTCGTCGGCAGCGTCAAGGTGGCCGGCCTCACAGAGCAACAGGCGCAGGAGCTGTTGTTGCGGGTCTCGGCCAAATACCTGAAGAGCCCGCAGATGACGGTGCGCGTGGTGGCCTATCGCAGCGGCCGTGTCTACGTTGACGGTGAGGTGCGCACGCCCGGCCTGCAGGCCGTCACCGATGTGGCGCTCACGCTCCCAGATGCCATTGCCCGGGCTGGCGGCCTCACTCCCACGGCCGACCGGTCGGCTGTCGCCATCACGCGCGATGGCAAGACCACGTTGATCAGCCTGACCCAATTGACCGAAATGGGCGTCAATCCCAACAACATCCTGCTGGCCGGCGGCGACATGGTGCGGGTGCTCAATCGCGACGACACCAAGGTCTATGTGCTCGGCGAGGTGCTCAAGCCGGCGCCGCAGCTGATGCGCAACGGCCGCCTCACGCTGAACGAGGCGCTGGGCGAGGCCGGCGGCGTCAACCAGGTCTCCGGCGATCCGCGACAGATCTACGTAATTCGCAACGGCGCCACCGGCAACCCCGAGATCTATCATCTGAACGCCAGAAACCCGATGGCCTTTGCCATGGCCGACTTCTTCGAATTGCGGCCGCGCGACGTGGTGTTTGTGGATCCGGCGCCGCTCGTCAACTGGAACCGCGCCATCAGTCTGCTCGTGCCCAGCGGCAGCCTGCTGAGCAACACCGCCACCCTGATCAAGTGATGGACATCCTGGTCGTCTGCGTCGGCAACATCTGTCGCAGTCCGGTGGCCGAGGGCTTGCTGAAGGCGCGCCTGCCCAATAGCACGGTGTGGTCGGCCGGGCTGGCGGCCGTCGTGGGCCACCCCGCCGATGCGATTTCCACGGAGATCGCATTGCAGCACGGCATCGACATCTCGGGCCACCGGGCCCAGCAGATCGCCGGCTGGATGTGCACCAAGGCAGACCTGGTGCTGGTTATGGAATCCAGCCAGAAGCAGCACCTGGAAAAGCAGTACCCCCTGGCCCGCGGCAAGATCCACCGCCTGGGTGAATTCGGGCCCAAGGGCCCTTTTGACATTGCCGACCCTTATCGGCAATCCCGACCTTCCTTCGACGCCGCCCATGCCGCCATCACGAGCGGCGTTGACGCCTGGGCCCGCCGCATCCTGCAGATCGCCTGAACCGAGCACCTCCCCGCATGAACTTTCCGCAACACAACCTCGCGAACGCACAGCAGATCAATTCGATGCCGGGCCAGGGAGATGACGACGAGGTGAACCTGATGGGTTTGCTGGGCACGCTGCTGGAGGCCAAGTGGCTGATCCTTGCCGTCACGGTTTTTGGTTTATTGGTTGGTGGCGCATACGGGTATCTGACGCGTCCCGTGTATGAGGCCAACACCCTTATCCAGGTGGAAGAAAGTAAGCCTGGCGCCGCGGGGGCATTGGGCGATGCGGCGGCCCTGTTTGAGATCCGCTCTCCGGCGACGGCCGAAATTGAGATTTTGCGCTCGCGCATGGTGGTGGGGGGCGCGGTCGACGCGCTGCGGCTCAACGTCAGCGCGGGGCCGCGTTACATCCCGTTGATCGGCTCCCGGATGGCCCGCGGCGCCACGCGGTTGTCTGATCCGGGTTTTCTGGGTATGCCGGGGTATGTCTCAGGTAGCGAATCGATCCGCTTAGGGCAGCTCGAAATTCCCACGAGTCTTGAAGGAGATCGGCTGATCCTGACCGTGACGCCGCAAGGCTATGACCTGCATGGACCGGCCGGGGAGCTGCTGGTGCGGGGCAAGGTCGGGGTTGCTGCTGAATTCGCCGTAGAAGGTTCCAAGGCGCGGATCATGGTGAATGAATTGAACGGGAAGCCGGGGGCACAGTTCAATGTCGTCTACCTTTCCCGGTTACAGGTGATCGAGAGCCTCCAATCGAGCATGAGCATCGTGGAGAAAGGGCGCCAATCTGGCGTGATCTCGGTCAGCCTCGCCGGGTCCGATCCGAACCTGATCGCCCAGACACTGTCGACCATCGGGGGTTTGTACGTGCGCCAGAACGTCCAGCGCAAAGCAGCTGAGGCGGAGAAGTCCCTTTCATTTCTCGGCGGCTTCCTGCCGGAACTGAAGCAGCAACTGGAAACCTCTGAATCCAGCTACAACCGATTCCGCAACCAGAACAGTACCTTCGACCTGAGCAACGAAGGCAGGCTGGCGCTGGAAAGCTCGGTGGCATTGCAGACCAAGCTGATGGAACTGGAGCAAAAACGCAAAGAACTGGCGTCGCGCTACACCGGCGCGGTGCCGAACGTGCAAGTGATCGACGAACAGATCAGCGCCATCAAGCGGGACATCGCAGGCGTGTCCGGCAAGGTAAAGACACTACCCAACATCGAGCAGGACTTGCTGCGCCTGACCCGAGACGTGAAGGTCAACGCCGAGCTTTACACCAGCCTTCTCAACAGTGCCCAGCAGTTGCGCCTGGTGAAGGAAGGCAAGGTCGGCAACGTGCGCGTGGTGGATCCGGCCGTGACGCCGGAAAATCCCGTCAAGCCAAACAAGCGACTGGTGCTTTTACTGGCTGGCTTACTGGGATTGATGCTGGGAATTGCGCTGGCCTTCTTCCGCAACAGCCTGCGGCCTGGCATCCGAGACGCCGCGGATATCGAAGCGGTCACCGGGCTCCCGGTGTTCGCCACGGTGCCCCATTCCACCGCCCAGTACGCGCTGTACAAACAGATCAAGGACAAGAAGAAAGGCCAGCACGTTCTCGCCCTCAACCACCCGCACGACCCCGGCGTGGAAAGCCTGCGCAGCCTGCGCACCGCCTTGCAATTTGCGATGCTGGATGCCGCCAACAACGTGGTCCTGTTCACCGGCCCCACGCCCGGCTTGGGCAAGTCGTTCACCAGCGTCAACTTCGCGGCGGTGATGGGCATGGGCGGGAAGCGCGTGTTGCTGATCGACGCGGATTTGCGCAAGGGGCATATCCACCAATCCTTCGGCATCGAGCGCGGGCACGGCCTGAGCGAACTGGTCACCGGCTCGCTGGTGTTGGATCAGGTTCTTTGCCGGGCAGTGACCCCCAACGTGGACTTGATCACCACCGGCACCCTTCCGCCCAACCCCGGGGAGTTACTGCTGTCCACCTCCACGGCGCAGTTGCTTCAGCACTTGTCGGCGCAGTACGACCTGATCCTGATCGACACCCCGCCGGTGCTGGCCGTCTCGGATTCGCAGGTTCTGGCGTCCCATGCCGGAACGGTGTTCTTGGTGGCGCGTGCTGAAGTCACTACCTTGGGCGAGTTGCAAGAATCGACCAAGCGTCTGGGTCAAGCGGGCGTGCAAGTGAAGGGCGTCATCTTCAACGACCTAGACACCAGCAAGAACCGCTATCGGTATG
The DNA here is from genome assembly GCA_943372495.1 of Ramlibacter sp. 2FC. Taxonomy (GTDB): domain Bacteria; phylum Pseudomonadota; class Gammaproteobacteria; order Burkholderiales; family Burkholderiaceae_C; genus Ramlibacter. The sequence goes on along the minus strand of CALRYV010000011.1, from coordinate 66,881 downwards.
GCTATGGCTACAAATATGCCCGGTACCGTTACACGAACTATCAATACGGTTCCGGAGAGCGCGGTTCCACTTGACCGGGGCCGCGTCGCCGGATTTCTGACAGGGCGATCGACAAAGGCCGCGTAAATATGCGGAACTTCGGCCAGAGCAAAAACAAGTTCGGCTACATCTGTGTGCTCACCCCGGGGGCGTGGCTGACAAACTGGCTCTGACCGGACGCTTTTTGAACCGGAAGATGGAAGAGTATGCGACTCAAGGCCGAGATTGAAGAGTTAAAGCTTGAAGCCAACAGCCTTCGCAGCGAGGGCGCAGCTCCAACAAAGTCCTCAGCACCCAGTCCCCCGCACTTATTGACCACCCCACCATGAACCTCCAAGACAACAAAATCGCCATCATCGGCCTAGGCTATGTCGGTCTGCCTTTGGCTGTGGAATTCGGCAAGCAGCGCCCGGTGCTTGGATTTGACATCAATGTGGCACGCATTGCCGAGTTGCAGTCCGGTCAAGACCATACGCTTGAAGTCAGCTCGGTCGAACTGAAAGCTGCCAACCAATTGACTTTCAGCAGGGACCCTGAAGACCTCAAGAGCTGCCAGGTTTTCATCGTCACCGTGCCAACCCCAGTGGACAAAGCCAATCGGCCGGACCTGACGCCGCTGGTCAAGGCCAGCGAAACCGTGGGGCGCAACATGCCGGTCAACGCTATCGTCATTTATGAGTCCACCGTTTACCCCGGCGCCACTGAAGAAGTCTGCGTGCCGGTCCTTGAAAAGTTCAGCAGCAAAAAATTCAACACTGATTTCTTCTGCGGCTACTCCCCTGAACGCATCAACCCCGGCGACAAAGAGCACCGCCTGCCCAGCATCAAAAAAGTCACCAGCGGCAGCACGCCTGAAGTGGCCGAGGCGGTCGACCAGCTCTACAAACAAATTATCACTGCTGGCACCCACAAGGCCAGCAGCATCAAGGTGGCCGAGGCTGCCAAGGTGATAGAAAACACCCAGCGCGACCTCAACATCGCCTTGATGAACGAGCTCAGCCTGATCTTCAACCGGCTCGGCATTGACACGCTCGAAGTGCTGCAAGCCGCTGGCACCAAGTGGAACTTCTTGCCCTTTCGCCCCGGCTTGGTCGGCGGCCACTGCATTGGTGTTGACCCCTACTACCTCACGCACAAGGCGCAAGAAGTGGGCTACCACTCTGAGGTCATCCTGGCCGGGCGCCACATCAACGACAGCATGGCCGCCCATGTGGCCGACCAAACCATCAAGCTGATGCTGCGCAAAAACCTGCCGGTGCTGGGCAGCCGCGTGCTCGTGCTGGGCCTGACCTTTAAGGAAAACTGTCCCGACCTGCGCAACACCAAAGTGGTGGACATCGTCAAAGCGCTGCAAGGCTACAACACGCAGGTGGACGTCTACGACCCGTGGATCGACGTCGCCGAAGCCCAGCATGAATACGGCTTGGCCTGCCTGACGCAGCCGCCGCAAGCTGGCCAATACGCTGCCATTGTTCTGGCCGTTAGTCATCACCAATTCGTCACCTTGGGCGAGGAAGGTATCAGGGCACTTGGCCAGAGCGGTGCCGTGATCTATGACGTCAAAAGCATGTTGCCTCTGGGCGTGGCGGACGGAAGACTGTAAGCGCAATCAGGCCGTATCACCATGACGAACAGCGTACCCAGCACTGCCACTACTTCCACCGCCTACGAGCACCTCCAAGCCCGCCTGCAAGCCGAGCCCCACACCTGGCTCATCACCGGCGTAGCCGGCTTCATCGGCAGCAACCTGCTGGAGACCCTGCTCAAACTCAACCAACGCGTAGTAGGCCTGGACAACTTTGCCACCGGCCACCAGCGCAACCTGGATGAAGTGCAAACCCTGGTCACCCCCGCGCAATGGGCCAACTTCAACTTCATCCAGGGCGACATCCGCGAGCTGGCTGACTGCCAAAGCGCTATGTCTTGGCCCCACAGTAGGAGCCGCGCCCCCGCTGCGAATGAACCCGTCCCCGTTGACTATGTCCTGCACCAGGCCGCGCTGGGCAGCGTCCCCCGCAGCTTGGCCGACCCCCTCACCACCAACGCCACCAACATCACCGGCCACCTCAACATGCTGACGGCCGCGCGCGACGCAGGCGTCAAAAGCTTCACCTATGCCGCCAGCAGCAGCACCTATGGCGACCACCCCGGCCTGCCCAAGGTTGAAGACACCATCGGCAAACCCCTGAGCCCTTACGCTGTGACAAAGTATGTCAACGAGCTGTATGCCGATGTGTTTGCCCGCTGCTACGGCTTTAACACCATCGGCCTGCGTTACTTCAATGTGTTCGGCCCCCGGCAAGACCCCAACGGTGCCTACGCCGCCGTCATCCCCAAATGGATCGCCAGCATGCTCAAACGTGTGCCCATTTACATCAACGGCGACGGCGAAACCAGCCGCGACTTTTGCTACATAGCCAACGTCGTCCAAGCCAACCTGCTCGCCGCGACGGTTTCAGAGGATGTCATTGCGGGCGAAGCGCGGCAATCCATGCCCTCATGCCCATCCCCCGTGAACCAGGTCTACAACATCGCGGTAGGCGAGCGCACTACCCTCAACGAACTCTTTGCCCAGATCAAGACCCACCTGCTGCCGCTTTACTCAAACCTGCAAGATGCAAAGCCCGTGTACCGCGACTTTCGCGCTGGCGACGTGCGTCACAGCCTGGCCGACATCAGCAAGGCCGCCACACGCCTGGGCTATGCGCCCACGCAGCGCATCGGCCAAGGGCTGGAACTGGCCATGCCCTGGTACATCGCACAAAAATAATACCTGCCACAACGCTTTAGCCTGCATGCGTCGAGCGTAAGCAGCTATGGAAATAGAAGTAAGAATGAACCCCATTGACCGCGCTCCAACCAGAAACCGCGCCCCGCCTGCCACTTGGCTGGTCACCGGCGCGGCTGGCTTCATCGGCATGCACACCACCCTGCGCCAGCTGGCGCGGGGAGCGGGTCATTGGGCTCGACAATCTGAACGACGACTACGAGGTATCCCTCAAGCACGCCCGGCTGGCACAGTTGCAGCCTCACGCAAACTTCAGTTTTCACAAACTCGATCTGGCTGACCGGGAAAGGCATGGCAGCCCTGGCGACGACCTGCAAGCCATGCAACGGCATCCCAAGTTCGACGTGGTCCCCAACCCTGAATCTCTCAAAGAAGGTGCCGCCGTCAACGACTTCCTGAAGCCCGACCGCATCATCATTGGTACTGCCAGCGCCCAAAGCCAAAGCGATCATGGGAGGAATCTATGAGCCGTTCAACCGTAACCACGACCGCACGATCTACATGGACGTCTGAAGTGCCGAGCTCACCAAATACGCAGCCAATGCAATGCTGGCCACCAAGATCAGCTTCATGAATGAGATGGCGAACCTGGCCGAACGTCTGGGGGCCGACATGGAAGAAGTGCGCAAGCGTATTGGCTCCGACCCGCGTATTGGCTATGAATTCATTTACGCTGGCTATACGTCTGTGTTCCACAATATGGATTGTGTATAAAATCAATGAACGTTGGTCTCATATTTTCCAGCGCCGCGCAACTCACCTTTGCCACAATCATTGTTCGGAGTCTGAGTTTTCTCAGCTTCCCGATACTGACGCGCCTGTTGAAACCTGAAGCATATGGTGTTGCCAGTTTGGCCACAACATTTGTTGGCATTTTCGTCATTATTGGTTTGAGCGGTCAGGATGCATCCTACGTCAAATGTTATTTCGACAAAGAAAATTATCAACAAACTGACGTTGACAGCTTTTATTATCGGTATGCAGTATTTGCCGGTCTGGCCGCTGCAGGTTTGGCGATGGCAGCGTGGCTGATCTACGTGGGGCAACAGAACATACAGGCTTCAAGCTGGGTAGCTTTGTTTGTCGGTATTGGTGTGGTGGGGGGTATCGTCTCCACCTTCTGTCAGGCGCGCGCCAGGTTGATCGGCCTTTACCGGCGGATGACGTGGACCCTCATAGCCTCAGGGGTCCTTTCGACCTTGGCATGTATTTATGTGGCAATGAACTGGCAGCCCAATGAATTGGCGTTGATGACAGCTGTGATTTCATCTTGGGTTATTGTTGTATTGCTACCGCAAGGCACAGTGAGGACGCTGTTTCGCAAGAGCTCCCTATCGACAGCGCAGGTTCGCAGAATGGTGAAAATTGGGTTGCCTCTGCTGGCAACCGCCCCGGGGTATTGGGTTATTTCGTCGTCTGATCGGTGGTTTGTGGCTGCATATTCTGGTGCCTACGAATTGGGTATTTATTCAGTTGGCCTTACTGTGGCGATGATGGGGCAGATGGTCACGTCAGCCTTGTGCAACGTGTGGTACCCGGCAGTATCAAAACAAATGCATGATCCCACAATGCTTGACCATAAAAAGTTGGCCCTTACACAGACTCTTATTTGTTGGCTGCTAATGGCCACTTATTTTTTGATAAGTCTTTTTGGTGCAGACGTAATAAAGCTTCTCGCGAGTTCAAAATTTCAGGGCGCGGCCCACTATATTCCGGTGCTGTCAATGGGCTTGTGTTTTTATGGGATAAATCAGTTTCAGGGATTTGGGTTCACGATGATGGGAAAGAACCATCTTATTCCGGCAATATGGGGTGTGGCCATGGCCGTATCCCTTTGTGCGAATTGGATTTTGGTGCCAATATTTGGTGCCAATGGAGCGGCGTTTTCGCAAATGATTTCCTACTTGGTTCTTGCGCTGTTGACGCGGCATTTTGCCAAAAAATACATGCCATTTGAGCCGGACTGGCCTCGCTTGGGAATTGTCCTTGCTTTGTTCATGCTTACTTGCGCCATTTTTCTCAGCGTGGACGCAACGGGTGCATATTGGATGTTTTTGATAATCAAGTCTACCGTCGCGCTGCTGATAATTAGTCTGACTCTTTTACTTATTTATCCGGCCGGCGCCAAAGTGGCAATAGAGCGAGCCGCTGCCGCTCTTGCGAGGTAACATGAATATTTGGGTAAGGCATCTTTCTTCACTACTGGCGATCATCGTCGTGGGATTTTATTGTCTGAATATAGACACAATTCTGGCCGCACGGCGCTGGAACCCCTATTATTACCAAGGCTTGTTGTTCTTTGGACTGGTAATTGCTTTTCCAGTCTTCTCGGCAGTATCAAGAAGAGTAATAAGCCAGGATATGCCGAATCAGCCCTTGATGAAATGGCTTCTGCTCTTGCTTGTGTTGTCCATGATTTCGACGCTAGCCTCGCAAGACTCGGCGAGTCTTGTAAAAGCTTGGGGTTACTTGGCTAGCACATTGGTCATCGTGCTAACAACCGTGTACGCAATGTTGTTTGTGCGCCGTAATGGTGAACAGTATGAACGCCCCTACTTTTACATTTTTCTATTTATTATTTCGTCAATTGCTGTCATCGTCGATCCGATCGTCGATTTTAGATCAGTCTTCAACATCGATTTAACCGGCGTCTATGAAATCACCCGAGGTGGCGGTCTGTATTTTCAGCCGAATGCCGGAGGCACAGCAATTGCCTTTCTCTATGGTGTTGTGGTGCCTCGCGTTAGCAAACGCGCTGCTGCGGTCCTCACGCTACTTGCGATCTCAGCCGTTTTTCTTACTTTTTCCAGGTCTAGCATGATCGTTCTGCTAATACTGGTTTTTTTCGCATTGGTATGCGGTTATTTGCCCAAGCTTACGGCCGTTGGATGGTTCATCCTTCTCCTTAGCACAGTCCTGTATCTTGGCGGCGCGGAATTTATAGCCGGGACTCTAAGTATTGAAAGTGGTTCCGGCTATAAACGATTATTTGAATCACAGGATTTTATTGGTATGGAAGCGCTATCGGAAGATTCTCGCATTTCCGCCGCGCAGGGTGCCCTTGAAAGTTATTTGGCGGAGCCAGTGTTGGGACATGGCATGGGGTATTCCTGGTATTGGGCAGATGCTGTAAATGCTGGCGTCGGTCCTCACAATATGTTGCTTAGGTTTATGCTTGAATACGGTTCAATTGGTGTCCTTGTCTGGGTGCTATTCCTAGTGTCTCTGTATCGATCCCGTCCCCTTGAGGGCATTAGTGCCCGGTGGGCTTTTGGCGTTTGCTTGGCGGGATTCATCGCTGCACTCTTCTCTCATAACTTGACGGAGCAAGGTTATATTTTAGTCCCCTTGATTGCGGCGGTGATGCTGGTTGCACCCAAAAGGCGCGTGCGATGAAGATTATTTGCGTTATCAGTAGCATGGGTGGGGGCGGTGCGGAACGCGTCATGTCCTGGTTGCTCGGACGGCTTGTTCTAGGGGGGCACACCGTAACGCTGGTAACCCGGGAACCGGCTGCGAGTGATTTCCATCCAGTGGATCCATCGGTTCGGCGATATGTGCAACCTCAATATAGAAATATATTGAGGTCAACACCGTTGACGGACACCTATAACTTTGTTCAATGGGCCGCTAATCTGCGACATATCTCTTCTGTTCAGCGCGCTCAAGTGGTACTCAGTTTTATGGACGACATGAATATTTTTGTATCGCTAGCGATGTGCGGGGTGGGGGTTCCGGTGATCGTAGCGGAACGAACTTTTCCTCAATGTTCCTTACTGTCGAAGATGAAAAGGCGCGTCCGTCCATTCGTGTATCGTTATTTAGCTGACAATGTGGTCGGTCAGACCTCTAGCATTTGCAATTACATGCGCGATTCATGGAATTTGGAAAACGTTGTTGTAATTCCAAACGCCGTACATTCTGATTTTAAAAGAACACTGAACCTTGATTTGTCCAATAAGGTCGTTTCCACCGTTGGGAGATTGCATAGCCAAAAAGGGCAAGACGTATTGTTGGAAGCATGGGCGTTGTTGGGTGACTTGAAGAGCGATTGGACTCTCCGGATTGTCGGATCGGGAGACGAGTTGGATTCCCTCAAACTGCGTGCAGCCAAATTGGCGATTGAGCGCTCTGTCCGGTTCGTCGGCCAAAAGAAGGACGTCAATACCGAGTTGGAGCAAGCCTCACTCTTCGTCCTGCCATCCAGAGTTGAAGGTTTCCCGAACGCCTTGCTGGAAGCGATGGCGATGGGATGCGCTTGTATCGCTACCGACGGCGTTGGTGCGTGTGCCGAGTTGATCGAAAGCGGCGTGAATGGTGAACTCGTTCCTGTTGATGATGTCGAGGCGCTGGCTGCCTCGATGAGCAGACTGATGGCCAGCCAGTCGCTGAGGCAGAGTTATGCTGCGCGCGCAGTCGATGTGAAGGAAAAGTTCAGCTCGGAGAGGGTCTATCGGCTCTGGGAGTCTTTATTGATTAAGGTGGTGGGTGCGAAATGAGGGTCGTGTTAGCAATTAACGGCCTTGGCGGCGGAGGCGCGGAGCGGGTCATGGCTTGGCTTGCAAATAGCCTTTTTACTGCAGGTCATGAAGTTACCTTGGTTACTTTCCAAAGGGTCAATGACAGTGACTACTCATGCCATAAGGGCATTCGCAGGGGCGGCCTTGGCATTTATCGGTATCTTGATTCCAGCAGAATAAGCGCCTACGTTAATTTATATCGGTGGCGTAGTTTTCTTAAAAAGGCGGTGAGGAAGTCGCAAGCAGACGTTGTGGTCAGCTTCATCGATGGCATGAATGTTTATTGTTTGCTTTCTCTTTTGGGGAGCCAGGTTCCAGTTGTCGTAGCCGAGCGGACGGACCCGGCCCACTCGTTGTTATCACCCAAGAAGAAATTTATAAGACTATTTCTATACCGTATCAAGGCGAAGTCTGTCGTATTTCAAACTGAAGCGATCGCTGCCATTTACCAGAAGCTATGGCGACTGGATAACGTTCAAGTTATACCAAATGCAGTCCAGTCGGCATTGATTGGAAATACAGAAGTACCCACCCGCAAGATTGTGCTTGCGGTGGGCCGGCTCGACTTCCAGAAGGGTCACGATATTCTCGTCAACGCGTGGGCATTGCTCGGGGACGCGAGTGACGGCTGGACTTTGCGGATCGTTGGCGACGGTGTAGATCGTTCAAACTATATCCAGCTTGTTGCAGCGCTTGGCCTCGTTGGAAAGGTTGAGTTCCCCGGTTTCATCCAGGACGTAGCGTCCGAATACCAAATGGCATCCGTGGTTGTTTTGCCATCCCGCGTTGAAGGGTTCCCCAACGCGTTGCTGGAAGCCATGGCCGCTGGAAAGCCCGTGGTTGTGAGCGACTTGCCAGATGCCTGCCGGGAGGTCGTCCAGCACGGCGTAAACGGATTGCTGTATGAGGGCAGTTCGCCTGCTGCACTAGCTGCGGCGCTGCGCCAACTTTTGGGGGACGAACGGCTGCGCGCTCAATTGGCAATCAGGGCCGTGGAAGTCAGACAACGGTATTCAGAACAGGCCGTGTACTCTCTTTGGGAGCAATGCCTGAAAGATGCATGCACGTGAAGGTCTTGTTATTTACACGCTCTCTGAATGTCGGTGGTGCTGAGCGCCAAATGGTACTTTTGGCGAAGCAGTTGCACCTGCGAGGCGTCCACATTGCGGTCATGGTTTTTTACGGAAATGGACCTTTTCGAGCTGAGTTGGAGCAAGGCGGCGTAAGAGTTATCGATCTGCAAAAATCCGGCCGTTGGGATATTCTTGGTTTCCTTTTGCGAACGATTGCGGCGGTCAGACGCGAACGCCCACAAGTTATCTACAATTTTATCGGCTCGCATTTGGTAAGTACCGTGTTGAAGCTGGCTTTTGCAAACGCGAAGGTGGTTTGGGGTGTCCGTGCGAGTAATATGGACCTTAGTCAATACGACCGGGTTACTCGCTATTCTGAACAATTGAGTATATGGTTATCGCGATTCGCTGACGCTATCATTTGTAACTCGCAAGCGGGAAAAAAGTATATCGTTGACAGGGGTTATAAAAATACAAATATCGTTGTTGTTGGAAATGGCATCGACACTGAGCGTTTTCGCTTTGACGCTCATCTGCGGTCTGTTCAAAGAAGCTCTTGGGGTATTTTAGACAATGAGATATTGATCGGTGTCGTGGCGCGACTCGACCCGATGAAAGATCATGGAACTTTCCTTAGAGCGGCAAGTTTATGTATGAAGAGCAGTTCAGCTTTGCGGTTTGTCTGTGTAGGTGCCGGCGATAGCAACTATAGGCACGATTTGATGCGGCAGGCGGCAGCCGTCGGCATCGGCGAACGCGTGATTTGGGCAGGTCATCAATCAAATCTTGCAGCCGTGTATTCGGCATTGGACGTTTTTTGTTCTTCTTCTGTTACTGAAGGATTCCCAAACACGGTCGCTGAAGCCATGGCGTGTGGTTTGCCGGTAGTTGCCACAGATGTTGGAGACTGTCGCGAAATTGTGGGCGAGTCGGGGTGGATCGTGCCGGTTTTAAACCCTTCTGCGCTGGCTGATGGACTTGCCCAAGCCGTTGCCGCCGTGCCGCAGTGGCAAAGAGACAATCCCCGCACTTTGGTCATTCGAAAATTTGGCGTCAATGCGATGGTCGATCAAACCCTGGATGCACTCACCGAGGTTGCCAGTCTTTGAAGGTCTTGCACGTCATTACTGGCTTGGCGCAAGGGGGGGCTGAAGGTGCGTTGCTGCGCCTGATAACGAATTCGGCAGAAACGCAACATCATACGGTGATCAGTTTGATGAATGAGGGCGTATATGGTCCACAACTCAGAGAATTGGGAGTTAGCCTGTATTGTTTGAATATTGCGCCCCGTGGTATCCCGCTACAAGGTTTGTGGCAGTTGGTTCGCCTGCTCAAGTTAAATAAGCCAGACTTGGTTCAGACTTGGATGTATCACGCTGATTTGCTTGGCGGGTTGGCTGCCCGATTCAATTCGATACCAGTGGTTTGGGGCGTACGCCGCAGTGAGTTGGGTCGGCGGCAAATGGGAAACGCAACTTGGTTGATAGCCAAGTTTTGTGCCGTTTTGTCGAGGGTTATTCCCCGCGCAATCATCAACTGCAGCAGGCGATCAATCGCTGTGCACCGCAGATTTGGCTACGCCGACAAGTTCATCTATGTACCGAACGGCTTCGCTCATGGGCAGGCAATGATCCCGGAGTCTGAACGCGTGACAAAACGCAAGAGTTGGCAAGTCGAGCAAGATACGGTGGTATTCGGACATGTTGCCCGTTTGCATAGCGTCAAGGGGCAATCGGTTTTCATTGCTTCCTTTGCATCGGTCAGCTTGTCCGAGAGGCGGGTTGTAGCCGTAATGGCGGGTGAAGGCATTAGCCGGGACCATGCAGAATTCGTTTCACTCGTTGAAGGCACTCCGGAGCAAAAGTTGCTGGCACTTGGGCCAATCGCTCGAGTGCCGGAGTTAATGCGTAGCTTTGATGTGTTCGTACTTTCATCACGTTCCGAAGGCTTTCCGAACGTCGTTGCCGAGGCGATGCTTCAAGGCACGCCATGCATCGTTACCGATGTCGGCGACGCAGCCGAAATTGTGGGCGATACCGGATGGGTGGTGGCACCCAACGATGTCGATGCTCTGGCGAGTGCCATGTTGCAGGCGGCGAATATCACGCCAGAGCAAAGGCAGCAGCGCGGCGCAGCGGCCCGGGAGAGAATTATTAATAACTATGGTATCGACAAAATGGTCACTGGATTTGAAGAGGTCTGGCAACAGGCTATTCTGTGGAATGGTAGAAAATAATGTGTGGCATCGCTGGCGGCTTTACGCTTTCGAATTTCGACGCATGGCGGCAAGCGCTTCCGCGCATGACCCAAGCCATCGCGCATCGTGGCCCCGACGCTGATGGGCACTGGTTGGATGCCGACACCGGCATTGCGATGGGTCATCGCAGACTCTCGATCATCGACCTTTCTGCGGCGGGCGCCCAGCCGATGGTTTCGGGTTCCGGACGTTACGTCATGGTCTTTAACGGAGAAATCTACAACTACCAGGATATCCGCCGACAGCTTGAGACAGCTGGAAAGGCACCGAACTGGCGTGGCCACTCGGACACCGAAACCCTTCTGGCAGGCATTGAGGCGTGGGGGCTCGAAAGAACTCTGCAGCAAAGCACAGGCATGTTTGCCATTGCACTGTGGGACAGATCAGAGCGCCAGTTGAGCCTGGCTCGGGATCGAATCGGCGAGAAACCCCTGTACTACGGTTTGCAAGGTGGCGCATTGATGTTTGGGTCAGAACTAAAGGCCTTGCGGCAGGCGCCAGGGTTTTGCGGCAATATTGACCGGGATGTATTGGCGCTATATTTCCAGTTCAATGCGGTTCCAGATCCCCACTGCATTTACGAGGGATTTTACAAGCTGCGGCCAGGTTCCATTCTTAAGGTCAAAGCCGAACATCTGCGCAATGTCGTTCTACCCGATCCGCAGCCATTTTGGTCATTGACTGACGTATGCCAGCGTGGATTGGATTCTCCGTTTAAGGGCACAGATGACGAGGCGGTTGCCGAGTTTGAGCGCCTGTTTGCTCAGTCCGTTGCTGAGCAGAGCACTGCCGATGTGCCCCTGGGAGCGTTCCTTTCGGGCGGCGTGGATTCATCGGCTGTGGTGGCGATGATGCAAGCTCAATTGGGCCAGAAGGTGAAGACGTTCACGATTGGCTTCACGGAGGATGCCTACAACGAAGCCGAATACGCCAAGGCAGTGGCTTTGCATTTGGGCACGGACCACCACGAAATGTACGTTACGCCACAGCAGGCGCTGGATGTAATTCCAAAGCTTCCCAATATGTACTGCGAGCCGTTTGCCGATAGCTCACAAGTACCGACTTTTCTAGTGAGCCAATTGGCGCGCCAGCACGTGACTGTCAGCCTGTCGGGTGATGCTGGCGATGAGTTGTTTGGGGGGTACAACCGGTACCAGACCGCAGAAGATTACTGGCGCCGCATCAGCCGCACGCCATCGCCCGTCAGAGGGCTCCTGGTTTCCGGAATTGAACTATTTTCGATCGAGCAGTGGAATAAAGTGATTGCGGCAGTCAGATGGGCTTTGCCGAAAAAGCTGAAAGAGTATGCTAACGGCAAGCGCGCTTATATTCTGGCGGAGTTGATGAAGCAGAAGGACATGGATAAATTTTATCGCCAACTCGTCACGCACTGGCGTCTGGATTCAGGTCTGGTCAACTACCAACGTGAGCTGCCTTCGGTGTATAGCAGTGATGATTTTCTTCCGCCTGATCTCAAAGGCAAGCCGCGCCTGATGGCCAAGGATATTCTGGGATATATCTGTACCGACATACTCGTCAAGGTTGATCGGGCGGCCATGGCAACCAGTCTGGAAACCCGGGTCCCGCTGCTGGATCCGCGCATAGTGGAATTTTCACAGCGTCTGCCCTTGCATATGAAGATGCGGGGCGGTGAAACAAAATGGATTTTGCGTCAGGTCTTGTACAGACACGTGCCGCGGCAGTTGATCGAAAGGCCGAAGATGGGATTTGGTGTTCCGATTGGACCTTGGTTGCGCGGGCCACTGCGTGAATGGGCTGAAGATTTATTGAGTGTTGAGAAGTTGTCTGCGCAAGGGCTGATCAATCCTGGTCCGGTTCGGGAGAAGTGGCGGCAGCACCTAGCGGGAAGCCACAACTGGGAGTACCTGTTATGGGATGTCTTGATGTTTCAGGCATGGCGCGATGAGCAGGCGTTGGCAGCGTAAGCATGCGCTTCTTGCTGATTGCCGGTTTGGCGGAATCGCTGATTATTTTCAGAGGTCCGTTGATTCGTGCCTTGCAGGCGAAGGGTTTGACAGTGCACGTCGCGGCCCCGGATATGCCCGCGGGGAGCGAAGTTCGACTTCAACTCGAAGCAATGGGTGTTACGGTGCATGAAGTGCCCTTGCAACGTGCCAACACGAACCCTATGGCAGATATTGCTTTGCTATGGGCGTTGTGGCGTTTGATGCGCCACGTGAAACCGGAGTGTGTATTGGGCTACACCATCAAGCCAGTCGTTTACGGCTCACTGGCTGCGTGGCTGGCGCGCGTGCCACGGCGTTTTGCCTTGATTACCGGGCTGGGGTATGCGTTTCAGGGTCAAGGTCAGCGCGGGCGGCTGCAGGCTCTGGTAACTTGGCTCTACGGGGCGGCCTTGAAACGAGATGACAAGGTATTTTTCCAGAACCCGGATGACGAGGCGCTTTTTCGCCAGAAGGGTATTCTCACGTCGGGCACTCCGTCCTTTGTTATCAATGGATCCGGGGTCGATGTAGCGAGCTACAGTGTGGCGCCCTTGCCGCTAGGTCCGCCGCGTTTCTTGCTCATTGCGCGGCTGCTGGGTGACAAGGGCGTGCGTGAGTACGCACAGGCGGCGCGAATCCTGCGCATGCACCGACCAGATGTCAAATTCACGATCGTGGGCTGGATCGATGACAACCCGGACTCAATTGGACGAGAAGAACTTGACGCCTGGGTAGCTGATGGCACGCTTGATTTTTTGGGTCGCCTGTCAGACGTACGCCCTGCCATCGTCGATTGCAGTGTCTATGTACTGCCCTCCTATCGCGAAGGGACGCCCCGCACCGTATTGGAGGCCATGTCAATGGGGCGGCCGGTCATCACAACCGACGCGCCGGGCTGTCGTGAGACGGTTGTGGAGGATGAGAACGGCTTCCTGGTACCTGCTAGGTCAGTGGATGCGTTGATTCTTGCGATGGAACGATTTATTCTTGAACCTGAATTGATAAAACGCATGGGTATGCGCTCGCGCGAGATGGCGGTAGCAAAATTCGATGTGCATAAAGTCAATGCAGTCATGTTGAGGGAAATGGGAATTCGCTGAGCCAGAATAAGACGCTTCTCGCTGCGCAGCAATAACGACGGCAACAATCACGATCGAGAGAATATGATTTTCATCAATATGAGCGTCATCGTTGGTTTGCTATTTCTGTTGGCGGGGAATGCCGACGCCAGTGGCGGATGTGCGACGGCATCCACTTCATCGCTGACCGTCAACGTCAAGGACAAAGGTGCCAAAGGTAACGGCGTCGCAGATGACACTTTCGCGATCCAGGCCACAATTGACCAAGTCTCCGGGTCAGGTGGGACGGTTTTTGTGCCCAGTGGAATTTACATGATCGATGCGGTTCGAGGCATTCAGATCAAGGGTGCTATGACCTTGCGTATGTCGAAAGATGCGGTACTCAAGGCCCGACCGAATGACAAGGGTAATTACAGCATCATCAATATTGCAAATGCTTCAAATGTTAACGTTATCAATGGAACTTTGATCGGGGAACGTGACGAGCATTTCGGAAATAAAGGTGAATGGGGAATGGGGATTACATTGCGTGGTGCTACCAATATTGTGATCGAAGGCGTGGTTGTGAAGAAAGGTTGGGGCGACGGTTTCTACATTGCTGGCGCCAGCAAGAACATTAAATTTTGCTCAGTTACTGCGGACAATAACCGGCGTCAGGGCATGTCGGTAATTTCGGTAAATGGAATGATTGTGAAGGATTCTGTTTTCAAGAACACGGGTGGAACTCCGCCGGCGGCTGGCATCGATTTCGAGCCAAACCAAAACGACGTAGTAAGCAATGTTCAGGTCTCGAATTCAAAATTTATGGATAACCAGGGGCTGGGGGTATTAATTACGTCGCCGTTAGCGGGCAATGGTGTTGTCAAAAATATAACTTTTGAGAAAAATACCGTGAGCGGTAATCGGGGCGGGGGGATCGGTATCTACAACACGTCGGGTCATAAAATCACTAGTAACTCTGTAAAAAACAACCAAGGCTTTGATATCTTCCTAAGTAAAGATGCCAAGGGTAATACGGTTTCTGGAAACAGGTTGGGGGCGTTGGAGCCGACCGAAAACTGACCTTTGCGGGTCAATAGTCATCCGGCGCCGACACCACCGGTCACTCCGGGCCGGAGTCGAGAAATTCGGTGTACTCTTCAAACAATTAGTTACCGATCAGCAAGCCCGGAAGAGGAACAAGACCGAGTCATGAACCCATCGCGCATCGCAGCATTCCAGCCTTTCGTCGACTTCTCCCGTGCCATTTACGGAGCTGGCTTCGTTACGCTCCACCGTCCCGTCTTCGAAGGCAACGAGAAGCAGTACCTTGTCGACTGCATCGATTCCAACTTCGTCTCGTCGGTAGGCGCCAAGGTCACGGAATTCGAACAGCAGCTGGCCGCGTTCACCGGGGCCAAGCACGCCATTGCCACGGTCAACGGTACGGCCGCCTTGCACGTGGCGTTGGACCTTGTCGGCGTGGAGCGTGGCGACGAGGTAATTACGCAGGCGCTCAGCTTCATCGCCACCTGCAATGCGCTCAGCTACACCGGGGCTATGCCCGTTTTCGTGGATGTGGACCGCGATACGCTGGGCATGAGCGCGCAGGCGCTTAGGAGCTTTCTGCAACACAACGCCGTGCTTCGTGAGGGCAAGGCCTTTAACAAGACCACGGGCAGGCGCTTTGCCGCATGCGTGCCCATGCATACCTTCGGCCATCCGTGCCGAATTGAGGAGATCGCCACGGTCTGCGACGGATATGGCATTGCGGTGGTAGAAGACGCCGCCGAATCCCTTGGTAGCTACGTCGGCCAGCGTCACACCGGTACCTTTGGCCGTATCGCCACGCTCAGCTTCAATGGCAACAAGGTCATTACCACCGGCGGCGGCGGCATGCTGATTACGGATGACGCAGCCTTGGCCAAGCGCGCAAAACACCTGACGACCACAGCCAAGGTGCCGCATCCTTACGAGTTTGTGCACGACGAGGTGGGATACAACTACCGGCTGCCCAACCTCAATGCTGCGCTGGGATGTGCGCAGATGGAAAAGCTCCCGCAGATGCTGGCGATCAAGGCTGATGTGGCGGCGCGCTACGCAGCCTTTTTTGAGGGGACCGGTATCCGTTTTGTCACGGCGCCCGCAGGCACCACCTCCAACTACTGGCTCAACGCCATCGTATTGGACTCGCTGGAAGAGCGTGACGCCTTCCTCAAATACACCAACAGCCGTGACGTAATGACCCGGCCCATCTGGCGTCTGATGACCCATCTGGAAATGTTCAAAAATTGCCAGCATGACGGCCTCGCCAATTCTCTCTGGCTGGAGGAGCGTGTGGTCAACCTGCCATCCAGCGTGCCTGAAGCGGAATTCGAGAGGCTCAAGTCATGAACATGCTGCAGCTTCTGGGCCGCGCCGAGCCGCTGTTCGATGTGGACGTGGCGCGCAACGAAGAACAGCTCTCACATCTTGTGGCTTCGAGCCGGTTTCTGGTCATCGGCGGCGCGGGATCGATCGGCCAGGCCGTCACGCGGGAGGTCTTCAAGCGCAAGCCCAAGGCACTCCATGTGGTGGACATCAGCGAGAACAACATGGTGGAGTTGGTGCGCGACCTCCGCAGCACCTTGGGGTACATAGATGGTGACTTCCGCACCTTTGCCGTCGACTGTGGTGGGCGGGAGTTCGCCGCATTGATGCAGGCTGGCGCTGGCTACGACTACGTCTTGAATCTCTCGGCACTCAAGCACGTGCGCAGCGAAAAGGATCCGTTCACGTTGATGCGGTTGATCGAGGTGAACGTGCTCAACACCATCAGTACGATCGAGCAGGCACGGGAGGGGGGCGCGAAGAAGTACTTCTGCGTTTCCACCGACAAGGCCGCCAACCCGGTGAACATGATGGGTGCCAGCAAACGGATCATGGAAATGTTCCTGATGCGCGCCAGCGTTGACCTCCCGATTTCCACCGCCCGGTTCGCCAATGTGGCCTTTTCCGACGGCTCCTTGCTGCATGGCTTCAACCAGCGCTTTGCCAAGCAGCAACCCATCTCCGCGCCGAACGACGTGCGCCGTTACTTTGTCACGCCTCAGGAATCGGGGGAGCTTTGCCTGATGTCATGCCTGCTGGGCGACAACCGCGATATCCTTTTCCCCAAGCTCGATGAATCGGTTGACCTCTCGCGGTTCTCGGATATCGCGGTTCGTTATCTGGCGCAGCTCGGCTTCGAAGCGCATGAATGCGCTAGTGAAGACGAGGCGCGTAATCGGGCTCCAGAACTGATAGCGCAGAAGAAGTGGCCGTGCTACTTTTTCGCCAGCGATACAACGGGTGAAAAAGACTTCGAGGAGTTCTTTACTGATGCCGAAACGCTGGACATGGAGCGCTTTGGCAGCATCGGGGTGATCAAGAATGCGCCGGACTTCGATGGAGGCAAGTTGGAGCACTTCATCAGGACACTTGACGCCATCCGTTCCCAGCGTGTTTGGGACAAGCCCGAGATCGTGGACCTCTTCAACCAGATGATTCCCGACTTTGCGCACAAGGAAACCGGCAAGTATCTGGACGGCAGGATGTAACCCATGCAGCGTTTTTTCGATATCGTTTTTTCAGCGGCTGCTCTTCTGGTTCTCTCGCCGTTGCTTGTGCCACTTGCCATTGCACTGCGCTTGACCGGCGAGGGTGAGGTGTTCTTCATGCAACCCCGGGTCGGGCGAGGTGGCCGGGTGTTCGGTCTGTACAAGTTCGCGACCATGCTGAAAAACAGCCCGAGCATTGGTACCGGCGATGTGACTGTCCGGAACGATCCGCGCATTCTTCCGATGGGTCGCTTCCTTCGCAAGACCAAGATCAATGAGCTACCTCAGTTGCTGAATATCTTCAAAGGAGACATGAGCGTCGTGGGACCCCGCCCTCTCACCGAGCGCAGCTTCAAGAATTACTCATCGGAAGTACAGACACTCATCGCCAAGGTGCGTCCGGGGTTGTCCGGTATCGGATCCATCGTCTTCCGTGACGAGGAAGAAATGGTGCACGGGCACGAAGACCCGATGGGGTTTTACGACAAAGTCATCACCCCCTACAAGGGTGAACTGGAGAGGTGGTACGTGGCCCATAGCGGACTGCGCACCTATTTCGTGAGCATCGCCCTCACGGTGTGGGTCATGCTGGCGCCGAGTTCGCCCGTTGTTTGGCGCGCGTTTAAGACATTGCCCAGGCCCCCAGCTGAACTGGCTGCCGCCCTGGGTGCAACGAACTGAGGCCATATGAAGCTGATTTTTGATCACCGCCTGCTGCGGCACATCAACGAGTCAGCGGTGAAGGAACGCGGGCGAGCTTCCGGAGCCTTGCTGTTGGCCGAGTCCCTGTTGGCCCGAAAGATCATTGCGGTGCCACTCTCGCTGGCAGAGCACGTTGTGAGTTTGTTGTTGACGCTGCCCATACCGATCTACAGCTCGCTGGTGTATGCACTGATTACGAATGCGCGGGGACTGCCGCATTACGGCGGCATGTATCTGCGGGGGCTCTATTACCGGCGCAAGTTGGGGCTGATGGAGCCGAACGTTTTCATCGATCAAAACGTGTTCTTTGCCCATCCAAAGACAGTTGAACTGAAGGAATTCAGCTACATCGACAAGAATGTGATCATCATGAGCCGCATTGCGAAGGTTGGGCGGCGTGTGCACATTGCGCCCAACGTCTTGGTGAGCGGTGGTGGCGACTTCGAAATCGAGGACTATGCCTGCATTGCTACGAATTCCAGCATCATTACGTCGACTGAGATTTTGAAGGACGGCGCGCGTTGTTCCGGTCCGATGGTTTCAGCTTCCCAAAGGAATGTCTTTCGGGGGAAGGTCCATATCAAAAAGGACGCGTTCATTGGCACGAGTGTGACCATTCTTCCAGGCGTGACGGTTGCGCAAGGTTCAGTCGCGGGGGCTGGGGTCACGCTTTCCAAATCGACTGAGCCTTGGGGCATCTATCTTGGCGCCAAGACGCAGAAGCTGTCCGAGCGCGAGCCCGTGGTGTGGCCAGATGATTGAGCAAAGGCATATGTAGAGATTGTTTTACGCATCCAAGCTCCTCTCCGCGCTGACGCAACCGCTCGCATGGGTGTTGTTGTTGCTGTTGGTGGCACTGTTCATGTTCCGGAGGCGTCCCGTTGGTGCGCGCCGGGCGTTGACTGCTGCACTGACCGTGCTCTTGGTTGTCGGCTGGCTGCCCTTGCCTAACGTGCTTTTGCGGCAATTTGAGAATCGGACGCAAGTGCCCGGAGGAAGTCTGCAGCCCTATGCGGGAATCGTGCTTTTGGGCGGCGCGATCGAACCTCCGCACTTGACTGAGGGCAGAGGGCAGATCTCGCTGAATGAGGCGGCCGAGCGGATGACGGTGCCGGTGGCATTGATGCGGCAGTACCCGCATTTGGAGCTGCTGTTCACCGGCGGCGAGAGCGGTTTGCTGGTTGAGGGGACGTCCGCGGCCACCAGCGCTCAGCGCTTCTTTCGAAGTCTGGGCGTGGGAGACCAGCGGGTGATCTACGAGTCGGCGGCCCGAACAACTTATGAGAACGCGGTTCTCAGTGCGGCGATGCCGGGCGTGGACAAGGCCCGGCCCTGGCTGTTGGTGACCTCGGCCTGGCACATGCCGCGGGCGCTTGCGACCTTCCGCGCGGCAGGGTGGAACGTCACCCCTTATCCGGTGGACTACCTGACTGGGACCCGTACCCGCTGGTCCGAGTACTCGCTTGCGACCGGTGCTCGCCGTTGGCAAATCGCACTGCACGAATATTTTGGCTGGCTCGCCTATTGGGTGGCTGGGCGCGCCGGGCCATAATCGGCTCGCCATGCAGACCCAAAAAACAAGCCTCAGCTCCACTCGGGTCAACCGCCCGGTTCGAACACTTTTCGAAGTCAATTGCGCCTGGACGGCGGTCCTGGCAGCGGGAATGGGTGCAGCCGGTTTCGCGAGTGCGCAGGGCACGGGTATTTCCACCCGGGGCAACACCGGCGGCTTGACCATCCCGTCCGCTTTCGTGCTCGAGACGGGAACCGTGGCACTAAGCTATGGCAACTTCCGGGAGGCCCAGGTGCTTGCCAGCCAGACGCGGCGCAACATGAGCGTGGGGATTGGGCTGGTGCCCTACGTCGAAGTATTTGGCCGGTTCGTGGACTACACAACCCCCTCGGCGACGGGACTCATCGATACCGGTGTTCGTGACCTCTCGCCCAACGTCAAGGTGCAGATTCCGCCTCTTTCCCCTAGGCTGCCCAACTTCGCACTGGGTGTGAACGACTTTGCTGGCGGAGCAGTCAACTTCAGGTCCGCCTACGGGGTGGCCAGCGACCAGTACGGTCCGCTGCGCTGGTCGGCCGGCTATGCGTTCGGGAGGCCGATTGGGGGTAATGCAGCGAACGGCAAGACCTTCAACGGCGTCTTCGCCGGCGCCGAGGTGTTTGTTGGTCCACCCGGCTTCGCCGCACTTGCGGAATACGACGGCCAACAGAAACATGCCGGCCTGCGCTACTACTCGCCGCCGCTGGCCGCCCTGGGAGGTGCCCAGTTGATCGGCTCGGCGCATCGCTCCTTCGGCGGCACCGACCGCCTCGGCGGCCGCGCCGACGCCAGCTCATTTGCGCTCAGCGTCGTCGTGCCGCTGGACAAGTCACAGCCCAAGCTGGTGTCGGACAAGCTGGCCAAGGAAAAGAGTCTGCCGCCGCTGGCGGCCGCAGCGACTTCGGGCATGGTCGCAACCGCCGAGGACCGGCTCGATGCGTTGCGCAAGGCGCTGATGGCCGTCGGCCTGGAACGGGTGCGGGTGGGCACGCTGGCCAACAACCTGGTGGTGGAATACGAAAACCACCGCTACGCCCACAATGAGGCGGACGCCATCGGCATCGTGCTGGGGCTGGCCGTGGAACATGCACCTGCCGGCCTGCAGCGCGCCTATGCCGTCACCCACAAGACCGGTCTGCGGATCTATGAGACCTCGGTCGACATCCCCACCTTCCGCGCCTTTCTGCGCGACGGCGATGAAATGAACGTGCGCACCAGCATGGCTTTCGACCGCGCGCCGGAATACCGCGAAGTCGACGTCAAGTGGCAGGACAGCGCGCCCAGCTACCGCTCGCCGGTCAGGGTGGAGGTCAAGCCCGAACTCAATTACACCTTGGGCACCGAGGTGAGCACTTTCGACTATTCCCTGGCTGCCAACGTGCAGGCCATGGTGCCGCTGTGGCGCGGGGCCGAGGTCTACACCAGCTACATCCAGCGGGTGACCAATTCGCGCAACATGGACGAGGGCGCGGTGTTCCAGAACTCACGCCACAAGAACGGCCTCAAGGTGGTGTCGCTGCAGCAGTCGTTCTGGTGGACCGACCGGGTGTTTGCCAACGTCGGCGCCGGCCGGTTCAACTATGGCGCCTGGGGCGTGCAGGGCGAGTCCACCGTCTTCCTGCCGGGGGGCGAGGATACCGTCCGGCTGCGTGCCTCGCTCCAGCAGAAGAAGACGGTTTCCGGCTTCACGCCCGACCCGGCCTTGTCCGCTGCTTACCGGATGGCCCTCACCGGCACCACCTGGGTCGAAGCAGGTCTGCAACAGTACAACGATGGTTCCCGTGGCCCGGCCTTTGCCTTCAAGCGCTGGTTCGGCGACACCAGCGTCCAGGTGTTCCTGCGCAAGGGCGGCGGCCGCAGCTTCGCCGGATTGGAACTTTCGTTTCCCCTTACGCCGCGGCGTGGCATGGAGCCGGGCCCGCTGCACCTGTCGGGCACATCGCAGTTCTCGCAGGGCATCCGCACCCGCCTCACCACCAGCGGCAGCCCGGCCAATTCGGTCGAGCCCAATGCGGTGCGCGACCTGCCGCTGGACTACAACGCCGAGGTGCGTCAGCTCAACGCTGGACGGCTTGGGCAGAGCTACCTCATCGGTCAGGTGCAACGCATGCGCGAGGCATTCTTCATGTACGCTCGGGACCGTCTCCCCCAATAAATGGGTTTACGACGGGTCGTCAAGACACTAATCTTGCATGTCGTGGATGCCCGGTCGGACAGCCTGCAACCAACTTGAGGAACAACCATGAAGACCAATCTGAAGATGGCGCTGCTGATAGCCGCTGCTGCCTTGTTGACTGCCTGTGGCGGGGGCGACGATGCGCCGCCGGCAAGGGTGGCGGTTGCCGACACCACGGCGGCGGCCAATGCCACGACGACGGCTGCAGTCGTTGGTAAGCCTTTCACCTTCCAGGGAGGCGTGCCGGAACTGGGCACCACGGGCACCACCACCGTCGCCTTCACCAGCACGGGCACCACGCCCGATTTCACGATTGCCAGCGCCGAGGGCACCGCAACCGGAACGACCGAGTTCGGTTCCTGCAACTTCCGCGTGCGCACCTCCACCTATCCAAGCACCCACCCGCTGGGCGTTGGCAGGTCGGTGCTGATCGCTCTTTGCTCGCTCACCGCCAATACGGCCGGTCTGCCCGCGGACGGAACGACTGTGACGCGCACCATGACGTTCCAGCTGGGCGCCCGTCGCTCCCTCACGATCACGGTCAGCCTCTCGGTCAACTCGGATGGAGTGGTGGTGATCAACGGCGTGACGTTCGCCATCACCCCCACGGGCCCGGTGACCGGCGGCGGTTCCTGATTCCAGGAGCTTCGTTCCAGGCAAGAACCCCGCGCGCGAGCCCGGGGTTTTTTGTTGCCCGATTTGTGGGAGGGGTTCGATGACGATCTTGTTGACTGGCGGCACGGGCTACATCGGCAGCCACACTGCTGCCGTCTTGCTGGGCGCCGGGCAACCGGTGGTGGTGCTGGACAACCTGTGCAACAGCTCGCGGGAGGTGGTCGACCGCCTGCAGCGCGTCATCGGCAAGGCGGTGCCGTTTGTCGAAGGGGATGTACGTGACACTGCCCTGGTGCAAAAGACGCTCGAGGAATATGGGTGCACCTCGGTAGTGCATTTCGCCGGCCTCAAGGCGGTCGGTGAGTCTGGGGCGAAGCCACTGGATTACTACGCGTCGAATGTGCAGGGGACCATCAGCCTTCTGCAGGCCATGAACACGACCGGGGTGCGAAGCCTGGTGTTCAGCTCCAGCGCCACGGTCTATGGGGTGCCGCAGTACCTACCGTATGACGAGAAGCACCCGACATCGGCGATCAATCCTTATGGCCGCACCAAGCTGCACGTCGAGGAGATCCTGAAGGACCTGTGCAACTCGGACCCCGCGTGGCGTGTTGCCTGCCTGCGCTATTTCAATCCCGTTGGGGCCCATCCCACCGGCCTGATCGGGGAAGACCCGCAAGGCACTCCCAACAACCTGATGCCATTCATTGCCAGGGTGGCGGCCGGCACGCTGCCGGTGCTGCGGGTCTTCGGCACCGATTACGATACGCCGGACGGCACCGGTGTGCGGGACTATATCCATGTGATGGACCTGGCGGAAGGGCACCAGGCCGCCATCGCGTTTCTGCAGGGTCAGCCGGGATGGCATGCACTGAACCTGGGCGCGGGCCAGGGCCACAGCGTGCTGGAGGTGGTGCGGGCATTCGAGCGTGCCAGTGGCAGGACGCTCGCATGGGATGCCGCTCCCCGCCGCGAGGGCGACTTGCCGGCTTATTACGCCGATGCTTCCAAGGCGGCGGAGCTGCTGGGATGGCGCGCCCATCGCGACCTCGACGACATGTGCGCCAGCACCTGGCGCTGGCAGTGCAAAGCTTCGGAAGCCGGTCCGCAATAGTTTCGCCGGAGCGTTTGCCATGGGTACTACACCGTGAACGCCTTTACAACCCGAAAAAGTTTATAGACACCTGTAAGTTTCCGGGCAAAATGTAAAGGTGCGATTTCGTCTGCACTGACTCTATGAGGTTGGTGTAGCTCATCTACCTACGACCGGAGCCTCACCGTGCATCAAAACCAATTCACCCCTTCCCCCGCTTCCCACCTGACACCGGTCAGCAAGTGCTGGAGAGCGGGCCTTTTCGCCGGCACTTTCGCAGCGGCAGCCTTGCTGGCGGCCTGCGGCGGCGGCGGCGGCTCGTCGGAGCCGGTCGTCACCCCGATCACGCCTCCTCCTGTGGCCATCGCCTCCAAGGCCAAGTACCAGGTCGTCCTGCTCAATGCCGTGGACGGCTCGCGCATCACGGATGAAATCACCGTTTCGTTTAGTGGCGACGCCAAGCTGATCGACAGCGAAGGCAATCAGCTCAACGGCAAGACGCTCAAGACCAAGGACGGCGTGGTGTCGTTCGGCGCGGAGTTCACCGGTGGCAAGAATGACTTCTCGGTCCAGGCAGGCAACCGGGTCATCGGCTGGACCGAAACCGGCACGCGCGTGGTCGGTGACGGCGCGGTCGTCGGCACCCAGACCGTCGAATTGAAGTTGCTGAACATCAACGCCGCGGCAGCCATCACCGCCGATCCCACCAAGGCCATCGCGAGCGCCGTGAGCGTGGTGAGCGGCTTCACCACGGCCGCAACCGTGGCCAGCCCCACCAAGACTGTCACCAACTCGGAAGGTGTGGCGGAGCAGGCCGGCAGCGCATCCGTCAGTTTCGCGCCTGGCACCAAGGCGGTCGACCCTGTGACGGGCGCTGTCGTGCCGATCGTTGGCGCGGTCACCGTCTCGGCAACGATGTATGCGAACTCCGAAGTCAGTTCCCTGTCCGCATTCCCAGGCGGCTTTGCGGCCAATGTGGTCGCACCTGCGTCCGCCACTGGCTCGGCCGGGGGGGCTGATTCCGGCACGTTCATCACCGGCGGATTCGCGCAATTCAATGCCACCGATTCCACCGGCAAGGCGCTCAAGCAGTTCGACAAGCCGATGACCCTGGCGATTGATCTGCCCAAGAGCTCGCTTGACCCGGACGGCAATCCGGTCGTCGCAGGTAGCACCTATCCGGTGTGGAGCTATGACGACGCCACCGGCCAATGGAAGTTCGAGCGCGAAGGCGTGATCCGCGAGAAGTCGCCGGTCGATCCGAACAACTTCACCGTTGTCTTCGAGAGCAACCACCTGTCTTCGTGGAACCTGGACTACTACCAGGCGTCCTGCACCGCCACGGTGACCTTGGGCCGGGGCACCGACGTGCGTCCGCTGCGCGTCGAGATCAGCGGCATTCCGGGCCGTCGCTACGCGAATGTGCTTTCTAGCGTTCGTGACTCGGTTCAAACCATCCGCCGGACCCCCAGGCAAAACCTGATGGTGAAGGTGTTCGACGGCACCCTGTTGGTCGGCCAGACGCCGACGCCGGTGAACCTGTGTGGCGGCGTGAACATCGCGCTGAACCTGCCGCAGCCCGCCTTGGGCACCATCGCAGCGACCGTGACCGAGGCATGTGCCAACGGAGCCAACCGCCGGCCCCTGCCGACGTTCGTCCGGGTCGAACAGACGCCTAACTTCGACGCAGGTTATGCGACGATCAGCGGCGACGTGGCCCAGGCGAACTTTGCCGGCAAGAAGGTCGGACCGGCACGTGTCTTTGCATTCAACAAGTACACCAACTCGTATGCGGAACAGACCGTCCAGGTGCCGCTGAACGCCACCGTGGCAGCCCCGTTCAACTTCACGATGCCTTGCGCAGGCGTGACGGGCGCTGGGAGCTGACAGGTATGAGGGTGGGGGCAGGGCCGCAGTGCCTGTCCTCTCCAGAGCCGCCTTCGGGCGGCTTTTTTTTGTCTGGTGCCGGAGGCCGGAATCGAACCGGCACGCCCTTTCAGGCGGGGGATTTTGAGTCCCCTGCGTCTACCAATTTCACCACTCCGGCGACGGGGAAGCGAAGCCGGAAATTATGGCACAGTGCTGCCATGAACTACCCAACCATCGAAGACGCAATCGGCCACACACCGCTGGTGGCGCTGCAGCGGATCGGTGCGTCGGACAACGCGAAACGGGGCAACGTCATCCTCGGGAAACTCGAGGGCAACAACCCCGCCGGTTCGGTCAAGGACCGGCCCGCGCTGTCGATGATCAGGCGCGCGGAAGAGCGCGGCGAAATCAAGCCCGGTGACACCCTGATCGAAGCGACGTCCGGCAACACCGGCATCGCCCTGGCGATGGCGGCGGCGATCAAGGGATACCGGATGATCCTGATCATGCCGGAAGACCTGTCGATCGAGCGGGCCCAGACCATGAAGGCTTTCGGCGCGGAATTGATGCTGACACCCAAGAGCGGCGGCATGGAATACGCGAGGGACCTGGCCGAAAACATGCAGCGCGAAGGCAAGGGCCGGGTGCTCGACCAGTTTGCCAACCAGGACAACCCGCGCATCCATTACGAGACGACAGGCCCGGAGGTCTGGGCCGACACGCACGGCAAGGTGACCCACTTCGTCAGCGCGATGGGCACCACCGGCACGATCACCGGCGTGTCGCACTTTCTCAAGGAAAAAAATTCGGCGGTCCAGATCATCGGCGCCGAGCCCAAGGAGGGCTCCCGCATCCCCGGGATCCGCAAGTGGCCGGCGGACTACCTGCCCAAGATCCACGACCCGTCCGCCGTCGACCAGATGGTGGCCGTGAGCCAGGAGGACGCCGAGGAGATGTGCCGGCGGCTGGCCCGGGAGGAGGGCATCTTCGCTGGCATCTCGGCGGCCGGTGCATGCTGGGTGGCGCAACAGATTGCCGCGACGGTGGAGAACGCCACGATCGTTTTCATCGTCTGCGACCGGGGCGATCGTTACCTGTCCACTGGCGTGTTTCCGGCATGAGCCACGCCTACAAGTTCTGCCCCAACTGCGCCACGGCGCTCGAATTGATCGCCTACCTGGAAGACGGCGGCGAGAAGCAGCGGCTGCGCTGTGTCGGGTGCGGCTGGACGCACTGGAACAACCCGACACCGGTGCTCGCCGCTGTCATCCAGTACCGGGGTCAGATCCTGCTGGCGCGCAATGCCGCCTGGCAGCACAAGATGTACGCGCTGATCACCGGCTTCATGGAAGCGGGCGAGTCGCCCCAGGAAGGCATCGCGCGGGAAATCAAGGAAGAAACCAACCTCGACGCTTCGGAGCTGAACCTGATCGGCGTCTACGACTTCCAGCGGATGAACCAGGTGATCATCGCCTACCACGCAGTGGCCGACGGCGAGGTCAAGCTCTCGCCGGAACTCGTGGACTACAAGCTGTACGACTACGACGCCGTGAAGTGCTGGCCGGCTGGAACCGGCTACGCGCTGGCGGACTGGCTGCGCGGCCGCGGCATCGAACCCGAGTTCGTCGAGTTCAAGCGTCCTTGATTCCGCAGCGATGAAAATTCTCCTTCTGGGCAAGAACGGCCAGGTCGGCTGGGAATTGCAGCGCAGCCTCGCCGTCCTCGGCGACCTGGTCGCACTCGACCGGTCCTCGCCCGAGCATTGCGGCGACCTCACGCGGCCCGACGACCTCGCGCAGACCGTGCGTGCCGTGCGGCCGGATGTGATCGTGAATGCGGCGGCCCATACGGCCGTCGACAAGGCCGAGAGTGAACCGGAGGTGGCGCACGCCATCAACGCCGCGGCGCCCCTGCTGCTGGCGCGGGAGGCCCAGAAGCTGGGCGCCTGGCTGGTCCACTACAGCACCGACTACGTCTTTGACGGCTCCGGCAGCCGGCCCTGGCTGGAGACGGACCAGCCCGCGCCCCTGAGCGTCTACGGCCGCACCAAGCTCGAGGGCGAGCGTGCCATCGCGGCGCATTGCGAGCGGCACCTCGTCCTGCGCACCAGCTGGGTCTACAGCGCGCGCGGCGGCAACTTCATCCGCACCATGCTGCGGCTGGCGCAGGAACGCGAGCGGTTGACCGTGATCGACGACCAGCATGGCGCGCCCACGTCGGCCGAACTGCTGGCCGATGCGACCGCCATCGCCATCCACCAACTGGCGCGTTCCGCCGGCGGCGGCCGGGACCTTGCCGGCACCTACCATCTGGCAGCCGCGGGGCAGGTCACCTGGCATGGCTACGCCAGCCATGTGCTGGCCACGGCCCGCCGGCTCCGGCCCTTGATCGAGATCAAGGCAACCGACGTTGCGCCGGTCACCACCGAGAGCTTTGTCACGGCCGCCCGCCGCCCGCGGAACTCGCGGCTGGACACGGCTAAACTGCAGGCGACCTTCGGATTGACCCTGCCACCCTGGCAACAAGGTGTCGACCGGGTCCTCGCCGAAATCCTGTAGCCAGCAACCGACTCGTAAATGCTCCCACGCAAAGGCATCATCCTCGCCGGAGGTTCCGGCACCCGCCTGCATCCGGCAACGCTGGCGATCAGCAAGCAGCTGCTACCGGTCTACGACAAGCCCATGATCTACTACCCGCTCAGCACGCTGATGCTGGCGGGGATCCGCGACGTCCTGGTGATCAGCACACCGCAGGACACGCCGCGCTTCGAGCAGTTGCTGGGCGACGGCAGCCAGTGGGGCATGAACCTGCAGTACGCGGTGCAGCCCAGCCCGGATGGCCTGGCGCAGGCTTTCCTGATCGGCGAGCAGTTCATCGGCAACGCGCCCAGCGCCCTGGTGCTGGGCGACAACGTCTTTCATGGCCACGATTTCGTCCAGTTGCTCGAGCTGGCGGACCGCCAGCGGACCGGCGCCACGGTGTTTGCGTACCACGTCAAGGACCCCGAGCGTTACGGCGTGGTCGCGTTCGGCCAGGACGGACGGGCCAGCAGCATCGAGGAAAAGCCGCAGGTTCCCAAGAGCAGCTATGCGGTCACCGGGCTCTATTTCTATGACCAGCAGGTCGTTGAAATCACCAAGTCGATCCGGCCGAGCGCGCGTGGCGAGCTGGAGATCACCGCCGTCAACCAGGCGTACCTGGCCCTGGGCCAGCTCAATGTGCAGATGATGAAGCGCGGCTATGCGTGGCTCGATACGGGCACGCATGACAGCCTGCTCGAGGCCAGCCAGTTCATCGCCACGCTGGAACACCGGCAAGGCCTGAAGATCGCCTGCCCCGAGGAAATCGCCTGGCGCAGCGGCTTCATCAACACGGAGCAGTTTGAAAAACTGGCCCAGCGCCTGGTGAACAACGGTTATGGGCAGTACATGCTCAGGCTGTTGAAAGAAGAGGCCCGGCGATGAAAGTCACCGCGACTGCGATCCCCGACGTGGTGATCATCGAGCCGAAGGTGCATGGCGATGCCCGGGGCTTCTTCCTCGAGAGCTACAACCAGCGCGACTTCCGGGCCGCAACCGGCGCCAGCCCGGAGTTCGTCCAGGACAACCACAGCCGCAGCGGCAAGGGCGTGCTGCGGGGCCTGCATTACCAGCTGCGGCAACCGCAGGGCAAGCTGGTGCGGGTGGTGCGCGGGTCCGCTTTCGACGTGGCCGTCGATGTGCGCAGGGGCTCGCCGACCTTCGGCCGCTGGGTCGGCGTCGAGTTGACCGAGGAGAATCACCGCCAGCTGTGGGTGCCCGTGGGTTTCGCCCATGGTTTCCTCGTCACCAGCGAGTCGGCGGATTTTGTCTACAAGGCGACCGACTATTACGCGCCCGAGCATGAGCGCTGCATTGCCTGGAACGATCCCGAGATCGGCATCGACTGGCCGCTGGAGGGCCAGCCGAGTCTGTCCGCCAAGGATGCGGCGGGCGTGCCCCTGGCCGAAGCGGAGGTCTTCGAATCATGATTCTGGTCACTGGCGGCGCCGGCTTCATCGGCTCGAATTTCGTGCTGGACTGGTTCGAAGCCAGCCAGGAACCGGTGGTCAACCTGGACAAGCTGACCTACGCCGGCAACCTTGAAAATCTGCGCGCGCTGCAGGGCAACGGGAACCATCGCTTCGTCCAGGGCGACATCGGCGATGTCGATCTGGTTCGCGGCCTGCTCGCCGGGCACCGGCCGCGCGCGATCATCAACTTTGCCGCCGAGTCGCACGTGGACCGCTCGATCCACGGGCCGGAAGACTTCGTCCAGACCAACATCGTCGGCACCTTCCATCTGCTGGAGGCAGCGCGCGCCTGGTACGCGACGCTCGAGGGCGAAGAGAAGAGCCGGTTCCGCTTCGTGCATGTGTCGACCGACGAGGTCTACGGCTCGCTGGGCAAGGGCGATCACCCGTTCCGGGAAACCAACGCCTACGAGCCGAACAGCCCCTATTCGGCCAGCAAGGCGGCGAGCGACCACCTGGTGCGCGCCTACCACCACACCTACGGGCTGCCGGTGGTCACGACCAACTGCTCCAACAACTACGGGCCGTACCATTTTCCGGAAAAGCTCATTCCGCTGATGATCGTGAACGCGCTGGCCGGCAAGCCGCTGCCGGTCTACGGCGACGGCCAGCAGGTGCGTGACTGGCTCTACGTCAAGGACCATTGCAGCGCCATTCGCCGGGTGCTGGAAGCCGGCCGCCTGGGCGAGACCTACAACATCGGCGGCTGGAACGAGAAACCCAACATCGAGATCGTGACCAGCATCTGCGCCATCCTCGACGAACTGCGTCCGGTGGCTGGCGGCAAGAGCTATCGCGACCAGATCGCCTACGTCACGGACCGTCCCGGCCACGACCGGCGCTATGCGATCGACGCCAGCAAGATCGAGCGGGAACTCGGGTGGTGGCCGGCTGAAACCTTCGAGAGCGGGATCCGCAAGACCATCCGCTGGTACCTGGAACATTCCGATTGGGTGGAAAATGTCCAGAGCGGCGCTTACCGCCGATGGATCGAATCGAATTACCAGGACCGGGGAGCCCCCGGCCTTCAGAGGAATCACCCATGAAGATCGACAAGGAAATCGACACCCGCGGCCTGAACTGCCCGCTGCCCATCCTGAAGGCCAAGAAGGCCCTGACGGACATGCACACCGGTGAACTGCTGAGGGTGATTGCCACCGACGCGGGATCGGTGCGGGATTTTCAGGCCTTTGCCAAGCAGACCGGCAACGAGCTGGTCGAGCAGCAGAACGCCGGCCAGGACTTCATTCACGTGCTGCGGCGTCGTTAACTCCGCAGGGCCAGCGCCTTCAGGTAGTCGCGAAAACCCGCGCCGACGTCCGGGTGCCGCAGCGCCAGTTCCACGGTCGCTTCCAGGAAGCCTTCCTTGCTCCCGCAGTCGTAGCGCTTGCCCAGGTACTGCAGCGCGTGCACGCCCTCGGTCCGGATCAGCGCGGCGATGCCGTCGGTCAGCTGGATCTCGCCGCCGGCGCCGCGATCCTGGTTGCGGATCCGGTCGAACACGCCGGGGGTCAGGACATAGCGGCCGGCCACCCCCATCCGGGACGGCGCATCCGCCGGTTTCGGCTTTTCCACCATCGCCGAGACCCGGGTCAGGCGCTCGCCCACCAGTTCACCGGCGACGATGCCGTAGCGGTTGACCTGTTCCAGGGGCACTTCCTGCACCGCTAGCAGCGACGTCTGCACCTCCAGGAACTTGTCCACCATCTGCTTGAGAACCGACGGTCCGCCCTCCGGACCGGTCATCAGGTCGTCCGCCAGGAGCACGGCGAACGCATCGTTGCCCACCAGCGCCTCGGCGCACAGCACGGCGTGGCCCAGGCCCAGGGACCGCGCCTGCCGCACATAGGTGCAGTCCATGTCGTCGGGCTTGATGGACCGCACGAGTGCCAGCAGATCGTGCTTGTTGCCGGCCTCCAGCTCGCTCTCCAGCTCGTACGCGGTGTCGAAATGGTCCTCGATGGCCCTTTTGTTGCGGCCTGTGACAAAGATCATGTGGCGGATGCCGGCGTCATACGCCTCCTCGACCGCGTACTGGATGAGCGGCTTGTCCACTACTGGCAACATCTCCTTGGGCTGCGCCTTGGTGGCTGGGAGGAAGCGCGTGCCCAGTCCGGCCACCGGAAACACCGCCTTGGTAATCTTTTTGTATGAGGTCATCAGCTGTAAAAAAGGATATCGTTGCAGTGTGTAAGGAATTTGCTTAACCGCGCGCCAGTATGCGGCGAGAAGTGGCAGCACCGACGTCAGACAGGATGCTCTAGTTGGACATATTACTTGTTGAACGGCTGGTCCCGGAGGCGCTCGCGTGGCTCGAAGCGCGGCACCATGTCGTCAGCCGCTTCGACCTGGCCAACGATGCCAGCGGGGTGCGCAAGTCCATCTACAACGCCGGCGCGGTCGTCCTGCCGCGCAAGCTGGCCGTCACCCGCGAACTGCTCGATTTCGCCCCCGTCCTCAAGGCCGTGGCCCGCATGCAGGCGGGTACGGACAACACCGACCTGGAAGCCTGTCGCGAGCACAAGGTCCGCGTCATCCAGGCCACCACGGCCAACGTCCGCTCGAACGCCGAATATCTCCTGGCCAGCCTGCTGCTGCTGTACCGCCGGGGGTTCAGTGCCACCCTGGCCGGCGACCACCATTCCGAGATCCGGCCGGGCCGCGAACTGCATGGCAGCACCGTCGGGATCTTCGGGCTGGCGCCCACGGCCCATGCCCTGGCGCCGATCCTGACCGCGCTGGGCGTCAAGCTGATCGGTTACGACCCGGCGGTGCACAGCACGGCGCCGATCTGGGCCAAGCTGGAGATCCAGCCGGTGACGCTGCACGATCTGCTGTCCCACGCCGACGGCATCTCGGTGCAGGTGATGTTCGCCTCGCGTTACCTGGGGTTCATCAACGACAAGATGCTGGCCTACTGCAAGCCGGGCCAGGTCTGGGTCGGGATCAGCCGGTCGCAATTGTTCGATGCGCCGGCGCTGGCGCGAGCGCTCACTGACGGCCGGATCGAGGCGGCGGTGTTCGATGGCGCGCAATCGAGCTTCGCCGCCAAGGGGTCGCCGCTGCACGGCCTGGCCAACCTGATTCTCACGCCGCGGCTCGGCTCGTACACGGTGGAAGCCCGCACCCGTGCCAGCTGGTACGTCGCCCACCGGTTGCATGAGGCGCTGGCCGGCCCGCTGCACCCGCGCGAGCACGGTCCGTCCGGGCCGATGGACCTGGACGGCCCGGTCAGCAGCCTGGGTCCGCTGAGCGGCCCGGCCAGCCTGGAAGGCGTCTAGAAACTCACCCGAGCCGGGCCAGCTGGTCGCGCAGTTTGCCGAGCGTCGCGGTGAACTCGGCGATCCGCTTGCGCTCCTGCTCGATGACCGCCGGCGGCGCCTTGGCGACGAAGGCTTCGTTCGACAGCTTGGCGGTGGCCTTGGTGATCTGCTCGTCCAGCCGCGCCGCTTCCTTGCCCAGGCGGGCCTTCTCGGCGCCGACGTCGATCTCCATGAACAGGCACAGGCGCGCCCCGCCGACCACGGCGACCGGCGCGGCCTGGGCGGCCGCGGTCCAGGCCGCTTCGTCATCGAACAGCTTCACTTCGTTCAGCTTGGCCAGGGCCTGCAGCACCGGCGCGGCTTGCCGCATGAAGGCGGCGTCGCCGACCGCATACAGCGGCAGGCGGGTGGCGGGGGACACGTTCATTTCGCCGCGCAACGTGCGCGAGGCGTCGACCAGCGCCTTGAGCTTGCCGACGTAGGCTTCCGCTTCGGGGTCGATCGCCGCGCTGTTGCTGGCCGGATAGGGCGCGATGCTGACCGACTCGCCGCTCTTGCCGGCGACCGGCGCCACCTTCTGCCACAGCTCCTCGGTGATGAAGGGGATGACGGGATGGGCCAGCCGCAGGATCGCCTCCAGCACCCGGATCAGCGTGCGTCGGGTGCCGCGCTGCTGGTTCGAGTCGCCGGTCTGGATCTGCACCTTGGCGATCTCCAGGTACCAGTCGCAGAACTCGTCCCAGACGAACTGGTAGATGGCCGTCGCGACGTTGTCCAGGCGGTATTCGGCGAAGCCCTTGGCCACGTCGGCTTCCACCCGCTGCAGCGTCGAGATGATCCAGCGGTCGGCCAGTGTCAGCGAGGCGTCGACCTCGGCCAGGTCCTGGCCCTCGCAGTTCATCAGCACGAAGCGGGTCGCGTTCCAGAGCTTGTTGCAGAAGTTGCGGTAGCCCTCGCAGCGCTTGGTGTCGAAGTTGATGTTGCGGCCCAAGCTGGCGTAGCTGGCCATGGTGAAGCGCAGCGCATCCGCGCCATAGGCCGGCATGCCTTGCGGAAATTCCTTTCGCACCCGGGCCGCCACCTTGGGCGCGGTCTCCGGCCGCCGCAGG
Source organism: Ramlibacter sp. 2FC (assembly GCA_943372495.1). GTDB lineage: Bacteria > Pseudomonadota > Gammaproteobacteria > Burkholderiales > Burkholderiaceae_C > Ramlibacter. Next base: position 33,171 of record CALRYV010000011.1, on the reverse strand, counting down.
CCGACGGTGCTCTTGTGCACCAGGGTCTCGACGTCGGCGCCCTGGATCAAGTCCACCGGGTCGACCACGTTGCCCTCCGACTTGCTCATCTTCTTGCCTTCGCTGTCGCGCACCATCCCATGGATGTAGACGTGGCGGAACGGGACCTGCCCGGTGAAGTGGGTGGTCATCATGATCATCCGGGCGACCCAGAAGAAGATGATCTCGTAGCCGGTCACCAGCACCGTGGACGGCAGGTACAGATCCATGTCCTTGGTGTGCTCGGGCCAGCCCATCGTGGAGAACGGCACCAGCGCCGACGAGTACCAGGTGTCCAGCACGTCCTCGTCGCGGCGCAAGGTCTTGCCCGGCGCCTGCGATTGCGCATGGGCTTCGTCGCGGGCGACGTAGACCTTGCCGTCCTCGTCGTACCAGGCCGGGATCTGGTGGCCCCACCAGAGCTGGCGCGAAATGCACCAGTCCTGGATGTTGTTCATCCACTGGTTGTAGGTATTGACCCAGTTCTCCGGCACGAAGCTCACCGCGCCGCTCTCGACCGCATCGATGGCCTTCTGGGCGATCGACTTGCCGGTCGGGTCCTTGTCGCTGACCTTGCTCATGGCGACGAACCACTGGTCGGTCAGCATCGGCTCGACCACCTGCCCGCTGCGGGCGCAGCGCGGCACCATCAGCTTGTGCTTCTTGGTTTCCACCAGGAAGCCGCCGGCCTCCAGGTCCGCCACCACCGCCTTGCGGGCCACGAAGCGGTCCAGGCCCTGGTACCTGGCCGGCGCGTTCTCGTTGATCTTCGCGTCCAGGGTCAGCACGCCGATGATCGGCAGCTGGTGCCGCTGGCCGACGGCGTAGTCGTTGACGTCATGGGCCGGCGTCACCTTCACCACGCCGGTGCCGAACGCGCGGTCGACATAGTCGTCGGCAATCACCGGGATCTCGCGGTCGCAGAGCGGCAGCGTGACCTGCTTTCCGATTAGGTGGCGGTAGCGCTCGTCTTCCGGATGGACCATCACGGCGGTGTCGCCCAGCATGGTTTCCGGACGGGTCGTGGCCACTGTGATCGAGCCGCTGCCGTCCGCTAATGGGTAGCGGATGTGCCAGAGGAAGCCGTCTTCCTCTTCGCTTTCCACTTCGAGGTCGCTGACGGCGGTCTTGAGCTCGGGGTCCCAGTTGACCAGCCGCTTGCCGCGGTAGATCAGGCCCTGCTCGTAGAGGCGGACGAAGGTTTCGGTGACCACCTTGGACAGGTTGTCGTCCATCGTGAAGTACTCGCGCGACCAGTCCACGCTGTCGCCCATGCGGCGCATCTGCGAGGTGATGGTGTTGCCGGACTGCTCTTTCCACTCCCAGACCCGGGCGACGAAGTTCTTGCGCCCGAGGTCATGGCGCGACTGCCCCTGCTCCTGCAGTTGCCGCTCCACCACGATCTGGGTGGCGATGCCGGCATGGTCGGTGCCCGGCACCCACACCGTGTTGAAGCCGCGCATCCGGTGGTAGCGCGTGAGGCTGTCCATGATGGTCTGGTTGAACGCATGCCCCATGTGCAGCGTGCCGGTGACGTTGGGCGGCGGCAGCTGGATGGCGAACGAGGGCTCGCCCTCGACCGGCTGGCCCGTGCCCCGGGCGCCGGAGCGGCCGTAACCGCGCTCTTCCCACAGCGGCCCCCAGTGGGCCTCGATGGCGTGGGGTTCGAAGGACCGAGCCAGCGCATCGAGCGATGGCGTCTTCGATTTCTCCAGGTTGTCGGTGGCGGGTTGCTGCGGGGTGTCGCTCATGGCGGGGCAATCGGGAAATGAAAAACGGCACCCGTGGGTGCCGCTGGATGACCGGGCGGGGGAGCGTCGATTTTACCGGGTCGTCGTCATTCCCGCGGAGGCGGGAATCCAGGGCGTCCAGCTTAATCCTGCCATGGACGCCAAACAGCCTGCTGTCTACATCCTGGCCAGCGCACGCAACGGGACGCTCTACATCGGCGTCACCTCCGACCTCGTCAAGCGCATCAGAACCCGCAGTGGCGGAATCTGTGGGAGGACATCGTCGGAAGCACTGGATTCCCGCCTGCGCGGGAATGACGATGGCCTGGATTCGTCATCCTCGCGGAGGCAGGGATCCAGGGCGTCCTTCCCCTCGGCGTCGTTCAGTGCGGCAGCGTCGCCGCCGCTTCCACGCACTCCTTGAGCACCCTGGCGTCGCCGACCTGGTTGGCCAGCAGCAGGATCAGGCGGGCGTTCAGCAGCTCGGATTGCTGCGCAGTCAGGCCCTGGTGCGCGTCGAGCAGCTGCTCGTAGAAGCCGTCGGCGTCCTGCAGGTTCAGCGCTGTCTTCATGCCTGGTCTCCTTCGTGCATGCCGGCGCCGAGCGAGCGGCTGACGGCGTGCACCAGGGCCGCGTCGACGCTCTCGCCGGTGGCCGCCACATAGCTGTCGGGCCGGATCAGCGCCCAGGCGTGGCCGAACACATGGCAGGCGCCCTGCAGGTGCCCCTGCGGATCGCGCACGTGTTCCTTCGCGCCTGGCCGGCCTTCGGGGCCCAGCACCTGCACGCAGCGCACCGGCGCCGTCTCCGCCAGCGACTGCAGGCGCTCCAGGCTGGCGCGGCTGGCGTCGCCGAACAACAGCACCAGCAGGTTGCCGTCGGCCCACTCCAGCAGTTCGTTGATGGTTCCGCGCGAGCCGTCGGGCCAGGCGAAGGACACGTTCTGCACCGGCAGCCCGCCCGTGCGCTCGCAGGCGCTGGAATGGGTGTACGGGTTGGCGATCGCCATCCGTCCGGTGTTGACCAGCTGGCGGGCGAACGGGTGCTGGCGCGCCAGGCTCAGCGCGGCGTCGCGGAAGGTCTTCTCGATGCCGGCGGCGGGCCGCAGGAAGCGCGCCGTCCGGTTGGTGACCAGCACGTTCTGGGTCGCCGCTTCATGCCGCTCCTCGTGGTAGCTCTCCAGCAGCGCGGAGGAGGCGCGGCCCTGCATCACGGCGGCCAGCTTCCAGGCCAGGTTGTCGGCGTCGGCGATTCCCGTGTTGCCGCCGCGGGCGCCGAACGGGCTGACCACCTTGGCCGCGTCGCCCATGAAGAACAGGCGGCCATGCCGCATCCGGTCGACGCACTCGCTCTTGTACGCATAGGGTCCGACCCAGATGATCTCCACCTCGGTGTCGGGGCCGAACTGCCGGGCCAGCCGTTCGCGCACCGCTTCTTCGCGGCTCACATGCTCGGGATCCGCGTCGGGCGGCATCTGGTAGTCGATGCGCCAGACGTCGTCGCCCATCAGGTGCTGCCAGACGGCGCGGTTCTCGTTGAACGGCGCCTCGATCCAGGTGTGGCGCTCGGCCGGCGGATGCTTGGCGAAGCGCACGTCGGCGATGCACCAGCGGTCGTCGCCCTTCTTCGCGGTGACCGATGCGCCGACCCACTTGCGAAACGGCGTGTGCGAGCCGCTGGCGTCGATCACGTGCTCGGCACGGATCCGGTAGTCGCCGGCCGGTGTGCTGACCGACAGGGTGGCGCCCTCCGCGTCCTGCTCGAACGCGGTGACGCGGTTGTTCCAGCGCAGGTCGACATGGCCCAGCTCCTGGATCCGTTCGACCAGGTAGCCCTCGATGTAGAACTGCTGGATGTTGATGAACGGCGGCTGGCTGGAGAGGTTGTAGGCGCTCTGCTGGCGCAGGTCGAACGAATAGACCTCGTCCTTGCCGGCAAACGTGCGGCCGACGCTCCACTGGATGCCCTTGGCCGCGATGCGCTCGTACACGCCCAGGCGCTCGAAGATTTCCAGGGATCGCTGGGTGTAGCAGATGCCGCGCGACGATGCGCCCTTGACGCCAACCGAGTTGTCCTCGTCCAGCAGCACCGCGTCGACGCCGTAGCGGGCCAGCGCGCAGGCCATGGTCAGGCCGGCCAGGCCGGCGCCGATGATGACGATCGGGTGCTGCCCGATCGCGCCGGAGCGCAGCTCCGGAGGCTCCACGAACGGGTACTCGGGCAGGACGTAGCCCTTGCCCTGCGTGAATTCGTAGCCGTTTCGAAACGCCGTTTCGGCGTAGCCGGGCGCAGCCATCACTTGCGCGCCGTGACTTCGGGCCGGTCGTTGCGCTGGGGCTTGAGCGGCTCGGCCGCCTGGCCGGCAGCGCGGTCCTTGCGCCACTGCTCCTTGCGCGCCGTCCATTCGGCCAGCCGGGCGTGCGCCGTCTTGCTCTCCTGCAGCATCTGGAACTCGTCGGCCAGCTGCGCGGTCAGCTCGAGCCGGAGGCCGTTCGGGTCGAAGAAATAGATGCTGTGGAAGATGTGGTGGTCGGTGATGCCCAGCACCTCGACCCCGTTGGCCTCCAGCCGGGCCTTCATGTCGCGCAGCGCCTGCTGCGAATCGACGCGGAACGAGATGTGGTTGACCCAGGCCGGGGTGTTGGGCGACGGCAGCGCCGCCTCGTCATTGCCCAGGTCGAAGAAGGCGATGAACGAGCCGTCCTGCAACCGGAAGAAGAAGTGGGTGTAGGGGCAGTATTCGCCGGTGCTGGGGACCACGTCGCTCTGGATGATGTGGTACAGCGGCAGGCCCAGGATGTCCTCGTAGAAATGCCTGGTTTCCTCGGCGTCCTTCGCGCGGTAGGCGAAGTGGTGCAGCTGGTGGATCGGCGCCGGTGCCGGCAGCGTCTGGGGGTCTTTGAGAACGGCGGCCATGGGTGTCTCCGAGGGTCCTGGGCAAGGCGCGAGAGTTTACTAATCCGTAACGGATTTACTATACCGTAATGGTTGCCGTGACTGCGTCGCTTTGCTAGCATGGATAGCGACGAATTATTGTGGCTATCGACTCGATAGCTATAGTCAATTCATCGCATTGACGCAGCCAATTAGACGGGGCCTGCCCGGAGGGCTAATCTCAGGCTGTCTTCGACCCCGTGTTCAAGGCGTTTTCCCCCGATTCATCAACCCACTAGGAGATTTCCACATGGCAGCACTCAAAGGCTCCAGGACGGAAGAAAACCTGAAGGCCGCCTTCGCCGGCGAATCCCAGGCCAACCGCCGCTATCTGTACTTCGCAAACAAGGCCGACGTCGAAGGCCAGAACGATGTCGCGGCCCTGTTCCGCTCCACCGCTGAAGGCGAAACCGGCCACGCGCACGGCCACCTCGAGTGGCTCGAGCAGTGCGGCGACCCGGCCACCGGCATGCCGATCGGCGCGACCCGCGACAACCTGAAGTCCGCCGTCGCCGGCGAGACCCACGAGTACACCGACATGTACCCGGGCATGGCCAAGACCGCGCGCGAAGAAGGCCACGACGAAGTCGCGGACTGGTTCGAGACGCTGGCCAAGGCCGAGCGCTCGCACGCCAACCGCTACACCCGCGCGCTGAACGAGCTGGTCGACTGATCCGCTGACGCTTCTTTTTGCTGGGCACTGCTTGCAGCGCCCAGTGCAAAGCATCGATCCAGAAAGAAAAGAACATGGCCGCAGCACGCGAAGGCAACCTCGAAGCCCCGACCCGTCATCCCATCGACTGGAAGAATCCCGAGTACTACAACGAAGAAAAGACGTTCGACGAGCTGGAACGGATCTTCGACATCTGCCATGGCTGCCGCCGCTGCGTCAGCCTCTGCGCCTCCTTTCCGACGCTGTTCGACCTGATCGACGAGAGCAAGACCGGCGAGGTCGATGGCGTCGACCGCAAGGACTACTGGAAGGTGGTCGACCAGTGCTACATGTGCGACCTCTGCTACATGACCAAGTGTCCGTACGTGCCGCCGCACGAGTGGAACGTGGACTATCCGCACACCATGCTGCGGGCCAAGGCGATCAAGTTCAAGGACGGCGGCGTCGGCTTCGGCGAGAAGTTCCTGTCGTCGACCGACGTGCACGGCCAGTTCGCGGGCATCCCGATCGTCACCCAGGTCGCCAACGCGGTGAACCAGACCAAGCCGGCCCGTGCGCTGATGGAAAAGGCGCTGGACGTCGACCGGAACGCCTGGCTACCGGCGCTGGCGACGCGACGGTTCCGTTCCGGTGCTCCCAAGTCGAAGGACTTCGCGATCAAGGACGGCGCCAAGACCCCGGGCAAGGTCGCGATCTTCGCCACCTGCTACATCAACTACAACGAGCCGGGCATCGGCCATGACCTGCTCAAGGTGCTCGATCACAACGAGGTTCCGTACGTCATCGTCAACAAGGAAAAGTGCTGCGGCATGCCCAAGCTGGAGCTCGGTGACCTCGATTCGGTCGACGAGAGCAAGCAGGCGAACATCCCGGTGCTGGCGAAGTACGCGCACGAGGGCTACGCCATCCTCACTGCGGTGCCCAGCTGCACGCTGATGTTCAAGCAGGAGATCCCGCTGATGTATCCCGACGACGCCGACGTGCAGGCGGTCAAGGCAGCGATGTGGGACCCGTTCGAGTACTTCATGGCGCGCAAGCGCGACGGCCTGCTCAAGACCGATTTCAGCCGGCCGCTGGGCAAGATCAGCTACCAGATTCCCTGCCACAGCCGGGTGCAGAACATCGGCAAGAAGACCGAGGAGATGCTCAAGATGGTGCCCGACACGTTCGTGCAGACCAACGAGCGCTGCTCCGGCCATGCCGGCACCTACGGCGTGAAGCTGCCGTACCACGAGACGGCGCTGAAGATCGGCAAGCCGCTGTTCAAGAAGATGGCCGAGCACCCGCAGGGCGGGCTGCCGGACTTCATCAGCTCCGACTGCCCGCTGGGCGGTCACCACATCGACCAGGGCTTCGAGCGCAACGCGCTCGGCGCGCCGCGGCTGGAGCATCCGCTGTCGCTGGTCCGGATGGCGTACGGCCTCGAATAACCGCTGTCATCCCGGACTTGATCCGGGATCCAGGAGATCCAAATGCAACTCACCGGAAAAATCACCCGCGGCAACCTGATGACGCTGGAGGCGTACAGCAAGTACCGCAAGGAGCGCAAGTCGGAGGTCATCGCCCATCGCAAGCTGCGCAGCGTGCCGCTGGGCGACCACATCAACCTGCAGTTCGAGAGCGAGCTGACCATCCGCTACCAGATCCAGGAGATGCTGCGGATCGAGAAGATCTTCGAGGAAGAAGGCATCGAGCAGGAGATCGAGGCCTATGCCCCGCTGATGCCGGACGGCAGCAACTGGAAGGCCACGATGCTGATCGAGTACCCCGACGTCAACGAGCGCAAGCGCGAGCTGGCCCGGCTGATCGGCGTTGAAGACCGGATGTTCGTCGAGGTCGAGGGTCACCCGCGCGTTTACGCGATCGCCGACGAGGACCTGGACCGCGAGAACGACGAGAAGACGTCGGCCGTCCACTTCGTGCGCTTCGAGTTCACGCCGGCGATGGTGTCGGCGATCAAGGCCGGCGCCGGCGTGAAGCTGGGTTGCGACCACACCAACTATCCGGCCCACACCATCATCGCGGCGGAGACGCTGGCGTCGCTGGCCGGCGACCTCAGGTAGGTATCGACCCCGCACATCCTTGAACGCCCTGGATTCCCGCCTCCGCGGGAATGACATCAAATGGGCGGAAACAGGTCGACCCGGTCGGTGATGATGCCGTCGGTGTGCAGATCGAGCAGCCGCTGCGCCGCCCACTCGTCGTTGACGGTGTAGCTCAGGCACTTCATGCCGGCGCCGTGCACCTGGGCCACCGTCGCCGCGTCCCACAGGGCATGGTTGCAGACGATGGCGACGCAATCCAGCGCCTTGGCTTGCGCCAGCCAGCCGTCCCACAACGTGTCCAGCAACAGGCCGCGCGGCAGGTTCGGCGCCGTCGCCCGCGCGCCTTCGAGCGCCTCGGGCCGGAACGACGTCAGCAGCGGCGGGACCGGCGCGTTGTTCCAGAGCCGGTCAGCGTGCCGCGCCACCACCTCGCCGGTGCGGCCCTCGACGCCCGGCGTGGGCTTGATCTCGATGTTGAGCAGGTGGCCATTGGCCAGGCAGTAGCGGCTGATGTTCTCCAGCGTCGGCAGCGGCTCGCCGGCAAAGCCGCGGCTGTGCCAGCTGCCGGCGTCGAGCTTCGCCAGCTCGCTCCAGGCATGGTCACCGCCAATGTCGCTGGCCGCCGGCCCGAGGATCTCGCGGCCATTGGTGGTGCGGCCCAGCGTCGCGTCGTGCATCAGGAACGGCAAGCCGTCGGCCGCCAGCTTCACGTCGCATTCGAACATCCGGTAGCCGTGGCCGGCGCCCACGCGGAAGGCCGCCAGCGTGTTCTCCGGCGCCAGCTTGCCGGCGCCGCGGTGGGCGATCCAGCGTGGGTAGGGCCAGGCGTCCATCACATCCGCTTTCCGGTCTCGGCGTTGAACCAGTGCAGCCGCTCCTCCCGCGGCTTGATGTGGATGATGGAATCGTTGGCCGGCGCCGGCTTTTCTTCGTCGGTGCGGATGATGATCTGCTCGTCGCCCAGCCGTGCGTACACCAGGCGCTCGGCGCCCAGCAGTTCCACCGTTTCTACCTTCACCTGCCAGCCCTCGTTGCCCACGTCCAGGTGCTCGGGCCGGATGCCCATCAGGGCGCCGGGGCGGCCGCCCTGCGCGTTCTTGAGCAGGTTCATCGGGGGCGAACCGATGAAGCTGGCGACGAAGGTGGACGCGGGCGTGTGATAGACCTCTTCGGGCGTGCCGAACTGCTCCATCACGCCGGCGTTCATCACCATCATGCGTTGCGCCAGCGTCATCGCCTCCACCTGGTCGTGGGTGACGAACAGCGACGTGATGCCCAGCTCGCGGTGCAGCTTCTGGATCTCCAGCCGGGTCTGGGCGCGCAGCTTGGCGTCCAGGTTGGACAGCGGCTCGTCGAACAGGAACACCTGCGGCTGGCGCACGATGGCGCGGCCCATGGCGACGCGCTGGCGCTGGCCGCCGGACAGCTGGCGGGGCTTGCGCTCCAGCAGGTGGCCCAGCTCCAGGATGCCGGCGGCCTTGTCGACCCGCTGCTTGATCTCCGCGATCGGCATCTTCTTGATCTTCAGGCCGTAGGCCATGTTGTCGAAGACCGTCATGTGCGGATAGAGCGCGTAGTTCTGGAACACCATCGCGATGTCGCGCTCGGCCGGCTCGAGGTTGTTGACGACGCGATCGCCGATCCAGATCTCGCCGCCGGACACTTCCTCCAGCCCGGCCACCATCCGCAGCAGCGTGGACTTGCCGCAGCCCGACGGCCCGACGATGACGACGAACTCGTGGTCGGCGATGTCGGCGCTCACGCCGTGGATCACCTGCAGTTCCGCCTTGCCCTTGCCGTACTTCTTGACGACGTTCTTCAGTTGGATCGATGCCATTTATTTTTCCGTGTCCACAAGGCCCTTGACGAACCACTTCTGCATCAGGATCACCACCACGGCGGGCGGCAGCATCGCGAGGATGGCGGTGGCCATCACGACATTCCACTCGATGTAGACCTCGCCGAAGATCAGGCGCTTGATGCCCATGACGATGGGGTACATCTTCTCGTCGGTGGTCACCAGCAGCGGCCACAGGTACTGGTTCCAGCCGTAGATGAACTGGATGACGAACAGGGCCGCCATCGAGGTCTTGGACAACGGCAGCAGCACGTCCTTGAAAAAGCGCATCGGCCCGGCGCCGTCCATGCGCGCGGCCTCCACCAGTTCGTCCGGCACGGTCATGAAGAACTGCCGGAACAGGAAGGTGGCAGTGGCGGATGCGATCAGCGGCACCGTCAGGCCCGACATCGAGTTGAGCATCTTCAGGTCGGAGATCACCTCGTAGGTCGGCCCGATCCGCACTTCCACCGGCAGCATCAGGGTGACGAACACCATCCAGAACACCAGGTTCTTGGCCGGGAAGCGGAAGTAGACGATGGCGAAGGCCGACAGGATCGAGATCGAGATCTTTCCGATGGCGATGATCAGCGCGCTGGCCAGGCTGATGCCCATCATCGGCAGCGCCGGCGCCACCGACGCACCCGCTTCCGTCTTGCCGCCGAACAGGGCGAAGCGGTAGCTCTCGACGATGTTGGTGCCGGGCAGCAGGGAAATCGGGTTGCTGGACAGGATCTGCGCGGCCGTCTGCGTGGAGCCGATGAAGGTGACGTAGATCGGGAAGAAGACCACCACCACACCGATGATCAGGATCAGGTGCGAGAAGAAGTCGAGGATGGGGCTGCGCTGGATCATTTTTTAGTCAGTTGAGGACAGAGCTGAAGGTCTGTCCCACAAGATCAATAGTGGACCTTCTTCTCGACGAACTTGAACTGGATCACCGTCAGCGCGACGACCACGACCATCAGCACCACGGACTGCGCGGCCGAGCCGTTGATGTCCATCGCCTTGAAGCCGTCGTAATAGACCTTGTAGACCAGGATCGAGGTGTCCTTGCCGGGGCCGCCATTGGTGGCGGCGTCGACGATGGCGAAGGTCTCGAAGAAGGCGTAGACGACGTTGATCACCAGCAGGAAGAACGTGGTGGGCGACAGCAGCGGCCAGACGATGGTCCAGAAGCGCCGCCAGGGTCCGGCGCCATCGATGGTGGCGGCCTCGATCAGCGAATGCGGGATCGACTGCAACCCCGCCAGGAAGAACAGGAAGTTGTACGAGATGTGCTTCCAGATGGCCGCCATCACGATCAGCGCCATCGCGTGTTTGCCGTTGAGGACGTGGTTCCACTCGAACCCCATCTCGATCAGCGCATAGCGGATCACGCCGTAGGGCGATGCGAACATCATCAGCCACAGCACGCCGGCCACCACCGGCGCGACGGCGTAGGGCCAGATCAGCAGCGTCTTGTAGATGCCGGCGGCGCGCACCACCCGGTTGGCCATGACGGCGAGCAGCAGCGAGACGGCAAGGCCGCCGACGGCCACCAGCGCCGAGAAGATGGCGGTGATGCGGAACGAGTCGAGGTAGCCGGGGTCGGCGAACAGCCGCGCGAAGTTCTCGAAGCCGACGAACTCGCTGCTGGAGCCGAAGGCGTCCTCGCGCAGCACGCTCTGGTACAGCGCCCGGCCCGCGGGCCAGAAGAAGAACACCAGGATGATGGCCATCTGGGGCGCGATCAGCACCCACGGCAACCAGGCCGACTTGAATAAGACTCTCTTCTCCATGGCGGGCTATTGTGTATGAAGAAAGGGGGCCGCAGCCCCCTTTCATGTTTGCGTCAGGCGGATCAACCCTTGTTGGCTGCCTGGAAGCGTTCGAGCTGCTCGTTGCCGCGCTTGACGGCATTGTCCAGCGCTTCCTTCGGCTGCTTGGTGCCCTGCCACACGCCTTCCAGCTCCTCGTCGATGATGGTGCGGATCTGGACGAAGTTGCCCAGGCGCACGCCGCGTGACTTGTCCGTGGTCTTGCGCACCATCTGGTTCACCGAGACGTCGTAACCGGGGTTCTGCTTGTAGAAGCCGGCCTTCTCGGTCAGCTCGAACGAGGCCTTGGTCACCGGCAGGTAGCCGGTGCGCTGGTGGCTGGCCGCCGCGACTTCGGGCTTGGACAGGTAGTTCAGGAACGCGGCCACGGCCTTGTATTCCTCGGGCTTCTTGCCGGCCATCACCCAGATGCTGGCGCCGCCGATCACGGTGTTCTGCGGAGCGCCCGGGACGTCCGGGTAGTAGGGCAGGGTGCCGATGCCGTAGGCGAACTTGCCGTTGCGCTTGACGCTGCCGGCCAGGGCGGACGAACCCGTGGCCATCGCGCATTCGCCGGAGACGAAGGTGGCATCGGCCTTGTTCTCGCGGCCCTTGTAGACGAACAGGCCGTTCTTGGCCATGTTGGCCAGGTTCTCGATATGGCGAACGTGCAGCGGCGTGTTGAAGGCCAGGCGGGTGTCGAGGCCGGCGAAGCCGTTGTTCTTGGTGGCGTACAGCACGTTGTGCCAGGCCGAGAAGCTTTCCAGCTGGGTCCAGCTGATCCAGGCCGTCGTGAACGGGCACTTGTGGCCCGAGGCCTTGAGCTTGGCGGCGGCCAGGGCCACTTCAGGCCAGGTCGTCGGCGGCTTCTCGGGGTCGAGGCCGGCCGCCTTGAAGGCGTCCTTGTTGTAGTGGAACACCGGCGTGGAGCTGTTGAACGGATAGCTCAGCATCTGGCCGTTGGGGGCGGTGTAATAGCCAGCCACCGCCGGCACGTAGATGCTGGGGTCGAACTTCAGGCCGGCGTCGGTCATCACCTTGGCGACCGGAACGATGGCGCCCTTGGCGGCCATCATCGTGGCGGTGCCCACTTCGAACACCTGGATCATGTGCGGGGAGTTGCCGGCCCGGTACGCTGCAATGCCGGCGGTCATCGATTCGGCGTAGCTGCCCTTGAAGGTCGGCGTGACCTTGTAGTCCTTCTGGCTGGCGTTGAAGTCCTTGGCCAGGTCATTGACCCATTCGCCGAGGGCGCCGCCCATCGAGTGCCACCACTGCACTTCGGTCTGGGCCTGGGCCGAAAAGGAGAGGGCCGCCGCGAAGGCCGCGGCGCAAAGCTTTAGTTTCATGAATGCTCCTGGATGAAAACGCCAAGCGTAGTTGTTGTTTGTGACAGCGGATTTAAGCGGTCGCCGGGACGGCTCGCAAGCGGGGTTTCCATGAGCCTGCGCGTACCCGTCGGGTCCGCGGGGACGGCGCGAAGCATAAGGTCTTTTTCATGCTGCACTGCGGTAACATCCGCTTTCAGCCCTCCCGATGCTTTCATCCGGCTGACAATTCCCACCGATGAACGCACCCACCACGCTTAACCAACTCATGGCCGCGGTCCCGGGCGATGCGCCCCGCCTGCGGGAAATTCCGTACAACTACACCTCGTTTTCCGATCGCGAGATCGTGATCCGGTTGCTGGGCGCCAGGGCCTGGGAAGTCCTGAACCGGCTGCGCGAGGAGCGCAGCACCGGCCGTTCGGCCCGCATGCTGTACGAGGTGCTCGGCGACATCTGGGTGGTCCAGCGCAATCCCTACCTGCAGGACGATTTGCTGGACAACCCCAACCGCCGCCGGATGCTGGTCGAGGCCTTGCAGCACCGGCTGGCCGAAGTCGAAAAGCGCCGCACGCCGCAGGTCGACCCGGCGCGCGACGCGGTGGTGGGCGAACTGCTCGCGGGCGCGACGCTGGCCGTGCGCAATTTCGACACCAGCTTCACGTCGGCGGCGGAGCTGCGGCGCCGCACGACGCGGATGCTGCGCAAGTACACGGCCAAGGACAACATCAAGTTCGACGGCCTGTCGCGCGTCTCGCACGTGACCGACGCCACCGACTGGCGAGTCGAGTACCCGTTCGTGGTGCTGACGCCCGACACCGAGACCGAGATGGCCGGACTGGTCAAGGGCTGCATCGACCTGGGCCTGACCATCATTCCGCGCGGCGGCGGCACCGGCTACACCGGCGGCGCGATTCCGCTGACGTGGAAGAGTGCGGTCATCAACACCGAAAAGCTCGAGGCCATGACCGAGGTGGAGATGATTTCCATCCCCGGCCACGCCCAGCCCGTGCCCACCGTGTGGACCGAGGCCGGCGTCGTGACCCAGCGGGTGGCCGACGCGGCGGAGCGCGGGGGCTTTGTCTTCGCGGTGGATCCGACCTCGGCCGAAGCCTCGTGTATCGGCGGCAACATCGCGATGAACGCCGGCGGCAAGAAGGCCGTGCTGTGGGGCACGGCGCTGGACAACCTGGTGTCGTGGCGGATGGTGACGCCGCAGGCGCAGTGGCTGGAGGTCACGCGGCTGGACCACAACCTCGGCAAGATCCATGACGCCGAGGTCGCCACCTTCGAACTGAAATACTTCGAGGCCGATGGCAAGACACCGGTGCGCACCGAGCAACTGGTGATCCCCGGCGCCACCTTCCGCAAGGAGGGCCTGGGCAAGGACGTCACCGACAAGTTCCTGTCGGGCCTGCCGGGCATCCAGAAGGAAGGCTGCGACGGCCTCATCACCAGCGGCCGCTGGGTGGTGCACCGGATGCCGCAGCACACCCGCACCGTGTGCCTGGAGTTCTTCGGCAACGCGCGCGACGCGGTGCCCAGCATCGTCGAGATCAAGGACTTCATGTTCGCCGAGCAGAAACGCTCGGGCGTCCTGCTGGCCGGCCTCGAACACCTGGACGACCGCTACCTGAAGGCAGTCGGCTATTCGACCAAGTCCAAGCGCGGCGGGCTGCCCAAGATGGTGCTGGTCGGCGACATCTCCGGCGACGACGCCGATGCGGTGGCGAAGGTGACTTCGGAGGTGGTGCGGATCGCCAACTCCCGCAGCGGCGAAGGCTTCATCGCCATCAGCCCGGAGGCGCGCAAGAAGTTCTGGCTCGATCGCAAGCGCACCGCCGCCATCAGCAAGCACACCAATGCCTTCAAGATCAACGAGGACGTGGTGATTCCGCTGCCGCGGATGGCGGAATACACGGACGGCATCGAGCGCATCAACATCGAGCTGAGCCTGCGCAACAAGATCGCGCTGGCCGACCAGCTCGAGGCGTTCTTCAGCCGCGGCAACCTGCCGCTGGGCAAGCACGACGATGCCAGCGAAATTCCGTCGGCGGAACTGCTGGAGGACCGGGTCGGCCAGGCGCTGGACCTGATCCGCGCAGTGCGCGCCCAGTGGCAGGGATGGCTGCGGGACGTCGAGCCGCTGTTCCCGCAGCTGCAGGACCACAGCCTGCGCGCCAGCTGGAAGACCCAGATCCGCGCGCCGCTGCAATCCATCTTCGCCGGCGATGCGTTCGCGGGCATCCTGGCCGAATGCAATGCCATCCATAAGAGGGTGCTGAAGGGCCGGGTCTGGGTGGCGCTGCACATGCACGCCGGCGACGGCAACGTCCATACCAACATCCCGGTCAACAGCGACGACTACGACATGCTGCAAAGCGCGCATGAGGCGGTCAAGCGCATCATGGCGCTGGCGCGGTCGCTGAACGGCGTGATCTCGGGGGAGCACGGCATCGGCATCACCAAGCTCGAATTCCTCACCGACGAGGAACTCCAGCCGTTCGCCGACTACAAGCAGCGGGTCGATCCCGAGGGCCGGTTCAACAAGGGCAAGCTGTTGCGGCACGCGCAGGCCCCTTCGCCAGGCTCGGGACAGGGAGATTCGGACTTGTCGCTCGGCGTCTATGCCGACCTGACCAACGCCTACACGCCCAGCTTCGGCCTGATGGGGCACGAGTCGCTGATCATGCAGCAGTCCGACATCGGCGCCATCGCCGACAGCATCAAGGACTGCCTGCGCTGCGGCAAGTGCAAGCCGGTCTGCGCCACCCACGTGCCGCGCGCCAACCTGCTGTACAGCCCGCGCAACAAGATCCTGGCGACCTCGCTGCTGGTGGAAGCCTTCCTGTACGAGGAGCAGACCCGGCGCGGCGTCTCGATCAAGCACTGGGAAGAGTTCGAGGACGTGGCCGACCATTGCACCGTCTGCCACAAGTGCGAAGCGCCGTGTCCGGTGGACATCGACTTCGGCGACGTGTCGATGAACATGCGCAACCTGTTGCGCAAGATGGGGCAGAAGAGCTTCCGCCCGGGCAACGCCGCGGCGATGTTGATGCTCAATGCCACCAACCCGCAGACCATCAAGCTGTTGCGGTCGGCCATGGTCGGCGTCGGCTTCAAGCTGCAGCGCCTGGGCAACGACCTGCTGCGCGCCCTGGCCCGCAAGCAGGTGACCGCGCCGCCGTCGACCCACGAGCGTTCGCCGGTCAAGGAACAGGTCATCCACTTCATCAACAAGAAGCTGCCGGGCGGGCTGCCGAAGAAGACGGCCCGGGCGCTGCTGGACATCGAAGACAAGGACTACGTCCCGATCATCCGCAACGCGAAGACGACCACGTCCGAGACCGAGGCGGTGTTCTATTTTCCGGGCTGCGGTTCCGAGCGCCTGTTTTCCCAGGTCGGCCTCGCCACCCAGGCGATGCTCTGGCACGCCGGCGTACAGACCGTGCTGCCGCCGGGTTACCTGTGCTGCGGCTATCCGCAGCGGGGCTCGGGCCAGTTCGAAAAGGCCGAGAAGATGATCACCGACAACCGGGTGCTGTTCCACCGCGTGGCCAACACGCTGAACTACCTGGACATCAAGACCGTGGTGGTGAGCTGCGGCACCTGCTACGACCAGCTGCAGGGTTACGAGTTCGACAAGATCTTCCCCGGTTCCCGGATCATCGACATCCACGAGTACCTGCTGGAAAAAGGCATCACGCTGCCGGCCGGGCAGGGCGGCTTCCTGTACCACGAGCCTTGCCACAACCCGATGAAGCTCGGCGACTCGATGAAGACCGTCAAGGCGCTGATCGGCGACAACGTGCGCAAGTCCGAGCGCTGCTGCGGCGAGTCCGGCACGCTGGGCGTGACGCGGCCCGACATCGCGACCCAGGTGCGTTTCCGCAAGGAAGAAGAACTGCGCAAGGACGAAGCGGCGCTGCGGGCCTCGGGGTCGGTCGGCGCCAACGAGAACCTCAAGATCCTCACCAGCTGCCCGAGCTGCCTGCAGGGGCTGACGCGCTATGGCGCCGACCTGCAGAACGGCCTGCTCGAAGCCGACTACATCGTGGTGGAAATGGCCAACCAGATCCTGGGCAGCAACTGGATGCCGGAGTACGTGGCCGCGGCCAACGACGGCGGCATCGAGCGGGTCCTCGTCTGATTGAGGGGCGGTCCGCCCGGCCCGCCGCCCCAAAGTGCATGGGACTGTGAAATCCGGCACGGGCGCCGGGGCGCGCCCCTTCCAGGCTGTCCGGCGCCAGAAGCGAGCGTGTATAACCCATACAGTTCTTCATGTGCTGGAATTCGGGTATCCGGAGGTAAGTCATCATGACCCTGCAACACCGTGTCAAACGGCTGGCGCCGTTGGCTCTCGGCATGGGCCTGCTGCTGGCCGTCCCGATTGCCGGCGCCCAGGCTGTCGGTGAAGTCGAGTTCGCCCGGGGCGTCGGCTTCGCCCAGACCCCCGGCCAGGTGCCTCGCACCCTCGGCAAGGGCCTGCCCCTGCGGGAAGGCGACCGGCTGACGACGTCGGAGGGCGCGTCCGCCATCATCAAGCTGGACGACGGCACGCGGATGACGGTGCGGCCGAACTCCGAGATGGTCATGCAGCAGTACCGGTTCAAGGAAAACGCGCCCGACAACAGCATGCTGATGCAACTGGTGCGCGGCGGCTTTCGCGCCGTCACCGGACTGATCTCCAAGAACGCGCCCGATGCAGCCAAGGTCCGCACCAACACGGCGACCATCGGCATTCGCGGCACAGATTTCGATGCCCGCCTGTGCGCGCGCGAGTGCGGCGCCGAATCCACGCGGGTGCAGGAAAGTGCCCGGCCCAACGCGGTGCTGGCCAGCGCCAAGGTCGTCACCACGCAGGGCGAACTCAATGCCACCGATGCGTCCGGCACGCGGCGCCGGCTGGTGGATGGCGGCAGCGTCTACCCCGGCGACGTCGTCGAAACCAGCCAGGGGACCCGCGCGGTGCTGGCGTTTCGCGACGACACCAGGATCACGCTCGGACAGGCCACCCGCTTTCGGGTCGACAACTTCGTCTACGACAGCCAGAACGCGGGCGAGGGCCGTTTCCTGGTCTCCATCCTGCGGGGCACCGTGCGTGCGCTCACCGGTCTGATCGCCAAGGCCAACAACCGCAACGTCGGCTTCAGCACCGCCACCGCGACGATCGGTATCCGCGGCACCGGCGTGGACTTCGTGTGCACCGGCGCGTGCGCCGACGAGCCGACCACGGACGACGATTCCGGCCTGAGCGTGTTCACGTGGCTGGGCTCGGTCAGCGTGACCCCGGCCGGCTCGACGGCGCTCGAGATCCTGCAGGCCGGCCAGGGCCTGTTCATCTCACCGCGCGGCATCCGTCCCATTGCCAGCCAGCCTCCGCTCGACGGACCGCGCCCGGACGGGATCACCGTGCCGCCCAAGTTGTTTTCAAGCGACAGCGTGTCGGACGCGCAGGAGGGGCTGTTCGTGTTCGTGCGCAAGGGCCATATCGAAATCCTGACCGCCAACGACATCCTGCAACTCGGTGACGGCGAGGCGGGCTTTGCCGGACTCAACGGCAATACGGCGCGGCCCAACACGATTCCGAAGTTCATCGATTTCGACAAGCTGCCGCTTCCGACCAGCAAGAACCCGTTGCTGGTCAGTGTGCTCGCCGACGCCGGCGTGAAGCCTTCCAATCAGTGCAAGTGAACCGGCCCGGCGTGATGACAACAGCAGCACGCCGGTGAGACAATCCGCCCTCATCGGGCTTGTCTGAGAGGGGCGAGAAAAAATGTTCCATGGGTTTTTTGCGCCCTGCGCGGCGCGCGACCTGTCCTCGCGCTCCGTTCGCCTGGCCTGGTGCCTCGCCGCCAGTGCCGCGTTGCCGGCGTTGGCGCAGCAGCCCCCGGCCAGCGGCGCGATCCAGGCCGCGGCGACACCGGTGTTCGCGATCAAGGGTTTCCAGGTCACCGGCGAAAACCCGCTCGGTGACAGCGAAACGGCGCGGGTGCTCGCGCCCTTCGTGCGCGCGGACGCCACCATCGAGACCCTGCAGAAGGCCACGGCGGCACTCGAGGCGGCCCTGAAGGAACGCGGTTTCGGCCTGCACCGCGTAGCGCTGCCGCCGCAGGACGTGGGCGACCGCGTCACCCTCAACATCGTCAAGTTCAACGTCAGCCGGGTGACGCTCGAGAAGCTGGCGATCTACGACGAGGCCAATATCCGCCGTTCGGTCCCCGAGTTGCAGGAGGGCCAGACGCCCAATTTCAAGGTGCTCGCGGTGCAGACGGCGATCGCCAACGAGAACCCGAACAAGCAGATCCAGGTCGGGATCAAGGAGGCGGACGAACCCGACAAGATCGACGCCACCATCACGGTCAAGGAGAGCCGGCCCTGGACCTTCGGCGCCAGCCTTTCCAACGGCGGTTCCGAATCGTCGGGACGCGATCGCTTCACGCTGTCGGGCGGTCACACCAACCTGTTCAACCGCGACCACCAGTTCGTCGGCGCCTACACCACCTCGCTGGAGCGGACCAGCGACGTCAAGCAGTTCGGGCTGTCGTACAAGGTGCCGCTCTACGAGCAGGGGGGAGTGATCGGCGCCAGCTACACGCGCTCGGACGTGGTCGGCAACTTCGGCACCTTCACCAGCACCGGCGCCGGCCACACGGTCGGCGTCAACTACACCCACTACCTGCCGCCGGAGGGCGGGCGCCGCAACTATCTTTCAGTCGCCTTCGACGACAAGCTGTTTCGCGCGTCCGTCATCAACGACCAGACCATCGGCGTCGACCGCCGCGCCCGACCGGTCACTGTGGGCTTCGCGAGCCGCACGGACACCGATACGGCCGTGTGGGGCTACAACGTCGACCTCGCCGTCAACATGTCGGGCGGGCACGGCAACGACCTCGAGTCGTACCGCGCCGAAGATCCCAACATCGAGACCACGCGCTGGAAGGCGCTGCGGGGCGGCGCGAACTATTCGAGCAGCTTCAACGGCAACTGGATCTGGGGCGTCCGCGGCCAATACCAGTACAGCCCCGACGTGCTGATTTCAGGCGAGCAGTTCGGCCTCGGCGGCCAGGGCTCGGTGCGCGGCACCTCGATCGAACGCCCGATTTCCGGCGACAAGGGCCTGTCGGTCTCCCTGGAGTTGACGACGCCCGAACTGATGCCGGGACTGCGGCTGCTGGGTTTTGTCGACGCCGGCTGGCTGGGGAACAACAATCCCGCGCCCCCGAGGCCGACGACGGACCGCCTCGCCAGCGCCGGCGTCGGCCTGCGCTACGGCAGCGGTGCCTACGCGGTCTCGATCGACTACGGTCGCATCTTCAGCGGCAGCCGGGTTCCGCTGACGCTCAATTCGTCGTCGCCGCAACGCGGCGACGATCGCTTCTACATCAACTTCTCCGTGCGCCTCTAGGCGCCAAGGGACCCCCACATGGCCGGCTTGCAGACAGGCGCTCCCACCCCCACCGAGATCACCGTGCACAGCCAGTCGCGCGTGCTGGAAGTGGCCTTTTCCGACGGTGCGCGGTTTCGCATCCCGTTCGAGCTGATGCGCGTCTATTCGCCGTCCGCCGAAGTCCAGGGCCACGGCCCGGGGCAGGAGGTGCTGCAGACCGGCAAGCGCGAAGTCGACCTGGTCGGGCTCGAGCCGATCGGCAACTACGCGGTCCAGCCCAGTTTCTCCGACGGCCACGACACCGGGCTCTTTTCCTGGGACTACCTGTACTTCCTGGGCTCGCAGCAGGACAAGCTGTGGGCCGAGTACGAATCGCGCCTCAGGCAGGCGGGCGTCGAGCGCGATGCGCCGATGCCCGAAAAGGGCGGCCACGCCTGCGCCTCCCACTGAGCCGGCTGCCACCCCGGGGCGGGGGAGCGCATCTTTCAGTGACAATGCGACAGAAATCCTGATTTGTTTCAGGGTTGTGACGCCGCCAGCCTCCATTCACCCCTAGCATCGACCCCATGAGCAGCACCCATTTCGGCTTCGAATCCGTCGACGAGCGCGACAAGGCGCGCCGGGTGCGCGGCGTGTTCGATTCGGTCGCGCCGAAGTACGACCTGATGAACGACCTGATGTCGATGGGCCTGCACCGGGCCTGGAAGGCCTATACGGTGCTGGTGGCCAACGTGCGGGCGGGCCAGCAGGTGCTGGACATCGCCGGCGGCACGGGCGACCTGGCGCTTGCTTTCGCGAAAAAGGTCGGGCTCACCGGCCAGGTGGTTCACTCCGACATCAACGAGGCGATGCTGCGCAGCGGGCGCGACCGCCTGCTCGATGCCGGTGTCGCACTGCCGACCGTGGTCTGCGACGCCGAGAAGCTGCCCTTTGCCGACAACCGCTTCGACCTGGTGAGCGTGGCCTTCGGCCTGCGCAACATGACCCACAAGGACCTGGCGCTGGCCGAGATGAATCGCGTCCTGAAGCCGGGCGGCAAGCTGCTGGTGCTTGAATTCTCCAAAGTGCCCCGACCTATCAGCAAGGCGTACGACTTCTATTCATTCAAGGTGCTGCCCCGGCTGGGGCAGCTCGTGGCGGGCGATGCCGACAGCTACCGCTACCTGGCCGAATCGATCCGCATGCATCCGGGCCAGGAAGAACTCAAGGCCCTGATGAAGAAAGGTGGCTTCGGCCATGTGGACTATCACAACCTGACCGGCGGTGTCGTGGCATTGCATGTTGGAATCAAGTGCTGAAGCATTCAAGAGAAAACAGGAGACGATGATGAAATTCTGGTCTTTGGCGTTGGTGGCATTGTTGGCTGTGTCCAGCTTCGATGCGGATGCGGCCCGCCGCATGGGCGGTGGCGGCTCGATCGGCAAGCAGTCGGGCAACGTCACCCAGCGGCAGGCGACGCCGCCGGCGGCACCCGGCAACACCCAGAACGCGACCAACGCCGCGGCCAAGCCTGGCGCGCCGGCGGCACCGGCTGCGGCGGCGCCCAAGCGCCCGTGGGGCGCCATGCTGGGCGGCCTCGCGGCCGGCCTCGGGCTGGCCTGGCTGGCCAGCCAGCTCGGACTGGGCGCGGCCTTCGGGCAGTTCCTGATGTTCGCGCTGCTGGCGCTGGTGATCATGGTCGTCATCGGCTACGTGATGAAGCGCCGCAGCGGCGCCCGTCCGCAGACCGGCACGCCGTTCGCGTTCCAGGGCGCCGGAGCGGGCCCGGAGTCGGCCCAGCCGGCTCCCCAGTACAGCCCGGACAAGGTCGGCAACGATGCCTCCGCTCGCCCCTGGGAGCGCAACAGCATGGCCTTCGACGCCACCAAGGCCGGCGCTGCCGGCACCGGCGTGCAGATCGGCTCGGCCCTGGGCGGCGGCTCGGGCCTGGCCGGCCCGCAGAACTGGGGCATCCCGGCCGGTTTCGACACCGACGGCTTCCTCACCGCAGCCAAGCGCAACTTCGTGACGCTGCAGGACGCCTGGGACCGCTCGGACATCACCACCCTGCGCTCGATGATGACCGACGAGATGCTGGTCGAGATCCGCTCGCAGCTGGCCGAGCGCGAGGGCCACACCAGCAGCGGCCAGCCGAACAAGACCGAAGTGGTGATGATCGAGGCGCAGCTCCTGGGCATCGAGGACCTGGGTGACGACTACATGGCGAGCGTGGAGTTCTCCGGAATGATCCGCGAGGAGGCCTCCGCCGGACCGAGCCCGTTCCGCGAGGTCTGGAACATGACCAAGCCCAAGAGCGGCAACAGCGGCTGGCTGGTGGCGGGATTGCAGGCCTTGCAGTAGGCCGCGCCGGCCCGGATGCAACCCGGGCACGCATAATCAGGGGACTATGGCAACACAGTCCCCTTTTTCTTTCCTGGACGACCTGCGCCGCCGGATCTCCGATGGGTTCGCCCCGCCGACCTGGCTGGTGGAGGAAGTCCAGCGGCGCCTGGTGCTGATGCTCAATCACGTGCTGATGCAGGAACCGGAAGCGCAGGCCAGGCTGTCGCGCCAGACCGGCCGCGTGGTCGAGGCGCGTTGGCGCAAGTTCACGATGCGGCTGGTGGCGACGCCGGCCGGGCTGCTGGACCTGGCGGTCGCCACGGCGACGCCGGACCTGACCCTCACCCTGACCGAAGAATCCCCGTGGCAGCTGGCGCAAGCCGCCGCCCGTGGCGACAAGCCGCCGGTGCGCATCGCCGGTGACGTGCAGTTCGCGGCCGAAATCAACTGGCTGGTCGACCACGTCCGCTGGGACCTGGAGGAAGACCTGTCGCGCCTGATGGGCGACGCGCCGGCCCATGCCATCGGGCAGGGGCTGCGCCGCATGAAGGAAGCCCTGCGCAAGTTCGCTGCTTCGACCAGCTCTGGACAGGTCCCGGCTGCGGACTCGACCCCGGCTCCCGCGCCGACCGCCGCGCCGACGCCCCCACCAACCTCCGCCCCCTCCGGCGCATGACGCGGTACGTGCGCGGCATCGTCATCCTCTGGGTGGCCTTGCGATACGGCCTGGACGAACTGGTCCTGAACAGTTTTCGCCAGCCGGGCCTGCGCACCCTGGCGCGGGTGCTGGCGTTCGGCCGGCGCCTCGATGCGCCGCGCGGCCAGCGGCTGCGGCTGGCGCTGGAGCACCTGGGCCCGATCTTCGTGAAGTTCGGCCAGGTGCTGTCGACCCGGCGCGACCTGCTGCCGGCCGACATCGCCGACGAGCTCGAGCGGCTGCAGGACCGGGTGCCGCCGTTCGACCCGGCGATCGCGATCGCCACCATCGAGCGTGCCTTCAAGCGGCCGCTGGCCAGCATCTTCGAGAGCTTCGAGCGCGAGCCGGTGGCCAGCGCGTCGATCGCGCAGGTCCATTTCGCGACCGTCAAGGACCGGCACGGCAACCTGCGGCAGGTGGCGGTGAAGGTACTGCGCCCGGGCATGCTGCCGGTGATCGAGAAGGACCTGGCCCTGATGCGGATGATGGCCGGCTGGGTCGAGAGCCTGTCGGCCGACGGCAAGCGGCTCAAGCCCCGCGAGGTGGTCTGGGAGTTCGACAAGTACCTGCACGACGAGCTGGACCTGGTGCGCGAAGCCGCCAACGCGGCGCAGCTGCGCCGCAACATGGCGGGGCTGGACCTGGTGCTGATCCCGGAAATGCTCTGGGATTTCTGCCACCCCGAAGTGATGGTGATGGAGCGCATGGACGGCGTTCCGATCAGCCAGATCGACCGCCTGGTCGCCGCCGGCGTGGACCTGCGCCAGCTGGCCCGCGACGGCGTGACGATCTTTTTCACCCAGGTCTTCCGCGACGGCTTCTTCCACGCCGACATGCATCCCGGCAACATCCAGGTGAGCCTGGCGCCGGCCACCTTCGGGCGCTACATCTCGCTGGACTTCGGCATCGTCGGCACCCTGACCGAGCACGACAAGGAATACCTGGCCCAGAACTTCACCGCGTTCTTCCGGCGCGACTACAAGCGGGTGGCGGAGCTGCACATCGAATCGGGCTGGGTGCCGCCGGCCACCCGGGTCGACGAGCTCGAAGCCGCGGTGCGCACGGTCTGCGAGCCGTACTTCGACCGGCCGCTCAAGGAGATCTCGCTGGGCATGGTGCTGATGCGGCTGTTCCAGACCTCGCGCCGGTTCCAGGTCGAGATCCAGCCGCAGCTGGTGCTGCTGCAGAAGACGCTGCTGAACATCGAAGGCCTGGGCCGCCAGCTCGACCCCGAGCTGGACCTGTGGAACACCGCCAAGCCGTTCCTGGAGAAGTGGATGCTCGAGCAGATCGGCCCGCAAAAGGTGATCGCGGAGCTCAAGGACCAGGCACCGCGGTACGCCAAGATGCTGCCCGAACTGCCGCGGCTGCTGCACGACTTCCTGCAGCAGCGCGGGCGCAACGACCCGCAGCGGGAGCTGATCGAGCTGCTGGCCGAGCAGCGCCGCACCAACCGGCTGCTGCAGGGAATCATCTACGGCGGCGTCGGCTTTGCACTGGGCCTGCTGGCGATGCAGTTCCTGCTGCGCGTGCGGCTGTTTTAGACTTTGCGGGACAGACCTTCAGCTCTGTCCCCGACTGATTGGAGGCGGCCGGAATTTTCCGGAATAATCCGCGCCAAAGAATGAGGAGCGCGACATGTTGCTGACCCTGGTCATCGTCTACCTGCTTGTCACCATCGGCATCGGCCTGTACGCGGCCAAGCGGGTGAAGACCACGTCGGATTTCGCCATCGCCGGGCGCCACCTGCCGCTGGTGATGATCGTCACCACCACCTTCGCCACCTGGTTCGGCTCGGAGACGGTGCTGGGCATCCCGGCCAAGTTCGTCAACAGCGGGCTGAACGGCGTGGTCGAGGATCCGTTCGGCGCCGGCACCTGCCTGATCCTGGTGGGCCTGTTCTTTGCCGGCAAGCTGTACAAGATGACGCTGCTGACCATCAGCGACTACTACCGCGAGCGCTTCGGCCGCAGCGTGGAAATCATCTGCTCGCTGATCATCATGCTCAGCTACCTCGGCTGGGTCTCGGCCCAGGTCACCGCGCTGGGCCTGGTGTTCAACCTGCTGTCGGCCGGCGCGATCAGCATCCCGGTGGGCATGGTGATCGGCGTGGTCTCGATCCTGGCCTACACGCTCTTCGGCGGCATGTGGTCGGTGGCCGTGACCGACTTCATCCAGATGATCATCCTGGTGGTGGGGCTGGCGATCCTGGCCGTGTTCGCCGGCAACATGGCGGGCGGCGCCGACAAGGTGATCTCGTTTGCCGTCAGCAAGGACCTGTTCCGGTTCTGGCCCGAGCCGAGCTTCAAGGACATGGTGTTCTTCTTCGCGGCCGCGATCACCATGATGCTGGGATCGATCCCGCAGCAGGACGTGTTCCAGCGCGTGATGTCCGCCAACAAGGCAAGCGCGGCCCGCAACGGCCCCATCATCGGCGGCGTCTGCTACATCCTGTTCGCCTTCGTCCCGATGTTCCTGGTGGCCAGTGCGCTGATCATCATGCCGGAGCAGACCGCGGCGCTGCTCAAGGACGACCCGCAGAAGGTGCTGCCGACCCTGGTGCTGGAGAAGATGCCGTTCGTGATGCAGGTGCTGTTCTTCGGCGCGCTGCTGTCGGCCATCAAGTCGACGGCGTCGGCGACGCTGCTGGCCCCCAGCGTCACCTTCACCGAGAACATCTGGCGCCAGTTCCGGCCCCGCACCGGCGATCGCCAGGAGCTGCGGACGATGCGCATCACGGTGCTGGTGTTCAGCGCGTTCGTGCTCGCCTACGCCATCTACAGCCAGGGCAAGCCGATCTACGAGATGGTGTCGGGCGCCTATCAGGTCACGCTGGTCGGGGCCTTCGTGCCGCTGGTGTTCGGCCTGTACTGGAAGAAGGCCAGCACCCAGGGCGCGCTGTTCTCGATCGTGCTGGGCCTGCTGACCTGGGGCCTGTTCCTGGCCACGCCGGCGGGCGAACAGTTTCCGGCGCAGCTGGCCGGCCTGCTCGCCGGGCTGGCGGGAATGGTGCTCGGATCGCTCGGCCCGCAGGCCATTCCCAACAGCCACGGCTCGCACCACCGGCTGGCGGGCACCTGAGCCGGCGGGGGTGGGGCGGGCGCCGGGCTTGGAAAAGCCCTCGCCGCCTATAATTGAAGGCTTTGCTTCTCCCCAACCTCCCCTAGAGCGATGCCCATCTACGCGTACAAGTGCGCATCCTGTGGCCATGCCAAGGATGTCCTGCAGAAGATTTCCGATCCCCTGCTGACCGTTTGCCCGGCCTGCGGCGCCGCCGCGTTCCAGAAGCAGCTGACGGCAGCCGGCTTCCAGTTGAAGGGGTCGGGCTGGTATGCGACTGACTTCAAGGGCGGCTCCACGGCTCCCGCGGCGAACGCGGACGGCTCCAAGACCGCCGCCGAACCGGCCAAGGCGGGCACCGACGGCGCGGCCAAGCCGGCCACCGACAGCGCCGCTGCACCTGCTGCGGCGCCTGCACCGGCGGCCCCGGCGACCGGCAAGGGCGACTGAAAGAGCACCATGGGCTCACTGCGCAAATGGCTGTTCGCCGGACTGCTGGTCATCGTGCCGGTGGCCATCACCATCTGGGTGTTGCAGTGGATCGTCTCGACGCTGGACCAGACCCTGCTGATCCTGCCGCAGGCCTGGCACCCGGACCGGCTGCTGGGCTTTCACATCCCTGGTTTCGGCGTGCTGCTGGCGCTGGCCATCCTGCTCGCGGTCGGCGCGGTCACCAGCAACTTCGTCGGCAAGAAGCTGGTGGTCTGGGGCGACCGGGTGCTGGGCCGGATCCCGGTCGTGCGGTCGATCTACACCAGCGTCAAGCAGGTCTCAGACACGCTGTTCGCCCCGGGCGGCAACGCGTTCCGGGTCGCGGTGCTGGTGCAGTGGCCGCGTCCCGACGTCTGGACCATCGGCTTCGTCACCGGCTCGCCTGGCGGCGAAGTCACCAACTACCTGCTGGGCGAATACCTCAGCGTCTACGTTCCCACCACCCCCAATCCCACCGGCGGCTACTTTGTCATGCTGCGCCGCAGCGAGTGCATCGAGCTCAAGATGAGCGTGGACGCCGCGCTCAAGTACGTGGTGTCGATGGGCGTGGTGGTCCCGGGTGGCCCCGCCAATCCCCTCATCAAGTAACGCGCCGAACTCCAGGCGCCGGAAGTCCCAGCCATGTCTAGCCAGAAAATGCGTTCCATCTATTGCGGTCTCGTGACCGAAGCCCTGTTGGGCCAGACCGTCACCCTGTGCGGCTGGGTCAACCGGCGGCGCGACCACGGCGGTGTGATCTTCGTCGACCTGCGCGACCGCGAGGGCTACGTGCAGGTGGTGTGCGACCCGGACCGGGCCGACATGTTCAAGGCGGCCGAGGGCCTGCGCAACGAGTTCTGTGTCCAGATCAAGGGCCTGGTGCGCGCCCGTCCCGCCGGCACCGTCAACGCCAACCTCAAGAGCGGCCAAGTCGAGGTGCTGTGCCACGAACTGACGGTGCTCAACCCGTCGGTCACGCCGCCGTTCCAGCTCGATGACGACAACCTGTCGGAAACCACGCGGCTGATGCACCGGGTGCTGGACCTGCGCCGCCCGTACATGCAGAACAACCTGATGCTGCGCTACAAGGTGACGATGGAGGTGCGCAAGTTCCTCGACGCCAACGGCTTCATCGACATCGAGACGCCGATGCTGACCAAGTCGACGCCCGAGGGCGCGCGCGACTACCTGGTGCCCAGCCGGGTGCACGACGGCATGTTCTTCGCGCTGCCGCAGTCGCCCCAGCTGTTCAAGCAGCTGCTGATGGTGTCGGGCTTCGACCGCTACTACCAGATCACCAAGTGCTTCCGCGACGAGGACCTGCGGGCCGACCGCCAGCCGGAATTCACCCAGATCGACGTCGAGACCTCGTTCCTGGACGAGGAAGAGATCCGCACCATGTTCGAAGGCATGATCCGCAGCACGTTCAAGAACGTGATCGGCGTCGACATGCCGGCGTTCCCGGTGATGAAGCATGCCGAGGCGATGCGCCTGTACGGCTCGGACAAGCCCGACCTGCGCGTCAAGCTCGAATTCACCGACATGACCGACGTGATGAAGGACGTCGACTTCAAGGTGTTCTCCACCCCCGCCAACGCGCCGGACGGCCGTGTGGTGGCGCTGCGCGTGCCCGGCGGCGGCGAGATGAGCCGCGGCGAGATCGACGGCTACACCGAGTTCGTCAAGATCTACGGCGCCAAGGGCCTGGCCTGGATCAAGGTCAACGATGCGGCCGCCGGCCGCGACGGTCTGCAGTCGCCGATCGTGAAGAACCTGCACGATGCGGCGATCGCCGAGATCGTCAAGCGCACCGGCGCCGCGAGCGGCGACCTGGTCTTCTTCGGCGCCGACAAGGCCAAGGTGGTCAATGACGCCATCGGCGCGTTGCGCGTCAAGGTCGGCCACAGCGAGTTCGGCAAGGCGCGCGGCCTGGTCGAGGGCCAGTGGAAGCCGCTCTGGGTGGTCGATTTCCCGATGTTCGAGCGCGACGACGAGGCCCAGCGCTGGAACGCGGTGCATCACCCGTTCACGTCGCCCAAGGACGGCCATGAAGACTGGCTCGAGACCGATCCGGGCCGCTGCATCGCCAAGGCCTACGACGCGGTGCTCAACGGCATCGAGCTGGGCGGCGGTTCGGTGCGGATCCACCGCGAGGACGTGCAGAGCAAGGTGTTCCGGGCCCTCAAGATCGACGCCGAGGAAGCCCAGCTCAAGTTCGGCTTCCTGCTCGACGCGCTGCAGTACGGCGCCCCGCCGCACGGCGGCATCGCCATCGGCCTGGACCGGTTCGTGATGCTGATGACCGGCGCCGAGTCGCTGCGCGACGTGATCGCCTTCCCCAAGACCCAGCGGGCCCAGGACCTGCTGACCCAGGCCCCGGGCCCGGTCGACGAGAAGCAGCTGCGCGAGCTGCACATCCGGCTGCGCAAGACGGAAACGGCGGCCTGAGGGATTTGCATCCCGTCGGGTCGTGGCTAAAATAGCTAGACACAGCCGGGATGCAGACCATGGAAATCACAGCGACCGAAGCCAAGAACCGGCTCGGGTACTACCTCTCGCAAATCGAGCGCGAGCCGGTGCACATCCTGAAGAACGACAGGGTGGCGGCCGTCATCATTTCTCCGGCGCGGTATGCCGAGCTGGAGGCGCTCGAGCAGAAGAAGAATCTGGGCCAGCGGCGCAAGGAATTCAACGAGAAGTACCGCGACTGGATCGCCGAGCAGAACGCCCATGTCGAGAAGCACGGACTCTGGTGCGACGGCCTGGTGCCCTGGATGGAGAAAAGCTGAGGTGGCGCAGTTCGACGTCTACCTCAATCCGCAGCCGGGGTCGCGTCAGTTCGTGCCCTACGTCGTCGATGTGCAGAGTCCACTGATCGACCAGCTGGCAACGCGGCTGGTGCTGCCGCTGTCCCGGATCGGCGCCGACCAGCCGCAGCTTCCGCACCACCTGTGCCCGCTGATCGACGTCGAGGGCGAGGCGTTGTCCTTGATGCCGCACCTTGCGGCGCCGGTCATGGCCCGGTCGCTGAAGAAGCCGGTGGCCTCGCTGTCGCATCGTGCCAGCGAAGTCACGGCCGCGATGGATGCAGTGATCAGTGGCTTCTGAAGCCTGCCCCTTCAAGATCCCCCAATCCGTGCTGGTGGTGATCCACACGCCGGCGCTCGAGGTGCTGTTGATCAACCGCGCCGATGCGCCCGGCTTCTGGCAATCGGTGACCGGCAGCAAGGACGACGAGGACGAGGCCTTCGAGCAGACCGCCGTGCGCGAAGTGGCCGAGGAAACCGGCATCGCCTGCGGCCCCGGGACGCCGCTGCACGCGGGCCTGCGCGACTGGGCCCTGGAGAACGTCTACGACATCTATCCGCGCTGGCAGCACCGCTATGCGCCGGGGGTGACGCGCAATACCGAGCACCTGTTCGGGCTGTGCGTGCCCCATGGCACGGCGGTCACGCTCAACCCGCGCGAGCACTCCGCCTGGCGCTGGCTGCCATGGCGCGAGGCGGCCGACGCCTGTTTCTCACCTTCCAACGCCGAGGCCATCCTGTTGCTGCCACAATTTCAGAGATGAGCTCATTCCGGGTCGCGACCTACAACATTCACAAGGGCGTGCAAGGCATCGGCCCCGTCCGCCGGCTGGAGATTCACAACCTCGGCCACGCCGTGGAGCAGCTCGACGCCGACGTCGTCTGCCTGCAGGAGGTGCGCAAGCTCCACCGCGCCGAGCAGAAGTACTTCAAGCGCTGGCCCGAGCTGCCGCAGGCCGAGTTCCTCTGCCCCGAGGGCTACCACTCGGTGTACCAGACCAACGCCACCACCAAGCATGGCGAGCACGGCAACGCCCTGCTGTCGCGCTGGCCGGTGGTCTCGCACAAGCACGAGGACATGTCGGACCACCGCTTCGAGCAGCGCGGCCTGCTGCACGTGGAGGTGAAGGTGGAGCGCAAGACCATCCACGTCATCGTGCTGCACCTGGGCCTGATCGCCGGCAGCCGGGCCCGCCAGATCGAGCAGATGGGCGCGTACATCGAGCGCGAGATCCCGTCCCGCGCGCCGGTGATGGTGGCCGGCGACCTGAACGACTGGGGCGCCAAGCTGCGCCCGGCGATGAACACGCTGGGCTTTCGCGACTTCGTCGGCGAGCGGATCGCCACCTTCCCGGCGCGGCTGCCGCTGGCCCAGCTGGACTTCGTCTACTCGCGCGGGCTCAAGCCGGTGGGCATCGAAGTGCCCAAGGGGCGCATCTGGTGGCGCATGTCGGATCACCTGCCGCTGATCGCCGAGTTCAAGTTGTAGGATGGCGCACGGCATCCCCCCGCTGCGGCCCGGCCACCGGCTCGACCTGCTGGAGGGCAGCCGCGAAATGTTTCCGGCGCTGATCGAGGCCATCGACGGCGCCCGCACCGAAGTCCGGCTGGAAACCTATATCTTCGATTGCACCGGTACCGGGGAGCAGGTCGCGCAGGCGCTGGAGCGGGCGGCGCGGCGCGGCGTGGCGGTGATGGTGGTGGTGGACGGCTTCGGCAGCGAGCCCCTGCCGGCCGACTGGACCGACCGCTTCGCGCACGCCGGCGTCCAGTGGCGCGTGTACGCGGCCCCTGGCCGGCTCGGCCTGCTGTGGCTCGGCAGCTGGCGGCGGCTGCACCGCAAGCTGTGCGTGATCGACGCCGAAATCGCGTTTTGCGGCGGCATCAACATCCTGGACGATTTCCACGACCCCGCCTACGGCGCGCTGGAGCATCCGCGCTTCGACTTCGCGCTGCGGGTGACCGGCCCGCTGGTGGCGCCGGTGCGGGCCGCGATGGTGCGCCTGTGGGAGCGGATGGAAGCGGCGCGGCGCCTGAAGACGGCGCGCCTCGGCGAAGTGCTTGGCAGCTTGCGCGCCGCGCGTCTCGCGACGGACGCGGTGGTGGCCCGCATCGGCACCGAGCCGGGCGCGCGGGCCAAGGCGGCGCTGGTGGTGCGCGACAACTTCCGCAACCGGGCCAGCATCGAGCGGGCTTACCGGCGCGCCATCGCCAAGGCCCGTAAGGAAGTGATCATCGCCAACGCCTACTTCGTTCCGGGCCGCAAGATGCGCACCGCCCTGATGCGCGCGGCGCGCCGGGGCGTGAAGGTGCAGTTGCTGCTGCAGGGACGCTACGAGTACTTCATGCAGTACTACGCGGCCCGGCCGATCTACGGCGCGCTGCTGCTGGCCGGGGTCGAGATCTTCGAATACTCGCCCAGCTTCCTGCATGCCAAGGTGGCGGTGGTCGACGGCCAGTGGTCCACCGTCGGCTCGTCCAACCTCGACCCGCTCAGCCTGCTGCTGGCGCGCGAGGCGAACGTGCTGGTCCAGGACGCGCCCTTTTCGCGCCACCTGCGGGCCCGCCTGCTCCATGCGATGGCGCACGAGGGCGTGCGCATGGACCCGGCCGAATACGCGCGCCGGCCGCTGCGCCATCGCCTGGGCGAGTGGGTGGCCTTTGCCCTGATGCGGGTCGCCCTGGCGGTGCAGGGCAAGAAGTACCTGTAGGGCGATGGCGCAGGACCTGGTCATTCAGAAGCCCGAGGGCCTGTATTGCCCCGCCGGCGATTTCTACATCGATCCCTGGCGGCCGGTGCCGCGGGCGGTCATCACCCACGCCCACTCGGACCATGCGCGCATCGGCCACGGCCACTACCTGGCGGCGGCGCCGGCCGAGGGCGTGCTGCGGGTGCGGCTGGGCGACGTGAACCTGCAGACCCTGCCGTACGGCGAGGCGATCGAGCACCATGGCGTGCGGCTGTCGCTGCATCCGGCGGGCCATGTGCTGGGCTCGGCCCAGGTGCGGCTGGAACACGGC
The DNA here is from genome assembly GCA_943372495.1 of Ramlibacter sp. 2FC. Lineage (GTDB taxonomy): Bacteria > Pseudomonadota > Gammaproteobacteria > Burkholderiales > Burkholderiaceae_C > Ramlibacter. The sequence continues at coordinate 1,042 of CALRYV010000011.1, read as the reverse complement.
GGCCAGGTCTGGGTCGCCAGCGGCGACTACAAGGTGGCGCCCGACGCCACCTGCGATCCGTTCGAGCCGGTGAAGTGCGACGTGTTCATCACCGAATCGACCTTCGGCCTGCCGATCTACCGCTGGTGCCCGGACGAGGAGCTGTTCGCCGACATCAACGGCTGGTGGCAGCGCAATGCCGATCGCGGCGTGGCCAGCATCCTCACCTGCTACAGCTTCGGCAAGGCGCAGCGGATCCTGAGCGGCGTCGATCCTTCGATCGGCTCGATCATCGTGCACGGCGCCGTGGAGCCGCTCAATCGCGCCTACCGCGCCGCCGGCGTGCCGCTGCCGCCGACGCGGCTGGTGACCGAGGTGACCGACAAGGCCGACCTGCGCCGGGCGCTGGTGATCTGCCCGCCCAGCGCCGCGGCCAGCCCGTGGGTGCGGCGCTTCGGCGAAGCGAGCACGGCGTTCGCCAGCGGCTGGATGCAGCTGCGCGGCGCCCGCCGGCGCGGCGGCTACGACCGCGGCTTCGTGCTGTCGGACCACGCCGACTGGCCCGGCCTGATGAGCGCCATCGGCGGCACCGGCGCGCAGCGCGTGATCGTCACCCACGGCAGCATCCCGGTGATGGTGCGTTACCTGGCGGAGCAGGGGCTGCAGGCCGAGTCGTTCGAGACCGAATACGGCGGCGATGCGGTCGAGGCCGACGTGGTTGCGGAGCCGGCCGCATGAAGCAGTTCTCGCGCCTGTTCGCCGAGCTGGACGCCACCACGTCCACCAACGCCAAGGTGGAGGCGATGCAGCGTTACTTCGCGGTCGCGGCGCCGGCCGACGCGGCCTGGGCCGTGTATTTTCTGTCGGGCGGCAAGCCGCGCCAGGTGGTGTCGATGGCGAAACTGGCGCTGCTGGCCTGCGAGATCGCGGCCATCGAGCCGTGGCTGTTCGACGAGTGCTACCAGGCCGTCGGCGACCTGGCCGAGACCATTGCCCACATCCTGCCGCTCGGTGCGCAGACCTCGGACCTGGGACTGGCCGACTGGGTGGAGCAGCGCCTGCT
>CALRYV010000010.1:0-150380 GCA_943372495.1 Ramlibacter sp. 2FC | reverse complement strand
GTGACCACGCCCTTTTCCTTGAGCCGGACGGCTTCTTCGACGGCGATCTCGTCGAAGGGATTCATGCTCATCTTCACGTTGGCGATGTCGACACCCGTGTTGTCCGACTTGACCCGGACTTTCACGTTGTAGTCGACCACGCGCTTGACGGGGACCAGGATTTTCATTGCAGGTTCTCGGTAGGGGGGAAAGGGGCTCGACTCAGTCGCGGTAGACGGGCGGCCGCTTTTCGAGAAAGGCGTCCACCGCCTCGCGGTGGTCGTCCGTCTTGTGCGACATGGCCTGGAACACCGCAGACAGCTCCAGGACGGTGTCCAGCCGCGAATGCAGCGCCTCGCGCATCAGGCGCTTCGCCAGGCGCAGGCCGTGCGAGGCGTTCGCCGTGATGCGGGCAGCCATCGCGCGCGCAGCGTCCATCAGCTGGTCATGCGGCACCACCTGCGACACCAGGTTCCAGGCGAGCGCCTGCTTGGCGTCGATCATGTCGCCCGTGAAAGCCAGCTCCGAGGCGCGCGACAGGCCGACGATGCGCGGCAGCAGCCACGCGCCGCCGTCGCCCGGGATTATGCCCAGCTTGACGAAGCTCTCAGCGAACTTCGCCTTGTCGGATGCGATCCGGATGTCGCACATGCAGGCCAGGTCCAGCCCGGCGCCCAGCGCATGGCCGTTGACGGCGGCGATCACCGGCACCTCGAGGTTGAACAGCGCCAGCGGCAGGCGCTGGATGCCGCGCCGGTAGTCCTGCCGGATGTCCATCAAGCCGACCTCGGGCGTCGCCTGGCGCTTCATCTCGCGGATGTCGCCGCCAGCCGAGAACGACGGGCCATTGGCGGTCAGGATGACGCAGCGCACGCTGCGATCCCCGTCGATCCGGTCGATCGCCGCCAGGAACTCCGGGACGGCGGTGTTGCCGGTCAACGGGTTGCGCTGCTCCGGCTGGTTCATGGTGAGCGTGACCACGGGGCCATGCTGTTCGTAGATCAGGAAGTTGGACATGCGGTGCTCCTCGAAAGTGCCGCAAGGCTAAGGCCGCGGCACCGGTTCGTCCAATACCGAATCGGCGCGGCGCTATCGGCTTTCGCTATAGCCCGCGGCGCAATCAGTATTGGACGGCCGCTGCCGCCCGCCCTAACCTCCCGCTCACTACTGACCACCACTGCACTCCATGGCCGATCTACTGGACAACTTGCGACTCGCCGCGCTGCCGCCGGAAGCCGAGGCGTTCCGCCGGCAAGTCAAGGACTTCCTGGCACGTGAACTGCCCGCCACACCGCCGGACGTGCGCTCGCGCTCCTGGCTGGCGTTCGACGCCGAATTCAGTCGCAAGCTGGCGCAGCGCGGCTGGGTCGGGGTGACGCTGCCCCGGCAATACGGCGGCGCCGAACTCGACGCCTTCAGCCGCTTCGTCCTGGTGGAGGAACTGCTGGCCGTCGGCGCGCCCGTCGGCGCGCACTGGATCGCGGACCGGCAAAGCGGACCGCTGCTCCTCAGGTTCGGAACCGAGGAGCAAAGGCAGTTCTACCTGCCGCGCATCTGCCGCGGCGAAGTGTTCTTCTGCATCGGGATGAGCGAGCCGAACTCCGGCTCCGACCTGGCCAGCGTCGGCACCCGCGCCGTGCGCACCGAACAGGGCTGGCGCCTCAATGGCCGCAAGATCTGGACCACCAACGGCCACAAGTGCGACTACACGATCGCCCTGGTCCGCACTTCGGGCGGCCTGGCCGACCGCCAGGGCGGCCTGTCGCAATTCGTCATCGACCTGAAGCTGCCCGGCATCACGGTGCGGCCCATCGTCGACATGACCGGCGACGCCCATTTCAGCGAGATCTTTTTCGACGACGTGGAGCTGTCCGACCAGGCGCTGATCGGCACCGAAGGCGACGGGTGGAAGCAGGTGACGGCCGAACTCGCCTTCGAGCGCAGTGGACCGGAGCGGCTGTATTCGTCCATCGTGCTGCTCGATCGCTGGCTGCAATGGCTGCGCGAGACCGGCGACGCGGGGCCGCACCTGGAAACCCTGGGCCGCTTTGCCGCGCATCTCGCCACGCTGCGCCACATGTCGATCTCGGTCACGGCCAAGCTGGCGGCCGGGGAGAGCCCGGTGGTCGAGGCGGCACTGGTGAAGGACATCGGCACCGAGTTCGAGCAGGCCATCCCCGCCATCATCGAGGCGGCAATCGGCGCCGATCCGTCGCAGCAGCCGGATGCGGAGCTGGTCCGCACCGTCGCCTTCGTCAGCCAGATGGCTCCCACTTTTTCGCTGCGCGGCGGCACCCGCGAAATCCTGCGCGGCGTGATCGCGCGCGGCCTCGGACTGCGCTAAGGAGCAACCATGTTCGCCGAAGCAATCGAATCCATCCTCACCAGCCACTGCACGCCGGCGGCCGTTCGCGCCATCGAAGGCGGCGCCAGCCCGCAGGCGCTGGCCACCGCCATCAGCGAAGCCGGCTTCCACGAACTGCTCGCGCCGGAAGACCAGGGCGGCGGCGGCGCCAGCTGGAGCGACTTCTTCGCCGTGGTTTCGCTGTGCGGCAGGCACGCCGTGCCGCTGCCGCTGGCGCAGACACTGGCCGCCCGTGTCCTGGTGTCCGACCCGGCTGAACTGCCGGCCGGCCTGATCACGTTTGCGCCCGCGCTGACGCACGCGCCGGACGGCTCGCAACATGCGCTGCACGTGCCCGCGGCGCGCGTCGCCTCCCACGTCATCGCGGCCAGCGGCGATTCGCTGGTGCTGCTGGCAACCGTCGATGCCCACCAGCTTGCCAGCGGCGTGCATGGCAGCCTGGCTGCGTCGCTGCGCTGGCCGGTGGGCGCCGGCCGCGTCCTGGCCAGCACCGTGCCCGCCGCCGACCTCCAGCCGCTGGCTGCGCTGCTGCACGCAGGACTGCTCGCCGGAGCGATGAAGCGCAGCTTCGACCTCACGATGAACTACGCCAACGAGCGCGTGCAGTTCGGCAAGTCGATCGGCAAGTTCCAGGCGATCCAGCACCAGCTGAGCGTGATGGCCGAACACGTGGCCGCGGCGCACATGGCGGCCGAGGCCGCGTTCGGCACCGGGCAGTCGATCCCTGCCCTCCCTGCGTGCGCAGTCGCCAAGGCGCGCACCAGCGAGGCGGCCCAGCTCGTCGCCTCGATCGCGCATGCGGTGCACGGCGCCATCGGCGTCACAGAGGAATACGACCTGCAGCTGTTCACGCGCCGCCTGCACGAGTGGCGCGTGGCGCACGGCTCCGAGTCGTACTGGCACCGGGTGCTCGGCCGCCTGTTCGTCGACAGCAGTCAGCCGCTGGCGGCCGATTTCGTCCGTTCGCTGTGCTGAAAGGGCCCATGCCATGACCGACTCCACGCGCAAGCCGGCGCTGCACGGCATCCGGATCCTCGACCTGTCGCGGGTGCTCGCCGGCCCCTGGTGCACGATGACGCTGGGCGACCTCGGCGCCGACGTGATCAAGATCGAAAATCCCAAGGGCGGGGACGACACCCGCGGCTGGGGCCCCACCTTCATCGAGGGCGAATCGGCCTACTACCTCTGCGCCAACCGCAACAAGCGCAGCGTGGGCGTGGACCTGAGCACGCCGGAGGGCCAGCGCGTCATCCGCGAGCTGGCCGTCCAGAGCGACGTGGTGGTGGAGAACTTCAAGGCCGGCGCCCTGGAGCGCTATGGCCTCGACTACGAGTCGCTGCGCAAGGTGCGGCCGGACATCATCTACTGCTCGATCTCCGGCTATGGGCGCACGTCGCCGCTGGCGGACCGGGCCGGCTACGACTACGTGGTCCAGGCCGAGGCCGGCCTGATGTCGATCACCGGCGAGCCGGACGGCGAGCCGATGAAGGTCGGCGTCGCCGTCGCCGACCTGTTCACCGGCATGTACGCGGTGCAGGCGATCCTGGCGGCCATCATCGCGCGCCGCAACGACGGCCAGGGCCAGCTGATCGACCTGGCCCTGTTCGATTGCCAGCTGGCGATGCTGGCCAATGTGGCCAGCGCCACCCTGGTGAGCGGCAAGGAGCCGGTGCGCTTCGGCAACGCGCATGCCTCGGTCGTGCCTTACCAGGTGCTGCCGACGCGCGACTCGGAGATCGTGCTGGCGGTGGGCAACGACCGCCAGTTCAAGCTGCTGTGCGAGGTGGTGCTGGAGCGCCCGGAGATCGCCGCCGATCCGCGCTATGCCACCAACGTCGCGCGGATCGAGCACCGCGACACGCTGATCCCGCTGCTGGAGGACGTGCTGCGCAGCCGCGATGCGGCGGACTGGCAGCAACGCCTGGCCAGCACCGGGATTCCCACGGGAACGGTGCGCTCCGTCGGCGCCGCGCTGCATTCGCCGGAAGCGCAGGCGCGCCAGATGGTCGACACGGTGCAACACCCGACGATCGGGCCGCTGCAACTGGTCGCCTCGCCGATCCGCATGAGTGGAACGCCCGTGGCCGTGCCCAGATCGCCACCGCTGCTCGGGGAGCACACGCAGGAGGTGCTGGCCGAGCTGGGGATCCAGCGCGGCTGAAGCCGCCGGCCGAGGGTGTGTCCGCGATGAACCCCGAGATCGAGTCCCGCTGCCGCGCCTTGATGACCCGCTACGTGTCCTGCATCGACAACCAGGATCTCGACGGCCTGCTTGACGTCTTTGCCGAGGACGTGCAATGGGACCGCCCGGGAATGCCTGCGATGCAAGGCCACGCCGAGTTGCGCCGGTTCTTCGAGCACGTGTGGCGCACCCGCGCGGACCTCAGGCCCGAAGCCAGGGACATGCACCTGATCACCGCCTGCGCCATCGAGGTGCTGGGGCCGCAACGCGCCCGCGGATCGACCTGGTGCCTGCGCTACACGGTGCCGGATGCGGCCCGCGTGCCCGCACGGACCACGCATGCGCCCGATCTGCTCGTCGTGTACCGCGATGTCTTCGCGCTTGCGGGGGGCGAGTGGCGCATCGTCGATCACCGCACGCAGCACCAGTTCCGGTCACCAGCCTACTCGCCCATTCCGCCGCTGCGCGCGAACGCAGCCCCGACTCACTGAATCTCGACCCCCGCCTCGCGCACTACCTTGCCCCAGCGCTGGGTCTCGGCGCGCAGGAAACGGCCGAAGTCGTCCGCGGAGCTCGCCACCGGCACCGAACCGTCGGTGCGGAATTTCTCGATCACCGCCGGGCTCTTGAGCGCCAGCTGCAAGGCGGCGTTCACCTCCGCCAGGATCGGCGCCGGGGTGCCGGCCGGCGCTACCATGCCGAACCAGGTGACGGCATCGAAGCCGGGGAAGCCCTGCTCCGCCACGGTCGGCACCCCCGGCAATTCCGCGGAACGCGCTGCGGAGGTGATCGCAAGCGCGCGCACCTTGCCGCCACGGATGTGGCCGGCCAGCGAGGCCAGCGACGACACATAGGCGTCGATGTTGCCGCCGACGACGTCCAGCAATCCCTGCGAAGCGCCCTTGTACGGCACGAAGCTCAGCTTGATCTGCGCGGCGTTGCCGACCTGCGTGGTGCTCAGGTGCGAGATGGTGCCGCTGCCGGAGAAGCCCACCGTCACCTCGCCCGGGCGCTTCCTGGCCTCGGCCACGATGTCGCGCAGGGATTGGAACGGTTTGGTGCTGCCGGTCACCATCACCAGCGGTGACGTGGCGATCATGCCGACCGGGGCGAAGTCCTTGAGCGGGTCGTACGACAGTTGTTTGAACAGCGTGGGATTCACGGCCAGCGCACCGACGTGGCCGAACAGCAGGGTGTAGCCGTCGGCCGCGGCACTGGCCACTTCGCCGGTGCCCAGGTTGCCGCCGGCGCCGGGCCGGTTGACCACCAGCACGTTCCAACCCTTCGCGGCGCGCAGCGACTCGGCCAGCGTGCGGGCCAGCAGGTCAGGACCGCCGCCGGCGGGAAATGCCACGACCAGCTTGATCGGCCGGTCAGGGTAGGCGGCGCCCCAGGCGGGCAAGGCGAGTGCGGCAGCCGAGGCACCCAGGAATCCCAGGGCCAGCCGGCGCTTCACCACGTGATTCGTCATAGGGTCTCCTGCGAACCGAAGATCGCCGTGGCCTGGCTCGACAAGACGCCGCCGTTGCCGTGAGCAATGGCCAGCTTCGCGTCCTTCACCTGCCGCGCGCCGGCGGAGCCGCGCACCTGCTCCACGGCCTCCACCATGGTGAACAGGCCGTACATTCCCGGATGCACACAGGACAGGCCGCCGCCGTTGGTGTTGACCGCCAGCCGGCCGCCCGGTGCAATGCCGCCGTTGTCGACGAAGGCGCCGCCCTCGCCCTTGGCGCAGAAGCCCAGGTCTTCCAGGAACAGGATGGTGTTGATGGTGAAGGCGTCGTAGAGGATCGCGACGTCGATGTCCTTGGCCCCGACACCGGCTTGTGCGTACGCGCGGGCGCCGCTCTCCGTCGCCGCAGTCACCGTCAGGTCGGGCATGTTGGCGATCGACCGATGCCAGGTCGCCGATGCGGACCCCAGCAGATAGGCCGGCTGGCGCGGGAAGTCCTGCGCACGGTCGGAGCGCACCATCACCACGGCTGCGGCGCCGTCGGTGACCAGGCAGCAGTCGCGCACGGTCAGCGGGTCGGACACCATGCGGGCGGCGAGAACATCCTCGATGCTCAGGTCGTCGCGCATGAAGGCGTCCGGATTGAGCTGGGCCCACTTGCGCGCGGCCACCGCCACTTCCGCCAGCTGCTTGCGCGTGGTGCCGTACTGGTGCATGTGGCGCGCCGCCGCCATGGCGTACGAGGACGGCGGGTTCATCGGCTTGTAGCGGTGCTCGTACACCACCGGTGTGCCGCCGCCGCTGACCAGCCCGCCCGAGGCGGAGCGCTGGTTGCTGCCGTAAGTGATCAGCGCCACGTCGCACAGGCCGGCATCGAGCGCCAGCGCCGCCCACATCGCCTGGACCTGGAACGACGATCCGCCAACCCGCATGTTGTCGGTGACCTTGGGATGGATGCCGTAGTACTCAGCCATGGTCAGCGCCGACAGCGGATCTTGCGGCAGGGTGACAAACAGGCCATCGACGTCCGAGGGCTTGAGCCCGCAATCGGCCAGCGCCAGCAGGCCGGCCTGCGCAGCCAGGTCGATCGCCTCATGACCCGGCGCCGACCCCATGCCGTAGGTGGCGGCGCCGACGACGGCCGTCTTGCCGCGGGGAAACTTCATCGCGGTCATTGGGAAAACTCCGCTCTACGAGCCGCGGTGCTATGAGCCTTCGGGACGGCCGGGCGGCTCATGGCTGGCTCCCTTGCGGCGCGAACACCAGCAGCGCCTTGCTGTCGACCTGCTCGATCGCGGCCTGCACCGGCATGCCGATGCGCACGTCGCCGGCAGGGATGCCGACCACACGCGTGGTCACGCGCGGCCCTTCTTCCAGATCCACCAGCGCCACGTTGTACGACTCGGCCGGCGGCTTCATGCGCACGACGGTCGTCGAATACACGACGCCGCGGCCGCTGGGCGCGAACCACTCCAGGTCGGTGTCGCCGGTGCCGGGCTCGGCCACCCGCGGGTAGTAGAAGGCCCGGCCGCTGGTGCGTGCGCGCTGGATCATGAAGCGGCCCTCGTCGAGGTGGCGCTGGAACTGGGCGTCGATGCCCAGCGGTTTGTCGTTCTCAGCCATGCTTGCTTTCCTGTTGTTGCGCCAGGCCGATGGCCACCAGCGCGTCCACCGCCACCACGCCCTGCCCCTTGGGATAGACCAGCACCGGATTGAAATCGATCTGGTCGACGACGCCAGCGCCATCGGCCGCCAGTTCCGCCACGCCGGCCAGGAAATCGGCCAGCGCCTCCAGGTCGGCCTCGGGCCGGCCGCGCGCGCCCTTGAGGATGGCCGACGCCTTGAGGCTGTCGATCATCCTGAGCGCCTCGCCGCGGTCGATCGGCGGCGGTGCGAACACCACGTCCTTCAGCACCTCGACGTAGATGCCGCCGAAGCCCAGCATGACCAGCGGGCCGAAGTCGATGTCGTTGACCATGCCGACCACCAGCTCGTGGCCGGGAGGCATCATTTTCTGGACCTGCACGCCTTCGAGGCGGGCCTCGGGCGCGTGGCGCCTGACGTTCGCCAGCAAGCGCTCATAGGCCGTGGCCAGCGTGTCGGCCTGCACGTGGAGTTCGACACCGCCGGCCTCGGTCTTGTGCGCGATGTCGGGCGACTGGATCTTGAGCACCACCGGGAAGCCCATGGCGCGCGCAGCTGCCATCGCGGCATCGACGTCGCGCACCAGCGCGCTGGGCGGCACCGGGATCCGGTAGTGCGCCAGCAGCGCGCTGGTGTCGGCCTCGCCCAGCACGCCTGCCGGCAACCGGCCCGTGGCGAACAGCGGCGAAGGCTCGGCGACCCGCCGGGCCGGCGGCTGCCCCACCGCGGCGCGGCGCTGCTGGAACTGGCCGTAACGGCGCAGCGCATCCAGGCCGGCAGCGCAGGCGCGAAACGACGGAAAGCCATGCGCGCCGATGTCGGCCAGCGCCGAGAGGTTCTCCTGCGATGGCGCAATGTGCGAATGGAACAGCACCGGCACGCCGCAGCACGCCAGCAGCGGCTGCAGTTGCGGGGTCATGCCAGTGATCCGGCCCCTGGTCGCGAGGCCCATGTTGACCAGGATGGCATCCACCTCGCCGGAACGCGCCAGCACGTCGATCACGCCCAGCATGCCCTTGCCCTTGTTGTCGGCGGCCGCCACCGTGGTGTCCACCGGGTTGCCGGCCGAGGCGTAGGCGGGCAGGTGCTCCATCAGCTGGCGTTGCACCCGCTCGCTCAGGGCGGGCAGCTCCAGCCCCTGCGCCGATAGCAGGTCCGCGGCCCAGCCGCCGGCGCCGCCGGAGGTGGTGACCACGGCCGTGCGGCCGCCTTGCATGAAGGGCATCAGCGACAACGCGGCGCCCGCCGCCAGCATCTCCTCGGCGTCGAACACCCGGATCACGCCGTGCCGCTCGAACACGGCGTCGTAGGCGGTGTCGGCGCCGGCCAAGTGGGCCGTGTGCGAAATCGCGGCGCGCTGGCCGGCTTCGGAGCGCCCGACCTTCATCACGACGATGGGCACCTGCCTGGCCGCGGCCTGTTCGGCCACCGATGCAAAGCGGCGCGCGTCCTTCAGGCCTTCGATGAACAGCAGGATGACGCCGGCCTCGCCGGTTTCCACCAGCCGCTCGACGAAGTCCAGCACTTCCAGGTCGGCCTCGTTGCCGGTGGTGACGACGCTGTGCAGGTCGAGGTGTTCGTGCAGCGCACGGCCGAACAGCGCAAAGCCGATGCCGCCGCTTTGCGACACCACCGCCACCGGGCGCCTCGCCTGGCGCGGCGCCGGCGGGTGCGCGGTGCATTCCTCCACCACGTGGGCGAAGGTGGCGGCCAGCCTGGCCTTGGGCAGGAAGAAGCCTTCGGTGTTGGGCCCGAGCACGTTCATGCCGTGGCGGCGCGCCACTTGCACCGCGCGCTCCATGTCGGCGACCACCACGTCGGAAGAGAACACCACCGCGCCGGCACAACCGAGCGCAGCGGACTGCTCGATGAGGGCCGGCACGCCGGCGCCGGGAATGCCGACCAGCAGCAGGTCGGGCACTTCCGGCAGTTCGGCCAGCGTGCCGTAGGCCTTCAGGCCCTGGATGGTGGCGTAGCCGCCGGGATTGACGGGATAGATGGGGCCGGCAAAGCCGGCGTCCTTGAGGCAGCGCAGGATCTTGCCGCGCGTCTTGCCGGTGTCTTCCGATGCGCCGACGACGGCGACGCTGCGCGGATCCAGCAGCCGGGGATTGACAGTCATCGTGGTCAGGCCGTGATGTGCGAGCCGCCGTTGACCGACAGGTGCTGGCCGGTGATGAAGCTGCTGGCCTCCGAGACCAGGAAGGCGATCGACTTTACCGCCTCGTCCGGCCCGACGAAGCGGCCCAGGGGAATGTTGGCCAGGTACTTGTCGCGGAACTTCTCGCTGCGCACCACTTCCGTCATCTCGGTGGCGACCACGCCGTAGGCCACGCTGTTGACGCGGATGCCGTAGCGGCCCCACTCGCGCGCGGCGCTCATCGTCAGGCCCAGCACGCCGGACTTGGCGGCGCCGTAGTTGATCTGGCCCATGGTGCCCTTGCGGCCGGCATCCGACGAAACATTGACGATCACGCCAGCGTTCTTCTCGCCGCCTTCGGCGCGGCGCTTCATGTCCATGCCCGCGATCTGCAGGCAGTTGAACGCGCCCGTCAGATTCACGTCGATCACCTGCTGCCACTGCTCCACCGTCATCTTGTCGATCATCGCGGTGCGGGTGATGCCGGCGTTGTTGACCAGGCCGTGAATGCCGCCGAAGCGCGCCACCGCCTGCTCCACGACGCCGGCCAGGAAGATGCGGTCGGTCACGCTGCCCGCCAGGGCCAGCACGCGTTTCGCGTCGAACGCCCCGGTTGCGATCGCCAGCTTCTCCTGGTTGGCGTCCACCAGTGTCAGGTTGGCGCCCAGCTGGTACAGCAGCTGCGCCGCGTTCAGGCCGATGCCCTGGGCCGCGCCCGTGACCATCACGTTGCGGCCGGTCATATCCATCAAGTTGATCATGTCGAATTCCCCTGGTGTACTTACTTGTCGGTGTAGTTGGGCTTGCGCTTTTCCAGCGCCGCCGCCACAGCCTCACGGTGGTCATCGGTGTGCTGGGCCAGCCCCTGCAGGCTGGCGGCGAGCGTGAGCGTGCCTTCCAGCGAACCGCTGAGCGAGTCGCGCAAGAGCCGCTTGTTCATGCGGATCGCATGGGCCGGGTGGCGGGCGATGCGCGCGGCGATCTCGCGGGCCCGCGGCATCAGCTGGTCCAGCGGCAACACCTGCGAGACGATCCCCAGCTCGAGCGCGCGCTTCGCATCGAAGTCGTCGCCGGTCAGTGTCAGTTCGGCGGCGACGGCGGGGCCCACCGCCCGCTGCAGCAGCCAGCTGCCGCCGGCGGCGGACACCAGGCCGAGGCGGATGAAGCTCTCGGCGAACAGCGCCGTGTCGGCGGCGATGCGCACGTCGCACAGCAGCGTGATGTCCAGGCCGGCGCCGATGGCCGGGCCGTTGACGGCGGCGATCACCGGCACGTCCAGCGCGAAGAACGAACGGGCCAGGCGCTGCACGCCGGTGTCGTAGTAGCTGCGGATCTGCGCCGGGTTGCCCGCGAAGTGGTGTTCGCGGTTGTGCATCGCCTTGAGGTTGCCGCCGGCGCAGAACACCGTGCCGTTGGCCGTCAGGATCGCGCACCTGATCGAGATGTCGGCGTGGATCTTCGCGCAGGCCTCGACGATGGCGTCGGTCAGCTCGGTGCTGATCATGTTGCGCGTCTCGGCGCGGTTGAGCGTGAGAACCACCACGGAGCCTTCGCGCTCCCAGGTGAGGACGGGCGACTCGTTCATTGCTGGGCTTCCTTGTTCACGGGGTGGATGACGGCGTCCAGGGCGACGACGCCCAGCCCTTTCGGCCGCACCACCACCGGGTTGACTTCGATCTCGGCGATGGTGTCCTGCTGCGCCACCGCCAGGTGGGACAGTGCGCAGATCGCCCGCGCCATGGCGTCGGTGTCGCCTTCGGGCGCGCCGCGCCAACCCGAGAGCAGCGGCCAGGTGCGCAGCTCGCGCATCATGTCGTTGGCTTGCGCCAGGCTCACCGGCGCGAGGCGCGAGACGACGTCGCGCATCAGTTCCACTGCCACCCCGCCAAGCCCGAAGGTCACCACCGGGCCGAACGTCGGGTCGCGCGACACGCCCAGGATGCACTCGGTGCCGCCGGTGACCATCTCGGACACCAGGTAGCCGTCGATCTTCGCGTCCGGCAGTTCGCGTCCGATTCGCTGCGCCATCTGCTCCACCGCCGAGACCACCGCCGCCGCATCGCCGAGCCGCAGCGCCACGCCGCCATGTTCGGTCTTGTGCGGGATGTCGGCCGACACGACCTTCACCACCACCGGGAAGCCGATGCGCCCGGCCGCTCCCGCTGCCTGCTGCGGGGTCTGCACCACCTCCTCCTGGGGGCTGCGGATGCCGCAGGCGGCCAGGATGCGCTTGGCCTCGACCTCGTTGAAGGAGGCGGCGCCCGGGGGTACCAGCCCGGCCGGGAACGACGGCGTTTCGACCGGCGCCGGCAGCGGCTGGCGGAAGAATTCTTCGAAGTGATACAGCGCCGCCAGCGAGGCGACGGCGCGCGACGGATCCTCGTACACCAGGAAGCCGGCCTGGTTGTAGGTCTGCGACAGCTCCGGCGGTGTCGTCACCGACACCATCAACAGGCTGTCCGGATGCCGGCTGGACACCTCGCCCAGCACGCGGCAGATCGGTTCCGCCATGGTCGGCGCCATGCCGACGATTCCCAGGAACAGGATGATGGCGTCGAAGGCGTCGCTCTCCAGCACCCGCTCCAGTGTGCGTCCCAGCATCTCGTGGTTGGCGGTCACCAGGCCAGTCATGTCGATCGGATTGACCGGCGAACAGTAGGGAACGATCTCCCTCAACTGGGCCTGCGTCTGCTCCGGCACCCGCCCGAGTTCCAGCTTCGCATCGGAGATGAAGTCGGCCATCTGCACGCCGACGCCACCGGAAATGCTGATCACCGCGGTGCGGGGCCCATGCGGGCGCTTCCCGCGGCTCAGGCCGTAGGCGACGTCCAGCAGTTCGTCGGTGGTGCGGGCCCGGTACACGCCGTATTCGCGGAAGATGGTGTCGTAGACCGCGTCCTCGCCGGTCAGCGAGGCGGTGTGCGAGGCGGCGGCCACCCGGCCCTCGGGGGTGCGGCCGACCTTCATCATCACCACCGGCTTGCGTCTGCGGCGCGCCAGGTCCAGGGCGTGCAGCAGGTTCCCCGCCGAGCGGACGCCCTCCAGGTAACCGAGCAGCACCTCCACCTCGTCCTGCTGCGCCATCCAGCCCAGCACCTCGCCGAGGTCGACGTCGGCCTCGTTGCCGGTGGCGACGAAGTGGGACACACCAAGTTCGCGCATGAACGAGTGCTTGAGCAGGTAGCCGCCGTAGCCGCCGCTCTGGGTGGCGATGCCGATGCCGCCGGGCTTGGGCAGGCTTTCCTCGTACGCGGAGGCGAAGGTGGAATAGACGCCGGCGCGGGCGTTCACCAGGCCCATGCAGTTCGGGCCGAGGATGCGCATGCCATGGGCGCGCGCGATCGCCATCACTTGGTCCTGACGGGCCTGGCCTTCGGGACCGACCTCGGCGAAGCCGGCGCCGAACAGCACCGCGGAGCGCACGCCCGCCTCGACGCAATCGCGGATCGTCTGCACTGTTTCTTCGGCCGTGATCGAGAGCAGCGCGCAGTCGATCGGCTGGCCGATGGCCTTGATGTCGGCGTAGGCCTTCAGGCCCTGCACTTCGGCCCGCCCCGGATTCACGGGATAGAGGGCGCCCTGGTAGCCGGACTCGCGCATGTAGTGCAGCGGCCGGCCGCCGAAGCGGCGCCAGTCGTTGGAGGCGCCGATGATGGCGACCGAGCGCGGCGCGAGCAATGCGTCGAGGCCGGCGGCGTTGGGGTGAGGAGGGGAAGCTGTCATGACCGCTCGAGGCTATCAGCTGGGATCGGGGTTTTCCACCTGCATCAGCCTGCCGGAACAAACATCACATGCATGTTCGAAACAGGCTCGCCCTTGCCGCAGGAGCCCGGCTGGCCACAATCCCCTCATGACCTACGCACCCGTGGACATGGCAGCGCGCATCGACCGGCTCGAAGCACTGGACGCGATCCGCCAGCTGGCCTGCAAATACGCCCTGGCCCTGGACGTGCGCGACCTCGATGCGGTGGTCGGGCTCTACCTCCCCGACGTCAAGGCCGGCCCGCAGGCGCAGGGCCGCCCCGCCCTGCGCGAGGTGTTCGACCGGGTGATGCGCGGCTTCACCACCACCTCGCACCAGGTGCAGAACCACGTGATCGAGTTCGACGCCGCCGACCATGCACAGGGACTGGTGACCTGTCGCTGCGAACACGAGGTGGCCACGCCGCAGGGACCAGTCTGGGTGATCGTGCAGAACCTCTATCACGACCGCTACCAGCGCATGGAGGGCCACTGGTACTTCCGTGGCCGGGTGCAGAACCGGCTCTATGGCACCGAGGCGACGGATCCACCGGTGGGAGCGCTGAAGGACCGCTGGCCCGGCAGCGAGCCGGCGGCCGCCCCCTTCCACGATCCCTTCGACAGCTGGCGGGAGTTCTGGGGCGAACAGGCGCCGCCGCCGCATCTCGAGCCATGGTCGGCCGGCAGCAATTTCGTCACCCGGCTGCGGCGCAGCGACAAGCTGCCGGCGCTCGCGCGGCACATCGCCAGCGCCCACGCGCAGCGCAGTTAGTCGGACAACGCCGCCATCCGCGCGACGTGGAAGGCCTCGTCGCCGAACTGGAGGGTGCCCATGGTCAGCCGCTTGAAATGCGCGCTGACGTCCAGCTCCTCGCTCATGCCCATGCCGCCGTGCATCTGCACCGCGTCACGGCCGGCCCGGCGCGCGCACTTGATCGCCTGCAGCCGCGCGGCCGAAACCTCGCGCATGCGCTCGGGCGCAGGCTTGTCCAGCGCCGCGGCGGCCACGTGCGCCATCGAGCGCGCCAGCTCCACCGCCACGTACATGTCGGCGAGCTTGTGTTGCAGCACCTGGAACTTGGCCAGCGGCGCGCCGTATTGTTCGCGCGTCTTGAGGTACTCGCAGGTGGTGTCCACCAGGTAAGCGGACGAGCCCACGACTTCGGCGCAGATCGCGGCGCTGGCATGGTCGGCCGCGAGGTCCAGCAGGTCCTGCGCGGCGCCCGGCTCTCCCACCAGGTCGCCCTTCGCCACGTCCACCCCGTCCAGCGTCAGTTCCGCGGCGGTCTGTCCGTCGTTGCTGCGATAGCTGCGCAGCTTCACGCCCGGGGTTTTGCGGTCGACCAGAAACAGGCTCACGCCTTCGGTCGTCCTGGCACTGACGAAGAATTTGTCGGCGATGCCGCCGTTGGCGACCACCGCCTTGCGGCCACGCAGTGTCCAGCCGGCAGCGGCTGCGGCCGCTTCGGTCGCGATGCGGCTGAAGTCCTGGCCGACGTCGTTTTCCAGCGCCGCCAGCGCCAGCTGCAGCTCGCCGCCGACCATCTGCTCCAGCAGTTCGGTGCGCCGTTCGCCTTTCAGGCCATGCCGCAACAGGACGCCGCCGACGACAACCGTCGAGAGATATGGTTCGAGCACCAGGTGCCGGCCGAAGGCTTCCATCAGGATGCCGGCTTCCACCGGGCCGCCGCCGAAGCCGCCCGCTTCTTCCGGCAGCGCGGCACCCAGCCAGCCGAAGCCGGCGAAGTCTTGCCAGGCCTGGCGGCTGAAGCCGTCGCCCCGCAGGACCTTCTCGCGCTGCTGGTAGCTGTATTCCTGCTGGAGGTAGCGCTGCGCGGAGTCGCGCAGCATCTGCTGGTCTGAGGAGTAGTCGAAGTCCACGATGAAAACCTAGATGCGCAGGATGCGGCGGGCGATGATGTTTTTCTGGATCTCGGCGCTGCCGCCGTAGATCGTCAGCTTGCGGCGGTCGAAGGCCTGTTGCGGATGCCAGGCATCCTCGTCGGGCACGACCGGCTCTCCGTCCGGCAGTGTCAGCGCGTCCGGCAGCGACAGATGGCCGCCCTCCTCGAACATCAGTTCGGTGAAGGCCTGCTGCAACTGTCCGCCCCGCAGCTTGACGACCGAGACCACCGAAGCCTCGGCCTTGCCGGCGACTTCGTCGGCCAGCACCCGGTAGGCGGTGTATTTCAGCGCCATCAGGTCGGCCTCCAGCGCGGCCAGCTTCTCGCGGAAGCGCTGGTTGCGCGCGAGCGGCACGCCGTCGCGCAGTGTGCGCTGGGCGAAGGCGCGCGCCTCCGCCAGGTATCTGGTGGAGGCGCCGAGCCCGGCGCCGACGATGCGTTCGTAACTCAGGAGGTACTGCGTCATGGACCAGGCCTCGCCCTCCGGTCCGAGCCGGTTTTCGACCGGTACGCGCACATTCTCGATCGTCACCAGGTTGACGGCATGGACACCGCCGACGGTGATGATCGGCGACACGGTGACGCCCGGCTGGTCCATCGGAATCAGCAGGTAGGAAATGCCGGCCTGCTTCTTCTGTTCCTGCGACGTGCGCACCAGGCAGAAGATCCAGTTCGATTCCTGCGCATAGCTGGTCCAGAGCTTGGTCCCGTTGACGATGTAGTTGTCGCCGCCTGGCCCGGACCCCGATCCGGGCTCGCGCACCGCGCGCATCTTCAGCGCGGCCAGGTCCGAGCCGGCCTGCGGCTCGGAGAAGCCCTGGCACCACCAGTGCTCGCTGCGCAGGATCGGCGGCAGGAAGCGCTGCTTCTGCTCCTCCGTCCCGTACTCGATGATCAGCGGCCCCAGCAGGTCGATGGCGGGGATGTTGCGGCGCGGCGCGCCGGCCAGGTGCACTTCCTCGTCCCAGATGAAGCGCTCGATCGGACCCCAGCCGGTGCCGCCGTAGTCCTTCTTCCAGCAATGGCCCAGCCAGCCTTTGGCGGCGAGGATCTGCTGCCAGCGGATGTGGTCGTCCTTGCCGATCTTCTCGCCGCGCAGCGTGCGCTGCCGGATGTCGTCGGGCAGGCTCTGCGCGAGAAAGTTTTTCACTTCGGCGCGGAAGGCCTGGTGTTCGGGGCTGAAGTTCAGGTCCATGGCGATCCGGATTACACCACCGGCCGCTGCGCGCACCCACCGGTTCCGACGATTCATCACATATGTGCCGACTTGGCCGCGGGCGTTGTTGCAGGCCACGCCGCAGCGCTGTTTTCGCAGTCGACTCCCTACAATGATTTTCATCATGAGTGAACTCGTCAAGCAATCGACCGAAGACCGGGTCGCCGTCCTGCTGATGGATGCGCCGGAGAAGATCAACGCCATCTCCCTGGAGATGCGCGACGCATTGATCGACGCGCTGCAGCGCTGTTTCATGGACGACGAATGCAGCGCCATCGTCATCTGCGGCGCGGGCGGCAACTTCAGCGCCGGCGGCGACATCAAGGGCACACGGCCGGCGCCGGAAGCGATGGCGCGGACCGTTCGCCACAAGCTCTCGCGGCTGCACGAACTCGTGCGGCTGGTCGCCAACGGGCCCAAGCCGGTGGTGGCGGCGGTGGAAGGCAAGGCGCTCGGCGCCGGCATGTCGCTGGCGATCGCCTGCGACGCCGTGGTGGCCGCCGACACTGCGCAGTTCGGCGCCGTGTTCGGCAAGATCGGCCTGGCGCCGGATGCCGGCATCCTGTACACGCTGCCGCGCCGGGTCGGCGCCGCGCGCGCGCAGCACCTGCTCTTGAGCGCTCGCATCGTCGAGGCGCAACCGGCGCTTGACATGGGCCTGGCGGACGCTGTCGTTCCCGCCGCGGAACTGATCGCGCGGGCCTGCGCCGAGGCGCGACAACTCGGCGCCATCGCGCCGCTGTCGCTGGCTGCGATCAAGTCGCTCGGTGCCGGTGGCTGCGCCTCGCTGGAAGACGCTTTCGCGCAGGAGATGCGGCTGCAGCCCCTGCTGGTGATGAGCGACGACAACGCGGAAGCCCGTGCGGCCTTCGCCGAGCGGCGCAAGCCGACCTTCCGCGGCTGCTAAGGCCGCGCCCCCAGGAGAGAGACAGATGTTCACCGAAGAGATGCTTGCGGGAAAGCGCGTGCTCGTCACGGGCGGTGGTACCGGCCTGGGCAAGAGCATTGCCCGCCGCGCCGTGGAACTGGGCGCCGAGGTCACGATCTGCGGCCGGCGCCTAGAGGTGCTGCAGCAGGCCGCCGTGGAATTCGACGCCATCGGCAAGAAGAAGACGCGCTGCATCGCCTGCGACATCCGCGAGGCGGAGCAGGTGGCGCAGATGATGGAGCAGGTCTGGGCCGACGGTCCGCTCGACGTGCTCCTGAACAACGCCGCCGGCACCATGCTCTCGAAAACCGAGGCGCTGTCGGCGCGCGCCGTCGACGCCGTGCTGCGCGTGTCGCTCAACGGCGCGATCTACGCGACGCTGGAGGCCGGCCGCCGCTGGATCGAGGGCAAGCATGCGGGCGTTCTGATGTACATCCTGGCCTCCGGTTTTGAGGATGGCAGGCCGTTCATGGTGCCGCTGACGGTCGCCAAGGGCGGCTTGCTGACGTTGCTGCGCAGCCTGGCGGTGGAATGGGGCCCGCACGGCATCCGCACGGTCGGCGTGGCGCCGGGCAACTTCCCGACGCCGGGTTCGGCGGCGAAGCTGCAGGCCGGACGCAGCGCCGATCCGGCCAGGCAGATCCCGCTGGGCCGGGTCGGCGAGCACCGTGAGCTGGCCGACCTGTGCACCTTCCTGATGTCGGACCTGGCGTCGTACATCAATGGCGAGGTGATCGCCATCGACGGCGGCAAGGGCCTGCGCACCAACGGCGTCGAGGACCTGTTCGACTGGAAGCAGGAGCAGTGGGACGCGCTGCGGCCGAAGAAGTAGCAAGTTCTCATTCCGGGCTCGACCGGGATCCATGGATTGCGCGTCGAGCCCGCAATGACAATCCGGCTTCAGCCGAACTCGGCGAATCCCCGGTCCAGCACCACCACCTCGCGCGCCGGCACTTTCGCCCGAAAGGCGACGCCGCCCGCCTCGTCCCACGCCTCGACGCGGATCGTCTCGCCGGGAAACACCGGTTTGGAAAACCGGGTCTCGATCATCCGCAGCGCCCTGCCCGGCTGCATCTTCATCAATGCATGCGCGGCCACCGAGTAGGTGCACAGGCCGTGCAGGATGGGGCGCGCGAAGCCCGCCTTCGCCGCGAATGCGGGACTGGCGTGGAGCGGATTGCGGTCGCCATTGAGCCGGTACCACAGGGCCTGGTTCGCCACGGTGGCCAGATCGATCGCGTGGTCCGGCGCCCGCTCGGGCACCGGGCGGAACTCGCGCGAGAGCTGGCGCTGGCCGCCGAAGCCGCCGTCGGCCCGGCAAAACGTGCCCGATTCGATGCGCGCGAGCAGCGCACCGCTGGCCTGGTCGCGCAGGGTCCGCTCCATGACGACGATGGCGCCGCTGTCGCCCTTGTCCACCAGCTCCAGCACCCGGTTGGACGCGACGAACGGCGCGTCCGGACGCAGCTCGCCCAGGATCTCCAGCCGCTGCGTGCCGTGCACCAGCATCTGCCGGTTGATGCCGAACTTCGGGTCGGCCATCCATGGGCCCGGGTGACCCAGCACGATGGGCAACGTGGGGAAGACCTTCAGCCGCTCTTCGTAGACATAGGGCAGCTCGTCGAGGTCCATGGGGTCGGTGCCCATGCCGACCGACAGGGCGAACACCATCGCGTCCTTGTCGGTGATGGCCTGCTCGTACGGCGTGAAAAGGTGGGCGAGGATGGCGTCGGAGTTCAATGGCATGCGGGCAATGCTATGGAACCCACCTGCTGCCCACAAGCACTTGTGGCACGCGCAGCCAATTCAGCACATGCTTGCGGAGACAGCGGCGGTACCATTGCCCGATGCGCAAAAAGTGGCTCCCCGAAAAAAAGCACATCGTCGGCGCGCGGCCCGACCTGCCCGAAGGCGTCGTCAAGTCGGCCGGCCGGGTGCTGCAGATCCTCGAATACTTCGACGAGATCCAACGTCCCGCCAATGTGGTGGAGATCGCGGAAATGCTGAAGATGCCGCAGTCCAGCACCTCCGCCCTGCTGCGCAGCCTGGTCGCCATGGGCTACCTGCACCTGGACCGCATGGCCCGCACCTATCTCCCGAGCTGCCGCGTGGCGCTGCTGGGCAACTGGGTGAACAGCCCTCTCTTCATGGGCGGCGTGGCGCTGCGCTGCATGGAGGAGTTGCAGCAGAAGACCGGCGACGCCGTGGTGCTGGCCATCCGCAACGGCATCTGGGCCCAGTACATCCACGTGGTGCAGGCCACCAGCATGGCCCGCCTGCAGGTGACGCGCGGCGCGCTGCGGCCGCTGGCCGCGTCCGGCACCGGCTACGCGCTCCTGAGCACCCTGCCCGATGCCGAGGTCAAGAAGATCGCCCACCGCATCAATGCCGAGGCCCGCACCGGCGCCACCAATGCGGTCAACACCGAGGAGCTGCTGCAGACGATTGCAGAGACCCGGCGCCTGGGCTACGCCTTCACCACCGACCTGGTCACGCCGGGCGGCGCGGTGCTGGCGATGGCGCTGCCGGTGACCGACGGCGGCCAGGCGCTGGTGGTCGGCCTGGGCGGGATCAGCGAAGTGCTGAAAAAGCGCCGCGCCGAACTGGTGGCGACGATGCGGGAAACGCTCGCCGCCCACTTCCCGCAGCCATGAACAGCTCTGGTCAGTTGGGGACAGAGCTGAAGGTCTGTCCCGCAAAGGCAATCTAATTCACCTGCATCTGGGTGCGCACCAGCAGGTCCTGCCACTTGCGCACCTCGCCCTGCACGCGCTGGCCCAGCTCCTGCGCCGTGATCGCCCGGGTTTGCAGGCCCATTCCGGCGAAGCGCTCGGCGACATCGGGCATGGCGGCGATGCGCTGCAACTCCGAATTGAGCAGGGCGACGCGATCGGCTGGCACGTCCTTGTGCACGTACAGTGCGAACCAGGAGGAGAGGTCGAAGCCCGGCAACCTGGCAGCTTCCGCCAGGACGGGCACGCCCGGAAGCGCCCCGACCGGCGCGGTGCCGCCGACCGCGATGATCTTGAGCTTGCCGGCCCGATGCAGCGGCAGCGGGGTCAGGATGCCGCTGAAGGCGTAGTGGGCATCGCCGGCCATCACGGACTGGTTGGTGGCCACTGAGCCCTTGAACGGGACGTGCACGGCTTTCAACCCGAGGGCGTCGTTGAACAGTTCGGCCGCCAGGTGCGTGCTGGAGCCGACGCCGTCGGACGCATAGTTCGCCTTGGCCGGGTTGGCCTTCACCCACGCGACCAGCTCCTGAACGGTGTTGACCGGGATGGTGTTGCTGACCACCAGCACCAGCGGTGTCTCCGCCAGCAGGCCGACCGGAGACAGCAGGCGATTGACGTCCGGGTCCACCGGCTTCTTCAGGTAGCCGCTGATCGCCGGCTGCAGGACCTGGCCGCCGGTCGTCACGAAGGCCAGCGTGTAGCCATCGGCCGGCGCCGCCAGCGTTGCGTTGTAGACCACGATGCCATTGGGTCCCGGCCTGTTCTCCACCAGGAACGGCTGGTTGAAGCGGGCCGCCAGCTTGTCGGCAAACAGGCGGGCCGTCACGTCGGTGGGACCGCCCGGCGGGAACGGCACCAGCAGGTGCACCGGCTTGGAGGGCCAGGCCGGCGCCTGCGCCAGGGCGGAAACGCAAGCCAGCCCGAGGGCGGCGGCAGCGACCAGCGCGCGGCCGGAAACAACGAAGGAGCGGATCATGCCGTGGCTTCCTCGGACACCGTGGTGCGGCGCAACTCGCGCAGGTATTTTTCCTCGTCGAACGGCATCGCGCGGTGCATGGTGCAGCGGTTGTCCCACATCAGCAGGTCGCCCGGCCGCCAGACATGCGCATGGACGAACTCGGGGCGGGTGGCGAACTCCGTCAGTTCGTCCAGCAGCCGGCGGCCTTCTGCGTACTCCATTCCGCCCACGCGCTCGGCATGCGAGGCCAGGTACAGCCCGGCGCGGCCGGAGCCCGGATGCACGCGCACCAGCGAATGCACGCTCGGCGGCAGGCTCTTGCGCTCGTTGTCGTCCAGCGGCGGCGACTCGGGGATCAGGCTGCGCGAATAGGCCAGCGAATGCTCCACCTGCAGCGGGCGCAGCGCCTGCTGCTTCTCGGCCGGCAGTGCGTCCCAGGCGGCGCGCATGTCGGCGAACTCGGTGTTGCCGCCTTCGGCCGGCAGCTGCTTGGCGCACAGGAAGGTGTACTTGCCGGCGGGATTGCGGAACGAATTGTCTGTGTGCCAGAGCTTGGTGGTCAGCGCATACAGCCGGCGCGGGTGCTTGAGGTCCATCCGGAAGCCGTGTTCGTCGACGTTGGAGATATCGCTCAGTTCCTCCTGGCGCAGGCGCCGCTCCAGGTTCTGCCGGTGCACGCTGATGGAGCGCTGGGGCCGGCCGAAGTAGTTCGAAAAGCGCAGTTGCTGGTCGTCGTCGATCTGCTGGTCGCGAAAGACCAGAACGCCGAGCCGGTCGATGGCCGCCGTCACTTCCGCCACGGTGGCGTCGTCCAGCGGATGGCGCAGATCGAGCCCCACCACTTCGCCGAAGAAATGCGGGTGCAGCTGGTTCACCTGGAATTGCATGGGTTGTCTCCCTTTGTTCTGGAAATCACTCGGTCCAGGCGAAGCCCGGATTGCGCAGCTGGTAGTACAGCGCGCCGTCCTGCACCACGAACGACTTCATCATCCGGGGACCGCGGTTGTGGTGCGAGTGGACGGCCTGCGGCGGCGTCACCATCACGCCGAAGGGAATCCAGTCGATCCGGCTGCCGCCGACCATGGAATGGATGCCTTCGCTTTCGATTGCCAGCGTCAGCGCAGCCGGGTTGTGCCGGTGCGGGCGCTGGTCGCCGCCCTGCTCCAGCGTGTTCATCGCCGCGGTGAGCGACGGCAAGATGGTGCGCATGCCGGCCAGCGGCGTGGTGGCGAAGATCACGGACTTGCCCGCGGTCTTCTGCGGCCCGGTGCGCTGGTGGATCAGGCCGAGTTTCCCGTCGATGACGCCGCCGTCGAAAAAGGCCGGCTTCACCACGGCATTGGCCGCTGCATCGGGCGCCCGGGTGCCGGCATAGGCCAGCTCGGGCTCGTTGGTGAAGCAGACCAGCACGCTGTCGGTCTCGGCCTGGTGCCGCGTCTTGCTGGCGCCGGGCAACACGAACACGTCGCCGGCCTTCCATGAGATGTGCGTTTCGCCGGCCCCGGTCATGCCCTGCCCCCGGGCGACGTAGTAGATCTCGCCGGTGGCCTGGAACCCGTGCGCCAGCGACTCCCCGGCGCGCACCACCACGTAGCGGGCCAGCATGGCGGGCGTGGTGGCGGGCCAGGCCGCCCCGAGCACACCCGACAGGTCCATCGCGATCAGCCCGGTCGGGCACTGCGGGTCCAGCGCCTGGCGCTGTTCGGCGGCGAAGATGTGCGGCGGCACATCGGCCAGGCCACGGTCGAACGCGCCCTCGGGCACGTAGAAGATGGCGTCGCGCGCGGCGGCGTTGTCTGAAGCCATGACTCGTCCTATTTGTCGAACTGGATCGCGGCCTTGTCGACCACGTCGGTCCAGCGCTTGAACTCGGAATCCATCTGGGCGGCGAACTTCTCGGGCGTGGTGGCCACGCCCATCTCGACGCCGGCGGTAGTCAATCTCTGCACCAGGTCAGGCTCGACCGAGGCCTTGGTGATGGCCTGCGCCATGGCATCGATGAAGGGCTTCGGCGTGCCGGCTTTCATGAACACCCCGAACCAGGAGGTCAGGTCGACGCCGGGGTAGCCGAGTTCGGCCGTGGTCGGAATGCCCGGCAGCAGGTCGCTGCGCTTCGGCCCGGCCACAGCCAGCACCTTGACGCGGTTTTGCTTGGCCAGGTTCACCGCGCCGACGCTGCCGCTGACGGCGAACTGGATATCGCCGGAGATCAGCGCCTGGCTGAATTCGGCCGTGCCCTTGTACGGGATATGGACGCTCTTTGTGCCCGCCGCCTGGTTCAGCATTTCGCCGCCAAGATGGGTGAGGCTGGCCATGCCGTCAGAGCCGTAATTCAGGACTCCCGGCTGCGCCTTGAGCGTGTCGACCAGCTGCTTGTAGCTTTCGATCCCCGATTTGGTGGTGGCCACGACAGTCAGCGGCGAGGCTCCCAGCAGGTTCACTGCAATGAGGTCCTTGCGCGAGTCGTAGGGGGCCGGCATCTTGCGGTAGCTGTTGATCACGTGAGAGACCACCTGCGTCGACAGCGTGCCGAAATAGATAGTGTGGCCGTCGGCCGGCAACTGCATCAACTGCTGCACGGCCGGAACGCCTTGCGCGCCCGGCTTGTTTTCCACGATGACGGGCTGGCCGAGGTACTTGGCGAGTTTTTCCGCGTAGTTGCGGCCGGTCAGGTCGGTGGGGCCGCCCGGCGGGTACGGAATGATGAAGCGCACCGGCTTGGTGAAGGGGCTGGTCTGGGCCAGGGCTGGCGCCGCGGCGGCGACGCCGAGCGCGAAAGCCAGGCCGACACAGCGGGCGACGAGAGAGGTGATGGATTTCATTGGGGGTCTCCTGGTTTCGGTGTCGCAAACTTAGTGCGCCAGGGCGAGCCCGGCGCGCGGCCAGTCCAGGGCGGCCAGGCGTCCCGTTCCGGAAAGGGTGACGTAGGCGGTGCGATGGCCGGCCCCGCCGAAGCAGATGTTGGTGACGTAGGGGTCGCCGGCAATGCGCCGGTGTTCGACCCGTTCGCCGCGCGGCGTCACCACCAGGATGCCGGCCTGGATGATGGTGGCGATGCAGATGTTGCCGTCCGCCTCGACCGCAATCGAATCGAACCGCATGTAGTCGGATGCGGCGTGGAGCATCCGGCCGCCGTTGGGCGAAGCGGGCCAGGGCAAGGCGTCGACCTCGCCCGGCGCTTTCAGGTCCCAGGCCCAGAGCCGCGCCGTCTCGGTCTCTGCGACGTAGAGCGTCTTGCCGTCCGGCGCCAGCGCAATGCCGTTGGGCGTCGTCACCGGGAACACGACCTCGCGGATCTGGCCGCCATCCGCGCGTGCGTAGTAGATGGCGCCGCGATCGAGTTCGCGCGGACGGCTCTTGCCGTGATCGGTGAACCAGAAGCCTCCATGCCGGTCGAACACCAGGTCGTTGGGACCCTTCAGCGCAATCCCGTCGCAGTTGTCATAGAGCGTTTCGCAGCGGCCCGTGCCGAGGTCCACCCGCTGGATCGAGCCGCTGCGGTAATCCGCAGGAGTGCCGTGCGGCAGCAGCCAGTCGCCCCGGCGGTCCCAATTGAGGCCGCCGTTGTTGCAGACATAGCAGGCTCCGTCGGGACCGATGGCGAGGCCGTTGGGCCCGCCGCCAGGTTCGGCCAGCACCCGACGCCGACCGGCTGCATCGACGCCGACGATGGTGCCGCCGCCCACTTCCACACAAGCGATGCTCCCGTCCGCCAGTACCAGCGGACCTTCGGGGAACCTCAAGCCATCGAGAAGCACTTTCAACACGAGTCTCCAGGACTGCAAACACCAGGAGCGGTCAGTTTAGGGTCGCGATCCGGCCCTGTCGCCTGCCCGGCACGCAATCACATGCATGTGTTGATTTCGCCGCGAGGCCTTGTGCCTGCGCGCGCTTGCCAGTAGCGTCCCCTGGCAACAGCGAACCCGACCCATGCTCACTCTCAGATCGATCATCGCCCGCAACGAGGCCTGGTACCCTGCCCATCCCGCGTACGTGCAGGACGGACGCGTCCTGACGCACGCGCAGTACGCACAGCGCGTGCGCCTCCTGTCCAGCGCGCTGGAGCAATTCGAGGTCGGCCGCGGCGACCGGGTGGCGATCCTGTCGATGAACAGCATCGCCTACTGCGAGGTCTACGGCGCCTGCGAATGGTCGGGGGCGATGGCCGTGAGCATCAACTTCCGGCTGGCGGGCCCCGAAGTCGACTGGATCCTCGCCGACAGCGGCGCGTCCATCCTGTTCTTCGAAGACCAGTACGCGCCGCTGGTGGACGGCCTGCGCGCTCGCCATCCGCAGCTGAAGCTGGTCTGCATCGGCGAAGCGCCAGCCTGGGCCGGAGCCTACGAGGCGGTCGTCGGGCGCGGCAACCCGCAAGGCTGCACCAGCATTCCGGAACCGGACGACCACGCGTCGCTGGTCTACACCAGCGGCACCACCGGCCGGCCCAAGGGCGTCGTCAGCACCCACCGCATCGTGCTGAGGACAGCGGAAATGCTGGCGCTGGAGATGGACATCGCCGCGCACGGCCGCTCGCTGCTCGCCACGCCGCTGTTCCACGTCGGCGCGAAGAACGTGCGAGCCGCCCAGAACCTGCGCTATGGCAGCTGCGTCATCGTCCGCGGCTTCGATGCGCCGGCCTTTCCGGCCCTGGTGGAGCGCGAGCAAATCAACACCGTGTTCCTGGTGGCGGCACAGCTGCAGATGGTGATGGACCTGCCGGACCTGGACCGGTACGACCTCTCCAGCCTGGTGACCGTCGGGATGGCCGGCGCACCGATCCCCGTCCCGCTGCTGGAGCGCGCCATCGCGCGGATGGGACGCGCGATCATGGTCCAGTACGGCATGACCGAAGGCCAGATCGCCACCCTGTATCGCCACGAACTGCGGCCCGACGGGAACGAGGCGGAGATCCGGCGCATCGGCTCGGTGGGGCACTCGTTGCCGCAAGGCGAGCTGCGAGTGGTGGACGACGCCGGCAACGACTGTCCTGAGTGCACGCCGGGCGAGGTCTGGTTCCGAAATGACTCGGTGATGGCCGGCTACTGGAACAACCCGGTCGCCACGCAGGAAGCCCTGGCGGGCGGGTGGATGCGCACCGGCGACATCGGCGTGCTGGACGACGCCGGCTACCTGTTCCTGGTGGACCGCAAGAAGGACGTGATCATCTCCGGCGGCGAGAACATCTACAGCCGGGAGGTGGAGGAAGCTCTGCACCGGCACCCCGCCGTCGCCGAATCGGCCGTGATCGGCATCCCCGACGAGCGCTGGGGCGAAAGCGTCAAGGCTTGCGTCGTGCTCAAGGCTGGCGCCGCCGCGAGCGCCGGCGAACTGGTCGAATTCGCCCGGAGCCAGATCGCCAGCTACAAGTGTCCGAAGGTGGTCACCTTCCTGGCCGAACTCCCGCGCCTCGCCACCGGGAAAGTGAGCAAGGTGGCCCTGCGCGCGCAGCAACGCGGCGATTGATCTACTCCTCGAGCTTCAGGCCCGTCACGCGAAGCACCTCGCGCCAGGTCTCGTAGTCCTTGCGCAGGAAGTCGACCAGTTCCCTTTGCGATCCCGTCGTCATCGGATCGAGGCCGAGCGCACGGATCCGCGTCTGCACCTCGGGAATCGAGAGAATCTCGCGGGTTTCGCTGGCCATCCGCTCGGCGATGGGCGCCGGCAGCCCCTTGGGCGCGACGAGATAGAAGAAGCCCTCGCCGCGGACACCCGGGACGGTGGCTGGCACCCCCGGCACCCCGGGCAGCAGCGGCGTCGGCCCATTCATGACGCCCAGGGCGCGCAGCTTGCCGCTCTCGAAGAAAGGCTTGGAATTGGTGATCGTGTCGATGCGCACCTCGACCTGGCCGGCCACCACGTCCTGCGTGGCGGGCGCCCCGCCCTTGTACGGGATGAAGTTGAACTTGATGCCGGCGCGGTGGCCCAGCAGCTCGCCCGACAGGTGGTCCGGCGAGCCGACCCCGGATGTCGCGAAGCTCAGCGGCGTGGTGCGCGTCCTGGCCAGCGCCACCAACTCGGCCACGCTCTTGGCCCGAAGGTTCCCGTTCACCACCAGCACCAGTGGATTCATGCTCATCATGCCGATCGGCGTGAAAGTGTCGAACGGCTCGTAATTGAACTGCTTGGGAAACAGCAGCGGGCCCTGGTGCATCGCGTTGGACGTGACATAGAAGGTGTAGCCGTCCGCCGGCTGCCCCATCACATACCGGGACGCCACCAGCGTGTTGGCTCCGGACCGGTAATCGACCACCACCGGGGTGCCGAGCCGGGCGCTGAGGCGCTCGATGAAGATGCGCACCAGGCCGTCGGACGGGCCGCCGGGGGGATAGGGCATCACCATCGTGATGTGCTTTCCGGTGGGCCAGGCGGACTGGGCCAGCGCCGGAGCGCCAGCGGCCAGGGCCAGCGCCAGGGCGCCGACGGAGAACAGGCGGCGGCCCATGCCGCGGCGCCGGGTTGTCTCGAGGTTCTTCATATCAATGTCCTTTTGTGCTGATCGGATGGGGGGCTCAAGGCGGAGCCTGCGCGTACTCGGCACCGAGATCCTTCGCGTCCGGGCAGCCGAGATGGCCGATCGTCCGGTCGATCTCGTCCTTCAGGATGTCGATGGCCCGCAGCGCTCCTGCGCTGCCGCCGGCGGTGGCGCCGTAGAGCGTGGCCCGCCCGACGAAGCAGAACTTCGCGCCCAGGCAGCGGGCCAGCACGATGTCGGAGCCGCGCAGGATTCCGCCCTCGTACATCACCACGGTCTTGTCGCCCGCAGCCGCGACGACGCCCGGCAGCATGTCGATGGCCGCCGGCCCGTGGTCCAGCCCGAAACCGCCATGGTTGGAGACGATCACGCCGTCCGCACCCAGCTCCGCGGCCCGCACGGCATCGTCGGCATGCAGGATGCCCTTGACGATGAGCGGCCCCTTCCAGAGCTTGCGCAGCGTTTCCATCTCCCGCCACGATTGCGACGAGTTGCGTTGGGCCAGGTAGACCTGGTGCACCGCCAGCGGATCGGCACCCGGCGCCGCGTACTGCGCCCACTGGTCCAGGCGCGCGCTGCCGCCGCGCAGGTAGTCCAGCATCCAGGCCGGATGCCGCAGCGCTTCGAGCTTCGCGCCGAGGCTCAGCCTGGGCGGCACGCCGAATCCGGAGCGGATCAGGCGGTCGTTCTTGGCCGCGATGTTCAGGTCCACGGTCCACAGCAGTGCGCCGGCACCGAAGGCCGCGGCCCGCTCCACCAGGCTGCGCGTGATCGCCGGATCCATTGCGGCATAGAGCTGCGACCAGACCTGTCCCGGCGCGCGTTCGGCAATCGCCTCATGGGTGCGGGCGCTGGCGCCGGAAACGCCGATGGGGATGCCGCCGCTGCGGGCGGCGTCGGCGAGGTGGAACTCGATGTCGCGCCGCAGCGGGCCGATGGTGCCGGTGGGGGCGATGCCGAAGCAGCTGGCCCAGGTGCGGCCGAACAGCGGCGTGGCCTGGGTGCGCACCGAGACGTCGCGCAGGCGCCGGGGCACCAGCGACCAGGCGCGCAGGCGCTCGTAGTTCAGCGCCAGCGACCGTTCGTCCTCGCTGGCGCCTTCCAGCAGCCCGTAGATGACCCGCGGGACGCGCCTGCGGGTGAGTTCCCGCAGGTCGGAGATGCTGACGGCGCGGCCCGCGGGACCGGCCGCCATGGCCTTTCGCTCCTGCCAGGCCATCACGGGCGGGCTGGCGCCGCCCGCCTCAATGCCGGGTGCGGCCGCCATCGACGGGGATCGCCGTGCCGGTCATGAACGCGGATTCCGGGCCGGTGAGGAAGACGATCAGGTCGGCGATCTCCTGCGAGGTCGCCAGCCGGCCCATGGGAACAGCCGCGAGGTTGCGGTTGACCGCATCGGGATTCTTTTCCAGCACCCCGCGGACCATCGGCGTGTCGGTGGTGCCGGGGCACACCACGTTCACGCGGATGCCCTTGGCGGCCAGTTCGAACGCGATGGTCTTGCTGAAGGCGACCACGCCGCCCTTGGAGGCGGTGTAGCTGCTGCTGCTGCCGGTGGGGAGCAGCGCCTGCGCCGAAGCGAGGTTGACGATGGAGCCGCCTCCGGCCTTGCGCAGCCACGGCGTCGCTTCCTTGCAGACCAGGAAGGTGCCGTTCAGGTTGGTTTCGATCTGGGCCTTCCACGATGCGTAGTCGGTGTCCTCGAACGGCAGGCCGTTGGCGACGCCGGCGCAGTTCACCACGCCGTCGACGCCGCCCATGGCTTCGGCCGCAGCCGCCATCGCCTCCTGCACCGCCTGCTCGTCGCGCACGTCGCAGGGGATGACCCAGCATTGCCGCAGCCTGGCGAGATCGCTCATGCCCTTGGCATCAATGTCGAAGATGGCGACCTTGGCGCCTTCGCGCAGGAAGGACTCCACCGTCGTGCGGCCGATGCCCGAGGCGCCGCCAGTGACGACGAGATGGCGGTTCTGAAGTCTCATGCTTTCTCCTTGGGGATGGCCATCGCCGCGATCCGGCCGATGGATTGCTCGCAGCCCGCCACCATGTCCGCGATGATCTCGGCGGCGGGGCGGACACTGTTCATCTGGCCGACGATCTGCCCCACCGGGATGGTGGTGAGGTCGGCGCGGTGGTGGCGGTTGATCCGCTCCTCGGCTTCGGCAGTCAACAGGTGCTGCGTCGGCATGCCGAGCATCGGCGGCGCCGACGGCTCTTCCCAGGCCGCGCTCCATGCAGACTTCAGCTGGCGCAGCGGCTTGCCGGTGCGGCAGCGGGAGCGCAGCGTGTCGGAGGACCGGGCCGCCAGCATGCGGTCGACGACCTCCCGTGGTTCGTCGCTTTCGGCGCAAGCGAGCCAGATGGACCCGGTCCAGGCGCCCTCCGCACCCATGGCCAGCGCAGCGGCGAGCTGCTCGCCGCTGCCGATGCCCCCGGCTGCCAGCACCGGGATCGGCGCCACGGCGCGCACGATTTCCGGCACCAGCACCAGCGTGGAGATCTCACCGGTATGCGCAGCGGCCTCGGTCCCCTGGGCGATGATGATGTCCACCCCCGCCTGCACATGCTGCCGCGCGTGTTTGGCGCTGCCGACCAGTGCGCCGAGTTTGATGCCCCGTTGCTGGGCGACGGCGCGCACGTCCGCGGGCGGCGTGCCAAGGGCGGTGACAAGGAATGACAAAGGATGGCGGAGCGCCGCTTCCAGCTGCAGGCGGGCGCCGGTCTCCACCGCCCCAAGGCGGAACTCGTACCAGGAGGTGCGCCAGCCCCGGCCGCCGGGCCGCCCGTCCGGCACGGGGGTCGGTGCAGATTGAAGGTCGGGAACGGCGAAGCGCCGAAGCAGCGACTCGGTGAACTCGCGATGCTGCGGCGGGATGCCGTCGGCCAGCGCCGATTCGAGTTGCTGCGCGTCGTCGGTCGTGCCCTTGCCGTCGGATTTCTGCGGCATCATCAGGTCGACACCGAAGGGCTTGCCGTCCACGTTCTGCGCAATCCAGGCCAGGTCCGCATCCACCCGCTCCGGTGAAAACGTGGCGGCGCCGTACACGCCCATGCCGCCGGCGCGGCTGACGGCAGCCACGACCTCGCGGCAGTGGCTGAAGGCGAAGACAGGGGCCTCGATGCCGAAGAGCCCGGTGACGCGCGTCGAAATCATGGTTGGCTCCGTGGTGTTGTGGCGGCGAGCGGCCCGCCGGTCTCCTGCAAAAAGTCTAGGGCCGCCTGCCATGCAACACCAGCGGTGCGTGGACTTCCACACGGATGTGTTTATTGGGCGCACTGGCTTGTCCTGGCCGGCCATTGCCGCTAGCGTGGCCGCAAGGATTCTTCATGGCACTGGAAGCGGCACTTTTTTCTTCCCTCTTGCTGCGCGGCGTGCAGCTGCCCAACCGCATCGGCGTCTCGCCGATGTGCCAGTACGCCTGCGCGCCGGACGCGCTGGCCACCCCCTGGCACCTGGTGCACCTCGGGGCGCGCGCCATCGGTGGCGCGGGCCTGGTGGTGGCGGAGGCGACCGCCGTGTCCGCGCAGGCGCGGATCTCGGATGCGGACCTGGGCCTGTGGTCGCAAGCGCACGTGCTCGCATTGCGTCCGGTGACGCAATTCATCTCCGCGCAGGGCAGCGTTCCCGGCATCCAGCTGGCCCACGCCGGCCGCAAGGGCAGCACCCGCGCTCCCTGGATCAGCCGCAAGGCGGTGCCGCCGGAGCAAGGCGGCTGGCCCGTGCAGGCGCCTTCGCCATTGCCCTTTGCGGACGACAGTGCGATGCCGCACGCGATGGGCGAGGCGGAGATCGCGGCGGCGACCAGCGACTTCGCCGCTGCCACCCGTCTGGCCCACGCGGCAGGCTTCCTCTACCTCGAGCTGCATTTCGGCCACGGCTACCTGGCGCACCAGTTCCTCTCGCCCCTGACCAACCAGCGCGTCGACGCCTGGGGCGGATCGTTCGAGAACCGCACCCGCTTCGCCCGCGAGACGGCGGCCGCCGTGCGCGCGGCCTGGCCGGACCAACTGCCGCTGGCGGTGCGCCTGTCGATGACCGACTGGCTCGACGGCGGCTGGAATGTCGACGAATCGGTGCGGCTGGCCGGTGACCTGGGCCGGCTGGGCGTGGACCTGGTGGTGTGTTCCAGCGGCGCCATCGCGCCGGGCTCTCAGCCGCCGCAAGGGCCGCGGACACAGATCCCGTTTGCCGCGCGGGTGCGGGCCGAAGCGCGAGTCGCGAGCGGCGCGGTTGGCGAGATCACGCAGGCAGCGCAGGCTGACCAGATCATCGCAAGCGGGACGGCGGACCTGGTGTTCCTGGCGCGCGCAATGCTGCGCGACGCGCAGTGGGCGCTGCATGCCGCCGAAGCGTTGGGGCTGCCCGCCTCCTGGCCGGTTCCCTACGCGCGGGCCGTGGCGGCGCGCAAAGCGGGTCAGCCAGCCGCCTAACCGGCGATCACGGGCCAGACCTCGTCGGCCTTGCGGCCGGCAAAACCGCGCGCCAGCACCCGGCGCCAGTGGGCGACGCTGCCGAACTGATCCCGCCAGGCCATCAGCCGGCGGGTGCGGAAGTGCAGCACGTACTCGTAGCTGAAGCCGATCGCGCCGTGCACCTGGTGCGCGTGGGCAAACACAATGTCCGCGGCATCGCCCAGGCGCGAACGGGCCGCCGCCACCAGGGCGGCGCTGTCAGGCTCGGCGATCGCGGCGTCGAGCATGGCGTGCGAGGCGACGACGGCCGACGCCAGTTCCGCCATCATCTGCTGCACCACCTGGAACTTGCCGATCTCGCGGCCGAACTGCCTGCGCTCCTGGGTGTAGGCGGTGGTGCGCTCCAGGCACCAGCGCATCGCGCCCATCATCTGGGCGCCGCGCAACAGGGCGGCGCGGCGCAGGATCGCATCGAAGTCGATGCCGGGCAGCGCATGCCACTCGGTCTGCGCCGGCAGTTCCAGCCGTGCGCTGGGCTCGCCCAGGGCGTCGGCGATCTCGGCGCGCGCCTCAAGTTGATGGGCCGGCACGATCGCCAACCCGGTGCCGGCCGCGGTGCGGCCCACCACCAGCACCTGGTCGCCCGAGCGCGCCCATGCGACATTGCGCAGCGTGACCGGCTGGCCGGCACCGACTGCGCCTTCGACGAAGGCCAGCGCCAGCGGTCTGGACGATGGCTCGCGCCCGGCCAGCGCCAGCAGCTTGTTTCCCAGCACCAGTTCCAGCAACGGCCCCGGCGCGGCGTGTTCGCCGGCTGCCAGCAGCACGGCCGCGGCTTCCTGCATGCCGGCGCCGATGCCGCCCTGGTCTGCCGGCACCAGCACGAGGCCGAACCCGGATTCGTTGATCGCGTCCCACAGCGCCTGCGGGAACACGCCACCCTCGGCCGCCTCCAGCACGGCGGGCGTCGCGAAGTCGCCGAACAGGCGGGCCGCAATGTCGCGGAATTCATTGCTCATGGTCATGGTGATGCTGATTACCTCAGGCCCAGCCCGCGCGCGATCACGCCGCGCAGGATCTCGCCGGTGCCGCCGCGGATGGTGAAGGCCGGCGAGTAACGTTGTGCGCTCGCCAGCAGCGTCCGCAGCGCAGGCAGGTCGGCGTCGGCGAACATGTCTTCCTGCTGCACGATGTTGCGCACCGTGCGCACGATCTCCTGCTCCAGCCGCGTGCCGAGGTCCTTGGCGATCGAGGCTTCCAGATTGGGCGTCTTGCCGGCCTCCAGCATGCTGGCGATCGAGAGCGAAATCTGCCGCACCGACATCAGCTGCGCGAACAGCCGGCCGATCTCGACCTGGGCCGCATCCGAAGGATCGGACCCGAGCGCCTCCACCAGTTCCGCCAGCAGGCGAAAGCTGCTGAGCCAACGCTCCGGGCCGCTGCGTTCGTAGGCCAGCTCCGCGCTCACCTGGTTCCAGCCGTTCCCTGGCGCGCCGACGACATTGCCGTCGGGAATGAACACGTCCTCGAAGGCCACTTCGTTGAAATCTTCCAGGCCCACCATGCTCTTGATCGGCCGCACGGTGACGCCCTTGGCATCCAGCGGGATCAGCACCTGCGTCAGGCCGGCCTGCCGGTTTTTCTCGTCGGCCTTTTCGGTGCGGATCAGCGCGATCATGCAGTGCACCCGGTGCGCGTTGGTGGTCCACAGCTTGGTGCCATTGACGCGCCAGCCGCCTTCCACCTTGGTGCCGCTGGTACGCAGCGAGGCCAGGTCGGACCCCGAATCGGGCTCGCTCATGCCGATGCAGAACGCGACTTCGGCGCGCACGATCTTCGGCAGCCACTCCTGCTTCTGCGCCTCGGTGCCGAACTTCAGCAGCACCGGCCCGCTCTGGCGGTCGGTGATCCAGTGGGCGCCCACCGGCACGCCGGCGGCCAGCAATTCCTCGGTGACGACGTAGCGCTCCAGCGCGCTGCGCTCCTGGCCGCCGTACTGCTTCGGCCAGGTCATGCCGATCCAGCCCTGCGCCGCGATGCGCTTGCTGACCTCGGGCGAGAAGCCCAGGCCGACCTTGTCGGGATAGGCCAGTGTGCCGGCGGCACGTTCGGCCGCGACGAAGCGTCGAACCTGCTGGCGCAAGCCGGCCAGCTCGCCGGGCAACGCGGGCAGTTCCAGGTGGAGCGGGGAAGTGGTCATGGAGAAGATGGTTCAGTCGCGCCAGGACTGGTCGGCCTGGTCCAGCATGCGGGTGAGCGCCGCCCATTCGAGCGTGAAGGTGCGGCCGTCCGGCGTCTTGCGGCGCTCGCGGGCGGTGTCGAACTGGCGCGCGGTGTGGGCCGCCACCTCGTCGCCGATGATGCGCAAGGGTGTGCCGCCAGCCAGCGCCGCCACCTGCGCCTGGCAGGCGCGCTCCAGGTAGTTCATCTCGATGAAGGCTTCGGGAATGCTGCGGCCGCAGGCCAGGATGCCGTGGTTGCGCAGCAGCATCACCAGCTTGTCGCCGAGGTCGCCGGCGATGCGCTTGCGCTCGGCGACGTCGTCGGCCACGCCGAGATAGTCGTGGTACGAGACGCGACGCAGGCGATGTCGGGCCGGGCCTCGTGCACGGCGCTATGGATGAAGAAGCCGGCGCGGTTGATCGGCGCGTTGGTCTCCTGCACCGGGTTGCCGTCGAGGTCCACCCGCACCAGGTCGCTGGCGCGGATCTCGTGGAACATCAGCCCGTAGGGGTTGATCAGGATCGCTTCGCCGTCGCCCGGGATGCGCGCCGACACGTGCGTATAGATCAGGTCGGTCATGCGGTAGTGCGCGAGCAGCCGATAGCAGGCCGCCAGGTCCTGCCGGGCCTGCCACTCGGCGTCGGTGATGCCAGAAGGTCTCATGGGTCGCAAGGGTAAGCCCCGAAGCGGTCGGCAGCGCGGGAAGCCGCGCAATTCCACATCCGTGATGGTTTGGCGACCGGTGCCGCAACGAGCTGCTGCGCTCTTAGCATCGCTGCAAGGAGACAACCATGGCAACCCACTATTCCCGCGCCCGCCGCCTGCTGCTCGCTGCCGCCATCGGCATCGCTGCCACCCCTGGCGCATTCGCACAGGGCAACTGGCCCACCCAGCCGGTGAAGATGATCGTGCCGTTTCCGGCCGGCGGTCCCACCGACTTTGCCGCCCGCCTGATTGCCGACAAGCTCACCAAGAGCCTGGGGCAGACGGTGGTCGTGGACAACCGCGGCGGTGCCGCCGGCATGCTGGGCACGACCGCGCTGGCGCAATCGAAAGGTGACGGCTACACCATCGGCCTGATCGGCAACGGACTGGTCACGCTGACGCCGTACGTGCGCAAGGAAATGCCCTTCGATCCGCTGAAGGACCTGGTGCCGCTGTCCAAGGCCGTCGACATTCCGCTGGTGGTGGTGGTCAATCCG
Organism: Ramlibacter sp. 2FC; assembly: GCA_943372495.1. GTDB lineage: Bacteria > Pseudomonadota > Gammaproteobacteria > Burkholderiales > Burkholderiaceae_C > Ramlibacter. The sequence goes on along the minus strand of CALRYV010000010.1, from coordinate 114,825 downwards.
GCGGTGCCGGCCGAGGACATGAAGGAGTTCGTGAAGTACGCGAAGGCCAACCCGGCGAAGCTGAGCTACGGCTCGGACGGCCAGGCCTCGCTGACCCACCTGACCTTCGAGATGTTCAAGCACGCCCAGGGCATCCATGTCGTCCACATCCCGTACCGCGGCACGGCGCAACTCACCAACGACCTGCTGGCCAACACGATCCAGGTCTCCATGAGCGGCATCGCCGGGCCGCTGCCGCATGTGAAGTCGGGCAAGCTCCGCGCGCTTGCGGTCACCAGCGCCAAGCGTGCCGCGGCGCTTCCCGACGTGCCCACCATGATGGAGCTGGGCATGAAGGATTTCGACGTCACCACTTGGTTCTCGTTCTTCGCCCCGGCTGGAACGCCCCCCGCGGTCGCCGCCAGGCTGAACGAACACATCAACCTGGCGCTGAAGGATCCGGAAGTGATCGCCAAGCTGCGTGCCTCCGGCATGGAAGCGGCGCCCACCACCCAGGCGGAACTCGACAAGATCGTGCGCCGCTATATCGCGCAGTGGCAGGGCGTGATCAAGACCGCATACATCAAGCTGGAAGACTGACTGACATGGACGAAATGCAGGCTGCGGCCATCCAGACCTCCTGTGCCATGCTGGTCGCGCGCTACGGGCAGCTGGCGGACCAGCGCGAGCACCGCTCCTTCAGCGAAGTCTTCGCGCCGGATGGGCAATGGATCCGCCCCGGAATGCACATGCGCGGCCGCGAGGAGATCTTCGTTTTCATGGAGTCGCGCTCGCCCACCGCGCTGACGCGCCATGTGTGCGGCAGCATCCACATCGAGGTCGTGGATGCGGATCATGCGCACGGCCTGAGCTACACGACCGTGTACCGCGAGGCCAACGACCGCGGCGAGGGAGCGGCGAAGCTGGTGCGGCCGGAGATGGTGGTCGACTATCGGGATGACTACGTGCGCATCGAGGGCCGCTGGCACATCGCCAGGCGGCACACGACGGTGATCTTCTCCGATCAGGCCTGAGCCTGAGCTTCCGGCGTCATGGAGCCGGGGGCAGGTAGAACTCCGGGTAGATGCGCTGCACCATCTCGCCGCTGCGGCCGTAGCCGCGGCAGGCGCCGACCACCGGCGGCTTGCCGTCCTGGTCCAGGCCGTAGACGCGCTCGGCACTGGCGCGGTCGTTCCAGCGGATCTGGCTGCCCAGCGTCTGCACCGCCACCGTGGCCATGTTCGTGATCAGCGTCAGCACGTGGGTGCAGCCCTCCTCGCCGCCGACGCGGGCCTGCACTTCCCTGTTGAAGCCGGCGCCCATGCGCAGTCCGACCAGCCGCTCGAAATTCGGCACCACGGACGGACACTCCGGAAACGGATGGCTGTCGATGGCGACTTCGATCTCGCGGATCTCCCGGTTGTCGTCGAAAGCCAGCCGCAGCCACATCTCGTGGAAGGGTTCGCCCGCGGGCACGGTGGGACGGAACGGCGTCGGCGCCTCGTAGGTGCGGGTGTCGGCCAGGCGCGCCTCCACCTCCCACAGGCCATCGTCGCGGCGAAAGCCCTCGCAGCGGATGGCGCGGGCGGTGACGGGCGAGCGGGATCGGGGTGGCGACAGGGGCATGGTGTTCAGACGAGTTGGACCAGGGTCTTGCCCTGCCCGCGGCCTTCCAGCATCGCGACAAAGGCGGCCGGGGCGCTTTCCAGGCCCTGCGAGACGGTTTCCCAGCGGCGGAAGACGCCGGCCTCGAGCCAGCAGCGCAGATCGGCGCGGGCGCGGTCGTGCAACGCGGTGTTGGCGTCGATGCGAAAGCCGGTGACCTGCAGGCCGCGATCGAGGATCCGGGCGAAGTTCTGGTAGCCGTATGGCGCGCCGGAGTGGTACTGCCCCATCAGGCCGCAGACGGCGACGCGGCCGCCCTCGTTCATACGATCCAGCGTGGCATCCAGGATCGCGGCGCCGACGTTCTCGAAGCAGACATCGACCCCCTGGAGCGTCGCGTCGCGCAACGCCTGCTCGAACTGCTGTGACTTGTAGTCGACGCAGGCATGCAAGCGCAGCTCGCTGACGACCCCTTCGCACTTGGTGGCGCCGCCGGCGATGCCGGTGACCTCGGCGCCGAGATGCCGCGCCATCTGGCCGGCCAGGCTGCCGACGGCGCCGGCCGCGGAGGACACCACCATGCGTTCGCCCGCCTGCACTTTGGCCACGTGCACCACGCCAAGCCAGGCCGTGATGCCGGGGCGGCCCAGCGCGCCGAGATGCACGGAGAGCGGCAGCTCGCCGGCCGAAACGATCTTCTCGAGGCGAGCCGCCGGCACTGCGGCGAACTGTTGCCAGCCGCCCCAGCCCAGCACCCGATCGCCTGGGCGGAAGTTCGGGTCGCGCGACGCGATCACCTCGCCCACCGTGCGGCCCATCATCAGGTCGCCCGGATTCAGGACCGCGCGGCCGGCCACAGCATCGGCCAGCCGCTTGCGCATGTAGGGATCGAGCGAGAGGAAATGCGTTCGCACCAGCACCTCGCCGGTGGCGGGCGCGGGCATGGCGCCGTCGCACACCTCGAAGTGCTCCTCCTGCACGGCGTCGTGCGGCAGGCTGCGCAGGCGGACATGCAGGTTGGTTGGCATGGTCCGATGGTAGGTGCGGTGCGGGCCTCTCGGGAAACATGCTTGTGATGGTTTGGCCGCCCAGCTTGTGGCCACGTGGGGATCGCCCTACCCTCACCGCACGAGTCCGAACATGAACCAGCCCTCCAGCAACGCATCGCTCCGCGGCAAATCCATCATCGTCGCCGGCGCAAGCCGCGGCATCGGCGCCGCAGTGGCCGGCTACCTGGCAGACCAGGGCGCCCTGCTGCTCGTCGCCGACATTGACGAAGCCACTGCGGAACAGACAGCGGCGCAACTGCGCGACCGGGGCCACCGCGCCGCAGCCGCACGGGTGGACGTCACCCGCTGGGACGACTGCCAGGCCCTGGTCAAGCGCGCCGTGAGCCTGTACGGCCGTCTCGACGGGCTGGCCAACTTCGCCGGCATCGTCTACCTGCGCACGCCGTGGGAGGAAACCGAGGGCGAGTCGGCGCGGCGCCTGTTCGAGGTCAATCTCCTGGGCAGCTACAACATCGGCATCCACGCGCTGCAGCAGATGCGCAAGCAAGGCGGTGGCGGCGCGATCGTCAATACGTCATCGGGCACCCAGGCCGGCATGGCGGCGGGCGCCGCGTATTCCGCATCCAAGGGCGCGATCGCCAGCCTGACCTACGCCTGGGCCATCGACGGCGCGGCAGATGGCATCCGGGTGAACGCCATCTCGCCGGTGGCGACCACCGCGATGTCACAGAACACCGACGACTACATGCGCGCCAAGGGCCAGTTGCAGGGCACGCGCCCCTACGTCGACCCGCTCACCAATGCGCCGGCGGTGGCGTTCCTGCTGTCCGATGCGGCCAGGCACGTCAACGGCCAGGTGCTGCGCGTGCACGGCGACCAGCTCCAGCTGATGGGGCATCCGGCGGTGCTGCATCCGGTGATGCAGCGCGAAGCATGGGATGTGGCGGCCGTCGCGCAGGCGCTGGCAGATGCCTTTCCGTCTGGCTTACCCCCGCTGGGCCTGACCGGAATGGACGCGACGTTCAAGCCGCTGACGAAGGTGAACCAGGTGCCGCGCTGACCGGCGTGCGTCGGCGGCTTTGTTCCAGCGCCGCGAGCGCAGCGTGCCGCCGCCGGTGCTGCCCCGCATTGCCGAGCCACGCCGACAGCACCAGCGCGCGCTTGACGTACAGGCCCAGGTCGTATTCGTGCGTGTAGCCGATGGCGCCGTGGAGCTGGATGCACTCGCGCGTGATGCGCAGCGCCGCTTCGCTGCAACGCGCCTTGCAACGGCTCGCCAGCCGGCTGCGCTCGCCGTCGCTGCCGGCGCCGCTGTCGAAGGCGGCCACCGCCTCCTCGAGCACGGAGGCGGCGAGCTCGCGCTGCACGAGCAGGTCGACCGCCTTGTGCTGGAGCGCCTGGAAGCTGCCGATCGGCTTGTCGTACTGCACCCGCGTCTTCATGTACGCGATCGTCATGTCGAAGGCGGCATTGGCAACGCCGAGCAGTTCCGCGCCGGCCGCGACCATCGCGCCATCCACCGCGCGAGTGACCGCCGCGGCGCCATGTGCGGGCTCGATCAGCAAGGCGCCGGCTGCGACCTGCACGCGCTCCAGGCGAAGTTCGACCGCCGCCGTGCCGTCCGCCTGCCAGCTCGTTTCGACCGTCAGGCCCTTGGCATCGCGCGGGACGACGAAGACGCCGACGCCTTGCTGCAACTGAGCGCTCACCAGCAAGGTTGACGCTGCCTGCGCTCCTGCCACCCACCGCTTGAAGCCGGTCAGCTCGTAACCGCCAGGCTGCCGGCTCGCTTGCGTGGTGACCGCATGGGGATCGAGCTGTTTCGGCTGCTCCTGCCAGGCCAGGGCCAGCACAGCGCTGCCCTCACCGAGGGCCTGCAGCAACGGCCCAGCCGCGGGCAGCGCCGCGCGATCCTGCAGCAGCAGCACCGGCAACACCGCAGTGGCGAGAAAAACGTCACCCAACAGGCCACGCCCCAGTTCCCCGGCAATGGCAGCGATCTCGCGCAGGCCCATGCCGGCGCCGCCGAACTCCTCGCGCACCAGCGCGCTGCGCCAGCCGAGTTCCTGCATCTGGGCGAAGCGGGCGCCGTCGTAACCGGGCAGCTGGCCCATGCGGGTGCGGAAGCCGCGCAGATCCTGCTCCCGTGCGGTGAAATCGCGGGCACTCTCGCGCAACATCGTTGCAACGTCGTCTTGTCTGTCGGTGGTCATTGCATCAGCCCGGGAGTCCCAGCCACTGACGGGCCAGGATGTTGCGCTGGATCTGGTTGGAGCCGCCGTAGATCGTCGGCCCGCGAGATTCAAGGAAGGGCGTGAGGATGTCGATGCTGTCAGCGCCGATCTGCACGTTCCCTTGCGTGGCGCCGTCCGCGCCGGCGGTTTCCACCAGCAGTTCGGTCACCCGCTGGCAGGTTTCGGTGGCCGTCATCTTCAGCAGCGACGATTCGAGGCCGAAGCCCTTGCCGACGCCCAGGGACCGCACCAGCCGCTCGTACATCGCGCCAAGGTCGTGCACGTCGAACAGCAGCTGGGTGTACTTGTCCTGGAACACGGCGTCGTCCCAGCTGCCATTGGCCTTCGCCACCTGCTCCAGGCGGGCCAGCGCGATCAGCGACTGGCGCGGCGAGCCGGACCAGACCCGCTCGAAACCGAGCAGCGTCTTGGCGATCTCCCACCCGCCATTGAACTCTCCGACGAGGTCGCTGCGCTTCGCCCGCACGTCCTGCAGGAACACCTCGCAGAACTCCGCGCCGCCCGAGATGTCCTCGATCGGCCGCACGGTGATGCCAGGCTGGTCCATGGGAAACATGACGAAGCTGATGCCGGCCTGCTTCTTCACCGTCTTGTCGGTGCGCACCAGCGCAAACATGTGGGTGCCGTCGAAGCCCATCGTGGTCCAGATCTTCTGGCCGTTGATGATGAACTCGTTACCCTCGAGCCGCGCCTCGGTGCGCAGGTTCGCCAGGTCCGATCCCGCATTCGGCTCCGAGTAGCCCTGCACCCAGACATGCTCGCCGGACAGGATCCTGGGCAGGTAAGTGCGCCGCTGCTCCTCGCTGCCGCGCGCGATCAGGATCGGTCCCAGGTTGGTCAGCGACTGGGTCTGCATCACGGGCGCGCCGCTGCGCTCGTACTCCTCGATGTAGATCACCTGCTTGACCGGCGCCAGGCCCATGCCGCCCCACTCCACCGGCCAGGAGGGGGCGACCCAGCCGTGCTGCGACAGCGTGAGGAACCACGGCTTCACGACCGCCCAGCGCAGCCGCTTGGGCGGGAAGCGCAGTTCCCTGGGGCAGTGCTGGTCGAAGAACGCCGCAGCCGTGGCGCGGAATCGGTCGTCCGACAGCGCGTTCCAGTTGGTCGTCATGGCGCTCAATCGCCCTTGAATTCGGGCTTGCGCTTCTCGACGAAGGCGTGGACGGCCGTGGCGTGGTCGTTGCTGTTCATGGTGAGCATCTCCAGCGCCATCGAGGTGTCCAGCACCAGGTTCAGCTGCTCCTTGATCACCTTGTTCACCGACAGCTTGGTCCAGGCGACGGCGTATTTCGGCAGCATGGCGAGTTCGCGGGCGATGGACCGCGCCTCCTCCAGCACCTGCTCCTTCGGCCGCACGTGCGCGATCAACCCCATCTCGTGCGCCTCCTTGCCGTTCACCACCCGGCCGCGCATCAGCATGTCGCGCGCCTTGGCCACGCCGATCAGCAGCGGCATGATCACCGCGCCGCCGTCGCCGGCCACCAGGCCGACTTTCACGTGGGTGTCGCCGATGCGCGCCGTCTCCGAGATCACGGTGATGTCGCAGAACAGTGCCAGCGTGCAGCCCAGGCCCATGGCGTCGCCATTGACCGCGGCGATCAGCGGCGCCTGCAGCTCCAGGATGTTCTGAAGCAGGCGGCGGCTGTTTGCCGGCGCTCTCAGGGCATGGCGGAAGTTGTCGGGCGTGCCGACGCGCTTGGCCATCCCCTTGAGGTCGCCACCGGCGGAGAAAGCGTTTCCGGCGCCGGTGAGGATCACCGCCTTGACGCGCTCGTCCTCGTTGATGTCCTGCCACACATGTTCCAGTTCCGGGAACATCGGGCCGCCGGCCGCATTGAGCGCATCCGGGCGGTTCATCGTGACGGTGCAGATGCCCTCCGCATCGACGTCCACCAGCAGGTACTTGTATTTGTCGTAGTTCATGTCTTTCCTTCGGTTGGGTTGGGGGCGCCGCCATGCAGCGCCCGGATGCGGTTCTTGTCGATCTTGCCGTTGTTCAGTTTCGGCAGGTCATCGGTGAAAACGATGCTGCGCGGCTTCTTGTAGCTGGCGATCAGGCTGCGGCAGTGGGCGATCAGTTCAGCTTCGCTGGCCTCGGCGCTGGCCCGCAACACCACGACGGCGCGCACGGCCTCTCCCCACCGCGGGTCGGGCACGCCGATGACGGCCGCTTCCAGCACCGCCGGGTGCTGCACCAGCGCCTGCTCGACCTCGCGTGAATAGATGTTCTCGCCGCCGGAGATGACCATGTCCTTCTTGCGGTCGACGATGTAGAGGAAGCCGTCCTCGTCGAAGCGGCCGATGTCGCCGGAGTGCACCCAGCCGCCGCGCAATGCCTGCAGCGTGGCGGGCATGTCGTTCCAGTAGCCGCGGAACATCACGCCGCCCCGATACGTGATCTCGCCCGCCTCGCCGGCGGCCACTTCCCGGCCGTCATCACCGAGCAGCCGGACTTCGGTGCCGATCAGCGGCTGGCCGACCGATTCGAGGCGGCGGCGCTCGCGCTCCGTGCCTTCGGGCCGATGCTGCGATCGCAGCAGCACGCTTACGGCCCCTTCGGTCTGGCCGTACACCTGGTGGAACACGTCGCCCAGCAGGCGCAGGCCCTTGCGCAGCACGTTGATCGGCATCGGCGCCGCGGAGTAGCAGACCACGCGAACCGAGGACAGGTCGCGCCCTTCGATGCCGGGCTGTTCCAGCATGGCCTGCACCATGGTCGGCGCCAGGTGCAGGATGGTGACCTGGTCGCGCTCGATGGCGTCGAGCACCGCGGCGGGGTCGAAGGTTCGGTGCACCAGCACCGTCGCGCCGCGCCAGGCGGCGCCGATCTGGATGCCCTTGGCACCGACATGGAAGTACGGCATCACCAGCAGCACCCGGTCGGCCGGCGAGATGCCCATCTCCGCGGCGTGCATCTGGCCCTTGTTCACGCTGTCGCGATGCGCCAGCAGGCAACCCTTGGGTTTTCCGGTGGTGCCGCTGGTGAAGATCAGGTGGGCGATGTCGTCCTCGTCGGCGCGGCTGCGGGGCCCATCGGCGGGCGCGCCCGCAAGCACCGCTTCGTAGTCCTCGGCCCAGGCCGGCGCGACGCCGCCCAGGCAGATCCAGCTGCGCACGCCCGGCAGCCCCTCGCGCAGCTGCGCCACCGCATCGGCGTATTGCGCCTCGAAAATGAAGGCCATCGGGGCCGCGCTGGCGACAATGCCCTGGATCTCCGGCACGGCCAGCCGGTAGTTCACCGTGGTCACCATGAAGCCGGCATATTCGCAGGCGCCGTAGCACTCGAAATACTCGATCGAGTTCATCGCCAGCATCGCCACGCGATCCTGGTGCGCGCAGCCGCGCTGCTCCAGCGCAGCGGCGAGCCGTCGCACGCGCTCGAAGAAGGCCCCATGCGTGAGCTTGCGGGCGCCGTCGTCGAACGCCATCTCGTCGCGCAGGAAGCGGGCGTTGCGCACGATCAGGTCGCCGAGCGTGACGCCACTGGAGATGCGGCGCAGCGGCGCCGTCGTGTCGGACATCGGCTCCGGCCTCACTCCGGCTTCACGCCGGCAGCCTTCGCGGCGTTGCCCCAGTACACGAGGTCCTTGCGGACCAGCTCGCGCATGTCGTCCGCGCTGCCGGGGATGGGCGTCAGGTACTGGATGCGCATGGCTTCCAGCACTTCCGGTTCCCTCATCACCGCGTTGATTTCGCGATTCAGGCGCGCCACGATGGGTGCGGGCATCCCGACCGGGCCGAGGATGCCGAACCAGGGCTCGAACTCGAATCCAGGCAGGCCGGCCTCGGCCACCGTGGGCATCTCGGGCATCAGCGGCGAACGCTGCGAAGTGGCCACAGCCAGCGACCTCAGCTTGCCGGCCTTGATCAGCGGGCCCGAAGTCTGCATCGAGTCGAACATCAGGTGCACCTGGCCGCTCACCAGGTCCGGCAGCGCCTGGGCTCCGGCCTTGTACGGCACGTGCATCGACTGCACGGCGGCGCGCTGGTTGAACAGCGACATCACCAGGTTGTTGGTGGTGGCGACCCCGTAGGAGGCGTAGTTCAGCTTGTTCGGGTTGGCCTTCATGTACGCGATCAACTCGCGCACATTGCCGGCCGGAACACTGGTGGAGGCGGTCAGTGAGATCAGCATGATCGCCAGCGGAGCGATTGGCGTGAAGTCCTTCACCGGGTCGAACGGCAGCTTGGCCATCATGTAGGGCGCGCTGGTCAGGCCCGAGGTTGTCAGCAGCAGCGTATAGCCGTCCGCAGGCTGTTTGGCAACGATGTCCGAGCCCAGCACCGTGCCCGCACCCGGCTTGTTGTCCACCACCACCGGCTGGCCCAGGCGTTGTGACAGCTTGGTTGAAATCAGGCGCGCGATCTGGTCAGTTCCACCGCCGGCGCCGTAGGGCACCACCAGCTTGACCGGCTTGTTCGGGTAATCGCCCTGGGCCTGCGCCGGCAGGACGCAGAGTGCGGTCGAGGCGGCCAGCGCGAGTGCCGCGCGGCGGGTGAAGTGGGTGGGCATCTTTGGTGTCTCCTGCTGTGGTGCGCCCATGCTAGAGGACAGGTGCCGCCGCTCCAAGGGCGCGGAGCTATTCCGCACATGCTTGATGGAAAGCCCGGACAGTCAGCCGCGTGCTGTCCCCGTCAGCCATTGCGGCTCCGGATCCAGCGCCGCTGCCGGATACTGCAACACCAGCAGTTCCAGCCCATGGGCACCGGCCTGCACGTCCATCGGCGCGTCGTCGGCGCTGCGCCAGATGCAAGCGGGGGGCGGCAGTTCCTCGGCGTCATCCACCAGCGAGCCGGCCACCACCACGTGGTAGCGGCCGCCGCTGGCCGCCTGCGGGGGAGCACTGGACCGGGCATTGGGCGGGAGCCGCAACACCCACGCCGCCAGCCCTTCGTCGTCCTCGGCGATCAACACGTCGGTCTGTGCGGACGGCAATGAAGCCAGCGCATCGACACGCTTCACCGGGATCGGCCCCACCGTGGCCTGGCGCTTGCGCAGTCCCCTGCGCATCTTCTCGCGCGACTCCGGCAGGTACCAGGCGCCCGGGTCGGTCACCGCGCGCAGGGTCAGGTAGTCGACGCCCTGCGGCCCGGCGACCAGCGGCCCGTAGCCGGCCTCACGCGAGCTGTAGTGCAGCGTGATCGGGGCCACCGCGTGGGTACCGAGGGTCCCGCCACCGGCGGTGATCACCTGGAACTGTTCCTCCAGGTGAAAGTGCGTGGGCAGCACCCAGCCGGGGGCCTGATGGACCAGGAAGGCCTGTGGCGCAGGCCGGGCCCCGGCTTCGCTCTCGATCAGGTATTCCGTATGGCCGCGGAAGTGACCTTCGTCGAACACGCGGGTTCGGGTCTTGCGGTCCGGCGTTCCAATTCGTTGCATGCGTTCTCCTGCCGCAGCGGAAAAGGCGGTGCTGCACCGGCGATCGTATGTCGCCGGCACCCGGTCGCGCGCAGCTGCCACGTCCCTACCGGCAATTCTCCTTGTATGTGATGGATCTGCTCGATTCCATCCACCTTCACGGTGGCGCTCCTCGCGTCTACTCTTTCAGGCCGGGTTCGCGCACCAGCTTGCCGTAGCGCATGTTGTCCGCTCGGACCTGGGCGCCGAATTCATCGGACCCGGACACAACCACGTCGACGCCGGTGGCAGCAAGTCTGTCGCGCGTTTCCGGCAGCTCCATCACCCGCGCCATCTCCGCACCAAGCCCCGCCGTGACGGCAGTCAGCGTGCCGGCTGGTGCCATCACTCCGTACCAGGTGATCACTTCGAGGCCGTTGATTCCGAGTTCTTCCGACAGCGTCGGCCAGGCTGGCGCTGCGTTTAGGCGCGCCGATCGCGAGGCCCCGGGCCTTGCCCGACTTGACCTGCGGCAACGCGCCGGGGATGCCGGGAAAATAGAACGACACCGTTCGGGCAAGTGCATCCGTCATGGCCTGGCCCACGTTCTTGTAGGGAACCGGCGTGACCGTGATGCCGGTGGCCTGGCGCAGCATCTCGACGCTCAGGTGGTGGTAGTTCCTGCTCTTGTGCCATTCCATGTATTCAACCTGCGCCTGCACTCGCAGGTCTGAGGCCTTCGAGTTGCACTCAAGAAGCGAGGCAGTTGCAACCGTCCGGTGCAACTGCCTCGGTCCTTTCAGAAATTCCTGATCCGAATCAACGGGTTGTGTTCAAAGTGGCGCCTCTCCATCATGGTGTCGAGCGCAGCCTCCGTTTCGGATCACAGAACTCGCAGGCCTTGTGCAGCTTCGTCGAAGCAGGAGACGCCGTCGTCTTGGTTGATGTGATCGCCGCCCCGGAATAACGCGGTACAGCGCTGCGAACCGCAGCCGGTGCATTCCTCTCTTAGACTCGTGAACCATGTCCCTGCTGCTGGTGGTTCTCCTGCCGTTTGCCGGCGCCATGGTGGCGGCGCTGCTTCCGACGCGCGCGCGCAATGCCGAGTCCGTCTGGGCCGGTCTGGTCGCTCTCGCCACCGCCGTGCCATTGGCCATGCTGTTTCCGCAGATCAGGGCCGGCGCGGTGATCACCGAGCGCCTGCAGTGGCTGCCCAGTCTCGGCCTGGACCTGGTCGTGCGGATCGACGGTTTCGCCTGGCTGTTCGCGATGCTGGTCACCGTCATCGGCGCCCTGGTGGTGATGTATGCGCGGTACTACCTCTCCGAGGACGATCCGGCGGCCCGCTTCTATTCGCTGCTGCTCGGATTCATGGGGTCGATGCTGGGCGTGGTGGTGGCCGGCAACCTGGTGCAACTGGTGGTGTTCTGGGAACTCACCAGCCTGTTCTCGTTCCTGCTGATCGGCTACTGGTACCACCGCAAGGACGCCCGGCGCGGGGCCCGCATGGCCTTTACGGTGACCGCCGCCGGCGGGCTGGCGCTGCTGGGCGGTGTCCTGCTGATCGGGCACATCGTCGGCAGCTACGAGCTCGATGCCGTCCTCGCTGCCGGTGATCGCGTCCGCGTCCACCCGCTGTACCCGCTGGTGCTGGTCCTGGTGCTGCTGGGCGCGCTGACCAAGAGCGCGCAGTTCCCGTTCCACTTCTGGCTGCCACGCGCGATGGCGGCGCCGACGCCGGTGTCCGCCTACCTGCACTCGGCGACCCTGGTCAAGGCCGGCGTGTTCCTGCTGGCCCGTCTCTGGCCGGTGCTGGCTGGGACCGACCTGTGGTTCTGGCTGGTCGGCGGCGCCGGCGCCGCGACCCTGCTGCTGGGCGCCTATTGCGCCATGTTCCAGAACGACCTGAAGGCGCTGCTGGCGTACTCCACTATCAGCCATCTCGGGCTCATTACGCTGCTGCTCGGTCTGAACAGCGAGCTGGCAGCGGTGGCTGCGGTCTTTCACATGCTGAATCACGCCACGTTCAAGGCCTCGCTGTTCATGTCGGTGGGCATCATCGACCATGAGACCGGCACCCGCGACATGCGGCGGCTTGACGGACTGTTCCGGTTCATGCCGTTCACCGGGACGCTGGCCATGGTGGCTTGTGCCGCAATGGCCGGCGTGCCGCTGCTCAACGGCTTCCTGTCCAAGGAAATGTTCTTCGCCGAAACGCTGTTCGTCACCGGCCACCCATGGCTGGAATACGGCCTTCCGGCGATCGCAACGGTCTACGGCGTGTTCGCGGTGGTGTATTCGCTGCGCTTCGGCCATGACGTATTCTTCGGCCCGCCGCCGCTCGGACTGCCGCGCGCACCGCATGAACCGAGGCGGTGGATGCGGGTTCCCATCGACCTGCTGGTCCTGGCCTGCCTGGTGGTGGGCGTCGCGCCGCAGCATTCGGTCGGACCGGCGCTGGAAGCCGCCGCTCGACCCGTGGTGGGTGGGAAGCTGCCGGCCTACGACCTGGCCGTCTGGCACGGTTTCAACGCGCCGTTCGCCATGAGCTTGGTGGCCATCGTCGGCGGGCTGCTGGCTTACTTGGCCCTCGCCGCCTGGTTCAAGCGGCGCAGCGCGCCCACTGCGCCCCTGATCGGACGGATTGACGGGCAGCGGGTGTTTGAGAACGTCCTGGCCCGAGTCAACCTGCTGGCAAGGATGCTGCTGCGCCTCACGGCCACCCGCCGTCTGCAGGCGCAGATGTTGTCCCTGCTGTTGGTGGCCGGCGCGGCCGGCCTCGCGTCCGCCCTGGCTGTGCCGCTTGCCTGGGGCGACCGGGCCCGGGTGCCGGCGAGCGTCGAATTCACCCTGCTCTGGATGGTCGGCGCTACCTGCGCCGTCGGCGCCGCAGCCCTTGCCAAGTTCCACCGACTGCAGGCCCTGATCCTGCTTGGGGCCGTCGGACTGGTGGTGTGCCTGACCTTCGCCTGGTTCTCGGCGCCAGACCTAGCACTGACGCAGCTGGCGGTCGAAACCGTCACCACCATCCTGTTCCTGCTGGGCCTGCGCTGGCTGCCGCGCCGGGTGGCACTGGACGAAGCCGTCCCCGCGCCGCGGGCGGCATGGCGGCGCCGGCGCGACCTGGCGCTGGCCCTGCTGGCGGGGGCCGGGCTGGCGGCGCTGGCGTACGCCATGCTGACGCGCACGGCGCCGCAGAGCATCTCCCCGTTCTTTCTTGAGAATGCATTGCCCGCCGGCGGCGGGGCCAACGTCGTCAACGTGATGCTGGTCGATTTCCGGGCCTTCGACACGCTGGGCGAAATATCGGTGCTGGCGGCGGTGGCGCTCACCGTGTATGCGCTGCTGCGGCGCTTCCGGCCGCCGCGCGAAACCATCGAGCCGCCGCCGCAGCAACGCATCCGGCCTACCGTCGCCCGACCAGAGCCGCCCGGTGCGCCTGCCACTGCCAGCGAGGGGCGCGGCCACCTGCTGGTTCCCGCGGTGCTGGCGCGCCTGCTGCTGCCGTTCGCGGGCGTGCTGGCCGTGCACCTGTTCCTGCGCGGGCACAACGAACCGGGCGGCGGGTTTGTCGCCGGCCTGGTGCTGGCCATCGCCTTCCTCGTCCAGTACATGGTGGGGGGAACCCAGTGGGTGGAGGCCCGCATGAACCTGCATCCGCCGCGCTGGATCGCGGCCGGCCTGCTGCTGGCACTGGCCACCGGCCTGGGCTCGCTGGCGTTCGGCTATCCGTTCCTGACCACCCACACCGTCCACATGACGCTGCCCGTGCTTGGCGAGCTGCACTTTCCCAGTGCCTTTTTCTTCGACCTGGGCGTGTTCGCGGTCGTTCTCGGCTCAACCCTGCTGCTGCTGACAGCCCTGGCCCACCAGTCGCTGCGCGCGCAGCGGCGCCCGGGCGCGACGGCTCCCAGAGAGGACGGACGCTGATGGAAATCGTGATCTCGCTGGCGATCGGGGTGCTGACCGCGGCCGGCGTCTGGCTGGTGCTGCGTCCCCGGACCTTCCAGGTGCTGATCGGCCTGTCGCTGCTGTCGTACGCGGTCAACCTGTTCATCTTCAGCGTCGGCAGCCTGTCCATCGACCGCGAACCAATCGTGCAGACCGGCCTGCTGCCGAACCTGGTGGACTATTCCGACCCGCTGCCCCAGTCGCTGGTGCTGACGGCCATCGTGATCGGCTTCGCCACCTCCGCGCTGTTCCTGGTGGTGCTGCTGGCGCTGCGGGGCCTGAGCGGCAGCGACCACGTGGACGGCCAGGAGGAGCGCGAATGAGCGGCGTCGAACTCGCCGGCCTGTCCATGGCCCACCTGATCGTGGCGCCGGTGCTGGTGCCACTGGCCGCGGCCGGAGTACTGGCGGGCATCGGGCCGCAGTCCCGACGCGCCAAGGCGGCCATCGGCCTGCTGTCCTGCCTGCTGCTGCTCGCGACGTCCGCGGCGCTGCTGCGATGGGTCGATGGCCGCGATGCGCCCGGCGCCTTTGGCGTCTACCTGCCCGGAAACTGGCCGGTGCCTTTCGGCATCGTGCTGGCGGTCGACCGGCTGTCGGCCATGATGCTGCTGCTCTCGGCCATCACCGGGCTGGCCAGCCTGCTGTTTTCGGTGTCACGCTGGCAGCGCGCGGGCGTGCACTTCCAGGCCCTGCTGCAACTGCAGCTGATGGGCCTCAATGGCGCTTTCATGACGGCCGACCTGTTCAACCTGTTCGTGTTCTTCGAGGTGCTGCTGGCCGCGTCCTACGGGCTGCTGCTGCACGGCGGCGGCGCCAGGCGGGTGCAGGCTGGGCTGCACTACATCGCGATCAACCTGGTCGCCTCGCTGCTGTTCCTGATCGGGGTGTCGCTGCTCTATGGCGTGACGGGGACCTTGAACATGGCCGACGTGGCAGCCAGGCTGCCCGCCGTGCCCGCCAGCGACCGCGGCCTTCTGCATGCCGGCGCCGCGGTGCTGGCGGTCGCGTTCCTGACCAAGGCGGCAATCTGGCCGATGAACTTCTGGCTGCCTCCGGCTTATTCGGCGGCCAGTACCCCGGTCGCTGCGCTGTTCGTGATCCTGTCCAAGGTGGGTGTGTATGCGGTGCTGCGCCTGTGGACGCTGTGCTTTCCGGCGACCGCGGGCGCATCGGCCCTGTTCGGCAGCAGCGCGCTGGCCTGGGGCGGGCTGGCCACGCTGGTCTTCGGCACGGTCGGCATGCTGGCATCGCAGAGCCTGGCGCGGGTGGCCGCCTTCAGCATCATCGCGTCATCGGGCACCATCGTGGCAGCGATCGGCTTTGACGATCCCGGCCTGACCGCCGGCGCGCTGTTTTACCTGGCCAGCGCCACCCTGGCCGGCGCGGCCATGTTCCTGCTGGTGGAGCTGATGGACCGCGCCCGCCTGCTGGACGCCGACCGGCCGTCGATGCTGGTCATCGATGATCGCCTGCCGCGTTTCTCCGACCCGGAGCCGCCGTCCCCTGACGCCAACCTCGACGACCTGGCGGTTCCGCTGATCGGGCGCGCGATTCCGGCGGCGGTGATCTTCCTGGGCCTCGGCTTCCTGGTCGCCACGCTGGTGGTGGCCGGGCTGCCGCCGCTGTCGGGGTTTGTCGCCAAGGTCGCGATGTTGTCGGCGGTGCTCGCGATGCCCCCCGGGACCGGGCCAGCTGGCGCCGGGTCCGTGCTTTTCGGGCTGCAGATCGTGTCGGGTTTGCTGGCGGTGATCGCCCTTTCGCGGATCGGCCTGCGGGTGTTCTGGAGTCCCGAGCAGCGGCCACCGCCCGAGCTGAAGGTGGCCGAGTCGCTGCCCGTCGTTGCCCTGCTGGGGCTTTGCGTCGCACTGGTCGTCGGCGGCGAGTCCACGTTGCGCTACATGCGGGCCACCGCCGCCACCCTGCACGATCCGCACCAGTACATCGACGCCGTCAGGGCGGCTCAGCCGACGGCGCCGGGAGGATTGCGATGAGGCGATGGTTGCCCGCCCCCGTGCTGTCGCTGGCGCTGTTTGCCATGTGGCTGCTGCTCAATGACTCCATCGCTCCCGTCCAGCTGTCGCTCGGCGCGCTGGTCGGCTGGCTGATGCCGATGCTGATGGCGCCCCTGCGACCGCCGGCCGGCCGGATGCGTCGGCCGCGCGTGCTGGCCGGTCTGATCCTGGCGGTCGGCGCCGACGTCCTGGTGTCGGCGCTGCAGGTCGGCGGCGGCGTGCTGGCGGCGCGGCGCGATCCGCCACGCGCCGGCTTCGTCGTGATCCCGCTGGAGCTGCGCGATCCGTTCGCGCTGGCCGCGCTCGCCGTCATCACCACGATCGTGCCGGGGACGGTCTGGACCGAGCTGGCACCGGACCGCAGCGCGCTGCTGCTGCACGTGTTCGACCTGCACGGCGAGGAGGAATTTATCCGCCACTACAAGGCGCGCTACGAGCACCCGCTCAAGGAGATCTTCGAATGAGCCCGCTGCTTTCTGGCGCATTGACCGCCACCCTGGTGTTGTATGCAATGGCCATGCTGCTGGCGCTGGCCCGCCTGCTGCGCGGGCCTTCCGCGCAGGACCGCGTGCTGGCCCTGGACTTCATGTTCGCGGTCGCCCTGCTGCTGCTGATGGCGCTGGCGATCCGCTACGAAAGCCGCATGTACTTCGAAGGCGCCTTGCTGATCGCGCTGTTCGGATTCGTCGGTTCGTCGGCCATGGCCAAGTTTCTGTGGCGCGGAGAGGTGATCGAATGACGCCCATCGCCGATGCATTCGTCGCCGGCCTGTTGCTGCTCAGCGGCGTGGTGGCGCTGGTTTCCGCATGGGGCTTGCTGCGGCTGCCCGACTTCTTCACCCGCATGCACGCACCGGCGCTGGCCTACACACTGGGCACCTGGTTGGCCGCGCTGGCGACGATCATCCACTTCTCGGTGCACGAGGGCGTGCTCTCGCTGCACGCATGGCTGATCGTCATCGTGCTGTCGATCACCGCACCGATCACCACGCTGTTGCTGGCGCGGGCCGCCATCTTTCGCCGCCGCGCCGCCGGCGAGCCGGCGCCACCGGCGCTGGCCGCGGCGCCCAGGCAGGAAGGTAAAGCGCGCTGAGTACGGGGTGCACGCTCAGGGCGCGTCCGGCCCTGCCCACCAGCCGCTGGTCAGGCCGGCGGGCCGGGTTCGCGCGGACACCCGGGCGCTGGTTTCCCAATCCTGGCGTTGCACGTTCAGTCCGGCATAGACGCCGTACCCCTCGCCCGCGCTCATGTCTCCTCCTGCGCACAGGCTTTCGCCGGCACGGATCGCACCGGTTGCGATCAGGTCGTCCCGCACCTTGACGCCGCGGCCGACGTCGAGGTGCCTGCCGCAGCGCACAGTTGCACCGCAGACGATTCCGTGGCCGGCAACGATGTCGCCGGCCGAGCACATCGAACCGTCCACCCGCAGCCCATGCGTGCAGTGGATATCCGCCTGCGCGCGCAGGTCGCCGTCAATGCGGACCTCGCCGCCGACGTCGAGCCCGCCGCCGCAGATCACCAGCCCCCTCGCCTTGAGGTCGCCCGAACAGCGGACGGCGCCGGTCGCCTCCACTCCCCACAGCGCCCGGATGTGGCCACCGGCATGGACGCTGCCATCCGACCTGATGCCTCCTGCATGGATGTCGTCGCCGGCGACGATCGCAGCGCCGGCGCCGACCGACGCCCTGCAGCGGATGCTGCCTCCCACCTGGAGCACGGACCCGACCTCGATCGCGCCGGCCGCTTCGATCGAGCCGGCAAATACGATCGCGTCCGCCTGCAGGCTGTCGACCCGCAGCACCGCGTTGGTCGGGCCGAACTGGCGCAGCAGCCATCGCGCGTCCTCGACGCGGCCGGCCGCGACCAGCGAATCGAGCACCTGCTGGTAGCCGCTGCCCTGCTCGCCGTGGTGGCGGACGAACCACCGGAAGCCGTCGGCGCACGGGCTCTTCTGGCGGACGAAACTCTTGCTGATGTCCATCACGCGGCCGCTCCAGCGCGCCTGCGACCCGGTGTCACCGGATTCCACTTCATTGCCTGCATCTGCACATTCCATTGCGACGCCACAGCCCGCGGCGCTGCGGGCCAGGGTCAACTGGCGCTGGGGGCGCCCGGCGATTCGGCGTTGCGCAACTGGAAGGGAATCGCCGGGCTCAGGAATGTGCGTTGGAGGCTGGGCGCAGGAACTCGGTCATGCGGCCAGTCTAGGCCGGGCCGGCTGCCGTCCGGCCGGCGCGCAGCAATGGCCCCGCAACGCTTGCCAGAATGTTTGCCGCACTGGCCCGCGTCCGCCACGCTGCCTATACTGGAGCGGCAATGAAGAACCCAAGCACTCGCCGCCTCTGCGCCATCCGGACCCTGCCCTTCGCGGCGCAGGGAGCCGGGGCGCGGTCGTCCGCGTCGGTGCGTGCGGGCCTGCCTTGCACGCCCGCACATTCCTGAGCCCGGCGGTCGCCTCCCTTTCCTTCAGCGCTACACCTCGACCGCCGGGCCCCCACCCAGCGCGGTTGCGCGCCCTTCGCCTTGCCGGCGCTGGAGCGCGCTCGAATGGAGTGCTGCATGCATGCCCCCGTCCCCTGCGAGCGCAAGCTCACCAACCTTGATTTCTCGCGCCTGAAGCGGCTGGCCGCGGGCCCGCCGGCGGCGCTGGACGCGCTGCTCGACGAAGCCGACGTGCTCGACCCGCACGGGATCCCGCCCGACGTGATCACCATGTACGCGCAGTTCGTGATCCGCGAGCTCGAGACGCAGCGCCGCCAGACGCTGGTGCTGTGCTATCCGGCCGACGCCGAACCGGCGGCCGGCTTCGTCTCGGTGCTGTCGCCGGTGGGATTGAGCCTGCTCGGCCTGCCCCTGGGGGCGACCGCGCGCTGGGTCGGCCCCGGCGGCACCGAAACGCTGGCCCAGGTCGAACAGATCCTGTTCCAGCCCGAAGCCACCGGCGACTACCTCACGTAGCCGGCCGCCGTTCCGTTTCATCGCGCCGCCTGCCGCGGCGGGCCGCGCCATCGTCTTCGAACAAGGACATGCCATGAACACCATCCTGGTCGTGACCGACCTTTGCCTGCCCTCCAAGGACGTCGCCGTGCGGCGCGCCGCCCACCTCGCGAGCGCCCGCGCCGCCACGCTGAAACTGATGCACATGCCGGACGCAGCGGCGCCGCCGCCTGGCGACGTGAAGGCGCTGCTGGCGCTTGCGGCGCGCCAGCTCGAGCGCGACCACCCGTCGCTGCGCGCCATCCCGGTCGCCGGCAGCGCCGGCACGCTGGACGACCTGGCCCGGGAGGCGGCCCGCTGCGAGCTGGTGGTTCTGCCCGAGCGCCGCGAGCGGTCGCTGCGCACGTGGCTGCTCGGACAACCGGTGCAGCGCCTGCTGCGGGCCTGCGACCGGCCTGTGCTGCTGGCACGTACCGAGCCGCGGCCGCACTACGCGCGCATCCTGATCGGCGTCGATTTCAGCGAGCGCTCCCGCGCGTTGCTGGCATACGCGGCGGCGCTGGACCCGCAGGCCAGCCTCGAGCTGTTCCACGCGATCGACCGGCACGGCGAGGCCTACCTGAAGGCCGCCGAGGTCAGCGAGCACGCGATCAATGCCTATCGCGCGTCGCGCCTGCAGGGCGCCCAGGACAGGATCCTGCGGCTGACCGACAGCTTCGGGCCGCGGCGCAACCGCGTGCAGACCGCCCTGGGGCGCGGCGATGCCGGCCGCCAGCTCGTGGTGCAGCAGGAACACAGCGGCGCCGACCTGGTGGTCGTCGGCGCTGACCGCTGGAGCGCGCTGGTGCCGCTGCTGGCCAGCGGCGTCGCCCACCAGGTGCTGACGCAGGGACGCAGCGACGTGCTGGTAGTCCCGCGCAACCACGTTCCGTCCAGCCGCAGCGCCGCCGCGCGCCGGCTGACCTCGGATGATTCCCCACACCAGGAGCAACGCCATGCGTTCACCCAACAGGCTTGACCTGCTGGCGCTTCGCCAGGGCCTGCGGCCCGCCAGCGCCGATCTGCCGGCACTGCACGACCCCGGGCTGCTCGCATCGCTGTCGCGGTCGGACAGCTTCCAGATCGGCCGCCACGGGAGCGCCGTCGAGATCCGGGCCGCCACCGAACTGGCGCTGGCGCAGGCGCGGCTGGTACTGCAGCAGGCTTGCGGCGAGCAGCTTGATTTCGGCGATGCCTTCGCCCACACCTGGGTCGACCCGGTGTCAGGGCTGACCATGGCGCCGGTCATGTTCCTGCGCATCGATGCGCCGAAGGTCCATGCGCATGCGCTGCTCGAACGGCTGAAGGAACGCGGCGCCGTCGTCCAGCGCACCGACATCGAACGCAAGCGCATCGTGTTGCGCGGCGAGGCGTGGCTGGCCGATCTGATCGGGTTCGGCCGCGACGTGCTGGAACTCACCGACGGGTCCGCGCAGGTCCTCAGCTGGCTGCTGCGCTACGACGCGCTGCGGGCAACAGACCGCGCCGGGCAGGCCCGTTCCGCACAGGAGGCCGACGCATGACGCGAGACGACATCGCCACCCTGCTGGCCATCATGGCCGGCGCCTACCTGCTCACCGCCCTGATCGGCAAGCTGACCGGCGACGCGGTGCGGGATGTGCACCTGGTTGCGGGGCTCGGCGTGACGTTGGGCGGTCTGGCGGCGGCGTTGATGGTGGTGTGACCGCTGGCCCGCCGGATCCGGCCCGTCGCCGTCGGCCTTACACTGGGGGTGTGATGTCTCATCGATTCCTGCAGCTTCCCCACCGCGACGGCCAGGCCCTGGGCCCGGTCGCGGACGAGCGCGTGCATGGTGCGGGATTGCGCGCGCGCGAGGGCATCCGCCCTCCACTCGGCGCACATTCCTGAGCCCGGCGATTCACCCCTCTTCCTTGCGCAACCACGAATCACCGGGCACAGCCAGGCGCTGAACCGCGCCGGCCCGCTCGGGTGCCGGCGCCTCCGTCACGGAGCGTTTTTGAAGTCCACTCCATGGTCCGGCGCCAAGCCGTCACCTTTTCCGCTGCACCGCGTGCTGGTCGCCAGCGACCTGTCCGCCGCCTCGACCAACGCCGCCTGGCGCGCGGCCCTGCTGGCGCGCGACCACGGCGCGTCGCTGCAGATTCTCCATGTCGCGTGGAGCAAGTCCGGCGCCGTCGCCGCCCAACCCGCACTGGATGCACTGCGCTGGGAGCTGATCGAGCGCACCAGGATCGTGGTGGAGGTGCGCGCCGCCAGCGGCGACCTGCAGCGCGAGCTGGGCACCGCGGCCGGCGATGCCGACCTTCTGGTGCTGCGCACCAACCAGGGCAGGCCGATGCGCGACTGGCTGCGCGGTTTCGATCCGGAGCGGCTGGCGCACGGCTGCCGGCTCCCGGTGCTGGTGGTCAAGCGGCCGGCCGCGGTCGGCTACAAGCGGGCGCTGGTGTCCCTCGACGCGGACAGCCCGGTGGCCGGGATCGTCGCCGCCGCCCTGGGCATGACGCGCGGTCCCTACGCTGAGGTGCTGGCCGCATTGCAGGCTGACGACTGGCATGGCGGCGCCCCGCCCGGCTGCGAAAAACTGTCGCGCGACGGCAGCCCGGGCGCGGCCCTGCGCTTGCGGTCCGCCGTCCAGGCCCTGATTAAGCTGCACCAGGACGCTTCAGTCCGATCGGAGGCGCCGACATTTGCATTCGACCTTTCGGCGGCGGCGCTGCGCGCGAAGGCCAGCAGCCTGTTCGCCGACCTGCTCGTGATCGCGCAGCCGCAGCCCAGGCCACAGGCGCTCGCTGTGCGCAGGAGCGAGGCGGCGGAGATCCTCGCCTCCAGTGCGGCGGACGTGCTGCTGCTGCCGCTGCCCCCTTCGCCACCCGAGATGGACACCACCTCATGAAGCGCCAATCCGCCGCGGCTTCCTGGAGCACGTCGCCCTGCGCAACCCCGGAGCTCGACGGCGACGCGGCGGCCACGCTGGTGAAGAACGGCGTGCTGTGCCTCGCCGAAGGCGCCAACATGCCGTCCACCCTGGCCGCGGTGCCACCTTCGAGGGCAGCGGCGTGTTGTGCGCTGCAAGGCCAGCAACGCCGGCCGCGTCGCCACCTCGGGCCTGGAAATGAGCCAGAACGCGGCCCGGCTGTGCTGGCCGCGCGAGGAGGCGGACGCGCGCCTGCATGAGATCATGTGCGGCATCCATGAGGCGTGCGTGCTGCACAGACGGCGCGCCGATGGCACCATCAACGATGCGGACGGCGCCAACGTCGCCGGCTTCGTGCGGGTTGCGGATGCGATGCTGGTGCATGGCCTGGTCTGACCCGCAGCCGCGCCTGCACAGGAAGGAGTTCCGGATGAGCCACCTCAAGACCATCGTCGCCGCCACCGATCTCTCGACGCCGTCGCGCCACGCCGCCGACCGCGCCGCCCGGCTGGCCAGGACCCACGGCGCGACGCTGACGCTGGTGCATGCGCTGGGCGCGACCGCGCTCGACGACCTGTGCCGCTGGCTGCGCGGCGGCCAGGCCGAGCGCACCGCCATGGAGGCCGATGCGCGGGCACGGCTGCACGCGCTGGCGCTGGAGCTCGGGCAACGCCATCGGCTGGAAGTGCAGGAACAACTCGTGACCGGCCATGCGGTGGACGCCATCACGCGCCAGGCGGATGCGGCGGACGCCGACCTGGTGGTGACCGGCACCCGTGGCGCGGGTTTCCTGCGCGGCGTGGTGGTGGGCTCCACCGCCGAGCGCGTGGCCAACCGCTGCGGGCGGCCGGTGCTGATGGTGCGGCGGGCCGCGCACGAGCCTTACCGGCGGGTGTTGGTGCCGGTGGATTTTTCGCCGTGGAGCGCGCCTGCGATCGCCCTGGCGCTGCGGGCCGCACCGCGCGCCATGCTGGTGCTGGTGCACGCGCTGGAAGTGCCGTTCGAGGGCAAGATGCGGCTGGCCGGCGTCGCCGGCAGCGCGATCGCGCAGTATCGCGACGCCGCCCGGCTGGAGGCGAAGCAGCGGCTGCGCGAGCTGGCCACGCACGCCGGGCTGGCCGACGACCGGGTGCGCCTGGCGACGCCGGAAGGCGCCAATCCCTGGATGCTGATCGCGCAGCAGGAACAGGAGCACGATTGCGACCTGATCGTCATCGGCCGGCAGGGCCGGCATGCCGTCGACGAGCTGCTGCTGGGCAGCACCACGCGGATGGTGCTGGCCGAGTGCAGCGCCGACGTGCTGGTCGCCACGCTGCGGCAATCCGGTCCAGTCCGGCAGGGACATGCATGAAGATCCTCAAGGAAGTGAAGATGGTGCTGTGGAGCTTCATCGGCCTGGGCGACCGCAACCGCGCAAATCCGCCCAGCGGCAATCCGCTGGTCCTGCTGGCGATTGCCTTCGTGCTGGTGGTGGTGCTGCTGGTGGTGGTCGCCATCGTGGCGAAGACGGCCGCGGGCAGCTGACGCGCGCACGAGGCGCCACCCGTGGCGCGTTGGCCTCATACCGGCGTCAGCATCCGGATGCATAGCCGCAGCTCCCCACTGCCAGCGCGCAAGCCATCTTCCCTTGTGGCAGTCAGGGGAAAAAAAGCGATCAAACACTGGATATCTGAGTTCGCCACTCGTTTGGACCGCTGACATCCCGAAGCCGGGGCGGACCTTTCGCCGCTTCCAAGTTGGCGGACCGCTTCACCAGCAATGCTGCAATACGGCGCAGGCACCTTGCCGCCGCGCACTCGCATGATTTGAGAAGCACCTTCGCCAACGGTGCGACGAGCCAGTCTCAGAGGCCGGCACCAACCACGCCGCTGACGTCCACGATGAAGATTTCGCGGCGGCCCAGATGCACGGAGTCGATCGAGACCTGCCGGCCGTCGCGGCTCCAGCGCGGATGCAGGTCGCAGCGGTTCTCCTTGCTCAGCCCCGGGTCGGCATAGAAGCTGCCCAGGTCGTGCCGCACGCCGGTTTCCATGTCGTACAGGAACAGCACGCGCTCGTGCGTGGCGGGATCCGGATAGGTGTCGCTGAGAAGCCAGCGACCGTTCACCGGAGAAAACGTCATGTGCCCGTTTTCCTTCAGCACATGCGCGCCCACCGGCTCCACGGTGCCGCTCTGATCGTCGTACAGGTGGTAGTGGATCCGCCCGGCGTGCGGGCCCCAGACGATGATCTGGCTGTCGTTGCGCCACAGCGGATGCGAGATCTGGAACTCCGACTTCTCGTAGTCGAAGGTGCCGACGGCCCCGGGGTCGAAATCGTCCGCCAGCTGCGGCAGCGGATGGTCCGAGCACTCCAGCAGCCGCAGCCCGCTGCCGTCGGCGTTCATCGTGATCAGCCGGTGCAGGAAGCAGGTTTCGTCCGCCACCCGCTCGGTCCAGCGGTGCAGGAACAGGATGCGCGACGACGCCGGGTTGATCTCGATGTGGCTGACCCAGTGGATCGCCTTCTCCATCGAGGCGCGCGGCTGGAACTCGCGCAACTGTCGGTAAGACACCAGCAGCCGCGACTCGCCAGTGGCCAGTTCCATGCGGCGCAGCCCGTCATCCGCCGGCGCCAGCGGCAGCCCGAACGGCCCGCCCTCCTCGCTGTAGCCGATGGTCTGGTGGGCGACGTACAGGCGCCGGTAATCGACGCAGATCGCGTAGTTGCTGTCCGGCGCCACCACGTACACCGGCAGCGGCAGCTGCGTGCGCTCGCCCGACTTGACGTCGACGATCACGCTGCCGAAGCCGCGATAGGGGCCGCCGGCGCCCTCGCGCCGGTCGTTGTAAACCAGCTTGAGCCCGCCGGCGCCGTCCAGCCACTGCAGCTGGCTCCCCATCTGCCAGTTCCAGGCGCGGGTGTCCGCGACGCGATGGAAGCGGTCGCCGTCCGCCAGGTCGAAGTAGCCGATGCCGGCGACGCGGTCGGGCGTCAGCGGCGCGTCCATATATGACGTCTGCTGCGCCAGCAGGTAGCGCCCGCTGCGGTCCCAGTTGCTCTTGTTGTAGTAGCCGAAGAAGTAGTGCTGCTGGCCGTCGCCG
The DNA here is from genome assembly GCA_943372495.1 of Ramlibacter sp. 2FC. Taxonomy (GTDB): domain Bacteria; phylum Pseudomonadota; class Gammaproteobacteria; order Burkholderiales; family Burkholderiaceae_C; genus Ramlibacter. Next base: position 89,716 of record CALRYV010000010.1, on the reverse strand, counting down.
ACTCGGCGCACCGGGCACGGCGCCTGGATGATGGAACTGGCGGTCATTGCTCAGTCCGCCGCCAGGTCGGCCTTCTGGATCACCGCGTCCCAGCGCTGCTTCTCGGCAACGATGAAGCGGGCCGACGCCTCGCGCGTGCTCGCCACCGGCGTCATGCCCTGCGCGGCCAGCGCTTCGACGAATTCGGGGCTGAGGATGATCTTGCGGATGTCGGTGCTGAGCCGCTCGGCGATGGCGTCCGGCACCTTGGCGCTGACGGCAATCGTGGTCCACGAAGTGGCGGCGAATCCGGGCAGGCCGGCTTCGGCCACGGTCGGCACGTTGGGCAGGGCGGCGATCCGGGTCTTGCCGGTGACCGCCAGCGCCTTGAGCTTGCCGCCCCGCACGTGCGGCAACGTCGTCGGCGGGTTCTCGAACATCAGCTGGATCTGGCCGCCCAGCAGGTCGTTCAGCGCGCCGGTGCTGCCCTTGTAGGGCACGTGCGTCATCGGCGCATCGGCGCTGACCTTGAACAGCTCGCCGATCATGTGCACCGAGGAGCCGACGCCGGCCGAGCCGAAATTCAGTGCGCCCGGCTGCTTGCGGGCCAGCGTCACCAGCTCCTTGACGCTGGCGGCCGGCAGCGCCGGGTTGGCGACGATCACGTGCGGCATTTCGGCCATCACGGTCAGCACCTTGAAGTCGGTCGACGGGTTATACGACAGCTTCTTGTAGACGCCGTAGGTGGCATGCAGGCCGATCGATCCAAGCAGCAGCGTGTAGCCGTCGCCGGGGGCGTCGACCACCAGCTTGCCGCCGATGTGGCCGCCGGCGCCGGGCCGGTTGTCGACCACGACCGACTGCTTGTAGACCTTGCCCAGCCTCTCTGCCAGCATCCGCGCCTGCACGTCGGAGCTGCCGCCGGCGGTGAACGGGACGATGATGCGCAGCCCGCGCGACGGAAAGTCCTGCTGCGCGAAGGCGCAGGGCGTCGCGGCAGCGGCCAGGGCACAGGCGACGGCACGCGCGAAGCGGCGGCGCAGGAGGGAAGCGGTCATGGATGTCCTTTGGGGCAGGTGGCACGCGGCGGTGCGATGGGGAGGAGTCTAGGAGCCGCCGGCCAAATCCGAAAATTCATTCTTGCGCCATCTCCATACGGAATTGGCATACAGTGCCCCGCATGCCCAGACCATTGAAATTCCGCCAGATCGAGGCCTTTCGCGCCGTCATGCAGACCGGCACCACCACGGCGGCGGCGGTGCTGCTGAACACGACTCAACCCTCGGTCAGCAGGCTGCTTGCCCAGGTGGCATCCGCCACCGGCCTGAAGCTGTTCGAGCCCGAGCGCGGCCGGCTCAAGCCGACGCCCGAGGCCAGGGACCTGTTCGACGCGGTCGAACGCAACTTCATGGGTCTGGACCGGATCGAGCAGCGGGTGGCCGTGCTGCGCCGCAGCGGCGCCGGGACGCTGAGGGTCGGCTGCACGCCGGCGCTGGCATTGAGCTTGATGCCACCAGTGATCGCCGCGTTCTGCAGGAACCATCCGGATGTTCACGTGAGCCTCCAGACTCAGGGGGGGCACCAGCTCTGGGAGGGCCTGCAGCACGGGGCCTTCGATCTGGTGCTCTCGACGATGGCCGGTCAGCACACCGACGCCAAGGTCGCCACCCTGCACCGGGGCCGCGTCGTGTGCGTGATGCACCCGCGGCATCCGCTTGCAGCGCGGACCAGGCTGCACGTGCGTGACCTGCGTGGGCAGGTGCTGCTGACTCTGCCGCCCGACGACGAGTTCCAGGCGCAGTTCCAGCAATTGTTGGATGCCCAGGGGGTCGAACCCGCGGCGACGGTGGAGACGAGCTATTCGTTCACGATCTGCCGCATGGCGGCGGAAGGCACCGGGCTGGGCATCGTCAACCCCTACGTCGCCTCGGTGTTTGCCCGCGACCTGCGCGTGCTGCCGCTGGCGCCTGCCTCCTGGGTGGAGATCGTGCGCGGCTATCCGCCCCAGTTCGCGCCGTCGCGACACACCGAAGAACTGGTGCGGCTGTTCGAGGCCGAACTGGCAAATCTCGCGGCGGCCGACCGCACGTCGCCCGCCCGGCCCGCAGAGGGCGCGGCCGTGCGGACCCGCGTCCTGGTGTCCCGCTAGTTCGAGCCGCATCGGCGCAGGCGCTAGCGCGGCGTGGCGGACAGGAGCATCCGGGTGTGGAAATCGTCGAGCACCTCGGTGTGCACCTCTGCACCGAGGTGGCGCACAGTCCTGTCGCTCACGTCGACATAAGCCAGCGCATAGCGCGCCGACAGCGACTGCCACAGCGCGTGCGCACCCGCCGACTGGCGTGGCCCGCTCACCAGGCAGATCCCGGCGTTCAGCGCCCACTGGTAGACGGCCGTCGCGATTCCGCGCCGCTGGTAACCAGCGCCATAGCGCGAATGCGGCGTTCGCAGGCCACGGCCCGCTTGCGCCCCGAGGCCCGCCACATGGCTGAAGACGGTATAGCCGGCCAGCCGTTGCCGCGCGGTGTCCTGCACGTACAGGAAGAACTCGCCGTGGCATTCCCGGTACCGCAGCGACAGTCCCGGCAGCGGGGACGGCAAGGCGGGGATGCCATGCAGTCCACTCTGGGCGCCACTGAACCTCGCATCGAGCTGCACCAACTCGCTGTCAACATCTGATACGGAGAGTCTTACGTCGATACGCACATCACCCTCGCTTCAGACCGAACCAGGCCCGGCACACCAGCCGCGCATGAGGCTGGCTGGGGCGGTGATGGCCTTCGCCGCGATGTTGTTGACCCGCAGCGCCGGACAAGCCAACCGGAGCAGTTCGCGCACGGACGCTTCTGCCGCTCGAAGTTCCGGGTGATGCCCATCACGCGCTCCTCCCCGGCTCGCGGCAGCCCGTCCGCAGGCCGCCGGGCGCGGGCATGACGACCGACACGATCTCTGCCGACTTGCACTCGCCGTCGGCCGAGATCCAGCAGGCAAGGGATCCCAGCTCCTGTCCGAGCAGTGCGATGCCCATCGGCGACAGGATTGACACATAGCCAGCGCGCGGCTCTGCATGTTCGGGGTAACAGGGCACCACCTTCATGCGGCGGCCCGCAAACGCGTCGTCGATCTCGGCCTGGGAGTACATGGTCACGATGCCCGCCGGCATGTCGGCATGCCTGACGACCTGCGCCTGCATGAGCAGCGCCTTCAGGTCCGCCGGAACAACTCCGCACAACCTGCTGAGACGCTCGAAGTCGGTGTCAATCAGCTTGCGTCCGCCATAGTGCGCCCGCGTCACGGCGACACCTCCTCGTCCGTGCCGCGCTGCGCTCTGGCTGTGCATGGCCGCCTGCCCGCCCGCCACGCGTACTCGCCGTAGGACAGGATCGCCACGATCTTCGCCTTGTGCACCCTGCCAAAGGCTTGCCAGGCGACCGTGTCCCCCACGCTCAAGCCGAGCAGGCTGGCGCCGAGCGGCGACAGGACAGACACCCGGGCCCGCGTCGCATCGGCCTGCGCGGGGTAGCACAGGGCGGTTTCGTAGGGCACGTCGCTGCCGTGGTTCTGCAGCAGCACCCGCGCGTTGATCGTCACCAGCGTTGCGGGCACGAGCGACGGCGGCAACCGCATCCATGTGGCGAGTGCATCTTGCATCGCCCGCTTCTGCGGCATGACTGGTGCCGCTTCATGCAGCAGGCGTGACAGGCCGGCGTGGTCTGCGTGGGTCAGCATCCGCCCGAGCCGGGCGGTGGCAATCTCTTCCATGTCGAACATTCCATTGCGACGCCATTGCCCGCTGCGATGCAGACAATGGTCAATTGGCGCTTGGTGTGCCCGGCAATCCGGCGTTGCGCGACTGGGAGGGAATCGCCGGGCTCAGGAATGTGCTTGAGTGCACGGGCGACTGGCGCCCGGGACGGGAATGACCAGGCCGCCCACCCGCACCGGCGGCCATCGGCCGTCGTGCATCGCATTGGAATGGGACCTCGTCATGGCGCTAGTCTAGGCGGACCCGCGGCGTCGATCAGGCCGGGGGCGCAATGGCCCCGCACGGCTTGCCAGAATGCGCGGCACATGGGGCGCGAGGCGCGAGGCCCTATGCACTGGCCTCGCAATGGAGAGCCCCAGCACACCGCCCGGTGCGCATTGCGGGACCTGTCCCCGTCGCGGCGCAGGTGGTCGTGGTGTATCCGCTGGCGCGGGTGGCTGCGGGCATCGAGCAGATTACTGCGGCTCGATGTTGGCATCCTTGGCCAGTTGCCTCCACTTGCCAATTTCGGCCGGCACAAAGCGCCTGAGCTGCTCTGGCGTCATCGGCATCGGCTGCATGCCCGTGGCTGCCAGCTTCTCCTGCATTTCGGATTTGCTAAGGATTGTGCCGATCGCCGCGCTGAGTTTGTTCACCACCTCGGACGGCATGCCAGGAGGGCCGAAGACAGCCAGCCACGCGATGATGTCCAGACCCGGGAAACGCTGCCCCAGCGCAGGCCATTCTGGCATCAGCGCCGAGGGCTTGGCGGAGGTCACACCCAGCGCCCGCATCTTGCCGCCCTTGGCCTGGGCCAGTGCGTTGCCCATGTCAACGAAGGTGAAGTCGACGATCCCGCCGATGGTGTCGTTCACCGCCAGCGGGATGCCCTTGTACGGGACCGCCAGCACGTCGAGCTTGGCCAGCTTGTTCAGCATCGCGATGCCGGCCTGCGAACTGGCCGAGCCATAGCCCGCGCTCGCCTTGCCCGGACGGCGTGCCAGTTGATCGATCAATTCCTGCACATTCCTTGCCGGGTGATCGGCGCGGACCATCAACACCAGCACGCTCTCTCCGACCCCGGCGATAGGCGTCAGGTCTTTCGCCGGGTCATACGGCATAGACTTGAGCAGCGCAACGTTGGATGCGGCCGCTGAATTGGAGGAGAACAGCAGCGTGTACCCGTCCGGGGCCGATCGCACAACTTCCATCGCCCCGATCGAGCCGCCTGCGCCGGGCTTGTTGTCCACCACAAACGGGGGTCCGAGTGTCACCTGCAGCTGCTGCGACAACATGCGCGCGCCGATGTCGGTCCCGGTGCCGGCCGGGAATGGCACAACCAGGCGAACCGGTTTGTCAGGATAGCCCTGGGCATTTGCCGCGATGGCGGTGGCCAGCCCCAGCGCGATGAGAACCGTGTTGAGAAATTTGCGTGTCATTGAGGTATGTCTCCGTTGTTCGTGATCCAGTCGGCAGGAACCAGCACCGGCATCTCCAGCGCGCGCTGGCCGTAGGCCTTGCCCTGGGCATCGATGCGCCGCGACGCCATGCCCCCGCCGCCCAGAGCCGCGTGCATGAGGAAGTTCAGGGCAGACAGTCCTGGCGCTTCGAAGCGCTCCACCCGTCCTTCCACCTCGCCCGCGAAATGCGCTGCCAGCCGCTCGGTGGTCAGCTGGCTCTTCAGGTGCGGATAGAAGCGCGGCTCGCGGCAGAAAATGGCGACGTTCGAGAAATCGCCCTTGTCCCCCGAGCGCGCATGTGCCACCGCCAGCAATGGCACTTCCACCAGGTCACCCGTGTCGAGCCGCGGGGCTGGCGCATGAGCCTCCGGTTCCCCGATCGGGTTCACTGGCGCGCCTTCATGGGTCGGCACCGGCACTGCAAACGGCGGATTGTCCGCGAGGTGCACGCGTGGCGCCGCAAGCCACGCCTTGTCGACCAGGAAGCTGTGCAGCCTGACGACGGGCGTTGCCTTGGGCCTGCCGCCGATCAACGCTGCAGTTCCCTGCGCGAATCCGAGACCCACCGACCCGACTTCGCGCGCCAGCAGGTCCAGCGCCTTGGCGTCGCGGTGTTCCACGACCAGCCGCAGCACCACTTCACGGCTGGCGCGCATGCGTGACTGCGCGCCATAGCTGGATTCTGCGCCGAGCACTTCCACGTGAGTCGCGCTGAAGTCGGGCAGCGCTGCCGCCTGCAAGTGCAGGCGCGCCCGCTGCAGCAGACTCTCCGCCGTGCGCTCCGCCTTGCGAACCGCGTCCGGACCAATGATGCACACCAGTGCAACGGCCCTGAAACCGTCCTGCCAGGTTGCAGATACCTTGTACTTCGACGTTGGCGCACGCCCGCGCGCGCCGGTGACCTCCACCCGGTCCGGCCCGACCTGCGTGAGTCTCACCAGCGTGAAATCTGCCACCACATCAGGGAGCAGATAAGCAGCCGGATCGCCAACTTCGTACAGGGTTTGCTCGGCCAGTGTCTGCGGGGTGACCAGTCCGCCCGTGCCCTCGGGCTTGGTCACGACGAAGTGCCCATCCGGCCCGCACTCGGCGATCGGATAGCCGATGTCCTGCCACCCAGGGACGCTCTCCCAGTCCGTGAACACTCCGCCGGTGGCCTGTGGGCCGCACTCCAGCAGGTGGCCGACCAGGCTGCCCGCCGCCAGCCGGTCGTAGTCGTCCCTGGACCAGCCGAACTCGTGCATCAGGATGCCGAGTGCGAGCGCGCTGTCAGCGCAGCGCCCTGTGATGACCACGTCGGCGCCCGCGGCCAGCGCGGCGGCGATCGGCAGGGCACCGAGGTAAGCGTTGGCCGTCAGCAGACGCTCGGGCAGCGAGGCGCCGGACACCCATTCGCGCACTCCCTCTTCGCGCAGCTGAGCCGCCATCGGCAGCAAGTCGTCGCCGTCGATGGCGGCGACCCGCAACTCCACGCCCTGCGCGCGGCAGGCCGCCTCCAATGCCTGCTTGCAAGCGACAGGATTGACGCCGCCCCCGTTGGTGACCACCTTGACGCCCCGTCGCGCCATGGTGGCGAGGTGCGGCTTCAGGTAGGCGATCACGTCGGGCGGAAAGCCGCCAGCCGGATCCTTGAGCCGGGCCCGGGCCAGCAGCGACATGGTGACTTCCGCCAGGAAGTCCATCATCAGGTAATCAACTTGCGCGCCAAGTAGTTGAGGAACGGCCGTCGGACTGTCCCCCCAGGCGCCGCTGGCGCCGCCAATGCGAATCGTCCTGGTCATCGTTGGCCCCCATCCAGGCCCAGTTCGTTGTTGTTGGCGCCCAGCGCCGGAGCGGCCAGGTCGCAGCCGGCCCTGATTCCGTCGAACGACAGCGGCAGTGCGGTCAGCGCGAAGCCGGCGTCACGCATCCGAACCAGCATCTCCAGCGCCTGCACCTGGGGATGGGCCAGGGCCTCCGGAACGGAGTGGACCGGCGAGCATGGCACTCCGGCCCGCTCGAACCGCTCCAGCCACTGCGCCCGGGGCAGTTGGCGCAGGATTGCGCCGACCTCGCCCACCAGCGCCTCCCGGTGCTCCAGGCGAGCGCGGTTGGTGGCGTAACGGGCATCCTCGATCCAGTCATGCCGCCCCAGTTCCTCAGCCAGCTTGACGAACAGCCGGTCGTTGCCGCAACACACCAGCAGCGGCCCGTCGGCGGCGTCGAACGCCTCGTAAGGCACCATGCCGGGATGGCCGGAGCGATGCCGCTGCGGCAGCCTGCCTTCGTTGCGCCAGGCATCGGACTTCTGGGCGTTCCAGGACAGCGCCGTCTCCAGAAGGGACGTGTTCACCACGCCGCCGCGTCCGGTCCGCTGGCGCTGCGCCAGCAGGGCCAGCGCGCCAATCACCAGCCACATGCCGGAGCCCTGGTCGCACAACGATGTGGCCGACCGCATGGGCGGGTCCTCGGGGCCGCCGTTGGTGCTGGACAGGCCGCTGAAGGCCTGGATCAGCGGCTCGTAACCGGGCTGGCCGGCCAGGGGACCCTTGTGGCCGAACGCAGAAATCTCGCAGTAGATCAGGCGGGGATGGCGATCCTGCACCGACGCAGCGTCGACACCCAGATCCCACGTGACGCCGGGACGCAGGTTGTGGACCAGGATGTCGACGCCGCCAAGCAGGCTTTCCAGCGCGACCCGACCCTCCTGCGTCTTGAGGTTGAGCGACGCGGACTTCTTGCCCGCATTGAACACCTGGAAGATCAGGGAGTCGCCCTGGTGGAACTCAGGTCCCATCCGGCGGGCGTCGTCGCCCCCTTCGGTCCGCTCCAACTTGATCACCTCGGCTCCGAGCCCCGCGAAGATCGCGCCGGCAAATGGCCCCGCCAATACCTGTCCGAGTTCGAGCACCCGGATGCCTTCGAGAACCTTGCCCAAGCGAGCCGCCTTTCCATGCGCCAAAAAACACCTATCACCCAACCCTGCACGCAGTCTAGGTTCGGCGCCGGTGATAGAGCAATGACAATAAACCTATATGTGTGATCAACTCTTCGGATCAATGAAAGGCCTGCCGTGCGCGTGAATCTGACCTTGCAGCAACTTGAGGCGTTCGAGAAGGTGGCCAGCGGTCGCAGCTTCCGTGCAGCCGCGCAGGCCCTGTTCGTCTCGCAGCCGGCCCTCAGCCGCACGATCCGGATGGCCGAGGAGGTGCTGGGGACACGGCTGTTCGACCGCGACACGCGCAGGGTGGAACTGACGCCATCCGGACAGGAACTGCTGCCGATCGCCAGGCGCATCCTGCTGGAGTTCGACAGTGCCTTCAGCGAGCTGTCGCAGTTCTTCGACGGACGCCGCGGTCATGTCACGATCGCCGCGCTGCCCTCGGTCGGCGTGGCGGTTCTGCCGCGCGCCATTGCGACCCTGCGCGGGCAAATTCCCGACGTCGGATTTACGCTGGAAGAAGCGCCGGCGGAGCCCTTGTTGAAGCTGGTGGAGCAGGGGCATGCCGATTTCGGTATCACGGTGGAGCCTCGCGCCGATGCCCGCCTGCGCTACATGCACCTCTTCGAGGATCCGTTCATGCTGGTTTGCCAGCGCAACGACCCGCTGGCGCGCCTGAAGAGCGCGTCATGGACGGTCTTTCGCAACCGCCCGTTCATCAGCAGCTCGTCGCAGGGCAGCATCGGTCCCATCCTTGACGCGGTGCTGCTGCGACAGGGGATCGAGCTGACGCCAGTGTTCCAGTATCCCAGTGTGGCTGCCGGCGGCGCGATGGTGGCCGAAGGCCTTGGCATCACGGCCCTGCCGAAGCTGGCGCTGGGACTGGTGGCCGGGAACAAGCTGGCGGTGGTCCCGTTGCGGCGCCCGGTGGTCAGCCGCCGCGTCGGCATTGTCACCCGCATCGGCCGATCGCTATCGCCGGCGGCGGCGGCAATGGTGCGACACTTGGTTACAGAACTGAGTGCGCCTGGCCCCCTCGCCAAGCCGCGAACTCCTGCGCGTCGCGGCTAGTTTCACTGGCGCGGCCAGCTAGCGCGGAATGCGCATGGCGGACAGCTACGCCAACCCAGCTGCACTCCATTCCGGATGCGGCCCCCGGCCCAGACGGAAGGCCACAGCAGCTGGATGCGGATGCCGGTGCTACGCGGCAAGAGGATGCTGAACTTCCCGTCGACGCGTCGGCCCGCCCCGACGGATCAGAGCATCTCCAAGCCCGCGCCCGGAGTCGCCCAGCAGATCGAAAAGCTGTGCCCTGGACACCATCGTTAGACCTGCCACGCCGGGCCAGGCCGAGCGAGTTCGCTGTCCTCGTATCGCATTTGAGGATGTCGCGCATGTAGCTCAGCGCCTCCTTCTTCGCCTCGCTCTCCGCGGCAGTCCACTCGGGAGGCACATGAACCTTCAAGCTGCGCAAGAACGCGTCGGCAACGGTGAGCTGACTGCAGATGTCGGTGGCCAGGCCCGCGACGATGGTCGAGCGAACTCCAATCCTGTCCCGGACGATGTCCCGTGGCGAGCCAAAGAACGCCGAATGCATGGGTTTGAGCATCGTGGCGATGGGCATCCCTCCGGTCAGGAAGTCCGCATCGTCGTGCTGGATGCACTGGTCAAGGGCTTCGTGCCGACCGGCTTGCAGTGCCTGGGCGCCGCCATCGTGGTGGCCGGGCTGCTGCTCAGCCAGTGGGTGCCGAAGACGCGGCCCAGGCACCGCGGCAAGACGCCGCACGTCGCTCACGCGACGCAGGCTTGACCAACCGGCCCTTGAAACGAATTCGCCCATCTGGCCCGTGGACAAGAAGTCCGCCAAGACCGTGGTGTTCCGATTGCGCTAGGGGGCGAGCGCGGTAGCATTCAAGCATGCGTGATTCAAGCCTTTGGGTCGAGCCGGTCGGCTCCGTGATCGTCGCGCGGCTGCGCGGGATGCCCACCGCGGACATGCTGCGAGAGTGCGAACGACGTGTTCTTGAGCTCACGCGCGATACGCAGCAGATTCGGGTCCTGTACGACGCGCTGGAACTGGTGGCCCCCGAGATCGAACTGGTGCTGCTGCACCAGCGGCTGGACATCGAAAAAAACGCCAATCTCGGCGCGACCTCGTTGCGCACCGCGATCCTGGCTCCCAACACACGCATTGCGTATCTGGCTCGCATCGCCTTCGGCCATGTGGGCGAGGCCAACTACCGGGTCTTCTACAACGACTACGGTGCTGCGCTGCGGTGGCTAGAGAACTCCAGTCCCTGAGTGCAGCGGGGTTGAAGGATGCTTGCAACGGACTGGGCCGGGCGAGTAACGTCCGGCTCCCGACGTCTGGAGCGTGGTAAAGCTCTAAGCGGGTGACCTGCGGTCAAGCCATGACTTCGCTGACCCGTTTCAGCCGTCGCTTCGGACTCAGCTCCTCGCGGATGCGCTGCCCTTTCGAATATTCTCCGGCCCTGTCAACGCTGCCGTATCGACGGTCGTTGAGTCATCAGCCGCCTGTGGTTCCGCAGGAGGCAATCCCTCCCTACCAAGGAATTCCCATGACCAAACTTCTGGCCGTCCTGCTCGCAGGCCTGTTCTCCGTGGGCGTGTACGCCCAGACCCCCGGCTCGGGCGTCCCGAAGGACACCCCGGGTGCCACGCCCGCAACCAAGTCGCAGGAAAAGGCACAGGCCAAGGTCGACGCCAAGACGGGCGTCGCGCCGAAGGCAACGCCGACCCCTGGTGGTGATGCCGCCGCGGCGGCCGGCTCCACCATGCCGGTGGAAACCAAGGCCCAGAAGGCTGCGCAAACCAAGAAGGCCAAGCGCAAGGTCAAGAAGGCTCCCGAGCAAGGCAAGACCCCGACCTGAGCGGGTTTCCGGCTCTGGCAACAACTGGCCCGCCTGTCGGGCCAGTTTCTTTTTTTGCGTGCGTCAGATGAAGCGATCGCCGTGACGACCCCCGCTCAAGCCAGGTAGCGTTCGCTCCAGGCGGCGATCATGTTGGCGGCGTAGACCGCATCGCTGCGCCGGGTCAGCAGGTGGTCAGCATCCACAAGCGAAATGAAGCTTTTGGGATGCCTGGCATTCACGAAGATGCCAGTGGCGTTGCCGATCGGCACAGTGGCATCCACCGGCGAGTGCAGGATCAGCAACGCCCGTCCAAGCTCGCTCACGTTCTGCCGCAGATTCTGTTCGGCCGCATCGGTCAGGAATTCACGCCGGATCCGGAACGGCCGCCCGGCCAGCTGCACCAGTGCCTCCCCGCGCTCCTCGATCTCCGCGACATGCTCGCGGAACAGCCCGGCAACGTGGCCGACATCGCTGGGCGCGGCGATGGTGGCGACCGCCTTCACCGCCGGAATCGCACCGGCCGCGGCCAGCACCGCCGCCCCTCCCAGGCTGTGGCCGATCAGCAGCGCCGGCGCTTGGTGACTGCGGCGCAGCCAGTCGGCCGCCGCCACCAGGTCGGCCACGTTGGACGAGAAGTTGGTATTGGCGAACTCCCCTTCGCTGTGCCCCAGCCCCGTGAAATCAAAGCGCAGCACGGCGATGCCGTGTTCGACCAGGGCCGCCGCAATGCGGCTTGCCGCGAAGACATCCTTGTTGCAAGTGAAGCAGTGGGCGAACAGCGCATGCGCGCGCGGTGGCTCGTCGGGAGAATCCAGCCGGGCGGCCAGCAAGGTTCCATGCGCGCCCGGAAACGAGGCCTGCTCGGTCCTCATGGGGTGCGCTCCAGCGCGGCGCGGTCCCTGCCACCGAGACGCTCAAGCGAAGCCACGAAACCCTGCAGGAAATTCTGCAGCTGCGAGCGCATCTGCGCATCGGTCATCTCGCCGGCGTCGTTGAAGACCTGCCCGGCGCGCGACACCATCAGCCGGCCGCCGAACCACGGCCGCGTGCCCAGCGTGCGCAGCACCGGCAGCCAGGCGTTCTGCGCGAGGATCGTTCCGAAGCCACCAGGTGAAGCGCCCAGTACCGCGATGGCACGATCGCCGAAGACCCGCGGGATGTCCGAGTTGGGCCGGCTCAGCCAGTCGATGCCGTTCTTGAGCACCCCCGGCATGCCGTTGTTGTACTCGGGGGTCGCCAGCAGCAGGCCATCGCAGGCCAGCAGGCGTTCCTTCAGTGCCTGCACCGCCGGTGGAATGCCGTCCCGGGCTTCGGCATCACCGTCATAGAGCGGAATCCCGTGCAGGGTCGCCACCTCCAGCGTCGAGCCCGCAGGCATCAGTGCGGCCGCGGCGCGCAGCAGCGCGGTGTTGTAGGAGCCGGCGCGCAGGCTGCCGGAGAGTCCGAGAAGGGTCGCCATGTTTGCTCGCTTTCAAGGGGATGGGCGCGTTGTCCGGAAACTCGCCGCAGGTTGCCTGCGCCACTGGCAAGCCGCCAAGATAGCACCGAGTGACGTTCGGCGGGCCCCCCCGGGCACAGGCCTATGCCGCTACAGTGGCAGTTTCCACCAAGGAGCGCGCGATGGCAAAGGTACTCGTTCTGTATCACAGCTTCTACGGCCACATCGAAGCCATGGCGAACGCCGAGGCCGACGGCGCTCGCCAGGTGCCGGGATGCACTGTCGACATCAAGCGGGTGCCGGAGACCGTTCCGGCCGACGCGTTCGCGAAGGCGGGTGGCAAGGCCAACCAGCCTGCGCCCATTGCCGCGCCAGCCGAACTGGCGAACTACGACGCCATCATCTTCGGCACCGGCACGCGCTTCGGCAACATGACCGGCCAGATGCGCACCTTCCTGGACCAGACTGGGGGCCTGTGGGCGACCGGTGCACTGGTCGGCAAGGTGGGTTCAGTGTTTGCCTCGAGCGGAACACAGCACGGCGGCCAGGAGAGCACGATCCTGACCTTCCATCCCACACTACTGCACCACGGAATGTTCGTGGTCGGCCTGCCGTATTCAGAGACGCGGCAGACTGGGCTCGACGAAATCAAGGGTGGAAGCCCCTATGGCGCGTCCACGATCGCTGGCGGCAGCGGCGAGCGCATGCCCAGCGAGCAGGAACTGGGCATGGCGGCGTTCCAGGGCAAGCACGTCGCGACGATCGCCAAGAAACTGTTTGGCTGAGGACGTCCACGAAGCGAGGCATATCGCCTCGCCGCGGCACAACGGGCCGTTGGTCGCCGAAAGCCGCCCATGCCACCTGCTCGCGAGAGTTGTGTGAACACAGGCTGACCGGCTCACGCGTAATTGCGCGAATTCAGTGGCATCGCCCATGTTGATGCGTGCACCGCCAACACTCCGGCCACGGGAAAATATCCTGGGGCAGGACGCACCGAAGCGATCGCATGTCGCCGCCGGAAGAACGGCTGTACGGCCAGCGACCATGACCGGTAAGCTGCCGGGCGCTGGCTGGCTTGCACGATGCCCTTGAGGCGACCCCTCCGGCTCCCCCACTCCGAGGAACCGCCATGTCACATCCGCCACTGGTCTGGGAGCTGACGGTCGCGCTCATCGTCGCGCTGCTGCTGTTCGACTACTTTTTTTTACATCCGCACCCCGCACGTCCCGACACTGGGCGAAGCGGCGCGCTGGTCGGCGGCCTACATCGGCGTGGCGCTGCTGTTCGGCGTTGCGATATTCGTCTACGGCGGCACCGAGCTGGGGATCGAGTATTTCGCAGGATATCTGACGGAGAAGGCGCTCTCGGTCGACAACGTGTTCGTGTTCCTGGTCATCATGACCAGCTTCAAGGTACCGCGGGAAGACCAGCAATAGGCGCTGCTGATCGGATGGTCGTCGCCCGGCTGGCGCGTTCCGGGTTCATCTTCCTGGGCGCGGCGCTGATCGAACGCTTTGCCTGGGTTCTATCTCTTCGGTGTGTTGCTGTTATTCACCGCCGGGCACATGGCCCTGCCCGAGACAAGCGCCACGGAGACGATGAGGAAGGCGTGGTGCTGCACCTGACCCGGGCCCTGCTTCCCACCAGCGCGACCTACGGTGGCGACAACGCTGCTGGCGATCCGGGCGGCCAGCGAGCGTGCGCGACGCTTCGGCATCGGCGCCGTCAGCATCCGGCGCAGCCACCAGATCGCGGCCCTCGCCACGTATGCGCGTCGTGTCGCCGAGGATGGACTGGTGTTGCTGCTCATGTCGTCCGCGCCGTCGGGCGGCAGCGTCGCGCCGTTCGGCGGGACGCGGGCGTTGTTCTCGCCGAGCCCGATCGGCATGGGCATCCCGACCGGCGGCGAGCCGATCTGCGTGGATGTTTCCACCTCGATCACGACCAACACCATGACGGGATTGATGGCACGCCAGGGGTGCAAGCTTCCTGGTGAATGGGTGATGGACGAACACGGCATACCCACCGACGACCCTGCGGTCACGATGCCGCCGCGCACGGGCACGCTGCTGCCGCTCGGCGGCGTCGATGCGGGCCACAAGGGCTACGGGCTCGCGCTGATGGTGGAGGCACTCACCGCGGGTCTGGCGGGCCACGGCCGGCTCGACGACTCCCTGCGCCTGGGCGCGACCTAGTTCGTACAGGTGCTCGACCCTGCCGCGTTCAGCGGCGCGGCCGCATTTGCGGGGCAGATGGACGGGCTTGTCGGGCTGTTCCATGCCAACCCGCCGGCCGATCCACTGCGGCCGGTGCGGCTGCCCGGCGAGCGCGGGTTGCTGCTGCGGCGGCAGCAACTGAAACATGGCATGGTGCTGAAGGACTCCGTACTGTCACCGCTTCGCTCCTGGGCGCAACGCCTCGGCGTGCCGGACTCCTGTCCGGCCGCAATCGCCGCCAAGGTCTGAGCCCGGCTTGGGCGGCCGTCCATGTCAGCGCTGCGGATCGCCCGTTCAAGCTCCTTGGCCCTTGGTCCGCTGGGTAGGATCGCCAGCTCAAGGAAAAGGTCGACGCCTTGGTTGCTGACCCCGCGGCACTGACTTGCCGATGAGCTCATCGATGGAGATGCGCCACGGACAGCATTGAAGAATACGAGTTTTGGCTTCGGTGAAACAGCCGCGAACCCGCACTACCGCGCAGGGCGAAGTGATGTCGCGAGGTCCCAACAGACTTGGAGCGCATGCCGGCCGCGGTTTCACAGGCAGGGCATTCCGCCCTACCATAGCTGTCCCTCCCGCAGCGCTGGCCACGTGCCGCTTTCGTGCACGACGGCCCGAGAAAGGTTGTCATGGCCGCCCGTTCGATCGCTTCGTTGACGCTGAGCTTCGGCCTGGTGTCGATTCCCGTGAAGCTGTATTCCGCCACCGAGTCGTCGGGCGCGGTGAAGTTCAACCTGCTGGCCAGGGACGGCTCGCGCCTCAAGCAGCAGTACGTCTCCGAGAAGGACCAGGCCGTGGTGCCGCGCTCCGAGATGGTCAAGGGCTACGAGTTCGAGAAGGACCGCTTCGTCCTGTTCTCGCCCGATGAGCTCAAGGCCCTGGAGGAATCCAGCAGCCCCAGCATCGAGATCATGTCCTTCATCCCGGAGAAGTCGGTCGACCCGCTGTTCTACGACAAGGCCTACCTGCTGGCCCCCGACAAGCGCGGCGGCAAGCCGTACGCCCTGCTGGCCGAGGCCATGCGCCAGAGCGGACGCTGCGCGCTGGCCAAGTGGGCGTGGAAGGCCAAGCAATACGTCGTGCAGATCCGCCCCGGGCCGGACGGCCTGGTGCTGCAGCAACTGCTGTATGCCGCGGAGGTGCGATCCCACAAGGAGCTGGACATCGAGAAGGTGGATGTGTCGCAGGGCGAGCTGCAACTGGCGCTGCAGTTGATCGACCAGATCTCGACCGACAGCTATGACCCCACGCAGTACGTCGACGAGGAGAAGAAGCGTATCCTGGCCGCCATCGACGAGAAGATCGCCGGCAAGCAGGTGGTGGTGGCTTCGGCCGCTGAGGCCACACCGCAAACCGGGCAGGTGATCGACCTCATGGAGGCGCTGCGCGCCAGCCTGGCCAGGAAACCGGCAGCCGCCAAGCCTGCCGCGGTCAAGGCGCAGCCGGCTGCCGAGCCGAAGGAACGCAAGGGTGCCAGGCGCGCTGCGGCTGCCGCCCCTGCACCCGTCGCCCTCCCGGCGCCCGCCAAAGCGCGCGCCCGCAAGTAGTGTCCCCACCCGAGGACGGTTCCGGCTTCACGCTGCGTCGCGTCCAGGCGATGCTGGGACTGTCACGCCACATCCTGTCCGGTCTCATTGCGGCGGGCTTCGTCTCGCCAACCCGTGGCAGGCACAGGGAGCTGCGTTTCACGTTCCAGGACCTGATGCTGCTGCGCACGGCACATGCACTGCAGCAGCAGCAGATTCCGCCACGCCGCATCGTGCAGTCGCTGGCGCGGCTGCGGGCCACGCTGCCGGCGGAGCTGCCCCTGACCGGCCTGCGCATCACGGCCATCGGTGCCGACGTCGCCGTGCGCGACCGCGGCGGCAACTGGCAGTCCGACAGCGGCCAGCTGCTGATGGATTTCGACGTGGCGCCAGTGGCCGGCAGCGTGACCATCCTCGATCGATCAGGTCCCGAGCAGGATCCGCAGGCCGAGGCCCGGGCCCTGTTCGACAGCGCCGTCGCCCTGGAAGCCACCGATCCCGCTGCCGCCGAGATTGACTACCTCCAGGCCCTGGCGCTGGCGCCCGACCTGGAGGATGCCTACCTGAATCTGGGGGTCATCTGGGCCGCCGCTGGCCGCTATTCCGAACTGGTGCGGCTGTCCGAAGCTGCCCTGGAGCATTGCTCGGATTCGGCGTTGCTGCACTTCAACCGCGCCGTGGCACTGGACCACCTCGACCAGCTGGAAGCCGCGGCGGCCAGCTACGAGCGCAGCCTGGCGTTGGATCCGTCGCTGGCCGACGCGCATTTCAACCTGGCGCAGCTGCACCAGGAAGCGGGCGATTCGCGTGGCGCGTTGCGCCACTACAACGCCTACCGGCGCCTGCAACCCTAGGCACCGCGACGCCGCGCATGTTGCCTGTCTGCAGCCAGGAGCTGGCGCTCTCTTGCGTTGGATTCGACCCCGGTCCGGCCGCACCTTGCCGGATGGGTTCAGCGCGATCACCCTGGCGGAAATGCTCCATCCATACGCCGCTCAACTCCGAACGCCGCCAGCGCATCCGACACGCTGAGGATCGTTTCGGGTGAGAGATGTGGAACGTATCGTGTTCGGCCGTGGCGCACGCCGATCATGCCTGCTCCGCCGACGCGTACCCCAGCGTCTTCATCGGCCGGGTGAGGCTCTGGCGCGACTTCCAGTACCCGGCCCAGGGATCGACCTTCTGGAACGACAGGTGTTCGCGCGCGGTGCCAATGGTCCACTGGGCACCACTTCTGAGCGTCGGCACATCGTCCCAGGCCACCGGCATCGAGACGCCCATGCCCGGCCGGGCCCGCGCCGAGAATGCTGCCGCCGTCGTCTGCGCGTGGCCGTTGCGCAGGTAGTCGATGAAGATCTTTCCGAGCCGGTTGGCCGGTCCCGACTTGGCGACGAAGCGCTGCGGGATCGCCCTGGCCATGTGCTGCACCACCGCCTGCGAAAATCCCTTCACCGCCTCGTAGTCAAGCCTGGGAGCCAGCGGCACGACCACATGCAGCCCCTTGCCGCCGCTGGTCTTGACCCAGCTCTCCAGGCCGAGCTCGGTCAGCATGGTGCGCGTCAGGATCGCCGCTTCCTGCACATGGGCCCAGGGCACGCCCTCCCCCGGGTCGAGGTCGAAGATGACCCGGTCGGGATTGTCGATTGCCCTGGTCGTGGAATTCCAGGTGTGGAGTTCGACCATGTTCATCTGCGCGGCCGCCACCAGGGCTTCGATTGAATCGATGGCCAGCAACGCGGTGTGGCCTGGCCACAGCGCAGGATCCAGCTCCGTCAGGCCCGGCATCTTCGATTCGAGATGCTTCTGGAAGAACAGCTGGCCCGTGATGCCGGTCGGTGCGCGCACCAGCGACACCGGCCGGCCCTTGAGGTGCGGCAGGATCCAGTCGGCAATGCTCTCGTAGTAGCGCACCAGGTCCACCTTGGTCAGGCCCGTCGAGGGATCGATCACCCGCTCCGGGTTGGTGACCTTGACGCTGGTCACCGGCTTTGGCGCCGCGCGCTGTCCTCCGGCGGTGGCCATCGCCTGTTCCCTTGTGATGCCCGTGGCGTCCTTGTCCGCGCGCAGCCCCTTGAAGGTCGGATGCCGCACATGCCCGTCCGGCGTCCATTCGGCAAACCCCACTTCCGCAACGAGCTGGGGTCTGACCCAGCGCTCGGTGCCGGCGGCGCGTTTCGACCAGCGGCCCGGCTTGACCGTCGCCGGGTCGACTGCTGGCTTATCAGTCTCGATCGCGGACAGCTTCCTATGCAGGTCCTGGCCGGTAGCCGCACTCCAGCCAGTTCCGACGCTGCCGGCATAGCGCAGCGCACCGTCCTCGTGGTACGCCAGCAGCAGGCCGCCGACCTCCGACCTCGATCCGCTGCGATCGGTAAAGCCGACGATCACGAATTCCTGGCGCAGCGAGCACTTCAGTTTCAGCCAGTTCTCGGTGCGCCCCGAGACATAGCTGGAATCGCGGCGCTTGGCCATCACCCCTTCCAGTCCCATGCGGCAGGCCGCCTCCAGCATCTGGGCCGGCGGAATGTCGAAGCCCGCGCTGAAATGGACCCGGTCGCTCTCCCTGCCGTCGAACGCGGCCTTCAGGACCGCACGGCGGGACCAGAGCGGAACCCGGCGCAGGTCCAGACCGTGGAGGAACGGCGCGTCGAACACGAAGTACTGGATGGCTTCGCTGCGGCTGGTCTCGAACGCATTCTGCAGCGCGTTGAAATCCGGAACGCCCGCCTCATTCATGACGACGATCTCGCCGTCGATCCAGCCGGACTTGATGCCGAGCGCTTCGACGGCCCTGGCCAGCGCCGGCATCCTGTCGGTCCAGTCATGGCCGCCGCGGGTGATCAGCCGTACCTTGCCGGCGGCGATCCTGGTCATGATCCGGTAGCCGTCGTACTTGGTGTCGACCACCCATCCCGGACCGGTCGGTGGCGTGGAGGTCAGGGTTGCCAGCTGCGGTTCCAGCATTGCCGGCAGCGTGGCCTTGACCGCTTCCGACAGATCGGGCTCGACGTCTGTGGGAGCAGCCGGCGCGGCGGCCCCGGCGCGGGGCTCGCGCTCCTCGACCGGGCCGAGCGGCGTTGCAATGACGCTGTCCGGCAGTGCGGCGACCACGTCGTACTCGGCGCGGGGGCGGGCCCAGGCATCACCGCGCTTCTTGAACAGGATCCAGTGGTCCTGCTTCTTGTCGCCGGGCTTGGAGATGCGCACCAGCTCCCACAGGCCGGCCAGCTTTTCTCCATGGAGCTTGAACAGGATCTTGCCTTTTTCCTTCCCCTCGCGCGGGTCGCCGACCGGTTCCCAGCTGCCGCGGTCCCAGACGATCACCGTACCGGCGCCGTACTGCTTCGGCGGGATGGTGCCCTCGAAGCCGCCGTAGCTCACCGGATGGTCCTCGACCTCGATCGCGGTGCGCTTGTCGGCGGGGTCGAAGCTCGGTCCCTTGGGCAGGGCCCAGCTCAGAAGGACGCCATCGAGCTCGAGCCGGAAGTCATAGTGCAGGCGGCTGGCCCAGTGCTTCTGGATCACGAAGGACAGCTGCGTCCCCTTCTTGCCGGATGTCTTGTTTCCGGCAGGCTTGCCGGCCGGTTCCGCGGTGACCTTGAAGTTGCGCTTCGCGTTGTAGCGCGTCAGCGCCGGCTCATCACCTGCTTTGGGGCGGGCCATGGGCTAGAGGGTCCGCGTTGTTCGCGCAGGGGAAACCGGACTCGCAGCGTCATCCGAATGCGATTGCTCCGACACATGAAAACTCGGTCTGGTCGCCAGCGACTGCGCCAGAAAGGGCAGCAGACTCTGCGAGCCCTGGCCGCTGCGCCGGCCGGGCGGCACTTCGGCGGATTGCTGCGGCAGGGACGGATCGGGTGCCGGGGACATGGCCGCTCTGCTGATGGGATCGGCCTATTTGCCCTTGAGATACTCGCGAACCT
Organism: Ramlibacter sp. 2FC; assembly: GCA_943372495.1. Lineage (GTDB taxonomy): Bacteria > Pseudomonadota > Gammaproteobacteria > Burkholderiales > Burkholderiaceae_C > Ramlibacter. Next base: position 69,639 of record CALRYV010000010.1, on the reverse strand, counting down.
TCTCGGCGGAGTTTCCGACGGCCTTGACGGCTGCCCTCAGCTTGTCCTCGGTCGTGTTCAGGCTCTTGCACCAGTCGCGGACCTCATAGTCCTCGCTCAGGCTGATCAGCTTGCGGTCCTGGCCGGTCTTGCTCTTGTCGTCGGACATTTGCGTCTCCTGCTGTGTTGCGAACACTGATGCTAGAGCCGCCGCTTGCAGGTGGGTTGTAGGACTGGGCAGATAGTTCGCCCAACGCACGAAAGCACCGTCCACCGGGCAACTCCCCGCCCCGTGTCGATGGAGCTAATGTGCGGACAGGCCCCGCGGCAGCGGCCTGATGAGCAGCTTGCCCAGGCGGCGCAGCAGCGGCCGCAGCGGCATGACCAGGAAGAAGATCAACAGGTACTGGGCGCTCAGGACCAGCATCGCCAGCACCAGCATCGCCATTTCGGTGCCGGGCAGGAACAGCAGGTCGGCCTGGATCGGCAGCCACTGCAGCCAGGCGCGCAGGATCACGCCGTCATCGGCCGCCGCCAGGAAGGGCGACACCATGCCAAGCAGGAGGGCTGCGACGACCACGCCAAAGAATTTCCACATGTCGGTTCCTCGATGGTTCTGGAACTCCAAGTCTGGCCGGTCTTGGTGAGTTTTTCAGTGCGGTGGTGACGCTCTTCCTGTGTGAAATTGGCTGACGCTGGCCTGCCAGCACGAGGACAACGGCTCCCCGTCCGCGTCCAGCCGCGCCAGATGTATTGAAACGAATGCCGCTACCATCTTTTTGGATGAAAAAGACGATTTCACTATTGGCTTATCCTCAAGCTTGAGGACCCTCCCCTCAAAAAGGACCGTTTGACTGCCATGCCGAACATCGCCTCCGCCCTCAAAGCCGAAATCCAGCGCATCGCGCGCAGGACGATCCGCGACGAAACCAGCAGCCTCAAAAAGGCCATCGCGCCCTACCGTTCCGAGATCGCCGCGCTCAAGCGTCGCACCCAGGCCCTGGAACAGCAGCTCCGGCGATCGCAAGGGGCTGTGTCCCGCGCCGCTGTGCCACGGCAGGATGAGGAGGACCCATCCGGTATCCGGTTCAGCGCCAAGGGGCTGGCGAAGAACCGGCAACGGCTCGGGCTGTCCGCGGCGGACTTCGGCACCCTGATCGGTGCGTCCGGCCAGTCCGTCTACAAGTGGGAGGAAGGAAAGTCCCGGCCGCGGCAGAAGAACCTTGTGGCGATCGCGGCGATCCGATCGATCGGCAAGAAGGAAGCCCAGGGGCGGCTGCGGCAGCCCACGTAGACCAGGGTCGCGGCGGACCCGGAAGCGCCAGTCCAGGGCGGATGCGCCGCGGATGAAGTCGGCAGCGCGCTGGCGCAGCGTGCTCTTCGTGCAGGCTGCCCGGACCTCCGCCCGCGTGCTGCGTCCGGGGATTTCTGCAGCCGGCGCGGCCTCCTATCGGGACGTTGCCACCGAAGCCGGCGGGACCGCTGCCCTGGACAAGCGCTTGGCGACTTCAGCGTACAGGTAGGGCTCGTCCTTGACCTGCGCCAGCATCTGCTGGCGTGCGGCAACGGCCATCGCGAAAGCCTTCTCGTGACCGTGGCTGCGCACCGAGAACGACTTGTAGCGGGTCCGCTCGCCCGTCAGCTTGAGCCTGGCCTGCCAGAAGCCCAACGGCTGCTTCGCGTTGCGAAGGAAGTGCACGCCCGGCACGCCGCTGGTGTTGTTGCTGCGCTGTTGCTGGCAGAACTCACGCTTGCCCAGCGGGCTCAGACTGGCCAGCTGCCGGTCACGCCAGGCCACCGCCTGCTTGTGGGCGCGCGCACTGCTCCTGGTGGCTGTCTCGTAGAAACGCATCTGATACAGCCTGCCGCGCCGCTTGAAATTCACGGTCCAGCACCAGAGTCCCTTGCTGGTCTGCAGGTGCGTCAGCGCGTAGGTGTCCATCATGAGTATTCCGCTTCGGTCTCCTGTTTTTCCAAAAACACGGGACGCTGTCAAGTCGGCGTCGGCAAGACGTGAACCGGCAGGATACCGGCGCCACCCCAGGGGCAGGCGGCCCGCGCCGCCGGGGATTAGCCATTTCTATGACATGAATGAAGCAATCGAGTTGCGGAGTGTCGAATCCTTCCCGGCACCACGCTAAACATCTCCTCAACCGGATGCTTTATGACCCCGATCGACGCGGTATCAGTCAGCACTTCCTCGGATCGGCCGAGACATCCCCAACGGCCAGTCACGCACAGCAGGTGCGCATCGGTATGTTCGCCGGTGAACCACTTGGTCGGCTTGTCTCACGGCCACCTTCCACAAGCGGGTGTTCTCTACGTTTCCAATATGGAAGAACCAGCGCGCGCTTTTGGCTGCGCTCGCATCGAATCTCATCACCGGGCGACAAATAATGCGGTCCTCATCGCAAAGCTGAGAGCCGGCTACGTGATCGTCGGAACCGAATTCACCGGCGAGATGGGACTGCTTGTGAAGCTCTCCAAACAATTGCTGCCGCAGCGCGACGCCATGTTTCATGCGCGCGCGGGGGCCCTCGTTTCGCATTCCGAAAAACCAGCCCAGCGTGAGGTGCTCGAACAGCCGGAACACCATCGACAGCACAAAGCCGAACAGCCCGAGCATGAGAACGCCGCTCCACATCTGAGGGATCTCGTAGCTGCGCTGGACATAAATGATGGCCGAGCCCAGGCCGTCAAGCGCTGCGAACATTTCGCTGATCACCACAGCACGATGCCGATGGACAGGCCCAGCCGCATGCCGACGATGATCTGGGGCGACGCGGCGGGCAGGATGAAATGTCACAGCCGCGCCGCACCTTTGATCTGGTAGGTCATGCAGGTTTCATCGAGCGCTGCACCACCGACTTCACACCCTCGACGGTGTTGAGCACGATGGGCCAGATCGCCCCCGCGACGATGATGGTGATCTTCATGGAATTGCCAAATCCCATCGTCATGATCAGCAGTGGAATCATGGCCACGGGCGGGATGGCCCGGAAGAATTCAAGCACCGGTTCGGTGGCGCGGCGCAGGCCTGCGTGGCTGCCGATGAGGATGCCGAGGACAACCCCCAGCACGCAGGCCAGCAGGTAACCGGCCATCAGCCTTTCAAGACTGGGGATGACGTCAGCGGTGAAGCGCGGGCCCAGCCACAGCGCCCTGAACTTCTCGAGCACGGTACCCAGCGGCGGGAAGTAGAAGTTGGTCGAGTTGGCGCTCTACAGGTAGATCAGCACGAACAGCACGAGTGGCAGCGCCAGCTCGACAAAGGCCTTGCGCGCGATCGTCTTGATCATTTCGGGCCTCCCGCATTACGCACGCTGGGATGCCACTTCAGAAGCCTCAGCTCAAGACTGCGTGCCGCCATATTGATTGCCACGCCCATGAGCCCGGCGACCAGCACGTAGGCGTAGGTCTCCGGCGTCGCGTTCGATGCCTGCGCGACCACGATGCCGCGGCCTATGCCCTGGCTGCCGATCACCATCTCTGCCGTTACCGCCAGCACCAGCGCCATGGCAGCCGCCAGTCTCACGCCGGTGAACAGGAACGGCAACAGCGATGAACTTGACCTTGCTGGGGTCGCCTCCATCGGCCTTGACGGCCGCCTTGCCCATCAACTGCAACAAGCCGTTGAGCGCGTTCACGCTCACGGTCTTGCCTTCGAGGTCTTTGGGGGACGTGATGCCGCTGGCCGGCCCTGCGTGGATCATGGTCACGTCGGCGCCCTTGACGCCGGTCGAACCCGAGCCAGCGGCAATGATCTTCAGCGGCAGGCCCTTGTCGCGCGCCTGCAGCACGTTGACGAGCGCCGTGAAGCCGAAGTGGTATTCCCCGCTCATCACGGCCGGCACCGCGCCGGTGGAAGCGATGAATGGCCTTGTGCATGGCGGCGCGGTTGTCCCAGACCCGGACCTGGTCTTTCTGCCAGCGGTCGCGGCAGGTGTTTTTGACGCCGTCGTACCCCTCGGCGAGCACCGCTTCCGTAAAGTCAGCCAGGATCTTCTGCACGGACTTCTTCTTGTCCGGGTCCACCATGGACTTCAGCCGCTCCCAGGCATCCCACAGGCGCTCACGGGGCCTCACGCCGCACCAGCGGGTCACGGTCCGAGAACTTCACCTTGCATTCCTCGAGGAGGATGTCTAGCGTCCGCTCGCCGGTGTTGAAGGTTGTGCGTCGCAGTTCGTCCCCGAAGATGGGCGGGAGGACTCGAACGATGCGCCCGCTGGTGAGCATCTCGTACGCCAGGCCATTGCGCGAGAACAGGCGGTTGACCGTGAGCCGGAAATCTTCCTGTCCTGCTTCCTGGTCGAATGTCAGGTGATGGTGTTTGAAGAATTCATGGAGCTTCCCCAACACTGGCCGGGCGAGGGTCCGCTAGATGAATTCGAGGAAGTCCAGCGCGAGCAGCGTTGGCGGGGCGAACGGTTCGTGTTGGGTGAAGTAGCCCGCGTGCGCCGCGCACGAACAGCTGCACATCCAGCAGGCGTTCGACCTCCGCCAGCGACTTGGAGACCGCGGGTTGGCTGATATGGACCTGGTCGGCCATTCTCGCCAGGCTGCGGAATTCGTCCAGTGCCACAAGCAACTGCAGTTGCCGGGGCTTCGGGTCCATTCGCAGGTGGCAGTCTAGGCCGTCGGGACGGGTCTGGTCTTCGGACAAATTGGTTATGCCTTCGTCACTGATTATTCATTGGACGGATGTATGGGAGCTTTTCATGATCCATGTCAACGACGGCCTCGAAGCCGCGACCCTTGGAGACAAACAGATCATGCAGCAGCCGCAGCGCAAGACGGCGCGGAATGTCCTTTTCATCATGTGCGACCAGTTGCGCTGGGACTACCTTTCCTGCTATGGGCACCCCGTCCTGCAGACGCCCAACATCGACGCCCTGGCGCGCCGCGGCGTGCGCTTCGACCGCGCCTACGTGCAATCAGCCGTGTGCGTGCCCTCGCGCATGTCCTTCTACACGGGACGCTACGTCGCCAGCCATGGCACCACCTGGAACTACGTGCCGCTGTCGGTGGCGCAGGTCACGCTGGGCGATCACCTGCGCCGCGCCGGCCGCTCGGCGACCCTGGCCGGCAAGACCCACGTGATCCCCGACCGGCAGGGCCTGACCCGGCTGGGGATCGATCCGGACTCGGACCCCGGCCGGCTGCTGCTGAGCGGGGGTTTCCACCAACTCGATCGCTACGACGGCCATGCGCCACCCGGGCCGGAAAGCGGCTACGCGGACTACCTGCGCGGCCACGGCTACGACGGTGACGATCCCTGGAGCGAGCACGTGGTGGCCGCCATCGACGAGCGCGGTGAACACGTCGACGGCTGGCATTGCCGCAACGCCCACCTGCCGGCACGGGTGCGCGAAGAGCACTCCGAGACCGCCTACATGACCGACCGGGCGATCGATTTCGTGCGGCAGCAGGGCGAGCAGCCGTGGGTGCTGCATCTCTCGTACATCAAGCCGCACTGGCCGCTGATGGCGCCCGCCCCCTACCACGCGATGTACCGCGAGAGCGACACCGGCCCCATCATCCAGGGCGACCCGCGCCGCGAGAACGCCCACCCCCTGGTGCAGGCCTACCGGCAGGCGCACGAGGATTGCGTGTCGCACCAGGACCCGGCCTTCGTGCGCCACGTCCGCCCGACCTACATGGGGCTGGTCAAGCAGGTGGACGATCACATCGGGCGGCTGATGGCGGAACTGGACAAGCTCGGACGCACGGAAGACACGCTGATCGTGTTCACCTCCGACCACGGCGACCACCTGGGCGACCATGGACTCGGCGAGAAGGAGCTGTTCTACGAACAGGCGGTGCGTGTGCCGATGATCGTCGTCGACCCCGGCGCCGCCGCCGACGCCACGCGCGGCACGGCCGACCAGCGCATGGTGGAAGCCATCGACGTCGTCCCCACCGTCCTGGACGCCCTTGGCCTGGATCCCGCCCCGCACCTGGTGGAGGGCCGCTCCCTGCTGCCGCTCCTGCACGGGACGGCGGCGCCCCAATGGCGCGACTGCGCCTTCAGCGAGCTGGACTACGCCTTCCGCGGCGCTCGCACCCACCTGGGCCGCGCGCCGGGCGAGTGCTACGCCTGGATGGCGCGCACCGAACGCTGGAAGTACGTGCACCACCAGGGCCTGCGTCCGCAGCTGTTCGACATGCGGGACGATCCGCTGGAGCTGGTCGACCGCGGCGACGACCCGCAGCTCGCGGGCGTGCGCCGGGAGATGTACGAGCGCATCGCCGACTGGCAGCTGGGCCTCAAGCGCCGCTGCGGCGTGGACCACGACTACATCGGCTCGCACACCGAATACCACCGCAAGGTGAACGTCCTGATCGGCGTCTGGTGACGCCGGCCCGGATCGATTCGCCCATTTCGCAGAACGAAGAGACAACCCACCCTTCCGTCAACAAAGGACGCATGCCATGAACCGCCGCCGTTTCCAACTTCTCGCCGCCACCCTCCTTGCCGCCGTGGTCGCCGGGCCCGCCCTGGCCTACCCCGACCGGCCGATCGAAGCCGTCGTGCCATGGCCGGCCGGCCAGGAGCTCGACATCCTGGCCCGCGCCATCGTGCCGGTCATGTCCAGGCAGCTCGGCGTGCCGATGGCGGTGATCAACCGCCCGGGCGGCGGCGGTGTCGTCGGCACCACGGAAGCCAGGGGCGCCAAGCCGGACGGCCACACCATCCTGTTCAACAGCATCGGCCCGATGCTGACCCAGTCCCTGGCCGGCAACGCGCCCTACAAGGTGACGGACTTCGACCCCATCGGGATGTTCAACGCCAGCACCTTCGTCGTCATCGTCCGCGCCGATGCGCCTTACAAGACGATCCAGGAACTGGAGGCCCACGCCCACAAGAACGCCAAGCCCCTGGTGCTGGGCCACTTCGGCCCGGCGGCGGTCCCGACGCAGGTCGTCTACCGCATGGCGGCGCATAAGAAGTGGTCCTTCCGCGGCGTCACCTTCAGCCCGGCCAGCCCGGCGCAGCTGAAGTCGGGCGACGCCGACTTCGTCACCGCGCCCTACAACACGGCCAGGAGCGCGATCGCGGCCGGCGAAGTGCGGGCAATTTTGACGTTCAATGCTGCCCGGCTGCACGAACTGCCGGAGGTGCCGACCCTGCGCGAAGCGGGCTACGACTTCGACGTTCTCGTGTGGCAGGCCGTCTTCGTGCCCAAGGGGACGCCGGCCGACATCAAGGCCAAGATCGCCGCCGCAGTGCAGGTGGCGCTGAAGGACCCGTCGGTAGTTGAGCTGGCGAAGAAGATCAACACTCCCCTGTTCTGGAAGGACGCCGAGGCGACTGCTGCGCAGATCAGGGCGGACGAAACGGGCCTGACGCCCGTGATGGTCGAACTCGGCTTGTTGAAGAAGTGAGCGGGCCTGCCATGACGACCGCGGTCGGCAGTCCCCAGGAGCTCAGCGAGCGCGCGCAACGCCGGCTGGCCGCCGGCTTCGTGGGCTTCCTGGCAGTGGCGGCGGCGGTGCTACTGCCGCTCACGCCTCGATTGATCATCGGGATGAAGGACGTTCCCTATTTCCGGTCCCCGGCCCTGTTCCCGGCCATCGCGCTGGCGGTGGTGGCGATCGGCGCCGCCGTGCACTGCATGCGGCTGCTGCGCGGAGCCTCGCTGACCACGGACGACATTGACGAACCGACGGCCCATTGGCGCGTGGTGCTGCTGGCCTTCGTCGCTTACGCGATCTACATCGTCGCAGTTCCTTTCGCGGGCTATGCCATCGGCACTGCCGCGTTCCTGCTCGCGCTCGGGCGGCTGGCGGGACTCGGATGGCGCCTGCCCGCGCTGATCGCAGTCGTCCTGACGGCCGTGCTCTACCTCGTCTTCGTCGTCGGCTTCAAGGTCTGGTTCCCTGTGGCCAGCCTCTTCACCGCCGCCTGAAGGAATCCACCATGAACGAACTGCTCCTCGGGCTGCAGTCTGTCCTGCATTGGGGCGTGCTCGCATCGCTGGTCGCCGGCTCCGCGCTGGGAATCATCATCGGCGTGCTCCCGGGCATCGGCCCGGCCGTCGCGATCGCGGTGATGCTGCCCATCACGTACGGCATGTCCCCCATGTCCGGCCTGGTCCTGCTGCTGGGGATTTACTGCGGTGCCTTCTACGGCGGCGCCGTCACATCCATCCTGATCCGCACGCCCGGCGAAGCTTCGTCGATCATGACCATGTTCGACGGCTATCCCATGGCAGCACGAGGCGAAGCGCAGCGCGCGCTCACCCTGGCCTTCACCTCCGCCTTCGTCGGCGGCATCGCCAGCGCCGTGTTCCTGATCTTCGCCGCGAAGCCGCTTGCCGCGGTCGCCGGCCGCTTCGGAGCCGCGGAATTCACCGCCGCCGCGCTACTGGCGCTGGTCTGTGTCATCAAGGCCTATCAGGGACGCACGGCGCAGGCCGCGCTCATGCTGGGACTGGGCCTGTTCGTCGGCACCATCGGCATCGACCCGACCTCGCAGGAGCAGCGCTTCACGTTCGGGGCGGCGCAGCTCATGACCGGGCTTCCCCTGGGCGCGGTGGTGATCGGCATCTTCGGCATGGCGCAGGCTTTCGTGCTGCTCGGGATGAAGCCGCGCGCGGCGAAGCGCGGCGACCAGCTCGAGCAGGCCGGATTCAGCTTCCGCTCCATGGGCGAGGTGTTCCGCTTTCCATCGACACTGACCAAGGCGACGATCATCGGCACGCTGATCGGCGTGCTGCCGGCGGTCGGCGCGGCGCTGTCGACTTCGCTGTCGTACTTCGAGGCCAAGCGCCATGACCCCGAGGCCATCGGCAAGGGCGATCCCCGCGGAATCATCGCCGCGGAAGCCGCCAACAACTCGGTCAGCGGTGGCGCCCTGGTGCCCCTGCTCGCCCTCGGCATTCCCGGCGACGCGGTCACGGCCATCATCATGGGAGTCTTCATGGTGCACGGCGTCTTCCCCGGCCCCAACCTGTTCAACGAACGTCCGGAACTGGTCAGCGGGATCATGGTGTCCATGTTGCTGATCAACGTGGTGATCCTGGTGATGCTGGTCTTCCTCGTCCGCTACGTCGCCATGTGCGTGCGCCTGGACCCGCGCCTGCTCGGCCTGGTCATCCTTTCCCTGTGCTTCATCGGTTCCTACTCGCTGGGCAACTCGCTGTACTTCACGTGGGTCGCGTTCGCCTTCGGGATCTTCGGCTGGCTGTGCGCGCTGTCGGGCCTGCCGGCCGTGCCGCTGGTGCTGGGCATGGTGCTGGGCGACCTGCTGGAGACCTCGTTGCGCCAGGCCCTCAACATCGACGACGGCTCGTTCGGTATCTTCTTCTCGCGGCCGGTGTCCGCCGCCCTGATCGCGGTGATGGCCGTGATGATCGCCTGGCCGCTCCTGCGCCGCGGCTGGCAGGCCCTGCGTGGCACGAGGCCTGCCTCCGGCAAGGAAGATCCGGCATGTTGAGCGTCCCCCACCGCATCGCCGGGAGCGTGGCGCTGGTGACGGGCGCCGGCGGCGGCATCGGCTCCTGGCTGGTCACGGAGCTGCTGCGCCGCGGCGCGGCCCGCGTGTACGCGGCCGGCCGGCGCGCGCCGCCGGCGGCCCATCCACGCGTGGTTTCGCTGGCGCTGGACATCACCGACCCCGAGCAGGTGGCGGCCGCGGCGCGTGCGGCCGAAGACGTGACCCTGCTGGTCAACAACGCCGGGGTCAACCACAACCAGCGGGTCGTGGGCGCAGCGGACCTGGCCGGCGCGCGGGCCGAAATGGAGACCAACTACTTCGGCACGCTGGCGATGTGCCGGGCCTTCGCGCCGGCGCTGGGCGCCAACGGCGGCGGCGCCATCGCCAACGTGCTCTCGATCGCGGCCCGCGTCGGCCTGCCGCGCATGGGCTCGCTGTCCGCCTCGAAGGCGGCTGCCCTGCGCATGACCGAATGCCTGCGCGCGGAACTGGCCGCGCAGGGCACCCTGGTGGTGGCCTTCATGCCGGGCGCGGTGGACACGGCGATGACGCGCGGGGCCGACATCCCCAAGAGCCGGCCGGAGGATGCGGCCGCGGCGCTGCTCGACGCCATCGCGGCCGGCCAGGAAGAGGTGTACTTCGGGCCGCAGGCCGAGCGGATCCGCGCGATGCTGGCCACCGACCGCGCCGCCCTGCTGCGCGAGCTGGCCGGCAGCGTGGCGCGCTGAATCGCAACAGGACAGCGCAAACGGCAGCGCCGCTCGAAAGCGGCGCTGCTGCGTCCCGGCCAGGGGATCACTTCTTGGCCAGGAAATCCCCGATGGTCTCGTCCGTATGGAAAACCGGCTTGTCGTGGTAATGCGGGCCGTCGTAGATCTCGATCAGCAGGCTCTTCTCGTGCGCGATCGTCGGGCCGTGCGGGTGGTCCTTGGGGTTCATGTAGAACGAGCCCGCCTTCAGGCGCAGCTGCGAGTCGGTGTACTCGTAGTCGCCCTCGAGGCAATACATGAACTGGTTGGAGGCGTGGCTGTGCTTGACAGGGATGCGGCCGCCCTTCTGGTACTCGAGCAGCGCGATGGACGCGCCGGTCTCCTTGTTCTTCCACAGGAAGTACTGGCGAAAGCCGTAGTCCGGGTAGTCGATCCACTGGGCTGGGTCCAGCTCCTGGGTGCGGATCATGATCTCGAGCGTCTTCAGGTCGGGTGCGTTCATGGCAGGGTCTCCAGGGGCGGGCAGCCGGCGGCCACCCATTGTTCGTATTCGGCGCGGCTTTCCGCGGTGGCCGGAAACAGGCCGAAGATGGACCGGCCGCGCCGGATGTGCGCGGCGGCGAAAACTTCGTAGTCGGCGTTGGCGGCGGCTTCGCCGGCCACCTCCTGCACCAGGTGCGCGGGGATGCAGACCACGCCTTCCGCGTCGCCCACGATCACGTCGCCGGGATACACGGCCACGCCGGCCACGCCGACGGGCACCTGGAACTCCACCGGGCTGAGCGCGATGGGCGTGGCGGGGCCCGAGCTGCGGGCCTGGAAGCAGGGCAGCCCGGTCGCGCGGATCCCCGGCATGTCGCGGTAGCCGCCATCCGTGATCGCGCCCTCGACGCCGCGCACCTTCAGGCGCAGCGCCATCATGTCGCCCATCACTGAGGCGCGGGCGTCGCCGCCCGGCGCGAGCACCAGCACCGCGCCCGCCAGGCATTCCTCGATCGCGCGGCGATGCTTGCTCTCGGTGGTGGCGTACAGCGCCATCGTGTCGACGTCCTCGCGCGCCGGGATGAAGCGCACGGTCCAGGCCGGCCCCACCAGGACCGGCTGCTCCGGCCCCAGCGGCGACAGGCCCAGCAGCATGGTGTTGCGCAGTCCGCGCTTGAGCAGGCAGTTGGCGATGTTGGCCGAGCCGCTGCGCGCCAGCTGCGCGCGGATGGCCTCCGGGACCGCGGCACTCATGCCGCTTCCTTCACCACGGGATTGCGCAGCACGCCCACGCCTTCCAGCTCGATCTCCACCACGTCGCCGTGCTTCATCCACACCTGCGGAGTGCGCCGCAGGCCGACCCCGCTGGGCGTGCCCGTCACGATCACGTCGCCCGGCTCCAGCGTGGTGAAGGTCGACACGAACGCGATCAGCTCAGGGATGCTGAACATCATCAGGTCGGTGGTGGTGCGCTGCATCTCCACGCCGTTCAGGCGGCAGACCAGGCTCAGCACGCGGTCGGGCGGCAGTTCGTCGCTGGTCACCATCCAGGGGCCGAAGGCGCCGGTGGCGGGAAAGTTCTTGCCCGGGGCCCACTGGCCCATGAGCAGCTGCCAGTCCCGCACCGAGCCGTCGTTGTAGGCGCTGATGCCGGCGACGTACGACAGTGCGCTGGCCCGGTCGATGCGGCGGCCGGCCTTGCCGATGACGACGGCCAGCTCGGCCTCGAAGTCGAACTGGTCCGACTCGCGCGGGCACGTCAGCGGCCGGCCGTGGCCGACCTGCGACTCGGGCAGGCGCAGGAAGATGGTGGGCGCGGCGGCCTCGGTCTTGTGCCTGCCTTCGGCCCGGTGGGCCACGTAATTGAGCCCCACGCAGAGGATGCGGCCGGGATTGGGGATCACTGGCAGCGGCACCACCTCGTCCAGCCGGAAGTCGGCCGGCGCGTTGTCGGCCAGCGCGGCGATGCGCGGCAGCAGGCCTTGGGCGATGGCGCTCTTGAGGTCGGGACAGCCCGGCCCGAGGCGGGCGCCCATGTCGATCACGCGGTCGCCCTGCACCACGCCAAAGCTGGCGCGTTGCGGGGTCACATAGGACATCAGTTTCATGCGGGGGATTTCTCCAGGTTGGTTGAGTCGGACAGTGCCATGGCCAACGCGCGCTTCGCGGCCACGGTCACGAGCTGCGCGCGGTAGGCCGCGCTGGCGTGAAGATCGGCGTTGAGGCCTTGCGGGTCCTGGACCAGGCCCGCCAGCGCCGCCGGCGAGAAGTCCGCGGCCAGGGCCTGCTCGAACTCGCGCTGGCGAAACACGCAAGGCCCGGCGCCATTGACTGCCACGCGCACGCGGCCGCCGCCGAAGTCGGCGATGAAGCAGCCGGTGGTGACGTAGCCGGAGGCGATGTTGGCGATCTTGCAGTAGCCCGCGCGCACCGGCACCGGCAGGCGCACCCGCAGCACCAGCTCCCCGGGCTCCAGCGCGGTGCTGAACAAGCCGGTGAAGAAATCGTCGGCCGCGATGGCGCGGCGGCTGGTCTGCACTTGCGCCCCCAGCGCCACCAGGGCGGCGGGATAGTCGGCCGCGGGGTCGTTGTTGCTGATCGAGCCACCCAGCGTCCCCACGTGCCGCACCTGCGGATGGGCGATGCCGCCTGCGAGGAAAGCGAGCGCGGGAATGGCGGCCACGATGCCGGGATGCGCGGCCGTCTCGGCGTGGCGCGTCATGGCGCCCAGGGTGACGGCGCCCTCGCGCACTTCGATGCCGCGCAGCTCCGGGATGGCCTGCAAGTCCACCAGCAGCGTGGGCCGCGCCAGCCGCTGCTTGAGCGTGGGCAGCAGGGTCTGGCCACCGGCCATCGGTTTGGCCTCTGGATCCGCCGCCAGCAGCGCCAGGGCCTCGGCCAGGCTGCGCGGGCGGGCGTAGTCGAAGTCGACCACGTCAGACCTCCCGCGCGTCGCAGCGCTGCGCGCAACTGCGGATCGCATCCACGATGTTCTGGTAGCCGGTGCAGCGGCACAGGTTGCCTTCCAGCTCGCGCCTGACGGTGGCGTCGTCGCCGGCCTGGCCGCGCCGGATGATGTCGATGCCCTGCATCACCATGCCCGGGGTGCAGAAGCCGCATTGCAGCGCATGGTGCTCGCGGAACGCCTCCTGCAGCGGATGCATCTGCTGCGGCGTGCCGACGCCCTCGATGGTGGTGACCTCGCCGCCATCGGCTTGCGTCGCGAGCATCGTGCACGACTTCACGGCACGGCCGTCGAGGTGCACGGTGCAGCAGCCGCACTGGGTGGTGTCGCAGCCGACGTGGGTGCCCGTCAGCCCGCAGTGCTCGCGCAGGAACTGCACGAGCAGCGTGCGCGGCTCCACGGCGTGCGAGCGCAGGATGCCGTTGACGGTGAGGGTGACTTCGCGCGTGCTCATGCCGGCCTCAATGCGTCGCGATCCAGCTGGCCGCCACCAGGGCCGCCAACGTGAAGGCCCAGGCCCAGCCGGGCATGGTGAGGCTGACCGTGCCGCTCCAGCCGGCGTCGTACGCCGGTTGCGGTCCGTACCCGGGCAGCACCGCCGGGGCCGGCGGCTCGCCCACGGCCAGCGGCACCCCCTGCACCGCCGCAGCCTGCGCAAGCGCCGGCGCCGCGATGGCCTGCGTCAGCCGCTCGAAGAACTGCTGCGACATGCGTGCCGCCGCGGCGTCCACCAGCCGCGAACCGATCTGCGCGAGGCGCCCGCCGATCTGGGCCTGGGCCCGATAGGCCAGGACCGTGTGGGCCGCGCCTTCGGCTTCGGACAGTTCGACCTCGGCGCTGCCCCGGGCGAAGCCGGCCATGCCGCCGTCGCCCTCGAAGCTCAGCGTGTAGCGGTGCGGCGGCTGCAGGTCCTGCTGCTGCAGCCGGCCCTTGAAGCGGGCCTTCACCGGCCCGACCGCGGCGACGACGCTCACGGCGTAGCGGCCCTCGCCTTCATGCACCACCGACTCGCAGCCGGGAATGGCCGCGCGCAGGGTTTCGGTGTCCATCAAGGCAGCCCAGACGCGCTCGCGCGTCACCGGCAGCCGCTGCTCGCCTGTCAATTCCATGGAAATCCTCTCGGTGCGCCGTCACAGCGGCGGCAGATCCGCCGGGCGCCTGGTCTGCCAGCGGAAGGGGTGGATGTCGATGCGGGACGACAGCCCCGCGATCTCGAAGGGGTCGTTGGCGACCATGGCCCGTACGGCGTCCTCGCTCTCGGCCTCGACCAGCATCAGGCCGCCGCAGCCCTCGCCGCGGGCGTCGAGGATGGGGCCGCCCATGCGCACGCGCCCGGCGAACTGGTCCATGTAGGCGCGGTGCGCGGGACGCGTGGCCGCGCGGATCGCGCCGGCCTGGCCGTCGTCACGGTCGACGCGGTACACCATGTAGAGATTCATTTGCGTGCTTCCTGGATGGCGTTCCACACCACCAGCGGAGTGGCGGGACAGGCGATGTCGCGCACGCCCAGCGGGCGCAGCGCGTCGACGATGGCGCCGACGATGGCCGGCGGCAGGCCCACGGTGCCGGTTTCGGCGCCGCCCTTGACGCCCAGCGGGTTGGTGCGCGTGGGCACCGGCCGCAGGGCCGTGCGAAAACGCGGGAAGTCCTGCGCGTGCGGCATGGCGTAGTCGGTGAACGAACCCGTCAGCAGCTGGCCGTCGGGCGCGTACACGACGGCTTCCTTGAGCACCTGGCCGGCGGCCTGGGCGATGCCGCCGTGGATCTGGCCTTCGAGCAGCAGCGGGTTGATGACGTTGCCGACGTCGTCCACCGCACTGACGTCCACCAGCTTCACTTCGCCGGTGTCGGGGTCCACCTCCACCTCGGCGACGTAGCAGCCGTTGGGATAGTTCTGCGGATTGGCCGTGAAGTAGCCGACGCCTTCCAGCCCCGACCAGAGCTCCTTGGGCAGCGGCTTGGGCGCGCCCCAGGCGTAGGTCGCCCGCGCCACCGCGTCCAGCGTGATGCTCGCCGCCGGATCGTCCTTGACGCGGTACACGCCGTCGGCGAAGACCAGGCTGTCCTCGGCCCGCCCCAGCAGGATGGCCGCGACGCGCTGGCCGCGTTCGATGACCTGGTCGCAGGCGGCCTTCAGGGCCGAGCCGCCGACCGTCATGCTGCGCGAGCCGAAGCTGCCGCGGCCGTTGGCGATCTTGTCGGTGTCGCCCTGCAGGAAGCGGATCCGCTCCAGCGGCACGCCCAGCCATTCGTGGACCATCTGCGAATAGCTGGTGTGATGGCCCTGGCCGTAGCTGAAGGTGCCCGCCAAGATGGTCAGGCCGCCGGTGCCGTCGAAGCGCAGCTCCATGCGGTCGCTGATGGTGGCGCAGACCTCGATGTAGCAGGACAGGCCGCGCCCGCGCAGCTTGCCGCGCGCGGCGCTCTCGGCGCGCCGCTGCTCGAAGCCGTTCCACCCGGCCAGCTCCAGCGCGGCGTCCATGGCCGCCTCGAACTCGCCGCAGTCGTAGGTTTCGCCGATCGCCGTGCGGTACGGCATCTGGTCGGGGCGGATGAAGTTGCGCCGGCGGACCGCCACCGCATCCAGCCCCATCTCGGCGGCCGCCAGGTCCAGCATGCGCTCGACCACCATGGTGGCCTCGGGCCGGCCGGCGCCGCGGTAGGTCGTGAGGGTGCGGCTGTGCGTGAAGATGCCGTTGATCTCCACGTGCATCGCCGGGATCGCGTAGACGCCCGACAGCATGCGGCAACCCACCAGCGGCGGATGGGCGGTGGAGGGGCCGAGCTGGCAGCCCAGGTTGTGGTTGACCACCACCCGCAACGCGCGCACCTTGCCGTCGGCGTCCAGCGCCATCTCGGCGTCGGCCACCTGGTCGCGCCCGTTGAAGTCGGACAGGAAGGCCTCGCTGCGATCGCTCACCCACTTGACCGGGCGGCCGACGCGCTGCGCGGCCCACAGCACCAGGATCTCCTCGGGATAGAGGCCGCCCTTGGTGCCGAAGCCGCCACCGACGTCACCCGCGATCACCTGGATGCGGTGGCCCGGCACGCGGAAGATGTGCTCGGCCAGCAGCAGGCGGATGCGGTGCGGATTGGCGGCGGAGCTGGTGAGCTGCCAGCGGCCGTCGCCTTCGCTGTACACGCCGAGCGCAGTGCGCGGCTCCAGGGGATTGCCGGCCACGCGCTGGCTGCGGATGCGCGCGCGCACCACGTGCGCCGCGCCCGTGAAGGCCGCGTCGGTCGCTGCTGCATTCCCGAGCTGGTGCTGGAAGCACCGGTTGCCCGCGGCGTCGGGCCAGACCAGGGGCGCGCCGGGGGCGATCGCCGCCTCGACGGTGGGCGCGGCGGGCATGGCGTCGTAGTCGACCGCGATGCGCTCGGCCGCATCCATCGCCGCGGCCAGGGTTTCGGCGACGATGAAGGCCACGCCGCTGCCCACGGCCAGCACCTGCCCGCTCGCCAGGGGCGGAAAGGGCGTGCGGTGATAGCTGCCCCCGGTGATGCCCGGCGGGATGCTCAGGCAGGGGATGTCGCCCAGGCCGTCGGCCGCGTAGTCCTCGGCGGTCAGCACGGCCAGCACGCCGGGCACGTCGAGGGCGCCGCGAACGTCGATGGACCGGATGCGGGCGTGGGCCACCGGCGAGCGCAGCACGTAGCCGCGCACCATGTCGGGCAGCACGGCGTCGTCGGCGTAGCGCCCGTGGCCCGTGAGCAGGCGCGGGTCCTCCAGCCGCGGCAACGGCGCTCCGATGCCGTGCAGCGCGCGCGCGATCGGTTCAGCCTTCATGGGTCCTTCCCGCCTTTGCTTGGTTCAACAGGCCATCGGCTGGGCCGCGGCGTAGCGGCCGCCGTGGTACAGCAGCGGCGGCGGTTTCTCGGCCAGGCCGCGCAAGGCGAGCACGCGGCCGACATAGAGGGTGTGGTCGCCGCAGGGGTAGGCGTGCTCCAGGCATGCCGCCACCTGCACGGCGGCGTCGCGGATCACGGGCAGGCCCTGCAGGCGGTCGAAATCGGGGGCGAAGCCGTCCACCGGACGGCCCGCGAAATGGCTGCTGACGTGAAGCTGCGCTTGCGCCAGCACGCTGACGCCGAACGTCCCGGAGGCGCGGATCTTCTCGTGCATGCGGGCCGTGCAGGCCACGGAGACAAGCACCAGCGGCGGCTCCAGCGAGCCGGACATGAACGCGTTGGCGGTCATCGCGTGGGCGTCGCCGTCCACCTCGGTGGAGATGATGACGACGCCGGTGGCGAACTGGCCCATGGCGTCGCGGAATTCGCGCGCCGTGAAAGGCAGGGCGACGCCCTCGACGGCGCTCGCGAGCGATACGGGAACGATCGGGGGCATCGCCATCTTCCTCAGGCCTGGCCGGAACCGGCCATGGCCTGGCAGGTGATTTCCAGCTTGATGCGCGAATCGGCCAGCGAAGCGACCTGCACCAGCGTGGAGCAGGGGAAGTCGCCGGTGAAGAACTCCTGGCGGGCCTTCCAGATCGCCTTGTTGTCCGCCATGTCGGTAACGTAGATGTTCATGTTCACCACGTCGGCCATGGTGGCGCCGGCGGCTTCCAGGCAGTGCTTGATCTTCTGGAAGATCACCTGGGCCTGGCCGTAGGCGTCCGGGTGATGGATGGCCTTCAGGTCGTTGGCGCGAGCGGTGAAGCCGGACAGCCAGATCTGATCGCCGACGCGGATGCAGTTGGACCAGTGGCCGGGCGGGTATTCCGCGACCTGGGGCGAGCTGAAGCGTTGCTTCTTGAGGGTGGTGGTCGTCGTCATGGGATCCTCCTGAGTTGACGATCAATCGAAGAAAGTGCGGGGCGGTTGCATGCCCCACTGCGTGGTCTCGTCTGCCGGCACGGCATAGCGCACCGGCTCGTAGCGGGAATCGGCGACGTCGCCATCGGTGTAGTGCTCGACGCGAAACCCGAAGGGATCGCGCCAGTAGTCGAAGATCTGGCTGCCGACCAGGTGGCGGCCGACGCCGCACTCCAGCTCGTAGCCCTTCTCCATCAGGTAGTCGTGCGCGCCGCACACGGCGTCCATGTCCTGCATCTCGAAGCTGCAGTGGTGCACGCCGGGGTCGGCCGCCTGCAGGATCAGCATCGAATGGTGGTCGACCGCCTGCGCGCCGCAGTCGAAGCGCACGAAGGTGCCAACGACCTGGCTCTCGTCGCCGGGCACGCACAGGTAGTCGGAGTCGACCAGGCCGAAGCGCTCCTGGAACCAGGCCTTGCTTTGCGGATGGTCGCTGACGCGCAGCACGAAGTGCCCCAGCCGCAGCACCAGCCCCGGTTCGCGCTTGGGCCGCAGCGAGGCGTTGATGCGGCGCTTGACGGTGCCCGCGTTGAACGGGTTGGGATCACGCAGCCCCAGCGGGGCGGCTGGCGTCTGGCCCCAGACGCCGTCGATCGGAACGCCGTCGGGCGTGGTGGTGCGCACCCGGAAGCCGCCGCCCGGCAGGTCGGTGATGGCTTCCACCGGCGAGGAGCCGGGCAGCCTGGCGAGCGCCTCCAGGTCGGCGCGCGACGCCATCTGCAGCGCGCCGCCGATGAAGCGGTTGTCCGGGCCCTTGCGGGTGACGTGGATCACCGGCGCCGGCCCGGCCCCGCGCATGCACAGGAGCTCCGCCGTGCGGCTGCCGCTCACCAGGCCGAAGTCGCGCATGAATCCTTCCATGCGGTCCAGGTCGGTCACCTGGTACAGGACGTAGGCGGTGTCGATGGCCTTGGGCATCTCGTTCTCCCCGCTTCAGCCGCGCCGCAGGACGCTGACGTCGTCGTTGTTCACCAGGTCGGGCACCGTCCAGCCGTCCAGGTCGTACTCGCCCATGCAGCGATCCACCATGGCTTCCATGTTCGCCATGTCCCCGCTGCCTTGCGCCTCCCACAGGTTGGCCAGGCGCGTGACGTCGTTGGAGCCGAGATAGTTGATCTCGTACAGCTCGCTGCGGCCGCCGAACTCGCTGCCGATGCAGTCCCACAGCAGCTTCATGACCTTGACGCGCCCTTCGGCGTCGACGCCGCCGCTGCCGCGGACGTAGCGGTCCAGGTAGCCGCGGATCTCCGGCACCTTGAAGTCGTCGGCATGCGAGGGCAGGTAGATCAGGCCGCTGGTGACGCTGGCTTCGATGATCTGCTTGATCATCGGGAAGGCCACCTGCGAAATCGTGCGGTAGGCGGCGCCGTAGCGGGCGTCCGGCTGCACCATGCCGTTCCACGGGATGTTGCTCTTGGCCATGGCATCGGACAGGCCCCACATGGTGTTGCGCCAGGCGACCACTTCACCGAAGCGCGACTGCACGCCGTGGAAGGCGTTGGTGCCGGTGATCTTGAGCGCCTTGCTCAGCACGCCGACCATGAAGTCCAGCTTGACCGCCAGCCGGGTGCAGCCGTGCATGGCCGCGCGGGCGTTGAAGCCGGAGCCCGGCGCGAAGTCGTTGGCCTGGTCCACGTTGCCGTGCATGAACACGTTCTCCCAGGGCACGAACACGTTGTCCAGGACCAGGATCGCGTCGTTCTCGTCCATGCGCGAGGACAGCGGGTAGTCGAACGGGCTGCCCAGGACGGCAGCACGCTGCTCGTTGGAGACGCGGGAGATCATCTTCACGCCGGGGGTGCCGGTGGGGACGATGAACACCGGCGCATAGGCCGGGTCCTTGATCGGGATCTGGCCGGCGTGGGCGACGAAGGTGTAGTTGGTCAGCGCGGAAGCCGTCGCGACGACCTTGGCGCCGCTGATGTACAGGCCGGCGTCGGTTTCCTTCACCACGCGGATGAACACGTCGGAGGTGTCGGCGCTGGACTTGTTGCGGTCCACGGGCGGATTCATGATCGCGTGGTTGATGTACCAGGTGCGCTCCTGCGCCTTGCGATACCAGGCCGTGGCATTGGCCTCGTAGCCCTTGTAGTAGGCCGCGTTGGCGCCCAGGGTGGCCAGGAAGCTGCCCTTGTAGTCCGGCGAGCGCCCCATCCAGCCATAGGAAATGCGCTGCGACTCGGCGATGGCGTCACGCGAAGCCACCTGCTCCTCCACCGTCTTGGGCGCGCGGAAGAAGCGGTGCGTGTAGCCGCCCCACTCCGTCGGCGTCGTCAGCACTTCGCGCCGGGCCGGATCGTGCAGCGCGTCGTAGAAGCGCGCCACCATGCGGGCCGAGTTGCGGAATGCCGGGTGCTCGGTGATGTTCTTGACGCGCTTGCCGTAGATCCAGACTTCGCGGTCGTCGTTGAGGCTTTCCAGGTATTCCTTGCCCGTCATCGGGATCAGGGCCTGCTGCTGCATGGGTGCGTTCATGGGGATGTCTCCGTCGGGTGGATGGGTCGAATCGAATTCAGTGGCGCGCCAGCGCCATGGCAAAAATCAGGATGGCGCCGATGGCCATCGTCTGGGCATAGGCGCCGACCTGCATCAGGTTCAGGCCGTTGCCCACCAGCATGATGAGAAGCGTGCCGAGCAGCACCTTCAGGGTGCGGCCCTGCCCGCCGGCCAGGCTGACGCCGGCGATCACGCAGGCGGCGATGGACTCCAGCGGCAGGCTCGCGCCGATGTTGGCCTCCCCCGTGTCCAGTCGCGCCGTCAGCAGCAGCCCGGTCAGGACGGCCATCAGGCTGGACAACACGAAGGACAGGACGATGACGCGGCCGGTGCGCACGCCCGAGAGTTCCGCGGCACGCGGATTGCCGCCGGTGGCATAGAGGTGCCGGCCGAAACGCGACCACTCCAGCAGCACGTAGGTGACGGCGACCGCGACCAGGGCCACCAGCGCGGGCACCGGGATGCCGAACACCTCACCGAAGCCGAACACCTCGCCCAGCACCTTGGGCAGGCCGTAGATGGGGGAGCCGCCCGAGATGAACAGCGTGACGCCGAACAGCACCGACGACATGCCCAGCGTCATCATGAAAGGCGGGATCTTCAGCAGCGTGGCGCCCAGGCCGTTGACCAGGCCCACCGCGCAACCGATGGCGAGTCCCACGCCCGCGCCCGCCGCCACGGCCAGCCAGGGCGATTCGGGCAGCGCCGCATACACCGCCGCCATCACCGTGGCACCGGCCACCGACGTGAGCGCCGCCACGGTGCCGACCGACAGGTCGAGCCCGCCGGCCACCAGCACGATGAGCTGGCCCAGCGCCACGATCAGCAGGTAGACCGACTGGCGGGCCATGTTGGTCAGGTTGTCGGCGCTCATGAAACCGGGAGCCAGCAGGCTGAACGTCAGCACGGCGGCGGAGAACATCACCGGCAAGGCGAGCTCCTGGCGGTTGCGGGCCAGCCAGCGCCACGCGCGGAAGCGCTCGGGCGCCGCGGCAGCCGGCAGCTGCGTGGGAAGGACGGTGGTCGTATTCATGGTGTCTCTAGAAGAACTTCTCGAGGATGCGGTGTTCGTCGTAGTCGGCCCGCTGGAACTCGGCGCTGATGCGGCCTTCGTTCATCACCAGCATCCGGTGCGTCATGCCCATCAGCTCGGGCAGGTCGGAAGACACCAGCAGGATGGCGGCGCCGGCGCCGCTCAGGTCGGCGAGGCAACGGTAGATGGCTTCGCGGGCCCCGACGTCGACGCCGACGGTGGGCTCGTCGAACACGTACACGCCGATGTCCTGCGCCAGGCCCTTGGCCAGCATCACCTTCTGCTGGTTGCCGCCGGAGAAGTTGGCGGCGTTCTCGCGCAGGCGCGGCGCCGCGAAGTCGACCCGGGCGGCCAGCCGGTTCAGGTGGGCGCGCTCGCGGCGCGGCCGCAGCCAGGTACCGCGCACCGGACCGAAGCGCAGGCCGGACAAGGCCATGTTGTCGCCCGCCGGCAGGCCCAGGGCCAGGCCCTCGTGCTTGCGGTCCGCGGGGCTGTACCAGAGGCCGGCGGCAATCGCGTCGGCCGGATGGCGGAATTGCACGGTCCTGCCGTCCAGCACGATGCGCCCGGCCGCCAGGCGGTCGAGGCCGAAGCAGGCCTGCGCCAGTTCACTCTTGCCGCAGCCCACCAGCCCGGCCACGCCCACGATCTCGCCGGCGCGCACCTGCAGGCTGGCCTCGCGCACCGTGGTGCGACCCGGCCGCGAGGGCAGCGACACGCCCTCGATCGACAGCCTCACCTGCTCGCGTGCCGCGGGCAACGCGGGGTAGATGTTGGCCAGCCGCCGGCCGGTCATCAACTCGATCAGCCGCTGCTCCGGCGTGTCCGCCGGCACGGTGGCCACCTGTTGGCCGTCGCGCAGCACGGTGACGCGGTCGCCCAGCGCCGGGATCTCGTGCATGCGATGGGTGATGTACACGATGGCCGCGCCGTCCGCCTTCAGGCGGCGCACCAGCGCGAACAGGGACTGCGCGTCGTGCTCCGACAGCGACGCCGTCGGCTCGTCGAGGATCAGGACGCGCGGCGTGCGGCGCAGGGCCTTGCAGATCTCCACCATCTGCTGCTTGCCGCGCGGCAGGTGGCCGACCCGGGCGTCGGGGTCGAGCGCGAAGCCCAGGCGCTCGATCAGCGCCCGCGCCTCGGCGCGCGCCCTGCCCTTGTCCAGCAGGCCGGCGCCTCGCACCGGCTCCTCGCCCAGCGTGATGTTCTCGGCCACGGTGAGCAAGGGCACCAGCGAGAATTCCTGGAACACCGCGCGCACGCCGTGGCCCCGTGCCTGCGCCACACTGGCGAACGCGCCGCGGTGGCCGCCGATCTCCACGTGGCCGGAGCTCGGCTCGCGGGCGCCGGCCAGCATCGTGATCAGGGTCGACTTGCCCGCGCCGTTCTCGCCGAACAGCACGTGCACCTCGCCCGCATGCAGGTCCAGCGACACGTTGTCCAGCGCCAGATGCTGGCCGTAGCGCTTGGACAGGCCGAGCACGCGCAGGGTCGGCGCGGGCGCTGACAGGTCGGCGGGTCGGGCGGCGGCGTTCACGGCGGCGGGCTTTCCTGCGCTCGGCTTTACTTGCCGAAGTTGAAGACCGGCCGGAAGGACGCCGGCGCCATCACCGTGCCCACGTCCAGCTTGCGGACCTCGCCGCTCGTCCAGACCTGGCCCAGCAGGTTCACGTCGGTGTGCTCCACCTTCTTTTCCAGGACCCGCACGGCCGTGTCGAGCATCACGTTGCCCAGCAGGACGATCGGCGTGGCGCCCGCTGCCTCGATGTTCCTGGCCTTCAGGTTCTCGTAGACGCCCGGGGTCATGTAGATCGACACCAGCTTGACCTTGTCCTGCAGCTTGCGCGCCTTCAGCAGCGGCACCGCCGCCTCCGCCATCACCGCCGTGCCGACGATGTAGTCGAGATCCTTGTGCGTCTGCAGCATGTCCTCCACCAGCCGCGCCTGGACTTCCTTGCCGACGTCGCCGTTCTTGGTCTCGGCGATCACCACCGCGCTGCCCTTGATGCCTTCGTGGAAGCCGGAGTTGAAGGCCTCGACGAAACCGGCACCGGCGGGGCCGGGCAACCAGCCGATCCTGACGGCCTTGCTGCCGGCCGGGTGCTTCTTCGCCAGGTACTGGCCGGCCCGCAGGCCCTCGTCGCGCGGGCTGGTCAGCACGCGGGCGGCCGTGTCCTTCGAGCTCACGCCGTTGACTGCGTCGATCACGGGGATGTTCTTGGCCTTGAGCTGCGTGAGCAGGTTGTTCATGCCGTCGCGTGCAATCGCCACCATCACCACGGCGTCGGCGCCGCCGGCGACGCAGTTCTCGATCTGCGAGATCTGCGTGTTCAGGCCGGTGTAGCCGCCCGCATCCAGCGTCTGCACGCGCACGCCCAGCCGCTTGGCCTGCTCCACCATGCCGTAGTTGGCGGCCACGAAGAACGGATCCTTCATGTGCGGGACGGACACGCAGATCGACCAGGGCTTGCTGGCCTTGACGAGGGGGCTGTAGTCGGCCAACGCGGCCCTGTCGCCCGCGCCCACCCGGACCTTCAGCGGATGCCACTCGGCGGCTTGAACGGCTGTGGCGCCCAGGACGAGGGCAATGGCGGTGGCGGCGCGCACCAGGCGGGGGAATCTCAGCATCGGGTGGTCTCCGTGTTTCGTGGGGCATCGCGTTGCACCCTTTTGCGCAACGTGGGACGGATGCTAGGGGAAGCACCATATGAGGTCTATTGAAAGTTCCGGTCCAATCGCATTACCAAATGGTTATTTAACGTTCGGGTTTTCACCATGTCAAAAATCGATTGGTACATCCGTGCCAACCTCAAATTGCGCCACCTGCAGTTGCTGGTGGCCATGGACGACCTCGGCAGCGTCAGCCGGGTCGCCGCCTACCTGAGCGTCACCCAGCCGGCGGTGTCCAAGACCCTGGCGCAGATCGAGGAAGGGCTCGAGCTGCCGCTGTTCGACCGCACGCCGCGCGGCATGGAGCCGACCGAGCACGGCGCCTGCCTGATCCGGCATGCGCGCGAAATCCTCGAGCGCCTGGCCACCGCCCGCGATGACCTGCGCGACATCAGCGAAGGCCGCATCACGCGGGTGTCGATGGGCGTCCTGCCGGCCACGGCCTGCGTGCTGGTGCCCCGCTTCATCGCCCGGCTGGAGGCGGAGGTGCCGGACGCCGCCGTCAACGTGCGCGAGGGCACGATGAACACGCTGCTGCCTGCGCTGCGCGCCGGCGACGTGGACATCGTGGTGGGCGTGCTGCCGCCAAAGCGCCTGCCGGTGGAGTTCGACAGCGAGCTGCTGTACGAGGACCCGCTGGCGGTCGTGGTGCGCCAGGACCACCCCCTGACGACCGTGCGCAAGCTCGAATGGCAGATGCTGTCGGGCTATCCCATGGTGCTGCCGCCGCCCAACGCGTCGACCCGCGCGCCTATCGACGCCTTCATCCAGGAGCAGCAAGTGGAGGTGCCCCGGCGGCACGTCGAATCCATCTCCACGCTGACCAACGTGGGCGTGCTGCAGTTCACCGACTCGGTCGGCTTCCTGTCGCGCGACCTGGCCCGCCACTTCGCCGCCCAGGGTGCGCTGACCGTGCTGCCCCTGGAAGTGCCGGAAGCGGTGATCCGCGTGGGCCTGGTCTGGATGGTCGACCGCCGCGTGGGCAAGGCGCACCGGGTGGTGCGCGACCTGCTGCGCGAAACCGCGGCCCAGATGCCACGCGTGGTGGCGGACGGCCCGCGCAAGCCGCAGGCGAAAGAGACGCTGCTGTCACGGCCGGCCGGCGTCTGGTAGGGCTGCGTCCACCAGCCGCCGCGCCGCCGCCAGCACGGGCGCATCGACCATGCGGCCGTCCAGCGTGAAGACGCCCGCAGGTTGCGAACGCGCGGCTGCCAGCACGCGCTGGGCCCAGGCAAGCTGCGCCGGGTCGGGCGAGAACGCCGCATGCATGATCGCCACCTGCGCGGGGTGGATGCACAGCTTGCCGCCGAAACCGCCCTCGCAGGCGCGTTGCGCATCGGCGCGGCACGCTTCTTCGTCGCTGGTAGCCACCGTCACGCCGTCCACCGGGGCCGCGATGCCGGCACGCCGCGAGGCGAACACCAGGGCCGCACGTGCCGGGGCCAGCGGCGATTCGTCCCGGCCGCAGCGCATGCCGACATCGAGCTGGAAATCGAGATGGCCGAAGGCGAGCTGCGCGACCTGCGACACGCGCGCCAGCAGGTCGGCGCCGTCCAGCCCCTGCAGCGACTCCACCAGCGGCACCAGCTGCGCGGCGGCGCCCAGTGCCGCCGCCAGCCGCGTCAGCTCGTGCGGCGACTCCGCCTTGGGCAGCATGACGCCGGCCAGTCCCCGCGCCGTCCAGCGCCCCAGCAGCGCGACATCCTGCGCATGCCACGCCGTTCCGGCGGCGTTGATGCGCACCAGCAGCCGCCCCAATGCGTCGCCATCGAGCGCTGCGAGGCCTTCGGCCAGCAGGGCCCGCGCGCCCTCCTTCTCGGCCGGCGCCACGGCGTCCTCCAGGTCGATGATCACGCAGTCCGCCCCGGTGGCCAGGGCCTTGGCATAGCGCTCGGGCCGCGAGGCCGGAACGAACAGGAAGCTGCGTGCGCGGCGAAGGCGGTTGCTCATGTCGCCCCCAGCGCGCGCAGCCGCGCGATGGCGTCCTCGCTGCGGCCCAGCGCACGCAGGATCGCGTCGCTGTGCTCGCCCACCGCCGGCACGGCGTCCATGCGCGGTTCGTAGCTGTTGCTGCGCCCCGGCGGCAGCATGGCCTGCAACGGGCCGGCGGGCGAAGCGACCTCGCGAAAGCGCTCGCGCGCGCGCAACTGCGGGTGCGTCCACATGTCGCCCACGGTGTTGACGTGGGCGTTGGCGATCTGTGCCTGTTCCAGCCGCGCGATCACCTGCTCGGCATCCAGTTGCCCGAAGGCCTGCGCGATGACAGCGCGCAGGTCTGCCCGGTTCTCGTTGCGCCTGGCATTGGAGGCAAAGCGCGGGTCTTCGGCGAGCGCGGGCTGCAGCAGCACCTTGTCGCAGAACAGCTTCCACTCGCGCTCGTTCTGCAGCCCGAGCATCACGGTCTTGCCGTCGCCGGCCTCGAAGGGGCCGTAGGGATAGATCGTCGCGTGCGACGCGCCGCTGCGTGGCGGCGGCATCTGCCCCTCGTAGGCGTAGTACATGGGGAAACCCATCCACTCGCCCAGCGCCTCCAGCATCGAGACGTCGACGTGCGAGCCCACCCCCGTGCGCTGGCGCTGCAGCACCGCGGCCAGCACGCTGGTGAAGGCATACATGCCGGCGGCGATGTCGGCGATGGAGTTGCCGGACTTGCAGGGCTCCTCGAGCGTGCCGGTCACGGAGAGGAAGCCCGCCTCGCTCTGGATCAGCAGGTCGTAGGCCTTCTTGTCGCGGTACGGCCCGTCGTTGCCGTAGCCGGAGATGTCGCACACGATCAGGCGGGGATGGGCGGCGCTCAAGGTTGCGTAGTCCAGGCCCATGCGCGCGGCGGCACCCGGCGCGAGGTTCTGCACCAGCACGTCGGCCTGGGCCAGCAGCTCGCGCAGGACCTGCAGCGCCTCGGGCTGCTTGAGGTCCAGCGTGAGGCTTTCCTTGGAGCGATTGACCCACACGAAGTGCGAAGACAGGCCCCGGGCGCGCGTGTCGTAGGCGCGAGCAAAGTCCCCCGCGCCCGGGCGCTCCACCTTGATGACGCGGGCTCCCAGGTCGGCCAGCTGGCGGGTGCAGAACGGGGCGGCGATCGCATGTTCCAGCGACACCACGGTGATGCCGTCGAGCGGCCGGGTCATCGCGCGCTCGCCGCCGGCAGCAGCCGTTCGACCCGCTCGCAATCGGCCAGCCGCCAGGCGAAGGCGGCGAGCCCGCGCACCTGCACCTCGGTGGCGGCGCCGGAGAATGCCGCGAGGCGCAAGGCCTTGTCCTCGATTTCGGTGCGGCTGAGCGTGTTGCCGGGGTCGCCCTTGGGCTCGTCGACCCGTCCGTGCAGCGCCTGGCCATCGTGCGTCCGGACGGTCACCTTGCCGATCCAGCGCGCCGGATAGGCGCCGTCGACTTCCGGATCCAGTTCCATGCGCACCTTCTGGCGGAAGGACGCGACGGCGGCATCGACCAGCGCCGTTTCGAAATCGGTGACGCTGGCGCGGCCGCGCGTCGCCACGAGCCCCAGCACCGTGCCCATGGAGAACTTGGCCTGGTGGACCGTGCGTGGCTCGGTCACGGCGCCGAGCACGTCGATGGCGCCCTGGTGCACGTGCGCGGTGACGCTCGCCACGTCCGAGGCCGCCAGCCTGCCGCCGGCCAGCACGTTCATCAGCGCATCGGCCGCCGGATGGGTGTGGCGGCAGGAGGCATGAAACTTGAAGGACGTCTCCGCCAGCGCCCAGCGCTCGCCCAGGCGGTTGACCAGCCGCGACGGGTCGGCGTCCTGCGACATGGCGGCGCCCAGCCCCTGCGCGCCTTCGAGAATGCGCTGCGCGCCGGTGAAGCCCTGCTGCGCGAGCGATGCCGCCATCAGGCCGGCCGCCGCCGCGTGGGCGGTGTGCAGTTGCTTTGAGTCGGCGGCGTCGCGCAGGAACTCCCACAGGCCCGCGGCCTGGGTGCCGGCGGAGCCCAGCGCGTGCAGCATCTGCTGCGGGTCCAGCCGCAACAGCCGCCCGGCAGCCGCCGCGGCCGCCAGCGTCCCCGCGGTTCCGGTGGTGTGGAAGATGCGGTAGTGGCTGCGCCCCAGGAACTCCCCGACGCGAATGCCGACTTCGTAGCCCGCGACGCAGGCGGCCAGGAACTCGCGGCCGCTGGCGCCGGTGGCCTGCGCGAGCGCCAGCGCCGGCGGAAAGACCACGGCGGCCGGGTGGAACACCGAGCCGTTGTGCACGTCGTCCTGTTCGGCGAAATGGGCGGCCGCCGCATTCACCATCGCCGCGAAGTACGGCGACGTGCCCGCCGGCGCACCGAGGATCTCGGCCGGGCCGTCCTGCGGTCCCATGGTCGCGGCGAAGGCCGCGATCGCCTGCACCGGGCGGCCCGCGCGCCCGGCCAGCACGGAGCCGGCCCAGTCCAGGAAGAGGTCTTCCGCGCGGCGCATGACGGCCGCCGGAACCTGTTCGTATTGCAGTAGCGCAGCGAAGCGCGCGAGCGCGAGCGAGGGATGTCCGGTGCTCATGGCGTGCGCCTCAGAAGGACCGCGGCAGCCCGAGCAGGTGCTCGGCCACGTAGGAGTAGATCAGGTTGGTGGAGATCGGCGCCACCTGGTACAGGCGGGTCTCGCGGAACTTGCGCTCCACGTCGTATTCGTGCGCGAAGCCGAAACCGCCATGCGTCTGCAGGCAGACGTTGGCCGCTTCCCAGGAGGCTTTCGCCGCCAGGTACTTGGCCATGTTGGCCTCGCCGCCGCAGGGCTGGCCGGCGTCGAACAGCGCGCAGGCCTTGAAGCGCATCAGGTTGGCGGCCTCGGTCTCGATGTAGGCGTCGGCGATCGGGAACTGCACGCCCTGGTTCTGGCCGATCGGGCGGTTGAAGACGACCCGCTCGCTCGCGTACCGGCGCGCCTTGTCGATGAACCAGTAGGCGTCGCCGATGCACTCGGCCGCGATCAGGGTGCGCTCCGCATTGAGGCCGGTCAGGATGTACTTGAAGCCCTGGCCTTCCTCGCCGATCAGGTTCTCCGCCGGGATCTCCAGGTTGTCGAAGAACACCTCGTTGGTCTCGTGGTTCACCATGTTCTGGATCGGCCGCACGGTCATGCCCCGGCCCAGCGCCTGGTGCAGGTCCACGATGAAGATGCTCATGCCCTCGCTCTTTTTCTTCACGTCCGCCAGCGGCGTGGTGCGCGCCAGCAGGATCATCAGGTCGGAGTGCTGGATGCGCGAGATCCACACCTTCTGGCCGTTGACCACGTAGCGGTCGCCCTTGCGCACGGCGGTGGTCTTGAGCTGGGTGGTGTCGGTGCCGGTGGTCGGCTCGGTCACCGCCATCGACTGCAGGCGCAGCTTGCCACTGGCGATGCCCGGCAGGTACTGCTGCTTTTGCGCCGCCGAGCCGTGCCGCAGCACCGTGCCCATGTTGTACATCTGGCCGTGCAGCGCGCCCGCGTTGCCGCCGGAGAAGTTGACCTCCTCCATGATCACCGAGGCTTCGGCCAGGCCCAGGCCGGAGCCGCCGTACTCCGCCGGGATCAGCGCCGCCATCCAGCCGGCTTGCGTCAACGCGTCGACGAAGGCCTCGGGATAGCCGCGGTCGTTGTCGACCTTCTGCCAGTAGGCCGAGTCGAAACTGCCGCACATGGAGCGCAGCGCCTCGCGCATTTCCTGGTGGCCGTCGGGGGTGGGAATCTCTGTTTTCATGGTCGTCCTTCGAAATCTGCTTGCGCGCGCATCGCCAGGGCTGGCAATTCGTGACCCTCGATGCTGCCGAAATCCGCTACCCCGGACAATGCGCGAGTTTGAGAGCCAGCCTTCGGTTTCCCCGAAGGCTGGTCCGCCTGATGCAAAATCGCGCCACTCCCCACCGCCCGACCATGGACTTCGACCTCCTGGATTTGCGCCTCTTTCGCGAAGTGGCGCGGCACTCCAGCATCAGCCGCGCCGCCGCGGCGATGCACCTGTCGCTCGCCGCTGCCAGCGCGCGCGTCAAGGGCCTGGAAGCACGCGCGCGCGTCCCCCTGCTGCTGCGCGAGGCGCGCGGCGTGCGCCTCACCCCCGCGGGCGAAGCGCTGCTGCACCACGCGCGCGCCATGCTGCGCCAGACGGAGGAGCTGCGCGGCGACCTGCACGAATACGAGCGCGGCCTGCGCGGGCAGGTCCGCGTGTTCGCCAACACCACCGCGGTCACCGACATCCTGCCCGAGGTTCTTCCGGCATTCCTGCGGGCCAACCCGAAGGTCAATGTCGAACTGCAGGAAATGGGCAATGCCCAGATCGCGCTCGGGGTGCGCGACGGCCGAGCGGACCTGGGCATCGTCTCCGACCGGATGGACAGCTTCGGCCTGAGCGCCGTCCATTTCAGCACCGACCGGCTGGTGCTGGTGGTTCCGCGCGGGCACCGTTTCGGGCGACGCCGCAGCATCGCCTTCGCCGAGACCCTGGACGAAGACCACGTGGGGATGCATGCCGGCAGCACGCTGCACGGCTTCCTGACCGAGGTGACGCAGGCGCTGGGACGGCCTTTGCGACTGCGCGTGCAGCTCTCCAGCTTCGACGCCGTCTGCCGCATGGTCGCGGCCGGCGTGGGAGTGGGCGTGGTGCCGGCGAGCAGCGCGCAGCGCAGCCTCGGGCCACTGCCACTGGCGCAGGTGGAGCTGACGGATGCCTGGCGCGTGCGCGAGCGCTACGTGCTCATGCGCGACGGCGACGTGGTGCCAGCCTTCGCGCAGGCGCTGGTCGATGCCCTGCTGGCCTTCGGCGCCCGCCCACCGAAGGCCGCGGCGCTCAATCGGACTTCGCCCCGGAAATCCTGATCGCCTCGCCGTAGCGCGCGGCCTCGGACTTCATGAAATCGCCGAAGGCGGCGGAGCCGCTGCCGATGAACTCCAGCCCCGTGGGCTCCAGCGCCTGGCGCAACTTGGGGTCCGCCAGCGCCGCCGCGACGGCAGCCTGCAACTTCTGCACGGTCTCGCGCGGCGTGCCGGCCTTCACCACCACGCCGTACCACGACTGCGACTGCACGCCGGGCAGCCCTGCTTCGGCGAAAGTGGGCACCTCCGGCAGTGCGGCGTCGCGGCGGAGGGAGCCGACGGCGATGGCCCGGAGCTTGCCCGCCTTCACGTGGCTCACCACCTGCGGCAGGTCGGCGAACATGGCCTGCACGGTGCCGGCCAGCAGGTCCTGCGTGGCGGGCGCGCTGCCCTTGTAGGCGGCGTGAACCATGTCGAAGCCGCCGGCCTTCTTGAACAGCTCGAAGCCCAGGTGGCCGGAGGAGCCGTTGCCGAAGGACGCGAACGCCGCCTTGTTCGCGCGCGCCCAGGCCAGGAATTCGGGCAGCGTCCTGGCCGGCACGCTGGGGTGCACCACTAGCACGTGCGGATTACTCGCCATCAGCGCCACGGGGACGAAGTCCTGCAGCGCGTCGTAAGGCGGCTTGGCCAGCAGTTGCGGCTGGATCACGAAGCTGGCCGCGACGAACAGCAGCGTGTTGCCGTCGGCCGGCGCCTGCGCTGCCAGTTGCGTGCCGATGACCGTGCCGCCGCCCGGCTTGTTGTCGACCATCACGCTGCGGCCCAGGGGCGCGGCGATGCGTTCGGCGACCGCGCGCGACAGCAGGTCGCCGGTGCCGCCAGGCGCATAGGGCACCACGAAGCGGCCGCTGGCGCCCTGCGCGAACGCGGGGGCAGCGCATGCTGCCAGCACGAGGGAGGCGCCCAGCCCGAGGGCGCGTCTGCGAAGCTTGTTCATCGGTTCACCACCTTGTTCCATTGATCGACGATGGATGCACGCTGTTCGGCAAAGAAGCTCCAGTCGAGGTGACGCAGCTTGCCGGCGGGCGGCACCACCGCCGCCACTTCGGCCGGCACCCTGGCCTGCGCATTGACCGGCCGGGCGTTGCCGATGCGGGCCCACGCCTCCTGCGCCTCAACCCCCAGCATGTGGTTGATGAACGCATCGGGCAAGTCGCCGGCGGAGGGATTCACCACCCGCGCGACGCTCATCGGCAAGGAATAGCCGCCCTCGCTGGGCACGCAGAACTGCAGATCGGCCAGGTCGGGGTCCTTCATCATGGCCAGCACGTTGCCGCTGAAATAGGGGGTCGCCCAGATCTCGCCGCTCTTGAGCCAGCCGACGGCGATGCTTTCCTGGTCCCACAGGCCGGGGCCGCGGGTGCGCACCTGGTACAGGGCCTCGAGGCCGGCCGCCGGGTTGCGCAGGCTGCCGCCCTTCAGGCTGGCCAGCGCATCGAGCGTGTACATCGAGGAGTTGTAGGTGACGTTCGGGGCCGACACATGGCCCTTCAGGTCGTCGCGCAGCAGGTCGGCCCAGGCGGTGATGGGCTTGCCGACTTTCTTCGCGTTGTAGGCGATGCCCCAGGTGCCGTAGGTGACCGGCACCGCATGGCGGCCGACGGGCAGGCGCACCGCGGGGTCCAGCGACTTCAGGTTGGGCACCAGCTTCTCGTCCATTGCCGCCACCAGGCCGGAACGGGCGATCAGCGGCAGCAGCACGTCGGTGAACACGCCCAGGTGCAGGTTGGGCGAGTTGCGGTTGGCCTGCATCTGGGTGAAGCGCGCGTTGTCGAACGACTCGACCACCCGGGCGCCCTTGGCATCCGGGAAGGTGTCGAGGAAGCTGCGCTTGAAGTAGGAGCCCAGCAGGCCGGGATACCAGCCGATGGTGAGCGGCGCGGACTGCGCCAGCGCGCTCAGGGGCGCCAGGCCGGTGGCCGGCAGGGCCGCGGCGGCGGCCAGCAGGCGCCGGCGCGTGAAGTCGAGGGTCATGGAATGGCTCCGATCGATGAGAAAAGGAATGAACTCAGGCACCGCCGCCGGCCAGGTGGCGCAGCCACCCGAGCCGGTCGATCACCAGCGCCGCCAGCAGGCCGAAGACCACCAGCACGGTGGACACCGCGGCGGCCACCGGGTCGTTGACGTCGAAGAGGTACTTGTACAGGGCGACCGGCAGCACCACCTGCTCGGACTGCGTGACGAACAGGCTGACGGTGAACTGGTCGAGCGAGACGATGACGGCGAAGATGGCGCCGGCCACGATGCCCGGCACCAGCGCCGGCAGGATGACCCGGCGCAAGGTCATGGCGGGCGAGGCGCCCAGGACCTCGGAGGCGTCGAGCAGCGACTGCTTCAGGGCGAGCGCGCTGGTGAGCACGGCGCGGAACATGAAGGGAAACACGATCAGCGTGTGCGACACCGCGAGCGCCGTGAAGGTGTCGAGCAAGCCGGTCCGGTTGAAGGCATACAGCAACGCGATGCCCACGATGAGGGCGGGCACCACCAGCGGCGACAGGAAGGCGAACTCCAGGCTGGAGCGCAGGCCGCCCGGCGCCAGCTTGCGCAAGCCGAGCGCGGCCGGCACCGCCAGCAGTGCGGCCAGCGACGTGGCCACCAGCGCCAGCACCAGGCTGCGCAACGCCGGCACCAGGAACAGCCCGGAGTCCCACGCGGCCTGGTACCACTTGAGCGAGAAGCCGCTGGGCGGGAAAGTGAAGAACGACCGCTCGCTGAAACTGAACAGGACCACCACGGCCAGCGGCAGCATCAGGAACAGGCAGACGAGAGCGGCCAGCGCGTTCCCGCCCCAGCGCCACAGACGATCGGCGGTCATGCGAGCGCCGCCTCCGCGCGGCGGGTCAGGCGCTTCTGCAGGGCGTACACCGCCAGCACCACGATCATCAGCAGCAGCGACAAGGCCGTCGCCCGCGGCAGGTTGAACAACACCAACGCGTCGGTGTACACGGCGACCGACAGGTACTTGACGGCGCTGCCGCCCAGGATCAGCGGCGTGACGAAGGCGCCCAGCATCAGGCTGAACACCAGCACCGAGCCGGCGATCAGCCCCGGCAGGGCCAGGGGAAGCGTCACGCCGAAGAAGGCACGCGCGGGCCCCGCCCCCAGGATTTCCGCCGATTCGAGCAGGCGGCGATCGAGCGCCAGCAGCGAGGTCGCGAGCGACAGCACCATGAACGGCAGGAAGACCTGGGTGCCGCCGATCACCAGGCCGGTGAGGTTGCCGGTCAGCGCCAGCGGCTCGTCGATCCAGCCGGCCCCCAGCAGCAGCGAGTTGAGCAGGCCCTTGCGTCCGAGGATCAGCAGCCAGCCGTAGCTGCGCACCACGGTGTTCACCAGCAGCGGCGCGGCCACCATGAAGTACAGCAGCCCGCGCCAGCGCGCCGGCGCCCGTGCGATCACCGCGGCGAGCGGAAACCCCAGCAGCGCGCAGGCGATGGTGACGGCGGCGGCGACGGCAAAGGTGTGCGCGAAGAGTTGCAGGTTGGCCAGGCCGCCCAGCAGCCCCGCATAGTTGGCCAGCGTGAAGCCGGGCAGGATCTGCCCGAAGCTTTCGCGGCGGAAGCTGATGACCGCCATGTCGGCCAGCGGCACCACCATGACCAGCAACACCAGCGCGCAGGCCGGCGCCAGCGCCAGGGACACCGTGGCGCGATCGGGCAGCGAGGCGCGCAGCGCGCTCATCGGGCCGGACCGAAGGCGAGCGTGCAATCGAGCAGCTGCACCCGCACCGGCTGGCCGGGCGCCAGCGCCCTGGATGGCAGCCCCAGCACGCGCGAGAGCAGGCGCTGGCCGCCGGCCAGGCGCAGGCCCAGCAGCGTGCTGCCCGTTTCCGGCGCGACGTCCGTGATCATGGCGGCGAGCCCGGCGGACGCGTCGGTCAACACCACCTGCTCCGGCCGCAGCGCCAGCCGCGCCGAACCGGCAGGCAGTGCGAGGGGCGCGGCCACCCGATCGCCGCCGGCCAGCTCGAACTGGCCGGCCGCGTCGTAGTGGCCATCCAGGAAACTGATGTCGCCGATGAAGTCGGCGACGAACTCATTGACCGGGCGCAGGTAGACCGATTGCGGATCCCCCAGCTGCTCGATGCGGCCGTTGCGCATGACGGCCACGCGATCGGACAGGTGCAGCGCCTCCTCCTGGTCGTGGGTGACGAACAGGAAGGTGGTGCCGGTTTCGCGATGGATGCGTTTGAGCTCGGACTGCAATTGCCGCCGCAGCTTCAGGTCGAGTGCCGCCAGCGGCTCGTCGAGCATCAGCAGCGAGGGCCGGGTTGCCAGGGCCCGGGCCAGCGCCACGCGCTGCTGCTGCCCGCCGGAGAGCTGGGCCGGCCGGCGGTCGCGCACCTGCGGCAGTTGCACCAGCTCCAGCATGGCGGTCACCCGCGCGGCGACGTCGGCGGCCGGGGCGCCCTGTGCGCGCAGGCCGTACGCGATGTTGTCCGCCACGGTCATGTGCGGAAACAGCGAGTACTGCTGGAACACCATGCCCAGGCGGCGCGCCCGCGGCGGCAGGTCGGTGACATCGCGCCCGTCGATGGCGATCCGGCCCGCGTCCGGCGGCTCGAAGCCCGCGATCATGCGCATCAGCGTCGTCTTGCCGCAGCCGCTGGCGCCCAGCAAGGTGAGGAATTCGCCGTCCCGGATGTCGAGATCGATGCGGTCGGCGGCCACGGTCGTACCGAAGCGCTTGAGGAGGCCACGTGCCGTGACCTTGGCCGCGCCGGTGGCGGACGAGACATCTTGCTGCTGCATTGCGGGATGCTCGCGCAGGGGCGGGCCGTGCGTCCAATGACTTTTCTCGCCGCGCGGGGAAGGAGACGGTTATACCCGGCGCGGGCTGCGCTGCATGACACGTTCAGCTGGACGCCTCATCCAGATCGGCCGCGTCCAGCCAGTCCGGATCAATCTCGGGCAGCGGAATGGCCCGCAGGAGCCTGCGCGTGTAGGGGTGCTGCGGAGCGCGGAACACCTCTTCGGTGCTCCCCTGTTCAACGATTTCCCCCTCCGCGCATGACCACCACCCGGTCGCACAGCAGTCGCACCACCGACAGGTCGTGGCTGACCAGCACGAGTCCCACCCCGCTTTCGTCGCGCAGCTCACGCAGCAGGTCAAGGATCTGCGCTTGGACCGACACGTCCAGCCCCGACACGATTTCGTCGGCGACGATCACGGAAGGATGCAGGACCATGGCGCGCGCGATCCCGACACGTTGACGCTGGCCGCCAGAGAGCTGGTGCAGATACCGCTCGGCGAATTCCCGCGGCAGGCCCACCCGCTCCAACAGGGCCAGCGCTCGCACGAGCGCCTCCCGCGGCCCGACACTTCCACGGGTGACCAGCGGATCGGCCACCGCGGCGCCCACGGTGCGGCGCGGGTTGAGCGCCGACTGCGAATCCTGGAAGACGATCTGCATGCGATCGCGCAGTGGCCGCAACGAACGCTCGGCCAGCTGGGTGATGTCCCGGCCATCCAGCAGCACCGGGCCGCCACTCGCCGGAAGGAGACGCAGCAGGGCTCGCCCCAGGGTGCTCTTGCCGGAGCCGATTCCCCGACCAGGCCGACGCACTCGCCCCTGGCAACGCGGAAGTCGACTCCCTTCAGGATCTCGCTCTGTGGTGCGCGGCCGAACAGCCGCGCACCGGCGCGGTCGGGAAGCGCCACGCGAAGGCCGCGCGCCTCAAGCATGGGCGCTCTCCAGGTCGTAAGCAAAAGTGCTCGCGGACTCCCCCATCCGGCGCGCGGCGGAACCCGAGGATATCGCCGGCCTCGTGCTCTTTCTGGCATCCGACCCGTCAGCGCGTAGGTGTCCATCATGAGTATTCCACCTCGGCCTGCTGTTTTTCCAAAGACACGGGACGCTGTCAAGTCGGCGTCGGCAAGACGTGAACCGTCAGCATACCGGCGCCAAACCCGGTCCAGGCGGCTCGCGCAGCCCAGGATCGTCATCTGACAGTGGCAGCACGACCCGGGCCTGCAGCCGGCCACCGGGCGCCTTGAACGGATGGCCTGCCGGGCCGCAAAAGTTGCAGTTTCAGGCGGATGAATTCCAGCGCGTGCCGCGTGCGCATCGTGGCCATCTCGCCGCCGTACGCTAGCACGAGGTGTTCGAAGCAGCGCCCGCCGGGGAGCCGGATCACCCTGATCGATCTGCGCTGGCCGGAAATCGCCGTCGTCGTCGTCGTCGTCGTCGTCGGTCATCTTCCTGGGATCCAGCTCGTCGCTGCTGGCCTGGTGCCAGATGATGTCCATCCCCAAGCCATCGTCGTGCCTCTCCAGCCATCCGGCAGGCTGCCTGAGAACTCATGCGGCAGCCGGTTCCCGGGGTTCCTCGGGCAGTGCCACCATGTCCTGGGGCGGGCATGGGCGCATGATCTCCATGCTCCGCTCAGGTGGCGCATCGAGCCAGGCGTCGTACTGGTCCTCGGCCAGGATCACCACCATCCGCTTCTCGTCGTCGGGACGGTGGTAGTTGCACATGAATGCGTGCTGGTCGGCGTTGATGGTGAGCATGGTGAAGCTCAGGATGTCCGCCCCGGCTGTTGGCGATTTCCAGCGAGACTACAGCCCGGCGATTCCCATCGGCCGGCCATCGCTTCGACCAATCCGCGTCCAGGTGTTCCTGCCACTGCGCCAGTCCGGCTCCCAGATCGCCCAGGCCGGAATGATGCAGTGGTTGCCCCACTTCCAGGCGTCGCGAAATGGGCTGGCCCTGGTCACCGTCTCGCTGCGGGCGTTATAGGTGAACTTGACCTTGTCATCCTTGCTGTAGTGGGGGATCAGCCCAAACTTGCCGGTCACCGCCTCGCGGTCGGGAACGGCCTCATCACCGCTGTCACGCTCGCGCGGCCGGTACTTGGAGCACATGCAGGCTTCTGACCGCTGGCCGCGCAGGCGATGGTTCACCGCGGTCTCGCTCAATACTGTATATTTATACAGGCACATCACCACAGGAGTCGCCATGACCCATCCCTACACCGTCGCCCTGGAAGATGCCCCGGAGCTGCCCTGCTCCAACCGCATCACCGCCGAGGCTCGCTTCGCCGCAACTCTCGAAAGCAGGCTGGGGGGCGCGGACGCAGTCGCCACCACGTACCGCGCCTGGGTCAATGCCAGCGAGTCGGCCGCCAGCGATGTCGACCAGACGACCGCGGCCCTGGCCGTGCGCTGGCCCGGCGCCTACGACACGGCACGCCAGGCGGGCCTGCGCGAGGTCGGCGAGCTGCCTGGCGCCCATTTCGAGATCCGGCTCGACCGCGAGCAGCATGCCCGTTCCTGAGCCGAAGCGATGCGGTGTATTACCGGGTTGAACTGACGCACCGGTGCGGGGTGCCCATTGCGCAAGACCGCCGGCGGCGCGAAGACTGGCTGTGGGGCCGCATGGCCCTGGCACACGTTGGTCCTGCGAACCGCACGGTCCGCGCGCTTGAACTGCATCCGCCGCGCACCAATGGCCCCAAGCCCTATGCGCGCCTGTACAAGCCGGAGTTCGTGGAAATCACCGGACGCTCGTTCACCTTCAGCGGGCTGGAGCGCGTCATCATCGATGGCCAGACCGCGTGGGTTGCACAAGGCTGGGCCTGTGTCTACGCTGACGACAGCCAGTACATGCGCTGGATCCGTTCGCTCGACAGGGTTCCGGCCTGGGCGGTGTTGCTGGGGGCGATCTGAACCGATTCGCAGCATGTCTTCATCAGGTCGGTGCGGTGCCAACAGGACATCCGGGGTCCCTGGCCGATGCTGCCTACGCGATTTCCCCTAGGGGTTTCTGCGAGCTTGTTGCGCGCATGCGGCACGCCGATGTAACAGCAGGGGATTTGCTCGACCTGCCGTTGGTCGCCGCTACTATTGTTTCTGGAACCATCTTTCATCGCATGCGCCGCAACGACCTCTTCAGTGTCATCACGTTTGTCGCCACCCTCGTCTTCGCGCTGGTGGCCGCGAAGCTGCTCGCCCCGAAACTCATTGGCCGCGACGCAACGGCGACCGAGCTCACCGTGATCGCCCTGTCGCTGTGTGTCTTCGCCCTATGGAACCGTGCACGGTCCAACAAGCGGCAGCGGCAGCGCCTCGACCAGATCCGCGACTCGGCGCTCTGGTGATCGGCCGCGGGGCTCGGGGTTGTGCCCGCACGGGGTCGCACTACTCGAGCGCATTCCCTTGCCGCCCGTTGAACCGTGGACCGCCGCCTTCCGGTTCTGGCTTGGCAACCGCATTGCCGCGCGGTTCCACCGACGATGCGCCCACCGCCGCACGCAATGCCTGCGACTTGCGCCAGCGCGCCTGCCTGCGTTTGGCCGCCGCAATGGATGTGAGCACGTTGTAGCCCGGGACGTGCACCGCCGTGAAATAGCTTGGCGGATCGAATCTGGATGCACGGGCATCTTCGCGCTGGTGCGCACCCGTTTCATCCGTGGTCATGCCCGGGGGTGAAAGTGATTTTCCTGACATGGAATCCTCCTGGTCAGTTGAAATGAGGTTTCAAGGCTAGAACGCCGGCTTCCAGTCGACACCCTGGCGCCAGTTGCGCTCCCAGTGCCGCAGGTAGCCCTGCGCAACGGTGGGGTTGTTCCACAGGACCAGGACGTTTTCGCTGTTGGCATGGGCTGCGGCCGCGGAGAAGTTGAAGCTTCCGGTCTGGGTCGTGGTCCGGTCGGCGACGATGACCTTGTCGTGATGGATCGGGTACGCACTGATGGTGCGGACCTGGATTCCAGCCAGCGACATCGCTCCGAGCGCCGCCCTGGCCTTGCCGCTGCGGTCATCGCTGGTGTTGTTACGGTGGTCGACGAGCACCCGAACGTCCACACCCCGCTTGCGGGTGGCGATCAGTGCGGCCGTGACGGGCGCGCTGCTGAACGAATAGGCCAGCACGCGCAACTCGGTGTTCGCGGCGGCGATGACCTTGAGCACCAGGCGCTCTGCGCCCCGGCGTGGGGAGAAGGCGTATTCGACGTCGCCGGCGGCCGGTACCCGCGTGGCCGCCGCCTGTACGCTTTGTTCAATCAGCTCCAGGACATCCGCCGTGCGGGACCGCGCGTCGGCACCGGTCGCTACTGCGGCAATGCAAACGGCCAGCGGGAACGCCAGCCAGGGATGAGACTTCATTCGACTTTCCTCCTTCCGGTTGGAATGACAAAGCCCCGCGCCAGGGCGCGGGGCTCGTGGGCTGCAGGCGGCTTGCCGTCCTGCAGCCGGTGTGGAGCGCGCGCCGGCACCGCGATGAAGCGGCGCCGGCGGGCGTAGCGCAATCCTCGAGGACTTCGCAGCCATCGAGTCACGCGTTGGGCGTTCCTGCCGCACCGAGATCAAGCGGGAACGCACCGGTTTCCGGTGACGTCGCCCGTTCGACCTGCGATGCAGTGCGACCTGAACCCGCGCCAGCACCATCCATCGCGGACGGTACCGGCCCGGGAGCCCTGAGCAAGGCGGCGATCCGCGGCTTGCGGGCAGGGACTTCGTGGCATCCGCCCAGCAGCACAGCACCTCGCCTGCGCTTCACGAGCGGATGT
Organism: Ramlibacter sp. 2FC; assembly: GCA_943372495.1. Lineage (GTDB taxonomy): Bacteria > Pseudomonadota > Gammaproteobacteria > Burkholderiales > Burkholderiaceae_C > Ramlibacter. Next base: position 29,253 of record CALRYV010000010.1, on the reverse strand, counting down.
TCGGCGTCGAGCTGCGCGCAGACGTCGCCGATGTCCAAGGACGGCACCTCGGGTGCCGTCGCCTGGGAGTCGTGCGTGAACACGATCACCCAGAAGATGCAGATGGGGGCGATGACCATTTTCTCTCCGGAGAAATGGACGGCCACCCCCACGGAACGGGATGGGATCCCGTCCGGGTTGATGAAAAAGGCTGATCCGTCAGCTCGACTTTCTCCACGAGGGAGGCAGTGACGGAATGATATTTCCGACTTCGGTGGGTTCGAAAAACTCTTGACTTGAGGAGCTCGCGTGAAGGTGGAGTCGCTGTTCATGCAGGTCGTCCAGCGGTTCACCGGCGATGTGCAGGCGCCGACGGTTTGCCTGGCATCCCGCGTCGCAGCAGGGGACCGTTACCGGTCTCCTGCTGCGGGTTGGGCTCTAGCTGGCCGTGGCGCGCTGCGTTTTCGAAGTCCCGTCGCATGCCGCGACTGCGGGAGAAGCATTCGCTGCGGACGCTGGCGCTGCCGGCCCTTGCCGGCTGGCCACGTCCTCCTCAGGACGCTCACTTGCTGTCTGTACGGCAGGCGGAGCTGGCTGCGGACCGACGGACCTCGCGGGCTCGGTCCAGCGCTGACGGTAGTTGATCGACCAGGCTGTCAGCCGGTACTTCACCGCCAGCCGCCGCTCGCCCTGCTGGTCAACCCATTGGAGGGTCTCCTGCAGGCCGGTGCAGCTCACGTGGGCGCCCTTGTTCATGATGAGCGCGACCCGGTCCGCCTCGTCGTCCCAGGCGACGAACACGACCCGCTCCCATACCGGTTGCCAGGTATCGGCGACACGGACCCGACGCATGTCGAACAGGGTGAACTCGCACTTGCGGCTGTTGCTGCTGCCGACGTAGACGACCTGCGGCTTGGCCACCAGAACGCCGCTGACACTGATCGAGATCATGGCGCGTCCACCCTTGCCAGCTGAAAGAGGTTCCTGAAGGCAGGCCGGTTCTTGCCCGGTACTTCGGTCAGGACCTTGCCCATGAAAGCGAGCCGGGCCCGCTCGCCCGGGCGCAAGCCCAGCCCGGCGAACTGGCGTTCCAGCTCGGTGCCGAACAGAGGCATTTCGCGCAAGCCGTCGCTCAGGGTCAGGCAGAAGGTGTTGTAGCTGACGCCATCCGGGCCGACAAGGCTGGTCCGGCCAGCCGACGTGACGACACCCTCATAGGACTCGCCCTGCAGCGCCGGGATTCCCGCCGCGGCGCAGCCCTTGCCGAGCGCTACCGCATGCTCCGGCCGCGCGGGCGCGAGCGCCTTGCGGACGCCTGGGTTGACGCTGGGCGGCAGGTGCGATTCGGACCTGGTATGGATCTGCTTGACGCGGACCTTGCCCGCCCGCCCCTTGAGCACTTTCTCGCACTCGGCACGCATCGCGTCGAACAGCGACATGAAGCCCGCCGCCGGATCGAAAGGAACGTCGCCAAGACTGAAGTAATACTTCCGCAGCGCCTTGGCCAGGTGTCTGTCTGTCACCTTCAGCACGCGGCTGGCGAACCCCTGTTCGGGATAGAGGTGCAGCCACATCAAGCCGACCATGCCGCGTGGCCCGATCAGCTTGGCGGCGCGGACCTGTCCCGCCGCAGCCAGGCGCGCCATCGGCTCCGGCGCGGGGACATCAGGCCCGGCCGCCGCCGAGGCGGCGCGTACAGGGCCAGCAGCCACCTGCCTGATGCTGGCAACTTCATTTGATTCCACGTGAGGACGGCCGGAACTTCCGGGTTCCATCCACTGCGGACCGTGCAGCCAATCGTGCGCGTAGCGCAACAGACTCGCACCGATGTAGGTGTTGCTGTCGGCCTCCTGTTGGCCGGGCGCGTTCAGTTGCTGAATCACTTGCATGACGTTCTCCTGGAAAATGAGTTGATGAATTGCGCCTGTGGGCGCATTGATGAAATCGGGATCCCGTGCCAACCCGCTGGAGCGGGAGGCAACGGTCCCGGATCCGATGGGCACGTGCGAGGTGCTGGGCGAGAACCATTGCGCCGGGTGCAGGGCCAGTCAGGGGATAGGCGTCCACATGGCCTGGGGCGGGGCCGGCAGAGCCTGGCGGCAGTGCGCGGCCAGCACGAAGCAGATTGCCGCGATGTCTCCCAGTTCCGCCATCAGCCAGCCCAGAGCCTCGACGCTGTCGGCGCTGATCGAGCCATCCTCGATTTCAACTGCCGCATACGCCATGAGACAGCCGACTGCAGACAGGCCTCGCCCCATGAGTGCGGCGGTTGTCTCGGCGTTCTCCGCCACGCTGGCCAGCAGTGCCGCCGGGCAGCTGGCAAAGTCGATGTCGCCGCAAGATGCAATGGACATCCTTGGCAGCAGTTCCACGAGCATTCGCATCGGACGCTCGACCTCGGAACTGGCGAGCCGATGGAGCCGGCCAATCGCCTTCCTGGGCAAGGCCGTCTTTGTGGCGGTCATTGATTGCCCCTGACGGGAGTGCAACCGTATCCCGAGCGCATTCCCCGGTCTGCAGTAGCACGCAGGGCGCGAGCGCATCTCGGAAAGCACGGTATGAAAGGAATTTTCATGATGGTCCTTTGAACGAGTCGCGGACCAGCGCCCATGCGGGCGAGGCCCGCAATGGGTTGTGAAAATTGCATTCGCGCACACGCGAATGTCGTGGAAATGAAGCAATGCCTAGCGGGAGCTCCTTTGCAAGGGCGAGTCCCTGACTGCAGCCGGCCGTATGGCCAGGTCGAAGATCCATGTCGGCCCAGGAACCGGCAGGTGCTCGCCGCAATCCTGCGCGGGGCGGACCAGGATCGTGGGGTGTTCGCCCTGCATGACGCCGGTCTCGATCTCGCCTTCCCCGATCTCCTCGGCCCATTCAGGATGGGCTGCGAGCTTCCGGGCGAGGTAGGCCTTGCCCTTGCTGCGGATGGTGTACACGCCGCCGCGGGGCGACACGCCCTTGCGTCGCGCCCTGTACCCCACCCTGCCCTTCCTGCGCATGTCGAGCAGGATCATCACGATTGACGACTGGATGCCGCGCCCGGCGACGCACAGGAAGAGCAACAGCTCCGACAGCCGCATGCCTTCCTCGGGCCCGTCTTTCAGGAGCTTGAGAAGTCTGATGCTGGGCGGCGTGGCCATGGCAATTCCTCCGTCGGCAGCCGCACCCGTGCGGCAAGGTTGCGTGACAGCATTGCGGTCGCATGGACAACGCGGCCCGGGCCCGACACCCGGGTGTGACGATGGAGGGACGGTGGACTCTCTGGCAGCGTTACGCACCCGATGCCCGGACGCCGAACATCGATCGCGCACTGCCAGGGACGGTGACCAGTCACCACCCCAAGCAGGCGCAAGCTCCTCAGCCGGGAATCCGGATGTACTCCGATGCCGGAAGCACGATGGCTTCCGGGCAGATCCTGCGGATGGCGTCCTCGTGCATCCGCAGCGCGATCCGGGCGAACCGGGGCGAGCAGTAGCCGCCCTTGACCAGGTCGAGCAATGTGTCGGCGTCGACGGTCGGGTCCTTCATGATGACCTCACCGTTGTCGCCGCTGCCGCACGCGACGATGATCACCTTGCCCGCGAGCGGGGTCGGGTGGATCCGCGGCATGAACAGGTAGCCGGCGTGGGGCTTGAGCAGGCCCTCTTCGTCGACGAGCAGCAGGTGCCCGGCCAGCGCATCCGCCCTCGGCTCGACAAACTGGACAAGCCTGCAGTCGAGCAGATGGTAGACATGTTCCAGCCGCACCACGCCGGCAGGATCCTGCGCGACATGGATGGTGGAAAGGACCGCGCACTGCATCGCGTGGTCCGGCGAAATGAGAAATGCTTTCATGATGGTCCTGTGATGTTTCGCAGGCCATCGCCCCCAGCGGGCACAAGGCCCGCCTGGGTGAAAGTGGCGCGTCCGGTGAGGAACGCGCATGAATAAAAGGCTGATGCGTCAGCTCGCATGCCGCTACCCGGTGGGCAGGAAGCAATGCATTCACTCTATGCCGCCTCCGCGCCAGGACGCCGCTGCAAAGTGATGTTTCCGCGGGTTTGGAAGGGCGCGATGTCGATCGACGCACAGTTGTGGACGTGGCCGTGCCGTCACTCGCCCGGCGCGATGACAACAGCGCCCGGAGAATCCGACCCTTCGTCACCATTATGCTTGATTTTATTATATTTTATGATATTGTCAGAGACGACAACGCTGCCGCGCTTCGGCACGTCGCATTGGAGGTCCTGCATGAAGGAACTGAAGAAGGAACCCGGGAAGAAATTTGTTCAGGTGTCGCTGTCGCAGGACTTCGCCACCGAGCTGCGCGCGCATGCCGATGCTGCCGATCGATCAATGGCGTCCCAGCTTGAGCACTGGGCCAAAGTCGCACGCGCATTGGAGACGGTGATTCCCTCTGGCACCCTGGGCGAACTCAAAGGCGCCACCGATCCCGGCGAAGTGCTTTCCCGCGTGGGGGCCTACCTGGTCAACCAGAACCCGCTCCTGCTCAAGGCAAAGCTCGCGGCCGCGCAATCGCCCCGCTACGGCGTCGACGAGAAAGATCCTGACATCGCGGTGCGCATCGATCCCGACGGAACGAAAACCCGCGGGCGATTCGATGCTGCGGGCAACTTCGTGTCTTCGCCAGCCATGGGCGAAGGGATTGAACGACATGACGAACGGGCAGCACCCAAAGCCCCCAGGCGCAAAGAACGTCGTACCGCTTAAGGACCACACGCTGCAGCGCCTGGTCCAGGAGGTTCTTTCACCGGCACAGGACGATCACCGGCCGGTGTTGCTCTTCCTTGCGGGACCCAACGGATCCGGGAAATCCAGCTTCTCGCCGAACTGGACGCCCTGGCACCGGGGCGCTCGTTTCCCTTCGTGAATGCGGACCTCGTCGCAAAGCTGCTGGACGGCATTCCTCGGGCCGACCGGCTGGCCCAGCGGGTCGCAGACCTCACCCGCGAGCACATGCTGGAACAGAAGTCGACCTTCGCGACGGAAACCGTGTTCAGCGACGAGGTCGGCGCCAAGCTTGACTTCCTTCGGCGTGCGCGGGACGCGGGGTTCCATGTCGTGCTGATTTACGAGACGCTGGCAAACGTTCACCTGTCGCGGCAGCGGGTCGCGTTCCGAGTCCGGGAGCATCATGGCCACGACGTGCCGACTGACCGGCTGCAGCGCCGCTTCATCGCTTCACGAGAGAACTGCCGGCGCGCGCTCTATCAGGTGGAGACCGCACTCATCCTTGACAATTCGAGCGTCGATCTCGACCGCGCGCTCGAGCCCATGGCGCTGGTCAAGAAGGGCCGTGTGGTCTATCGCACTCCAGCGATGCCCGACTACGTTGCGCAATTGTTGCCGGTGCCGGTTGAAACCGATGATCTGGAGCATCCCGGGGCCAGAAGCGCAACGCCGCCGCAGTAGGAACTTCCGTGGTCAATGCCCCTCCCAACCTCCGCCACGGAAGCCGAGCGCACGAACCTCGATGATGGGGATGTCCCCGATTCCGTCAGCCGGACGAAACACGCGCACGCAAGGCCGGCTGAGCAGGCATGAGGCGCGACGGCAGATCGCCTGCAGCAACTCGTCAGGGATCGGCACCGCGGACTCGAACATCAGTGCGGCGACCGAGCCGGCATTCCCGCCAGTCGCGACGGGATCCACCAGGCAGAACGTGGTGACCCGGGCCCGGTGTGTCAGTGCCACCAGCTCGCCGTCGGTGCCGAGAAGCGCCTCCAGATCCAGCAGCCTCTGCTCGCCCTTCCTGGCAAGCGCCGACATGTTGCGGACGGTGCCGATATAAGCCGTGGTCGCGCTTGCTCTACCGTGACCGAGCTCCAGGGCCAGCCGCAGCCGGGTGGCATGGTCATCCGCGGGCGACGCCATGGCCCCCCCGAAAACCGGCGCCTCCACGCCGGCGCGCAGCGCGTATCGCCGCGCGGTGAACGAATGGCGCGCGCCATGGGGCGTGCTCGGGAACCGCCCTTTTGCCTTCAGCCCGATCTTGCGGCACAGGTAGTAGTAGTGGTGGCGGGCCTGCGCCAGCCGCCTGGGCGGCAGTGTGCCCAGCACCTTGTGCAGGTGGGCGGCGGCAAGGACCTTGGCCCGCTCGATCAGCTCCGCTTCCAGCGGAGACAGGATCTCGACCTCGCGGACGCGACCGCCCTTGGCACCGCGGGAAATGATCAGGACATCCCCCTTGTGCGCCTCCTCCGGCTTGAACATCAGCTGCTCCTCGACCCGCAGCCCGAAAGTCCAGGCCAGGCGCAGCTGCACTCCGGTGACCTCGCATTCCTTGTCCATGGCACGGAACACGGCCTCAGGATCGATGCCGCGCGATTCCCAGGTCTTGGGGCATGTCAGGCTGGTGTGGCGCTGGGCGCGCGCGGGGTCGGCCAGCAGTTCGCTGAGCAGGGGCGCCAGGTCGGGCTTTCCCATCCAGATGCCGAAACGCCGCAGCGCGGTGTTGAGGAACGCAAGGTAGGGCGCGGACAGGCCTCTGGCTTCCCAGTTGCGGGTGACGGCGGCGACGTGCTTGGTCGAGAGCTCGGTCAGGTTCTGCAGCCTCATGTTCAATTCGTCGCGAAGCGTCTGCAGCACCTGCTTCATGACATCGAGGTAGCGCTTTTCGGTGCGCCAGGACACATGGCGCTTGCGGCCGGTCGCGGCCGGGACCCGGAAGGCGCCGAAGAACTTCACCAGCTGGCGGAACGGATCCCCCGGATGATCGCGTTTCAGACTCGTGAGCAGGGGCAGCCCCATGCCTGTCTCCTTGCGCATGCGGCGCAACGCAGGAGACAGCGATGACCGTGTCCTTTTGCGCGCCCCGCGATTGCCGGCAGCGCCGGCCGGTTGTTGCGATGCCTTCATCATCAAATCCTCCAACAGGAACATTCAGGTCGCCACGCTGCGCTGCGCTGCGTGGAGCGGTTCTTCTGGCGACAACTCATCACGATCAAACTGGCAGGAGATTTCCCGGCGATCGGCTGCAAGGACAGCCGGGACCCAGGAATGGGAGCGCCCTTTAGCACTTCACCCTGCTAGCCGTTTTCCAGACGGCTGCCCCTCTGCCCCCGAAAGGGGCGGAGACACCACCAAACCCAATGAGCTGGTGGGGGTTGTTGATCCTTCAAAAGGAGGATCGACCCTGTACCGCGTTCAGTGGAACGTCGGCAATGTCATCGACTTCGCGCTGCCTGCCGGCACCGCGCGCGCTTCCCCTGCGATGGCGACCTCGCAGTCGCAGCCACTGGGGCTGGACCGACCGATCGCTTTTCCGGCGGCGCGGCTGGATTCACCAGCCGGCCCCGGAAAATCAGGGGTGGGTACGTCGAAACAAACATCAGGAGCCACGGGGAATACCGTGGACCGGCTCCCACCGACACTCGCCAGAGTGGCCGGTGGGGAGGTGGCCTACGCGGCCAGTCAAGTGCTGTGCGCTCACGCAGATCGAAGCTGCGCAAGTCTTGCCTCCGCCACGCCACGTACTGGTCGTGCGGATGCCGTGGGACGATGGTTCCCGTCCTGGACAGATGTCACTCCATCAGTGAGTCGCCGCCCGCAGGCGGAGTGTCGCGTGGCAATGCCGCACGACGCCGGCAGTCTGGCCGGAGCAGTGCCCGAGGGCCGCTGGGAAGGAGCTTCCCTTTGCAGCGGGCGGCTTGGGAGCCAGAACCGGCTGCGACTTTTGAATACAGGCTGATCCGTCAGCTCGTCCCGGTTGCCATTGGGCACCAAGTGGAATCGATGATAGCCAGGGCAATGGTGTCGACGTCAAGAGTTTTGAGGTTCCTCAATCAATTCTCAACAGGTTCCGAACCGGTTCTGCACCGCGCATCCGTTTTCACAATAAGTGAATAACGCCATAGGTTTTTGGAGCATGGGCCGCCAGGCCAGATCCCGCGCGGGTTCGCAAGACCCTCTGTATGGTCGCGACATTCGTCGCTTAAACCGAGGGCAGAAAGGACAAGGTCTCGCCGTGGTCCGGCCGGCTCCTTCAGCAGCCATCGCGACTTGCCGCAAGTGGCGCGGCGCTGCCCGTCCTCCTCGCAGGCCCGAGTCGCCCGACGTTGTGCGATGGCAGCCAGTTGCCAATGAAGCATTGACTCCTGCATGGCCATCACATGGTCGCAGGGCATCTCAACGCCCTTCGGTCACGCTGGCCCCTCGACCTGGTCAGTCGCTTGAGCGCACGGCAGACGAGACCCGCCGCTGACACAAACCGCGGCTTTGGGATGTTTGGGCAGGCCGGCCGCGCAGGGTGGTGATGACAATCGGGCGTCGCCCCGCGCACCTGGTCAGGCCGCATATGAACACTCAAGCGCCCGTCACCCGCCTCCGAGCCATCGGCATCGATGTCGGCTTCTTCTCTACCAAATTCACGACCGGGCGGATCGCCGAGGGAACGTCGCGCTCCGCCATCCCGACCGACCGGTTCCCCTCTGTCGCGCCGTTCCAGCATGTCGAGCCGCAAACTCCCGCAAGCGCCGTGGTGGGTGATGGAGTGCGCCTCACCGTCGATGGCGTGGCGCACTACGTGGGCAAGGACACGCTGCTGGAAGCAGGCGGCTATGGCATGACCGGTTTCGCCGAGGACTACAGCACGACGACGGCGTACAAGGCGCTGTTCCGGGGTGCGCTCTACATGATTGCCAAGGCAAACGCCGTCCCCGGCGACATGTCGATCGACATGCTGGTGGCCGGACTTCCCATGGCGTCCTACGACAGGTTCCGCGGTCCGCTTGAAGCCTTCATGCTGGAGCCGCATGTCCTTCCCCATCCGGTGGTCAGCGGTGCTGAACTCACGGTGCAGGTGCTGCGCACCCGGGTCCTCGGGCAACCCCAGGGCGCGCTGGTCAACCACCAGCTGTCCAAGGGCGTGAAGTTCAGGCCGGGTCAGCTCAATCTCGTGCTCGATCTCGGCGGCGGCACCTTCGACTGGTTTGTGGCGCAGGAGGCCAAGGGGAGCCGGTCGCGCTCGGGCTCGGCACCGATCGGTGCCCTGGCCTGCGCCAGCGCCGTCTGCGCCCAGATCAGGGAGGGCTACCAGCACAGCCCGCTGATCATGAGCCGGGTCGACGAAGCCCTGCGCACCGGGTCGCGCGCCGTCTCCATCTCCGGCGTTTCCCACAAGCTGGGCGGCTATGCGCCGACGGTGAAGGCCATTCTCAGAAACGCGCTCGACCAGATGCGCAGGTCGGTCGGCAAGCTCGACGAGATGGATGTCATCCTGTTCACCGGTGGCGGCGCCAGGCTGCTTCATTCGGTTGCCGAGGAGCAGTTGAAGGAGTACCGGAGCGTGTTCGCGATCGACCAGGACACGGTTGTCTCGAACGTGCGCGGTTTCCATTTCTGGGCCGAACACCTGCTTGCGCAGCATGAGGCGACATGAAAAACGCGGGCGAACGGGACGACGGGTTCAAGCTCAGGGTGCACATGACATTCAGCGAGCGGGCCCATCCCCGGTTCATCCAGGCGCTGCGCGAAATGACGCCCCGGGCCAGGAGCCGTCTGATCCGCACGCTGGTCGAACGGTCCCTGGCGACCGGTCCTGAAAACGACCTGCCCCTGCAGGGCCTGCGGCCGGAACATCCATTCGATCCAGCCATGCCCGGCAGCGGCCTGACGCGGCACCGCATCCAGTCTCCGCTGGCGGGCCTGAGTTCGACCGGATCGCTGTCGGACGCCGAGGAAATGGGCGTCTAGCTGCGGCAGGCTCTTGACACGGCGTTGAACCGTGAGATGTTGATTCCATGAACAAGCACGCTCCTGCCCTGCCCGCCGTGACGGCACGGGAAGATGAATGTCAGCGCCTTCGCCGGCACCGGTCGGCATTCAGGCTGCATGCCCTCTCGATGAATCCGGATCTCCTTGTCATGGGGTCATCCGGCACGCCTGACGCAGGCAGTGGCGCCCTGCCCGTCCACTGGATGCTGCTGGATCCATTGCTGGCGCCGGTCGTGCATTCGTCAGTTGCGCACGAAAGGGAACTCGCGCGATGGGCCGGACAGACCCTTGCCGGCGACGGACAGCTTGCCGCCAGCGTCCTGGTTCGCCTGGGTCTGGCCGGAGTTCCGGAGCCTCGCACCGCTCCCGCCTGCGCCTTGTTTGCCGTCCGGTTGCTCTGGCGCAGCGCCGTCCTGACCATCGGCCAGCACTGGCAGATGGAACGCGCGGCGCAGGCGCGACGTACAGGCGGCAGGCACGCATGACAATCTCCGGCACCGTCCTGGTTGTGCTGGGCCTGATTCCGGGCGCCGGGAGCTGGGCGCAGACAGTCAATGCGCCCGCCTTGCCCGCCGGCGCCGCGGCCGAACGCTGCATCGGTCCGGCGGCCAGCCATCACCATGTCAATCCGTTGCTGCTGCGCGCGATCCTCAAGGTGGAGTCGAATCTGCAGCCTCGCGCAGTCGGGCGGAACGGCAATGGGACGATCGATGTCGGCATCGGGCAGATCAATTCCAGGCACTTCCCGCTGCTGGCCGTCCACGGAATCCGGCCAGCCCATCTGCTCGACCCCTGCATCGGCACCTATGTCGCTGCCTGGCATCTTTCCAGGGTCATCGCGTCGCATGGAAACACCTGGGAGTCAGTGGCGCGATATCACAGCGCCACGCCCTACTTCAACCGGCGTTACCGGATCCTGTTGCACAACGAACTGGTCGCAGCCGGTGTCATTCCGGGGACCCGTCTGTCGGTCCCCGCCCTCCATCCGGGCAGCGCCGCGCCGGCGGGTCCTGCTTCACGCGCGAGTACCGACGCACCAGCGGTGGTTCTCGATCAACAAGACGGATGGCCCCGGTCCGCAGCCCATGCGACGACCAACATGGACGCGAGAGTTCCGCGGATCGATGTCGCGGAGCATGAGACGCGTTGAACCCCGGTCGGCCCGTGGAGCGGGGGAACGATTCGAAGCCCGGACCGATCCGTGGGCCGACCTCCGCCAGCAATGACGCAGGCGCCGCCTGGTCACGGATGCTTTCCGGTCGCTGGTGCGGGCAATGTCCTCCCCGAGGCGACCCAGCGAGCTACTTGTGGCCTGTGGCAGCAGGCTCACTGCGCGCCGTGCGGGCATCGGCGCGACGTCGGCGACCTCGCCCCGTCCGTATGGGGTCCCTGCACAGCGCCAAGAATCTGCAGTTCACCCACGGTGCGAAGTGAAGCGCCCCGTGTCATGCGCCCCTGCCCCCCTGCCGCCTTTTCAGATCCTGCAACGCCTCGTGGCGTCTCCACTGCAGCCGCTTTGCTTCGATCCGGGCAACGGTCCTGGGCCATTCCTGCGAGGCAAAGCCTCCATTGATGGAATCGACCACGTCCTTCGGCACGCCCTTGAGTGGATCGATGCCAAAGTTCAGGTAGCAGTACTTGCCGTGCTTGAATTCCGCCAACTCGGCGATTCGCCGACAGCCGTTTGCCGCCTGGGTCGTGTCTGGAGCAAGCGACTTGCGCAGGAAGGCCGCGGCGATGTTGATGGCCCACTGCGCCTGCATCGGGCCATTCCCCCGGCGCTTGGAGGGAAGGATTGCAAGGTTTGCCATACGGCTTTCGAGGCAAAGCAGCGGGTGAAGAACGCGCAGGGTGACGCCCTTCAGCGCGATGCTGACTGCCAGTTTTTCGATTTCGCTGTTCTCCAGGCCGGCAATCGTCCTGAGAAAGTCCATCATGATCACGCGGTGGCCTGGCCGCTCGATGAATGCGAGGCCGGAACTGGGGGTGGAGTCGAATGGGTCAGGCAGATGCAGTTCGGTATCCTTACCAAGCAGTTCGCAAAGCCATTGCGCATCCTTGCTGGAACCAAGCCAGTCCGTGTCTTCGGTCAAGGGATGGCGATCGCCGGTGGGTGCCAGGACGTCAAACACGACGCCCCATGTTTCAAGAGCCTGGCCTCCTACGAGGACGAGCCTGCCCGGATCCTGAGAGACTTTCTGACCGACGAAAATAAAATCGTCAAAGGTGAACGGCGCTAAGCCGTGTTCGCTGACGTACGCGCTGAGGCGCACGCGCTATAGCTTCGGCCAGCTGAGGACAACCGGGGCCGAGTCCAGGGGAAAGAACCCGAACGACACGCGCACGTCTTCCCCCTTGGCTGCCTGGGCAGAGGCCGAGGCCCGCAACGCGCGAAGCTTGATGAACTCAATGTCCTGGGAACGACCTGGCGAGCCCACTCCCGAGACAGGACGTGGACGGCCGCTTCGTGCTTTCTTCCCGAGAGAGGATTTCATTTCTTTCCTTTGCAGCGTGCCCCCATGGCGCGTGCCCAAATATTGTCCCATGAAGCCCGGAGCCCTGCCAGAGGGGTGCTGTAGGGCTATTCCCACACTTGGCACCGTCCCCCTACCCAGCCACATAACGCCGAAAAATCCATACCAATCAATTAGTTAGACGCTTCTTGGAGGCCCGCCCCATCCTTCATCGTCCATCATCCCTGGGGCCTCTACGGTCCAATCCCGACGTGATCAGGGCTCCAGGCCCTCGATCGGCCTGGAACATCGGTCGATCAACCATCGAAGCTGACGCCGATCCTGGTGCCGGCTTCTGCACAGCCCGAGGCCAGCGCCGGCTGGTCATACGTACTCCCGTTGCTCTTGTATCCATAGCCACCCGTAAGGCGGCCCAGCGAGCTACCGGTGCCCGGCCCGACGCCGGCGCCGACCCGCACCTCGTAGGCGCTCGCCGCGATGCCTGCCGCAACCGCACCGCATTCGTCACGGGTCATGACGCCGTTGCCGCCCAGGATGATGGCGTAGCGCGTGTCCGCCCCGGAAAACAGCATCAGCGCCATCCAGGCGTCATACACGCCGACTGCATCGGCTGTCATCGGTCGCTGCACCAGCCCCAGCTTGAACAGCGCGGGAGCCGACAGTCCCGCGAAGGAGCCGGTCCCCCGCCAGTGCCTGCGGATGTCCTCTCCCAGCGCCACCAGCTTGATGGCCTGGTCGTCGGCCACCACGCGGCGCTTGAGGACCGAGTAGGCACCGGCCGAGATCGCCACCACCAGGGAGCCAACGGCCACGGCCAGCATCATTTCGTGGAGCGCGAACCCGCGAGCGCCAGGCTTGCCAATCTCGCGGGGCCGGGTCCGCACGGTCGCCTTCTTTCGTGTTGATGCGGTCGGCTTTGTCCGGACGCTGGCCTGCTGCACGATGACACCTCAGTCAGGAAGCCGGTTGGCGAACACCATGAGTTCGGCGGGGCTGACGAAGTCGGCCAGGTTGGCCTTCCAGCCATCGCCGCAAGCCTGGTAGGTGGCGGTGGCGCGCTTGGCGACGCAGACTTCGCGATCGGTGTCCGGGACCGTGCCCCCTACGCCGCCCAGATATCCGGCAGCCGTGCGGGCAGCCTGGTAGCGGCGTGCGTTGGCGGGGACTGCTGTTCCGGTGCCGTCGGTCGACGCCGACGCGAAGATCGCTTCCACTGCGCCGGTTGGCGTCGATCCGTTGTAAACCATGCGGTACACCGCCACCCAGGACTCGCCGTAGGCGTTGCGCGTCCTGAGCGTTGCGGGCAGCACCTTCAGGAAGCGCAGCATCTTGCCATCGATCGCGCAGGTGTGGAGTGCCGTGGAATTGGCGACCGTGCCGCCGCTGCCGTCCACCGGATTGACGCCGATCCTGCACAGGCCGGCCGCGCCCGTTCCATCGGTCATCGCCGCCTCGTAGACCGCCCGGTTGGACTTGAAATGCTCCTCCGCCACGACCTTGAACGCCTTCAGGTCGTCCGCCAGGGCCCTGGCCGCCAGTTCATCGGAATGGCGGCTAAGGAGCGGCATGGACCCCGCGACGATGAGCCCCGTGACTGCGACGGCCAGCAGGAGGTCGGCCAGCGCGATTCCGTGCTGGCCGGAAGCGCAGATCAGGGCCCGCATGCCGGTTCTCCTCAGGTGCCCGCACACAGGTTCGCAGAGGCGGCGGCGGCGGCATCCTGCTGGCCGATCACCACATAGCTGGGCATGCCCGGCTGCGAGGCCCCGCCGTTTCCCACCAGGACCGTGATCGATCCGGTGGGCACGACTGTGGGCAGGACCGGCAGCGCGGTGGTGCCAGCCGTCACCGTCTGCACCGGAAACAGCGCCGGCAGGCTGGCCAGGGTCGTTTCCTCCAGTTCGGTGCACGCCACCCAGGAACCGTCCGGGCGGCGAACCGCCTTCCAGTGCGGTGGCATGCCCGCGTTGCGCAGGGACGGCGGCGCCGCATCCTTGATGGCGGCCCAGCCGTAGGAAGTCGCCAGCGCCGGCGCCGCGGTGTGTTCGAAGTAGCGGCTGGCCGTGTAGAGAAATGTCCGGTACTGCTGCAATTGCGAGAGCGACTGCAGCTGCCGGCCCGCCTCCTGGCCCGGCAGCGCCAGCAGCGCGCCGAACAGGATCGCCAGGCCGATGACGACGGGCATGGACAGGGCGAACATCGCTGGTCCTCATGCGGTCGCGCCGGTGTCTTGCCGGTCATCCGGACCGAACCGGACCAGGCTGGCCTGCATCTGCACTGCGACGAACAGCCGCGGCAGCGGGCCGCCGGCCGTGACGGTGGCAAGCCGGCCGGTCGCGCTCGGCGACATCGTCCCGGTCCGCCGCAGGTCGCCGTCCCGGCGCAGGTACAGCACGGGCCGCGACCGGGCGCCGGGCGCGGGCATACGGGCGTGGTCCAGCGGCATCAGAGCGGGCGCTGGAACGCGGGAGCTTTTGCTGCCGCCCGGGATGCGCAGCGCCCGGACCGTGAACCTCGCGCCAGGCCGCGCGCCGTCGGCGCGGGGGGCGCCGCTCGCTGGATATCTTCCCGCCTGACGCTGCCAGTGCGCCGTGCTCATGGCTGATCCCAATTGGGAATCACGTCGCAGGTCGGCGCCTGGTACTGCAACACCACCTGACCGGCGACACCGCCGGCGCTGCAGTCATAGATGCTGCCGGGCACCGAGTACAGATAGGTGAACCCGGCACTGCCGGCCAGGGGGTCGAGCGCAAAGGCCGAGGGCCGGGCCGCACGGACGGTCCGACTGGGGTTGGCGCCCGGGTCATGGGGACCCGGACAGTAGGTCCAGCCGCCCCAGGCACCGTCGCGGCCCTGGCCGCCGCCACCGCCGGACTGAAAGTTGGTGAAGCGGAAACCGTCCCAGCCGCCACCCCATCCGTTGGCGCCCGTGCTGGTGCCGCTGCCGCCGCCGGCACCGGGCAGCGCGCTGCCCCCTGCACCGGCGGAGCCGGACCCGACCGGACCCTGTCCCAGGCCGCCGGCGCCGCCCGCATTGCCGCTGCCCCCCTGCGCCAGATCGGCCGCGTTGCCGAACGGGGCGGTCGTGGGGTCGCTGCTGCCGGCGCCGCCGCCGAAGTAGCCGGAGCCGCCGCCGCCGGGCAGGGCGTAATACGTGTACCCGGCGGAGTAGTCGAAGTAACGATAGCCGCCACCGCCACCTCCACCCACCACGAAACGCAGCGTGTCCGACGGCGTGACCTGCAACTGTCCGGCGGCGGGAGCGGCGGCGGCCCGGGCGCTGGCTGCGCCGCTGGCCACCGCAACCAGGGCGCCGTTCCTGAAGATGGCGCTGGAGCCGCCGGCACCGCCGAAGCGCGGCTCGGCGGCGCCGGGACTCTTGCCTGCGCCGCCGCCGGCGCCGACGAGCCGGTAGAACACTGTCACCGGCCGGGTCGATCCACCCCAGAAGCGCGAGGCCAGCGCAATCGTCCGGTCGCCCCTGGCCGGCTCGACCAGGCAGGTCTGCAGCGTTTCCTGCATGCCGCCAGTGCCACCGGGCGCGCTGGCGGCCGGCGGGAAGAATGCATAGCCGGCCAGCGAATTGGGCGTCACCACGACCGGCGCGGCCCGCACGGTGCACCCCAGCCCGAGGGCAACGGCGCCCACCACGTGTCCGCCCAGGCGAGCTGAGGTCACCTGGAGATCCCGGGCAAGAGTGCGATACCCGTCCATGGCCGGCAAGGATTGCGACGCTAGCGGAAACTGGCAGCGATCACCGGATTGGTTTCGTTGCAGCCGATGCCGAGGTTGGACTGGTTGATCGTGGTGCCGACCTTGAACGGATTGCCACCGGTCACCTGGCCAGCGGTTGGACCGACTCCGGCAGTGGCGGTGCTGCCGATGCTGACGTTGGTGGCGACCCCGGTTGCCAGCCGGTTGGCGATCGAGGCGCAATCATCCTTGGCCACCGGGTTCACCGTGCCACCGATGGTCAGCACAAAGCTGGTGGAGCCACCCGACACCCGCATGATGTTGCCGTATCCATCCTGCACATTGACACCGTCCCACGTCAGCGGCTTCTGGATCAGGGCCAGCCGGTTGATTTCGGCCGGCGCCAGGGTGCCGTAGCTGCCGGCGTTGCGCCAGTTCTTCTGGATGTCCGCCGCCAGGGCGATGGTCTTGGTGGCCTGGTCGTCGGCATTGATGCCGCCGCGCAGGAAGGCATAGGCACCGGCGCTGATGCCGACCAGCAGTGCAATCACGGCAACGGCGAGCAACAGTTCGCTCAGGGCGAAACCGGCGCTGCGGGCAGGAACGACGAGATGTTGATTGGGCTTGTTCATGATCCACCTTTCATGCGTTGACGAAGAAAACCTGTGGCTGCAACTGCCGCCGGCGCGATGGTCGGCAGCGCCGCGGTCGCGGCCGATGTCCTGACGGCCTGGACGATGCCCAGCAGCGAACCCATGGTCCAGACGATGAAGGCGGCGACCAGGACCTTGAGCAGCATGTTGATCACCTGGAAGGTGGCACGGGTGCGGACGATGGCTTGCGCAATCGCCTCGTCGGCGATGCGGCCCATCGCCCCCGGAAAATCGGAGGAGTCGCCGTACAGCCGGATCAGCCAGTGCTGGCTCCGGTCGATGATGTGCAGGGCGCACAGCGCGTCTTCCGGGGTCGCGGCATTGCGCAGGCTGGTCTTGAGCTGGCCGTAGATCGTCTTCATGTAGCGGTTCGAGCCCTGTTGCAGCTGGTTCAGGGCGACGTCGAACTTGACTCCGGCGGCGACGAAACCGGACAGCGAGGTCAGCACCGCCGCGCCGTTGACCCGGGTCAACAGCGTGAACGGAAACAGGTAGCGGTCGCACAGCTGGCGCCGCGGCCCGGTCCAGTTGGCCGCGGCCCGTAAAAACGCCAGCAGCCCGACGGCCAGCAGCGCGATGACGGCCAGCGCCAGCGCCAGGGCATGGTCGGCCAGCGCGCCGTAGGCCTGGGCGGCGCGCGGCCAGCGGGCCCGCGGCGCGATCGTCGTGAACGTCGGCAGGATCTCGATGCTGAAGAAGACCAGCATGGCAAGCAGCATCAGCAACAGCCCCGCCGGCGCCTGCATCGGTCCCACGATCTCCTGGCGCAGCCGGCGGGTCGCCTGCAGGTAGTCGCCGGCGCGCCGGAAACCGGTCGCCAGGCTGCCCGATGACTCGCCGGCGTCGATCAGGCCGGCTTCGTTGGTGGGGACCAGGCCCGTCAGATCGGTGCCGACGGTGGCACGGCCGCCGGCGGTGGCGCCGGGAACGGCGGCGCCCGACATCCTGCGCAGCAGTTCCCGTACCAGCGGCGCGAGCGGATTCCGGCTGCGCCCGTATTCGGCGGACAGTTTCTCCAGCACCAGGTACACCGACTTGCCGTCCCCCACCGCCCGTGCCATGGCGTAGTACCAGTCCTGACGGGCCTTCGCCGTGATCATCAGGCGCTGCCAGAGAGTCAGGCTGGCCATGGGGGTCATGCTCCGGTCGGGTCAGTTCAGCCTGGGCGCGCCGGCGCCAGAGACGGCGGGTGAGCGCGGTCCGCCCATGGCCGTGACGCTGCCCGGCACCCATTGCGCGAGCGCCGGCCCGGCCGGCCCGTCGAGCCCGCTGTCGGCGCGAACCGAGCGGTCCTGGTCCCCGCCCGGGGGATCGATCGCGATGCTGCCGATCTGCACTTCGACGTCGGTCGGATCGACCAGGCCGCGGCGCAACTTTGCAATGGCATGGGCCATGACGCGGACACCCGCGCCATCGGTGTTGATGCCGGTGCGATGCCAGTGGTCGCGGGCGCCCTGTTCGTCGTCCTCGCGCAGCAGCCGCAGGAATTCCTCATCCGGAACCAGCAGTTCGGCGCAGGGGGTGCGGCCGACGATCCCGGTGAAGCTGCAGCTGGCGCAGCCGTGGCGGTTGCGGGCGCGCACGGCCGCGCCGCCGTTGTCGACCACCCGCAGCACGCGCTCCCAGGTCCCCGGCAGCAAGTTGCCCTGCCGCAGTGCGTCCTGCGCCGTCAGCGCGCAGTCGGGGCACAGCAGCGGCACCAGCCGCTGGTAGATCACGCCCGAGATGAAGCCGGGACGGGCCAGCAGCGACATCGGCACGCCGATCTCGCGCAGCCGCGGGAACACCGCCAGCGCCTCGTAGGCATGCAGGGTCGACAGGATCTTGCGGCCGGCCAGCACCAGGTCCTTCACCGGCTCGGCCTGCTCGCTGGAACGGATCTCGCCGACCAGGGCCACGTCCGGATCCTGCCGCAGGGTCGAGCCGAGCAGCTCCCGGTAGATGCGGGCGATCTCGTGCGGCGCCAGCTTGCCGCGCGGCACGCCCATCTGGCAGGCCCGGGCGATCACGTATTCGACCGGGTCCTCGATGGTGACGACCTTGATCGCCGCGCCGCGGCGCCGGTAGATGCGCTGGATAAAGGACTGCAGCGAGGTCGACTTGCCCGAGTTCGTGGGGCCGACCAGCAGCACCAGCCCGGTCGAGCCGGTCAGCATGTCATCGATGGCGCGCACCATGTCCGGTGTGTAGCCGACGGCGTCCAGGTCCCGGGCCGCCATCTCGCCATCCATCCGCAGCACCCGCAACGTGCACTGGAGATTGGGCGCGGGGTAGATCGGGGCGCTGTTGAAGCGCAGCTGCACCCGCGCGCCGGTGGCCAGCAGGTGTTCGACGGCCGTGTCCTGCACCGCATTCGGGTCCCAGGCGGTGCCCGAGTTCTGGCGGTCGGCGTGCACGTTGTACAGGACGCGCAGGATCCCCATCGCCGTCTGCGTGGCGAGGTTTGGCTGCTCGAACCGTTCGCCATGGATGCGGAAATAGATCCTGGCGATGGCGCCGCGGGTCTCGATGTGGATGTCCGATGCGCCGGTCTGGACGGCGGCGTCGATCAGGTCGAAGGCGCAGCGCTCCACCTCGGACCGCTCCAGGTTTGCGTGGTCATGTTCCGCATGAAAGCTGGCGTGCAGGGCCTTGAGGATTTCATGCGAGACAGCCAGCCGCTCGCGCAGCCCGAATCCGGCCTCCGCGCAGCGCGCGCCGATCTCGAATTCGATCCGGCTGGCCACCTGCTCCCGGGTTCGAAGGATCAGGATCGACGCCTCGCCCGTGACCAGCAGGGCGAACCCCGCCTCGTAGCTGGCCGGCAGGCAATGCCCGGGGAACTCGGCGAATGGCAGGTAGCGGCCCGGTGGCAGCGCGCCCATGTCGACCACCACGTCCGGATCCGGCCCGGCTGGATCGGGGCAGTCCGGCTCGCCCATCTCCCCGCTTGCCGGCTGCACCGCAGGGACTGCCGGTTCACCGTCCGGGGCTCGCCCGGGCCCGCTGCGGACGGCAACCGGGACAGGGCTTTCGATACGCCTGTTGAACAACATGGAAAGTCCTTTACGTTCCGGTGGGCGGATCAGGGGTTGACGAAGGTCCAGCGGCCTTCCAGCTCAAGGGCCGGGCTGGATCTCAGCTGAGTCCAGCGCACCGTGTCCAGGCTCACAGGCAGCGCGCGCAGCATGGCGACGGCGTCGTGGCCCCGGACCAGTGCAGCGGGGCCGCCGATCGCGATCCGCAGCGCGCCGGCTGCCCCAAGATCCACGGCCGGCAGGCCAAGCTCCGCTGGTGCGGTCATGACAACTGCGCTCGGCTGGGCCACGGTCGCGTCGCTGGCCTGGAACTGCAGGGCCTGGGCGATCGCCAGCCGCAGCGCGGCGGCGCTGGGGCCCTGGGGAGCCGCGGTCCGGACCGGCGCCGGCTCGAGCCTGACCTGGCTGCTGGCGGTGGCGGCAGGCTCAAGGTCGTCAACCCCGTCCGGGATCGCGGCCTTGTCCACGAATCGCACCTGTGCGCTGCTCGCCTGCCAGCGGACGACGCAGCGGGCCGGGGTGCATTCCATCGCGTCGGCGATATACCCATTGACCGTGAACGGCAGCTGGCGCCGTGCCCGCTCCCAGATCGCCCACTGGTCCAGCGGACCCGGCTGGGCGGCCAGCAGCTGCGCCCGGCGCTGTTCGACGGCCTGCTGGAAGGCCGTGATGCGGGCCTGCCTTTCGGCGGCCAGGCGCGCCGCCTGCTCGCGGCCCTGCGTCAGCCGCGCCAACGCCGCTTGCCGGTCGGCGGCACTGCGCAGGTCGATGCCTTCCATCCACAGCACGAGACCGATCCCGGCCAGGGCAAGCGCCAGCGCGGCGGCGCCGATGGCCCGCCTGACCGGCGAGGCAGCTGGCTGCAGCCGCACGGACGCGACCTGGGACCGGCTGATCCTGCCGTCGGCGACCTGGCTCTCATACCGGTCCAGCGCCTCGGCAAGCGACATCGTCGCGCCCCTGGCGTCGCCGACCATGCCGGGCACATGACTGGTCTGCTCGCGCAGCAGGGGCGCGACCTCCTCCTGGCTGACGATCCGGTCGTGCCCGGAAAACGGCACGCCCGAAGCCACACTGGCGAACCAGACGCGGCCGTCCGCCAGGGTCTGGCAGATCAGGGTGTCCGGAAACACCAGGCCTACTGCCATCGCTGCGCTGACCACCGGCCCGGGCAGCGGTGCGTCGTCACACAGGCCGACGGCGACCGCCGGCTGGCCCGCTGCCGTGACATCGACCACGATCGACGGCTGGCGGGCCTGCCGCACATGGGCACGGGCCTGGGCTGCGTCGACGAAGTCCGACCAGGCCAGGCCGATGGCGTACCAATGGTTGTTGTGCGTGTAGAGCATGACGGCTCGACTCCTCACCGAACTAGCGGGCAGCTTGCGGCGGGCCGCCCACCGTGCCCCCCAATGGCGCCACTGCTGCCGGCGCGGTGCCGGGCTCAGGGCTTCGCGCCGCCCGGGCTGCGGGTGGCAAGGGAGTCCCGACAACTGGTGGCGGTGGCAGCAGTTCCGGCGGCAGTGGCCCCGTTGCCGGCATGCCCGGCGGCAACGGGGCGACGGCGCCCTGGCCGTCCCGGCCCCCGGCAATGAATTCGAGCGGCAGCGCGCTGACCTTGCGGCCCGCCTGCACCGACACCATGACCGACCTGGGCGTGATCGCGACCACTTTCATCGAGCCGCGGATCACATCGCCCTCCCGGTAGCTGGACACCATGCCGCCGGGCAGCAGCAGCCGCGCCTGCAGTTGCCGCTCAAAGCCGTAGACCGCCACCACCCGCGGCAGGGAGCCGAGGCTGGTGCCCACGCTCAGGCTCAGCGCCTGGTCCAGCTCCAGCTTCTTGCGCAGCAGCTGGACCTGGGCATCCATCCGGTTCAGCCGGTCGGCCAGGGTGCCGCTCTCGTCCCCGGCCCCGGCCCCGGCCCAGGGAGAGGTGCCGGCCAGCAGCAGCGCCACTGCGGTGTTCGGCATCGGTCTAGGCATCGTGCTTCCTCCCGCCATTGACCTGCAGCACGATCACGATCATCTGGCGCTGGCTGGTGCCGGTTTTCGAGGCGCCGCCAAGGCCCACGCTGCGGTCCGTGCTGTCGCGGTTCTGGTCGAAACCGAACAGCACGATCGACTGGCCGTCCCGCACGAAGGCCTGCTGCTGCAGCGACTGGCTCGAGATCTGCGGGGTCTGGATCACGGAGCTGCCGGACTGCACCTGGGTCAGCGCCACCAGCTGCGAGATCTGCATCTGGTACTGCAGCAGGATCCGGTTGTCGCCCAGGATCAGCGGCAGGAAGTTGGCGGTGAAGCCGACGACACGGGTGCCGGGCTGAAGGGAGGTCGTCGTGCCGACGTTGGCCGCCGTCGTGGTGGCGCTGGCCGCCAGGTAGTTGACTTCATTGGCGACCTGGATCGGCGACGGCTGGCCATTGATCGCGATCACCTGCCCCTGCGTCTGCAGCGCCACGTTCCCGAACTGCGACAGGGCCTGCACGACCAGCTCGGAGCCCTGGAAGCGGCCGCTGTCCGAACTGACGGTGAGCTGGCCTGGCAGGCTGCCGATCTGGCCCGGCGCCGGGCCGACCAGGCTGACGGCGTAGCGCCCCAGCCGCCGGTACAGCGCGTCCAGGCTGAAGCCGACGGCGGCGCGCTCGTCGAGCGTGAGCGAATAGATCTTCACGTCGACCATGACGTTCTGCGCGAACCGTGAATTGATCGAGTGCAGGTAGGCCGCGATCCGCTCGAGCGCGACCGGACGCGCCGTCACCGTCACGATCCCGAGCTCCGGGTTGGCAGTGGCGCGACCGGCCCGGCCGGAGGCAGTCAGCCCAGTGCCGGCCCCCGCCCGGGTCGCGACCGGGGGAGTGCCCTGGGGCGAGGCCGGTGGCTGGCCGTCCGACAGCAGGCCGGCGATGCCCCCCATGATGGACGACCACGGGTCGACGGTGAGGGTCTGGGACACCGAGACGTCGCCGCCGCCGCTGCTGCCCGCGGCGGCGCCGCCACCATTGCTGCTGCCACCACTACTGCCACCACCGCCGCCGGACACACCACCCAGCGAGATCGATGCGGCGACGCTCTTGGCGCCCGGGGGCAGATAGACACTCAGGGTGCGGGTCTCAAAGCGGAAGAATTCGATGCTGTGGCTGCGGGCCACGTAGCGCCAGGAGGCATCGTTCTGGGCCGCGATCTCGTCGAGCAGGCTGGAGACCGGACGGTTGAAAAATTCGATCTGGACCCGGCCGCTCAGTGGCCCGGCCGGGACGGATGACCCCGCTGCAGCGGCGGAACCGGCCAGCGCGGACGAGGCCGGCTGGCTGATTTCGCCGGCCACGATCGCGACTCCCAGTAGCTGCGACACCGCCAGCAGCACCTCGGACAGGGTCTGCGCCCCGGAGGTGCTGTAGCTCAGTTTGCGGGACAGCACTTCCGGCAACGGGACGATGGCACGCAGCGACACTTCATCACCCGCCAGCCGGGGCCGGGCCGTGCGAACCACGGACGAGGAGGCGGCTGCATCGATGTTGTCCCGCCGCAGGCGCTCGGCCAGTTCGGTCGTTGCCTGGCCCGTCTCCTGGGCCCGTCCGATTGGCGACGAGGTACAAGCCTGGAGCAGCAGCGCCGCGATAAGGCCGGACGGCAGTGCCGGTCGGATACGGCGGCGGTCAGGGCATGGCATGGCGTCGTCCTTCAGTCGTTGCGGACTTCGGTGCTCAGCACCTCCATCACATGGTTGCCGTCGCTGATCCGGAGTTGCACCGGCTTGCCCTCGCCACGCAGGATCTCGATCACTTCGCCGATCGCCTCGGCCACGTCGGTCCTGGCGATCACCGTTTCGCGCAGGGTTTTCCAGGACCTGTCTGGATACCAGCGCAACTCCCAGCCATGGTGTTCGGCCCAGCGCTGGAGTTCGGCGTGGATCGGCTCACCGGTGCGCAGCCGGTGAATGAGCGGCGAAGCTGGCGTGGCCCTGGGCGTGCCGGCGCCCGGCGCCGCGGGGGCGAATGGCAGGCGCGGGCTGTCGTAAAACGGCTCGGTCGAGATCACGATGCCCTGGGCCGACGCGGCCTGCGGCTGCAGCGCACAGAGCGCGAGCGCGATGGCCGGTAACAGGCGGCGCACCTGCAGCGGGGCCCGGGCGACTGATTGGCGCTGCATCTCATTCCTCCGAGATCACCAGGGTCTGGTTGCGGTATGCCGTCGCCTGCATCCGGTAACCGGCGGCCCGGGCCTGGTTGATGACGTAGTCCGCCGCCTGCAGGTAGTCCGGACGCGACAGCGTCGCCTCGCCCGTGATCGCCACGGTGGGGCCGCCCTGCCAGACCAGCGTCCAGCCGGCGTCCCTGGCCCAGCGCCCGAGCATCCGTTCCAGGGTCGCGTCCGACTTGCGGACCGACCACACGACCGGGGCCGGCACGGCGGCTGCCGCGCCCGCAACGGGCCCGGGAAACGATGGACGTGGACTGTCGCTGGCGGCGGAGTGCAGCGCCCTGGCTTCGTTCGGGGCCGTTGCACCGGGCCGCAGGCGTTGCGGCACAGCGGCCTCGTCAATTCGCATGGAGGTCGGGCGCGGCGCGGCGGGCTCCAGCACCCGCAGCGTCACACCGTAGGACATGCCGTTGCCGGCCTCCTTCACTTCGGCTGTCGTCTGCTGCTGCACGTTCGCGCTTGCCGCGCCGGCGCCGACCAGTGCCGCGGCCATGGCCCGGGCGCGGGCCTGCGCCACCGACTCCCTGTGGCCAGCGTCGTCGCGCCCGATCACCTCGAAGCGCGTCGCCGGCCTGGCTTCTGCGACCAGCGAGCGGACCAGCTTCAGCGCCGCCGGCGTCAGGCGGGCACTGTCCCTGGCGAAGGCCACCTGGTGCTCGCGCCACGGCCCGGACGGCGTCATCCACTCGACGGCGTCGCCCTTAAGCGGCGTGGCATAGCTGCTGTCTTCCAGCGCAATCCTGGGCCGGGTCAGGACCAGCATCTCGCGCGGCAGGCCGGCCACCGGCTGGCTGGCGGCGAGCAGGCGGATGGACGGCGATGGATCGTCCGGGCGCCGGACCGGCCCCGGCGGAACCGGCGTTGAAGGCGGTATGACGCTGGCCCGTCGCCGCACGCCCCCGATGTAAGCCACCTTCGCCACGCCGAAGCCCAGGCGCAAGGCGAAGCCGTCGGAAACCGCCCCGACCTTCACATAGGGGCCGTCCACCTGTGGCACCAGCAGCTGGGCGCCTGCTGTGCCTTCCAGGAAGATCGCGGGCACCGGCTCGCCGCTGCGGAACTGGAAAAAGGTGTCCCTGCCATCGTCGAACACATGGACCGGCTTGACGCGGGCATCGCCGCTGAGCTGGTAGGAGAAGTCATAGACCCCGATCCGGTCCTGCGCGGTCCCGTGGATGGGAGCCAGCAGCATCCCGGCCAGGAAGGCCGGCAGGGCGAGCTTGCGCACGGGTTGCGGGAGGGTCGTCATCACAGCCTCCGGTAGGCCCCGGCGAACTCGATGTCGCGCGTCACCTCGACCAGCAGCTGCGTGCCCTTGGGGACGGTGATCGTCGGCTCGATCGCCTTGTTGCGCTCCAGGATCGAGCGCGACACGTCGACCAGCACCTGGCCGGCGGCGGACACGGCGCCGCCCTGGTTGTTGCCGGCCACGATGCCGGGGCTGGTGCGGTCGCGCTCGACCCGGTTGGCCAGCAGGGCGACCAGCACGCTGCTGGCGAACTGCCTGAAGAAGTGGTTGTTGACGTCGCCCTCGATGCCGGCCGCCCCTCCCCTGTCGGCGCCGCCGAAGCCTGGCAGGTCGACACTGGCGCCGTCGGGCAGCGTGATGCGGGTAAAGGCGAACAGCAGCCGCTGCTGGCCGGTGCGCAGCGCGTTCGAATACTTTCCGGAGAGCATGGAGCCCCTGGGCACGAGCAGATGCCGGCTGGTCAGCGAGTCGTAGACGTCCTCGGTCGTGTAGGCCGTCACTTCGCCCGGCAGGTCGGTGTTGAGGTCCCTGCCCAGGACGGCGGGCAGCACCTTGCCCTGCAGCAGCGTGTAGGGATGGGCGACCACGTAGGGCCGCAGCGGCAATGGCCGGGGCGCGTCGCTCCATTCCTTCAGCCAGGCCCGGTCGGCGGCGCGTGCCGACACCGGCAGTTCCGGCCGCCGCTGCTGCGCCTCGATCAGCGCCGCGAGGCGGTCGGAGGCTGGCGCCGCAGCCGCTGCGGGAGCCGCGCTGGGCTCGGCCGCAGCGTTGCGCAGCCGCGGGGGCATGGGGTCTGCCGCAGCCTGGGTGGTTGCCGTCGGTGGCACGTCCCCGAAGTCGTGCTTCACGCTGGCGCTGTTGCGGGCCGCCGCCTCCATCTCGACCCCGGCGCCGGTGCCGTCGAGGCTCTCTGGCCTGCGCCCGTACAACACAGCAGCGTTGCTGTCCCGGCGAACCTCAGGAGGCAGCACCGGCACCGCCTGTCCCGGTGGAGCTCCCGGCGGCAGCGGCGCGATGGCCGGGCCATGCGAAGTCGTGACGGGAACCCCTGCCGACGCCGGAGTTGTTGCCAGGCGCAGGCGACGCTGCGACTCCTCGAACTCGCCGTCGATCTGGCGCGCCAGTCCGGTGTTGACCGGTTTCTCGCGCCTGGGCGCAGCTTCGCGCCCGCTGTCCGTCAGCAGGCGCGGCGCGAACACGCCTGCCACCGCCAATGCGACCACGCCAGCCACCGCCCAGGCGACCGTGGTCTTCTTGAGGGGAGCGCGCGACGCCACCTCGCCGGGATCGATGATCGATGCGCTGGACAGCGGCATGTCAGTTCTCCCTGGGCATCAGCCAGCCAAACGGCGAAGCAGACTTCACACGCGAGAACCTCACCTCCTGCCTGCCCAGCTTGAGGACGCCGCGCTCCATCACGCGCTGCGCCAGCAGGTAGTCGCCCCTGACCACATAGTTGACGATGGCCAGCTCGCCGCCCTCACCGGCGCCGAACAGCGCCGGCAGTTCGGCCAGCTTCGATGGCATGCGCAGCCAGGTGAAGGTGCCGTCGTCAAACAGCGAGAGCGGACGGAACGCCGCATCGCCTTCCAGCGTGTAGTCAAAGCGCAGGTCCTGCGGCCGGATCCCGGCGCCGACGTTCCGGTCGCGGCGCTCCTGGTCGGCTGCCCGCTCGGCGGCCGCCGTGACCTGGGCCCGTTCCTCCTCGGCCCGGGCGTCGAGCAGCAAGGTCTCGCCATAGCGCCAGGTCACCCGCTGGTACCACTTGGCGCCAGGCCCCGTGCTGCGCAGGACGAACTGGTAGCTGCGCTTGTCGGTGATGACGGTCATCGAGGTCTCGGCCTGCTCGTACACCGGCTTGACGAACAAATGCCGGCGGTTCTGGGTCGGCGTCAGTTCCCAGTGCCTGGTGTCGCCGCCGGCGACGGTCTGGATGCGCTCGTCGGCACCAAACTCGATGTGGGTCAGCGACTTCGGCCGCGCCAGGACCAGGAAGGTGTTGTCGGCGTCGTACTCGAACTGCACCAGCCGGGTGTCGCCCGGCAGCGGCGTGGCGAACAGCTCGGCGCCGGCCTCCAGCGAGGTGGCCAGGCAGCAGGCCCCGAGAACGGCGGTGGCGAGGATGGAGGTCGGGTTCACCGCTTGGCCTCTTCCTCTGTCACGTTCATCGACGTGACGTACAGGCCCAGCGGATTGGCCAGGATGTCCTTCTCGGTCTGCGGCGGGATGATCTCGTACCTGAGCGTCACGCGGAAGCTGCCGCTGGCCGAGCTGGCATTGATGCCCTGAGCTTCCTGCGTCGTGAGGAAGATGAAGGCCACGCCCGGCGTGCTGACATCGACGCTGCGGACCTCGGCCCGCCGCTGCAGCGACGGATCGCGCAGCATGCGGTCGGCGATCGACTGCCTGAGGCGGAACTCGGTGAACTGCTCGGTTCCGAGGCCGCGGGTCATGACGTTGGCTTCGCCGAACAGCTGGCGGGTGCGCAGCTGGTCGATCGTGAACACCTTCTCGATCCACTTGGCGAGTTCGGCCTTGAGCACGGCGTCGGCCGGCCGGACCGGCTCGATCCGCACCGGCTTGCTGACCACGCCCTGGCGGTCGTTGACTTCGACGATCCAGGGCACGGCAATGTTGCTGCGCGAGTTCAGCACGTACATCAGGAACGAGGCGAAGGCCAGCAGCGCGCACAGGCAGGCCACCAGGAACATCCGTTGCTGGCCAATCAGGGCGCTGCCGTAGATCTCGGCGAACTGCCCGACCGGGTCCTTGTACAGGCCGACCGGCGCCGAGGCGGCGTCACTGAGCCGCTGCGGTGAGCGCGATGTTCTGCGGAAGGAAAACACGATCGGGCCGTGGGAGAGTAGGACCGAATCTTGGAACCGCTCGCCCGCGCGGCGCCACCGCAATGACGCCGATTCGATGCTTTGCGGCGGCCCGGACGCGGAAGGTTGCGCGACGCACTCCGGCGCGCTGGATCCCCGACCAGGCCAGGACAAAATCCACCAGGATGACGCCGCGTTGCCTGTTCAGCGTGATGTCCTGCGCCCGGTGCGGCGGGCGGCCGAGCGAGCCATCGCGCACCGCTTGCCCAGGGAGCGCTCCGGTCCCGCTTTCTCGGTCACGTACCCGTCGGCGAACCGGTCGTGACGCTACTTCTACTGGCGTGGAGATCGTCATTGCGGAGCGATCCGAAGCGCTGCGGTCACGCCCGCGGTGGAGGCGGGATTGATGATTCCGTCTGGAACACTCGAAGGGATCGTGACACTGGCCGCGCAGGCAACGAAAAACCCGCCGAAGCGGGTTCTTGCGAACGTCAGGGACGGCTTACTTCTTGTCGTCGGCGGCAGCGCGCTGCTTGCCACTCTCTTCCAGCACTTTCAACTGGCGATCAGTGGCCTTGCGCAGCACTTCTCCGTAAATGCGCTTCTTGTCCGCAGACGAGGCTTCACGAATGAACTTCGACAGCGACGTTTCCTTGACAGTGTTTTGCTTTTCAAAAAAGCCGAGCATAAAACTTCCCTCTTAGCGAACCAATTTCTCAACGTCTTCCCTGGTGTATTTTTCGGGGACGTAGTTCTCGATGCGGTCAACGTTCTCACAGTACTGACGGCGGGAGCCGTCAGTGTCTTTCAAGAGTAAATCAATCTTGATCGCCTGGCCAACCTTTACCTTGAGTGCATTCACCCATGTCCTGGCCGAGAAATACTGCTCCACAAACGTCTCCGACCGAATGCCCCGACCGTCCACCAGTTCGCGGGCCTGTCCTGTGTCGGATCACGGTTCAGCTTGGACCGACGTTTCGCCGTTTGTCGATGCGTGTCCCACCGCCGAATAGGCAGTGGTGATCCATCCCGTCGCCCGTACGCGGCCGGTGACGTTCACACCGGATCCTCGTGCCCGACCTCCCTGCGCGGCGGCTCGCAGCAACTTGCCAATTTCTCAGCTGGCGTCGGGTGCGGCAGGGGCCGACAGCGCGATCACTCGTTCCATCATGGCGGAGATGACGAACTTCCGCAGGCGCTCGGATCGGCCAAGGCGGATCATGTCCCGGGGAGCCACGTCGCCCAGCAAGGAGTTGCGGGTCTTGAACCAGTTGACAGCCTTGTCGACGTCCCCGTCGTGACCTGCCCCCTTCTAGCCGTACCAGTGTAATTTCAAGGAAGTCCGTCAACCAGGAGAATGACGGACATGAAGAAGAGCAGATTCAGCGAAGAACAGATCATCGGGTTCATCAAGCAGGCCGAGGCCGGCATGCCGATCAAGGAGCT
>CALRYV010000009.1:0-183603 GCA_943372495.1 Ramlibacter sp. 2FC | reverse complement strand
ATCACGGCCACCCGCTCGCCGGCCTGCACCTTCTGGCCCGGCTGCACGGCCACGTCGACCAGCAGGCCCGGCATCGGCGACAGCACGTAGCGGCTCATGTCCGGCGGCGCCTTGTAGGGCATCAGCGCGTGCAGTTCGGCCGCGCGCGGCGTCAGCACCATGGCATCGAGCTGGGTGCCGTTGTGGCTGATCCGGATCGCCAGCGGGTTCCTGCCGACACCGCGTTCGACCTGCGCCGTGAACGGCTGGCCGTTGACGGTGCCGCGGATGCGGGCGCCGCCCAGGTGCCACTTGCTGCAGATGTCGAACCGGGTCCCGGCGATGGTCACCGCGCTGGAACCCGAGGTCTCCTCGAAGTCGGTGATCCGCACCGGCTCGCGCCGGTGCTGGCCTTGCGCCCCGAGGCCGACGACGACGAACTCCTCGCCCACCGTGAAGCCATGCCCCGGCATCTGGCCGCTGATGCCGGCGGCGCGCTGCAGCGCCCGCCGATTCACGTAGGCCTCCAGCGCCATCAGGAACTTCGGGTCGTCGTGCGGCACGTCTTCCGCGTGGAAGCCCTGGCCGTAGTGCTCGGCGATGAAGCCGGTGTTGAAGTCGCCGGCAACGAATCTCGGGTGCGCCAGCAGCGCCGCCTGGAACGGGATGTTGCTGGAGATGCCGCGGATCACGAAGCCGTTTAGGGCTTCGCGCATCTTCGCGATCGCCTCG
This sequence comes from Ramlibacter sp. 2FC, assembly GCA_943372495.1. Classification (GTDB taxonomy): domain Bacteria; phylum Pseudomonadota; class Gammaproteobacteria; order Burkholderiales; family Burkholderiaceae_C; genus Ramlibacter. The sequence goes on along the minus strand of CALRYV010000009.1, from coordinate 182,892 downwards.
TTGCGGTCCTTGCCGTGCACGATCAGCTTGGCGATCATCGAGTCGTAGAACATCGGGATCTCGCCGCCCTCCTGCACGCCGGTGTCGACGCGCACGCCCAGCAGGTGCTCCGTGTCGGAAGACCACATGGTCTCGCGCGGCGGCTGGAAGCGCACCAGCCGGCCGGTGGACGGCAGGAAATTGCGGAACGGGTCTTCCGCATTGATGCGGCACTCGATGGCCCAGCCGTTGCGCTTGACGTCGGCCTGCGCCAGCGGCAGCTGCTCGCCGGCGGCCACGCGGATCATCAGCTCCACCAGGTCGAGCCCGGTGATGCACTCGGTCACCGGATGCTCCACCTGCAGCCGGGTGTTCATCTCCAGGAAATAGAACGATTGGTCCTTGCCGACCACGAACTCCACGGTGCCGGCGCTCTGGTACTTCACGGCCTTGGCCAGTTGCACCGCCTGCTCGCCCATCGCCTTGCGGGTCGCGCCGCTGATGAAGGGCGACGGCGCCTCCTCGATCACCTTCTGGTGCCGGCGCTGGATCGAGCATTCGCGCTCATTGAGGTAGATCACGTTGCCGTGGGAGTCGCCGAGCACCTGGATCTCGATGTGGCGCGGCTCTTCGACGAACTTCTCGATGAACACGCGGTCGTCGCCGAAGCTGTTGCGGGCCTCGTTGCTGCACGAGGTGAAGCCCTCGAAGGCTTCCTTGTCGTTGAAAGCGACCCGCAATCCCTTGCCGCCGCCGCCGGCCGAGGCCTTGATCATCACCGGGTAGCCGATGTCCCTGGCGATGCCGACAGCCTGCTCGGCGCTCTGGATCGCCTCGTTGAAGCCGGGGATGGTGTTGACGTTCGCCTCTTTGGCCAGCTTCTTGGACGCGATCTTGTCGCCCATCGCCGCGATCGAATAGTGCTTGGGGCCGATGAAGACGATGCCCTCTTCCTCCACCCGGCGGGCGAAGGCCTCGTTCTCGGACAGGAAACCGTAGCCGGGGTGCACGGCCTGGGCCCCGGTCTGCTTGCAGGCGGCGATGATCTTCTCGGCCTGCAGGTAGCTGTCGCGGCTGGCGGCCGGCCCGATGTGCACCGCCTCGTCGGCCAGCTCCACATGCCGCGCATCGCGGTCGGCATCCGAATACACGGCGACGGTCAGGATGCCCATCTTCCTGGCCGTCTTGATGACCCGGCAGGCGATCTCGCCGCGGTTGGCGATGAGGATTTTTGTAAACATGTCAGGTCCTTAAAGCGGGGACAGAACCTCCGTACGCAGAGGTCGCAAAGGGTTCGCAGAGGACGCAGAAGGAAACCAGGAAATATTCATTGAATTCCTCGTGGCATTCTTCTGCGTCCTCTGCGTCACTTTTGCGTCTTCTGCGTACGGGTGTCCGCATTCGATTTCAGAGCGGGATGTTGCCGTGCTTGCGCCACGGGTTCTCGAGCTTCTTGTCGCGCAGCATGATGAGCGACCGGCAGATGCGCTTGCGGGTTTCGTGCGGCAGGATGACATCGTCGATGAAGCCGCGGGCGCCGGCGACGAACGGGTTGGCGAACCTTGCCTTGTACTCGGCTTCGCGCGCCGCCAGCTTGACCGGATCGCCCTTGTCCTCGCGGAAGATGATCTCCACCGCGCCCTTGGCGCCCATCACGGCGATCTCGGCGTTCGGCCAGGCGAAGTTGACGTCGCCGCGCAGGTGCTTGGAACTCATCACGTCGTAGGCGCCGCCATAAGCCTTGCGCGTGATCACCGTGATCTTGGGCACCGTGCACTCGGCATAGGCATACAGCAGCTTGGCGCCGTGCTTGATGATGCCGCCGTATTCCTGGCTGGTGCCGGGCATGAAGCCGGGCACGTCGACGAAGGTGAGCACCGGGATGTTGAAGGCGTCGCAAAAGCGCACGAAGCGAGCCGCCTTGATCGAGCTCTTGATGTCCAGGCAACCCGCCAGCACCAGGGGCTGGTTGGCGACGATGCCCACGGTCTGGCCTTCCATCCGCCCGAAGCCGATCACGATGTTCTTCGCGTATTCCGGCTGCAGCTCGAAGAAGTCGCCGTCGTCCACCGTCTTGGCAATCAGCTCCTTCATGTCGTAGGGCTTGTTCGGGTTGTCCGGCACCAGGGTGTCGAGCGACATGTCCATGCGGTCGGCCGGGTCCTTGCTGGGGCGCACCGGCGCCTTCTCGCGGTTGTTCAGGGGCAGGTAGTTGTAGAGGCGCCGCAGCATCATCATGGCCTCGACGTCGTTCTCGAAAGCCAGGTCGGCCACGCCGCTGCGGGTGGTGTGGCTGATGGCGCCGCCCAGTTCCTCCGCCGTCACCTCCTCGTGCGTCACCGTCTTCACCACCTCGGGGCCGGTGACGAACATGTAGGAGCTGTCCTTGACCATGAAGATGAAGTCGGTCATGGCCGGCGAATAGACGGCGCCGCCGGCGCAGGGCCCCATCACCATGCTGATCTGCGGCACCACGCCCGACGCCATCACGTTGCGCTGGAAGACGTCGGCATAGCCGCCCAGCGACGCCACGCCCTCCTGGATCCGCGCCCCGCCCGAATCGTTCAGGCCGATCACCGGCGCGCCGACCTTCATTGCCTGGTCCATCACCTTGCAGATCTTCTCCGCGTGGGCTTCGGACAACGCGCCGCCGAACACGGTGAAGTCCTGGCTGAAGACGAACACCAGGCGCCCGTTGATCATGCCGTAGCCGGTGACGACGCCGTCGCCCGGAATCTTGTTGTCCGCCATGCCGAAGTCCACCGAGCGGTGCTCGACGAACATGTCCCATTCCTCGAAGGTGCCTTCGTCCAGCAGCAGTTCCAGGCGCTCCCGCGCCGTCAGCTTGCCCTTCTTGTGCTGGGCGTCGATCCGTTTCTGGCCGCCGCCCAGGCGCGCCGCGGCGCGTTTTTGTTCCAGTTGTTCGAGGATGTCTTGCATTTGATGGCTCTCTTTGAATCTGTCATCCCGGACTTGATCCGGGATCCATGTCTTTGTCCCTGGAGGGCCTGGATCCCGGGTCGAGCCCGGGATGACAGCCTGCTTTTTCCGCGCCCAGCAACTGCCGCGCCGCCGTCGACGCTGGCACCCGCCCCTCTTCCACGTCGCGCAGCAACTGCGGCAGCAGCGCCCTGACCGCCGGATGCTGGCGGAAGTCCTGCTTCAGGCCGGCCTCGATCCGCTCCCACATCCAGGCCAGCGCCTGGTGCTTGCGGCGCGCGGCCAGTGCCCCGTTGGCGGCCTGCAGGCGCCTGAATTCGGACACCAGGGACCAGAAGCGCTCGACCCCATCGCCGGTCAGCGCGCTGAGCTGCATGACCTGGTGGCTCCAGGCCTTTGCTCCCTCCCCTTCCGGGGGAGGGTTGGGGTGGGGGTGTCCCCTCCCATGCTGCCCGAACAGCCGCATCGCGCTGGTGATCTGCGCCTGCGCGCGCGTCGCCGCATCGGCATCCAGGTCCGCCTTGTTGATGACGACCAGGTCGGCCAGTTCCATCACGCCCTTCTTGATCGCCTGCAGGTCGTCGCCGGCGTTGGGCAGCTGCATCAGCACGAACATGTCCGTCATGCCGGAGACCGCGGTCTCGCTCTGGCCCACGCCCACGGTCTCGACGATCACGATGTCGTAGCCCGCCGCTTCGCACACGAGCATCGCCTCGCGCGTCTTCTCCGCCACTCCGCCCAACGTGCCGCTGGACGGACTGGGCCGGATGTAGGCGCGTTCGTGCACCGACAACAACTCCATCCGCGTCTTGTCGCCCAGGATCGATCCGCCCGAGACTGTCGACGAAGGATCGATGGTCAGCACCGCGACCCGGTGGCCTTGCTGGATCAGGAACAGTCCCAGCGCCTCGATGAAGGTGCTCTTGCCCACGCCCGGCACGCCGCTGATGCCCAGGCGAAACGAGTTGCCGGTGTGGGGAAGGAGTTCGGTGAGGAGTTGGTCGGCCTGCGCCCGGTGGTCGGCGCGGGTCGATTCGAGCAGGGTGATGGCTTTGGCGATGGCCCGGCGCTGTTCGGCGGGCGACCCCTGGAGGACGGATTGCAGCATGGCCGGCACTCAGAGGATCTCGAAGGCGCGGCCATCGGGCAGGCGATAGCGGGAGAAATCGCGCGTGTCGGTGGTCATGATCCTGCAGACGCCGGTCTCCTGCGCCAGGCAGAACAACGACGCATCCGCAAGGTCCATCTGGGTGCGCGGCATCTGCGTGTAGGTCCGCATCCACTCCACCATGCTGTCCAGCGCCGCCTGGTCGAAAGGAAAGACCGTCACACCGCCGGCTGCGACCCAGCGCAGACAGGCGTAGCGATACGGCGGGGCGAGCAGGTAGCTGGCTTCGGTCAGGCACGGCCAGGTGGTGGCCAGCGTCCATTGCTCCTGGGCCGCCCGTGCGAACAGCTCCTTGTAGTGCATGCCTTTGGGCTGTTTGCGGGCGAATGCCGACACCAGCGCGCCGGCGTCAACGAGAGCTGCCGACACCGTGCTTTTTCTTCAGGTGATCGACCAGCTGCTTGCGGGAAGCTGCAGTCGCGTAAGGCTGCTCGTGTGCGGCAAAGGCCTTGGCGACCTTCTTGTCGGCTGGCTTCGCGGCCGGCCCGTAGTAGCGCTTTTCTTCCTCGGCCGTCAGCGACTCCATCAGGGCAAAGGCGTTCCGCCGCCCGAGCGCCTTCTCGACGGCGTCGATGATGAATTGCGACTTGGTCACGCCGCGGCGCTGCGCGGCCAGCTCCAGTTCCTTTTCAAGCAACGGGTCCATGCGAACCGATACAGCCATGCCTTCCTCCTGCGAAATACCGTATTACTGTATCACCGCGCGCCGACTTGCGCCTTCCTGATCTGTTCAAGTACGTCCTTGGCCGACGCGGGGATCGGAGTGCCCGGCCCGTAGATGCCTTTCACGCCGGCGTTGTAGAGAAACTCGTAATCCTGCTGCGGCACCACTCCCCCGACGAAGACGATGATGTCGTCGGCGCCCTGCTTCTTCAGCTCCTGGATGATGGCCGGCACCAGCGTCTTGTGGCCGGCCGCCAGCGTGGAGACGCCGACCGCATGGACATCGTTCTCGATCGCCTGCCTGGCGCATTCTTCCGGCGTCTGGAACAGCGGCCCCATGTCGACGTCGAAACCGAGGTCGGCGAAGGCGGTGGCGACGACCTTGGCGCCGCGGTCGTGGCCGTCCTGGCCCAGCTTGCTGATCATCACGCGCGGACGCCGGCCCTGCTCCTCGGCAAAAGCGGCGATCTCGCCCTTCAACTTGTCCCAGCCCTCGGCTGAATCGTAGGCAGTTGCATACACACCGGTCACCTTTTGCGTGTCGGCGCGATGGCGCCCGAAAACCTTTTCCAGCGCGTCGGAGATCTCGCCGCCGGTGGCGCGCAGGCGCGAGGCCTGGATCGACAGTTCCAGCAGGTTGCCGTCGCCCTTCTGGGCCGCAGCCGTCAGTGCGTCCAGGGCGGCCCGCACCTTCGCTCCATCGCGCGTAGCCCGGATCTTCTTCAATCGCTCGATCTGCTGCTCCCGCACCATCACGTTGTCGATGTCGCGGATGTCCAACTGGTCGTGCTCGTCCAGCTTGTACTTGTTGACGCCGACGATCACGTCCTTGCCCGAATCGATGCGCGCCTGCTTCTCCGCCGCCGCAGCCTCGATCTTGAGCTTGGCCCAGCCGCTGTCCACGGCCTTCACCATGCCGCCCATGGCCTGCACTTCCTCGATGATCTTCCAGGCGGCGTCCGCCATGTCGGCGGTCAGCTTCTCCATCATGTAGCTGCCGGCCCAGGGGTCGATCACGTTCGGGATGTGCGTCTCTTCCTGAATGATCAATTGCGTATTTCTGGCGATGCGCGAGCTGAACTCGGTCGGCAGCGCGATGGCTTCGTCGAAGGAATTGGTGTGCAGCGACTGCGTACCGCCGAACACCGCCGCCATCGCCTCGATCGTCGTGCGAACGATGTTGTTGTACGGGTCCTGCTCGGTCAGGCTCCAGCCCGAGGTCTGGCAATGCGTGCGCAGCATCAGGCTCTTCGGGCTCTTCGCGTTGAAGCCGGTCATGATGCGGTGCCACAGCATGCGGGCGGCGCGCATCTTGGCCACTTCCAGGTAGAAGTTCATGCCGATCGCCCAGAAGAAGGACAGGCGGCCGGCGAACTCGTCGACGTCCAGTCCCTTGGCCAGCGCCGTCTTCACGTACTCCATGCCGTCGGCCAGGGTGAAGGCCAGCTCCAGCGACTGGTTGGCGCCCGCCTCCTGCATGTGGTAGCCGGAGATCGAGATCGAGTTGAACTTGGGCATGTTCTTCGCCGTGTACTCGATGATGTCGCCGATGATCCGCATGCTGGGCTGCGGCGGGTAGATGTAGGTGTTGCGGACCATGAACTCCTTGAGGATGTCGTTCTGGATGGTTCCGCTCAATTTGTCCTGCGAGACGCCCTGCTCCTCGGCCGCCACGATGTAGCCCGCCAGCACCGGCAGCACGGCGCCGTTCATGGTCATGGACACGCTCACCTTGTCCAGCGGGATGCCGTCGAACAGGATCTTCATGTCCTCCACCGAATCGATCGCCACGCCGGCCTTGCCGACGTCGCCGGTGACGCGCGGATGGTCGCTGTCATAGCCGCGGTGGGTGGCCAGGTCGAAGGCCACCGACACGCCCTGCCCGCCGCCGGCCAGGCCCTTGCGGTAGAAGGCGTTCGATTCTTCCGCCGTCGAAAAGCCGGCGTACTGCCGGATGGTCCAGGGCCGCGCCGCATACATGGTGGCCTGCGGCCCGCGCAGGTAAGGCGCGAAGCCGGGCAGCGAATCCGTGTGCGGCAGGCCCTGAACGTCGGCCGCGGTGTACAGCGGCTTGACGGCGATGCCGTCCGGCGTGTGCCAGCTCAATGCATTCACGTCGCCGCCGGGCGCCGACTTGGCGGCGGCCTTGGTCCATTGGTCCAGATTCGGGGCGGGGTGTTGGGTTGGCTTGGGCTCGGTCATAACATTGCAATCTTCGCAAAATTTTAGTGCGGTCGCAACGCTAAAATGCGAATCTACTCCCTCCGATCCATGCAAATTTGCGAGGTTTGCGAAGATGTCCAAAGCCTTCATGGGCGTTCGCCTCAAGACGCTGCGGGAGCGCCAGGGCCTGACCCAGGCCGCCCTGGCGGCCTCGCTGAAGATCTCGCCCAGCTACCTGAACCAGATCGAGAACGACCAGCGCCCGCTGACGGTGCCTGTGCTGCTGCGCCTGCAGGCCGCGCACGGCATCGACCTGCAGCTGTTTTCGGACGACGAGAACGCCCGGCGGCTCAGTGAGTTGCAGCGGGTCTTCACCGGCGGGCCCGAGGGCACGGCCGTGCCCCTGGCCGAGGCCAAGGTGGTGGCCTCGCAGCTGCCCGCGGTGTCCCGGGTGCTGCTGCACCTGCACAGCCGCTCGCGTGCGATCGAGGACAGGCTGTCGTCCATCGTCGCCGGCGCCGACGGCGACCGGCCGGGCGCCGGCCCTGACGCGCCGTTGCAGCCCTATGAAGAGGTGCGCGAGTTCTTCTATGCGCGCCACCACCACATGGCGGTGCTGGACGAACAGGCCGAACGGCTCTACGAGGCGGTCACGCAGGGCCTGCCGCCCGGCCCGGTGCATGCGGTGGACCTGCTGGACCGCCTGCAGGACCGGCTGGCCACGCAGCACGGCGTCCGGGTGCGCCAGGAAGCCAGCAACCGGACGTCGGACCAGGCGCTGCGCAGCTACGACGCAGCCAGCGCCACCATGTCCCTGGCCACCGACATGGACCCGGGCCAGCAGGCCTTCCAGCTGGGCGTGCAATTGGCCTTCCTGGAGATGGGCCCGCAGATCGACGCCTTCACCACCGCCGAGTCCTTCACGTCGTCACAGGCGCGCAGCCTGGCCCGGCTGGGCTTTGCCAACCACTTCGCCGGCGCCCTGGTGCTGCCCAACCGCCTGTTTCAGGACACGGCCGAGGCCTTGCGCTATGACATCGAGCTGCTCAGCGACCGCTTCGGCGTGGGCTTCGAGACCATCGGCCACAGGCTGTCGACCATGCACCACGCGCCGGGGCGCGGCGTGCCGTTCTTCTTCGTGCGGGTGGACCGCGCGGGCAATGTCTCCAAGCGCCAGTCCACCGCGGACTTCCACTTCTCGCGGCACGGCGGCACCTGCCCGCTGTGGAACGTGTATGAAGCCTTCTCGCAACCCGGCACCATCCTGACGCAGCTGTCGCGCATGCCCGATGGCCGCACCTATCTGTGGATCGCGCGCACGGTGGAACACCGGCGCGGCGGCTACGGCACGCCCAGGCGCATGTTCGCCGTGGCCCTGGGCTGCGACGTGCGCTACGCCGATCGCCTGGTCTATGCCAAGGGCCTGAACCTGACCGACCCCGACGCCGCCACCCTGATCGGCGCCGGCTGCAAGGTCTGCGACCGGGTCGATTGCGCCCAGCGCGCCTTCCCGCCGCTGGGCCGCACCCTGCAGATCGACGAGAACCAGCGCGGCTTCGCGCCCTATGCTTCTGGCATGTGAAGGAGGACGGCATGCGCGACATCGACCCCGTGTCCATCCGCCTGTTCCTGGCCGCGCTGGAAGAAGGCAGCATCGCCCGCGCCGCGGCGCGCGAGGCCATCGTGCCCTCGGCCGTGAGCAAGCGCATCTCCGAGATGGAGGCGGAACTCAAGGTGCCCTTGCTGGACCGCAGCGTCAAGGGTGTGCACCCCACGCCGGCCGGCCAGGCGCTGGCCCACCATGCCCGCAACCTGCTGCAAGGCATGGACAGGATGCAACGCGAGATGGCCGGCTATGTGGACGGCGTGCGCGGCCTGATCAAGGTGCTGGCCAGCGTCACGTCGCTGTCGGGTGAACTGCCGGCCGACATCATGCGGTTTCGCGCCGGGCGGCCGCAGATCGAGATCGACGTGGAAGAGCGCACCACGCCGGCCATCTACCGCGGCGTGCGCGACGGCCTGGCCGACGTGGGCATCGCCTCCGAATTCGCCAGCCACGAAGGCTTGCAGGTCTTCCCTTACCGGCGCTACGCCCTGGCCGCCGTGCTGCCGCAGGGCCACGCACTGGCCAACGCGAAGCAAGTGGACTATGCGCAACTGCTGGCCGACGACCTCGTGGAATTGAGCCGAGACAGCGGCATCAGCCAGGTGTTCGACGACGCTGCCCGCGCCGCACGCACCTCGCGCACGGTCCGCGCTCGGGTGAGCTCGTTCGAGACGATCTGCACGTTGGTGGCGCAGGGGATGGGGGTGGGGGTGGTGCCGCTGTATCTCAAGGCAGGCAAGGAACAGTCATTGGGCCTGCGCTTCGTTCCGCTGGCCGATGACTGGGCGAGGCCGAGAAGTTTCGTGGCGGTGAGGGACTACGACACGCTGCCGGTGGCGGCGCAGGCGTTTGTGGCGCATTTGCGGGAAAGTGCGGCGGGGGGTGGGGATTGAGGCGGGGGGAGAAGATTCGATCCGATGTCAACCGGCTAGCCTTCGTTCGAAGCGGACATCCGCCGGGCTAGTTGATGCAAGCGTGTGCCTGAGAGTCAGGGGTCGCAGTCCGGGCGCCGCACGGTGGTGTTGACTACAGCGTTTCGGACGACCGCAGTTGGCGCATTTGCTTTCGGATCCAGTTCGAGAGCTTGTGCACATCGTCGCGCAGGCGCTCGTGGGGCGCTATCCACAGTTCGAGCGAGTAAGGGCTGTCGATGAAACCAAAGGGAGCAACGAGTTGTCCGGTCTCAATCTCCTTTTCGACGAGGTAGCTCGGGACAAGGGCAACGCCCAGTTGCGACACCGCGGCCTCGATGACGAGGTAGAAGTGTTCGTATCGCTCGTGTGCCGCGAGCCGGATGCTCTCGCACTTCATGAGAGCAGCCCATTCACTCCATGCGTTCGGCCGTGTTGCTGTTTCCAAGATTCGCGCGCGCTCGAGGGATGCAATGGACGTCAGCCCAATCTGAGCCTGGTAGGCGCGGTGGCAAACAAGCCCGATCTGCTCGTGCAGTAACGGCTCGATCACGACCCCTTGCGGAGGGCGTTTCATGCTGGACCGGATGGCCACGCTGATCTGGTCCTGGATGAAGTCGACCTCCCCATGGCTGATGTTGAGGCGAATTTCAATCGTGGGATTGGCGCGCTTGAAATCTCCAAGGCGCGGGATCAGCCACTTCGTCATGATGGTGGCGGAACATGACAGCGTCAGAGGCCCTGGTTTGAGCCGTGCTACGGCTTCACGCATCAGCCTGAACGCCTCGGTGAGTTGATCGGCGAGTGCAGCGCCCTCCGGGGTGGACGATACGGAACGTGAGTGGCGTACGAGCAGCGGCACTCCGAACCGGTCTTCCAGCAAGTGCACGTGACGGCTAATGGCGCCGTGAGTAACGAACAGCTCTGCCGCCGCAGCGCTCATTGAACCCAACCTCGCCGAAGCTTCGAACGCGCGCAACGAATTGAGGGGAAGGCGCTGGGTTCCTACGTCCAGGTCCGAGAGGTTGGTTGCTGTCATTAAAACTCACAGGTTCTGCCGGAAAAATGGGCTGTCGGGATTCGCTGTGCTGCCATAGCATACGGGCACCCCTATAAGCCTACCACCAGTAAGCAGATCAGGGATTGTCCTGATGCGCCACCCAAGCCATGGCTTACAGCAGCCGATGTGATGAGGGCCGCAGATGTGAGTGAAATTCGCGGCCTAGCGGGCCGAAAACAGGAGACAAACATGAAAATCAATCGTCGGCACGTCAGCGCTCTGCTGTGCGCCTTATGCCTCGCGACCGCCCTCCCCGCCAGCGCGGACGTGCTGTCCAATGTGATGGCCCGCAAAAAGCTGCGCGTCGCCACCGATCTCGGCATTGCCCCCTTCGGGATGCTGGATGGCTCGATGAAGCCGACCGGATCCGACGTCGAGGTCGCGCGCGCACTCGCCGCCGATTGGGGGATGGAGCTCGAGTTCATCAACACAACGGGCCCCACCCGGATCCCAAACGTCAATACCGACAAGGCCGACGTGATCATCTCGTCCCTTTCCGTCACCGAGGAACGCGCGAAGGTGATTGACTTCACAAAGCCGTATTCCTTCATTCGCACAACGGTGATCGGGCCCGCATCCGATGCAAGCGTGAAGGATTGGGCCGACCTGAAGGGCAAGTCCATCGCCGTTGTTCGCACCACGATGCAGGATGTGGAATTGACCCCGAAGGCGGCCGCACTGGGCTTCACGGTCGTCCGCTTCGATGACGACGCCACCGCGGTCACGGCCGCCGTGTCGGGCCAGGCAACATACCTGGGGCTCGGCGACCCGCAGATGCGCACGATCAACCAGCGAATTGGCAACAAGGCCTTCAACGCGAAGCTGGTCATCAAGCAGTTCCCGATCGCAATGGGCGTGAAAAAGGGCGAGCCCGCATTGCTTGCCAAGCTGAACGAATGGATCGCTGCGAATGCGAAGAGCGGCAAGCTCAACGCGATCTACAAGAAGTATCACGAGATCGACGTCCCCGTCGAGTTCCTGAAGTAGATCGGACCCAACGTCGACCTGGGCCTCACCGGCAGCCCGATCGTCGCGCACCGTCGCGACCCGGGTCGATGTAGGAGCTAGACACCCATGACCCTTGAATTCGCACCGATCCTCGAGCGCTGGCCCATGCTCCTGGACGGAGCGCTCGTGACGCTGAAGCTCGCGGCTGTCGCCACGCTGCTGGGCTTCGTGATCGGCACTTTGTGCGCGGTCGGCCGTAATTCCGCAGTGCGTTGGCTGTCCAGGCTCTGCGCGGGCTATGTGGAAGCGATCCGCAACACGCCGTTCCTGGTGCAGATCTTCCTCGTCTTCTTCGGCCTGTCGTCGATCGGCATCACGTTGAGCGCGTTCTCGGTGGCCGTCATCGCCCTCACGATCAACGTCGGCGCCTATACCGGCGAGATTATGCGCGCGGGGTTCAACACGGTTCACGCCGGTCAATGGGAGGCTGCTGAATGCCTCGGTCTGTCGCGTGCGCAGGTTTATTGGCATGTGGTGCTGCGCCCGGCAGTGGAGCGCGTGTATCCCTCCCTGACGAGCCAGTTCATCCTGCTCATGCTGGCCTCATCGATCACGTCGCAAATTTCCGTATCCGAACTGACCGGCAACGCGAACTACATCCAGGGCCTCTCGTTTCGCCCGATGGAAACTTACATCGCGGTGGGCGCCATGTACTTTGTGCTCGCCCTGCTCATGCGATTGGCGTTCTGGCTCATCGGCTTGGGTGTGTTCCCGCGCCGCCGCCGGCTTGGCACGTCGATCTGAGGGAAACAACGATGCCAACCTTCGGTCTCACGCACTTCCAGTTCCTGCTGCAGGGCGCACTCTGGACGATTGTCCTGTCGGCATGCGCATTCATCGGCGGCGCGTTGATGGGCCTTTTGATCGCCCTGTGTCGCGTGTCGCCGTTGGCGTGGGTGCGCGGTATCGCGTCCGCCTACATCCAGCTCGTGCAAGGTGTGCCCCTGCTGGTAATCATGTTCACGGGCTACTTCGGCCTGCCGGCATTGGGCGTATCGGTGTCACCGCTGATGGCGGCCACGCTCTCCATGACGATCTGGGTCGGTGCCTACTTCGGCGAATTCTGGCGCGGCGCCATTCAGGCGGTGCCCCGGGCGCAGTGGGAGGCCGCCGAATGCCTGGCGCTGACAAGCACGCAGCGCATGTTCAAGGTCATCATCCCGCAGGCGGTCCGCAATGCGACACCCGGAACGGTGGGATTCATGGTGCAGATCGTGAAGAACACTTCGCTCGCGTCCGCGGTGAGTTTCGTCGACCTGACCCGTGCGGGACAGCTGATCAATAACTCGACCTTTCAGCCCTTCATTACCTTCACGGTGGTGGCGCTGATCTACTTTTCGCTTTGCTACCCACTATCCGTTGTCAGCCGCCGACTGGAAGAGCGCATGGCGCGCGGCGTCCGGACCGCCTGAAAGAAAACCGTGAACGAATCGCCCGCGGGTTTGGAAAATGAGATCGTCGTGCTACGCGACGTGCACAAGCGTTTCGGTGATGTCGAAGTACTGAAAGGCATCAGCTTCAACGTCAAGCGCGGCGAAGTGACGGTGCTCATCGGAAAGTCGGGCTCGGGCAAGAGCACGGCGCTTCGCTGCATTGACCGCCTCGAAAAGGTCGACGCGGGCCACATCGAGGTTTGTGGTCACGTGCTCACCGATCCCGGACTGAAGTTGCGTCAACTGCGCCTGGACGTCGGGATCGTGTTCCAGAGCTACAACCTGTTCCCGCACTTGACGATCGCCGAGAACATCATGCTCGCGCCGCGAAGTGTCAAGAAGTTGAGCAAGGCGAAAGCAGCCGATCTTGCGAGGGAATGCCTGGCGCAGGTCGGTCTCTCGGAAAAATTCGACTCCTACCCCGAGCAGCTCTCGGGTGGGCAGCAGCAGCGCGCAGCCATCGCGCGCTCGCTGGCCATGAAGCCCAAGGTCATGCTGTTCGACGAGGTGACGTCCGCGCTGGACCCGCAACTGACTGGCGAAGTGCTGCGGGTGATCGAACGCCTCGCCGACGACGGCATGACGATGGTGATGGTCACGCACGAAATGAACTTCGCTCGCAGGATCGCCGATCAGGTCGTTTTCATGCACCAGGGCAAGGTCCGCGAACTTGGCCCGGCGAGTGTTCTCGACAACCCGCAGGCGCAAGAGCTGCGCGACTTTCTTGCCCACGAACTCTGAAAGCAGACGAATGTCCAGTACGCTTATTCAGCGAGCCGAATTCACCGCGCGGTACTTTGTGGAAAGCTCCGTTCCCACCGAACAGGCGGCCGAAACCATTGCCGGCGAACAGTCGAGCGGCACGTTTATGCGCCTGCCCGGCGAGACGGATGAACTCCGGGCGCGATCGCGCGCCAGGGTGACCCGCATCGAGCCGCTCCCTTCTGCGGCGACGCCCTCGTTGCACAGTGCCTTTGTCGAACGGAAAGGTCGAAGGGACGCCTTCCATCGCGCCGAAATCGAAATCGCATTTCCCATCGACAACGTGGGGCCGAACATTTCGACGCTGCTCGCCACCGTGGCTGGAAACCTCTTCGAATTGGGCGAGGTCACCGGTCTTCGCCTTTTAGACATCGACATGCCGGAAAGCTATGCGAAGCGGTTCCCGGGACCCCGGTTCGGAATTCCGGGCACGCGCGAGCTTGCTGGCGTGCACGGCCGTCCGCTCATCGGAACCATCATCAAGCCGAGCATCGGTCTGTCACCGCACGAGACAGCACAGGTGGTCGACTCGCTTTGCGCGGCGGACATCGACTTCATCAAGGATGACGAGTTGATGGCCGATCCCCCGTATGCGCCATTCGACGCCAGACTCGAGGCCGTGATGCCCGTCATCATGAAGCATGCCGATCGAATGGGTCGCAAGCCGATGTACGCCATCAACATCTCTGGCAGCATCGACGAGATGCTCCGGCGTCACGACGCAGTGCTCAAGGCGGGTGGGACATGCGTGATGGTCAGCGCGAACTGGGTGGGGTTCTCGGCGGTGGAACACCTGCGCCGACATGCCGGGTTGCCGATCCACGGCCATCGCAATGGCTGGGGCGCGCTGACACGTCATCCGCAGCTGGGGTTTTCCTTTGCTGCGTACCAGAAGATTTGGCGCCTTGCAGGAGTCGACCACCTGCACGTCAATGGCGTGCGCAGCAAGTTCTGGGAGCCGGACGACTCGGTGATCGAATCCGCAAGGGCCTGTCAGGCGCCCTTTGCAGGGGTCCAGCCGGTGATGCCCGTCTTCTCGTCGGGACAATGGGCCGGTCAGGCACCCGATCTTTTTCAAAAGCTCGGCTCGACGGACCTGATGCACCTGGCAGGTGGCGGCATCATCGGACATCCCGACGGCATTGCCGCCGGCGTCGCGAGCATGCGCGAGGGGTGGCAAGCCGCGGTCTCGGGGATAAGCCTAGCGACATACGCGCGCAACCACTCGGCCTTGCAGCGAGCGCTCGACCAATTCAGCACCGCGTAGACATGGCCCACGATTCGCATCCACGACTGCGCCTGGCCTTTTATGGCGACGATTTCACGGGGTCGACCGACGCCCTTGAGGTGCTGGCTTTCGCCGGCTTGAGATGCGCGCTCTTCCTCGGCCCGCCATCCCGCGACGCGTTGAACTCACTGGGTGGCTACGACGCCATCGGCGTGGCGGGCGACAGCCGGGGCATGTCGCCAGCGGAGATGGATGAGTCGCTTCCGCCCATCTTCCAGGCGCTTGCGAAACTTGGTGCCGGCCTGGTGCATTACAAGGTTTGCTCCACCTTCGACAGCTCGCCATCCGTGGGGAGCATCGGCCGCGCGATGGAAATCGCGCGGCGCACCTTCGGCGCGGCGACCATCCCCATCGTTGCGGGAACGCCTGCCCTCGCGCGCTACTGCGCTTTCGGCAACCTGTTTGCGCGCTCGGGAACCGATGGCATCACGTATCGCATCGACAGACACCCGATCATGAGCCTGCATCCGGTAACCCCGATGGACGAGGCGGACCTCGCCATCCATCTCGGACGCCAAACATGGATGCCGATCGGCAAATTCACGTTGCCGCACTTTACGCTGGACAGGCCAGCACTTCATGCCGAATTCGCCGCGCTGGCCGGCAAAGGGAGTGACGCGCTAGTGATCGACACGACCGAGAAAGCCCACTTGACCGAGGTTGGGGGAATGCTCCTGGCGCGCGCCGACGCTGTGCATCCCTCGTTCGTGGTCGGCTCGTCGGGCGTGGAATACGCGCTCACCCAATGGTGGGCCGAACATGGCGCATCTGCGAAGACAAGCAATGACTTCCGATCGTTCGAGCCGGTGAGAAACGTTCTTGCCGTGTCGGGCAGCGCGTCGGCGCTGAGCTCCCAGCAAATCGATGCGGCCATCGAGGCGGGCTTCGAAAGCATCGCGGTCGACGCCAGTGCACTGGTCGACGACGCACGGTCCCACGAAGTTTCGGCCGAAATTGCGGGAGTCGCCATTGCATCGCTCGCGCAAGGAAAGAGCGTCATCCTGCACACCGCGCGTGGACCGGACGACCCTCGGATCGAGGCCTTGATCGAATCGCTGGTAGCTCGCGGCGACACGCGTGAACAAGCCAGGCATGGCGGCGGGCGCCTTCTCGGCATGCGTCTGGGAGAGATAGTCCAGAAGATTCTGGAGGCCGTGCCGCTGCGGCGGCTCCTGCTCTCTGGCGGGGATACGTCCAGCCAGATCACGCGAGTCCTGGCGCCGGCCGCCCTTGAGATCGAGGCCCGCTTGTCGCCGGGCGCGCCCTTGTGCCGGGTGATTTCGGACAAGGCCCACCTCGCGCAACTACAGATTGCGTTGAAGGGAGGGCAGATGGGGGACGCATCGTTTTTTGTCAGGGCCCTGCGCGGCCACTCGTAACCTACACAGCACTAACACTGGAGAAACCGATGGAATCGAATCAACGCGTCGCCGTAGTCACGGGAGGAGCCATGGGCATCGGCGCCTCGGTCTGCCAGCAACTCGCCGCCTCCGGATTCACGGTCATCGTGGCAGACCTGGATGTCGCGGCCGCAACCGCCATGGCGGGGAGGTTGACGAGCGATGGCCACACAGCCGAAGCAATCCAGATGGACGTGGGGCAGCCGGCGTCGGTCGAGGCCGCGTTCTCGCGGATTTCCGGGCAGCACGGTCGTTGCGATGTTCTCGTGAACTGCGCGGGGATCGCGAAGGTCTTTCCCTTCCTGGACTTTCCCCTCGACAACTTCATCGCCACGATGAATGTCAACGTCACCGGCACGTTGCTGTGCAGCCAGCACGCCGCACGCTTGATGGCCAGGAACCGGTGGGGGCGCATCGTCAATATCGCTTCCGTCGCAGGAATGCGTGCCGTGGGCAAGGGTCGGACAGCATATGGCACTTCGAAAGGGGCCGTCATTGCCTTGACCCGCCAGATGGCCGTCGAACTCGCCGAGTACGGGATCACGGCCAATGCAGTTGCCCCCGGGCCAGTCGACACCCCCATGACCCAAAAGCTCCATACCGAGAAGTTCCGTGCGGAGTACGCCAGCGCCATCCCGATGCAGCGGTATGGCACGACGTCGGAGATTGCCTCCGCCGTCTCGTATCTTGTCTCGGAAGGCGCGTCGTATGTGACCGGCATCGTGCTGCCGGTGGATGGCGGCTTCCTGTCGGCAGGCGCGCCGGGAATCTAGCTCTTCGTGCGACGTCTGCTTTCGTCGCCCAAAGCAGACCTGACCCCGTGTCCATCTGTTCCTGGCCGCGCTGGAAGAAGGCAGCATCGCCCGCGCCGCGGCGCGCGAAGCCATCGTGCCCTCGGCCGTGAGCAAGCGCATCTCCGAGATGGAGGCGGAACTCATGGACAGGATGCAGCGCCGATGGCCGGCTATGTGGACGGCGTGCGCGGCCTGATCAAGGTGCTGGCCAGCGTCACGTCGCTGTCGGGCGAACTGCCGGCCGACATCATGCGGTTTCGCAGCGAACGGCCGCAGATCGAGATCGACGTGGAAGAGCGCACCACGCCGGCCATCTACCGCGGCGTGCGCGACGGCCTGGCCGACGTGGGCATCGCCTCCGAATTCGCCAGCCACGAAGGCTTGCAGGTCTTCCCCTACCGGCGCTACGCCCTGGCCGCCGTGCTGCCGGCGGGCCACGCCCTGGCCAACGCGGAGCAACTGGCCTATGCGCAGCTGCTGGCCGACGACCTGGTGGAGTTGAGCCGCGACAGCGGCATCAGCCAGGTCTTCGACGACGCTGCCCGCGCCGCCCGCACCTCGCGCACGGTCCGCGCGCGCGTCAGTTCTTTCGAAACCATCTGCACGCTGGTGGCGCAGGGCATGGGCGTGGGCGTGGTGCCGCTGTATCTCAAGGCCGCCAAGGAAAAGTCATTGGGGCTGCGCTTCGTGCCGCTGGCGGATGACTGGGCCCGGCCGCGGAGCTTTGTGGCAGTGCGGGACTACGACACGCTGCCGGTGGCGGCGCAGGCGTTTGTGGCGCATTTGCGGGAGAGTGCGGCGGGGGGTGGGGATTGAGGCGGCGGGAGAAGATTCAATCCGATTGGCAATGAGCCAGCCTTCGTCCTGCGACTGCGTACAGAGCGCAGGGATGCAGCGCGGCGAGCGTGAGGCTGCCTTTGCCGGGAAGCGGACATTCTCACATCATGCAGTCAGAGAGCCACTCACTCCGCTCACTCGCCTACCAACCAAGGCGATAGACAGTCTCGCTGTGGAAAGCGCGTCACGCGGCCCTTCCATCAAAAGAGCACCAGCTGAAAGTGACCGGCACTCTGCTAAATTGAGACTCGGAGAGAGTTGGGCATATACAGGCGAGGCGCACCATTCGTGTTTGACATCACCCCTGAAGACATATCCCGTCTGAATGACGTCGACTTGCGCGAGCTTGTGGCTCGTCTGTGTGAGGCCGAATTGGCCGAGCGAGGACATTCGCCTGCCGCTGTCACATGGGGAGGCAGTCAAACCGCGGCAGATGGCGGGCTCGACGTTCGAATTGAATTGCCGCCGAATTCTGCGATAGACGGATTCATTCCCCGCGGTGGGACTGGCTTTCAGGTCAAGAAGCCCGACATGCCGCGGGCGGAAATCGAGCGGGAGATGCGGCCTGGAGGAACGCTTCGTCAGGTCATTCAAGAACTCGCAGATTCTGCTGGCTCGTACGTGATCATCAGCTCGACGGGCTCGACGGCCGACAGCGCGCTCCGCAATCGACGTAAGGCGATGCGCGACTTTCTCGCCGACCTTCCGAACGCGGATCGCCTCCATACCGATTTCTACGATCGCACTCGAGTCGCAAGTTGGGTGCGACGCCATCCGGGTGTCGTAACTTGGGCCAGGCAGAAAGTCGGGAGAAGCCTTCGCGGGTGGCAGCCCTACGGCGAGTGGAGCGGCCCAAGCGGCACTTCCGAGTCAAGCTCTGAGTATCTTGTCGACGAGACACTGCGTCTGCACTTCGCCGGCCAACCGGATGAGGGAGCGCAATCCGCGATACAGGCGACTGACAAGCTCCGCGACACGCTACGACAACCCGGGAAGATCGTTCGCCTTGTGGGACTCTCGGGGGTTGGCAAGACGCGATTCGTGCAGGCCCTCTTCGAACCGGACGTCGGCGCGCGGCCGCTTCCGACCGCACTCGCCGTTTACACCAATCTCTCAGACGACCCCGACCCCCAGCCGACGGGCTTAGCCTCAGATCTAATCGCAAATCGCGTGCACGCGGTGCTCGTCGTGGACAACTGCCCGCCTGATCTCCATCGCAGACTGTCGGAAGCGTGTAGCGGTCAGCGAAGCACCATCAGTGCAATAACGATCGAGTACGACGTTCGGGACGATCAACCGGAAGGCACCGAAGTTGTCACGCTAGACACGTCCTCACCCGAGCTCATTCAGAAGCTAATACGCCGACGCTACCACCATATTTCGCAAGTAGACGCGCGGACAATCGCGGAGGCTGCCGGGGGCAACGCCCGAATTGCAATTGCCATTGCTGGCACCGTCGGGCATTCAGAATCGATCGCAGATTTTTCGAATGACGAGCTTTTCGACCGACTGTTTCGCCAACGCCATGACTCCGACAATGCTCTACTTCGTACGGCACAAGCCTGCTCGCTCGTGTATTCGTTTGACGGCGAATCGCTCGCCGAAACGGACTCCGAGCTTTCTCGCGTCGCTGGGGTGGCGCGGCTATCTCCCGAGGATGTTTATAGCCACGTCGCAGAGCTCACCCGGCGGAATCTAGTTCAGCACCGCGGCGTTTGGCGCGCAGTTCTGCCCCACGCCATAGCGAACCGCTTGGCGGCGCGTGCGCTTGATGATGTTCCATATGCGGTGATCGACTCGCATATCGTTCAAGCAGGAATGCGACTCTTGCGTTCATTCTCGCGGCGTCTTTCCTACTTGCACACGCACGCCAAAGCCAGAGCGATCGCCGCGGATTGGCTGGCCCCGAATGGGCGCCTTGCGGACGTCGCGCGTCTCGACGAGGATCAATGTGCCATCTTTGAGAATCTCGCAGCCGTGTTGCCTGAGGCAGCACTCGTCCTCCTTGAGCAAGCTGATTCGTCCGCTTTGCGCGGAAGATACCTTACCCTGCTGCGATCGCTTGCCTATGACTCAGACCTATTCGGGCGGAGTGCCCGAGTCCTTGCACGGGCTGCGACACAGGTCGGCAACTCCAGCGAAGGCAAGAAGGCGTCAGACGTTTTTGTCTCCCTGTTCACGATCGTCCTTTCAGGAACGCACGCCACCATCCAGCAGCGGCTCTCGGTCATAGAGTGGCTACTTCGAGCTCCGGACGAAAAATCCACGGCGTTGGGTTTGTTGGGCTTAGAAGCTGTTCTAAAGACCACGCATTTCAGTTCGCACTATCGATTTGAATTTGGTGCGCGGTCCCGCGACTTCGGGTCTTACGCACGCACCCCGGCCGACGCGCACGGATGGTATGCAGCGGCTCTTGGTCTGCTTGAGAGGCTAGCCCTGACCGATCGTGTGCTCGAGTCGCAATTGCGAAGTGTGTTCGCGAGACACCTGCGCACGCTGTGGGCATTCGCGCATATGTTCGATGAGGTCGAAAGGCTGTCCAGAGCATTCGCCGGGAACGGTTTCTGGCGGGAAGGGTGGGCTGCCTACCTCCAGATTTTGAGGTTTGACTCGGAGCGACTCGGCCCCGAAGCCGCTGAGCGCGCCCAGGCCCTTGAGGCCAAGCTTCGTCCGGCAACGCTCTCCGATCGAGTTCGAGCGGTCGTGTTAGGCGGCCGATCGAGCGGTGTGGACCTCGAGGACATTCAGCTGGAAGGGGACGAACCGACGAGTTCCTATGAACGCCACTATCGAGTCGCGCGTGAACTCGGCACAGCAGTCGCTTGCGACGAACAAGTATTTTCTGAGCTCCTTCCAGAGTTCTCGCTTGGTGGATTCCAAGCCTTTGCCTTCGGCCGCGGGTTGGCGTCCGACCGAAGCTCGACGCCTGCCTTGTGGCGGCGGCTTCTCGATGGGCTTGAACGCGCCGACAGTCAGAGCCCCGACGGAGAAGTTCTGAGGGGATTCATCGCTGAGGTCTGGGAGCGGGACAGGCCGATGGCAGAGTCCATGCTCGACTCTGTCGTTGGACGGCCGGCGGTTGCTGCCTTCACACCTGCATTTCACTCCGCGATTGAACTCGACGAGCGGGGCGTTGAGCGTATCAAGACATCGGTTAGTCAAGGGCACGCGTCCGTGTGGCACTGCCGCTCTTTGGCCTACGGACCCGCGACGGACCGAATGGGCGGCTCCTTTAAGGATCTCGTCTTGTTCGTCGCGGACCAACCGGATGGCTTTCCGATTGCGTTGGAAATCCTGTCAATGCGTTTGCATTCGGATACAGCCGCGAAGCAGTCCCATTCGCCCGCCGTACTCGAAGCTGGAAGGGACCTCCTTCGGCGCGTCAGCTTCCGGAACAACAACAAGGACGAATTTGACTTGGCCGCCGTTATCCGCGCGTGTCTCCAGGAACCGCAAACAGCACCCGTCGTAGCCGAGTTCACGGGTCGGCTGAAGGAAGCGATACGTTCGGGAGAGACCTACGGGCTCAACTGTATGGATGTGCTAAAGGCGTTGTTCGAAACGCAACCGGGCGCGACGCTCGATGCTCTTTTCGCAGGCAGCGACGAAGAGCAACAACTTGGTGTCTCGGTATTCGAATTCGTTGGAGACCGCGATGTAAATCCCCTAGACGTTGTTCCCCCGCAGATGTTCATAGACTGGTGTGAGCGCGACCGGCAGAACCGCTACGAACTCGCGGCCTCCGTAGTCGACTTTGCCAGGCCCCCGGTGCAAGGCGAAGGATCGTCCCAGTCTTGGTCCGAACAGGCCATAGCGCTACTTACTCGAGCACCCGAGCCCACAAAGGTGCTAGAGGAATTTGTGCGGCGTTTCCGACCAATGAGTTGGAGCGGGTCGCGGGCAGCAATCATCGAAGGCAACGCCAAGTTGCTGGACAGCCTCGACGCGCAACTCGTTGAGCGCCTTGGAACCTCCGTTTCCGACGCTAGGCAACAACTCGTGCAGGACATCAAGAGCGAGCGGGCATCAGAAACGCGGGAAGACCGCGCGAGGGATGAGCGGTTCGAGTAATGCTTCAGCATGGTAGGTGTCCCTAAATGCGCGGAGCCGTGTCGACCGGCCGAGTGGGAATCCGTACGGCGATGTCCGCCACCGAATGCGGACGCTCAAGAAGGCCGCCGCCACGGCCCCACTCCTAGAACAAGTGCAGGAGTGATACCCGGTGGGCCGCAGATGTATCCTCGCACGTCTAGGAGTTGAGATGTCGAAGAGCCTTGGTTATGCACAAGAATGGCTAGTTGCCGATCAGTACCCTCACGGTGAATGGGGACGGTGTGAAACAACCGATCCCACGGCAGACACGCGCACGTTGCTGGTGTCGCGCATAAAGCCGCATCTTTTCATCAGCTCCCAAGCTGCGCTTGCACTAAAGGCAACCGGATATCCTGATGAATCGCCCAACGAGAGGTTTTTTCACTGGCTGGCGCAGGTTCGTCATCAACAGTCAGGATTCTGGACCAATGCTAGCGGCACTAAGGTACCGATGATCGGAGGTGGGGCGTGGTCGGAGGTGAAGAACGTCAGGCACACCGCCAAGGCTCTTGACCTTTACCTGCTAGCGAAAAAATTCACAGCAGGCGACGCCTCAGTTCTTCACGATCTATTGTCCTATCAGCTTGCTGATGGTGCGTTTCCACAAAATCCCTCTGAAGCCGGCGATCTCTGGAGCACGGCGTACACGATCAACCTGCTAATTCGCGCGGCGCACCAGGACCACTTGAACCAAACGATTCCGCGCGGCAGTACGCCAGCTGACTGGGGAGTGGACCTGCGCAACAAGCTTGCAAGAGCGCGGGCTTGGATCTGCAATCAGATCCAAGATGGCCTATGGCGTGTCGACGATAAGCCGCCCGTGTGGATCAGCGAGGCAGTCCTCGTTGAGATCGGCGCCGACCTTGCGCTGCATCGATCCGATGTCGCCTTGCAAGTTGCACGTAAGGTTTGGCGCGAAGGCCAACAAGACCGTAGAGGACAGACCTTGTGGGCCATGCTTCTCGTCTTTCAAGCCCTAGACGATGCTCTGCAGACGGAGGTCCGGTCCTCGCTGGAGAGTTGGCGTGAGATCAAGATTGTTAGAAACACTTTCGACATGGCCTGCTCAGTGAGAGCATTCGCATTGAAGGCCAACCCCGAACAGGCCAACATCCTACTCGCGAGTTCGGACGGTCACGAGTCTCTGATGCGCACGTGGACGTCCTGGCAACCGGAAGTTGCGCGCCAGCCCTTGAGGCAAGACATGGACTTCGCGATCATCTCGATCCGAGATGATGAATTCGAGGCTGTTCTGAAGTTCTTCAGTCCATACGAGAAGTTCCCGGGCGCGCGCCGGGACTACTTCGTCGCGACTGTTCGTTCATGCAAGGGTAGAGAGTTCCGGGTCGCGATGCTGCGTGCGCATGAGCAGGGTCACGGCTCCGCGCAGGCTGCAGCCGCCGATGTCATTGCAGATCTGAACCCGCGATGGCTGCTTTTGGTGGGAATCGCAGGAGCGGTACCCGAATCCGAGTTTTCACTAGGTGACGTGGTGCTGGCATCTCGCGTAGCTGATTTCAGTGTGACTGCGGCATTGCCGGGGGGCGACACTGAATACGCGGCGCGAGGAGGGCCAGCCCATAAGGCTGTCCAGGAGGTCGTGGCACAGCTTGTGCCCCTGAAGGCGAAGATCGGCGAATGGGGCGATCCAGCGAGGCTTGGCGTTGAGAGGCCCGCTGCGCCGCTCAACGAGGATCGTTTCGTGGGTCCTCAGGAGTGGAGGGATAAGGTAAAGCTTGCGCTCGCCAGCAACTTCGGTCCTACTGGAACAGAGTCGAAGCGTCTCCCCCGGGCCACTTCTGCGTCCGTCGGGTCCGGCAACAAACTTATGAAAGATCCAGAGCTACTCCAGGAGTGGCTTTCCTTTTCTAGAGATCTCAAGGCGGTAGAGATGGAGCTTCCTGGAGTCTACGAAGCCGCCCGGGATCGCAATGGCGATCGCCCCGTGCTCGCAATTCGCGGAATCAGTGACGTCATCGGCTACAAGCGGTCTCCCGAATGGACGGCGTATGCATGCCTCACCGCGGCGTCTTTTACTCACGCCCTCATCATCGCGGATGCCATCAATCCTTGAAGTAGTGGGTGCGTCTCGACTTCATTGGCGTGTGCGGACCTTACGGTAATCCAGCTTCCGCGCAGAGGTCGAAGGCCCAATTTATTGAGAGGGCAAGATGATCTTGGAAATTTCTGGCGTGCTCTACGCGCTTGGTCAAGCCTATAGCTTTTGCAAGGAAGGCAACGAGTACATTGAGGTCGCGAAAGACGCGTATGAGGCCATCAAGAGCGTCAAAGACTACCTTGAGGTAAAGGAGGGCGAGCCGAAACTGGTCGACATGTGCTGGGTGAAGAAGTCTGGCTTCGAGGACAAGATGAAAGAGATGGGATATGGCCTGCGCTGGACCGCCCCAGACAAGGTCCCGAGTCGTGAACTGGAAGGCTACGAGTTGATGCTCGAGATCGACAAGGACAAGAAGGTTAAGCGGAAGCTGGCCTTGAAGGACCAGTCCATCCTGATGGGCAAAAGGCGTAGTCCGCCTGTTTGCGGGTAGGCATAGAGATGCTTTCACCTCTGTTGGGCCCCGGCGGGCGGTATGCGGGTCCCGATGGGGTCTGCTATCGCCGGCGGATTCAACCGGTCGATGCAACACACTCGTTGAATACTTCAGCCGGTGTTCTGAAGCCGAGAGTGTGCCCGCTCCCGCGCAGCCTGGTCAGCCAGGGCTGCTCGGTAACACGAGGCGCCTCCGTTGCGGCGAATCTCGCGGCTGACGGTGGAGGGAGAACGTGCGAGCCGAGCGGCCACGGAGCGTATGGGATTCGCCGGCCACTACTGCGCGGGAGGTCTCCTCACGCTCGGCCAGGGTGAGGGTCTGAGGGTCAGCCTGGAGCGGAAGCGCTCTGGAGGCCGTATCCCACCCGACTCGACCAGGATCTGTCGATCGAGGTGTGCGGCCGGTCAAACAGGCGCGCTATCTGGTGGAGCGTTTCCCCCTTCTTCCAGCGCTCCCACATCAGCGTCTCCTGCGTATCGGTGTAGTAGGTCCTTGGCCTTCTGCGCATTCACACACTCCTTCTGCTCTCTCAGTTTTAGTATGTTGCATCGACCGGTTGAATCCGCCACCCAAAGCAGACATCCAGCGTTCGCAAGAACGAGCTGGTCGCGTCTCGCAGGTGCAATCGGATTGGTCCGGGGCGCGGGAATTCCCTTCTTCCGATTAGCCTCCCCTCCGACGCACCGGAGCCCGACCGACACCGCAACATTCGGGAATGTCCATCCCCAGGAGCCCCATATGCAGCAAAGGGACAAGTCCGCGACGACTGCCAAGCACCAGCCCCAAGCGAAGGCCATCGAGAAAGGCTATGAGCGGAAACGCGTAGGCGGACCTCAGGCCGAGGGACGCGCATGGACCACCGGCAGCAAGCTCAACGGCGGCGGCCAGAAGATTGCCTTGGGACGCAAAGTCCCTTCGGGCCCCGTCGGCGGCTCAGGTCGCAAAACCAACTTGGCGCGCTCCTCTTGACCCGCACAGTGAAGAGGCAGTCCACGGCCTACTGAACCCGCAGCACCTCGAACTGCTGTGGGATTGGAGCGACCTGGATCGACACCTCATCACCCTCGCATTTGCCCAGGATGGCCCTGCCCAAAGGGGCTTCGGTGCTGATGACCTGAACGGGCTGAGTGCCGCTGAGCAATTTCATGCTGCCCCCATCCGGGCCGAGAAAGAGGTGTTGCTGCTTGCCGTCGGAATCGACAAGGCAGACCAGAGCGCCAAGCTGGATCCCTTTTCCGACGTCGTAGGGCGGCGGGCGGAATTGGCGCCAGTTGGCCAGCGCCTGGCGGATGGCCTCTGCGCGCCGAACCTGGCCGGTGGCCAGGTAGGCGGCTTCGAGTCCCAACGTGTCGTATTTGTTTTCGGCGATGTTTTCTGCGTGGGTCGCCGTTTCATGCGCCGCCCGCACTGCCTGTTCGGCTTGCAGCAGGTCTTCGGCGAGCCGTTCCAGCACCTGCTGTTGCAGCAAGAATTTATCCATGACGAAAGGTGGGCATCTCACACAAGCGGGGCGCAGGCCTTGATTATGAAGGCCTCCACCAGCCGCGACCCCCTCGCAGGTCAGGCCTGCTCGATGGACTCGGCCACTTCGGCCCGCCGGCTCTGGATCCTGCCGCCTAGCGTTGCGAGTTCCATCCCGGATGCCTTCGCCTTCGGAAACATGCCGCGGCGCTCCTCTTCGACGTGATGCAGCGTGTGCTGCTTGACCGCCTCGATCGCGCCGTCCAGGTTGTCGGCCGTCAGCACGCGGGCGATCAGGTCTTTGACCTCCTGGTGTTCCTTCAAGGCGTGCTGCAGCATTTCTTCATCGCCGGTGGCTTTCGCGAAGGCCGGGTAGAAGATCTCTTCCTCCACCATGGTGTGCAGGGTGAGTTCCATGCAGATCACCTGCGCCAGGTGCAGCTTGGCCGAGGGGTCCCCCGCAGCTTTGAAGTCGCGGAAAAGTTCTTCCACCCGGTGGTGGTCTGCTTCCAGCAAGGCGATTGCATCCTGGGCCATGGTGTGTCTCCTGTCATGAGCGCGGCACGCGGGCCGCGTCCTGACAAGCTAGCCCACGCCGGATCCGCCGCCTGTAGGCTGATGCTGGGCCGTGATGTCGGAGAGAAACCGGCGCCTGCCGGCTCGCCATGCTCATCTGCCCTCCGTCCGACTGCTACAACCAGGGGCACACTACGCTTCATGTCAACTACGCGACCCGCGTCGCCGGGCAACCCGCCCGGTTGGTCCTAACGCCCGTGCCTGAGATCCTCTCCAGTGCCTTCGTTGAACGTGCACGTGAACAGCTGCCCTGGTTCGCCTTGGTGCTTTCGGTTGCGTTCGCCACCACGTCCCTTGTTTCCCGCGAACGCCGCCGCCAGCTTGGCTTCACCAGGTTTCTGCTCGGCTACCTGTGCATTGGGGCCGTGCCGCTCTTTGGCGTGATCGTGCTGCGGTCGGCGCTGCGCGAGGGATTGCAACTGGCAGGCCACGGTTGGTGGGCCGCGTTGTGGCTCAGCCTCTTCTGGATGGTGACCTTCATCGTCGTGGCGCAGTGGGTCGTGCGCCGCATGCCGCCGACCCGCGAGTGGCTGCGGGACTATCGTCAGGCCGGCCGCGACATCTGGCGCGACCGGCTGGCACGCTGGTTGGGCATTTAGTTGAAGACCACTGCCCTCTTCAGGCTTTAGGGCAAGGAGTTGGCATAGAACCAATCGATCAGTTCGCCGTTGCTGTGACCGTAGGCCTCGTTCCATAGCCAATAGTGTGGAGCGTTGGTCACCGCCGTCCAGCGGCTGCTGCTTGGCCAGCCGGCTGCAATCAATCGGTCATAAGCAGCCCGCCCAGTGCTGAACGGCACTTGCGCATCTGCCGTGCCATGCATAAACCAGATCGGGCGCTTGGGGCTGGCCGTGCCGATGCTGAAGGTGCTACCCAGCGGATCGTAGCCCGCGCTCACGGCATATGCGGCAAACGGGCTGCTCCACTGGCCACTCAAAACGCTGGCGTTGTTGCTGGCCATGGACATCAACACTGTGAAACCTGCACCACGCGAAAATCCGGCGGCGTAGATTTTGCGCTTGTCGATGTTGTAACTAGTCCCTAGGTCTTGCACGATGCGCGTGATCAACTTCAAATCATTACCCACACTGTTGCTGCTGCCGTCGGCACCAGGCCAACCCTGCGTGGCTGCCAGAAGCCAAGCTGAAACGCCAGCGCTCCCTGTATAAGCGTCAGCCGCAGCGAGCACATAGTTTTTTGCGTCCGCACTCTGTGTCAAGCCGACACTAATGACAAAGTTGCGGCCACTGTCCCCCGCCCCGTGAAAAGCGATGACGAGGGGAACTGGTTCGGACGTGGCTGACGCCAGTGCGTTATTCGGTGCATATACAAAGTAACTGCGTTGCACACCGTCAACCGAAACCTGGGCTTGCCGCGGCCCGGCGGCACCACCGCTGCCTTGCGTCCCATGGGCTGGTGCTGGTGCTGGTGCTGGCGGCTCAACAGGTGGCGTTGATGTGGGTGCGGTAGTAGGAACGGCAGCAGGAACGGCAGCAGGAACCGTAGCAGGAACTGCCGCAGGAACCGAAGTAGGACCGGGGTCCGGTGGAGACACGGGCTCAGTTCCTCCACCGCCACACGCTACCAACTGGGCCAACATCATGTAAGCCAACAATGCCCGACGCAGTGAAACAGATGACATGTCGAAAGGCCTTTGAGCGGTGGCTTGGCTGGCAGTCTACAAGCCATTGTGCATGGAGTTATCAAACTGATGACTCAGGCATATGAGCGTTTCGTGTGGCCCCGACATGTCGGCAAAATCAGCTTGAAGGCACAGAGCAAAGCTACGCTCGTATGACGGATAGCGAAGAGTTCAAAGATCGGCACGCAGTTGGCCCACGCTGCCGTCTGCTTGCATCGAGGCGGCAACATAGATTGAATCGAATTTCTTGAAACTGACGCGCGAGGCTTCGCGGTCACTCGCGGCTGCGAGGTCCTGGTGAAGGATACTCGCGCATGCGGCCGCCGGGCGGCGCAATCAGGGCTTCGGTGCCAGTCCGGCCAAGATCTCCTTCGCGATGACCGCCCCATCCGACTTCGGCGCGATCTTGATGAGGGCCTCGAGCTTTTGCCGTGCTTCTACGGCACGATTTTGTTTGATGAGCAGGCGCGCCGCCGAGTTGTAGTTCAACCCACATTTGGGCACGGCGGCGATGCCTTTGTCGAAGGTCGTCAAGGCGCCTGCGAAGTCGCCCTTCGCAACGTGCATGGTTCCAAAACCCTCCCAAAGGAAGCAGTTCTTTGGTAGGCGCGCGAGCCCTTCCTGGTAGACCTTGGCGGCTTCATCGAAGCGCGTGAGTCCCACTTGGACTTCCGCAAAGATGGAGATGGTGGGCGCTTCGCGCAACGCGTCGCGCCTTGGCACCATCGCAAAAACCCGAGCAAAGGCAGCGTCCGCGTTCGCGTAATCACCTTTGAAGTAATACAAGTAGCTATCGAACCCATCGGATGAACGAATCTGGATGCCTGCCTTCCTCTGGATTTCTTCAGCGCGCACAAACAGTTGCCGCGATTCCGCATACTCGCCCTTGGTTGCAAGCGCAAGTGCCAGGTTGGTGTAGACGAATGAATCATCGACGCCGTTTGCGATCGCCTTCCTGAGAATTCTGATTCCTTCATCCCGGTAGCGATTCTCCGGCCGACTGTGAATGAGGATGACGCCAAGCGCATTCATAGGCCCCCGTGAATCCGGGTGCAGCGTGGCGAGCCTTTCGATCAGTGCCACTGCGCGCGCCTCTTCGAACTCGCACTGCGCGATGTAAATCGCCTCGGGGCTGGCGCTGGCGGATGAGTAATCGGGCGACGCTCTCAGCTCGCGGACCGCCTGCTCTGCCGCCAGGCAATCCCCCGTGTTGGTGGCTCCCGCGATACGGCGCCCCAGGGACTGGGCCTTCACGAAAGCCGGCAGCGGCAACTCCCGGGCCCGCTGGTAAAGCCTGGACGCTTCGGTGTAGTTTCGCAGTGCGCTCTGTGCATTGGCGGCATTGGTCACCGCAACCCCATTTTTGGGGTCCAGCGCCATCGCTTCTGCGAAGGCGGCATTGGCCTCATCTATCCTTGCCTGCCGTTGCAGTGCGCTCCCGTAGGCGTCATAGGCAACCGACATCACCGCCGCGCCTGGCTTGGTCGCCGCACCTTGCATCTTGACGATGTGCTTCGACAGTGCCTTGATGTCCTCCGGCGTCTGCGCATTGATGCCCATGTAGGCCGCCAGTACCGCTGGCTGCGTCACATCGAGCACGCCGTTGGCCAGATCACCCACCATCGAATCCCATTGGGCGAGTTTGCCTTTGACCACTGTGGGCGGCTTGCCGGCGACGCGTACCTTCATCGTCGCCTCATCACCTTCGACAATGACTTCGCCATCAATTGCGGTTTCGTTGCCCGTCATGTAGCGTAGGTACCGGAAAACCGATTGAAGCGTGAACTTGGCCTCAGGGATCGCGACATCGGCACGGCTTTCCGCCCACGCACCCTTGAGCTCCCCGGTTTCCAAAGTGGTCACGAGCTCGCGGCGTTTGATGAGCTCATCGAACAAGGCCTTGGCGATGACCTGGCCGCTGATCCCGCGCTCGGCCAACTTTTCCGGCACATCGAAGGCGGCGATGGTGAGTGTCTGCCGGTAGGCTTCGCGATAGCAGGCGACGGCAAGCAGCACGACGATCATCACCACGCCGAATGCGATCGAGGCATTGCGCAACAGGATCAACCGCTGATTGATCCAACCGTATTTGGATGCGTGGGAGAGGAGGCCCAGCTCGTGGTCGATGTTGCCCAAAGTGGACGCAAGCCCCTCGACGCGCACCGTTTGAGTCCACCCCTCACCTTTCGCGGGATTCGCCCCGGTCGGCGCTGCCGCTTGCGCTCCCTCGTCCAATGGATTCAGTTCTGCTCCACCGGGCAGCGAATTGGTATGCGCGGGATCGTGCTGCGTGAGTGAAGTCATTGAATGATGGGCCGGTGGTGAGGTTCGGGGGCAACCCGCACCTTGCGCGAGCGATACCGCTGGGTGCACTATAAGGCGCAACAGGCAAATGGAAGTTTGCCGTAAACGGACTGCGAACGTCACCCTTGGCCGCCGTTGGTTGATTCGAAGATGACGCACTGGCGCAACGTAGAATCAATTCCCATGGCCATACCAGTTATAGAGACCGAGCGGTTGATCCTGCGAGGGCATCGATTGAATGACTTCGACGCGCTTGCCACGATGTGGGGAGACCCCGTTGTGACGCGCTTCATTGGTGGCAAGCCATCGACGCGGCAAGAGAGTTGGGGGCGTCTCCTGATCTACGGTGGTCACTGGAATCTGCTCGGGTTCGGGTACTGGGCTGTAGAACTGAAAGATGGAGCACGGTTCGTGGGCGATATCGGCTTCGCGAACTGGCAAAGGGACATGACGCCTTCGCTCGAGGGCCTGCCAGAAGGGGGCTGGATTTTTTCGCCCGAAGCTTATGGCCGGGGAATTGCCAGCGAGGCTGTTCAGGCCGCGCTCGGATGGATGGACAGCCACTCCGGCGGGCAGACGACCACTTGCGTCGTTGGCGTGGAGAACGCTGCGTCGATTCGCATTGCACGCAAGCATGGGTATCGAGAATTCGCGCATTCCGAGTTGAAAGGTTTGCCAGTCATTCAGTTTCGACGGTAGCAAGAGATCAGGTGCGAAGGGCTGCTGGCTCGTGTGCGGTTTCCCACGGAACCTTGCACGGCGCGGTTTTCACCTTCGCGCATATGGCAGTTCCGTCCGGCTTCAGGCCGCAGCCACCCCTGCGCTGAATCAGTGTTCTACTGGGTTGCGTTCCATTGCGGAACATTCACCAACCAAGGAAGTGAAATGCGCAACTCCGGTAAGGCCCCAACGATGGCGGTGTGGGTCATTTCGCTCGTTCTCTTCCTGGTCGCGCTCGCCGCTCACTTTGGCGTCGCCAAGATTCCGGAGCCATTTGCGACGTGGTCCTGGATCGTCGGCTTGGGCCTGTTGCTCCTGGCGTGCCGCGTTCGGGGCCTCTAGCTTCGCAACAGGGCGGCTCAAGACCCGTTCCACTCCACGGTTGCGCTCGCGGGCAAAGGCTGACTTGCGTCCACAGGCGTAGATGGACAAGTCCCAGGTCGTTGGGCGGGACGATGTCTGCTTCCGACGGCGGAAGCGGACGAACCCGACCGCGCAAATGCGTGCGGTTAGTAGAGGGTCGTGCGCTGATGCGCCGCCAGTTCCACGTCATAGCGCTGGCCGTCGATGCCTCCAGCTGTCAGCGCCTGAAGCATCTCGCCCGCGGTTGGAACGCCGGCCGGGCGTTCAGTGGCGTCCGACCAGAGGCGCGAACGCTGCATGGCCCGCGCGCACTGAAAGAAAGCAGCGTCCACCGAGATACGCAGGACACATTGCGGTGGCTTGCCATTCATCGCAAGGAGGTCCAGCCACTCAGGATCCGTGCTGATCGAGGCCCGACCATTCACGCGAAGCGTCTCTCCGACGCCAGGAATCAAAAAGAACAGTGCGACGCGCGGGTCCGTCAGGATGTTGCGCAGGCTGTCGATGCGGTTGTTGCCTCGCCGTTCCGGCAGCAGGAGGGTCCCGTCGTTCTCCACGACGACGCATCCCGCCGGATCGCCCCGTGGCGAGCATCGAGACCTTGGACTCCACTTGTCGCCAGCACCGCGAACTGCGAAGCCTCGATCCAGCGCCGGTCCCCGGCGGCACGAAAGACGTCTCCTTGCGCAGCGACGCTTCCCCGACCGGGCCGAAGAGTTGCTGCAGCTGATCAAGCGTGGTAATAGTGTGAGTGTGGGAAGCAGGCATCGCTGGACCGTATCGCGCATCGGTACGGGACGTCAAAAGACATGGTCGTGACCGGATCGCGACGGCCGCTTCTGGCCGGGAGCTGAAATCAACCTACCGCCTCGTTGCCTGTGAGAGAGCTCACGCGCAGCAAGGCGGTGGACGTGGCTTCGGAACGCCGCCTCCCTTGGCGAGTCCGGTCCGGACCTTACCCCCGCACAGCTCCTGCAGTGAGCCCGGCCACGAAATGCTTCTGCATGAAGAAAAACAGCAGCAGTGGTGGGAGCGCAGCAAACAGTGCGCCGGCGGAAATCAGGTTCCACGCGGTCAGCCACTCCCCCTTCAGGCCGGCAAGCCCGAGCGTCAAGGGCTTTGCCGCATCGCTTTGCACCAACGCCAGCGCCCAGAAGTAGTCGTTCCACACGAAGGTGAACACCAGCACGGCAAGGCCAGCGAGCGCCGGCCGAATGAGCGGCACGACGATCTTGCGAAGTATCTGGAATTCAGACGCACCCTCCAGCCGCGCGGCTTCGAACAGCTCCTCGGGCAACGACGCGATGAAGTTGCGCAGGAACAGAGTGGCGAAGCCGGTCTGGAACGCGGTATGGAACAGCACCAGTGCCCACACGCTGTTGTACAGGCCTAGGGTCACAGCCAAGTCACGCACCGGGATCATGAGGATCTGGTAAGGCAGGAAGTTGCCCGCGATGAACATCGCGAACAGCAGTGTGCGGCCGGGGAACTGGTACTTGGCCAGCGCGACCGCTGCCAACGTGCTGAGCACCAGCACGCCGGCCACGCTGGTTACCGTGACGATCACGCTGTTAACGAAGAACCCCATCATCGGCGAGGTCGCGAACACTTCGCGGAAGTTGTCCACGAAGGCAATCTTGCTGGGCCAGCCCCAGTAGTTTCCGGCCAGCAGGTCGGCCTGAGGCCGGCCGGCGGTGAGGAAGATGGCGATCAGCGGCGCCATCCACAGCAGCATCGAGGCATACAGTGCAATGCGGTAAGTCAGGCGCGAGGCTGGCGGGCTGTCGGCGATCTGGGTCGGGTACATCAACGGCCTTTCTTTTCTTCGCGCAGGGTGTGCCGCAGGAACCAGCCGATGTAGAAGCTCATGATGACGAAAAGCACCGTGGCGATCGCGGCCCCATAGCCCGCGCGGTAGCTAAAGATCGTCGCGTCGTACATCTGGTAGGCCAGCACGGTGGAGCGGCCGTAGGGGCCGCCCTGTGTCATCACCGAGATCATGTCGAAATTGCGCAGCGACATGATCACCGTGATGATCGACGCGACGAAAGTGACCGAGCGAAGCTGTGGGAGCACGATGTAGCGAAACAGCCGCCAGCCCGAAGCACCGTCGAGCCGGCCCGCCGCAACCAGTTCGTGGTCGACCTGCGAGAGCCCCGCCAGGAACAGCACGAGGCAGAACGCCACCTGCGCCCACAAGGCCGCGACGATGATGCCGAATGTCACCCAATGCTCGTTGGACAGCACTGCAACGGGCGCCAGGCCCAGCGCCTTGAACACCATGGCCAGCAAGCCAAAGGTCGGGTCATAGAACCAGGCGAACACCACGCCGATGATGACGTGGGCCAGCACCAATGGGATGAAGAACACCGCCTTGACGATGCGCATCTCCGGCAGCTTCTGGTTGAGGAAGATTGCAAGCGCCAGGCCGATCACCGGCGCCAGCAGGAACAGCGCGAGCCAGATCACGTTGTTCTTCAGCGAGATCATGAACTGCGGATCGCTGAACAGCTCGATGTAGTTGCCGAGCCCCACCCACGTCTTGGGCCCGGTGCCGTCCCAGTCGAAGAAGCTGATCCAGATGCTCTGCACGGCAGAGAGGGCAATCACCGTGCCGAACAACACCACGGGCAGGAACAGCAGCAGCGCTGGCGTCAGCCAGGACTGGTGCCTGGACCACAGTTGCTTCATCAGCATCTTCTCCTGGTGGCGGTGCGTTTACTTGAAGATGCGCGCGCGCGTGGTCTCGAGCCGCTCGAGGATGGCGTCGGCGCGCTCGGGTTGCTGCAGGAACTCCTGGAAGCCGCGCATGCCAGCCTGGGCCATGTCAGGGTCGGTGTCGCGATCGTAGAACTGCGAGGATCCCTTGGCGTTCTTCGCATGCGTGAACTGCTCTGCAGCATACGGATCGTCGGTGATGGCGACGTCTACGCGCGACGGCAGCACGGCGCCGCCCTTGGCGAAGGCCAGGTTGTTTTCCTTGCTTGCAAAGAAGGCGAGGAACTTCTTGGCGAGGTCCTTGTTCTTGGCGCCACGAGGAATGCCCACGCCGTTGACCGAGAGCTCCTCGTACCGGGGCATGTTCGCCTCAACCGCCGGGAACGGGAAGAAGCCGATGTTGCTGTGCATCTCGGCAGGCAACGACGTGCGCACGTACGGCCCGAGGAGGTACATCGCCGCCTTGCCCTGGGACAGGAACGGGATGCCTTCCTGCCAGCCGTATGAAGAGGCGTTCTCGAGGAAGTAGCCCTTCTTGACCGGGTCGGCCCACAGAGCGAACACTTTCTTCACGCGCGCGTCGGTGTAGGGCACCTTGCCGTCCATCAGCTTCATGTGAAAGTCCAGGCCGTTGGTGCGCAGATCGAGGTAATCGAACCAGAGTGAATTGGCCCACAGGTCGCGCGTGCCGATGGTGAAGGGCACGATCCCGGAGGCCTTGAGCTTGCCTGCAGTCGTCATCAATTCAGTCCAGGTCTCCGGCGGCTTGACGCCGGCCTTCTCGAACACCTGCTTGTTGTAATAGAAGCCCCAGGTCGTCATGTTGGTGGGCAGCATGTATTGCTTGCCGTTATCGGTGACCGCAGGGATGAAAGGCTTCATCGCCTCGTTCAGCTTGGTCTCCTTGAGGAAGCCGCTGAGGTCTTCGAACAGATTGCGCTTGGTGAAGGCACGCATGCGCGCGCCGGTGAACCAGAATGCGATGTCCGGCGGGCTCGTGACCAGGAAGTTGCGGATGGAGGTCTTGTAGGACTCCACGTCACTGTAGTTCACCGTGACCTTCACGCCCGGGTTCTGCGCCTCGAAGTCGCCCACGATCTTGTTAAGCGCGGCCTTCTGGCCGGTGCCGCTGCGATCGGTATTGATGACCAGGGTCTGCTGCGCCATTGCGCCGTGCATGGCAAGCACTGCTGCTGCGCCGAGGGCCATGTTGCGCAGCCATGCAAGTGGCTTCGTCGGGAATCGGGTGTGAGGACTCATGGTTGTCTCCTTGAGGGTGGGTGAATCCGGTTTGGCCGGTGCTGGGAATTTGGCGGGTCAGGCACGCAGCCGCGCGCCCGTCGTTTCGTCGAACAGGTGGGCGCTGGCTGCGTCCGGCAGGAAATGAATGATGTCGCCGGGCACGGCGCTGACCCGCTCGTGCACGACGCTGACGATGTCTTGCGTCCCGCTCCTGAGGACCATCTGGGTCTCGGAGCCCGACGGCTCAACCAGCGCGACCGTGACCGCCAGACCTTCACGCACCAGGCGGCAATGCTCCGGCCGCACGCCGTACACGGCGCGCCCTTCCTTCGGGTTCCCGGGAAGCAACGGCAGCGTGAGGCCGCAGTCGGCCAGGAAGCTGCCACCCTCGAATCGGCCGGGCAGGAAGTTCATCGACGGCGAGCCGATGAAGCCGGCCACGAACATGTTGCAGGGGTTGTCATAGAGCTCCAGCGGCGGGCCGATCTGCTCGACGCGGCCCTCGCGCATGACCACGACCTTGCTGGCCATCGTCATGGCCTCGATCTGGTCATGGGTCACGTACACCGTGGTCGTACCCAGGCGCTGGTGCAGTTCCTTGATCTCGCCGCGCATGGCCACGCGCAGCTTGGCGTCCAGATTGGACAGCGGCTCGTCGAACAGGAAGACCTTGGGGTCGCGCACGATGGCACGGCCCATGGCCACGCGCTGGCGCTGGCCGCCCGAGAGCTGGCGCGGCAAGCGATCGAGCATGGCCGTGAGGCCGAGAATCCCCGCAGCGTGGCCGACCTTCTGCTCGATCTCGGCTGACTTGGCGTTGCGCATCTTGAGCGAAAAGGCCATGTTGTCGCGGACCGTCATGTGGGGGTAAAGCGCATACGACTGGAACACCATGGCGATGTCCCGATCCTTGGGCGGCAGATCGTTGACCACCGCACCGTCGATCGACATCGTGCCGCCCGAGATCTTCTCCAGGCCGGCGAGCATCCGCAGCAGCGTCGACTTGCCACAGCCTGACGGACCCACCAGCGTGACGAATTCGCCGTCAGCGATGTCGATCGACACGCCCTTGAGGATGTCGACAGGACCGAAGCTCTTTTGCACGTTGGAAATGTTCACCGATGCCATCAGCCTGCTTCCTCTTGTTCCGGTCTCCGCCACGAATGCGGCACAAAACTTATTTACAGATAAGCAAGTATACTGCTTTCCGATCAATGGAGGAAACATGAGCGATCTCACAACCCCGCCAGCAGGTCCGGGGCGGATGCTGCCGCCGGGCGAATACGGCTTCGATCAGCTGGAGCCCGGCGACCACTACAAGACCGCCGGCGTCACCATCACCGAGGCCCACATTGTCGGTTTCGCGGGCCTGTCGGGGGACCTGTTCGACGTGCACATGGACGACGAGTTCGCGCGCGAGGCCGGCTTCAGCGGGCGGATCGCCCACGGGCTGCTGGGCCTTGCCCTGGCCGACGGCCTCAAGACCCGCAGCCCGGTGCGCCTGCTGGGCATCGCCACGCTGGGCTGGAACTGGTCGTTCCGTGCGGCACTGTTCCCGCAGGACCGCATCCATGCGCGGCTCGAGGTCACCGCCAAACGGGCAACCAAACGCGCCGATCGCGGAATCGTCACTTTCGCCATGACGGTGCTGAACCAGCGCGGCGAGACCGTGCAGGAAGGGCAGACACAGCTGATGATGAAAACCGGTCCAACAGCCGATTGAGGCTACGATAGTGGACCGCGCCCCCGAACGACGAGACGCAATGCCCGAAACAAGAAGTTTGAAGAAGTCTGCGGGCAAGCCCCCGGTCGCCACGCGTGGCGACATGCGCCAGAGCATCAAGCTGGTGGCCGGCCGGCTGCTCACGCTGCACGGCTTCAACGGAACGAGCTTTCGCGACATCGCGCTGGAGCTCGGCATCACCACCACCAACATCCACTACCACTTCGGCAACAAGCACGGGCTGGTCGACGAGGTCGTGGCCGACTACGTGGCCGAGGTCGAGGCGCGCCACCGCGCGATCTGGCTCGACGGTGGATGCACGCTGCAACAGAAGCTGCGGCTACTGGTCGAGTACAACTGGGAGCGTTACCAGCAGGTCAACAAGGGCCGCGACGGCGGCAACACCTGGAGCTTGATCGGGCGAATGCGCCTCGAGAGCCAGGACCTCAGTGATAACGCAAGGGCCAGCCTCAGCTCGTTCACCGCCACGTTGCACGAGCTGATCCGCTCGGCCGTGGACGACGCCTGGCGGCGCGGCGAACTCGCCGGCAGCACGCCACGCCAGGACCTGGCCTTCCTCATCCTCAACATCGTCAACAGCTCGTCGGTGTTTACCCACGGCACCGGCGGTTTCGATCGGCTGGAGTTGTTCTTCGACGCGTTCTCCAGGGTGATGCTGTCTGCCTACGCGGGGACGGCTGCGCCAGCAAAGGCAACGCCGGCGAAGGCCTCGAAGATGGCCGGCAAATCTTCTACCAAGGAGACTGTGAAAGCCGGTGCGCGCACCAAAGCGAATTGACTTACCTGTAAATAAGTTTTAGACTGTCTGCATCATCATCCATGCGCAGGCAGGTCACTTTTTATGCAGGTTGTTTCAGCCGCCCAGGTCGCGGCGCTCTTCAAGGACGGTGACACCGTCGTCATCGGCGGCTCGGGTGCCGGTCATGCGGTTCCCGAGGCACTCATCGAGGCCGTGGAGAAGCGCTTCATCGATACAGGTCTTCCCCGTGGCATCACGTCCCTGCACCCCGTAGGCATCGGCGACCGTTCGCATCGGGGTGTTTCTCGCTTTGCCAAGCCGGGCCTGCTCAAGCGAATCGTCTGCGGCACCATCGTCGATGCACCGGCCATCGCCGCGATGGCCAGCGCCAACGAGATCGAGGCTTACACGCTGCCGCAAGGCGCCCTTTCGCAACTCATGCGCGAGATCGCCGCAGGCCGCCCCGGCCTGCTGACGCACGTGGGCCTGCACACCTTCGTCGATCCGCGCCAGGCCGGCGGCCGGCAAAGCGAACGCGCAACCGAAGACCTGGTCGAGCTCGTCACGCTCGCCGGCAAGGAATGGCTGTTCTACAAGCCTTTCCAGATCGACGTGGCTTTCTTGCGCGGCACGACCGCCGACGAGGACGGCAACATCTCGATGGA
Organism: Ramlibacter sp. 2FC; assembly: GCA_943372495.1. Classification (GTDB taxonomy): domain Bacteria; phylum Pseudomonadota; class Gammaproteobacteria; order Burkholderiales; family Burkholderiaceae_C; genus Ramlibacter. Next base: position 144,062 of record CALRYV010000009.1, on the reverse strand, counting down.
AGACGAAGCCATCTTCGGCGAGATGCTGTCGATGGCGCAGGCCACGCGCCGATGCGGCGGCATCGTCGTCGTGCAGGTCAAGCGGCTGGCACAGCGCGGCTCGCTGCCCGGCAAAACGGTCAAGATCCCCGGCCTCCTGGTGGACCTGGTCGTGGTCGACAGCGCGCAGATGCAGACCTACCAGACGCAGCAGGACGCGGCCTTCGCCGGTGCAATCCGTATCCCGCTGGGTGCGTTTCCCAGGCTGCCGCTGGACGAGCGCAAGATCGTCGCGCGCCGCGCCGCGATGGAGCTGGAAGAAGGAGCCGTGTGCAACATCGGCTCGGGCATCTGCACCGGCATCGGCATCGTCGCGGCTGAAGAGAACGTGATCCACCGCATCGTCCTGACCAATGAGCAGGGCCTCATCGGCGGCGCCCCGGCCAGCGGGCTGGACGCCGGGGCCTCGCGCAACTACGCGGCCATCATCGACCAGCCCTACCAGTTTGACTTCTACGACGGCGGCGGCCTGGACATCGCTTTCCTCTCGGCCGTCGAGGTGGACCCTGAGTCCAACGTCAACATCAGCCGCTTCGCCGGCAAGGTGGTGGGCGTGGGCGGCTTCATCAACATCAGCCAGAACGCGAAGAAGATGGTGTTTGGCGGAACCTTCACGGCCGGCGGCCTGGAAATCGAGACAGGCGACGGCCGGTTGCGCATCACGAGGGAAGGCAAGCACAGCAAGTTCATCTCACGCGTGGCGCAGATCTCCTACAACGGCGCTTACGGCCGCGAACGCGGGCAGGAGACACTGTTCGTGACCGAGCGCGCGGTGTTCCGCAGCTCGGCGCAGGGCCTGGAGCTGATCGAGATCGCGCCGGGCATCGACCTGGAACGCGACGTGCTCGCGCACATGGACTTCCGCCCCGCGATCTCCAGCGAGTTGCGCGAGATGGATGCGCGCATCTTCCGCGATGAGCCGATGGGCCTGGCGCAGCGGCTGAAGCCGCGAACCCGCCCCGCCAATCCGAGGTTGATCGAAGCGGGCTACGCGTGAGCCCGCCGCCCGAAGCCGTCCTTGCGGACACGACCGCCCCGCCCGGTCTTCCCCTTGCCCTCACCGGCGCCACGCGCTTGTATGCCATCGTCGGCGACCCGATCGACCAGGCCGGCTCGCCCGGGCTCTTCAACCAGGCATTTCGCCGCCTGAACCTGCCGGCCGTGTTGGTGCCGCTGCAGGTACCCGCGGCGGGGCTGGCCAACTTGATCGAGCTGTTCCGTCAGTGCCGCAACTGGGACGGCCTGATCGTCACGGTCCCGCACAAGGTGGATATCGCTCGCTACCTGGACGAGCTGGGGGATTCGGCCCGCCGTACCGGCGCGGTCAACACCATCCGCAAGAATGCCGACGGCCGCCTCGCCGGTGCGAATTTCGACGGCGAAGGCTTTATGCGAGGCCTTCAGGCACACGGGCACGACGTGCGCGGCCGCAGGCTCATGCTCATCGGGGCCGGCGGCGCGGGCCGGGCGGTGGCCCATGCGCTGGCCGATGGCGGCGCTGCGCTGATCACCATCGCCGACCTGGACATGCCACGTGCAACGGCATTAGCGGAGTCGGTCGCCCTGGAGCATCCCGGTCTCGCCGTGCGGGCTGGCATGGCGGCCATCCTGGGTCACGACATGGTGGTCAACTGCACGCCGGCTTCGGGCGACCGCCTGCCGCTGGACCTCACTGGCGCCGCGCCCGGCACGCTCGTCGCCGACATCGCGCTCAAGCCCGCCGTGACGCCTCTGATGCAGGACGCACTTGCACGAGGCCTGCCGGTCCACGCGGGCATCCACATGCTGGTGGGGCAGGTGGATTCGGTTCTGGAGTTCTTCGGGCTTGCTGCCCGGTAGCCGTGCTCCCGGCGCCAGCTGAAGATTGAACAGGTCGTCCGCCATGGTTGCACCTTAGCCGGTGCCACGGCCGCTTGTGGCCGATTGTGTTGAAAAACGCGACCGGCTCTCCTAGGGCAGCGCCACCCGCTCGGTGATGCGCGCCAGCGTGTCGGCCACTTCGGCGGCCGTGGTGAGTCCCACGTCGGGGCGTCCCAGGCGGGTGAAGGCGATGGAAGCGCCGGACAGGTACAGGGCCTCGAATCCGGCCTGTTCGGCGACCAGCGCGGTGAGCGCATCGTAAATGCCGGGGGCCAGCACGGGCGACGCTGATTGAAGTCGATGCTTGAACGTCGTCTGCTTTGAGGTCGATCACTTTTTGGTTTGCGACTTGCCGCGCGCGGCTGCCGGGTTCGCGCTGCGACCCCGGCATGCAGGTTCAGGTTTCAAACAGGCCAGCCAGCGCATACTGGGTGCTCGCGCCCCGCTGCAGTGCGAGCATCAGCACGATGCGCGCCTTCCAGGGCGAAAGATCGCCGCTCATCACCGCGCCCGCCGCCACCAGCAACGCCGAGGAACCGGCGAATCCATAGCCCACCCGCGTGCCACCGCGCGGAATGCGCGTCGACACCACTGTCGGAACGCCCTGCCCCAGCGCTGCGACGATGGCCTCATGCATCGCACCATTGACGTGGCCGGAGGCCACGGCTTCGATCACCAGTCCGCGCGCGCCGGCGGCCACCGCAGCTCGCACCAGGGCACCGTCGGCGCCCGCGTACATGGGCACGATGTCAACCCGGGGCAGCTCGGACCCCTGCAGGGGCAGGTGGAGCCGCCGCAGCGGGGACCGGTGGAGCGTGACGCTCTCGTTGACGACCGAGCCAAGGTAACCCCACTCGCCCGACTGGAAAGTCTCGACGTCGACCGTGTGCGACTTGGTCGCTTCCCGCGCCGCATTCACGTGCTCATTGAGCGCGACGAGGACCCCATGGCCACACGCGGCCGGCGCCCGACAGATCTTCAGCGCGGTCAGCAGGTTGCGGGGCCCGTCGAAGTCTCGCGCAGATGCATTGCGCTGCGCCCCGGTCACCACCAGCGGCTTGTCGCTGCGCACCGTGAGGTCGAGAAACCAGGCCGTCTCTTCCAGGGTGGCCGTGCCGTGCGAGACGACGACGCCCGCGATGTCCGCGCGGTCCAGCAGCGACTGCGCCAGCGGCGCCAGCCCCACCCACTGCTGCGGCCCGAGATGCGGCGAGGGCACGCGGCAGAAGTCGTGCACCTCCACCTCGCCAGCCTCCGGGCCCACGGCCTGCAGCAGGTCCTGCCCGGACAGCACCGGCATCGCCAGGCCGGTGACCGGATCGACGCGCGAGACGATGGTGCCGCCGGTCGTGATCAGCGCGCAGCGTTGCGCGGGCGTCGCCATCTCAGTCAAGGGAGAACTTGGCGGACTTCACCACCGCGCCCCACGTGCCGATTTCGGAGTTCACGAACCTGGAGAACTCTTCCGGCGTGCCGCCGACCGGGTAAGCACCCAGCGACTCCAGCTGCTTCTTCACCTCCGGCAGCGAAAGGATCTTGTTCACCTCGGAGTTCAGCTTGTCGATGATGGGCCGCGGCGTTGCGGCCGGCGCCGCCAGGCCGTTCCACGACAGCACGTGGAAATCGGGCAACCCGGCTTCCGCCGTGGTCGGCACGTCCGGCAGCTCCGGCAGCCGCTTCGGGCTGGCAACGGCGATCGCGCGCAGCTTGCCGGACTGGATGTGCTGGCCCAGGCCCAGCGAGGTCATGAAACCGATTGCCACGTTGCCGGCCAGCAGGTCGTTCAGCGCCGGGCTCGCGCCCTTGTAGGGGATGTGGACGATGTCGACGCCAGCGCGGTACTTCAGCATTTCGCCAGCCAGATGCGGCGAGCCGCCGACACCCGTGGAGGCGTAGTCCAGCTTGCCCGGCTGGGCCTTGGCCAGCGCCAGCAGTTCTCTGAGGTTGTTCGCCGGCACCTTGGAGCCGGCCACCAGCACGCTGGGGGAGGCCATGAACTGCACGATGGGAGCGAGGTCCTTGCGGGTGTCGTAATTGAGCTTCTTGTAGACCGACATGTTGGTGGCGTTCGCGATGGTCTCCACCAGCAGCGTGTAGCCGTCCGGGGCCGCGCGCACCACTTGCTCGGTCGCGATGTTGGAGCCGGCCCCCGGCTTGTTCTCCACTAGCACGGGCTTGCCCCAGGCCAGCGCCAGCCGCGTGGCCACGACCCGCGCAATGATGTCGGTGGGACCGCCGGGCGGGAAACCGACCACGATGGTGATCGGCCGCGAGGGATAGCTGGCGGCATCCTCGGCGGCATGGGCGCTCGGCGTGGCGGCAAGGCCCGCCAGGATACCGGCGAGGGCCCAGGTGGCGGACCGGCGGTTGGGCTGGTGCATGAAGTCTCCTGTTGGTGGAATTGGCGTGTGGGACGCAAGCTCTTGGTCAGAAATTCTAGGCGTTCCAGCATCGACGCTGTGCTGCGAACCGGCACCCTGGCCGGTGCGGCGGTGGGCGTCGACGTTGCGCAGGAGGAGCTCGAACGGCTCGCGGCGCACCGCGTCTGCGGCTTGCGCGTCAACTTCGTCTCGCCGCAATCCTGGGGCGAGACCACGCCGCACATGCTGCAAACATTGGCGCGCAAGGCCGCGCGGCTCGGCTGGCACATCCAGGTGTTCGCGCATCCGCAGCAGTTGCTCGCGATGAGACCGCTGCTCGCCGCATTGCCGGTCCCGCTGGTCATCGACCACATGGCTCGCGTGGATCCTGCGGAAGGAACAGCCGGCGCGGCATTTGCGTCGCTGCTGCGCCTGCTCGATGCCGGCAAGAGTGGGGCAAGCTCTCCGGCGTCAACATGCGTTCGCGAGAGGGTCGATGAAGTCCGCTTCCGGTGCGAGGCATAAGCGGGGCGCGAGACGAGTTCTTGTGGCTGCAGCGGCTCAGAATCTGCGAAGAATGGCCCGCTGGCTCACGCCGACAGCTGTATGAAGTGACCGAAGCAGCCGTTGTCAGTCAGCACGCCTGGACCGAAGCCAGCTTCGCTTCAAGCCCTGCCACGCACCATGTCCAGCAGGCGCCCCACGATGCGCTCGCCATCGGCCCGCAAGCCGTTGTGGGCGTACTCGTTGGTGACCCACACCCGCAGCCCACGGACGCCGCGGGCCGTCTCCTCGGCAAACGACCGCTCCACGTAGACATCGTCGACGTACACCGTCGCCGCCACCGGGATCTCGTTGCGAGCCAGGCGGTCAGCGTCGTACAGGCGCGGCCATGAATGCTGCGCCAGAAGATGCGCTGCGTCGCGGTGCGCGCGCAAGCCGGCATAGTCGTCCCACATCCAGGGGAAGACGTGCTCTGCACCGAGCAGGTCGCCGGTGATCGCCTCCTCGGGCGCGAGGCGGTCCGCCGACCAGCCGGTGACGCCGCCATCGCCGTACGAGGACTCATGGAGCGTCGCGTAGATCGGGTTGCGCTCCCAGGCAGAGGCCATCTGCGCGTCGGCCAGGAATGCCGGCGAGCCGAAGGGCAGTTCCAGCAAGTGGTGCAGCAGTTCGAATCCGTAACTGGTGCCGAGCCACATTCCGGTTTGCCGCAACCGGCGCGATGTGAGACGGTCGCCGTTGGGCAAGCGCACGTCCTCCCCGTCGAGCCGGCGCAGGATTCCCCGCAACCGCGCGAGGTCTCCCGGGTAACGGTCGTGATAGCGCTGGTTCGCTTCGCGCACGCGCACCCATGTCGCCGCGTAGACCTCGTCGACCGGCCGATTGGTGATCGGCGCGAGGCCGCCGGTGATCAGGACTTCCCGCAGGCCCTCGGGCGCAAGCGACAGATAGGTGAGCGAGGTGAATCCACCGAAGCTCTGGCCGAGCAGGCTCCAGCGGTCGACCCCGAGTTCGGCGCGAATCGATTCGAGGTCGCGCACGATCGAGTCGGCGCGAAAGTGCGTGAGGTATTCGGCCTGGTCGGCGGGGGTTGCCCCCGGGATGACTGGCCCGACGGGCGTGGACCGCCCCGTGCCGCGCTGGTCGAGCAGCAGGACCCGGAAGTCGGTCAGGGCCCGCGCCATCCACCCTGAGGGCGGGCTGGTCGGGCGGGCGGCCTCGAAGCCTGGCCCGCCCTGCAGGAACACGAGGTAGGGCCGATCCAGGCCGTCCGGGGCGGCAAGTTCGCGGGTGAACACGCTGATCGTTCCACGCGACGGGTCCCCGTGAACCAGGGGAACGGAGTGCTCGCGCTCGGTCAGGACTGCGCCGGGCATGCGGTAGGTCGTACTCATGGCTGGCATTAGAACCGAACGTCCACGCGCACACCTCGCGACCGCCACTACACTCCACCATCCAACCATCACAGGAGCTCACCATGAGTCTGCGGACGTTCTGCGTGGTCCTCTGCCTTGCAGCGTGTGCCGGATGCAGCAGCAAACCGAATCGGTGTGGTTCCGGGTACCACGAGCAGGGAACGCTCTGCATGCCGAACTGGCGGTAGCGTTTCGAACGGCGCCGGCGTCGCCCCCCGGGTTTCCCCCACCCTCTCCGCCCGAGACCTTCACAGTTCCCAACGATCACTTTTCGGCATCCTCGTCCTGCGGGATGATGGCGGATGACCGCTGAATGTTCGACCCCAAGCCCCTCCCACTCCTTCCTCCCCGACGACGAACTGCCGCTGCGCGGCATCAAGGTGCTGGAGCTGTCGCACATGATCATGGGCCCGGCCGGCGGGCTGGTGCTGGCCGACCTGGGGGCCGAGGTGATCAAGGTCGAGCCGCTGGACGGCGACCGCACGCGCCGGCTCAAGGGTTCGGGCATCGGCTACTTCCCGGTCTTCAGCCGCAACAAGCAGAGCCTGGCGGTCGACCTCAAATCCACCGAGGGCCAGGCCCTGGTGCGCCAGCTGGCGCTGGGCTGCGACATGCTGATCGAGAACTTCCGCGACGACAGCCTGGCCCAGTACGGCCTGGACTACGCGTCGCTGTCCGCCGCGAACCCGGGCCTGATCTATGTGTCGCTCAAGGGCTTCCTGTCGGGTCCGTACAAGCAGCGCACCGCGCTCGATGAAGTGGTGCAGATGATGGGCGGCATGGCCTACATCAACGGCAGCACGGGCGCGCCGCAGCGCGTGGCGCCCTCGGTCAACGACATCCTGGGCGGCACCTTCGGCGTGGTGGGGGCGCTGGCCGCGCTCAACGACCGCCAGCGCACCGGCCGCGGCCGCCATGTGCGCGCCGGCCTGTTCGAGAACAACCTGCTGCTGGTGGCGCAGTTCATCGCCCAGCACCAACTCAGCGGCCAGGCGCCGGTGCCGATGGGCGACAAGCGCACGCCGCCCTGGGGCGTCTACGACATCTTCGACACGCAGGACGGCGGCCGGGTCTTCGTGGCCGTGGTCAGCGACGCCAACTGGCAGACCTTCTGCCGCGACTTCCTGCCCGCGGGCTGGTCCACCGACGAGCGCCTGCGCACGGCCGTCCAGCGCGAGGCCGCGCGGCCCTGGCTGGTGCCCGAAGTGGCGGTCATCCTCAGGCAGTGGAAGACCGACGACCTGTGCGCCGCGCTGGAAGCCTCGGGCCTGTCCTACGGTCCCATCCGCCAGCCCTACGACCTGCTCAGCGACCCCCACCTGCAGCAAGGCGGCGCCCTGATCCCCACCACCATGCCTGGCGGCCAGCATGTGGACGCCGCCGCCCTGCCCATCGAGTTCGACGGCCAGAAAATGGGCAAGCGGCTCGACCCGCAGCCGGTGGGCGCGCAAACCCGGTCTATCCTGCGTGGCCTGGGCCTGGACGAGGCGCGCATCGCCAGCCTGATCGAACAAGGCATAGTCGCCGCCTGAACACCTCACACATCCACACAGGAGACAAACCCATGATCCGCCGCAAACTCTTCGCCCTGCTCGCCCTGGCCGCCGCCTGCGGCCTGGCGCAGGCACAGGCCCCGGCCTATCCGAGCAAGCCGATCCGCATGATCGTGCCGTCCACGCCCGGCGGCGGCACCGACTTCATCGGCCGCCTCATGAGCACGAAGCTGGCCGAGATGAACGGCTGGACGGTCGTTCCGGACAACAAGCCGGGCGCCGGCACGGCACTGGGCCTGGCGGAAGCCGCGCGCTCCCACAACGCCGGCTACGACCTGGTGGTGGCGCAGACCGACAACGTCTCGCTGATCCCGCTGCTGATGAAGGTGGCCTACGACCCGGTGAAGGACCTGACCCCCGTCGCCCTGGTCGCGACCACGCCGCTGGTGCTGATCGTCCCGGAGAACTCGCCGTACAAGACGCTGGCCGACCTGGTGAAGGCCGCGAAGGCCGAGCCCGGCAAGATCAGCTACGGCACATCGGGCACCGGCGGCACCGTGCACATCGCGCTGGAGATGCTGCAGGCCGCGGCCGGCATCAAGCTGCAGCACATCCCGTACAAGGGCTCGGCCCCGGCGCTGGCCGACCTGCTGGGCGGCCACCTGCAATTCGCCGGCTCCTCGATCTCGTCGGCCGCGTCGCTGCTGCAGTCCGGCAAGATCCGCGCGCTGGCCGTCACCTCGAACAAGCGCAACACGGCACTGCCCGACGTGCCGACGGTGGCCGAGTCCGGCTACAAGGACTTCAACCTGGTGTCCTTCTACGGCATCATGGCGCCGGCCGGCCTGCCGCAACCGGTGCAGGCCCGCCTGAACGCCGACATCAACAAGCTGCTGCAGCGCGCCGACGTGCGCACCGCGCTGCTGGGCCAGGGACTGGAGCCGACGCCGATCTCGGCCGATGAATTCGGCGCCCTGATCAAGGCCGACATCGCCAAGTCCAGGACCGTCATCACCAGCGCCAACATCAAGGTGGACCAATGAGCACGCAAGTGAGCATCTGCGAAGTCGGGCCGCGCGACGGCCTGCAGATCGTCCACCAGCGCATGGCCACCGACGTCAAGCTGCGCTGGATCGCGCAGCTGGCTGCGTCGGGCCTCAAGGAGATCGAGGTCGGCAGCTTCGTCTCGCCGCGGCTGGTGCCGCAGATGGCCGACACGAAGGAAGTCGTCGAGGGCGCGCTGAAGATTCCGGGCCTGACGGTCTGCGCGCTGGCCGGCAACCTGCGCGGCGCCATCGCCGCCCACGAGGCCGGCGCCCATGTGGTGGCGATCCCGATCTCGGTCAGCGACACCCACAGCCGCGCCAACGTCAACAAGAGCACCGACGACCAGGTGGAAATGGTCCGCCAGATCGTCGACTGGGTGCGCGCGCAATCGCGCCCGATGCGCATCGACGCCGCCGCCGCCACCGCCTTCGGCTGCTCGATGGAAGGCGACGTGGCGCAGGAGCGCGTTGCGAAGGTTGCGAAGGCGCTGGCAGACACCGGCGTCGACTGCATCGCGCTGGCCGACACGGTCGGCTATGCGCATCCGGCGCAGATCCGCTCCGTGGTGCGCGCGACGCAGGATGCGATCGGTGCGAAGCTGGTCAAGCTGCACCTGCACGACACCATGGGACTGGGGCTGGCGAACGCGCTGGCCGGCCTGGAGGAAGGCATCCGCAGCTTCGACTCCTGCCTGGCCGGCCTGGGCGGCTGCCCCTTCGCGCCCGGCGCCTCCGGCAACATCGTCACCGAGGACCTGGTGTTCATGCTGGAGAGCATGGGCTACGCCACCGGCATCGACCTGCAGCAGTTGATCGCAGCGCGCACCCTGCTCGCGCAAGCCTTGCCGGATGAACGGCTGCGCAGCGGGGTGGCGGCGGCGGGCATTCCCAAGACCTTTCATCCGCAGACGGCGTAGGACTGTCATGCCGGACTTGATCCGGCATCCAGGTCCCTTCTTGGTCGACGGTGTTTGGACTCCGCTGACTGGATCCCGGGTCGAGCCCGGGATGACAAGTCTTCACGCCCGGGATGACATTTCAAGCCCGCGACGCCGTGTTTTCCTGCGCCAGTTCCTCCAGGATCGGACAGTCCGGCCGGTCGTCGCCGTGGCAGCAATGCACCAGGTGCTGCAGCGTCTTGCGCATGGCGGCCATCTCGGCCATCTTGGCGTCGAGCGCGGCGACATGCTCGCTGGCGATCCGCTTCACGCTCGAACTGGGCCGCCGGCGGTTCTGCCACAGCGCCAGCAGCTCGCCGATCTCCGCCATGCCGAAGCCCAGGTCGCGCGCCCGGCGGATGAATCGCAGCGTGTGAATCTCCTTGTCGGTGTACTGGCGGTAGCCGGCATCGGTGCGCGCCACGGTGGGCAACAGGCCCAGCGACTCGTAATGCCGCACCATCTTGGCCGACACGTTCGACATCCGGGCCGCTTCGCCCACGTTGTACGGGCCGCCGGTTTGCGTTACAGCATTCATTGCGAGCTTCCTTTCCAGTTGCGCAGCATCAGCGCATTGGTGACCACGCTGACGCTGCTGAAGGCCATCGCCGCGCCGGCAATCATCGGGTTGAGCAGGCCGAAAGCCGCCAGCGGCACGCCGACCACGTTATAGAAAAACGCCCAGAACAGGTTCTGCCGGATCTTGGCGTAGGTGCGGCGCGAGACGTCGATGGCGTCCGCCACCAGCGCCGGATCGCCCCGCATCAGCGTGATGCCGGCCGCGTGCATCGCCACGTCGGTGCCGGTGGACATCGCGATGCCGACGTCGGCCGCCGCCAGCGCCGGGGCGTCGTTGATGCCGTCGCCCACCATCGCCACCCGTCCGCCGCCCGACTTGAGTTCGGCGACGATGCGCGCCTTGTCCTCGGGCAGCACCTCGGCCCGGAAATCGGCGATCCCGAGCTGCTTCGCCGCCGCCTGCGCGCTGCCCTGGTTGTCGCCGGTGACCAGCACCGAGCGGACGCCGAGCTCGCGCAGTTTCGCGACGGCACGCGCGGCGCTCGGCTTGATCGTGTCGCCGAAGGCCAGCAGGCCGAGCAGCGTGGGTTGACCGCCCGTGAGGTCCGCCACCCACGAGACGGTGTCACCCTGCTGCTGCAGGGCGGCGGCACGCGCGGCCAGGGGCGACAGGTCGACCCCCGATTCGTTCATCAGCCGCGTGCTGCCCAGGCGCAGGTCGCGCCCTTGCACGTCGGCCGCCATGCCACGGCCGGCGATCGCGCGCACTTGCGACGCCTGCGGCCAGGCGATGCCTTCGGCCGTCGCCGCGCCCAGCACCGCGCGCGCCAGCGAATGCTCGCTGCCGGCCTGGATCGAAGCGCTCGCCGCCAACAGCGCGGCCCGCTCGCGGCCCGGCGCCGCCTCGGCCGCCGTCAGCCGCGGATGGCCTTCGGTCAGTGTGCCGGTCTTGTCCCAGGCCACCGTCTTCAGGCTGTGGGCGATCTCCAGCGCCTCGGCGTCCTTGATCAGGATGCCGTGCCGCGCGGCGACGCCGGTGCCGGCCATGATCGCCGTCGGCGTCGCCAGCCCCAGCGCGCAGGGGCAGGCGATCACCAGCACCGCCACGGCGTTCAGGATGGCCACCGACCAGTCGCCGCCGACGAGGCCCCACGCCAGCAGCGTGAGCAGCGCGATGCCGACGATGACGGGCACGAACACCTCGCTGACCTGGTCGACCAGCCGCTGGATCGGCGCCTTCTTGGCCTGCGCCGATTCCACCAGCCGGACGATCCGCGCCAGCGTCGACTCCGCGCCGATGGCGGTGGTGCGCACCACCAGCAGGCCCTGGGCGTTGACCGAGCCGCCGGTGACGTGGTCGCCCTCGTGCTTGGCCACCGGCAGGCTCTCGCCGGTGATCAGCGATTCGTCGATCTCGCTGGCCCCTTCGGTGACGATGCCGTCCACCGGCACTCGTTCGCCGGGCCGGATCACCACCAGGTCGCCCAGCGCCACCTGGCTGGCCGGCAGCTCCACCTCGGCGCCGCCCCGCCGCACCCGGGCCGTTTCCGGCCGCAGGGCGTTGAGCGCGCGGATCGCTTCCGTGGTCTGGCGCTTGGCCCGGGTCTCCAACCACTTGCCCAGCAGCACCAGCGTGATGACGACGGCCGAGGCCTCGAAATACAGATGCGGCATGCCGTGGTCCGAATGCTTCAGCAGCTGCCACACGCTCAGGCCGTAGCCGGCAGAGGTGCCCAGCGCCACCAGCAGGTCCATGTTGCCGGTGCGCGCCTTCAGCGCCTTCCAGGCCGCGCGGTAGAAACGGGCGCCGAGCCAGAACTGCACCGGCGTCGCCAGCGCCAGCTGGATCCAGCCCGGGAGGGCCCAGTCGGCGCCCCACAGCATGCCGACCAGCGGCAGCGACAGCGCGGCCGACACCGCGATCGGCCACCAGTCGTTGCCCTTGGCGCCAGCCGCGGCGCCGGTGGCCGCCGTGCCCGTGACCGGTCGGGCCACGTAGCCGGCCTTTTCCACCGCCTGCACCAGCGCGCCGACGTCCAGGGCGCGGCTGGCCAGCTTCACCTCGGCCCGTTCAGTGGCAAGGTTCACTTCGGCCGACAGCACGCCCGGGACCTTCTTCAAGGCCTTCTCGACCCGCGCCACGCATGAGGCGCAGGTCATGCCCTCGATGTCCAGGCTCACCGCCTGCTGCGCTACCGAGTAGCCGGCCTTCTCCACCGCGCCGCGCAGCACGCCCAGGTCCACCTCCGGGCCGGCCTTGACGCTGGCCACTTCGGTGGCCAGGTTCACGCTGGCTTCGCTGACGCCGGGCAGCGCGGCCAGCGCCTTCTCGACCCGGCCGACGCAGGAGGCACAGGTCATCCCGTCGACCGGGAAGGTCCAGTTGTTCAGGGACTGGGGGCTTAGCGTGGTGGCGGTGTTCATGGCAGCAGTGTCAACCTTTCCATCATGTGAGGGTCAAGGGCCACGGAATCAAGCCCTTGCCCGGCGCAGGGACAAGCCAGCTGAGACCGGCGGGGAAGGCACAAGATCGGCGCATGCAACCCATGCCCCCGTCCGACGCCCGCCCGGCCCAAGGCGACCAGGGGCTGCTGGAAAAAGTCCTGCCGCTGCTGTCCGTCTTCACCATGCTGATGACGGTGCCCCAGGTCTGGACCATCTGGGTCGACGGCGACGCCAGCGGCGTGTCGCTGCTGTCGTGGGGCGCTTACCTGCTGTCGGCCTGCCTGTGGTTCGTCTATGGCCTGCGCAAGGGCGACAAGATGATCTACGTGGCCTGCATCGGCTGGGTGCTGCTGGATGCTGCGGTGGTGGCCGGGGTGCTGCTGCGCGGCTGACGTCAGGACGGTGACCCCGCGAGAGCAGCTTTCGCGCGGCGCCGGCGCAGCAGCAGGTACGCGGCCGGGATCACGAACATCGACAGCAGCGGCGCGGTGATCATGCCGCCGACCATCGGCGCGGCGATCCGCTGCATCACCTCCGAGCCGGTGCCGGTGCCCCACATGATCGGGAACAGGCCGGCCAGGATCACGGCCACCGTCATCGCCTTGGGCCGCACCCGCAGCACGGCGCCGTCGCGGATCGCGTCGAGCAGGTCGGGCGCGCCGGTGCGGCCGGCCGCGACGCGGTCGTCCCACGCGTGGCGCAGGTACAGCAGCATGATCACGCCGAACTCGGCCGACACGCCGGCCAGCGCGATGAAGCCGACCGCGCCCGCCACCGACAGGTTGTAGCCCAGCAGGTACAGCAGCCAGATGCCGCCCACCAGCGCGAACGGCAGCGTCGCCATGATCAGCGCCGCCTCGTCGAAGCGCTTGAAGATCAGGTACAGCAGCACGAAGATGATGACCAGCGTGAACGGCACCACCACCTTGAGCTTGGCGGTCGCGCGTTCCAGGTACTCGAACTGCCCCGACCACGAGACCGAGTAGCCGGGCGACAGCTTCACCTTCTCGGCGACCGTCTTTTGCATGTCGCGCACGGCGGAGCGCAGGTCGCGGCCCCGGATGTCGACGTAGACCCAGCCCGACAGCCGCGCGTTCTCGCTGCGCAGCATCGGCGGGCCATCGGTGACGCGCACCTCGGCGACGTCGGACAGCACCAGCCGGGCGCCGCGCTCGGTCACGATCGGCAGGCTGCGCAGCTTCTCGAGCGAATCGCGGACCTCGCGGGCATAGCGCACGTTGATCGGAAAGCGCTGCAGCCCTTCGACCGTCTCGCCGATGTTCTCGCCGCCCACCGCGGTGGTGATCACGGCCTGGACGTCCGCGATGCTCAGGCCGAAGCGTCCGGCCGCGTCGCGCCGGATGTCGACGTCCACGTAGCGGCCGCCGGTCAGGCGCTCGGCCAGCGCGCTGGTCACGCCCGGCACGTCCTTGAGCGCCCGCTCGATCTCGCCGGTCAGGCGGTCGATCTCGGCCAAGTCGGTGCCCGCCACCTTCACGCCGACCGGGCTCTTGATGCCGGTGGCCAGCATGTCGATGCGGTTGCGGATCGGCGGCACCCAGATGTTGGCCAGGCCGGGCACCCGCACCAGGCGGTCCAGTTCGTCGACCAGCTTGTCGGGCGTCATGCCGGGCCGCCACTGCTCGCGCGGCTTGAACTGGATGGTGGTCTCGAACATTTCCATCGGCGCCGGGTCGGTCGCGGTCTCGGCCCGGCCGGCCTTGCCGTACACGGTGGCGACTTCGGGCACGGTCTTGATCAGGCGGTCGGTCTGCTGCAGCAGTTCCGCGGCCTTGCCGGCCGAGAGACCGGGCAAGGCGGTTGGCATGTACAGCAGGTCGCCCTCGTCGAGCTTGGGCATGAACTCGCCGCCGATGTGCTGCAGCGGCCACAGGCTCAGCACCAGGATCACGCCGGCGATCGCCAGCGTGATCTTCGGCGCGCGCAGCACCGCGTTCAGCAAGGGCCGATACGCCGCGATCAGGAAGCGGTTCAGCGGATTGGCCTGCTCCGAGGGAATCCGGCCGCGGATCAGGTAGCCCATGAGCACCGGGATCAGCGTCACCGCCAGGCCGGCCGAAGCCGCCATCGCGTAGGTCTTGGTGAAGGCCAGCGGCGAGAACAGCCTGCCCTCCTGCGCCTCCAGCGTGAACACCGGGATGAACGACAGCGTGATGATCAGCAGCGAGAAGAACAGCGCCGGCCCGACTTCGGCCGCCGAATCGCCGATCACCCGCCAGCGCGCCTCGCCTTCGAGTTTCTCGCCCGGATGGCCGCGGGCCCAATGCTCCAGGTGCTTGTGGGCGTTCTCGATCATCACCACCGCCGCATCCACCATCGCGCCGATCGCGATCGCGATGCCGCCCAGCGACATGATGTTGGCGTTGACGCCCTGGTAATACATGACGATGAAGGCGGCCAGGATGCCCAGCGGCAGCGACACGATAGCCACGAAGGCCGAGCGCAGGTGGAACAGGAAGATGAAGCAGACCAGCGCCACCACCAGGAACTCCTCCAGCAGCTTGGTCCGCAGGTTGTCGATCGAGCGTTCGATCAGCTTGGAGCGGTCATACACCGGCACGATCTCGACGCCCTTGGGCAGGCCCGCCTGCAGCACGGCCAGCTTCGCCTTCACCGCCTCGATGGTTTCCAGCGCGTTCTTGCCCGAGCGCATCACGATGATGCCGCCCGTCGCTTCGCCCTCGCCGTCGAGTTCGCCGATGCCGCGCCGCATCTCCGGCCCGACCTGGATCCGCGCCACGTCGCCCAGGCGCACCGAGACACCGCCCGGCGTGGCCGACAGCGGAATCTGGCGGAAGTCGTCCAGCGTCTTGAGGTAGCCCGACGCCCGCACCATGTACTCGGCCTCGCCCAGCTCCAGCACCGAGCCGCCGGATTCCTGGTTCGATTTCTGCACCGCCTCCACCGCCCGGGCCAGGGGAATCGCGTAGGCCGCAAGCTTCTCCGCGTCCAGCACGATCTGGTACTGCCGCACCATGCCGCCGATGCTGGCGACCTCGGCCACGTTGGGCACGGTCTTGAGCTCGTACTTCAGGAACCAGTCCTGCAGCGCCCGCAGCTGGCTGGTGTCGCGCGCGCCAGTGCGGTCGATCAGCGCGTACTGGTAGATCCAGCCGACGCCGGTGGCGTCGGGCCCCAGCGAAGCCTTGGCGGCAGCCGGCAGGCGCCCCTGCACCTGGTTCAGGTATTCGAGCACCCGGGAGCGGGCCCAGTACAGGTCGGTGCCGTCCTCGAACAGCACGTAGACGAACGAATCGCCGAAGAACGAATAGCCACGAACGGTCTTGGCGCCCGGCACCGACAGCATCGTCGTCGTCAACGGGTACGTCACCTGGTTCTCGACGATGCGCGGCGCCTGGCCGGGGTAGCTGGTGCGGATGATCACCTGCACGTCCGACAGGTCCGGCAAGGCGTCCAGCGGCGTGCGCGACATCGCGTAGACGCCCCAGCCGGCCAGCACCAGCGTCGCCAGCAGCACCAGGAAGCGATTGCCGATCGACCAGCGGATCAGTCCCGCGATCACTTGCCGCTCCCGGGCGGGATCGGAGTGACGCCGCTTGCGCGCGTCACGCGAGTGAGTTGCGCCGTGCCGTCCGGCTCCATAGCGAACTCGATGGCCACGCTGTCGCCGACCGCGAGCTTGGGCAAGGCCGCCGCCGGCTTGCGAAACTCCATCGTCATCGCGCCCCACTTGAGCGCCGGGATCGGGCCATGGGCGATGGTCAGAGTCTCCGGGTCGATCGCCTCCAGCTTGCCCTGCGTCTGGTACAGCTTGGCTGGCGCCGCGGCCCCCGCCCCCGGCGCCTGGTTCAGCCGCGCCTCCAGCCCGCGCAGGCTGGCTTCCGAATCGATCAGGAATTGCGACGACACCACCACCTTCTGGCCCGCCTGCAGGCCCGACTGGATCTCGGTCTGGCCGCCCGACTCGATGCCGGTGCGCACGTCCACCGGCCGGAACCGGCCATCGGCCTCCGCCAGCATCACCACGGCGCGGCGGCCGGTCTGGATCACGGCTTCGGTCGGCACCAGCAGCATCTTGCCGGCGCGCAGGTCCATGAACCGGATCGAGACGAACATGCCCGGCACCAGCGTCTGCCCGGGATTGGCCAGTTCCACCCGGGCCTTGAGCGTGCGCGTCGTCGCATTGATGTCCGGCAGCAGCGCCTGCACCCGGCCCTCGTAGGCCTTGCCCGGCGCGGCGGCGGTCTGCGCCACCACGCGGGTGCCGGGGCGCAGCAGCGCGGCCTGGCTTTCCGGCACTTCGGCATTGGCCCAGACCGTGCCCAGGCCGTTGATGCGGAACAGCGGCGCGCCGGCCATCACCGTCATGCCCTCGCGCACGGTGAGTTCGGTGACGACGCCGCCGACCGGGGCCACGATGGTGATGCGGGCCTGGGTGCGGCCACTGCGCTCCACCAGCCGGACCTGCTCGTCGTTCATGCCCGCCAGCCGCATGCGCTGGCGCGCGGCGTCGACCAATGGCGCCAGCTCCTCACCCTTCATCTGCCGCAGCGACAGGAACTCCTCCTGCGCCGCGATCCAGTCGGGGACGTACAGGTCCACCAGCGGCTGGCCCCTGCCCACGCGGTCCAGCGTGGCGCGCACGTGCAGCCGCTCGACGAAGCCGCTGGCGCGGGCCTGGACGATGGCCTGGTCGCGCTCGTTGAAGGCGATGTTGCCGACGGCGGCGACTTCCGGCGACAGCGCGCCCTCGGTCACCACCGCGGTGCGCACGCCCAGGTTCTGCTGGACCCGGGCGCTGATGTTGACCTTGCCCTGGTCGGCGTCGCCGCCGCCCTCGGCATAGACCGGCACCAGCATCATGTCCATGAACGGCGACTTGCCCGGCTTGTCGAATTTGGTGGCAGGCGCCATCGGGTCGCGGTAGGACAGGATCTTGCGGCCGACCACCGGGTCCATGTCGCCGGCCTTGAGGCCGGTGGCGATGTGGCGCCGGGTCGCCTCCTCGCCTTCCGGCGTGCCTTGCGGCAGCGCCGCGGTCGCCGCCGGCGCGGCAGCGGCCACCGGCGCGGCGTGGCTGGCGGCGCCCTGCGCCAGGCCCATGCGGTACAGGCCGTAGCCGGCGGCTGCGGCGAGCAGCAGCGCGAACGCAATGGCCACGAAGATCTGGTTGCGCCTGGTCATGGCTTGCTCCCTTCGAGCGTCGACACGTCGTGGTCCACGGTAATGAAATTCAGGTTGGCCCAGGCCCGGGCCGTCTCCTGTTCGACCGCCAGCGCCTGCAGCCGCAGGTCCAGTTCATCGCGGCGCGCGGCCAGCACCATGGCCAGCTCCCCCTTGCCGCCGCGGTAGGCGGACAGCGCCGCCGCCGTGCGTTGCTGCGCCAGCGGCACCAGGCTGCCGGCATAGCGGGCCACCCGCAGCTTGCCGCTGCGCCAGTCGTTGAGCAGCACGGCGACCTCCGCCTCCTGGTTGCGCAACAGGTCTTCGTAACGCGCCAGCGCCTCGTCCACCTGGGCTTTCCTGGCGGCGACCTCCTGGTCCTGCCGGTTGTCCCGATCGAGCTGGAGCGGCACCGACAGCCCGATCGACACCATGTTGGAGTAGGCCGAACCGCGCTGCTGGTAGGTCGCCTCGACGGTCCAGTCCGGCCGCTTGTTGGCCTCGGCCAGGAACACGTCGACCTGCGCCGCCCGGACCACGGCGCCGGCCACGGCCACTTCGGGGTGCGTTTCCAGGTGCTCGGTGGTGACGCCCTGCTCCATGTCGGTCGCCTGCCAGGCCGGCGCGCCGACCGGCAGCCGCCGCGCGTCGTCGCCGACCCAGCGCGCCAGCATCGCGACGGCGTTGTCCGCCTGCCGGTCGGCCTGCGCCAGCTTGTCCTCGAGCATGCCGACCGCGCCCTGGGCCATGAAGACGTCGGCCTGGCTGCCCTTGGCGCCGCGGTAGGCCGCCTCGGCCGCCTGCACCTGCAGCCGCGCCTCCTCCAGCTGGCGCAGCACCAGCTCGCGGCTGGCCAGCGCATAGAACCGGTCCAGCCACGCCAGCGCGGTGCTGCGCAGCACACCCACCCGCACCACGTCGCGCTCGGCCTGCAGCTTCAGGGCCTCCTGGGCGCCGCGCTGGCCGCGCAGCCGGCGCTTGTCGGCGCCGGGCAGCTCCTGCATCAGGCCGATCCGGCGCATGGTCATGAAGTCGCTGGTCAGGCTGAAGCGGTCCGGGCCGTTGAGCGGCAGGTTGTCGATGCCGAACTTCAGCACCGGGTCGGGCAGCTGGGAGGCGGCGTGCGCCATCCGGCGCGCGGCCGCCGCCGACGCCTCATTGGCCGCCAGCTGTTGCGACCGGCCCACCGCCAGGCGCTGGGCCTCGGCCAGGGTCAGGGGCTCGGCGCCCCGGGCGGGCAGGGCCGCCAGCACGGCGACGGCGCAAGCGGCGACTGCGCAGGGCCAGCGCCGGCGGAAAGTCTGCAGGAGTGGATTCTTGGGATGCATGCGCGCTACTTCACCAGCTCGATGTCGGTGACGATGTACTTGCCGCCTTCGTAGGTCGCCTTGAAGCGGACCTTGTCGCCGGCCTTGAGCCTGCCGATCAGCGCGGCGTCCTTCACGTCGAACACCATTGCCATCGGCGGCATGCCCAGGTTCCGGATCTCGCCGTGCCTGAGCGTGATCTTGCGGTTGGCCCGGTCCACCTTGCGGACCTCGCCGTCGGTGGGTTCGACCACCATAGTGGCCACCGCGGGCGGTTGCTGGGCGCGGCTGGCGCCGGACAGCGCCCCCGCGAGCGCGAGCGCCAGGAGCAGCAGGGTCTTGGTCATGTCGTTTCCTTCCGGTGTCCGGAGTTGCGCAGGCGCAGGGCGTTGGTGATCACCGACGCCGAGCTCAGGCTCATCGCCAGCGCCGCAATCATCGGCGATAGCAGCAGGCCCGTGAACGGATAGAGCACGCCGGCGGCCAGCGGCACGCCCAGCGCGTTGTAGACGAAGGCGAAGCCCAGGTTCTGCTTCATGTTGGCGACGGTGGCCTGCGACAGCTGGCGCGCGGTCGAAATCCCGCGCAAATCCCCCTTGACCAGGGTGACCTGCGCGCTGTTCATGGCCACGTCGGTGCCGGTGCCCATGGCGATGCCGACGTCGGCTTTCGCCAGCGCCGGCGCGTCGTTGATGCCGTCGCCGGCCATCGCGACCACCCGGCCCTGAGCCTGCAGCCGGGCGACCAGCTCCAGCTTGTCGGCCGGCTTCACCTCGCCGTAGACCTCGGCGATGCCCAGCCGCCTGGCCACCGCCTGCGCCGTGGTCAGGCCGTCGCCGGTGGCCATGACCACCGTGATGCCGGCCGCCTGCAGCGTGCGCAGCGCGTCCGGCGTGCCGGCCTTGACCGGGTCCGAGACGGCCAGCAACCCGGCGAACCGGCGCTCCACCGCCAGGTACATGACGCTGGCGCCCTCGCCGCGCAGGTGTTCCGCCTCGCGCTGCAGGCTGGCGCTGTCCACCCCGAGCTGCGCCATCAGCGCGGTGTTGCCCAGCGCCAGGGCCCGCCCGTCGACCGTGCCGGTGACGCCGATGCCGGAGGCGGAGTCGAAGCCGTCCACCCGGCCCAGGGCCAGGCCCTGCGCCCGCGCCGCCGCCACGATGGCGGCCGCCAGCGGATGCTCGCTGCCCTGGTCCAGGCTGGCCGCCAGCCGCAGCACCTCGTCCGGCGAGCCGCCGGCGACCGCGACGGCCTGCTCGAAGACGGGCCGGCCTTCGGTCAGAGTGCCGGTCTTGTCGACGATCAGCGTGTCGATGCGGCGGAAATTCTCGATCGCGGCGGCGTCGCGGAACAGCACGCCGCTGGTGGCGCCGCGCCCGGTGGCGACCATGATCGACATCGGCGTGGCCAGCCCCAGGGCGCAGGGGCAGGCGATGATCAGGACCGCGACGGCGTTGATCAGGCCGTAGACCCAGCTCGGCTCGGGCCCGGCCAGGCCCCAGACCACCAGCGTGGCGACGGCGATCGCAATGACCACCAGCACGAAGTAGCCCGCCACGTGGTCCGCCATCCGCTGCATCGGCGCGCGCGAGCGCTGGGCCTGGGCCACCATCTGGACGATCTGCGCCAGCACGGTGCCGGCGCCGACCTTTTCCGCCCGCAGGGTCAGCGCGCCCGAGGTGTTGAGGGTGGCGCCGATCAGCTTGTCGCCCGCGCGCTTGCCGACCGGCATCGGCTCGCCGGTCAGCATCGATTCATCGACCGAACTGCTGCCCTCCACCACCACGCCGTCGACCGGCACCTTCTCGCCCGGCCGCACCCGCAGCAGGTCGCCGATGTGGACCTGGGCCAGCGGCACGTCTTCTTCGACCCCGTCGGGCCGGATCCGCCGCGCCGTCCTGGGCGCCAGCCCCAGCAGCGACCTGATCGCGGCCGAGGTCTGCGAGCGGGCCTTCAGTTCGAGCATCTGGCCCAGCAGCGTCAGCGAGATGATCACGGCGGCCGCCTCGAAGTAGACCGAAACCCGGCCCATCGCCGCGAACTGCGGCGGGAAGACGCCCGGCGCGACCGTCGCCACCACGCTGTAGACGAAAGCCGCGCCGGTGCCCAGAGCGATCAGCGTCCACATGTTGGGGCTGCGGTGGACCACCGATTGCCAGCCCCGGGCGAAGAACGGCCAGCCGGCCCACAACACGATCGGCAGCGACAGCACCAGCTCGATCCAGCTCTGCGTCGCCATGGCGAACCAGCCGGTCCGGTGCCCGACCATCGCCAGCAGCGTGACGGCGACGGTGAGCGGCAGCGTCCACCAGAAGCGCCGGGTGAAGTCCGCCAGCTCGGGGTTCCCGTCGTCCTCCAGGCTGGGCATGACCGGCTCCAGCGTCATGCCGCAGATCGGGCAATTGCCCGGATGGTCCTGCCGGATCTGCGGGTGCATCGGGCAGGTGTAGAGCGTGCCGCTGGCCACGGGCATCACGGTCGGCGCAGCGTGGTGATGGTGCACTGGCGCAGGGGATTGATCGGCGGGATTCTTCATGCTCGCTCCATTCAGCGTTGCCACCGGAAGATCCGGGGCGCCGGCTCGCCGGGACGCTGGATTGCCAGCTCGATCGGGCCCGCGCCCGGATCGGCGCCGTCGAAGGCCAGCACGCCTTCGCGATGATGGCCTCCCGGCGCCGCTCCGGTCCAGCGCGCCGGCTTGAGCTTACGGCCAGCGCCGGTCGTGAGCGTCGCCGCCTGCAGCAGGTCGTCGCGCAGGTCGCTGCTGTGGGTGTCGAAGACGACGCTGAATTCCAGCGCGCGGCCGGCCACCGGGGTGACCTTGACCGTGACCCCTCCGGCAGCGGACGTCTGGGCCGCCGCCGCCGCGCCCGGGGCCGCCTGCGCCATCGCGCCCGGCGCGGCCACTGCCAGCGCCACCAGGACCAGCGCCGCGGTCGTCGACGGTCCGGCCGCCACCCGGGGCAGGAAGCGCGGCGTGCGCGCCGCGTAGGCGTCGTAGGCGGCGCCAAACCGCTGGCGCAGCTCCGTCTCTTCGCTGGCGGCAAGGCGCGCGTACATCACGAGCAGGACGGGGAACATGAGCAGGGTCAGCAAGGTCGGCCATTGCAGCAGGAAGCCCAGCAGGATCAGCACGAAGGCCACGTACTGCGGATGGCGGATCCGCGCATACGGCCCGGCCACGGCCAGTTCGTTGCGGCGCTGGGCCTGGTAGAGGGCGTGCCAGGCGCACGAGAGCAGGTAGAACCCGTAGCCCAGGAACACATAGCTGGCCAGGTGCAGCGGCGCCAGGTGCGGATCGCCCCGGGCGCCCATCAGGGTCGACCACAGGTGGCCGCTGTCGTGCGACATGAGGTCCAGTTGCGGGAAGCGGGTCTGCAGCCACCCGGACAGCAGGTACAGGGTCAGCGGGAAGCCGTACATCTCGACGAACAGGGCCACGATGAATGCGGTGAAGGCACCGAACGTCCTCCAGTCGCGACCGGTCTGCGGCTTGAAGAAGCTGAATGCGAACATGATGAAGACGGCCGAATTGAGGACGACCAGCAGCCACAGGCCGTAGCCGGAGGGACTGGTGTTCATTGCTTGTCTCCGTGACCACCGTGGCCCCGGTGCATGAAGACATGCATCAGCGGACAGGCCAGCAACAGCAGGTACGGCAACGCGCCGAAGACGTGGGCCCGGTGTTCGGTGACGAGGAAATACCCGGCCACCGCGGCCAGGACGATCCAGCCGATGGCAAACCGCGAGCCCCAGAAGGGAGCGGGCCGGTCGTCGTGGGATGCAGAGTCGTGATTCATGGCAACTCCAGTCAGGCGCTTGCGCGCACCGGAAAACGCTGCTGGCAGGTCCGCAGCATCTGCGTGACGCACCAGCGGACATCCGCAGGCCGCTCACTTCGCCGGCGTTGCCGGCATCCGGTCCATCATCATTTCCATCATGGACTGCATCATCTCCATGCGCTTGTCCATCATCTGGTGCCGCGCGGCCATCTCGGCGCTCATGCCCGGCATGCCGCGCATGCCCTGCGCCGGCATTTCCTTCATCATGGCCATGCTGTCGCGCATGGACTTCATGTGCGCCGCCATCATGGCGTTGCGTTCCTCGGGTGTTTTGGCGGCCATCATCTTCTCGTGCAGGACCCGCATGGCCTGCATGTGGGCATCCATCCTGGCCATCTGGTCCGGGGAATGCATCGCCATGCCCGGGCCGCCGCCCATCGGCATTGCGGGGGCGGTGCTGCAACCGGCCAGGACGCCGGCGGCGGCGAGGACGACGGCAAGGGGAATGAATCGGAAACTGGTCATGACGGACTCCTGGTGAAAACGGGACGCAAAGGGACGAAAAGAGAATCGGCACGCTCTGCCCGCGCAGGGGCTGCGCGGCGCAGGCAGGGGGGCGGCTAAAGCGCCAGGCGGGAGAAGCGGACGCGGAGCGGCGGCCCGGCCGTGGGCGGCGGGTCGTCCGTGACGCGGTGCGGCGACGCGGCCAGGGGCGCCGCCGGGTTCCAGAGCACCGCGACGATGGGCGCCAGGCCCAGGTCGGCCTGGACCAGCTTCAGGTCCGGCGTGGTCGGGGATTGCCCGCCGTCGCTGCAGACCTTCAGGCAATTTGCCTTCGCGCCGTGCGAGTCGTCGCCGAGATGGCCGGCGACCGCGCCCGCATGCCCCGCCGACACGACGGTGCCCGGCGCGTCATGGCCATGCGTGCCGCGCTCCTCGAGCAGGCAGGCGTTGGCGACGCCCGAGGCCAGCGCGAACAGCCATGCCAGCAGCACCACGTAGGCAGTGGCGCGGCTGGCGCGGAGGTGGCTGGAGAAATGCATGGTGAGGGCCTGGTCCAGGTGATGGTAGGGCGCCACCGGTTTGTGCGGTTGACATAGGTCAAGCCGGCCGGCGCCGCGGGGCGGCCCCCTACACTGCCGCGGCGGGCTTGGTTCCCGGTCGCGCGGGCGGCACGCCCCGCAGCAACCGCAGGCCGTTGGCCACCACCAGCAGGCTGGCGCCCATGTCGGCGAACACGGCCATCCACATGGTGGCCGAGCCGAACACCGCCAGCACCAGGAACACCGCCTTGATGCCCAGCGCCAGGGCGATGTTCTGCCACAGCACGGCGCGGGTGCGGCGCGACAGCCGCACGGTCTCGGCGACGCGCCGCAGGTCGTCGTTCATGATCACCACGTCGGCCGCTTCCATCGCGACGTCGGTGCCGGCGCCGCCCATGGCGAAACCGATGTCGGCCTGCGCCAGCGCCGGCGCATCGTTGATGCCGTCCCCGATCATCCCCGTGGGGCCGTGGCGCTGCTGCAGGGCGTGGATCGCGGCCAGCTTGGCCTGCGGCAGCAGGTCGCCCTGGGCATCGTCGATGCCGGCCTGGTCGGCGATGGCCCGGGCCGTGGCGGGGTTGTCGCCGGTGAGCATGACCGGCACCACGCCCAGCGCCTTCAGTTCGGCGATCGCCTGGCGCGACGTCGGCTTGATCGTGTCGGCCACCGCGAAGACGGCCAGCACCCGGTCCGGCAGCGCCAGCAAGGTCACGCTGCGGCCCTGCTGTTCGTGCTGGCGGAGCTGCGCTTCCAGCTCCGGGCCGCACAGGCCCCGCTCGTGCACCGCCCGGTGGTTGCCCAGGAACAGCGGCTGGCCGTCGATGCGGCCCTCGACGCCCCGGCCCGGCAAAGCGCGGAAATCCTCCACCGGCGCGTGCTCGCCGGCCAGGCCCGCGGCGATCGCCTGCGACACGGGGTGGTCCGAGCGGCCGGCCAGGCTGGCGGCCAGGCGCTGCGCGGCGGCGGCATCGGCGCCGCCCCAGGCCTGCCACGCCACCAGCTTGGGCTTGCCCTCGGTGATGGTGCCGGTCTTGTCGAAGGCCACCGCCTTCAGCGCGCGCGCCGACTCCAGGTAGGCGCCGCCCTTGACCAGGATGCCGCGCCGCGCGCCGGCGGCCAGGCCGCTGACCACCGTCACCGGCGTGGAGATGACCAGGGCGCAGGGACAGGCGATCACCAGCAGGACCAGCGCCTTGTAGGCCGCCTCGAACCAGGTGATGCCCAGCAGGAACGGCGTCAGCGCCGCCACCGCCAGCGCGAAGGCGAACACGGCGGGCGTGTAGACCGCGGCGAAGCGGTCGACGAAGCGCTGGGTCGGGGCGCGCGTGCCCTGCGCCTGTTCCACCGCGTGGATGATCCGCGCCAGCGTGGTGTTGCTGGCCCCGGCCGTGACGCGGAACTCCAGCTCGCCGGTCTGGTTGATGGTGCCCGCGAACACCGGGTCGCCCACCGCCTTGTCGACCGGGATGCTCTCGCCGGTCACCGGCGCCTGGTCGATCGCGCTGGTGCCGGCGGTCACCACGCCGTCCAGGGCGACGCGCTCACCCGGCTTGATCCGCACGATGGCGCCGAGCGGCACGGCGGCCACGCCGGCCAGGTTCCAGCTGCCGTCGCCGGAGCGCACCAGCGCCTGTTCGGGCGCCAGGTCCAGCAGGCCCTTGATCGAGTTGCGGGCCCGGTCGACGGCGCGCGCCTCGATCAACTCGGCGATCGCGTACAGCGCCATCACCATCGCCGCCTCCGGCCACTGCCCCAGCAGGAAGGCGCCGGTGACGGCCACCGACATCAGCGCATTGATGTTGAGCTTGCGACGCCACAGCGCCGTGATGCCCTTTTGATACACGTCGAAGCCGGCCAGCCAGATCGCGCACGCCGCCAGCGCCATGCCCAGCACCTGCCACGCCAGGCCGGCCGGCGCGAGGAAACCGCTGGCCTCGGCCGCGATCGCCATCACCAGCGCCAGCGCGAGCCGGCCGACGCCGCCGCCCCCCTGGTGGTCGTGGTCGTGGTCGTGGTCGTGGTCGTGGTCGTGGTCCGCGGGCGCGGGCGCGGCGTCCGGGCCGGCGACCGGCTCGGCGGCATAACCGGCCTGGCGGATCGCCTCCAGCGCCAGCGGGAACGCCTCGTCCGGCGCGTCGATGGCCAGCGTGCGCGCGCCGAGCTGGAAATTGAGCGAGCGGATGCCGGCGATGGGCTCGAGCGCGCGCCGGATGTCGGACTCTTCGACGCTGCAGTCCATGGCCGGAATGCGAAAGCGCCGGCCGGCCGTCAGCGCCGGGCGTTGCGGGACCAGGGCAACGGCACAGACGGGACCGGCACAGCAGTCCGCGTCGGGGGATGAGCTTCTTTGATCCATGGGCCCATTGGACACCGGGCCGTGTCAGGCTGGCGCGGGACAACACTCCGCATGGATGTCGGCCGCCACGTCATAGACCGGCGCGAAGCCGCCGCCAGGGGTGCGGAAGTTGGTGGTCTGGCCCTGGTACAGGCGGGCCGCGAGCCATTGCGACCGGCCGGCGTAGACGTAGCTGCGCAGGTCGAACTTGAGCGCCCGGCCCGGTTCCTCGTCCGACACGACGCGCGAGCCCGGCGCCACCAGCGCCTGGGCGACGTAGCGGCCGGCCAGGATCTCCTGCCAGACCCGCTGGGTCAGCTTGTCGCCGCGGTAGGCCGCCTTGCTGCCGAAGCCGGCGAACGGCTTGAAGAACAGGCGCCGGCGCTCGCTCCACAGCCGCTCGGCGTTCCCGGGCGTGACGATCTCGGTGCGCGGAATCGCCGCCAGCAGCGTCTCGCGCACAGCCGCCGGCACGCCCCAGGCCGCGAGCTTCGCCGGATCGCTGAGCAAGGCCAGGTTGCGCTTGTCGGCATACAGGGCATGGACCTGCGGATGCGGCGTCAGCACCGCCGCGTGCGCCAGGTAGGCCTCGCGCAGCACGGCGCTGGCCGGCGTCGCCAGCGAAAAATCGGTCAGCCGGTTGTAGACCAGGTCGATCGCCAGGTCGCCGTGCCACAGCACGCCATCGCGCAGGCAGAACTGCGACGGGTCGGCGATCACCGCCTGCAGGCCGTGGCGGCGGAACAGCCGCTGGAACAGCAGGAACTCGGGATAGAGGTATTGGCCCGCCGGCGCCTCGTCGACGATCGCGACGCTGCGCAGCGGCCGATCGTGGCCGGCCAGCGCCCATTCGCGCCGGAACATGGCCACGATGGCGGCTTCGAAGCCGTCGGCGCTGACGCGCTCGGGCGCCCACTCCTGCACCGCCGGACAGCACTTGCGCTGGGCCCGCGCCAGCATCGCGTTGAGCAGCGCGCCGCCGGCATTGGTGTTGATCTCGATCAGCCCGAAGCCGTCGCCGGCCACGTGGAAGTCGTAGCCGAAGAACACGCCGGCCGGGCCGCCCGGATCCTGGCTGGCGATCGCGGGCGAATCCGCCAGCACCTCCTGCCGGTATGCGGGCAGCGCGACGACCGCCTCGACCGCCTGCACCACCTGCTCCATGCGCGCGACCTGGGGCCGGGACACGAACACCGGACGGCTCGCGAACAGGTAGGGGCAGCGCTCCTGGACCAGCGCAAAGAGGCCGGGCTCGCCGACCTCGGACTCGAACGCGCGCTGCAATGCATCCGTGTCGAGGCTGATGCAGAAGCACTCGCTGTTGAGGACTTCGATGTCGCTGTTCATGCGGTCGCCGGCCCGCTACTTCGCCGGCTGGAGTTCGGTGACGGTGAGCTTGCCGGCGTTGTCCACGGCCCTGAACTGCACCTTGTCGCCGGCCTTGACCTTGGCCAGCAGAGCGGCGTCCTTGACCTCGAACACCATGGTCATGGCCGGCATGTCCAGGTTCTTGATCGGCCCGTGCTTGAGCGTGAGCTTGCGGTTCTCGGTGTCGACCTTGCGCACCTCGGCCTGCGTCATGTCGGCGGCGGCTTGCGCCAGCACCGGGCCGGCGAACGAGGCGGCCGCCAGCGCGGCGACGGTGATCAGTTGCTGCAACGATTTCATGATTTCTTCCCTTCGTAGTGTTGGTAAACCTTCGCGCTGCCGTCCCTGGCCAGCAGCAGCACGTCATAACTGTCCTGGCGCCCGCCATAGGCCGCGCCGTCCATTCCGGGCGTGCCCACCGGCATGCCGGGCACCGCCAGGCCCACGGCCTGCGGCTTGTCCTTGAGCAGGCGGGCGATCTCGCGCGCCGGCACATGGCCCTCGATGGCATAGCCGCCGATCAGCGCCGTGTGGCAGGAGCCGTACCGGCGCTCCACGCCCAGCTTCTTCGCGATCGCTTCGCGGCCGCTGTCGCGGACCTTGACTTGGTAGCCGTTGGCCTGCAGGTGGGTGATCCAGTCCTTGCAGCAGCCGCAGTCGGGGTCTTTCCAGACCTCGGCGAACAGGGCCGGCTTGGCCGCGGCCGGCAGTTGCGTCGCCAGCAGCATGGCGCCGGCGCCCGCCAGCAGGCCGCGGCGGGTGGCGGTGGCGCCGGGATGGGTGTTTGTTGTCATGTCATCTCCCCGTGGTTGCAGTCACTTTGATCGTGCCGACCATGCCGGCCTGGTAGTGGCCGGCGATCAGGCATGCGAATTCGAACTCGCCGGACCGGTTGAAGTTCCAGGTCAATTCACCCGTCTGGCCCGGCGCCACATGCGCCATGTAGGGCTCGTCGTGCTCCATGTTCGGGAACTTGACCATCAGCGCCGCGTGCTCGTCGAGGTCCTTGCGGGTGCCGATGACGAACTCATGCATGATCTTGCCCGCGTTCCGGTGCACGAAGCGGATGGTTTCGCCCTGCCTCACCTCGATCCGGTCCGGGGTGAAGCGCATGCTGTCCGACATGGTGACTTCGATGGTGCGCTTCACGGCGCGGGCGTCGCCGGCGATGCCCCAGGGCTTCTGCTCCTTCGGCACCGGCGCCGGCTTGCCGGACTTCGCGTCGCCATGGGCGAGGACGGCGGTGCTGGCGAGGGCTCCCAGGGCGGCTGCGAGAAATGTCTTCCTGTTCATGGCTTCCTTCAATGGTGGCCGGAATGGCCGTTGGGTTTCCTGATCTGCACTTCGACGTCCTTGCCCGGTGCCTGGCGCGGCATCGTGCCCTGGCCCTGCGACTGGAAGCGGGCCGGGTCGGGCAGGCTGCCCGTGAACTCATAGGCGACGGTGCCGGCGGGATGCTTGAACCAGCCGGGATCCTTGTAGTCGCCGGGCTGCTGGCCGCGCCGCACCTTCACGACGCTGAACATGCCGCCCATCTCCACCGAGCCGAACGGGCCGGTGCCGGTCATCATCGGCACGGTGTTGTCCGGCAGCGGCATCTGCATCTCCGCCATGTCGGCCATGCCGCGCTCGCCCATCACCATGTAGTCGGGGATCAGGTCGGTGAGGTCCTTCACCACCTTGCGGTGATCGACGCCGATCATGGTCGGCACGTCGTGGCCCATCGCGTTCATGGTGTGGTGGCTCTTGTGGCAGTGGAAGGCCCAGTCGCCCTCCTCGCTGGCGACGAACTCCACCTGGCGCATCTGGCCCACCGCGATGTCGGTCGTCACCTCGGGCCAGCGCGCGCCCTTCGGGGTCGGGCCGCCGTCGGTGCCGGTGACCTCGAACTCGTGGCCGTGCAGGTGGATCGGGTGGTTGGTCATGGTCAGGTTGCCGATCCGGATGCGCACCCGGTCGTTCAGGCGCACGTTGAGCGAATCGATGCCCGGGAAAATGCGGCTGTTCCACGACCACAGGTTGAAGTCGGTCATGGTCATGATCTTCGGCGTGTAGGCGCCCGGATCGATGTCGTAGGCATTGAGCAGGAACACGAAGTCGCGGTCCACCGTCTCGATCAGCGGGTGCTTGTTCCTGGGATGGGTGACCCAGAAGCCCATCATCCCCATCGCCATCTGCGTCATCTCGTCGGCATGCGGGTGGTACATGAAGGTGCCGGGCCGGCGCGCCACGAATTCGTAGACGAAGGTCTTGCCCGGGTCGATCGCCTTCTGGGTCAGGCCGCTGACGCCGTCCATGCCGTTGGGCAGGCGCTGGCCGTGCCAGTGCACGCTGGTGTGTTCGGGCAGCCTGTTGGTCACGAAGATGCGGACCCGGTCGCCCTCGACCACCTCGATGGTCGGGCCCGGCGACTGGCCGTTGTAACCCCACAAATGCGCCTTGAAGCCGGGCGCCATCTCGCGCACGACGGGTTCGGCCACCAGGTGGAATTCCTTGACGCCGGCGTTCATGCGCCAGGGCAGCGTCCAGCCGTTCAGGGTCACCACCGGGTGGTAGGGCCGGCCGGTGGCGGGCACGAGCGGCGCCATGGTGTCGGGCCGGGTCTGGATGACCGGTTCGGGCAAGGCCGCCATGGCCACCTTGCTGACCGAGGCGGCGGCAATGGCGCCGGTGATGGCGCCGGCGCCGGAGAGGAAGTGTCTTCTGCTGCTCATGGTGTTCCGATCAGGGCGGACGACAGCGTGGCGTCGGCCAGCCAGAACTGCTGCTGGGCGTCGATGGCGGCGATCACGCTGGCGATCTGCTCGCGGGTGTCGGCCAGCAGCTCGAACACGCCGATCAGCATGCCGTTGTAGCGCAGCACGTTCTCCTCCTGCATGGCCCGGCGCAGGGGCACGATCTCGCCCTGGTAGTGGCGGGCCAGGTCCCAGGCGGTGCGGTAGGCGGAATAGCTCTCGCGCAGCTGCGAGGAGGCGGCGCGGGTGACGCTCTCGTAGCGGCTGGCGGCGGCCAGCGACTGGGCGTTGAGCGCGGCGCGCGAGGCGTCGCCCCAGTCGAACAAGGGCAGCCGGAGGTCCAGCTCGTAGCCCTTGCGGGTGCTCCGCTCGCCGCTGCGGTTGTCGAACACGGTGTCGCGCCGGAGCCCGAGTTCGACGTCGACCAGGCTGGTCAGCAGGTTCAGGCCCTGCGCACGGCCGGCGGACTCCAGTTGCAGCCGCGCCAGCTGCACATCCAGGCGTTGCTGCAGGGCGGCGGCGCTGACCTGCTGCACCGCGCGCGGCTGCGCCGGCAGCTCGGGCAGGCGCTCGGGCAACTGCAGCCGGTCGGCCTGGGCTTCGGTCAGGCCCAGTCGGCGCACCAGCGCTTCGCGCGCGGCCAGGGTGGCATGGCGGGCGGACGCCAGCTGCGCCGTGGCGTCGGCATGGAAGGCATGCTGGCGGGCCCGCTGCAGTTTGGTGAAATTGCCAACCTGCTGCATCCGGCGCGCCAGTTCGGCGCCGGCCTGCGCCGCCTTGGCGACCTGCTGGGCGTAGGCCAGCGATTGCTGCGAGGCGACCGCCCGGACCCAGGCCTGGCGCACCTGGCTGACCTGGTCGACCACACTGGCGCTCAGTTGCACCCGGGCCTGCGCCAGCTGGCTGCGCGCGACGGCCTGGCGCTGCGGCAGGGTCAGCAGATCCAGCAGTCCGATCGACAGCAGCCGGCCCAGCTCCAGTTCTTCGCCCGAGCGCAACCGCTCGAAGCTGAAGACCGGGTTGCCGATCCGGCCGGCCTGGCGGGCCGACGCCATCGCACTCCAGCTGTCGGCGATGAGCGCCTGCACCGCCGGACTGTTGGCCAGCGCCAGTTGCACCGCGCCGTCCATGGACAGGGGCTGGGACAGCAGCTGCTCACTGAGTTCGGCGCGGGCCCGGCGCTGCTCCGCGCTGCGGGCCAGCTCGAGCCGGCCGCCCGTGAAGCCGGCGGCATCGGCATTGGTCTGTCGCACGGCGTCATCGATGCCGACGCTGGCGCAGCCCGCGAGCAGCAGGACGGCGGCTGCCGTGGCAGCGAGGCGGTTGGCTGTCTTCATGGCTGCACCCGCTCTTTGGCCGGACCGGCCGGCGGCTGGCCCTGCTGCGATTCCTGCGCTTCCTTCGCATAGGCCCGCCAGCCGCCGATTCGCCCGACCGTGTCGTTGGACTCCTGCCAGGGAGCGACCTTCTGGTCGGCAAAGGGCTGGTAGCCCTCGAACGCGGAGCGGTACGGCAGCGGCCGCTCCTGGGCCCTGGCTTCAGCCGCCGGCGCCGGGCCGGCGGGCTGCGCCGGCACCGGCAGCGCGAAGGCGGTGGCGACCAGCAGGCCGGCGGCCCGCAACTGTTGGAACATGGAAAACCTCATGGCGATCTGGATGGACGACGGCGCCGGGCGGCCGAAGCGGACGCAGGCGGACGAACGGAAGCACCACCGCACCGGCCATGCCGGCGCGGGCGGTGCGTGTCAGGCGCGAGGAGGTTTGTCGGGGACCGTGGACGGCCGGGGATGGATCAGCACGAAGGGCTCGGACGCTTGGGCTTGCGGCGGCGGCGCCAGCGCCAGCACCCGTGGCGTCTGCGTGATGGCGACGCTGTGCGAGCAGGCGGCGCAGACGCCGCATTTGTGCGACGCATCTGGCAACTGCGCCTGGCCGTCGGCCGGCTGCGCTGCCTTCTCTGCCACCACGTGGCCGTGCCCGTGACTGGCGTGGTCGTGGTGCTCGCCGGCCTGGGCCTGGACTTGCGGCGCTGGCTGGTGCCCGGAGCCCATGCCGCAGAACAGCATCGACGCCGCCGCGAAGCCCTGCAGCGGGATCGCTGCCAGGACCAGCCAGGCGAGGAGCAGTCGGATGCGGGACATGGATCGGATTCTAGACAAGCAATGCAGTCTCAAGCTTGCCATGGGGGCAAGGTCAAGCGATGTTTGCACCCTGATACGAAAAAGCCGGCGCGAGGCCGGCTTTCCTTGCTGCTGCGCCAGGGGCGCAGCGCTTAGCGGCCGTCGCCGTCGAAGTCGCCCGGAATGGCGCGCTCGACCCGGTGCCAGCCGGCGCGGGTCGCGCTGCGGGCCTGTTCCCAGGTCAGGCGGGACGTGCCCTTGACGCGCTCCCAGTCGCTGCGGGCGGTCGGCTCATAGGCGTCGAAGCTGGTGGCGCGACGGTTGCCGAAGGCTTCATAGCCGGTGCGGTAGGCCGGCGCGTAGTCGTCGTAGGTGTAGCCGTCGATGTAGTCGGGCGAGCGGTTGTAGTTCTCGCGCCAGAAGTCGTCCTCGGCCTTCGGGTTGAAGGTCTGGGCCACGCCCTTGCCGGCGGCCGAACCGGCCACGGCACCGACCACTGCACCCACGGCCGCGCCGACGGGTCCGCCCATCGCGCCGACAGCGGCACCGGCCATCGCGCCGCTGCCCGCACCGACGCCCGAACCCAGGTTGTGCTCGGACAGCCTGTCGTCGCCCTTGGGGTTCACGACTTCAGCGGCGCCGCGGCCGGCCGAGCCGCCAGCAGCCGCACCGATGGCGGCGCCGACGACGGTGCCGACCGGGCCGGCGACCGAGCCGACGGCCGCGCCAGCCAGCGCGCCACCGGTGGCGCCGGTGCCCGTGCCGAGCTTGTGCTCGTTGGGCGCGCCGCCGACGGTCGGGTTGGTGTGTTCAGCGACTTCCTTGCCGGCGAGGCCACCGGCCACGGCGCCGATCACGGCCCCGACAACGGTGCCGACCGGGCCGGCAACGGAGCCGACGGTCGCGCCCGCCAGTGCACCGCCGCCTGCTCCGAGGCCGGTGCCGACCGGGTGCGAGCCGGGCTCGCCGGTGATTGCGTCTTTGTTCTCGGGGTTCTTGTCGCTCATGGAGAATTCCTTGGTTGGTGAAACCGCATCGTCACTTGCGCTCGGGCTTGTTCTTGTCAGCCAATGCGCCGGCGTCTTGTGGGCTGCGCGGCTGAGCGCCGTCGCCGCGAAACTGCTCGCCGGCGCGCGCCTCGCGCTGTTCGCGCAGGAACGGCAGCATGCTGTGCGAGCCATAGCCCCAGCCCGCGTTCGGCCCGTTGGCGGCCAGCCCGTCGATCTCGACCGCCGCCGCCGATTCCGCCATCCGCATCGCCCGGCCGCCGGACGTCGCCAGCGGCCCGCACTTGCCATCGAGCAGCGATTCGGCCGTCCAGTAGTTGCCGGGATGGCCGCGGCAGATCTTGTAGTAGCCGCGAAAGCCGGCGGCGACGCTGTCGATGCGAAACCCCAGGGCCACCACGTGGTAGCCCTTGAAGGGGCCAGTGACCCGCTCGCGTGTGCCGTCCGTGGAGGGCTGGTCTGTCGGTGGGGCTTGGTTCATCCATCAAACTAAGTGCCGCGCGCTGGCCTTCACGTAGTCGAACAGCCCTACCGCTGGTCAGCCATCCGGCCAGAACCGGCGCGCCGCCGGGGACGCCACTGGCTTCTTGTACAGTGGCGCCATGCAGTACGTCGTCGCCGTCCGCACCCTGTGCGAGTTCGCGGCCAAGCAGGGCGACCTCGACCTGAGGTTCACCCCCGCCCCCAGCGCGCAGGAGGGAATGGCCGGCCACCAGGTGGTGACCGGCCGCCGCGGCGCGGGCTACGAAAGGGAGGTGACGCTGCGCGCCGACTTCCAGCACCTCACGGTGCGCGGCCGGGCCGACGGCTACGACAGCGAGCTGAACTGCCTGGAAGAAATCAAGACCCACCGCGGCGACCTGGCCCGGCAGCCGGCCAACCACCGGCACCTGCACTGGGCCCAGGCCCGGGTCTACGGCTGGCTGCTGTGCGAATCGCGGCAGTTGCCGGAGCTGACGCTCAAGCTGGTGTACTACGACATCGCGAGCCAGGACGAGACCGTCTTCACCGAGGTGCAGACCGCGGAGGCGCTGCGCGAACTCTTCGAAACCCTGTGCCAGCGCTTCCTGGACTGGGCGGCGCAGGAGCTGGCGCACCGCGAGGCACGCGACGCGGCGCTGGCCACGCTGGCGTTTCCGCACGAAGCCTTTCGCACCGGCCAGCGCGAGCTGTCGGAGGCCGTCTACAAGACCGGCGTCAACGGGCGCTGCCTGCTGGCCCAGGCGCCGACCGGCATCGGCAAGACCGTCGGCACCGTGTTCCCGCTGCTCAAGGCCTGTCCGTCGCAGCGGATCGACAAGCTGTTCTACCTGGCGGCCAAGACCCCGGGGCGGCGGCTGGCGCTCGATGCGCTGGCGCTGATCGGCGCCAGCGCGCCGCAGTTGCCGCTGCGGGTGCTGGAACTGGCCGCCCGCGACAAGACCTGCGAGCATCCGGACAAGGCCTGCCACGGCGACTCATGTCCGCTGGCCAGGGGCTTCTACGACCGGCTGCCGGCGGCGCGGGCCGCCGCCCTGGCCGGCGCCGGGATGGACCGCCCCGCGCTGCGCGAGGTGGCGCTGCGGCACCAGGTCTGCCCCTACTACCTGGGCCAGGAGCTGGCGCGCTGGAGCGACGTGGTGGTGGGCGACTACAACTACTACTTCGACGGCAGCGCCATGCTGTACGCGCTGACGCTGGCCCATGAATGGAAGGTGGGCGTGCTGGTCGACGAAGCCCACAACATGGTGGAGCGGGCCCGGCGCATGTACACCGCGGAACTGCACCAGGACGACTTCCGCGCCGTGCGCCGGCAGGCGCCGGCGGCGCTCAAGCGTCCGCTGGACAAGCTGCACCGGGCCTGGAACGCCGTGCACTCGGTGCAGACCAGGCCCTACGAGACCCGCGCCGAGTTGCCGCAGGCCTTCGTCATGGCGCTGCAGCAGGCGGCGGCCGCGGTGGCCGACCACCTGGCGGAAACGCCGGCCCAGCCCGAGTCGTCGCTGCAGCAGT
Source organism: Ramlibacter sp. 2FC (assembly GCA_943372495.1). Taxonomy (GTDB): domain Bacteria; phylum Pseudomonadota; class Gammaproteobacteria; order Burkholderiales; family Burkholderiaceae_C; genus Ramlibacter. The sequence goes on along the minus strand of CALRYV010000009.1, from coordinate 108,610 downwards.
TCTACTTCGACGCGCTGCAGTTCACGCGGCTGGCCGAGGCCTTCGGCGGCCACTCGCTGTTCGACGTCACGCTGCAGCCGGCCGGCGCCGGCCGCAAGCAGGACGACGCCACGCTGTGCATCCGCAACGTCGTGCCCGCGCCCTTCCTGAAGCCGCGCTTCGACGCCGCGCACTCGGCGGCGCTGTTCTCGGCGACGCTCAGCCCGCGCGACTACTACCAGGACATGCTGGGCCTGCCGGAGAACAGCGCCTGGATCGACGTCGCCTCCCCGTTCGATGCGCAGCAGCTCGAGGTGCAGGTGGTCAGGACCATCTCCACGCGGTTCCAGCACCGGCAGCAGTCGGCTGCGCCGATCGTGCAGCTGATCGCGCGCCAATATGCGGCGGCTCCGGGCAACTACCTGGCCTTCTTCAGCAGCTTCGACTACCTGCAACTGGTGGCGACGCTGTTCCGCGCGCAGCACCCGGGCGTCCCGGCGTGGGAACAGTCGCGGCGCATGGACGAAGGGCAGCGCACCGCCTTTCTCGAGCGCTTCGCGCCGGGCGGCAGCGGCGTCGGCTTCGCGGTGCTGGGCGGCAGCTTCGGCGAGGGCATCGACCTGCGCGGCGACCGGCTGGTGGGCGCCTTCATCGCGACGCTGGGCCTGCCGCAGGTCAACGAGGTCAACGAGCAGATGAAGGCGCGGATGGGCGAGGCCTTCGGCGCCGGCTACGACTACGCCTACCTCTATCCGGGGATCCAGAAGGTGGTGCAGGCGGCCGGCCGGGTGATCCGCACCCGCGAGGACCGCGGCGTGGTCTACCTGATCGACGACCGCTTTGCCCAGCCGGCGGTGCGCCAGCTGCTGCCGTCGTGGTGGAGCGTGTCGGCCTGAGGCCTCAGGGCGGCAGCGGGATGTCGACGCCGCCGCCGGCTGCCGGCGGCAGCTCGGACGGCATGCGCGAATCGGGCAGGCCGGCCTTGCGTTGGGTCAGGCGCCGCGCGGCGGCCGTCAGGTGCCGCAGCACGCTGTCCGAGCCTTCGCCGGAGCGAAAGCCGGCGCGGGTCTCGTCGGCGTCTGGAATGGGGGGCTGGGTCATGCATCTGCTCCCGGGTCCGTTTGGAATGCCATGCCAGCGTAGCCCAGTTCCGCCCCGCCCGGAAGGGGTTAGGCAAATGGCTCATGCCGGGAAACGACATCCCCCAACTGGACGACCCGCCTCTGCCATTTGCCAGAGGCCGCCGCGGGCGCCGGCGCCCAGACTGGAACGACCAGTTTCCCCGAAGGAGCCGCCATGAACACCGCGCACTTTTCCCACGCCCGTTCCCTGCACCCGCTGCCCGACCGCGACCGCGCCGCCGAAGTGCGCGATGCGCTGCTGGTGGTGAGCGGCGTGCTGGCCGCCGCCGTCGTCCTGTTCACCGCAGCGCTGGTCTCCGACCGGCTGCAGTTCAACGACGCTGTCACCCTGGAACCCGCGACCGCCGTCGCCCGGATGCCGCAGGCCGACGAGGCGGCACGCCGGCAGCAGCCGGGCGCGCCGGCCGACGTCCTGCCGGCGCAGATCTGAAAGCGCTAGCGGCAGCGGGCGTACATGAAGCACGGCCGCGGCTCCGGCGAGACGTTCGGATGGACCGTGAAGCGCTCCAGCCGCCCTTCCCGCGCGAACCCGGCCTTTTCGAGCGCGCGCTGCGACGGAAGGTTCTCGACGTCGCAGGCCGCCTGCACCCGGAAGATGCCGGGGTCGGCCAGCGCCGCGTCCGCCAGCGCGCGGATCGCCTCGGGCATCAGGCCCTGGCCCCAATGCGCGCGCGCCAGCACGTAGCCGATGTCGACCTGCGTGCCCTGCGGCCGGGCCTCGATCGCGCCGATCGCGACATCGCTGTCGTGCGGCGTGATGACATACGGCAGCCGCTCGCCGGACTGCCACATCGCCAGGCACCAGTCGAGGTACGCGCGCGTGACAGCCTCCGAGGCATGCGGCCGCCAGACCATGAAGCGGCAGACTTGCGCGTCCTGCGTATAGGCATGGAAGATGGCCTGGGCATCGGACGCGACCGGCTCGCGCAGGCGCAGCCGCGGCGTGTCGATGCGGCGGGGCAGGAGGTGGGGCAAGGTCACTCCTCCACCGCGGCCAGGACGCAGCTGGACCTGGCGCCGAACTCCCCGCCCGGCAGCCCCCAGCCGTGCGCATACCGCAGCTGGCCGTCGGGCCGGGCCTCGATCGTGATCTCCTCGCGGAACACCCCGGCCTCGTCGCGCGGGCCGCTGGCGAAGACGACCACCTGGGTGCCGTCGTGCAGGCGCAGGTCGCTGATTTCGGGATGGGGCAGGACCACCGGCAGTTCTTCCATCACCGGCCACAGGCAGGGCCGGCCCCTGCCGTCCGTGGCCAGCAGCGTGACCTCGGAATGCAGGTGCACGCCGTCGACGCGCGTCGCCGTGTAGGTCAGCAGCAGCGCCTTGCCGTCCAGCAGCGGCTGCAGCTCCAGCCGCCCGGCGAAGTCCTCGCCCTGGTGGTTGCTGCCACGGCCGCTGAAGCTGCGGCCCAGGGAAACGAGCGCGGCGACGAGTTTCATGGCGGTTCTCCCTGCAGCATGAGGTGGAGCTTTTCGATGGTGGCCCAGTTGCGGGTGGTGCCCCGGTCGGCCAGGCCCTTGAGCAGCGCGGCGCCGGCCTTGCTGACCAGGATGCCCTCCGGGCACCAGAGGTAGGCCGCGTGCCTGCCCAGGCGCACCTCCTCGGCGCCCCAGCCGGTCCTGGCGATCGCATCGAGCCCGGCCAGCGTGGCGGCCTGGTCGGTGACCGCCACCAGCAGGCGCGAGGGGTCGGTCGCGACGGTGGCGAGCGGATTGCCGGCGACGATCGCGGCCACGTCCCTGGCGGACTTCACGATCACCAGCGTGTCGACGCCCAGCTGCTTCGCCACGGCATCCCGGATGGCCTGCGCATGCCTGACGCCGGGCCCCTCCGGGCCGTCGAACACCGCGTTGCCGCTATTGAGCAGGGTCTTCACTTGCGAATACCCGAGCGACTCCAGCAGAGCGCGCAGGTCCGCCATCGCGATGCGCCTGGCCTTGCCGACGTTGATGCCGCGCAACAGGGCGACGAACCTGGTCATGTCAGAGGCTGGCGCGGATGGCCGCGTGCTCGTACGAGGTGATCTCGAACGGATTGGCGTCGGGATCGGTGAAGTACAGCGACCAGGAGGCCTCGTGGTCGACCGCCTCGACCGCGCGGCCGAGCACGGCCGCCAGGTGCGCGCGCCAGGCCAGGAACCCGCCGGCGTCGACAGCGAAGGCGATGGTGGAGCGGCAGGCCTGCGCCGGCCGCTCGAACAGCGCGATGTGGACGCTGCCCGAAGGATTGCCCAGCGTGAGCGGGCCCGTGCCGGCCCAGAACGCCAGTTCCGGCACCGGCTCCAGGCCCAGCACGCGGGCGTACCACTGCTGCGCCGCCGCGCGGTCGGCGACGTAGACATGGATGTGGTCGATGCGTTCGAGGCTGGGAGTCATAGGGGCTGTAGCTTGAGCCCGAAGCCGAAGACCGGCAAGCCCTGCTGCGAAAAATCCAGGTCGGCGGAGCGCTCGAAGCCCAGGCTCTCGTACGGGCCCCACGCGATCTGCAGGGCCTGCGTGGTGTGCAGGATGACCGGGTCGTGGCCCGCTGCGCGCGCCAGCTGGATGCGGGCCTGGGTCAGGGCAGGGTTCATGGCGTCATTTCCGGTAGACCACCTCGAACCGTTCGCAGACCACCGGCATGTCGGGCGCGGGCTGGCGGCCGATGCGCGCGCACTCGCGCTCGAAGTACGCCCAATGCACCTCCCGCCAGTGCCGCAACGAACCGTCGCCCTCCCCTTCGGTCGCCGCGAACTCCGCGTCCACCTCCCGGTAGGGCAAGGTTTCGACCGACCGGGTTTCGATGATGCAGAGCGGATCGCCATGCCAGTCGGTGACGACGCTCAGGTCGCCCGGTTGCGGCGGCCGCTTGCCGCCGGCGGCCGGCGCCCACCCCAGGCCGGCAGTCGCCCGCTTGCGCCCGGCCAGCACCAGGGCGGCCAGTGCGTTCGCGCTGGCTTCGTTGTCGTCGAAGTGGAAGGCTTCATGAAAACGGGCGCGGGCAGCGACGCCGGCCACCGCCTCGAACTCCATCCAGAAGGCCCGGACGCCCTGCGGAACCGGGTGCCGCCAGTCGCCGCGCAGCAACGAGAACTGGAGCATGTCGTGGAACGTGCCGCCCCAGAACCCGAGCTGGCGCAACCGCCCTTCCTCGGCGAATCCGAGCCGCCGCAGCGACCTCAGCGATGCGGCGTTGTCGGGATGGACCTGGGCCTCGATGCGATTGAGCTCCATCGCCTCGAAGCCCCAGTCGATCGCCGCGCCAAGAGCCTCGTGCATGTAGCCCTGGCCCTGCGCGCCGGCCGCCAGCTCGTAGCCGAGCGTGCACTTGCGCCAGCTGCGGTGCCAGGCGAACAGGCCGCAGCTGCCGACCAGCCCGGGCCTGTCCCTGGCTTCGATGGCCCAGCGCACCCCCGGGTTCGGCAGCTGGCGCCAGCCGGCGAACAGGCTGACCAGGCCTTGCGCGCCGGCCAGGTCGCGCAGCGGATCGTTGCCGAACCAGCGCATCAGGTCGGCATCGCCATGGATGGCGAACAGCGCCGGCGCATCGGCCGGCACGATCTCGCGCAGGAGGAGGCGCGGCGTTTCGAGGACGGGAAAGGCGCTGGCGGGCATCAAAGGTCCTGTGCCCGCGTGCCGACGAGCACGGGCTGGTAGAAGGCGCCATCGATGCGCCGCACGTCGCGAAAGCCGGCGTCCCGCATCAGCTCGCAGAGCCGATCCGTTGACACGGCGTAGTACCGGGACCGCATCTTGTGGGTGTCGACCGCTCCGGTCGACAGGTCTTCCTCGACGACGAAGAACGTCAGGTCGTAGTGGTCGCCGTCGAAGTCCCACACCTGGAACAGGAGGTAGCGCTTGCCGTTCTCGATGCGCACCCCGTGGGGCTTGACCAGGTTCGTCCCCCGCTCTTCCCGCGCGTAGTCGCGGACCGTGACGATGCAGCCGCCACCGACGGCCAGGCATGCCAGCATCTGCCTGAACGCGAGCGCCAGATCCTCGTCCGTCAGCAAGTGCGGCAAGGAGTTGTCGCACGAGATGACGACATCGAAGCCCGACCCGTGATGGGCATGGGCCTGCCGCACGTCGCACACGGACAGCGCCACATCCAGCCCCCGCCTGTCGGCCTCCGCCCTGGCCCGGTCGATCTCCCGCGTCGAGAGGTCGGACGCCGCGACGCGATAGCCCTGCAGTGCCAGCGCGATGGCTTGCGTGCCGATGCCGCAGGTCACATCGAGCACCCTGCTGCGTCCCGGCCATTCGGCTTCGATCAGGGCGCCGAGCTGGGCGCCCTGCCGCAGCACGCTCGCGTTCCAGTCCTGGTGGATCAGGTGATAGAAGGCAGCAAGCTGGTCGTAGAAGCCGGTCATGCGCTCAGAGCGAGGCCAGGGCCTCGCGCAGGTGGCGGGCGATCTCTTCGTCTTGCGTTGGCATCGGCGCTCCTTTCGGCATTCATCACACCACCATCGCCGTCATCGCCCCGTCCATCGCGACGATCGCGCCGCTGATGTAGCTGGCGCGCGGCGAACAGAGGAACACCACCGCGTTGGCGATCTCGTCCGGCGTGGCGATGCGGCGCAGCGGCAGGCGGGCGCTCAGCTGCGCCAGCGCCTCGTCGGGCGAGGTCCCGGCCAGCCGCGCATCGGCCTCCAGGCCCTGCTGCATGCGCTCGGTGCGCGTGATGCCGGGATTGACGGCGTTCACCCGCACGCCGCGGGGGCCGTAGGCGGCGGCCAGGCCGGCGCTCGCCAGCATCAGCGCCGCATTGGCCGCGCCACCGGGCAGATGCGTCGGCCCGGCCACCTTGCCGCCGGCGCCGACCACGTTGACGATGGCGCCCTGCCCGCGCGCCGCCATCCGCTTGATGACGGGGTCGATCACGTGGATGTAGGTGAAGTACTTGGCCTGCATCGCCGCGTGCCAGTCGGCCGGCGTCAGGTCGTCCGGCGGGGTGCGGCGCGCGGCGCCGGCGGAGTTGACCAGGATGTCGATCGGCCCGGTCGCTTCCGCCTCGGCCACGGCGCGGGCCGCCTCGCCGGCGTCCTTCAGGTCCGCGCTGTACAGCGCGATCCGGTCCTGCGCACCGGCGAACTCCAGCAGCAGCGACTGCCTGGCCGCGCTGAGGTTCTCCATGCCGCGCGACACCAGGCTGACCCGCGCGCCCTCGGCCAGCAGGCCCCGGGCGCAGGCCAGCCCGATGCCCTTGCTGCCCCCGGTGATGAAGGCGTGCCGGCCTTGAAGCTGGAGATCCATGGCTTTAGTCCTGGTTGGTGTTGAACAGGTCGATGTGGCGCTGCCGCAGTTCCCGCTTGAGCAGCTTGCCGCTCGGGTTCTTCGGGATCGCGTCGGTGAAGACCACCGCCTTCGGGCTCTTGAAGCTGGCCATCTGGCTGGCGCAGTACGCCAGCACCTCCTGCTGCGCCAGGGTCTGGCCGTTCTTGACGACCACCACCGCCACCACCGCCTCGACCCAGTGCGGATGCGGCACGCCGATCACGGCCACCTCCGAAACGCCGGGCATGCGGTAGATCATTTCCTCGACCTCGCGGCTGGCGACGTTCTCGCCGCCGGTCTTGATCATGTCCTTCTTGCGGTCGACCACCGAGATGTAGCCCTCGGCGTCGATGGTGCCCAGGTCGCCCGAATGGAACCAGCCGCCCTCGAACGCGGCTTTCGTGCGCTCGTCATCGTGGAAGTAGCCCAGCATCAGGTGCGGCGAGCGGTGCACGATCTCGCCGACCACGCCCGGAGCGACGTCCTGCATGGCGTCGTCCACCACACGGGTTTCGACGTTCAGCGCCGCGCGGCCGCAGGAGCCGGGTTTGCGCAGCTGGTCGTCCGGGCCGAGCATGGTGGCCAGCGGCGCGATCTCGGTCTGGCCGTACAGGTTCCACAGCTTCACCTCGGGCAGCCGCGCCGCCAGTTCGCGCAGCACCTCCACCGGCATGATCGACGCGCCGTAATAGCCCTTGCGCAGGCTCGACAGGTCGGTGGTGTCCAGCAGCGGCGAGCGCAGCAGCGAAATCCAGACGGTGGGCGGGGCGAAGAACGAGGTGATGCGATGCCGCGCGATCAGCGGCAGCAGGTTGTCGGGCGTCGGCCTGGCCGTGATGACGTTGGTGGCGCCGACGTAGATCGCCGGGCCCAGGAACACGTCGAGCTGGGCGCAGTGGTACAGCGGCAGCGCGTGCAGCATCAGGTCCTCCGAGGCGATGCTGGCGTCGACCACGCAGCTGACGTACTGCCAGATCACCGCGTCGTGGGTCAGCATCGCGCCCTTCGGGCTGGATTCGGTGCCGCTGGTGTAGACGATCTGCGCCAGGTCGGTGCCGGCCAGGTCCGCCGGCGGCAGCGGCGCGGTGCTGGCCGCGAGTTCATCGAAGCTGACCATGCCGGCGGCCGGCGCGCTCGCCTCTTCCGACGGCAGCCAGACGAAGTCGCGCACCGAGGTGTCGAGCGCCGCGGCGGCGCGGGCCAGGTCGGCCAGGCCGGAATCGGTGGCCAGCATCTGGGCCTGGGCATGGCGCAGGATGTAGGCCACCTCGTCGGCCTTGAGCATGAAGTTGACCGGCACCAGGATGGCGCCGAGCCGGGCCAGCGCGAACCGCATCGCCGCGAACGCGTGCGAGTTGCGCGCCAGCACCGCGACCCGCGAGCCCTTGGCGACGCCGCGCTGCGCCAGCCCCGCCGCGACCCGGTCGCAGACGGCGTCGAACTGCGCGTAGGTCCAGCTGGTCGATCCGCACACGATGGCGGTGCGTTGCGGAAAACGCCTGGCGCTGCGGTGCAGCAGGTCGGCCAGCGTCTGGCGGCGGATCACGGTGTCCATGGACTTCCTCCGGTTGGGCAGGAGCCATCGTACACAGGTGCGGCTACAGCTTGCGGACCGTGATGTCGGCGCGGTACTGCTCGCTGGGCACCGGCCCGGTGACCGGGTACGGGTCGAGCCGGTCGAGCGTGAACCGGTAGCCCGAGAACACCGTCTGCTGGTCCCGTCCGCCGGCGTCCAAGGTCACCGTCAGCCGTTGCGGGCTCCCCGATCCGAGGCGGACGTTCAGGCCCACTGTGACGAAGCCGGCGGTCACGCAGATCGCGGCCGCTGGGCAGCGCGAATCCGACACGTCGACGACGTCGATCCGCATCGCCTCCTGCGCGATCTCCCGGCTCTCCCCGACCGCGAGCCGCTTCAGCGGATAGATGCCAGTGACTTCCGCGTCGACATAGCCGCCCCAGGGGCAGAAGCTCTTGACGGTGTTCAGCCAGTACGGCAGGTCGGCCTCGACCAGCGTCGGCGTGCCGTCGCACAGCGCGATCGCCGCATCGGTGAACGCGAGGTCGGTGAAATGCCAGTTCCAGTTCAGGTTGACGCCCCCGCTGCCGGCGGCGATCGGGCCGATCGGAAACTGGCTGCGCGCCGCCACCGGCAGCAGCAGCTGGCTCCTAGCCCGGGCAATCAACGTGGGGGACGAGGTGGCGTAGCGGAACTCCTGCTGCGCACCGGCGCTGCGCACCCGGAAGGCGAAGGTCACCAATTCGGACGGCGGCGGCGCCGGAGCGGGGTCGCCTGCGCCACCGCCTCCGCAGGCAGCCAGCAGGCAGGTGACGAGGAGCAGGAGGGAACGGATCGGGGCCATGGGAAGAATCCTTGTGCGGGTGTCCGGGGGCTAGCGGTGCAGCCGATTTTCCGCGGTGGCGCGATTTGCGCAACCCGGGCCGCGCGGCAAAGCCGGCGCGGCTCTGCAGCTAGCATGGGCGCATGACAGCCTCCACCGACCTCCTGGCCCTGGACGCCACCGACCTCTCGCGCCGGATCGCGGCCCGCGACGTTTCCTGCGCCGAGCTGATGCAGGCCAGCCTGGCGCGCATCGACGCCCTCAACCCGCGCTTCAACGCCATCGTCTCGCTGCGCGACGCCGACGCACTGCTGGCCGACGCCCGCGCCCGCGACGACGAACTGGCGCGCGGCCAGCGCCTGGGCTGGATGCACGGCTTCCCGATCGCGGTGAAGGACCTGTCCGATGCCCAGGGCCTGCCGACCACCCTCGGCTCGCCCGCCATCGGCAAGCGGCCGGCGGCGGGCGACGCGCTGTTCGTCCAGCGCATGAAGCGGGCCGGCGCGATCGTGATCGGCAAGACCAACACGCCGGAATTCGGCCTCGGCTCCCACACCTTCAATCCGGTGTTCGGCACCACGCTCAATGCGTACGAGCCGACGCGCTCGGCCGGCGGCAGCAGCGGCGGCGCCGCGGTGGCCCTGGCGCTGCGGATGGTGCCGGTGGCCGACGGCAGCGACTTCGGCGGCTCGCTGCGCAACCCGGCGGCCTGGAACAACGTGGTCGGCTTCCGGCCGTCGCGCGGCCGGGTGCCCGCCGTGCCGGCGGAAGACACCTTCTTCCAGCAACTGGGCACCGAAGGCCCGATGGGCCGCAGCGTCGACGACGTCGCGCGACTGCTCTCCACGATGTCCGGCTGGGACGAGCGCGCGCCGCTCTCGCTCACCGACACCCTGCCCGACGCCGACGCGCCGGACCCGATCGGCCGCGTGCACGGCAAGCGCATCGGCTGGCTCGGGTCGATCTGGCCGGACCTGCCGCTGGAGGCCGGGGTGCTGCCGCTGTGCGAAACCGCGCTGCAGTCCTTCGAGGCCATCGGCTGCACGGTCGAACCTTGCACGCTGGAGTTCGCCCGCGAGCGCAACTGGAGCGCCTGGCTGCGGCTGCGCCAGCTGCTGACCGGCGGCAAGCTCGCGGCGCTGTACGCCGACCCGGGCAAGCGCGCGCTGCTCAAGCCCGAGGCGATCTGGGAGATCGAGCAGAGCCACGCGTTGACGTCGGCGCAGCTGTACCAGGCGTCCGCCAACCGCACCGCGCTGTACCACGCGTTCCGCAAGCTGTTCGAGCGCTACGACTACGTGATCGCGCCGACGGCGCAGGTGTTCCCGTTCGACGCCACGCTCGCCTGGCCGGCCAGCATCGCCGGCACGGCCATGGACACCTACCACCGCTGGATGGAAATCGTCACGCCCTTCACCCTGGCCGGCCTGCCGGTGGCGAGCGTGCCGGCCGGATTCAATGCGCAGGGCCTGCCGATCGGCATCCAGATCGCCGGACCGGCCCATGGCGACCTCGCAGTGCTGGCGCTCGCGCGCGCCTATGAAGCAGTAACACATTGGACACGGCGGTTTCCGCCCCCCGCGCTCGCCTAGAATCCGCCCCTTTGTTGTCGTCTTTCGGGCCGCGCGCCCCCTTCCCATCCCCCCATGTTCAAGACCGCCTCCTTTTTCCGCATCGCCAATGACTTCGTCCTGCCGCCGCTGGACGCCCTGGAACAAGCGCTGCAGGCGGCGCGCTTCGTGCCCTGCGGCCCGACCCAGCCCGACTCGCACGGCTGGGTGGCCCCGCGCGGCAACAAGAGCACCATGCTGGCCGAGAGCGTCGGCGGCCAGGTGATCCTGAAGCTGTGCACGGAGCGCCGGCCCCTGCCCGCCTCCGCCGTCAAGCAGGCGGTGGAGGAGCGCATCGAGAAGTACAAGCTGGAGACCGGCAACGAGCGCGTCTCGGCCCGCATCAAGAAGGAGATGAAGGAAGAAGTGGTGCAGGACCTGCTGCCGCGCGCCTTCACCAAGCGCTCGACCACGCTGGTGTGGCTGGACCCGGTCAACAAGCTGCTGGTGGTCGACTCCGGCAGCCTCACCGGCGCCGACAAGGTCGTCACCGCGCTGGTCGAGGCGCTGAGCGACGTGCCGGGCTCCACGCCCATCGTCGTGCGGCCGGTGCAGACCAACGAGACCGCAGTGGCCTGCATGTCGCACTGGCTGGCCACGCGCGAGGCGCCGGTCAGCTTCACGGTGGACCGCGACTGCGAGCTGAAGACGCCGGACGAACAGAAGTCGGCGGTGCGCTATTCGCGCCACACGCTGGAGATCGACGAGGTGGCGCAGCACATCGCCGCCGGCAAGCTGCCGACCCAGCTGGCGATGACCTGGGACGACCGGGTGTCGTTCGTGCTGACCGAGACCGCGCAGGTGCGCAAGCTCAAGCTGCTGGACGTGGTGATGGACGGCGTGCAAAAGGGCGGCAAGGACGACGACGGCTTCGACACCGACGCCGCCATCCTCACCGGCGAGCTGTCGGCCCTGATCCCCGACCTGCTGGAAGCGCTGGGCGGCGAAGTCGAGGAAGGCGCGGCGGCGGCCGTGCCGGCCTGACCGTCATCCTCGCTGGGGGACGGCGAGACCGGGGCGGGTGCGGCGCATCGGCGCGGCGGCCGGCGCTTGGCCCCGGCTTCCCTGTGTTTTCCCGATTCCATGACGCGCCGCGCAACTCACAGCCGGCCTGAAGGCCCGGCTGTTCGGACAAGCGCGGCGAGCCAGTTCACGAAGCGCGCAAGCGCGCCGTCATGGAATCGGAAAAACCCAGGCACCGCGCAAGATGCGCCGCACCCACCCCGGCCTCGCCGTCGGCCGGCATCGATACGGGCGCGCGCCCCGCGCCCCGATCAGCCACTCCATCCTTGAACGCCCCCGATTTCCGCCGCCGCGGGAAGGCCGAACGCTACCCGCGCCCCAGCGCCTGCGCCAGCATCTCCGGCGAGCAGGGCTTGGGCAGCACCTCGAAGCCGGACTTCGAGATGGCGTCGAGCTGCTCCGCATAGCCGGTCATCAGGATCAGCCTCAGCCCGGGGTACAGCTGGCGCACCTGGCGCGCCAGCGCCAGGCCGTCCATGTCGCCGGGCATCACGACGTCGCTGAGCATCAGGTCGGGCATGGCGCCGCTGCGGTGCTGCTGCGCCAGCCATTCCAGCCCCAGCCCGGCCCGGTCCAGCCGGGTGACGCTGCACCCCATGGCCTCCAGCACCTGCTGCAGCGCGCCGGCGACCTCGTCGTTGTCCTCCACCATCAGCACCCGCTTGTCCAGGTTGCGGCGCAGCGCCGCGGGAACCTCGGCCGGGGCGGCCGCATGCCCGTTCATGGCCGGGAAGAACAGCCGCACCGCCGTGCCCCGGCCCGGCTCGCTGTCGACGGTGGCGACACCGCCGGCGCGCTGGCACAGGCCGTAGACCTGGCTCAGGCCCAGGCCGGTGCCCTGGCCGACCGGCTTGGTCGTGAAGAAGGGTTCGAACACCTTGGCGATCACGTCGGGCGCAATCCCGCTGCCGGTGTCCCGGGCCTCGACCAGCACCATCGGCCCCTGCAGCAGCGGCGGCACCTCGGCGGGCGCGGCATTGCGGGCCGCCACGCTGAAGCTGCCGCCGGCCGGCATCGCATCCCTGGCGTTGATGGCCAGGTTGATCAGGGCCAGCTCGAACTCGGCGGAGTCGACCAGGATCGGCGCCGTGCCCGGCGCCACCGCCAGCGCCAGCTGCACCCGTCCGCCCAGCACCGGGTGGATCAGGTCCTGCATCGCGGGCAGCCGCTCGGCCAGCTGGATGATCTCGGGCACCAGCGCCTGCCGGCGCGAAAACGCCAGCAGCTGGCGCGTGAGCTTGGTCGCCGAGCCGACGGCGCGGTGGATCGATTCCACCTGCGCGGTGGCCACGCCTGGATGCTTCATCCGGATCAGCACCAGGTTGTTGCTGATCACCATGAGCGCGTTGTTGAAGTCGTGCGCCACCCCGCCCGTCAGCCGGCCCAGCGCCTCCAGCTTCTGCGCCTGCAGCAGCGCCTCCTCGACCCGGCGCCGCGCCACCGTTTCGTCGTGCAGGCGTCCGGCCGCGTCCAGCGACTCGCGGGTGCGCCGCAGCGCCACCCGGGCGGCGAAGAACAGCCCCAGCAGCGGCGGCAGGCCGAAGCCCGCCAGCCAGGCCATCTCCACCAGCCAGCGGTTGCGGATCTCGGCCACGTCCATGCCGGTGCCCAGGTAGACCGGGTAGGCGCCGACCTTGCGGAAGATCAGCAGGCGGCGCCGCTGGTCGATCGACGACACCCCGTGCGCCTCGCCGCTGGTCTGGCCGGCCCGCACCCGCGACAGCACCGGGCTGTTGGGCGACATGCTGGCCGGCGCCCCCACCAGCAGCGGCCAGCGCGAGAGGATCGTGCCGTCGTCGCGGAACATCGTGATCGCCAGGCCCGGCTCGTCGGCCGCCAGGTCGGCGTGGAACTGCTCGAAGTATTGCCCCAGCAGGCCGATCCGGACGACGCCCAGGAAGCGCCCGTCGGGCGCGTAGCGGCCCCGGCTGACGTCGATGATCCGCTCCTTCGAGATCGGCGTGACCAGCGGCGCCGAGACCGCGATGCCGCCGCCCTTGCCAAGGTGCCACTTGAAGTCGTCGCGCTCCGAGATGTCCATGCCCGGCGGGATGGGAGAGTAGCGGCTGCTGGCCAGCGGCTTGCCGGCGGCGTCCATCACCCACAGCCCCTGGATCTGCGGCTTGTTGCCGCCGATGCCCTGGAGCTGCAGGTGCAGGGCCGGTTCGCGCGCGCCGAGCGCCGCCGCCTCATCGTTGCCGAGCGCGTCCGCCATCCGTCCGAGCTGGGCCTCGGTGGTGTCCAGCACCTTGAGGGCGTGTTCGTGCGCGATGCGCAGCGACCGGTTCAGCCGCAGCTCGGTTTCGGCCTCGATCTGGCGGTAGCGGTAGCTGCCGACGGCCAGGTACGCCAGCAGCGGCAGCAGCACGCACAGCAGCGCCAGCTTGCGCAGCGACGACAGGGTCCTGGAGGTGTCCCGGCTGGGACGCAGGGGAGCCTGGCTGTCCAGGGAGCGCTCGGGCAAGGGATCCGGACCCACGTGACTCTCGTTGTTGTTGGTTGGCGCGCAGTTTCGCATTGATCGCGTTTTCGTGGGCGCCGCCGCGCCCTTCTAGAATCGGGGCATGGGTTTGATGTTCTGGAGTCGCTGGCGCGCGCTGGCATTGCTCGCCGCGCTGGCGCTGGCGCTGGTGCGGCCGGCGGCCGCCGGCGTCGTGCTGGACGACCTGACCTGGACCGAGGTGCGCGACGCCATGCGCGCCGGCAGCACCACCATCATCATCCCGGTCGGCGGCACCGAGCAGAACGGCCCCCACATGGCGCTCGGCAAGCACAACGTGCGCGCCGCCGCCCTGTCGCAGCGGATCGCCGAAAAGCTGGGCAACGCGCTGGTCGCCCCAGTGCTGACCTATGTGCCCGAAGGCCGGGTCTCGCCACCCGGAGGGCACATGCGCTTCCCGGGGACGATCTCGGTGCCGGACGACGCCTTTGCCGCCATCCTGGCCGGCGCCGCCCGCAGTTTCCGCCAGCACGGCTTCCTGGACATCGTCCTGATCGGCGATTCCGGCAACTACCAGGGCCAGCTCAAGGCCGTGGCGCAGCGCCTGAACCGCGAATGGGGCGGGGCCGGATCCCGCGTCCACTACGTCGGCGCCTACTACGACGCCGCCAGCACCGGCTTCAACCAGGCCTTGCGGGCCAGGGGCCTGACGCCGGCGCAGATCGGGGTCCATGCCGGCGCGGCCGACACCTCGCTGATGCTGGCGGTCGACCCGGCCCGGGTCCGCGCCGACCGGATGCAGGCCGGCAGCGAGGCCACCACCGGCGTGGTGGGCGATCCGTCCCGCGCCAGCGCCGCACTCGGCAAGATCGGTGTCGACCTGGCGGTCGACCAGGCCGTCGAGGCAATCCGGCAAGCCGTCAAGAATCACTGAGACCAGAAGAACCAAGGATCCCGTTTCCATGCATTTCAGCCCCCGTACCCTCCCGGTCCTGGCCGCCGCGCTGCTCGCCGCCTGCCTGCAGCCGGCCGCCGCCCAGGCGCCCGCGGCCCCCGCCGTCGCCACCGTCCCCGGCATGCCGCCGGTGCCGGACCGCAACAACCTGTACAGCGAGACGGCGGCCGGCAAGCTGTCGCCGGCCGTCGCCGGAGCGCTCGAGCGCGTCTACGTGCCCAACCGGACCGACCGCACGGTGTCGGTCATCGACCCGGCGACGCTCAAGGTGATCGACACCTTCAAGGTCGGCGTCGACCCGCAGCACGTCGTACCGTCCTGGGACCTCAAGACCCTGTGGGTCGCCAACAACGCCGAGGGCCGCACCGACGGCAGCCTGACGCCGATCGACCCGCGCACCGGCAAGCCGGGCAAGCCGATCGCCGTGGACGACCCGTACAACCTGTACTGGTCGCCCGACGGCAAGTACGCGATCGTGGTGGCCGAGGCCTACAAGCGCCTGGACTTCCGCGACCCGGTGACGATGAAGATGGAGTTCACCATCCCGACGCCGGAGTGCGACGGCATCAACCACGCCGACTTCTCCATCGACGGCCGCTACGCGCTGTTCACCTGCGAGTTCGGCGGCGCCATCACCAAGATCGACCTGGTCAACCGCAAGGTGGTGGAAACCATCCGGCTGTCGCCCTACTTCAACCGGCCCGAGGTGCTCGAGCTGCTGGCCAAGCCGGGGCGCAAGCCGCACCGGATGATGGACCCGACGATTCCGCGGGCCACCATCATCACCATGCGCGGCATGCCGCAGGACGTGCGCGCCGCGCCGGACGGCAAGACCTTCTACGTGGCGGACATGATGGCCGACGGCGTCCACGTGGTGGACTTCGCGTCCTTCCGCCAGACCGGCTTCATTCCCACCGGGGTCGGCGCCCACGGCCTGTATCCGAGCCGCGACGGCAAGAGCCTGTACGTGGCCAACCGCGGCAGCAACAAGATCCGCGGCAGCGCGCGCGGCAAGGGCAGCGTGTCGGTGCTCGATTTCGCCACCCGAGCCGTGGTCGCCAACTGGCCGGTGCCCGGCGGCGGCAGCCCCGACATGGGCAACGTCAGCGCCGATGGCCGCTACCTGTGGCTGGGCGGCCGCTACGACCACGAGGTCTACCGCTTCGACACCGCCAGCGGCACCGTCGACAAGATCAAGGTCGGCCGCGAGCCGCACGGCCTGACCGTGTGGCCGCAGCCGGGCCGCTACTCGCTGGGGCACACCGGCAACCTGCGCTGAGGCGCGCAGGCGTCACTTCCGCTCGACGCTCACCTGCATGTCGGTGACCTGCATCGGCCCGTAGTTGGACAGGAACGCGACGTCGGCGATGTCGCGGCCGTAGGCCACCACGATCCGGCCGCCGCGCGGCTGCTGCTGGGTGGCGTCGAAGGTGTACCAGCGCCCGCCCACGTGCGCTTCGAACCACGCATGCAGGTCCATCGGATCGAGCTGGTGCAGATACCCGACGACCACCCGGGCCGGGATCTTCAGGCTGCGGCACAGCGCCACGCCGATGTGGGCGAAGTCGCGGCAGACGCCGGCCCGGGCGGCCATGGTGTCCAGGGCGTCGGTGCTCTCGTGGCTGACGCCGTACCGGTATTCGTGGGTGTCGTGGATCCACTGCCGGATCCGCTCCACCTGCGCATAGCCGGCCGGGGTGTCCTGCACGACGTCGCGCGCGTGCTCCTCCATCTTGTCGGAGGGGCAATACCGGCTTTGCAGCAGGTAGACCAGCGCGTCGTCGGGCACCTGCTCGATCGGCGTGGCCGGCGCGTCGAAGTCGACGGCGAGCTCGTCGTCGACCTCGACCTCGGATTCGACGGCGATCGTCGCCTGCCCCTGCGGCACCGTGTAGCGCTGGCACAGGTTGCCGAAGCTGTCGACGTACTCGGTGGCCGGCACCCACGGCGTGAGCTCGTAGCGTTCGGAGACCACCCACTGGGCCAGGCCGCTGCGCGGCCGCAGCATGGCGACCACCGGGCAGTCCTGTTCGCAGTCGACGGTGATGGTGGAGCGGGCCAGCAGTCTCATCCGCTGAGCTTAGCCAGCATCGCGTCAGCCTGGTGTCGGAGAGCGCCGCGTCAGGCTGGCACACTTGCCCGGGCATGTCCCCATCCCCCGCTCCGGCTCCGCGCGCCGACACCACCGTCGCCCTGCTGGCTGCCGCAGCCTTCTTCAGCGGCGCGGCGCTGCGCATCTGCGACGCGCTGCTGCCGCGGCTGGCGCGCGATTTCTCGATGACCCCCGGCGCGGCCGGCCAGGTGATCATCGGCTTCTCGGTCGCCTACGGGCTGATGCAGCTGGTGTTCGGCCCGCTCGGCGACCGCAACGGCAAGGCGCGGCTGGTGTGCCTGGCCCTGTTCGGCTGCGCCGCCGGCGCGCTGGCCAGCGCCCTGGCCCCCGGCTTCGGCACCCTGGTGCTGGCGCGCGTCGCCTGGGGCATGGCGGCCGCCGGCATCATTCCGGCGGCGATGGCCTGGATCGGCGACGCCGTGCCCTACGAGCAGCGCCAGGCCACCCTCGCCCGCTTCCTGACCGGCACGCTGTCGGGAATGATGGCGGGCCAGCTGGCCGGCGGCCTGTTCGCCGACTCCGCCGCGGGCTGGCGCGGCGCCTTCCTGAGCATCGCGGCCGGCTTCCTGGTGGTGGCGCTGCTGATGCTGGCCCGGATCCGCAGCGCGCCGCCGCCGGTGCTGGTCGCCGGCCGCGACCGGGCCGGTTTCGTGCAGCAGCTGCGCACCGTGTTGCAGGTACCGTGGGCCCGCGTCGTGCTGGCCTCGGCGCTGGCCGAAGGCGTGTTCCTGCTCGGTCCCATGAGCTACCTGCCGGCCTACCTGCACCAGCGCTTCGACCTGACGCTGACCACGGCCTCGGCCCTGCTCGCGCTCTATGCCCTCGGCGGCCTGGTGTATGCGCTGGCGGCCCGCCACATCGTGCGCCGCTTCGGCGAGCGCCGGATGGCCTGGTCCGGCGGCGTGCTGATGGGCGCGGGCTTCGTGGCCTGGCTGGTGGTGCCGTTCTGGCAGCTGGCCGGGCCGATCGCGCTGCTGGTGGGCTTCGGCACCTACCTGTACCACAACACCTTGCAGACCCACGCCACCCAGATGGCGCCGACGGTGCGCGGCACCTCGGTGGCGCTGTTCGCTTTCTGCCTGTTCGCCGGCCAGGCAATCGGGGTCAGCGGCGCCGGCTTCCTGTTGGACCACTACGGCCCGGCGCCGCTGCTGCTGGTGCCGGCGCTGGCGCTGCCGCTGGCCGGCTGGGGCTTCGCGGCGGCGCTCAAGCGGCGCAGGGCCTAGCTGTTGATGCTGGAGAGCAGCCGCTCGAGGTCGACCGGCTTGACGAAGTGGCTGTTGAAGCCGGCCGCTTCCGCCTTCTGGCGGTCCAGGTCCTGGCCCCAGCCGGTCAGCGCGATCAGCCGGATGCCCTGGGTCTCCTCGCGGATCCGGCGTGCCGCCTCGTAGCCGTCCATCCTGGGCATGCCGATGTCCATCAGGACGATCTCGGGCCGGTCGTTGCGCACCGCTTCCAGCGCGGCCTGGCCGTCGTAGGCCACGGCGACCGCGAAACCCTCGATGCGCAGGAGCGCTTCCAGGGTGTCGGCGGCGTCGACGTTGTCGTCGACCACCAGGATCTTGCGGACATCCAGCCCGCCCCGCGGCGCGGCGGCCGGCGGCTCGGTCGCGGCGGCCACCCCGCCGGCGACGACGACCGGCAGGCTGAGGACGAACTCGCTGCCCCGGCCCGGGCCGTCGCTGGTGACGCCGATGGTGCCGCCGTGCATCTCGGCGAAGCGCTTGGCCAGGTTCAGCCCGATGCCCAGGCCGCTGGCCAGCTCACCTTGTGCCGGCGCCTGCGCGAACAGGTCGAAGATCGCCGCCTTGGACTGCTCCTGCAGGCCGCGGCCGTTGTCCTTGACGCGGAACCGCACCGTGTCGCCGGCGACGTCGGCGCTCAGCTGGATCTCGCCGTGCTCCGGCGTGAACTTCGCCGCGTTCACCAGCAGGTTGGCCACGCTCTGCACCACCCGGGCGTGGTCGGCGTTGAGCGTGAAGTCCTGCTCCGGCTGGACCACGCGCAGCCGGTGGCCCTTGTCCTGGATCGACGAGTTCGAGATCTCCAGCGCGTGGGTGAGAACCGCGCGCACCGTGGTGCGCCGCGCCTGCAGCGACACCTTGCCGGTGCTGATGCGGGCCACGTCCAGCAGGTCGTCCACCAGCCGCGTCAGGTGCACCACCTGGCGGTCGACGATGTCCACGATCCGCGCCACCTGGTCGGCCGGCGCCAGCCGCCGCAGGATCGACATCGACGTGCGGATCGGCGCCAGCGGGTTGCGCAGTTCGTGCGCCAGCGTCGCCAGGAATTCGTCCTTGCGCTGGTCGGCCAGGCGCACCTGGTACTGGCGGTCCCGTGCCCGCAGCGCCGAGCGGGCGGCGCTGACCAGGCCGATGGTGCGCACCGGCCGCTCGATCAGCGTGACGTTGCCCAGGCTCTCCACCGCCCGCTGCACCTCCGCCGACGGCGAGCCGCGCAGCGTCAGCACCAGCACCGGCAGGTCGGACCACGCCGGCTGGGCCCCGACGACGGCGCGGATCGGCTGCATCGCGGCGCCGGCGATCACTTCCTCGGCCACCAGCAGCGCGCCGCAGCCCAGCGCCAGCTCCGCCAGCAGCGACTGCATGCCGACGACCACCAGCGACTCGAGGCCCGCCGACTGCAGCACCTGGCTGGCCAGCAGCCCGTCCTGGGTGGTGCCGACGTAGATCAGGATGCGTCGTTCCATCAGTTTTCCGCGTTGACTGCCGGCGGCGCCGTGGGCACCGGCACGCCGGTGAGGATGCCGCGGAAGCCCTTGAGCGCGGCGCCGACCTGGATCCCGCGCTGCGACATCGAGAAGCCGCGGATGGTGCGTTCGTGCAGGCTGCCGCGCTTCTTGAACACCGAGATCGCCTGCTTCACCTCGCCCTCGTCCTCGAAGTAGCGCAGCATCAGGATGTTGTCGGCGATGTAGCTGGCGTCCAGCGAGCTGGACATGTTGCCGCCCAGCATGCCCTGCTGCACGCCGACCAGGATCGTCACGATGCCGCGCTGGCCCAGGTAGGTGAGCAGCTCGTGCAGGTGGGTGGTCAGGAAGCGTTCGTCCGGGACCGCGTTCAGGTAGCCGTTGAGGCTGTCGATCACGATCACCTTGGCGCCGGCATCGGCCGCGCGGCAGGCCGCGGCGGCGAACTGGCCGGGCGAGAGCTCCGCCGGGTCGACCTGCTGGATGGTGAGCACGCCCTGGTCGGCCCACTGGCGCAGCGGCAGGCCCAGGCCGTCGGTGCGATTGAGCAGGTTGCTGGTCGACTCCTCGAACAGGAACATCGCCGCGTGCTGGCCGCGCTTGTTGGCGGCGGCGACGAACTGCGCCGCCAGCGACGACTTGCCGGTGCCGGGCGGCCCGACGATCAGTGTGCTGGTGCCCTCCTCCAGCCCGCCGCCGAGCATGGTGTCGAGCGCCGCCAGGTCGCTTTGCAGCTGCGCGCGCTTGCGGATGCCGCGCGAGCTGGCGGCCACCAGCCGCGGATGCACCGCGAGGCCGCCGCGGACGATGTTGTAGTCATGGAAGCCGCCCACGAAATTGCGCCCCCGGTACTTGATGACGCGCACCCGCCGCCGTTCGGCGCCGTAGTCCTTCACGGACTGTTCGAGCTGGATCACGGCGTGCGCAATGCTGCGCACCTGCAGGTCCGCGGCCGCCGCCGTGCGGTCGTCCAGCAGCATCACGGTGCACTTGCGGCGCGAGAAGAACTGCTTGAGCGCCAGCACCTGGCGCCGGTAGCGCAGCGGGGTGTCGGCCAGCAGTTGCAGTTCCGACAGCGAATCGAGCACCACCCGGCTCGGCTTGCGCTCCTCGATCACCGACAGGATCAGCTGGGTGGTGTTGGCCATCTCCACCTCCGACGGATGGAACATGGTGTATTGCTGCTCCGCCTTCAGCAGGTCCTCCGACGGCAGCACTTCGTGCACGTGGATGCCCTCCAGGCTGAGGCCGTGCGACTGCGCCACCGCCTCCAGTTCTTCCGCGGTTTCGGCCAGCGTGATGTAGGCCACCGATTCGCCGTTGCGGGCGCCCTCGGCCAGGAACTGCAGGCCGGTGGTGGTCTTGCCGGTGCCGGGCTCGCCCTCGACCAGGTAGGTGCGGTGCGGCGTCAGGCCGCCACCGAGGATGGAGTCGAGTCCTTCGATCCCGGTGGAGACGGAACCCGGCTGGTCTTTCGTGTTCATGGTGGCCCTTCGTGGTCGCGGTCAAGGGAGTCTGCCCGCAGGGCGAGACTCGACAGCGGTGAAATTAGCAGCCATGAATTGCCGAGGTTGTAAGAAAACATCCAATGTCGAGTCAGGCGGGCCGCCCGTCGCGGCGACCGCCGCAACCGATGACCGGCTCGGCGTATCCTGAGCCCCCGCGCAGTGCGGACAGGAGCACACCATGAGCAACCACGTCTACAAGACCATCGAGCTGACCGGCTCGTCGCCCACCAGCATCGAGGACGCAGTGGCGACCGCCATCGCCAAGGCCAGCGAGAGCCTGCGCAACATCCAGTGGTTCAACGTGACCGAGACCCGCGGCCACGTGAAGGACGGCAAGGTGGCGCACTGGCAGGTGACGCTCAAGATCGGGTTCACGCTGGAGTGAGCTTCGGCGAGTTCCTGCGGGCGTCGGGCCTGGAGCTGCCGAGCCCGGTGTACATCATCGGTGCGGTGCTGTTCGGAATCGTCGGCTGGATCGCGTGGCGGCATGGCCGCCGCGCCAGCCTGGGCCAGCCGAAGTGGATCGGCGTGGCCCTGATGGTCTTTCCCTACGCGACGCCGCAGACCTGGTTGCTGTACCTGGTCGGCAGCGCGCTGAGTGTCTGGCTGTATTTCGCCTGGGAGTGAGGCGCGCTACTGGCAGCTGAAGCTGCTGGCCGACTCCAGGCTGCCGGTGCCGTTGTAGCGCGCGACCTTCGGGTAGGGGCACAGCGGCCGGGTGCGATTGGGCGCCCAGCTGGCGGGCACGTCGCCGTTGACGCCGCCGGCATTGCCTGGCCCGCGGGCCGACGCCAGCAGCAGCTGCGGTGCCTCGCCCTTCTCGACCCAGTTCACCAGCGGCGTCAGCGCGTCGAACTGGTCGGTCGCGGGGCCGCCGGAGCAGTGGCCCATGCCGGGCACCCGGAACAGCCGCGCGAAGTTCGTGCCGTCGCCGCCGTTGTTCGCCTGCAGGCCCTTGTACCAGGCCTCGCTGTCGTTGACCGAGAAGATCGGGTCCGCCACGCCGTGGTAGACCAAGATCCTGCCACCGCGGTTGCGCAGGGCCGACATGTCGCTCGGGTTGGGCGGGGTCATGAAGCTCATCGCCGATTCCGTGTACAGGCTGTTGACGGCCGTGATCTGCGCGACCAGCGTGTCGATGTTGGCGCCCAGGGTGAACGCCGGCCCGTTGAAGCCGGTGGCGTTTTCCGGCGGCACCTTGAAAATCAGGCCGACCGCGCCCGAGTCCAGCGCCAGCGGCGCGGTGAACTCCCAGAACGGGATGCCCGACCCAGCCACGCCGGCGTCGTACGGGAAGCTCGAATACACCGGCGCCCCGCTGCTGGTGGTCGGGCCGCTGAAGATCTTGCCGATGGCGGACTTCTGCGCCGCCGACAGGCAACTGCCGTCGCGCGCGCCGCTGCAGGTGGGCACGTCGCGCTGCAGGTCGAACGCGCCCTGGCAGGCGGCCACGTCCTGCACCAGGCCGTCGGTGGCGCCGTCGAGCGCATCGCAGCGGGCCAGCACCGAGTTGGCCAGCAGCCGGCGCTCGGCGGTCGTGAAACCGGTGGACAGGTCGGCCGGATTGGTGGCGACGCCGGCGTACAGCTGGCCGCCGGCGATGCTGGCGATGGCCGCCTTGGGCAGGTTGTAACCGGGCGCGCCGGCCAGGATGCCGTCGTAGTCCGCGGCATAGCGGGTGGCCGCGATCATCGCGTGCCGTCCGCCGTTGGAGCAGCCGCCGAAATACGAGCGGTCCGGGCCCTTGGCATAGGCGGCCTGGATCACGCTCTTGGCCATCGGGGTGAGCTTGGCCACGGCCTGGTAGCCGTAGTCGAGCCGGGCTTGCGGATCGATGCCGAAGTTGGGGCCGAGCGCGCTGGCATGGCCGGCGTCGGAGCTGAGCACGGCGAAGCCCTGCTGCAAGGCATTGGTGGTGGGGCCGCCGCCGAAGCCGCCGTAGGCCGGCACCACGGCGCCGTCGATCCCGCCGTTGCCCTGGTGGAAGAAGCGGCCGTTCCAGTTGACCGGCAGCCGCATCTCGAAGCCGATGGCGTAGTTGTTGTTGTCCACCGTGCTGGTGCGGCTGAACATCCGGCCCTGCACCAGGCAATGGGCGGCGACCGGCTGGCCGGCCACCGTGACCGAGCCGTTGGGCACGGTGTTCGCCGCCGTGATGGTCGTGTTGGCCAGGCTGGCCAGCCGCGGCGCGAGGTCGGCGCAGGTGCCCGACAGGGCGGCCGGCGTGGCGGCGGCCAGCTGCGGCGGACCGTCGTCGCCGCCGCCGCAGCCGGTCAGGGCGGCGCAGGCCGCAAGGGCCGACGCGGTCCACGCGGCGTGCCTGGTGAGGTTGTTCATGCGGTCGCTCCTGGTCATGGGTTGGGAAGACCGTTAACTTAATGAATCAATGTGCAGGAAAATATCGGTGTTTTCCCTGCAACTTCCGATTTCATATAGTTCAAGTTGTGATGCATTCGGGGACGGCACAATAAGGCCATGCCCGCCCGCCGACCCGTTCGCGCTGATGTCACGCCCGCCGGCCAGCTGGCGGAGGCGAAGCTGCATTACGTGCTCGGCTACCAGCTGGCGCAGGCGACCATCGTCACCCACGCACTGTTCCTCAAGCACGCCGGCAAGCCGTTCGGGCTGCGGCCGGTCGAGTACACGGTGCTGACCCTGATCGCGGAGAACCCGGGCGGCTCGCTGGCCCGGCTGGCGCGCGCCCTGGCCGTCACCGCGCCCAACATCACGGCGATCGTCGACCGGCTCGAGGCCAAGGGCTGGATCGCGCGGACCCGCAGCGAGGACGACCGGCGCTCACAGCTGCTGCATGCGACGGATCAAGGGGAGGAACTGGTGCGCAAGGCGACGCAGGGCATCGTCGAGGCGGAACGGGCCGCGCTGTCGAACCTGAGCCCCGGCGAGCAGATGATCCTGGTGGAACTGCTGCACAAGGTGGCTTGCGCGCGGCCGCCGGCCGGCGCCTGAAGGGCGCCGCCGGCAGGGCATCCGGCCGTGGGCCGGACCGGGGGGACTTACTTTTCGCCGGACTTGATCTCGCCCTTCTTGAGGGCGGCGGCGGTTTCGGTCTTGCGCTTGGCGGCTGCGACCTTGCGCTCTTCCTTGGTGGTCGTCTTGGCCACGCCCACGCTCTCGGGCTTGGCATCACCAGGCATGTCGGCCTTGGCGGCCTTGGCGCCCTCGGTCTTGCGCGCGGCCTTGGCCGCAGCCTTTTCCTGCGGGGTGGCCTTGGCGGCCGGAATGGCCTTGGACTGGGCCGGGTCCACTTCGCCCTTGACTTGAGCGAATGCATTGACCGCCAGCATCTGCGCGGCTGCCAGGGCGAGGGTCAAAAGGGTCTTGTTCATACGGTTTCTCCATGTTGGAACGGTTGAGGAAGCTGGGATCCAGTGTTCCACGCAGGCATTTTTTCGAGTTGACGAAAGTCAAACGACCTCGTCACTGCGCTGCCTGGCGCCGGAATTCCCTGCGCTTCATGGCCAAGTACTCCTCGCGGTCGACCTCGTGCAGCTGCCGCGGGTACTTCTCGGTGGCGTCGAACCAGGCCTGCAGCCGCTGCTCCAGCCGCTGCGCCGGCGGCGCCGACAGGCCGCCGAGGTAAGCCTCGATGGCGAGGTAATAGCGCATGGTGTTGCGCTCGACCATGCCCCGGATGCCACCCACCAGCTCGGGCTCGGCGCCGGGTGCGGCCGGCAGCGTGGAGAAGCCCACCTTCGAACGGCCGATCGTCGCCAGGTACAGGTGCAGCGCCAGGTGGCTGGCCGTGCCGAACTCGAACGAATAGGCCAGGTGGATGAAGCTGCGCTCGGCGTCCAGCGGCACCGCCTCCAGCACAATCCGGTAGTCGTGCGTGTCGAAGGGGCCGTCGGGCGCGTCGAGCTGCACGTTCATGAAGTCCGCCGCCGCCGGCGCGGCCCGCCAGGCAAACAGCACCTTCGGCGCGTCCAGCAAGGGCTGGTCGTGCTTCTTGCCGATTCGCAGTTCGAGCTGGTCCGTGCCGGCGCCCCCGCCGCCGCGGCTGCGGCAGAACTTGGTGTTCAGGTGCAGCAGCATCAGGTCGCACCACTGGGCCGAATCGCCCAGCGCCGCGCTCACCGCGGGGAACGGCGAATTGACCACCGCGTACACGTCACCGCGGCTGCTGCGCGGCTGTTCGACCGACTCGATGTAGATCGGCCCGCGGAACACGTTCTTTTCCAGCTGGGGCCGCAGCGCCGCATAGCGGCTGCGCAGTTCCGCCGGGGTGCTGGCGCGTGGCGCCTGCGTCTGGGCGACTGTCGCCGCCGTTGCCAGCAGCAGCGCGCCGGCAACGGCGGCGGCGCGCAGGAAGATCGGGATTGAGCCAGCCATGGGAACTCCAGGGAATGGCCCGATTTTCGCCACGCGGCGCCGCGCCGTCCTTGCGCTGGATCAGGCTTGCGGCAGCCGGGCCTGGAGCGAATGCAACTCGACTTCCAGCGCGTCGATGCGCCGCAGGTAGCCCAGCAGGATGGCGACCGCGTACAGGTCCAGGTCGAGGTCGCGCCGCAGCCGGGCGGCCTGGCGCAGCGGCATCACCCATTCGGCGCTGAACAGCACCTCACCCGGCGGCTGGCCCACCGGCGCCAGCACACCATAGCCGACCAGTTCGCCCAGCTCGTCTGCGCTCAGCGCGCAGGCGCGCGCCAGCTCGGTCACCGTGATCGTCTCGCGCTGGTCGAGCCAGGCGATCTCAGTGCTTCTTGTTGCCATGGTGTGCTCCATGCCCGCCAGCGCGGGGATTGAAGGTCGACACTTTCGCCAGCTGGCCGAACAGCTCGCGCTCCGGCTCGCTCAACGTGGCCGGCACATCGATGACCGCCACCGCGTAGAGATCGCCGCGTTCGCCGCGTCCGCTGCCCAGGCCGCGCCCGCGCAGCCGCAGCTTGCGGCCCGATCGGGTGCCCGCCGGCACCGTGAGGACCACCGGGCCGTCCAGCGTCGGCACTTCCAGCTCGGCGCCCAGCGCCGCTTCCCAGGGCGCCAGCGCCAGGTCGAAGTACAGGTCGTGCCGGTCGGCGCGAAACACCGGATGCGGCGCCAGCGTGAGGTGCAGGTAGATGTCGCCGTCCTCGCCGCCGCTGCGGCCCTTGCCGCCCTTGCCCTTCAGGCGCAGCTTCTGGCCGTCGCTGACGCCGGGCGGGATGGTGACCTCCAGCGTGCGCATCGCAGCGCCCTCGCCGACCTCGAGGTTCACCGTGGTGCCCCGGTGCGCATCTTCCAGGCTGACGGCGACCGTGGTTTCGTAGTCGCGGCCGGGCACGGGCCGCGCGGCGCGATGGCCCCCGGCGCCCGGACGGCCGCGCCCGAGCGACGCCAGCAGCTCTTCCAGGTCGATGTCGCCGAAGCCGCCCTCGCGGGTGCCGAAGTGCTGCTCCCATTGCGGCGGCGGGCGGAACTCCTCGCCCTGGGGCCGGCGCCCGAGCTCGTCGTAGGCCTTGCGCTTTTCGGGGTCCTTGAGCGTCGCGTAGGCCTCGGCCACTTCCTTGAACCGGGCCTCGCCGCCCTTGGCCTTGGACACGTCCGGATGGGTCTCGCGGGCGAGCTTGCGGTACGCCTTCTTGATCTGGTCCAGGTCGGCGTCGCGGGGGACGCCGAGCGCCTCGTAATAGTCTTTGTATTTCATGGCTTGGGCGTCCTCGCGTGGAATCTGGCTTTCCCGGGGGTCTCAGGGTTGGTACGGGAACTGCACGGATCGTACCGCCAGCGTGCTCTACGCCTACCGTCACCCTCCAGCTTCTGGTCCGGGTACCGCGCGTTCTCCGGGTGCGGGATCGGCCCGCTGGATGTGCCGGGGACGCACAGCCGTGCGTGCATGGGCATCTTGCCCCGCAGGGCGCCGCTGGTGCGCGGCGTCTGCCGCAGTCCGTCCACGGAGAAAACCGCTGGACGAGCAAACAGTCTTTCTATTCGCGCAGCTTCACGCTTTTCAGCGCCTCCTCGTAGAGAAGGTCCGTGTTGCGGCGCAACAAGGCAACCTCCTCCTGGATGTCGTCGGGGGGTGGCCCATCCCCCCTGGCGTGAAGAATGATCGCTGCGGCGCACAGGCTTTCCAACCGCGCAAGCTGAGAGCGACTCTGTTCCCACCTGGTGAAAGCCGTATTGGATTCGTGTGGCATGACATTTCTACCGAGTGTCTTCAACGCATCCATTGGGATGGCGTCCTACAAGCCATCCCACCAGTCCCGTCGAGAATT
This sequence comes from Ramlibacter sp. 2FC, assembly GCA_943372495.1. Lineage (GTDB taxonomy): Bacteria > Pseudomonadota > Gammaproteobacteria > Burkholderiales > Burkholderiaceae_C > Ramlibacter. The sequence goes on along the minus strand of CALRYV010000009.1, from coordinate 81,324 downwards.
CTAGGTCAGCACTTAGGAGCGTGCCAATGTCCGATGACAGTTCACTCGGAGCGCGTCTGTCTGATCCGAGCTTCATCCTCAAACCGGCGGCAGCGAAGGATCTGATCGAGTTCGCCCGCGACATGCAAGCCATCGTCGACGGGCGTGCCGCCGCCATCGACCAGCCGCTGAGCGTCTCCCGCTCGGAACTGGGCCTTGAAGAGGATGTCGCGCCAGCGGGCCAGCGTGCCGGCGTCGGTAGCGCCAGCATCCTTCCCTACTTGCAACAGTCGATCGCCAGCCGGCCGAAGGAAGTCCGAACCGAAGACCCGTCCGCGTCGGGCGGTCACCGATGAACCCGGAAATCGCCCCGGAATACGCGCAGTGGAAGCGGGTGGACGAGCAGCTCACGGCCGCCGAACGAAAGCTGCACGAGGTCCTGGTCGAGGGCAGCGAAGACCCCACCTGCTTCTACGACGCCGTGAGCACGTTGCGCGCAGAATCGAGGCGCCTGCTCGATCGCCTGTCGGAGCTGATCGAGACCAAGGGTCCCGTGACCGACACGCGGTTCCAGTCGCTTTCGTGATCCGTGTCGCAGCCGTCGCCGATGGATCGAGCATCGGTATTTCGGGGCGGTCGCTTGCCGATGACAATCGTGTTGTCCACGCCGCGCTCACGGCGAATGGCACGCAATGTCCCAGCTTTGCAAGTCCAGGGGGTTTGACGCAAAATGCCGCGATGGCCAGTTCCCCCTCCTCCCGTCACCTGATCGGCAACCGCGTTGCCAGCGCGAAACGCAAGACGGAAAAGGTGCAGGAGGACATCCAGCTCGCGGAAGCCGAGCTGCACCTGTCCAACCTGGTGATCACCGACAAGCTCGCCGACAGCGTCAGCGACGCCGACCTGGCCCGGGCCGTCAGCCACAACGAGCAGGTCGAGGAAAAGCTGCGCGACGCCAGCGAGGAGCTGCAAGCCGTGAACGACCTGCTGGGCTCCGAAGAGCGCGACCGGCTCAAACTTGAACAGTCCCTGCAGGAATACCGCGATGCCGAGGGCCAGGCCCCGGGTTCGCGCACCGGCGAGGGCTCGGCCAGCGTGATCGAACACCTGCGCGAGCTGACGCGGCACAAGGTCGGCACCGACCACTCCGAACCCGCGCCTCGCGCCGAGTAAGCAGCCGCGGAGGCGGAGCCCGCTCAGGCGGCGGCGTCGGGGTTGGGACCGAGCGGCAGCGTGACCACGAACCGGCTGCCCGCGCCCTTGCCGGCGCTGAACGCGGCGACGTGGCCACCGTGCCCTTCCACCAGTTCCCGCACCACCGTCAGCCCGATGCCCAGGCCGGCGCCATTGAACAGCGTGGCGTGCTGCTCCTGCATGAAGGGCTCGAAGATGGTGCCCAGGGCCTCGGCGCTGATGCCGATGCCGGTGTCCGATACCGTCAGCATCACCTTGTCCGCCAGCGCCTCGACCGACAGGTGGATCTCGCCCTTTTCGGGCGTGTACTTCGAGGCGTTGTCCAGCAGGTTGCTCAGGATCTGGGTCAACCGCACCGGGTCGCCGTGGACGTGCAGCGGCTCCGTTCCCAGGGCGACCTTGAAGGTCTGCAGCCGGCTGTCCAGCGCCGGCCGGCAGGCCTGCACCACATCGTCGACCAGGTGGTTCAGCTCCACCGACCGCAGTTCCAGCCGCAGCTTGCCGGCGTTCACCCGGGTCACGTCGAGCAGGTCCTCCAGCAACCGGGACATGTTGTGGACCTGGGTTTCGATGATGCCCTGCAGCTTGCCCAGCAGCGGGCTGTCGCCGGGAATGCGGCCGAGGATCGCGGCGGCGTTGCGGATGGGAGTGAGCGGGTTGCGCAGCTCGTGGGCCAGCACGCCCAGGAAATTGGTCTGCCGGCGCTGCGCCTGCTCCGCCGCATCCTTGAGCGCCTGCGCGCTGACCGCCGCCAGCAGCAACTGGGTGTTGGCCTCCTGCAGCAGCGCGTTGCGGCGGTCCGATTCCGCCACCGCCGACTGGTGGTCGACCAGCGGCTGCCGCATCGATTCGAGCGTGCGCAGCTCCAGGCTGCGCTCGCTGGTGCCGGCCTCGCCCTGGAACGCATAGCTGCCCAGGCCGCGCCACTTGGCCCGGTACATCGCGGCGACGGCGCGGTCGATCAGGCTGTCGGCATCGGCGCCATCCTCGGGATGGATGCTGATGCCGACACTGGCCGTCAGGCGCAGCACATGGTGGTTCAGCATCGCCGGGGAGCCCAGCGCGCCGGTGATCGTGGCCGCATGCACCACAGCCTCGGACACGTCGGCAAGACGGGGCAGCAGGATCAGGAAATCGTTGCCGCGATGCCGGCTGACCGTGTCGATCGGACGCACCGCGGCCGCCAGGGTGCGCGCGGCGAGCTGCAGCACCTGGTCGCCGGTGGCATGCCCCAGGGTGTCGTTGATCAGGGTGAAGTCGGTCAGGTTCAGCAGCAGCAGGGCGGCATGCCCGCCGCCATCCCGGGCCTCGTCGATGGCGCTCGCCAGCCGGCTGCGCAGCACGGCCGGGGTCGGCAGGGAGGTCAACGCATCCAGCTCCGCCGCTTCGGTCAGCTCCCGGACCGACTGCGCGCTGGCCTCGGCGGCCTGGTGCGCCGCCAGCGCCGCCAGCAGCAGGCGCTCGTTGGCCTCGACCAGCCGGGCCGCGACGCCGTCGCCCAGCTCGAGACGGGCGGCCGCCAGTTGCTCCTGCAGGCCGGCCAGTTCGGCGCGGGCCGCCGCGATCTCGGCCCGGATGCGGACGCTTTCGCGCGCCAGGCTGGCCGGCGCACTGCGATCCGCACCGGTGTCGGCGCTCATGGCGAACGGTTGGCGGGCGGCGGCGAGGTCCTCTTGCGGGTCGGCCGGCCGCCGAGCAGGCCTTCCTGGTCCTGCAGCATCTCGCCGACGACCACGCCGCCGGCGTCGATGGTGTACTCGCGCAGCTCGTTCGAGTGCATGCTACCGCGCACCTTGACCACCGCCATGACCCGGCGCAGCCGGCTGTCGACCTCGATGTAGCGCTGCACGATGATCGCGTCGGTGAGGAAGGCGGTGCCGTACGGGCTGAAGCGCAGGTCGGTGTAGCGGTCTTCCAGTTCCGACGTCATCAGCACGGTGACGCCGTGGCCGGCCAGGGCCGACACCAGCCGCAACAGCGATTCGCGGAAGTCCTCGCGGAAGGTCGGCGCCAGCTTGAGCTCGAAGCCCGAGAGCGAGTCGATCACCACCCGGGTCGCGCCCAGCCGCGTGATTTCGTTCGTGAGCATGCGCAGCACTTCGGCGATCGACAGGTCCTGGGCGTGGGTATTCACCAGCCCGACCCGGCCGGCCCGAATCAGCTCGGTGATGACGGGACTGCGCAACTGGTTGGGCCGCTGCTCGAACACGGCGATCACGCCGCGCTCGCCGTTGCGGGCTCCCTCGGCGAGGAAGGAGGCCGCCAGGATGCTCTTGCCGGAACCCGACGGCCCCGCCACCAGCAGCGAATACCCACGCGGCAGCCCCCCGCCGAGCATGGCGTCGATCGCCGGCACGCCGATCTGCAGGCGCGGGGCGACCACGGCGGCCGCCGCATCCGCCGGCTGCGGGAGCGCCGCCGGCGGCGCGAACACCTCGATGCCGGCATTGGTGATGCGGAACGGGTGCAGGCCCGGCAGCGTCGATTGCCCGCGCATCTTCATGATCTCCAGCTTGCGCACCATCGAGTTGCCCTGCACGCTCTGGCGCAGCCAGATCAGTCCGTCGGCCACCGTGAACACCGGGTTGGCGTCGGTCTCGGTGAAGTATTCGCCGATCAGGAAGGTGGTGGCCTGCCAGCTGGTCATCAGGATGGCCAGTTCCTGCATGAAATGCTGCAGGCTGTTGTGCGGGTCGCCCGGGCCGGCGCCGGCCAGCACCACCGAGCGGAACGAGTCGACGAACACCAGCGCCGGACCGACGGCCTGCACTTCCGCGACGATCCGCGCCAGCACCGCGGCGAGGTTGCCGGTCAGTGCATCCTCGCCCAGGTTGACGAAGCGCACCGACTGGCTGACCCGGCTGCTGTCGAAGAAATCGAACTGCTGCTGGTAGCGCAGCATCTTCAGCGTCGGCTCGCCCAGCACCGTGAGGTACAGGGCCGGCCGCTCGGGCGTGGCCAGCGCGAACATCATCTGGTGGGCCAGGGTGGTCTTGCCGCAACCCGGCGGGCCGGCGATCAGGTTGAAGGAAAACTCCGGCAGGCCGCCACCCAGGACCTCGTCCAGGCCCGGCACCCCCGTGGGCAGTCGGTTGATGGTGACTTTCTCGGTCATGGCGTGCGATCCTGGGCGGCGGAGCCGCGCAATGGGTTGTCCCACGCCGAGCGCAGAAGTTGTCCGGTGAGCGAGGGCCCGATCAAGCTGCGCAGCAACTCGTACAGGGATTGAAGCTGGTCGCCGGCGCCGGCGGCCGCGGTGCAGCTTTCCTGCTGCCCCAGCGCCGCCGCCAGCTGCGCCAGGTCCATGAGCGGCTCCGCGCCCTGCTGCAGCGCGGCCATCCAGGGATGTTTCTCGCGGACCAGGAACAGGGTGCGCCCGTACAGGGCCACGACGCCCTTGCTGCCGATGACCGGCGCAAGCGCGGCGTCCACCGCCTGCCAGGTCGAAACGACGGCATCGGCGATCCGGAGGGGGGTCGTGCCCTGCGCGGCGAGCCGCTCAAGGGTGGAGGCGACCTTGCGGCTGTCCTGGGTTGGCACTGGCGAAAACGGTCCTTTGGCTGATCTGACCGATGCTACGCCGGGATGAGGTGCAGCGCGGGCTTTCTTTTCGGACTCCTTTGCCCGCTGCGGCAAGGGGCGACAGGTCTCAGTGCTCCAGCGCCGGCGGCTTCGCCAGCACCTCTTCGACCGCCTTGAGCACTGCCGCCGCATCCGCCGGCTTGACGAGGTGGGCGTCGAAGCCGGCCTGCTGCGCGGCCTGCTTGTCGCGCAGCTGCCCGTATCCCGTCAGTGCGATCAGCGGCACCAGTTGCGTCGCTGGATTGGCCCGCAGCTGCCGCGCCACTTCGTAGCCGTCGATGTCCGGCAGGCCGATGTCCAGCAGCACCGCATGCGGCTGGCTGGCCTGCACCGCCGCCACGACGCGCTTGCCCGCGGGGACTTCGATCACATCGTAGTCGTACGAGCGCAGCAGTTCGGCCATGGTGGCGCGCGCATCGTCGTTGTCTTCCACATAGACCAGGCGGCGCCGGCCGGACCTGACCACCCCCGGGTGCTGGGCCGGGCCGGTGGGCGCTGCGATGCGCGGCAGCCAGAAACTGAACAGGCTGCCCTGTCCCAGGCCGGGGCTGGAGGCGGTGACGTCGCCGCCATGCAGGCGCGTGAGCTGTCGCACCAGCGCCAGCCCGATGCCCAGCCCCGCCTGCGTCCGATTGGGCGGCTGCGGTCCCTGGAAGAACGGTTCGAAGACCTGCGGCAGGATCTCGCCGCCGATGCCGGCGCCGAAGTCCTGCACCGTCACCACCGCGCGATCGCCTTTCGCACGCACGTCCACATGCACCTCGCCCCCGGCTGGCGAGAACTTGAGCGCGTTGGTGATCAGGTTGTTCAGGATCTGCTCGATCCGCACCGCATCGCCGTCGACCCACGCCGGTTCGGTGCGCACCACCAGCCGGAAGGCGCTCGCGCGCTCGGTGGCGCGCAGGGACTCCACGCAGGCCACGGCGCATTGGGCCAGGTCGAGCGGCTGCCGCTCCAGCGTGATCTTGCCGGCCATCAGCCGGCTGACATTGAGCAGGTCGTTGATGATGTGGGTCAGGTGCCGGTTCTGCCGCCGGATGATTTCGCGGTAACGCCGGGCGCGCTCCTCGTCGGCGCCGCCCCTCTCCAGCAGCAAGATCGCGCCCGAGATCGCCGCCAGCGGGTTGCGCAGCTCGTGCCCCAGCATCGCCAGGAACTGGTCCTTGGCCACGTTCTGGGCCTGCGCCGCCTCCCGCGCCGTCATTTCGCTGGCCAGCAGCCGTTCGCGCTCGGACTCCGCCGCCTCGCGAGACTTGCGCTCGGCCTCCAGCAGCTTGCCGGCTTCCACCAGGGCCTGGTTGAGCGCGTCGACTTCGCGCAGCCCGGTCGGCCGGGTCAACGGCTGCTCCCCCTTGCCCAGCGCCACGGCGGCCCGGCCCGCGCCTTCGATCGCGCGGATGAAGCGCTGGCCGAAGAGCATCGCCGCCAGCATCGCGGCGAGCACCGCCAGCACCAGCCCGGCCAGCGCCAGCGTCAGCGCGCGGCTGGCGGGAGCATCGACCAGCGCGACCGGCGCCGCCACCGCGATGGTCCAGCCTGTCAGGTCGGAATGCTCGAAGGCATCGTAGACGTCGATGCCTTCGACGGTGGAATGGCGCAGCCAGCCGCGGTCCGCCCCTGCCGCGGCGGCCACCAGTTCGGGCCGGGCCGGCTTGCCCACGAGTTCAGCGCTCTTGTGGCTGCGCGCGATGAACCTGCCCTGGCGGTCGATCACCGCCACGATCCACTCGGCGGGGATTTGCTGGTGCAGCAACACCTGCCTCCAGCGGTCCACCGAGAAGCCCTGGGCCACGACGAAGGAACGGCCGCCGGGAAACTTCGCCGGAACATGGATGGTGATCAGCAGCTTGCCGGTCCCAGGGTCGAGGACGAGGTCCGTGACCAGGGGCTTGCCGCTGGCCAGCACGCTGGCAACACGCTCACGCGCAACCGGCGACGGCCGGGGCGCGCCGAAGGGCAGCACCGTGTTGACCAACTGCTGGCCCTGGTCGTCCAGCAGCAGGGTCCAGACGTCCGGTTTCTGGTCCAGCGCCGCGGCCTGGTCGTAGAACGCCTGCAAGTCGCCGGTGCGCAGATGGACCGAACTGCTCAGCGCCTTGAGCGCGGCCAGCGAGCCCTGCGCTTCCCGGTCGACGATCAGCGCGGTGGCCCGCACCGTTTCCTGCAGCCCGCGCACGGCGGCGTTGCGCTCACCTGCGCGGATCTTGTCCAGCGCCACCACCGACGCCAGCACCACGGGCAGCAGCACGGCCAGTGACATCAACACGAGCAGGGTCCGAATTCGCATCGGCGATTATCCCCACGAATCCGGCGTTGCTCAGCCGGACGCGGAGCGGCGCCGTCCGGCCCGCAAGTCCAGCGATTTCCTACAAGCCGTTCGGGGCGTTCCCGACCGCCGGTCCGGCAGCGCCCGGCGAAACTGACTTTGCCGCTGGTGATGGCTCCCCACGCGAGCAACAACCAAAAGGAAGGCACTCCATGGGTGGATCCAGCGACACCAAGCAAGAGCACGGCGGCAGCGAGCCGAAGCAGCACCACGAGGAACGCGCCGAAGCCGGCAACAGCGGCCACGGCGCGGCCAGCGCGCTGGCCCACATGATTTCCCAGGGCCGGGACCATCGTCACCAGACCGGGGAAGCCGATGACGCGGCCGGAGGGCAGGCCCAATGAGCGACCCCATCCTCCCGATCCCGACCGCCAACGCGCCGGTTCCGTGCGGCGGCGCCACCACCGGCGAAGGGGCGCAGACCGCGCTGGCAGCCATGCTGCGCAAGCGCCGCATGGGCGAGAACCACGTCGACCCGGACCCGGTCGAGCCACCCTCACAGCAGCCGCCCGCGGCCTGAGCAGCCCGGCGGCAGGAATCTCCTACAGCCGCGCGGCGCGTGCTCCGACGCGTTCGCCAGCCGGGTTGCGCGCCAATGTTCCGGGGCCGGCGCATCGCCGGTTCGCAGTCCAGGAGTCAGACATGGGTTCGAGCAACCAACGCGCCATCTACCAGGGCCTGAGCAAGGTGATCGGCTCTTCCAACCGCGGCTTCGCGTCGATCGATCCGGAGCGCCAGCCGCCGATCGTCACCCAGGCCGGCAAGAAACCTGCGCCCGAAAAGAGCCCGCCAGCCACCCAAAGCACCCCGGTGGGCGCCCGGCAGAAGGCATCGCGCCCTTGAACGACGGCTGGCGATCCGCACAGGGCGCTTCGGCGCCCTTTGTTTTTTTCCGGCACGCAAGCGCACGCACGGCGCCTTCCTACAGCCGCGGCGCGCGGCTGCTGAGATCATCGGAGCATCGAAAAAAATATCTGCGACGGAGTCGGGCGATGAAGGTGCTGCTGGTGGAAGACAGCAAGGAAATCCAGGATCAGGTCAGGCGTATTCTCGAGGCCATCCCCGGCACCGAGCTGGTCAACGTGTTCGCCAACGCGAGCCTGGCCGGCGACTGGCTGGAGGGCCACCCGGACGGCTGGGACCTGGCGGTGGTGGACCTGTTCCTGCGCGAGGGCCACGGCTTCGACGTGCTGCGACGCTGCCGCCGGCGCCAGCCGCACCAGAAGGCCGTGGTCCTGACCAACTACAACCGGGGACCGGTCGCGGACTATGCCCGGCAGGCCGGCGCCGATGCTTTCTTCGACAAGTCCTTCGACCTGGAACAGTTCGTGCAATTCTGTATTTCCCAATCTGCGGCCTGCAAGGCCATGAGCACCACCCCATGATCCGCCTCGAGCTGCAAATCGACCTGTACTACCAGGTCAACGACCCGTATGGAGCCGACTTCGTCTTCAACATCCACCCGGCGCAGACGCCCTGGCAGACCCTGACCAACGAGAACCTGGCGCTGAGCCAGGCCGTCGTGCCGGAGGTGAGCACCGAACCGGTGACGGGCAACCGCTTCATGCGCCTGCACGCCGATCAGGGACCGCTCACCGTGTCGTATTCGGCGACGGTGGACCTGGAGCAGCACCGCGCCGACCCATCGACGCTGGCGGAGGTTGCGGTGCGCGAGATGCCGCTGGACGTCATGGCCTACATCTACCCGAGCCGCTACTGCCAGTCGGACCGGCTGCTGAAATTCGCGATCAACGAGTTCGGCCATCTCTGGCAGGGCCACAGCCGGGTGCAGGCGATCCAGGCCTGGGTCCAGAAGCACGTGACCTTCACCTCGAACACCAGCAACTCGAACACGTCGGCCGTCGACACCCTGATCGAGCAGGTCGGCGTCTGCCGCGACTTCGCCCACCTGATGATCGCGCTGTGCCGCGCCGTCAACATCCCGGCCCGGATGGCCACCGGCACCGATTTCGGCGCCGACCCGGCGCTCGGCCCGCCGGACTTCCATGCCTACGTCGAGGTCTACCTCAGTGGCCGCTGGTACATGTTCGATCCGTCGGGCACCGCGATCCCGATGGGGTTCATGCGCATCGGCACCGGCCGCGACGCCGCCGACGTGGCGTTCGCGACCATCTTCGGCAACGTGCAGTCGCAGGCCCCGCTGATCCGCACCCGCGCCATCCAGGACGCCGCGCGCGGCTTCGAGCTGCCAAGGCACTGCACCGAGGCGCTGTCGACGGCAGGGGCCTGAACCGCTTCAGCTGTTCAACTGCGCCCAGACCTTGTCGAGGCGCTTCACGCTGACCGGCTGCGGGGTGCGCAGCTCCTGCGCGAAGAAGCTCACCCGCAGTTCCTCCAGCAGCCAGCGGTATTCGCCCATGCGGTCGTCGACCGCGCCCTTGCGCTCGGCCACCAGGCGCCAGTAGCGCTGCTCCTGCGGCCGCAGTTCGGACAGCTTCGCGGCATCGCGCGCCGGGTCGGCGCGCAGCTTTTCCAGGCGCAGGGTGACGGCCTTGAGGTAGCGCGCGAAGTGCTGCAGCTGCGGCCACGGCGTGACGGCCAGGAACCACTTGGGCATCAACCGCTGCAGCTGCTGCTGCGCATCGGCCGTGGCCTCGGGCTGGACCTTGGTGTCTTTGATCTTGCGCACGGCGGCGCCGTATTCGAGCAGGATGGTGCCTGCCAGCCGCGCCACCTCGTTGGCGATCAGCGTGAGCCGCCCCCTGCCCTCCTCGATCCGCTTCCTGAAGGCCGCTTCGTCCGCCGGCAGCGGCTCGAGCAGGAAGGCGCGGTCCAGCGCCACCTCGATGACCTGGTCGCGCAACTCCTCCTGCGTTCCCAGCGTCATGTACGCCACGGCCATCTTCTGCAGGTCGGGGATGTTCTTCTCGAGGTATTTGATCGCGTCCTTCAGCTGCAGCGCGAACAGCCGCCGCAGGCCGGCGCGGTGCTTCGCGGCAGCGACCTCGGGCTCGTCGAACACCTCGATCGTCACCGCGTCGCCCTGGTCGATCAGCGCCGGGAAACCGATCAGGCTGGTGCCGCCCTTGCGGATCTCCATCAGCTCGGGCAGCTCGCCGAAGCTCCAGGACGTGTAGCGCTCTCCTGCTCCTCCCCCCCTCGGGGGGAGGCTGGGAGGGGGGCTTGCCTTTGCGACGCCATTGCCCCCACCCCGCCCTCCCCCGGCGGGCGAGGGAGGAACTTCCTCCAGCACCCGCGCCTTCATCCCCGCCAGCGCCTGGAACGCGCCGCGCGCCTGCGCGCCGAGCTCCGCTTTCAGCGCGCCGAGGTTGCGCCCCATGCCAAGCTGGCGGCCATGCTCGTCGACCACCCGCAGGTTCATGAACAAATGGGCCGGCACCATGTCGAGCTTGAAGTCGGTGCGCTTCACGTCCAGGCTGGTCTGGTCGCGCACCATCTTGAGCAGGGCGTCGGTGAGCGAACCGCGCTCGAAGTGGGCCGGCTCGCCCAGCGTCGCCGACAGCCGCGTCGCCGACTCCGGCAGCGGCACGAACCGCGACCTGGGTTTTTGCGGCAGGCTTTTCAGCAGCGCCTGGACCTTGTCCTTGAGCATGCCGGGCACCAGCCACTCGACCCGGTCGTCGCTGACCTGGTTCAGCACGAACAGCGGCACCTCCACCGTCAGTCCGTCGCGCGCATCGCCCGGCTCGTGCAGGTAGCTGGCGGCGCAATCGACGCCGCCCAGGCGGATCGTTTTCGGGAACGAATTGGTGGTGATGCCGGCCGCCTCGTGCCGCATCAGCTCGTCGCGCGAGAGCTTGAGCAGGTTGGGGTTGGCGCGGCTGGCCTGGCGGAACCAGTTCTCGAAGCCGTGGGCGCTGAACACGTCCGGCGGCAGCTGCTGGTCGTAGAAGGCGTAGATCAGCTCGTCGTCGACCAGCACGTCCTGCCGGCGCGACTTGTGTTCCAGCTCCTCGACCTGCTTGACCAGCTTGAGGTTGGCCGCGAGGAACGGCAGCCTGGTCTCCCACTGGCCGGCCACCAGCGCCTCGCGGATGAAGATCTCGCGCGCGCCGTGCATGTCGATCGGGCCGAAGGCGACGCGGCGCCCGCTGTACACCACCAGGCCGTACAGCGTGGCGCGCTCCAGCGCCATCACGTCGCCGGCCTTCTTTTCCCAGTGCGGGTCCAGCACCTGTTTCTTCAGCAGGTGGCCCGCCACCTCCTCGATCCAGGTGGGGTCGATGTTGGCGATGCCGCGGCCGAACAGGCGCGTGGTCTCCACCAGTTCCGCGGCGACGATCCAGCGGCCCGGTTTCTTCTTCAGGTGGGCGCCGGGGTGCGGGAAGAACTTGATGCCGCGCGCGCCCAGGTATTCGCCGCTCGGGCCGCCGCCGCGGGAGCCGGTCGCCGCATTCGCCCCGGCCTCTTCGAGCTTCCAGCCGACGTTCCCCAGCAGGCCCGAGAGCATCGCCTTGTGCAATTGCTCGTAGCTGGCGGGCTGGGTGTTGAGCTTCCACTTGTGCTCCGCCACCACGGTGTGGAGCTGCGAATGGATGTCGCGCCATTCGCGCACCCGGCGGATGTTGACGAAGTTCTGGCGCAGGAGTTGTTCGTATTGGCGATTGGAGAGTTTGTGGGTTGGCGCGTGCATGCCCCCACCCCCGCCCTCCCCCGAGGGGGGAGGGAGTCCCCTTGCCCTGCTCCCTCCCCCTCCGGGGGAGGGTTGGGGTGGGGGCACGCCGCCTCGTGCATCGTGGATCCATTGCCACAGCTTCAGATAGCCCGAAAACTCGCTCTTCTCGTCGTCGAACTTGGCGTGCTGCTGGTCGGCCTGGGTCTGCATGTCCATCGGCCGGTCGCGCACGTCCTGCACCGACAGCGCCGACGCGATCACCAGCACCTCGTCCAGCGCGTGGCGCTCGCGGCCCTCGATGATCATCCGGCCCACGCGCGGGTCGAGCGGCAACCGCGCCAGCTCCTGCCCCAGGCGGGTCAGCTCGTTGGCGTCGTCGACCGCGCCCAGCTCGTTGAGCAGCTGGTAGCCGTCGGCGATGGCCCGGCCCTGCGGCCGCTCCAGGAAGGGGAAATCCTCCACCTGGCCCAGGCGCAGCGACTTCATGCGCAGGATCACGCCGGCCAGCGACGAGCGCAGGATTTCCGGGTCGGTGAAGCGCGGGCGGGCGGCGAAGTCCTTCTCGTCGTACAGCCGGATGCAGATGCCGTTGGCCACCCGGCCGCAGCGCCCGGCCCGCTGGTTCGCCGACGACTGGCTCACGGCCTCGACCAGCAGCTGCTCCACCTTGCTGCGGAAGCTGTAGCGCTTGATGCGGGCGGTGCCGCTGTCGATCACGTAGCGGATGCCCGGCACGGTGAGCGAGGTTTCCGCCACGTTGGTGGCCAGCACGATGCGGCGTCCGCCGTGGCTGTCGAAGATCCGGTCCTGCTCGGCCTGCGACAGGCGCGCGAAGAGGGGCAGCACCTCGGCGTTGCGCGTCATGACGTCGTGGGCCAGGTGCTTGCGCAGGTGGTCGGCGGCCTCGCGGATTTCGCGCTCGCCGGGCAGGAAGACCAGGATGTCGCCCGGCGCGTTGCCCTGCCAGAGTTCGTCCACCGCATCGGCGATCGCGCTGTTCAGGTCGTAGTCGCGCGTCTCCTCGAACGGCCGCCAGCGCTGCTCCACCGGGAACATCCGGCCCGACACGTACAGGATGGGTGCGGGACCCTTGCTCGACGCGAAGTGCTGCGCGAACCGGTCGGCGTCGATGGTGGCCGAGGTCACGATCACCTTCAGGTCGGGCCGGCGCGGCAGGATCTGGCGCAGGTAACCGAGCAGGAAGTCGATGTTCAGCGAGCGCTCGTGGGCCTCGTCGATGATGATGGTGTCGTAGGCCTTGAGCAGCGGGTCGGTCTGCGTCTCCACCAGCAGGATGCCGTCGGTCATCAGCTTGACCGAGGCATCCCGCGAGAGGCGATCCTGGAACCGCACCTTGTAGCCCACCACCTCGCCCAGGGGCGTGTTCAGTTCCTCGGCGATGCGCTTGGCCACGCTCGAGGCGGCGATGCGGCGCGGCTGGGTGTGGCCGATCAGCTTGCCCTGGCCGGGCGGCGCGTTGAGCTTGCCGCGGCCCAGCGCCAGGGCGATCTTGGGCAGCTGGGTGGTCTTGCCCGAGCCGGTCTCGCCGCAGACGATGACGACCTGGTTGGCCGCCATCGCCGCCGCGATCTCGTCGCGCCGGGTCGAGACCGGCAGGGATTCGGGAAAGGTGATGTTCAGCGGCAAGACTCGAGCACCCAAAGCCCTCGATTATGGGCGCTTGGCCTGGACATCAGCTTCGAATGCGGACACCCGTACGCAGAGGACGCAAAGGATGCGCAAAGAGCGCAAAAAAAAGAGAGTTGAAGGATTGAGTTCAAGACCTTCATTGGTTTTGTTCTGCGTCCTCTGCGTGTCTTCTGCGCCCTCTGCGTACGGATGTCCGGCTTCACCGCAGGTCCGTCAGCGGCAGTTCGGCGATTTCGCGCTTGTCGCGGTCGAACCACGCGATCCGGCTGCCGAAGCTCCAGGCCGACCGCGACATGGCACGGGCCATGTTGACGGCGGCCGCGGGCCGCATCTGCGGCGTGGCGGCGGCCAGCACGCCGACGCCGACCTCGGCCGCCCAGGTGGCACGGCCGGCTTCGGGCGCCGACGGGTCGGACGTGGTGCTGAGCGACACCGGCCCGCCCAGGCGCCGGGCCACCTGCCGCGCGATCTCCACCAGCCGCACCGGGTCCTGCGAGTTGCGCGCCAGCAGCAGGAAGCCGTCGTCGCCCAGCCGCCCCATCTCGACATCGGCCGGCACGCCGCGGCGCAGGCGGCCGGCGCAGATGAACAGCGCGTGGTTCACGGCCCCGCGGCCATGCAGCTTTTCCAGCGCATACAGGTTGGCGATCGAGATCGCGATCACGCCCACCGGCCGGTTCTCGCCCTCGGTGGGCCGGAACACGTCGCCCACCAGCTGGCCGGTTTCCGCATGCGAACGCATCCGCGTCACCGGGTCGTAGCTCGGGCCATGGGCCATCACCTCGCGCAGCTCGATCAGGTAGGAGTAGCGCGCCCACAGCGACAGCGCCATGCTGGTGAGGTAGGCCGTGCCCGCCACGGCGCTGACCGCATGGACCGGCCACGGCACGCCGCCCCGGTCCAGCGCGATCCAGCTCAGGCCCGCCAGCGCCACCAGCATGAACGACACCCCCCACACGGCCACCCAGGCCTGGCGGTCGCCGCGGCGGGCGCTGCGCACGCAGGCCATCAGCGCCAGCATCCCGCCCAGCAGGGCCACCACCGAGCTCAACGCCAGCGCCTGCAGCGGCTCCAGCAGCCAGCCGGCCAGCACCACCGCGGCGCCCAGGGCCAGCACCGACAGGCCGATCCGCCGCGCCTCGCGCGGCCGGCGCAGCAGTCCCAGCATGGCCAGCAGCATCAGGCCCAGGGCGCTGGCGCTGACGATGGCGACATGGGCCAGCACCCGGGCCTGGGTGGCGGGCCCGCCCAGCGGCAGCCAGCCCAGGTAGGCGACCACGAACAGGGCCGAGATCAGCGACGACAGGGCCGCCGTCAGCGCCACCCGCTGCAGCGACCGGAAAAAGGCGGCCAGCGACCCCGCCAGCATCAGCGTCACGGCGCAGAAGAACCCGCCCCAGAAGCCGGCAGCCAGCAAGCCCACGGTCAGCGGACTCCGTCCGTGAGCGGCAGCTCGGCGATCTCGCGCCGGCTGCTGTCGAACCAGGCGATCCGGCTGCCGAAGCTCCAGGCCGTGTGCGACATCGCCAGCGCCATGGTCACGGCGTTGGACGGCTTGGTGGCCGGCGTGGTGGCCGCCAGCACGCCGACGCCGACATCCGCCACCCAGCTGGCGCGGCTGGCCTGCGGCGCCGTCGGGTCGGAGGTGCTGAGCGACACCGGGTCGGCCAGCCGCTGCGCCACCTGGCGGGCCAGTGCGACCAGCCGCTTCGGATCGTCGGAATTGCGGGTGAGCAGGAGGAAGCCGTCGTCGCCCAGCCGGCCCATCTCCACCTCCGCCGGCACCGTGCGCCGCAGCCGGCTGGCGCAGACGAACAGCGCGTGGTTGACGGCGCCGCGGCCATGCAATTGCTCCAGCGCGTACAGGTTGCCGATCGAGATCGCGATCACGCCGACCGGCCGCGACTGCCCGTCGCCGGGCCCGAACACCGCGCCCACCAGCTGGCCGGTTTCCGCGTGCGAGCGCATCCGCGTCACCGGGTCGTAGCTGGGGCCGTGCGCCATCACCTCGCGCAGTTCGATCAGGTACGAGTAGCGGGCCCACATCGCCGCCGAAAACGCAGCCAGGTAGGCGGTGCCGGCGATGGCGCTGAGCGCGTGCAGCGGCCAGGTCTGCACGTCCTGCAGGGCGATCCACGCCAAGGCCACCAGCGCCACGTCGACGAAGAACATGCCCGCGAACGCCACCCAGGCCAGCCGGTCGCCGCGCAGGGCGCTGCGGCTGGTGACGGCCAGCGCCGCCAGGCCGACCAGGATGGTCACGAACGAGCTGAGCATCAGGGCCTGCCGGGGCGACAGGGCCCAGCCCGCCAGCACCACCAGCGCCGCCAGGCCCCAGACCAGCGCCGACCACCGGCGCCGCTGGCCCGGTTGCCGGGTCAGGCCCAGCAGCGCCAGCAGCAGCAGGACCAGGAACGCGAAGGAGACCGCGGCGACGTGGGCCAGCACCCGCTGCTCCGTGTCGCGGTCGGCGATCGGCAGGCCGCCCAGGTACGCGGCGGCGAACAGCGCCGACAGCACGGCGACCTCGGCCGCCCGCAGGGGCACGCGGTGCGGCGAGCGCAGGTACGCGAGCAGCGAGCCGACCAGCATCAGGGCGACGGTGCCGAAGAACACGCCCCAGAAGCCGGCGACCAGCGGATGCATCATCGCGCGTCCGCCAGCGGCAGCTCGGCGATCGCGCGCTTGTCGCGGTCGAACCATGCGATCCGGCTGCCGAAGCTCCAGGCCGTGCGCGACATCGCCCGCGCCATGCTGACCGCCGCCGCCGGGCGCATCGCCGGCGTGGCAGCCGCGAGCACGCCGACGCCGACGTCGGCCACCCAGGCGGCGCGGCTTTTTTCCGGGGCGGTCGTTCCGTACGCAATGCTCAGGGACACCGGCTGCCCCAGCCGCTGCGCCACCTGGCGCGAGATCGCCACCAGCCGCACCGGGTCGTCGGAGTTGCGCGCCAGCAGCAGAAAGCCGTCGTCGCCCAGCCGCCCCATCTCGACGTCGGCCGGCACGCCGCGCCGCAGCCGGCTGGCGCAGACGAACAGCGCGTGGTTGACCGCGCCGCGGCCGTGCAGCTGCTCCAGGGCGTACAGATTGCCGATCGAGATCGCGATCACGCCCACCGGCCGCGCCTGGCCATCGCCGGGACCGAACACCGCGCCCACCAGCTGGCCGGTTTCCGCGTGCGAGCGCATCCGGGTCACCGGGTCGTAGCTGGGGCCGTGCGCCATCACCTCGCGCAGCTCGATCAGGTAGGAATAGCGCGACCAGAGGGCGACCGAAATGGTGCCGAGATAGGCCATGCCGGCCAGCGCGCTCAGGGCGTGCAGCGGCCACGCATCAACCTGCCCCAGCGCGATCGCGCTCAGGCCGGCGATCGCCAGCAACATGAAGAAAATCGCCGACAGCGCCAGCCAGGCCAGCCGGTCGCCGCGCCGCACGCCGCGCACGCAGACCACCAGCGCCACGACGCCTACCGCCACGGCCAGCACCGAGCCCAGCGCCAGCGCCTGGCCGCCCGGCAGGGCCCAGCCGGCCAGCACCACGGCGGCCGCGATGGCGACGATGCCGGCCTGCAGCCGGACGCCGCCGCCGGCGCGCCGCGTGACGCCCATCAGCGCCAGCAGCATCAGGCCCAGGATCGCGGAGCAGATGGCGGCAATGTGGGCCAGCACCCGCTCCTCGGTGTCGCGGTCGGCGATCGGCAGCCAGCCGACATAGGAGATCACGAACAGCGCCGAGAGCACCGCGGTGAGCGCCGCGCGCAATGCCACCTTGTGCATCGAACGGACGTAGGCCATGAGCGAGCCCGCGAGCATCATCGCGACGGCGCCGAAGAAGGCTCCCCAAAAGCCAACGGCCACGGTAGTCATGTCCCCGGACAATACCTGTCCTGCGGCCGTGACGCCAGCAGCTTTCCCCTTACACTGCTGCGCAATCTGATGACCCCTTCGATGTCCACCGTCTTCAACTTCACCTTCGTCCCCTGGTTTCGCTCGGTCGCGCCCTATATCCACATGCACCGGGGCAAGACCTTCGTGGTCGGACTGCCGGGCGAGGCCATCGCCTCGGGCAAGCTGCCCCACATCGCCCAGGACCTGGCGCTGATCCAGAGCATGGGCGTCAAGATCGTCCTGGTGCACGGGTTCCGGCCCCAGGTCAACGAGCAGCTCAAGACCAAGGGCCAGGTGTCGAAGTACTCGCACGGCATGCGGATCACCGACGAAGTGGCCCTGGACAGCGCCCAGGAAGCCGCCGGCCAGCTGCGCTACGAGATCGAGGCCGCCTTCAGCCAGGGCCTGCCGAACACGCCGATGGCCGGTTCCACCGTGCGCGTCATCTCGGGCAACTTCATCACCGCCCGCCCCGTGGGCGTGGTCGACGGGGTCGACTTCCAGCATTCCGGCCTGGTGCGCAAGGTCGACGTCGCCGGCATCGCCCGCACGCTCGATTTCGGTGCAATGGTGCTGCTGTCGCCGTTCGGCTTCTCCCCCACCGGCGAGGCCTTCAACCTGACGATGGAAGAAGTGGCGACCAGCGTGGCGATCGCCCTGCAGGCCGACAAGCTGATCTTCCTGGCGGAGATCCCCGGCATCCGGGTCCAGCCGCTGGCGCCCGAGGGCGACGAGAACCCGATCGACACCGAGCTGCCGCTGGCGCAGGCCGAGCAGCTGATCGCCAGCCTGCCCAACCCGCTGCAGCCGACCGACACCGCCTTCTACCTGCAGCACTGCGTCAAGGCCTGCAAGGCCGGCGTCGAGCGCAGCCACATCATCCCGTTCGCGGTCGACGGCTCGCTGCTGCTGGAGGTCTACGTCCATGACGGCATCGGCACCATGGTGGTCGACGAGAAGCTGGAGAGCCTGCGCGAGGCCCAGCCGGACGACGTCGGCGGCATCCTGCAGCTGATCGAGCCGTTCGAGAAGGACGGCACGCTGGTCAAGCGCGACCGCACCGAGATCGAGCGCGACATCGCGAACTACTCGATCGTCGAGCACGATGGCGTGATCTTCGCCTGCGCCGCGCTGTATCCGTTCCCGGAGGCGAAGACCGGCGAGATGGCGGCGCTGACGGTGTCGCCGCAATCCCAGGGCCAGGGCGACGGCGAGAAGATCCTCAAGCGCGTGGAGCAGCGCGCCCGCGCGATGGGGCTGGAGAGCATCTTCGTGCTCACCACCCGCACCATGCACTGGTTCCTCAAGCGCGGCTTCGTGCAGGCCGACCCCGACTGGCTGCCCGAAGCCCGCAAGCGCAAGTACAACTGGGACCGCAAGAGCCTGGTGCTGGTCAAGAAGCTGGGCTGAGGCAGTCTGCGGGAAGGATGACACCCGCGGCAATCATCGCTATCGTTTCCGCACCGGGGCGTCAGCCCCACTCGGGGAGCGGATCATGGTTCCATGGCTCTGGTACTGGGCGCCCCAGTTCCAATTTCCCTTCAGCGGCAGCGTGGCCCAGCGCATCGAGCCGGACTTCTTCGCCGGCATCCGCACGGACGCCGGCAACGGCGACGTCGAGCGCGAAGCCTTCGACGTCGCCTCCTACGGCCGCCAGCTCGGGCTGATCACCGAAGTGCTGCTCTCGCTGGCCGGCCAGGACGGCGTGAGCGCGGCCAAGGGGCAGGAGTCGCTGGATCGCCTCCAGCAGATCCACGACCGGGTCGAGGACGTCAAGCGCCGCCACCGCGCCAGCGAGCTCGATGCGGCCCGCCTGGCGTTGCAGAAGCTGCGCGACAGCGACCCGGCGGCGCTGGCCCTGCTGCTGGCCGAGCACACGGCGGGACGATCGCTGCAAAGTTGACCCAGCGCAACCCCTGGTAACAGCCGGCGGGACTATCCTTGAAAAGTCCGGATTCCCCGCAGGAGGTGCCGCCATGACGAGCCCAGCCACTGCCCTTGCCGCCAGCGAGGTCCGCATTCCCTCGGGCGACGCCTGGCTGTACGGCGACCTCGTGTTGCCACCCGCCTTCAGCGGGCTGGTGCTGTTCGCGCACGGCAGCGGCAGCGGCCGCCACAGCGCCCGCAACCGCCAGGTGGCCTGGCGGCTGCAGGAGCGGGGCATCGCCACCCTGCTGTTCGACCTGCTGACGGTGCAGGAAGAACAGGTCGATTTGCAGACCCGCGAACACCGCTTCGACATCCCCCTGCTCACCCGCCGCATGCAGGACGCAACGCTCTGGGCCGCGGCCCAGCCGGCCCTGGCCCACGCGCGGATCGGCTATTTCGGCGCCAGCACCGGCAGCGCGGCGGCCCTGATCGCCGCGGCCCGGCTGGGCGGGCGGATCAGCGCCGTGGTGTCGCGCGGCGGCCGGCCCGATCTGGCCGGGCCGGCGGCGCTGGCCGCCGTGACCGCGCCCACCCTGCTGATCGTCGGCGGCGCCGACAACGGCGTGATCGACCTCAACGAGCAGGCGCTGCGGCTGCTGCGCTGCGACAAGGAGATGGTGCTGGTGCCCGGCGCCACCCACCTGTTCGAGGAACCCGGCGCCCTGGAACAGGTCTCGGCGCTGGCCGGCCGCTGGTTCCAGGCCCACCTGGCGCGCGTGGAGCAGCCGACATGAACGACGGGCGCGACTTCCCCTTCCGCGACCGCCGCCACGCCGGCCGGGTGCTGGCCGACAAGCTGGCCCACCTGCGCGGCCGACCCGGCCTGCTGGTGCTGGCGCTGCCGCGCGGCGGCGTGGCCGTGGGCTACGAGGTGGCGCACGCACTGCAGGCGCCGCTGGACGTGTTCGTTGTCCGGAAGCTGGGCTTTCCGGGCCACGAGGAATACGCGATGGGCGCCATCGCCAGCGGCGGCGTGCGGGTGATGAATCCGTCGCTCGGCCTCGAGGTGTCGCCCGACGACCTGGCCCGCGTGGTCGCCCGGGAACAGGACGAACTGGTGCGGCGCGAACTGCTCTACCGGGGCGACCGGCCGGCCGTGGCGCTGCGCGGGCGCGACGTGGTGGTGGTCGACGACGGCCTGGCCACCGGGTCGACCATGCGCGCTGCGCTGCTCGCCATCCGCCAGCAGCATCCCGCCAGCCTCACGGTGGCGGTGCCGGTCGGCGCGGCAGAAACCTGCGAGCAGTTGCGCGCCGACGCCGACGAGGTGGTCTGCGCCGCCATGCCCACGCCGTTTCGCGCCGTCGGCCTCTGGTACGACGATTTTCCCCAGGCCAGCGACGACGAGGTGCATACCCTGCTGGAAGCAGCCCGGCGGGAGCACGCGCTGGCGGCCCATTGACCGCTGCACGGGAGAGCAAGCATGGCTGCCGCCCACACCACCCAGCCGGGGACCGGCGAACTGCTCGAAGGCCTGAGCCGCCACCTGGTGCCGATGCCGCACAGCGCGCAGGAACACGACGCGCTGCTGCAACTGATCGGCCCGGCCCGCTTCGCGCTGCTCGGCGAGGCGTCGCACGGCACCCACGAGTTCTACCGCGACCGCGCGGCGATCACCAGGCGCCTGATCGTCGAGAAGGGCTTCACCGCCGTGGCGGTGGAAGCGGACTGGCCCGACGCCTGGCGCGTCAACCGCTATGTGCGCGGCCTGTCGGAGGACCGGGACGCGGCGGCGGCGCTGTCTGGCTTCGAGCGCTTCCCGGCCTGGATGTGGCGCAACACCGAGGTCCGCGACTTCATCGAATGGCTGCGCGGCCACAACGACGGCCGGCCGGCGGCGCAGCAGGTCGGCTTCTACGGCATCGACCTGTACAGCCTGTTCCGCTCGATGCAGGCGGTGCTGTCGTACCTCGATCGCACCGATCCCGACGCCGCGCTGCGCGCGCGCCAGCGCTATGCCTGCTTCGACCACGCCCGCGAGGACAGCCAGGCCTACGGCTATTCGGCCAGCTTCGGGCTGGCGCGCAGCTGCGAGGACGAGGTGATCCAGCAGCTGAGCGACGTCAACCAGCGCTTCACCGCGCTGCCGTCGACACCGGGAATGGAGCGCGACGAGGCCTTCTTCGCCCAGCAGAACGCACGCCTGGTCCGCAACGCCGAGGAGTACTACCGCACCATGTTCCGCGGCCGGGTGTCGTCCTGGAACCTGCGGGACAGCCACATGGTGGAGACGCTGCAGGCGCTGGACCGGCACCTGGGCTCGGCGGACGGCCTGCCGAAGATGGCGGTGTGGGCGCACAACTCGCACCTGGGCGACGCCGGCGCCACCGAGATGGGCGAGGCCGGCGAGTGGAACGTCGGCCAGCTGATGCGCGACCGCTACCACGAGCAGGCGGTGCTGGTCGGCTTCAGCACCCACCACGGCACGGTGACGGCGGCCTCGGACTGGGACCAGCCGGCGCGCCGCAAGCGGGTGCGCTCCGGGCTGGCCGGCAGCTGGGAGGACGTGCTGCACCAGACCGCGACCAGCCGCTTCCTGCTGCCGCTGCGCGACAACCCGGCGCTGCAGCGGCTGGCCGCGCCGCAGCGCCTGCAGCGCGCCATCGGCGTCATCTACCGGCCGGAGACCGAGCGCCAGAGTCACTACTTCCTGACCCGGCTGCCGCAGCAGTTCGACGCCCTGATCCACATCGACGACACCACGGCGCTGGAGCCGCTGGACCGCGGACCGGTCTGGCACAGCGTGGAGCCGCCGGAGACTTTCCCGTCAGGGGTTTGAAGAAAAAGCGCTGTCATCCCGGGCTTTGACCCGGGATCCAGGATGTCCCGCGCGGCGGGAGCTTTGGTGGGGGACGGCGAGACCGGGGCGGGTGACATCGATACTGGCGCGCGCCCGACGGCCCCTGCGCGGCAGGCGGTGTCCGGCGTGGGCGATCTCTGCGGCGGCTGCGGGATTCGGTCCGGGACCGGAGCGCGCTTGCGCGCCTCGTGATCTTGCTCGGCGCAGTTGTTTGAACGAAGGGGCCTTCGGGCCCGCAGTGAGTTCTGCGACGCCGGTCCCGGACCGGATCGCGCAGCGAAGTCGGTGCGCAGCGCCTACCGCCGCAGTGTGAGCCCGCGTCGGGCACTGGCTGCCGCGCGCCCCGACCCTTGAACACCCTGCATTCCCGCCTCCGCGGGAATGACGGCTCTCAATGACAGGGTCAGGGATGCGCGTGCGGCGTGGCGCCGGCGCCCAGGTCCCAGTACAGGCCAGCCATCATCGCCAGGCCTTCGCGCAACAGGTGCGGCGGCAGGTGCTCGTTCGGCGCGTGCTGGGAGCAGCCGGGATAAGAGTGCGGCACCCATACCGTGCGCAGACCCAGGACGTCGGTGAAGATGTCGTTGGGCAGCGAGCCGCCCAGGTTCGGCAGCACGGCCGGCTTCTTGCCGCTGGTGCTCGCGATCGAGGCCACGGCCCACTGCACCCACGGGTCTTCCGGGTCGATCCGGGTGGCGGTGAACATGGTCTCGCGGGTGGTCGTGATCTTGACCATCGAAAAGCCGTGCGCGTCGAGATGGCGGCGCAGCGCCGGCAGGATGTCCGCGGCATCGATGCCGACCACGAAGCGCAGCTGGCAACGGGCCCAGGCCCGCGGCGGGATCGCGTTCACCGGCGTGTCCGGGTTGCCGGTCTTGTATGCCAGCACCTCGAAGCTGCACCAGCCGAACACGCGCTCGGCCGGCGACAGGCCCGGCTGGCCCCACCAGGGTTCGATCTCCGGTCCGTCCTCGCCGCCGTCGACCTCGCAGTCGGCCAGCGCGCGCCGCACCGCGGGCGGCAGTTCCTTCGGCTTCCATTCCGGCAGCAGGATCTCCCCGGTCGGCGACACCAGCGAGGCGATGGCGTGGGCCAGCTGGATCCCCGGGTTGGAGATCAGGCCGCCCCAGTTGCCCGAGTGATGGCCACCGGCCCGCGCCTCGATCGACAGGTCGAAGTTGACGCTGCCGCGCGAGCCCAGGAACACGGTCGGCCGCTCGGGCGCCAGGCGCGGCCCGTCGGAGGCGATCAGCAGGTCGGCGCGCAGCAGCTCCTGGTGCTCCGCGCACAGTTCACGCAGGCCGGCCGAGCCGGTTTCCTCGCCCATCTCGATCAGGTACTTGGCGTTGAAGCCCAGCTTGCCGCGCGCTGCCAGCACCGAGCGCATCGCCTCCATGTTGACGCTGTGCTGGCCCTTGTTGTCGGCGATGCCGCGGCCATACCAGCGGCCTTCCGACTCGGTCAGCGACCAGGGCGACAGGCCGTCCTTCCACTCCTTGTCGAGGCCGCGGATCACGTCGCCGTGGCCGTAGCCCAGCACCGTCGGCAGCCCGGCGCCTTCGATGCGCTCGGCGTACAGGAACGGCGCCGCCGCTTTCGGATGTTCGAGGATGCGGCAAGTGAAGCCCATGGCCTCGAACGCCGGCCGGATCTCCGCTTCCAGGTACTGGCGCAGCACCGGAGCGCGCTCGGGGTTCTGGCTTTCGGTGGGAATCGCGATGCGGCGGGCCAGCGTGCGCTGGAAGTCGCCGGAGTCGAAACAGGCCTGCGCCTGGTGGATGGCGTCGTCGCGGGTCATGGGGTGGGTCCTTGGATGGCAGCAGCAGGATACAGGTGGCAGGCCACCTCGCCCAGCCCGTCGCGCAGCAGCAGCGGACGCTCGGTCTCGCAGACGGCCATGCGGCGCGGGCAGCGCGGATGGAAAGGGCAGCCGGGCGGCGGATGGATCGGATCCGGAAACGACAGGCCCAGCCCGGTGTCCGGAATGCCCAGGCTGGTGTCGGGCGTCAGCACCGAGGCCAGCAAGGCCTGGGTGTAGGGATGGCGCGGCTGGGCAAACAGCGTGGCGGTGGCGGCGAATTCGACCACCCGGCCCAGGTACATCACGGCCACATGGGTCGCGATGTGCTCCACCACGGCCAGGTTGTGGCTGATGAAGACATAGGTCAGGTTGAATTCCTGCCGCAGCTCCAGCAGCAGGTTCAGGATCTGGGCCTGCACCGACACGTCGAGCGCCGAGGTCGGCTCGTCGCAGACCACGATCTCCGGGTTCATCACCAGCGCCCGCGCGATCCCCACCCGCTGGCGCTGGCCGCCCGAGAGCTGGCCCGGCGTGCTGTCCGCATGGCGGGCCGGCAGGCCGACCCGCTCCAGCATGTCGATGGCCTTGCGGCGCCGCTCCGACTTGGTGCCGATGCCGTGCACATCGAGCGGAAACGCCACGATCGAGGCGATGCTGCGGCGCGGATTGAGCGACGAATACGGGTCCTGGAACACCGGCTGCACCCGGCGCGCCAGCGCCAGCCGGTCCAGGATGGCGATGTCCTGGCCGTCGATGAAGACGCTTCCGGCGCTGGGCGGCGTCAGCCCCAGCAGCATGCGCGCCAGCGTCGACTTGCCGCAGCCCGATTCGCCGACGATGCCCAGCACGTCGCCGCGATGCACCGCGATGTCGACGCCGTTGACCGCGTGCAGGGTCTGGCGCGGCTGGAACAGGCCGGACTTGACGGTGAAACTGCGGCGCAGGTCTCGCGCGCCGAGCAATGGCACGCCGCTCATGCCGCGACCCCGTTCGCGCCGAAGATGCAGCGCCATTGCTGGCCGCCCGCCGCGACGTGGACCGGAATCTCGCCGGCGCATTCGGGCTGCGCCAGCGGGCAGCGGTCGCGGAACGAGCAGCCCTTGAGCTCGCCGACCAGCGACGGCACCACGCCCGGGATCGTGCCCAGCTTGCCGCCCGGCTCGGTGCGACCGGGCACGGGGATGCAGCTCATGAGGCCGCGGGTGTAGGGGTGACGCGGGGTCGCAAAGATGTCCCGGACCGGTCCGGCTTCCACCACCTGGCCGGCGTACATGACGGCGACCCGGTCGGCGATCCGGGCGACGACGCCCAGGTCGTGCGTGATCAGCACCATCGCGATCCCGAGCTCGGCCTGCAGGTCGGCCAGCAGCCGCAGGATCTGGGCCTGGATGGTCACGTCGAGCGCGGTGCTGGGTTCGTCGGCGATCAGCAGCTGCGGGCCGCACATCAAGGCCATCGCGATCATCACGCGCTGGCGCAGGCCGCCGGACAGCTGGTGCGGGTACTGGCCCAGGCGCCTGGCCGCCGACGCGATGCCGACCTTCTCCAGCAGTTCCACGGCGCGGGCCGTCGCCTCCTGCAGCGACGCCTTGCGATGGTGGCGGTAATGCTCGATCAGCTGGTCGCCGATGGTGTAGGCCGGGTTCAGGGCCGTCATCGGCTCCTGGAAGATCATCGCCATCTGGTTGCCGCGCAGGTCGTTGATGCGCTTGCCTCCGGCCCGGCTCAGGTCCTCGCCCAGGAAGCTCAGGCGGCGGGTGCGGCGCGTGGCCGTCCGGGGCAGCAGGCCCATGAGCGAGAGCGAGGTGATCGACTTGCCGCAGCCCGACTCGCCGACGATGCACAGGGTCTCGCCGCGCGCCACGCTGAAGGAAACGTCGCGCACCGGATGCAGCACGCCACGGTCGGTGCGGATGTCGACATCCAGGCCCTGCACGTCGAGAACGGTTTCGGCAGCGACCGCGTTCATCCCCGCTCCTTGGGCATGAACCACTGGTGCAGGCCGTCGCCGGCCAGGTTGATCGCGAAGATCAGCAGGGCCAGCGCCGTGCCAGGGATGGCGATCAGCCAGAACGAAAAGAACATGTAGGCCTTGGCTTCGGAAATCATCAGGCCCCACGAGGGCAGCGGCGGCTGCACGCCCAGGCCCAGGAAGGACAGCGAGGCTTCGAGCAGGATGGCGCTGGCCGCTTCCAGCGTGGCGATCACGATCAGGTGCGGCAGCACGTTGGGCAGCACTTCGCTGGCCAGGATGCGCCAGGTCGAGGCGCCGGCCGATTGCGCGGCGGCGACGTATTCGAGCGAGCGCACCTGCTGGGTCGCGCTGCGCATGACGACGGCGAAGCGGTCCCACTTGAGCAGGCCCAGCACCAGGATCACCACCCACAGCGAGCCGCCGACCAGGGCCACGGTGGCCAGCGCCACCAGGATCACCGGCATGGAGAGGCGCGTGGTCACCAGGAACGACACCGCCATGTCGAGCTTGCCGCCGAAATAGCCGGCCAGCATGCCCATGGTGGTGCCGATCAGCCCGGAAATCACGGCGACACTGACGCCGATCAGCAACGAGATGCGCGCGCCGTAGAACAGGCGCGACAGGTAGTCGCGGCCCAGCGGGTCGGTGCCCAGCGGATGGAGCCAGCTGCCCTTGCCGTCCCACACCGGCGGCACGGTGCGGTTGGCGAGGTCCTGCACGTAGGGGTCATGGGGCGAGATCCAGCCGGCGAACAGGGCCAGGAAGACGATCAGCAGCAGCAGGCCGCAGCCGACCGCGAGCGCCTTGTTGCGCCACAGACGCGTTGCGAAAACGGCCATCGCTCAGGCCACCCGGATCCGCGGATCGAGCCAGGCGTTGGCGATGTCGGACGCCAGCGTCAGCAGCACGTAGATCACCGACAGCAGCAGCACGATGATCTGCATGACCGGGAAGTCCTTGTAGGTGATGCTCTGGTAGGCCAGGTAGCCCAGGCCGTCGAGCGCGAAGATGGTTTCGATCACCACCGAGCCGCCCAGCAGGTAGCCCAGTTGCACCGCCGCCAGGGCGACCACCGGCACGATGGCGTTGCGCAGGGCGTGCTTGAAGATGACGGTGGCGGGCGGCAGTCCCTTGGCCCGCGCCGTGCGGATGTAGTCGGCGTCCAGCACCTCGATCATGCCGGCGCGGATCAGCCGCATGAAGGCCGGCGCCGCGTAGTAGCCCAGGGCCACGGCGGGCATGACGAAATGCTGCCAGCTGTCGCTGCCCGACACCGGCAGCCAGTGCAGCCAGATCGAGAACAGCATGATCAGCAGCAGCGCGAAGAAGAAGTTGGGCAGGGCCTGGCCCAGCACCGCGACCGCCAGGCAGAGCCGGTCGATCCAGCTGTTCTTGTAGATCGCCGCCAGCACGCCGAGCGGGACCGACACGACCAGCGCCACCGCCAGCGCATCCACGCCCAGCAGCAGCGTGGTCTTGAGCTTGTCGAACACCAGCGGCCCGACCTCGGTCTTGAAGTAGACCGACATGCCCAGGTTGCCGCGCAGCAGCTTGGAGAGCCAGTCGGCGTACTGGACGACCACCGGCCGGTCCAGCCCATAGGTCTTGCGGACCATCTCGATGTCAGCCTGGCGGGCGCCCTCCCCCGCCAGCGCCAGTGCCGGGTCCCCCGAGAGGAACACCAGCATGTAGGCCAGGAACGACACCGTCAATGCCACCAGCAGCGCCAGCCCCAGGCGCTTGATCATGTAGAAAAGCATCGAACCGGATTACTTCCAGCTCATTTCCCAGAAGCGCACCAGTTCGTCGGAATAGGGCTTGAACGCCACTTCCTTGCTGGCGACGTAGTACACCGGCAGCGACCACAGCGGCACGGCGTTGACGTTCTCGGCGATCGTCACCAGCGCCTTCTTGTAGATCTCGTTGCGCGCCTTCGGGTCGATGGTGTGGTCGCCCTTGTCCAGCATGTCCCTCACGGCGGCGTTGCGCGTCACGTCGTCGGTGCCGAAGCCGAAATACACCGGCGTGGACGCCGAGACGTCGTTGACCAGGTTGGAGCCCCAGGTCTGGTGCACCAGCGAAGCCTTGTTGGCGCGCACCAGGTCGCGCATGGCGGCGTACTGCAGGAAGTTCAGCTTGGCCTTGATGCCCACGGCCTGCAGGTAGTTGATGATGGCCTCGGTCTGGTTGCGCTCGCGGTAGGCCAGGATCTCGGTGCTGAAGCCGTTCGGGTAACCCGCTTCCGCCAGCAGCTTCTTGGCCAGCGCCGGGTCGTACTTGTAGACCGGCGCCCCTTCCTGGGTGCAACCCACCTGCGACGGCGTGCAGATGGTGTTGAGGATCTCCGCGCCGCCGCCGACGATGTTCTTGATGATCGCCTCGCGGTCGATGGCATGGGCGATCGCCTTGCGCACCCGGATGTCCTTGAACTCCGCCGCCGGCGCGCCGTCCAGCGTGTTCATCTGCATGAACACGATCCGCATGGTGTTGCCGCTCAGGACCTGCAGGTTCGGCAGCGTCTGCAGCTTGTCGGCCTGGTCCTTGGGCACGTGCATGATGAAGTCTTCGCCGCCGGACATCACTTCGGCCATCTGGGTCTGGCGGTCGGGGATGAAGCGGATCCGCACCTTGCCGATCTTGGGCTGCGAACGCGGCGACTCCTTGAAGTAGTCGGCGAACTTCTCCAGCGTGATCGACTTGCCCGGCTGGTAGTCGATGACCTTGTACGGGCCGGAGCCGACCGGCTTGGCGTTCATGCCCTTGGGCCCGACTTCCTTGTAGTACTTGGCCGGATGGATGGCCAGCGTGGTCGCCAGGTAATCCTTGGCGGCGGGGAACGGCGCCTTGCTGATCACGCGCACCGTGTACTTGCCGACCTTCTCGACCTTGTCGATCCACTGCACGTTCTGCTGCGTCACGGCCTTGTTGGCCGGGTCCGCCACGTAGTTCAGGGTGTAGACCACGGAGTCGGCGTCGAACTCCTCGCCGTTGTGGAACTTGACGCCTTGGCGCAGTTCGAATTCGAGGGTCTTGTCGTTGACCTGCTTCCAGCTCTTGGCCAGCTGGCCCTTGTACTCGTGGGTGACCGGGTCGCGATAGAGCAGCGTGTCCCAGACGTTGGCGGCGATGATGACGCCGATCCGCACGTTGTTGAAGTACGGGTCCACGCTCTCGGGGGCCTGGTCGTACGCCATGCCCAGCGTGTCGGTCTTCTTGTTGGCAGCGGCCGGCCCGGCGCACAACAGGCCGAGCGCCAGCACGCTCGCCGCGATGGCGACGGAGCCTGTGCGAAACTGGTTTGCAGGGGATGGACGGTCGACGGTTCTGGTCATGGTGGTTCTTCGCAATCAATGGATAGGATTCGCCCAGGCACGATACCGAAAATTCTCACCAACACGGTGCATGCTTTCCCCTAGGCTCGCATCCGTATTCGCAAGTTCGGTGCCACCGCCGGATGCAACACTTTCGACCGACAGACCACAACCGCAGGAGCGCAATCAATGCCAGGCAACCCGATGCAGCAGGCCGTGCAGTTCGCCAACGACCACGAGAGCACGTGGGACCGTGAGACCACGGGCACATGGGGCGTGCACCTGCAGGACCCGCCGCCGTGGAACCGCCTGCTCGGCCCGGTGCATGACCGCGGGCCGGTCTCCGGCACCATCGTGGTCCGCGGCGAGACGCTCGCGTCCTGGGGCGAACCCAGGCGCGCCGACCTCACCTTCAGCGTCGCCAAGACCTATCTCGCGCTGCTGGCCGGCGTCGCGCACGACCGCGGCCTGCTGCCGGACGTGAACGAGCCGATCGGCAGGCGGGTGCAGGGCATCGGCTTCGACGCCGGCAACAACGCGAAGGTGACGTGGGCGCAGATGCTGCAGCAGACCAGCGAATGGACCGGCGAGCTGTTCGGCCTGCCGGACCAGGCCGACCACTACCGCGCCGTCACCTTCGGCAAGGCGCCCGACGGCAAGAAGGGCGACCCGCGGCCGCTGCAGGAACCCGGCACGTACTGGGAATACAACGACGTGCGCATCAACCAGCTCTCGCTGGCCTTGCTGCACCTGTTCCAGCAGCCGCTGCCGGAGGTGTTCCGCGAAGCGATCATGCGGCCGATCGGCGCGACCGAAGACTGGAACTGGGTCGGCTACGACAACGCCTGGGTCACCGTGGCCGGCCGGCGCGTGCAGTCGGTGCCCGGCGGCACCCATTGGGGCGGCGGGCTGTCGATCAGCAGCGAAGACCAGGCGCTGGTGGGCCAGATGCTGCTGGACGAAGGCGTCTCCCGCGACGGCAAGCGCGTGCTGTCGGCACAGTGGATCCGCGACATGCAACAGCCAGGGCCGCTGGCGCCGTACTACGGCTACCTGGTCTGGTTGAACCACGAACGCAAGATGTTTCCGAGCGTCCCGGAATCGAGCTGGTTCGCCGTCGGCGCCGGCAGCTCGTTCACCTGGATCGAGCCGGAACGCAAGATGGTGGTGGTGGTGCGCTGGCTGAACTCGGCGCATGCGAACGAGTTCTTCGGCAAGGTGCTGGCGGCGGTCGACGCGGCCGCCTGACTGTCATCCCGAGCTGGACCCGGGATCCATACCTCTGCGCGCAGCCAAACTCCGTTCGCGTTGAGCCTGTCGAAACGCTCTCGGTGCTCCGCGCGACGTTTCGACAAACTCAACGCGACGGGGACGGGGTTGCGCGGCGACTATGGATCCCGGCTCGAGGCCGGGATGACCGGTCAGGCGAACTGCATGCCGCCGCGGCGCGGCTGGAACTGGCGGGCCATCAGCACGATGGCGATGACGGCCAGGCCGATGAAGACCAGGAACGACCAGTTGGCGATCGAGCCGCCCAGGAAGGTCCAGTCGACCTTGGAACAATCGCCGCTGCCCTTGAAGATCATGGGGATCACGCGCCGCAGCGGGAAGGTCTCGATCATTCCGTAGAAATCACGGCCGCAGGACGCCACTTCCGGCGGGTTCCATTGCAGCCAGCTCTGGCGCGCCGCCACGAAGGCGCCGAAACCCGACAGCAGCAGGATCAGGAAGGAGCCGCCGATGTAGGCGCCGCGCTGGCGGAACGCGGCGGTGATGCCGGCCACCAGGGCCACCAGCACCAGGGCGTAGCGCTGGACGATGCACATCGGACAGGGCTCCAGGCCCACCACGTGCTGCAGGTACGCGCCGAACGCCAGCATGGCGATGCAGGCGAGGCTCATGAGCACCAGGACGCGCCGCGGCGCCTTGTCAAACCACTGGATCAAATTCATCTCCCGTCTTCGGCGCCCAGGCAGCGCCTTCCACGAACACACGGGCCCGGCGCGGCGTCACCACCAGCGTCTCACCCTCCCGGAACCCCATCTCCTTGTATTGTTGCGCAGGAATCTGCGCCTCGACGATGGAGTCCGTCCCCGCTTGTTGGTTGTTCTCGACCGGAATAAGTTCCAGCCGGGCGATCGGCCCGACCACGATGGCCCGCTCCAATTTGACCACGATGCCCCGCGGCCGGCCCAGGGCGTCCAGCCCCTGCCCCGCCACGTAGCGCTGCACGTCCAGGTCGTGCGGCCGGACATAGGCGAAGGCCTTGGCGTTCTGGGCCGCGGCATGCTCGGGCGCCTGCAGGTGCATGCCTTCCAGCGTGACCTCGCCCTCGTGGGCGCGGCCGTGGAACAGGTTGACGTCGCCCAGGAAGCCGTAGACGAAGGGGCTGGCCGGATGGTCCCAGACCTCCTGCGGCGAGCCGACCTGCTCCACCTGGCCGGCGTTCATCAGCACCACCCGGTCGGCCACTTCCAGCGCCTCTTCCTGGTCGTGGGTGACGAAGATGCTGGTCACGTGCAGTTCGTCGTGCAGGCGCCGCAGCCAGCGCCGCAGTTCCTTGCGCACCTTGGCATCCAGCGCGCCGAACGGTTCGTCCAGCAGCAGGACCTTGGGCTCCACCGCCAGCGCCCGGGCCAGTGCGATCCGCTGGCGCTGGCCGCCCGAGAGCTGCGACGGAAAACGGTCGGCCAGCCAGTCCAGCTGCACCAGGCCCAGCAAGTCGTGCACCTTCTTCTTGATCTGGTCTTCGCTGGGGCGCTGGCCGCGCGGCTTCACGCGCAGGCCGAAGGCCACGTTCTCGAACACCGTCATGTGGCGAAACAGCGCGTAGTGCTGGAACACGAAGCCGACCTGGCGCTCGCGCACGTGGACGTCGGTGGTGTCCTCGCCGGAGAACAGGATGCTGCCGGCGTCGCCGGTTTCCAGGCCGGCGATGATGCGCAGCAGGGTGGTCTTGCCGCAGCCCGAGGGCCCGAGCAAGGCGATCAGCTCGCCCGAGTGGATGTCCAGCGACACGTCGTTCAGCGCCTGGAAGTCGCCGAACTTCTTGCTGACGTTGCGGATTTCGATGCTCATGGGATGTCCTTTCCAAGCCGTTCGCCCTGAGCTTGTCGAAGGGCCCGCGCGGGGGCTTCGACAGGCTCAGCCCGAACGGAATTGACCGGTGCGGGCCTTTCCGGCGGCGCTTCCGCCGCCAGCTTCATCTCGCGCTCGTGCCGCCATTCGACGACCGACTTGATCACCAGCGTCACCAGCGCCAGCAGCGCCAGCAGCGAGGCCACGGCGAAGGCCGCGACCGACTGGTATTCGTTGTAGAGGATTTCCACGTGCAGCGGCATGGTGTTGGTCTGGCCGCGGATGTGGCCGGAGACCACCGACACGGCGCCGAACTCGCCCATGGCCCGCGCGTTGCACAGGATCACGCCGTAGATCAGGCCCCACTTGATGTTGGGCAGGGTCACGTACCAGAAAGTCTGCCAGCCGCTGGCGCCCAGCACGATCGCGGCCTGCTCCTCGTCGTTGCCCTGGGCCTGCATCAGCGGGATCAGCTCGCGCGCGATGAACGGGAAGGTGACGAAGATCGTCGCCAGCACGATGCCCGGCACGGCGAAGATGATCTTGATGTCGTGCGCCGCCAGCCACGGGCCGAACCAGCCCTGGGCGCCGAACATCAG
The DNA here is from genome assembly GCA_943372495.1 of Ramlibacter sp. 2FC. Lineage (GTDB taxonomy): Bacteria > Pseudomonadota > Gammaproteobacteria > Burkholderiales > Burkholderiaceae_C > Ramlibacter. Next base: position 48,616 of record CALRYV010000009.1, on the reverse strand, counting down.
CACGTAGATCAGGCCGGCCACCACCGGCGAGACCGAGAACGGCAGGTCGACCAGCGTGGTGAGGAAAGCCTTGCCGCGGAACTCGTACTTGGCGATGCACCAGGCGGCGGCGACGCCGAACACCAGGTTCAGCGGCACCGCGATGGCGGCGGTGATCAGCGTCAGCCAGATCGCCGACCAGGCGTCCGGCTCCTTGAAGGCATCCAGGTAGGCGCCCAGCCCCTTGCGCAGCGCCTCGGTGAACACCGCCGCCAGCGGCAGCACCAGGAACAGGAACAGGAACGCCAGCGCGATGCCGGTCAGCGTCCAGCGCACCCAAGGCGCCTCGGTGGTGGTGACGCGCTTGACGGAAAGATTGCCTGCAGCACCCATGTCAGGCCCCCGAACGCTTGCGCTGCCAGGACTGCAGCGCATTGATCACCAGCAGCAGCACGAACGACATCGCCAGCATCACCGTGGCCACGGCGGTGGCGCCGGCGTAGTCGTACTGCTCCAGCTTGCCGATGATGACCAGCGGCGTGATCTCCGAGACCATCGGCATGTTGCCCGCAATGAAGATCACCGAGCCGTACTCGCCGATGGCGCGGGCGAAGGCCATCGCGAAACCGGTCAGCAGCGCCGGCGCAATGGCCGGAAAGATCACCCGGGTGAAGGTCTGCAGCCGGGTCGCGCCCAGGCACATGGCGGCCTCTTCCAGTTCCTTCTCGGTGTCCTCGAGCACGGGTTGCACCGTGCGCACCACGAACGGCAGGCCGATGAAGATCAGCGCGATCACCACGCCGTTCGGATTGAAGGCCAGCTTGATGCCCAGCGGCTCCAGGTACTGGCCGATCCAGCCGTTGCCGGCCAGCAGCGCCGTGAGCGAAATGCCGGCCACCGCCGTGGGCAGCGCGAACGGCAGGTCGACCAGCGCGTCGACCACCTTCTTGCCGGGAAACGTGTAGCGCACCAGCACCCAGGCCACCAGCAGGCCGAACACCACGTTCACCAATGCGGCGATCAGCGAGGCGCCGAACGTCAGCCGGTACGAGGCCAGCACGCGGGGCGAACTGACGGCCGCCCAGAACTGCTCCCAGCTCAGGGTGAAGGTCTTGAAGACCAGCGCCGACAGCGGGATCAGGACGATCAGGCTCAGGTACAGGACCGTGTAGCCGAGGGTCAGGTTGAAGCCAGGCAGGACCCTGCGGCTGCGCCGCGCCGTCATTTGACCGTGTAGATCTTGTCGAACTGGCCGCCGTCGTTGAAGTGCACCTTCTGCGCTTCGGACAGCGAGCCGAACAGCTCCTGGACGGTGAACAGCTTGACCGGCTTGAAGGTGGCGGCGTACTTCTTGAGCACGGCCGGCGAGCGCGGGCGGATCGAGTGCTTCGCGGCGATCTCCTGGCCTTCTTCGGAGTACAGGAAGTTCAGGTAGGCCCTGGCCAGGTCGGCCGTCCCCTTCTTGGCGACGGTGCGCTCGACCACGGCCACCGGGTTCTCGGCCACGATGCTGATCGACGGGTAGACCACGTCGACCTTGTTGGCGCCGAATTCCTTGTTGACGGATTCGACTTCGGACTCGAAGGTGATCAGCACGTCGCCGGTGTTGCGCTGCAGGAAGGCCGAGGTCGCGTCGCGGCCGCCGCGCGCCAGGATCGGCACGTTCTTGTACAGCTTGCCGAGGAACTCCTGGGCCTGGGCGTCGGTGCCGCCCTTCTTCTTGACGTAGCCCCAGGCCGCCAGATAGGCGTAGCGGCCGTTGCCGCCGGTCTTGGGGTTGACCACGATCACCTGCACGCCGGGCTTGACCAGGTCGTCCCAGTCCTTGATGCCCTTGGGATTGCCGTTGCGCACCAGGAACAGCATGGTCGACGAGGTCGGCGCCGCGTTGTCCGGGAAGCGCTTGGCCCAGTCCTTGGCCACCACGCCCTTCTCGGCCAGGAATTCGATGTCGGTGGTGGTGTTCATCGTCACCACGTCGGCGTCGAGGCCGTCGGCCACGGCCCGGGCCTGGGCGCTGGAGCCGCCATGGGCCTGGTCGATCTTCACGTCCTTGCCGGTGGCCTTCTTGTAGGCCGGGATGAAGGCGGCGTTGATGTCCTTGTAGAACTCCCGTGCCACGTCGTAGGAGACGTTCAGCAGGGTCTGCTGCGCCGATGCGAGGCCGCTGGCGGCGAGGGCCAGGGCGGCCAGGAAGGTCTTGGTCTTGCGGTTCATGGGTTCAGTCGTTCACTTGTTCGGTTGCGGCGTCAGGCGCAGGTAGGGCCGGACGGCCTGGTAGCCCCTGGGGAAGCGCTGGGCGATCTCGGCCGGGTCCTGGATCGAGGGGATGATCACCACGTCGTCGCCGTCCTTCCAGTTGACCGGGGTCGCGACCTTGTAGGTGTCGGTCAGTTGCAGCGAGTCGATCACGCGCAGGATCTCGTCGAAGTTGCGGCCGGTGCTGGCCGGATAGGTGAAGGTGGCGCGGACCACGTGCTTCGGATCGATGATGAACACGCTGCGCACGGTGGCGTTGACCAGCGAGTTGGGGTGGATCATGTCGTACAGCGCCGAGACCTTGCGGTCGGCGTCGGCCAGGATCGGGAAGTCCACCGTGGTGTTCTGGGTCTCGTTGATGTCCAGCACCCATTTGCCGTGCGATTCCAGCGGATCGACGCTGACGGCGATCGGCTTGACGCCCCGCTTGGCAAACTCGCCGGACAGGGCCGCGGTCTTGCCCAGTTCGGTGGTGCAGACCGGCGTGAAGTCGGCGGGGTGGGAAAACAGCACCACCCAGGAATCGCCGGCCCATCGGTGGAACTGGATCGGGCCCTCGGTCGAGTCCTGGAGGAAGTCGGGGGCGGAGTCGCCGAGTCGCAAGGTCGCCATGGAAAGTCCATTCTTTTCAAACAGAACGGAATTGTGGGGACGGCCCCTTCAAACTCAAACGACTATCTCGTTGTTAATTTATCTCTGTCGAGGTATATGGAATGTGCAAGCAAACGGAAACGGTAGGCGCTGATGCGCCGCGGCTGTAGGCGCGAACCTACCGCACCAGACAACCGCTTCCTGCACAGCCTGGACCCCGCCGCCGCAAGAATAAGGTCATCCATTGCCCGCCATGACGCCCAGCCAGACCCTCCCGGGCGCCTCGACGCCGCCACCGCTGCCGCTCCCGACTCCCCGGAGCGATCCCAGCCACCACCATCGCCAGTTCGAAGTCATGGGCGCGCAGCCCGGCCCGGACGGCACGTCGTTCACCGTGTGGGCGCCGAACGCGCGCTCGGTGGCCGTGGTCGGGTCCTTCAACCGCTGGCAGCCCCAGCCCCTGCCGCGCCTGGCCGACGGCAGCGGCCGCTGGAGCGGCCTGCTGCCCGGGGTCCAGCCAGGCGACCGCTACAAGTACCGGATCCACGGCGCCGACGGCTCCTGGGTCGACAAGGCCGATCCGTACGCCCTGCGCTGCGAGCACCCGCCCGGGACGGCCTCCGAGGTCTGGGACCTGGCCTACGACTGGGGCGACGCCGACTGGATGGCCGGCCGGGCGCAGCGGCAGTCGCACGCCAGCCCGATCTCGGTCTACGAGGTGCACCTGGGCTCGTGGCAGCGGACCGAGGACGGCAAGTTCCTCAACTACCGCGAGCTCGGGCAGCGGCTGGCCGCGCACTGCGAGGCGCTGGGCTTCACCCACGTGGAGCTGATGCCCATCACCGAGCATCCGTTCTACGGCTCCTGGGGCTACCAGACCACCGGCTACTTCGCGCCGACCGCCCGCTACGGCACGCCGCAGGACCTGATGGCGCTGGTCGACACCTTGCACCGGCACGGCATCGGCGTGGTGCTGGACTGGGTGGCGTCGCACTTCCCGGCCGACGCCCATGCGCTGGCCCGCTTCGACGGCACCGAGCTGTACGAGCACGCCGACCCGCGGCTGGGCTTCCATCCGCAGTGGCAGAGCCTGATCTTCAACTACGGCCGCTACGAGGTCCGCGACTTCCTGATCAGCAACGCCATCTTCTGGCTGGAGCGCTACCACTTCGACGCGATCCGGGTCGATGCCGTGGCCTCGATGCTGTACCTGGACTTCGCCCGCGAGCCGGGCCAGTGGTTGCCCAACCCCGAAGGCGGCAACAGGAACCATGAGGCCGTTCATTTCCTGCAGGACCTGAACAAGGCGGTGTACGCCCGGTTCCCCGACGTGCACGTGATGGCCGAGGAATCGACCGCCTGGCCCGGCGTCACCCGGCCGGTGCACGACGGCGGCCTGGGCTTCGGCATGAAGTGGAACATGGGCTGGATGAACGACACGCTGCGCTACTTCGCCCGGCCGCACTTCTTTCGCAAGTGGCACGGCGACGACATCCGCTTTGCCGCCGTCTACGCGTTCAACGAGAACTTCATCCTGCCGCTGTCGCACGACGAGGTGGTCTACGGCAAGGGCAGCCTGCTGGAGCGCCAGCCCGGCGACGAGTGGCAGTGCTTCGCCGGCCTGCGCACGCTGTACGGCTACATGTGGACCCATCCGGGCAAGAAGCTGCTGTTCATGGGCGGCGAATTCGGCCAGGCGCGCGAATGGCACCACGAGCGCACGCTGGACTGGGACCTGTGGAACCTGCCGGCCCACGCCGGCGTGGCGCGCTGGGTGGCCGACCTCAATGGCGCCTACCGCCGGCTGCCGGCGCTCCACCGCCACGACTTCGACCGCCAGGGCTTTGCCTGGGCGCCGCTGCAGGCGCACGACCCGACGGTGCTGGCGTATTTGCGCCGCGGTGACGCGGGGGAGGCGACCGTGCTGGCGCTGTGCAACCTGGCGCCGCAGGTCCACCACGGCCTGCGCGTGGGCCTGCCGCACGCCGGCCCCTGGGTCGAAGTCCTGAACAGCGACGCCGCGGTCTACGGCGGCAGCGGCGTCGGCAACCTGGGCCTGGTCCAGGCCGTGGCCGAACCGCTGGGCGACCAGCCGGCCAGCGCGGTGCTGACGCTGCCGCCGCTGGCCACGCTGGTGCTGTGCAACCAGCCGCTGGCTGCCTTTCCCCCCATCCTCCCCGGAGCCTCGACCGATGCCCCAAAACCATAAAGTGCTGGCCTTCGTCATGGCCGGCGGCGAAGGGACGCGCCTGCATCCGCTGACGGCCAGCCGCTGCAAGCCGGCCGTGCCCTTCAACGGCAAGCACCGCATCGTCGACTTCGTGCTGTCCAACCTGGTCAACTCGGAGATCTACTCGATCTACCTGCTGGTGCAGTACAAGTCGCAGTCGCTGATCGAGCACATCCGCCAGTCGTGGACCATGACGCGCTTCATCCAGGACCACTTCGTCACCGTGGTGCCGCCGCAGATGCGCAACGGCCCGGAATGGTTCCAGGGCACGGCCGACGCGGTGTTCCAGAACATCCACCTGATCGAGAGCTTCAGGCCCGACATCGTCGCGGTGTTCGGCGCCGACCACGTCTACCGGATGGACGTGCGGCAGATGATCGACTTCCACGTGAAGACCGGGGCCCAGGCCAGCGTCGCCACCATCCCGGTCCGGCTGGAGCAGTGCGGCGGCTTCGGCATCGTCGGCATCGACGCCGACCACCGCATCACCGACTTCCAGGAAAAGCCCGCAACGGCGGCGCCGATGCCGGGCAGCAGCACCCATGCGCTGGCGTCGATGGGCAACTACATCTTCAACGCCGACGTGCTGCTGCAGGCGCTGCGCAAGATGAAGGAATCGGGCCAGACCGATTTCGGCAAGCACATCCTGCCGTCGCTGGTCAAGAGCCACAAGCTGGTGGCCTACGACTTCGACACCAACAGCATCCCCGGCACCGAGCCGTACGAGGAGCACGCCTACTGGCGCGACGTCGGCAGCATCGATTCGTACTTCGACGCCCACTTCGACACCCTGGGCGCCGCGCCGAAATTCCGGATGACCAATGCGCGCTGGCCGATCTACGCCAGCCCGGACCAGGGCGAATCGGCGCAGATCGAGAACGGCGCCATCAACCGCTCGGTGGTCGGCTCGGGCTGCGTCATCGACGGCGCCACGCTGGACCACGCCATGCTGCGCCGCTCGGTGCTGGTGGAACACGACGCGCGGCTGGAGCACTGCATCGTGATGGAGCGCTCGCGCATCGGCACCGGCGCCCTGGTCCGGCGGGCCATCATCGACCAGGACAACGACGTCCCGCCGCAGGAGCGGATCGGTTTCGACCTGGCCCAGGACCGCGAGCGGTTCCAGGTGACCGAGAGCGGGATCGTGGTGGTGCCGGCCGGCTACTTCCCGCCGCGGGCCACCGCCAACCCGTTCCTGACGCTGGAGCCGGCCGAACCGGGCGCCGACAGCGCGCCGCGGATCGAGGTGCTCACATGACCGTCCAGCCGGGACGGCCCTGGCCGCTGGGCGCCACGCTGCGCGACGGCGGCGTCAGCTTCGCGGTGTTTTCCGGCGTCGCCGAGAAGGTGGAGATCTGCCTGTTCGACGCCGACGGCAAGACCGAGACCGAGCGGATCGCCCTGCCCTGCCGCAGCGACGGCATCTGGCACGGCTTCGTGCCCGGGCTGGCGGCCGGCGCCCGCTATGGCCTGCGCGTGCACGGCCCCTACGAGCCCGAGGCCGGCCTGCGCTGCAACCCGGCCAAGCTGCTGCTCGACCCCTATGCGCGGGCGCTAGACCGGCCGCTGCACGGCGCGGCCTGGCAGTACGCCTACCAGCTTGGCAACGAGGACCAGGACCTGCTGGCCGACGCCACCGACAACGGCGCGGAAGCGGCGAAGTGCGTGGTGGTCGACAACCGCTTCGACTGGGGCGACGATGCGCCGCCGGCCACGCCGATGGCGCGCACCGTGTGCTACGAGGCCCACGTCAAGGGCTTCACGAAACAGCTGCCCGGGGTGCCGGAGCACCTGCGCGGCACCTACGCCGGGCTGGCCAACGAGGCCGCGATCGCCCACCTCAGGCGCCTGGGCGTCACCGCCATCGAACTGCTGCCGGTGCAGGCCTTCAACGACGAGCGCCGGCTGATCGAGCTGGGGCTGGGCAACTACTGGGGCTACAACACGGTCGGCTTCTTCGCGCCGGACCCGCGCTACAGCTCCCAGCCCGGGCTGGAGGGCCTCGCCGAATTCAAGGGCATGGTCAAGGCGCTGCACGCCGCCGGCCTGGAGGTGATCCTGGACGTGGTCTACAACCACACGGCCGAAGGCAACCACCTGGGGCCGACGGTCTGCTTCAAGGGCATCGACAACGGCGCCTACTACCGGCTGGCGCCGGACCCGCGCTACTGCGTCGACTTCACCGGCACCGGCAATACGGTCGACGCCAGCCATCCGATGACGCTGCGGCTGGTGATGGACAGCCTGCGCTACTGGGTCGAGGAGATGCACGTCGACGGCTTCCGCTTCGACCTGGCACCGGCCATCGCCCGCAACGGCGCCGGCGAGTTCGACCACCGCGCGCCGTTCCTGGCCGCCGTGGCGCAGGACCCGGTGCTGTGCCGCGTCAAGCTGATCGCCGAGCCCTGGGACATCGGCGAGAACGGCTACCAGGTCGGCGGCTTCCCGGCCGGCTGGTCGGAGTGGAACGGCCGCTACCGCGACACGGTGCGCGACTTCTGGCGCAGCTCCGAAGGCGCGATCCGCGACTTCGCCGCCCGCCTCTGCGGCTCGGCCGACATCTACGCCGGCTCGAAGCGCAGCCCGGTCGCCAGCGTCAACTGCATCACCGTGCACGACGGCTTCACCCTGCACGACCTGGTGAGCTACAACGACAAGCACAACGAGGCCAACGCCGAGGACAACCGCGACGGCGAGAGCCACAACCGCAGCTGGAACTGCGGCGCGGAAGGCGAGACCGACGACGCGGACGTGCTCGCGCTGCGCGCGCGGCAACAGCGCAACTTCCTGGCCACGCTGCTGGTGTCGCGCGGTGTTCCGCTGCTGCTGGGGGGCGACGAGATGGGCCGCACCCAGGGCGGCAACAACAACGCCTACTGCCAGGACAACCCAGTGAGCTGGATCGACTGGCAGCGGGCGCAGGAGCACCAAGCCCTCGTCGACTTCGTCCAGGCGCTGATCGCGCTGCGCGGCGAGCTGCCGGTGCTGCGCCGGAACGAGTGGCTCACCGGCGACGAGAATACGCAAGGGGTGCGCGACATCGGCTGGTACAGCGTGTGGGGCCAGGACATGACGCAGGAGGAATGGGACGACCCGGCCGTGCGCTGCGTCGCCGCGTTGCTCGATGGCCGCTGCGGCGACGAGCCCGGCCCGACCGTGCTGCTGGCCTTCAATGCCTCGCGCGAGGCCGTCACCTTCACCCTGCCGCCGCAGCCCGAAGGCACGGCCCCATGGCAGCTGCGGGTCGACACGGCGCGCGGCCATTTCGACGGGCCCGCCGCCGAATCGATCGCCGCCGGCGGCCAGCTCGAGCTTCCCGGCCACGCCATGGCGGTGCTGGTCCAGCCGGTCGGCCCCGCGGTGGCCTGACATGCGCTGCGTGCACACGATGCCGTTCGGCGCCACGCTGCGCGCCGGCGGCGGCGTCGACTTCCGGCTCTGGGCGCCGGGGGCAAAGCGCTGCGAATTGGCGCTCGGGCTGGAGGGACGGCAACTGCTGCCGGCCGAGCCCGGCGCCGACGGCTGGTGGACCTGCTTCGACGCCAGAGCCGGCGCGGGCACGCGCTACCGCTGGCGCATCGACGGCGGCCTGCTGGTGCCGGACCCGGCCTCGCGCAGCAACCCGGACGGCGTGCACCAGGCCAGCTGCGTGGTCGATCCCGGGCAATTCGACTGGGACGCCGACTGGGCCGGCCGGCCCTGGAGCGAGGTGGTGCTGTACGAACTGCACGTCGGCGCCTTCACCCCCGAAGGCACCTTCACTGCCGCCGCGGCGAAGTTGCAGCGACTGGCCGACCTCGGTGTCACCGCCATCGAGCTGATGCCGCTGTCCGCCTTCGGCGGGCGCTTCGGCTGGGGCTACGACGGCGTCCTGCCGTTCGCGCCGCACGCCGCCTACGGCACGCCCGACGACCTCAAGCGCTTCATCGGGCAAGCCCACCGGCTCGGGCTGATGGTGTTCCTGGACGTGGTCGACAACCACTTCGGCCCCGACGGCAACTACCTCGGCGCCTACGCGCCGGACTTCTTCTCGCAGACGAACGACAGCCCCTGGGGCGCGGCCCTGAATTTCGACGGACCGGGCAGCCGCACGGTGCGCGAGTTCTTCATCCACAACGCCCTGTACTGGGTGCAGGAGTACCGCATCGACGGCCTGCGGCTGGACGCGGTGCACGCCATCGTCGACGGCAGCCAGCCGGACCTGCTGGAGGAACTCTCGCGCCGGGTGCGCGAGGCGGTGGGCGAGCGGCACGTGCACCTGGTCATCGAGGACGAGAACAACACGCACCGGCGGCTGGGGAACCAGCCCAGGTCCGGACGCTACGACGGCCAGTGGAACGACGACTTCCACCACGCCCTGTATGTGAGCCTGACAGCCGACAGCAGCGGCTACTACCACGACTACGGCGCGCAGCCGGTCGACCTGCTGGCGCGCTCGCTCACCCATGGCATGCTGTTCGAGGGCTCACACCGCAAGCCCGGCGGGGCCCGCGAGCAATGCATTGCCGCGCCGCCGCAGCACCTGCCGGCCATGGTCAACGCCGCGCACAACCACGACCAGGTCGGCAACCGCGCGTTCGGCGAGCGCCTGACCCAGCTGGTGCCGGCACCGGCCGCGGAACTCGCGACCCTGCTGGCGCTGCTGACGCCGGCCACGCCGCTGCTGTTCTTCGGCGAGGAATCGGGCACGTCATCGCCGTTCCTGTATTTCGCCGACTGGGACGGTGAGCTGCGCGACGCCGTGCGCGCCGGCCGCCAGCGCGAATTCGGCCATGCCGCCGGTGGCGACCGCGCCCTGCCCGACCCCTGCTCCGCGGCCACCTTCCAGGCCAGCCATCCCGACGACGGGCAACGCGCGAGCGAGGGCGGCCAGCGCTGGCTGCGGCTGGTGCAGGGCGCGCTCGCCGTGCGGAGCCGCGTGATCGCGCCGCGCCAGCAGCTGCTGCTCACCGGGCAACACCAGTCTGAACGCATCGGCGCCACCGGCATCCGGGTGCGCTGGCACTACGGCGACGGCACGGTGCTGGCGCTGGACCTCAACATCGGCGCCGCGCCGATCGACGCCGGCCCGGCCAGTGAGGCCGCGGGCGAAGTGGTGTTCGGGCACAACCGCCCCGATGCCGATCCCCGCGCCCGCCACTGGCCGGCCTGGTCGGCGCTCTGGTGGCTCGGCAACAATGGCACGGCATCCGCATCCGATCCCGCATGAACGACTCCACCGAACCCTCGCCCGCCCTGCTCCGGCTCGCCGAACGCAGCGGCGTCGCGGCCCGTTACTACAGCTTCTACGGCGAGGACAAGGCGGTGCCCGAGGGGGTGCTGCGCAAGGCGCTGGCGGCGATGGGTCTCGACCCCGATGCCGGCGAGGGCGCGCCGGCCGATGCCGACGCGGTCTTGCCGCCGGTCCTGGTCCAGACCCAGGGCACGGCCGCACGGCTGCGGCTGGCAGGCCGCTGGCAGTTGCTGGACGAAGCCGCGGCGGTGGTCCGCGGCGGCGAATCGTCCTGGCAGGACGGCCAGCCGGTCATCGACCTGGGCGACGACCTGGCGCCGGGCTACTACGCGCTGCGGGTGGACGGGCAGGCCGGCGACTGCATGATCGTCATCGCGCCGCCGCGCTGCTGGGTCCATCCCGACCTGGGTGCCGGCCAGCGCTGGTGGGGCTGCACCATCCAGCTCTATGCGTTGCGCTCGGCCCGCAACTGGGGCATCGGCGATTTCGGCGACCTGCGGCAGCTGGCGGTGACGGTGGCGCGGCAAGGCGCGTCGTTCATCGGCCTGAGTCCGCTGCACGCGCTGTTCCCGCACCGGCCCGAGGTGGCCAGCCCGTACAGCCCGTCCAGCCGCAACGCGATGAACCCGGCCTACATCGACGTGCAGTCGCTGCCGGAGCTGGCCGCCTGCCGCGCGGCCGCGGCGCTGGTGGACAGCGAGGGCTTCCAGCAGCGGCTGCGCCAGCTGCGCGCCACCGAGATGGTCGACTACCCCGGCGTGCTGGCCGCCAAGGAGGAAGTGCTGTCGCTGCTGTGGACCCAGTTCCGGGCGCACCAGCTGGACGCGAGCACGCCGCGCGGCGAACGCTTCGGCGCCTACGCACAGGCCCGGCGCGAGACGCTCGGCCGCCATGCGCTGTTCGAGGCGCTGCAGGCGCACCTGCATGCGGCCGACCCCAATGTCTGGGGCTGGCCGGCCTGGCCCGAGGCCTTCCGCGATCCGGCTGGCGCGGCCGTCGCCGCCTTCCTCCGCGACCACGGCGACGCGGTGCAGTACCGGCTGTGGCTGCAGTGGCTGGCCGAGGAGCAGCTGGAATCGGCGCAGCAGCTGGCAAGGGCGCACGGCATGGGCCTGGGCCTGTACTGCGACCTCGCCGTCGGCGTCAACGAGGGCGGCTCGGACACCTGGAGCGATCCCGCCATGTATGCGCTGGGCATGCACGTCGGCGCCCCGCCCGACCCGCTCAGCACCGCCGGCCAGGACTGGGGCCTGCCGCCCCTCAACCCGCTGCGGCTGGAGACGGGCCGCTACCGGCCCTTCATCGACACGGTGCGCGCCAACATGCGCCACGCCGGCGCGCTGCGGCTGGACCACGTGATGGGCCTGATGCGGCTGTTCTGGACCGGCAGCGAGGGCGGCACCTACGTGCGCTACCCGCTGCCGGCGCTGCTCGGCATCCTGGCGCTGGAGAGCCACCGGCACCGCTGCATGGTGATCGGCGAGGACCTGGGCAACGTGGCGCCGGAGATGCGCCAGGCCATGCAGGAGCAGGCGCTGCTGTCGTACCGGCCGCTGCTGTTCGAGCGCAGCCACGACGGCAGCTTCAAGCCGCCGCGCGAATGGCATCCGCCCGCGCTGGCCGTGGTCAGCACCCACGACCTGCCGACGCTGCGCGGCTTCTGGCGCGGGGAAGACCTCGAATTGCAGCATCGCCTGGGCCTGTTCCCCGACCAGGGCAGCTTCGACCGCGCGGTGATCGACCGGGCCCAGGACCGGGCGCGCCTGCTGCTGGCGCTGGAGCACGAAGGCCTGCTGTCGGCCGGCGCCACGGTGCAGCCCACGTCGCTGCCCGACGCCACGCCGGCGCTGGTGGAAGCGGTCTATGCCTACCTGGCGCGCACGCCGTGCTGGCTGGTCGGCGTGCAGCTGGAAGACGTCAGCGGCCAGCTGCTGCAGGTGAACGTGCCCGGCACCAGCGAGGAGATGTACCCGAACTGGCGGCGCAAGATCTCGGTGCCGGTCGACCGCCTCGGCGACGACGCGCGCTTCCTGGGCGTGGCCGCGGTGCTGCGCGAGCAGCGCACCGGCCCGGCGCCGGGCGAGTCGTCCGACGTGCCGCCGCTGGAGACCGCGCTGGTGCCGCTGTCGACCTACCGGGTCCAGTTCCACGCCGGCTGCCGCTTCGACGACGTCACGGCCGCGGTGCCGTATCTGGCCGCGCTCGGCATCGGCTGCCTCTACAGCTCGCCGTACCTGAAGGCACGGCCGGGCAGCACCCATGGCTACGACATCGTCGACCACGCCGAACTCAATCCCGAGGTGGGCAGCGACGAGGACCACGAGCGGATGGGCCTGGCGTTGCGCCGCCACGGCATCGGCCAGATGCTGGACGTGGTGCCCAACCACATGGGCGTGCTGGAGACCGACAACGCCTGGTGGCTCGACGTGCTGGAGCACGGCCCGGCCTCGCCCCATGCCGAGACCTTCGACATCGAATGGCATCCGGCCGCGCCGGGCATGGACGGCCGGGTGCTGCTGCCGGTACTGGGCGACCATTACGGCAAGGTGCTGGAAGCCGGCGAGCTGCAGCTGCGATTCGAGGCCGAGGCCGGCGAGTTCAGCCTGCACTACTACGGCCACCGGTTCCCGATCGATCCGCGCCACAGCGCCGACATCCTGGCCGTGGCGCCGGCGCCGCCGCCGGCCGACGACGGCGAGCGCGATGTCCAGGCCGTCGTCGCTTCGCTGCTGCACGCGTTCTCGCACCTGCCCGCGCGCAAGGAAACCGAGCCGGCCGCGCGCCAGCGCCGCCAGCGTGACAGCGCGCTGCACAAGCGCTCGCTGGCCCGGCTGGCCCAGCAGCACGGCTGGCTGGCGCGCTGGATCGCCCTGTGCCTGCAGCACCTCAATGGCCGGCCCGGCGACGCCGCCAGCCACGACCCCCTGCACGAGCTGATCGCGCGCCAGGCCTGGCGGCTGGCCGACTGGCGGGTGGCCAGCGACGACGTCAACTACCGCCGCTTCTTCGACGTCAACACCCTGGCCGGCCTGCGGATGGAGCGCGGCAGCGTGTTCGAGGCGACCCATCGCCGGGTGCTGCGCTGGCTGCAGGACGGCCAGCTGACGGCGCTGCGGATCGACCACCCCGACGGCCTCAGCGACCCGCAGCAGTATGTCGAGCGGCTGCAGGCCCGCTACGCCGCGATGGCCACCGTCACCGGCGGCGAGCCACGCGCCCTGTACCTGGTGGTCGAGAAGATCCTGGCCGACCACGAGCTGCTGCCGGCCGGCTGGCCGGTGCACGGCGGCACCGGCTACCGCTTCGCCAGCCTGGTCAACAACCTGTTCGTCGACGCGGCCAACGGCGATGCCTTCGACCGCGGCTGGCGCGCCTTCAGCGGCGAAAGCGCCAGCTTCGAGGAGACGGTCTACCGCTGCAAGAAGCTGATCATCGAAACCTCCCTCTTCAGCGAACTGGACTGGCTGAGCGGCCAGCTGCTGCGGATCAGCCGCGCCGACCGCCGCACCTGCGACTTCACCCGCAATCGGCTGCGCAACGCGCTGGCGGAAGTGGCGGCGGCTTTCCCGGTGTACCGGACCTACCTGCGCGCCGGCGATGCGCCCACGGCCACCGACGTCCGGCACACCGACTGGGCGCTCGCGGCGGCCGGCCGGCGGCTGGGCGGCGCCGAGACGGCGGTGCTGGACCACCTGCGCAACGTGCTGCTCGGCACGGCGCAGACCGACCCGGCGCAGCGCGAACGCTTCCTGGCGCGCTGGCAGCAGTTCACCGCGCCGGTGATGGCCAAGTCGGTGGAAGACACGGCGTTCTACCGTTTCCTGCGGCTGGTGTCGCTCAACGACGTCGGCGGCGATCCGGGCCGTTTCGGCACCTCCGTGGCTGCCTTCCATGCCGCCAACCAGACCCGGGCCCGCTTCAAGCCGCACAGCATGCTGGCCACGTCGACCCACGACAGCAAGCGCTCCGAAGACCTGCGCGCGCGCATCAACGTGCTGTCGGAGCTGCCGCAGGCCTGGCTCGAGCGCGCCGAGCGCTGGGCCGGCATGGCGGAGCGCTACCTGGCCCAGACCGAGGCCGGGCCGGCGCCGTCGCGCAACGACCTGTGGCTGCTGTTCCAGACCCTGGCCGGCATGTGGCCGGCGCAGCCACCCGCCCCCGAGGCCATCGACGCCCTGCGCGAGCGGGTGCAGGCCTACATGCGCAAGGCGGTGCGGGAAGCGAAGGTCCGCACCAGCTGGACCAGCCCGGACCAGGCTTATGAATCCGCGCTGCAGGCCTGCATCGACGGCCTGCTGCGGTCCGGCGGACCGAACCCGTTCCTCTCCGACCTGCAGGAGTTCGCCGCCAGGATCGCGCCGTTCGGCATGCACAACGCCATGGGCCAGCTGGCCCTGAAGTTCACCGCGCCCGGCATGCCCGACCTGTACCAGGGCTGCGAGGAATGGAACTTCCGCCTGGTCGATCCGGACAACCGCGCGCCGGTGGACTTCGCCCGCCTGGCGGCGCAACTGCGGGAACTGCAGCCGCTGTATGTCGACGGCCATCCGTCGACCGCGCAATGGCGCGAGCTGTTCGACACCCTGGCCGACAGCCGCATCAAGCAGCTCCTGACCTGGCGGCTGCTGCAGTTGCGGCAGGCCCGCCCGACCCTGTTCCAGCACGGCGCCTACCTGCCCGTGACGGCGCAAGGCCAGGCGGCGGCGCACGTGGCGGCGTTTGCGCGCAGCCGCGAGAGCGACGCGGTGCTGGTGGTGGCCGCGCGCCTGACCTGCACCCTGTGCGAAGGCGATGCGCAGCGCTGGGGCGCCGAGCTCTGGCAAGGCACGCAGCTGCGGATCGGCGCCGACCAGCCGGCGCTGCAAAAAGTGCGGCTCTGGCGCGACTGGCTCACCGGTCGCCCGCTGCGCGCGGTGGCGGACCCGCAGGGCGGCGACGTGCTGCAACTGGCCGACGTGTTCGCCGCCGAGGGCCATCCGCCGCTGCCGTTCGCCGTGCTGGTGCCCGCCGACGCAGGAGAAACCCCATGAAGATCCTGTTCGCCACGCCCGAGTGCGCGCCCCACGTCAAGACCGGCGGCCTGGGCGACGTCAGCGGCGCCCTGCCGCCGGTGCTGGCGCGGCTCGGCCACGATGTGCGGGTGTTGATGCCGGCCTACAGCGGCATGCAGATCGCCGGTGAAGTGCTGGCCACCGTGGAGATCGCGGCCGAGGCGCAATGGCCGGCGGCGCAGCTGCTGGAGCTCGACACCGGCGCCGGCGTGCCCCTGCTGCTGCTGGCCTGCCCCAGCCTGTACGAGCGGGCCGGCAGCCCGTATGTCGATCCCCATGGGGCGGACCACGCGGACAACGCCCGCCGCTTCGGCTTCCTGGCCCACGTCGCCGCGCGCCTGGGCACGGCGCGCAGCCCGCTGCCGCATTGGCGAGCCGACATCGTCCATGCCAACGACTGGCCGCTGGGCATGGCGCCTCTGTACCTGGCGCAGGCACGCTGGGGCGAGGCGCCCGGCAGCGTGGCGGCCGGCGTGCTGACCATCCACAACCTGGCGTTCCAGGGCCTGTTCGGGATGGACAGCGCCGACGCGCTAGGCGTGCCCTGGCACTGGCGCGGCATCGAGGGCGTGGAGTTCTACGGCCACGTGTCGATGCTCAAGGCCGGCCTGCAGTTCGCCGATGCGATCACCACTGTCAGTCCCAGCTACGCTCGCGAGATCCAGACCCAGGCCGCCGGCGTCGGGCTCGACGGCGTGCTGCGGTCGCGGGCCGACCGCCTGAGCGGCATCCTGAACGGGATCGACACGGCGGTCTGGAACCCGGCCACCGACAAGCTGCTGCCGCACCGCTACGGCGCGGACTCGCTGGCGCTCAAGGCGCTGGACAAGTCGGCGCTGCAGGCCCGCTGCGGGTTGCAGCCGCGCGCCGACGCGATGCTGTTCGCCGTGGTGAGCCGGCTGACGGCGCAAAAGGGCATCGACCTGGTGCTGCAGGCGCTGCCCGCGATCGGCGCAGGCGGCGGCCAGCTGGTGGTGCTGGGACAGGGCGAGCCGGAGTTGCAGGAAGCGCTGGTCGCCGCGGCCGCGCGGCATCCCGGTGCAGTGGCCGTGAAGGTCGGCTTCGACGAGGGACTGGCCCATTGGATCGAGGCCGGCGCCGACTGTTTCCTGATGCCGTCGCGCTTCGAGCCCTGCGGCCTGAACCAGATGTACAGCCAGGCCTACGGCACGCCGCCGCTGGTCAACGCCACCGGCGGGCTGGCCGACTCGGTCACCGACAGCGACGAAAGCGGCACCGGCACCGGCTTCGTGATGCGCTGCGCGGATGCCGATGGCTTCGCCGACGCGCTGCGACGGGCGCAGGCCGCCTTTGCCGACGGCGCCCGCTGGCGCGGCATCCAGCAGCAGGGCATGGCGCGCGACTTCGGCTGGGACCGCAGCGCCGCGCAGTACGTCGAGGTGTACCGGCAGGCGGCGGCGCGGGCGGGACTGTCGTTGCGGGCTTGACCCGCAATCCAGAGCGATCTTCGGCGCGGCGCGGCAGGCCATGCCCGACGCGGGCTCACACCGACCGGGCGGATGCTCGACGTCGGCGAATGCCGCATCGCAAGCCTTCGCAATCTCCTACAAGCGCCGCGCCAGACCCGTCCTACCCTGCGCCTCATCGTCATTCCCAAGGAGACCACCATGCCCCGTGGAGACAAATCCGCCTACACCGACAAGCAGAAGCGCCAGGCCGAACACATCGAGGAAGGCTACGAAAAGCGCGGCGTCGGCAAGGAAGAAGCCGAGAGCCGGGCCTGGGCCACCGTGAACAAGGAAACCGGCGGCGGCAAGAAGAGCGGCTCGGGCCGCGGCAAGGCCATGGACACCAGCCCGTCGCGCAAGGGCGGCAAGCTCGGTGGCCGCGCCTCGGCATCCCGCTCGGCCGAAGAGCGTTCCGCCTCGGCGAAGAAAGCCGCTGCCACCCGCAAGCGCAACGCCGCGAACAAGAGCTGAGGCCGGATCGCGCCCGGCATGACAGTGACGGGCGCTAGGACTTGCGCCGCCACGGCATGGCCAGGCCGGCCGCCAGCCGCAGCAGCAGCACCGACGCGTAACCCAGCACGCTGATGGTCACGATGGCCACGTACATCGGCGCGACGTCGAACAGCTGCCAGCTGGACCAGATCACGCTGCCCAGCCCGCTCTTGGCGCCGACGAATTCGGCGGCGACCAGCACGATGTAGGCGATGCCCATCGAGATTTCGAGGCCGGTGAAGATGTGCGGCATGGCGGCCGGCAGCGCGATGGTCCGCACCAGTTGCAGGAAGCTGGCCCCGCAGTCGCGCCCGACGTCCAGGATCACCGGCCGGATCGCCAGCACGCCAGCGATCAGGTTGATGGCGACGACGTAGAAGATCGCAATTGCCAGCAGGATGACGATCGGCGGTTCGCCCAGCCCCACGATCAGCACCAGCAGCGGGTAGATCGCGAGCTTGGGCACCGGATAGGTCACGATCAGCCAGGGCTCGACCAGCGCGCGCGACCACGACGACAAGCCAAGCCACAGACCGACCACGATGCCCAGCACGGCGCCGCTGGTGTAGCCGATGGCCAGGCGCCGCAGGCTGTCGCCGACCGCCTTGGCCAGCGAGCCGTCCTGCAGCATCTGCCGCGCCGTCCCCATGACTTCGCTGGGCGGCGGAAAGAAGCGCCGGTCCAGGATGCCGAAGCGAGACAGCGCTTCCCACAACAGCAACAGCAGGAACGGCGATGCGAACCGCAGCAGCTTCTGCCAGCGGTCCCGCGACTCGCCGTGCTGCTTGCGCTGGCCGCGTTGGATGACGGTCATCGGCGCAACCTCTTGACCCGTTCGCACTGAGCTTGTCGAAGTGCTCGCGTGGTCTTCGACAGGCTCAGACCGAACGGACATAGGATGGTCATGCTGCTGCTCCGGCGGCGCTGTCGGCCTGCAGCAGGTCCCACAGCTGCTGGTACAGCTGGCCGTAATGCGGGTTGCTGCGCAGCGCGATCACGTTGCGCGGCCGCGGCAGGTCGACCGGGATCACGGCCCGCACCCGGCCCGGCCGCGCGCTCAGCACCACGATGCGGTCCGACAGCGTGATCGCCTCGTCCAGGTTGTGCGTGACGAACAGCACCGTGCGCCGGTGCTGGCTCCACAGGCGCAGGATCTCGTCCTGCAGCACGAGGCGGGTCTGCTCGTCGAGCGCGCCGAACGGCTCGTCCATCAGCAGCACCTCGGGCTCGTTGGCGAAGGCCCGGGCGACGCTCACGCGCTGGCGCATGCCGCCCGAGAGCTGAGCCGGATAGGCGTTGCGGAAGGCCGCGAGGCCCACCTTGTCGATGAAATGGTCGACCACTTCCTGGCGGCGCGCCGCCGGCAGCCCGCGGATCTTCAGCCCGTAGCCGACGTTCTCCTGCGCCGTGAGCCACGGAAAGACCGAGTCGTCCTGGAACACGGTGGACGTGACCAGGCCGCTTTCGGACGGCGTGGAGACGATCTCCACCCGGCCGGCGTCGGCCTGCTCGAAGCCGCCGATGATGCGCAGCAGCGTGGTCTTGCCGCAGCCGCTGGCGCCGATGATGGAGACGAACTCGCCGTCCGCGATCTCCAGCTCGATGGCGCGCAGCGCCTCGACCTGCTGGCCGCCGCGCAGGCGAAAGCTCTTGCCCAGGCCGCGGATCGCGATCTTGGGCGCGCCCTGCGCCATCAGCGCGCCGGCCCGAGCACCGTCACCGCGTTGCGGACGAACTCGGTGTTGACGCTCTTCCTGATGTCGGCCGGCTCCTTCATCACGCCCCAGTCCATCCATTCCTTCTGGTAGCGCTCCAGCGATTCGACGTTGATGGCGCCGTTGGGGTCGACGCCCGTGAAGCTGACGCCGGCGCAGTCGGCCGCCATGGACGGAGAGTACTTGTTGACGATGCGGCAGACCTCCTGCGGCTGGCCGGACTGCACCAGGCGCATGTATTCGCGCTGGGCCTTCAGGTGGGCGACCATGAAGCGCCTGGCGGCGTCGGTCTTCGCGAAGCCGGGCGAGAACATCATGATGTTGGTGGCGTCGTTGACCGAGGTGCGCTGCAGGTCCGAATCCGGCATCGAATACGCGATCTTCATCTTGCCCTCGATGGTCTGCACCAGCGGCGGATAGACCATCACCGCGTCGACGGCCTTCTTCTCCAGCGCCGGGATGAACTGGTTGAACGGCATCTCGACGAAGACCACGTCGTCCTTGCCCAGGCCCCCCTTCGAGATTCCCCGCATCACGTAGTTCAGGCTGGTGGACTGCAGGTTGTTGACGCCGATCCGCTTGCCCTTGAGGTCGGCCATGGTCCTGACCTGGTCCTTGAGGTCGGCGCGCACCAGGATGCTGCCCGAGCCGGCGGTGTTGGAGTCCGGGCCGATCGGCCGCACGGCCGACTTCTCGGCCACGATCTGGATCGGCAGCCCGCGCTTGAGCGCGTTGAACAGGCCGGGCGTGGCGCCGCCGCTGCCCACGTCGAGCTTGTCGGTGGCCAGCAGCGCGATGGCGTCGGCGGCGCTGGTCATGCGCTGCATGTCGATCTCCAGCCCCTGCTCCCTGTAGTAGCCCTTCTCGATGCCGTAGAACACGCCGACGTCCGCCGTGATGAACAGCATCGACACCGACACCTTGGTCGGCGGCCCGGCCGGGGCCTGGGCCGCGGCGCCGCCGGCGATGACGAGGCCGCTGGCCAGGGTGGCGGCGAGGCGCCGGAAGGACGTGACGGGCATGGGGACTCCTCTTGGTGGTCAGACGCTGGGGGGATGGAACGCCATCCGCTGCAGGGGGAACACGTCCTCGATGTCGGGCGTGTCCCATTGCAGGTCGATCGGGGCCGAAGCTTCGAGCACCATCTGTGCCAGGCCGTACAGGCGGGCGTCGGGCGGCGACAGCGCGGCCGGGTCGTTCGGCAGGGTGTTGAAGTACTGGAACATCGCTTCCAGCCGGGGCAGCAGCGCGGCGTGGAATTCGCGCAGCACCGCGATCGGCGTGCCCACGCGCTTTTCGGCGCGGGCCTTTTCGGTGCGGATCGACCACTCGGCCACCCAGGGCTCGAATTCGGCGAACTGCGCCGGCAGCAGCGGGCCGGTGTCGGCCTTCGTCTGCGGGTGGAACTTGACGGCGGAAGATGTCATGGCGCCTCCAGCATGTCGCGCGTCACGGCGAAGTGGTGCTGCAGCGCCATCTCCTGCTTCGAGAGCAGCACGTGCGGCATGGAACCCGACGCCAGCATCTGCTGCTGCGCTTCCAGCGTGTTGAGGTCCTCGCGCACCACGTCGCGGCCACGGGCGCGGAAGTAGTCCTGGCTCAATCGCTCGCCCAGGTTCTTCGGCTTGTAGTTGTAGGTGCGGTTGGTGACCAGCGTGCGCTCGTGGTCGATCGGCCAGAAGCTCATCTCGGCGCGGAAATGGTTGCCCGCCACCACCACCAGGTTCGGGAAGAACTCCAGCACGTCGAAGGCCCAGTACTCGTAGCGCGTGGGATTGACGCCATCGGGCAGCATCGAAAAGTCGAAGTCGAAGGCCGGCAGGATCTTGCGGCCGTACCTGATGGCGATCTCTTCCACCGGCAGGATCTTGTGGTCCGGGTTGCCCGGCGCCGAATAGCGGTGGTGCCGCTGCATCAGTTCCATGTGCGGGCGATGCCGCTGCGGGTTGATCTTGCCGCCCTGGTAGTCGCGCGCCGTGTTCTTGTGCAGGTAGAGCGTGTGGTAGCCCTCGGTGAACGAGTTCACGCCCAGGTGCCAGTTCGCCTTGATCTCGAAGCTGTAGCTGGCCACCTTCTGGTGCAGGTCCCAGTAGCCGGAGTAGCGGCCGTAGAACTCGGGGCCGAGGTATTCCTGCAGCGTCTCGCGCGGCTTCTCGTCGAAGTTCACGAAGATCAGGTTCTCCCACACCTCGGACGTGACGGGCACCAGGCCGTAGTCGTCCTTGTCCACCGCCTCGAACATGTGCGGGTCGGTGATGACCTCCAGCTTGCCCTCGCTGGAAAAGATCCAGCCGTGGAAATTGCACATGAAGCTCTTGCGGCAGCCCTCGCCGCCCCGCACCAGCTTGTTGCCGCGGTGCCGGCAGGCGTTGTGGAACACGCGCACCTGGTCGTCCTGGCCGCGCACGACCAGCAGCGAGGTCTTGAAGGTGGGGACGTCGAAGACGATGTAGCTGCCGCGCTGCGGCACGTCGTCGGTGTGGCCGATCATCAACCAGGCGCGGCGGAAGATCTTCTCGCGCTCGAGGGCGAAGTGCTCGGGGGTCAGCATCGCGGCCAGGTCGACCTTGGTCTTGAGCTTGTCCGGCGGGTAACCGGTCGTGGCCAGCCGTTCCTGCCGATGTGCGACGGTCTCGGGTTGCGCTGTCTGCACGTGTACTCCTTGCGCAGCCCCAGGCTGCATCGTCCCAACAGGTAACAGATGGTAACGCGAATCCCGTCCCACGGGCGGCGGGAATGCAGTCTTGACTCGACTGAGGCTGCCTGCGTGCAAGGTTATCGCAAGCTGGCCTTTGCGTCGCACCGGGCACTGGACCTGGAGCCTCCGGGCTCCTAGAGTGAAGGCGCCAGCGTTCCAGCCGCGCCCAGTCCCATGTTCGATCCGACTCCCCTGAAAAGCCCGCCGCCCGCATCGCGGCTCGACCCGCTGGTGCGCGGCGTCCTGCTGGCGCTGGTGGCGCTTGCGACCGGCTACGTGGCGGGCCAGGCGATCGCGATCCTGTTGCTGGGTGAGCCCATGCGGCTGTCTGGCCAAAGCGCCGAGGAACTGGTGCCGGTTGTCGTGGCGACGCTGGTGGCGGGCCTGGCGCTGCATTACTTCGCCACCCGCGAGCAGCTGTCCAGCGAGGCGTCGGCGCGCTCGGAAGCGCAGCGGCTGGCGGCGGAGTCGCACCTGCGGCTGCTGCACGCGCAGCTGGAGCCGCACATGCTGTTCAACACCTTGGCCAACCTGCGCTCGCTGGTGCGCGAGGACCCGGCGGCGGCCGAGGCGATGATCGACCAGCTGATCACCTACCTGCGCGGATCGCTGGCCGCGTCCCGGGCGCCCTGGACCACGCTCGGGGCCGAGTTCGCCCAGCTGCGCGCCTACCTGGAGCTGATGGCGACCCGGATGGGACCGCGGATGGAGTGGCGGCTGGACCTGCCGCCGGCGCTCGGTGGCGCCGCCATCGCGCCGATGCTGCTGCAGCCGCTGGTCGAGAACGCGGTGAAGCACGGCCTGGAACCGCAGGTCGGCCCCGGCAGCATCGCCGTGACGGCGCGCGAGACCGCGGACGGCATCGAGATCTCGGTCTGCGACACCGGCCCCGGCCTGCCGCCGCGGACGGCCGATGCGGCGCCGGCCGGCGGCCAGTCCAGCTACGGACTGCAGCACGTGCGCGAACGGCTCGCCGCGCTCTACGGCGCCGGCGGCTCGCTCAGCCTGCAGCCGGCGCAGCCCAGGGGCACGTGTGCCGTCGTGCGGTTCCCTCGGCTGGACCCGTCGCCGTGAACCCGGATCTGCAACCCAGCGCGCTGGTGGCCGAGGACGAGCCGGTCTTGTCGCGCACGTTGGTGCGGCTGCTCAAGGAGGCCTGGCCCGGGCTGCGGATTGCCGCCGTTGCCGCCGACGGGCCGCAGGCGGTGGAGCTGGCGCTCGAGCACCTGCCGCAGGTGCTGTTCCTGGACATCCGGATGCCGGGGCGCAGCGGCCTGGAGGTGGCCGAAGCCGTGGCCGACGACTGGCCCGACGGCCAGCCGCTGCCGCTGATCGTGTTCGTCACCGCCCACGACGAATTCGCGGTGCCGGCCTTCGAACGCGCCGCCGTCGACTATGTGCTCAAGCCGGTGACGGCGCAGCGCCTGGCCGTCACGGTGCGGCGGCTGCAGGACCGGCTGGCGCAGCCGCCGCGAGCGCCCGCCGCCGACGGCCGCGCCGTGCTGATGCAGCAGCTGCAGGCGATCGACGCGCCGGCCGCGCCGGCCGAACGGATCAAGGTGATCCGGGCCGGGGTCGGCAACACGGTGCGGATGATTCCGGTGGCCGACGTGATCTGCCTGGAGGCGGCCGAGAAATACGTGAACGTGATCACCACCACAGGCGAAGCGCTGGTGCGCATGAGCCTGCGCGAGCTGGCTGCCCGGATCGACGGCGCGGACTTCGTCCAGGTCCACCGCAGCGTGCTGGTCAACGCCGGCAGCATCCTGAGCGCGGTGCGCGACGAGAACGGGCACTACAGCCTGGCGCTGCGCGGCCTGCAGCGCCCGGTCAAGGTCAGCCGCGCCTTCACCCACCTGTTCCGCGCAATGTGAAACATTGCGGGACAGACCTTCAGCTCTGTCCCCAACTGATTAGGACCTTGCGGGACAAAGCGCCAAAAAAAATGCCCGTGCCGGCGGTGCCGGGCACGGGACAAGGGTCCGCACAAGGCGGCAGGCTTGTCAGGCGACGTCCTGGGGGTGGCTGCGGGCGGCCTGGATGGCTTCCTCGCGCACCGCGCCGACGTCGCGTGGCGAGCCGGCCTGCTGGTTGACCACATAGCTGTCGCCGCCTTCACCGGTCTGGATCTCGCCGGCCGCCATGGCGCGCGCCAGTTCGGCCTGGACTTCGGCCCGGGTCAGCGTGCTGGGAGCCGTCATGCGGTTGTGCAGGTTGTATTCCTCCTCGCCGGAGGAGCCTTCGGCGCTGGCCGCGCCGGCAAACACGAGGGCCAGGGTCAGCAGGGCAAGGTTCTTCATGATGATGTCCTTTCGGTGTTGCTGTCGTCGGCACCATGCCTTCGACGGGATGGACTTTGGGCGAGTCCGTCCGGTCTTTCCAGGCACGTGCGACGAAGCGGCGGATCGCGGCTGCGACCCGTCATCCGAGCGGAGCGAATGGCAACGAGAACGCGGCAAAAAAGCGGCTCAGGCCGGGTGCGCCGAGGACGCGCCGGGCAGGCCCGGCTTCGTGCCGGCCTGCGCGCCACCGCGGTTGCGCAGCGCCTGGGCGGCGGCCTCGTAGCGCCAGTCCTGTTCGGCCTTGAGCCGCACCACCTCGGCGTGCAAGGCGTCCGGCCGGGGCTGCAGGCCGTCCTGCCAGGCCTGCACCGCGGTGGCGAGGCGGTCTTCGGCCTCGCACAGTGACTGATGGGCGCGCTGCCATGCGGCGAAGGCGCCGGCGATCTTTCCCTGGTCCTGCATGTCTGTTCCCCTGATCTTGTGGCAACCATCGTGCGCCTGAGCTAGGGGCAGCGGCAATTGAACGTTCGGATAGGGACGGGACGAGGTTGGCGCAGATCAAAAAAAAGCCCCGCCGAAGGCAGGGCTGGTGGCCACGCAGGGCCATCGGAACGGTTCGCTCAGGGCGCCGGCGCCGGCTCGGTGCGGCGCTCGTGACGCTTTTTACCGGCGATGCGTGCCTCGGCCGACGTGAATTCGTGGGCATGGCCGCTCTGGTGCGCAGCACGGCCGCCGAGGCTGGCGATCTGGCGCTGGCGCTCCGGCGACATGGCGGCGAAGCCGCGCTTGGCCCGGGGTGCAGACCCCTCGTACTTCTCTGTCATTTCGCTCTCCTTGAAGACCCCCAGCCGATTGCTGGAAGGGTCAGTTTGCAGAGCTGAAATCCAAATGAAAAGGTCCGGGGACGCAATTGGGGAGCCGTCCTACAGCTCATCGGTAAGCTGTTCCGGGGTTGCACGTTTTGCCGCAAGAGTTCTACTGCACGCCCGCAATCAGGGGCAATCCGGCAGGCCCAGGAGGGTTTCGCCAGCGACGCGGTCGACCGCGCAGCGCAGGTACTTCTCGCCGCTGGGCGTTTGCGCGACCAGCACCTCGCAGCGGCGGGTGCCGATCATCACGATGAAGTTGTACTGCTTGAGCTCGATGGTGCGGATCGCTTCCTCCAGGGTGAGGGTCCAGGGCAGGCTGCTGTTGGTGTTGGCGCCGCCAACGTGGCTGATCGCGAGGTGGACTTCGGGGCTTCGGGTCTTGCGGGTGCAGAGGATCTTGAGGGACGGCATTGCTGGTCTGGTTTCGAACGACGCGGGATTGTCTCAGGCCGCCTTGCGGCGGGGAGCGGGTTTCACGCTGGCGCGCGACTTCGCGGGGGTCTTGCTGGCAGCGCGCTTGAGCACCGGCGCCTCGTCGTTGGCGGCGCGGGTCCTGGCGGGTTTGGCCGCAGCCGGCGGCGCCTTCAGGCTGCGCTTGAGGAGCTCGGTGAGGTCGATCACCTCCGCGCTCGGGCCGGCCACTTCCTCGCCCTCCAGCGGCTGCAGCGTGGCGACGTCGCCCGCCGCGGCCTTGGCCTGCACCAGCGCGTTGAGCTTTTCCTTGAACTCGTCGTGGAACAGGTCGGGGCTCCAGGCGTCGGCCATGTCGTTGACCAGCTGCTCCGCCATCTTGAGTTCCCTGTCGGTCGGCGCGGCGGTGCCGGCATCGGGCATCACCGACGCCGGAAAGTCGCGGATCTCGTCGGCCCAGCGCAGCAGGTTCAGCGCCAGGCCGTCCTTGAACGGCATCAGCGCCGCCAGGTGCTGCCTGGTGGAGATGACGACCCGCGCCAGGCCCGCCTTGCCGGTCTTGCGCAGCGTGTCGCGCAGCAGCAGGTAGGCCTTCTGGCCCTTGCGGTCGGGCGCGACGTAGTACGGCTTCTGGAAGTAGGTCGGCGGGATGTCGGCGGCCTCGACGAAGGCCTCGATCTCGATGGTCTGGGTCGACTTCGGCAGGGCCGAGCGGATCTCCTCCTTGGACAGCACCACGTACTGGCCATCCTCGACCTCGATGCCCTTGACCACTTCCTGCGCCTGCACCGCCTCGCCGGTGGTCTTGCTGACCTGCCGGTTGCCCACAGGGCTCATCGATGCCTTGTCGATGAGGTTGAATTTCGGCCGGGTTTCGGCGGTGGCCGTGTACAGGGCCACTGGAATGTGAACCAGCCCGAAGCTGATTGCGCCCTTCCAGACGGTGCGGGTGCTTGCGGTCGCCATGGTGTGCCTGCCTTGAACGGGAGTGATCCGCCAAGCTTAGGCGCGCCCAGGCTCAGCCGCTGTAGGACAGGCGGGCGGCCGGTTGTGGTCCGGCGAGCGATGGGTTTCTATCCAGCGCTGCGCGCGTCGTCCGAGTGGATGTCCAGCGCCTCGAGGAACCGCGACACCATGTTGTAGGCCCCGACGGTGGCGACCAGTTCCACCAGTTCCCGGTCGCCCAGGAATCCGCGCACCTCCGCCACCGCCGCGGGCGGCACCTGCACGTTGCGGGTCATGCCGTCGGTCAGTGCCAGCACGGCCCGCTGCTGCGGCGTGAACCGGTCCGAGCCGTCCCACTGCGCCAGGTCGTCGAGCTGGGCCTGGGTGACGCCCTCCTTCAGCGCGATCGGCGCGTGCTGCTCGGCCTCGTAGGGCGCGCGGTTGAGGATGGCGACGCGCATGATCACCAGTTCGCGCAGGGCCGGCGCCAGGCTGGACTTCTGCCGGATCGCGGTCAGGTAGGCCAGCCAGCCCTCGGCCACGGGCGGGCTGTGCAGCAGCATCTGGTACAGGTGCAGCACGCTGCCGCGCTCGGCGACGATGCGGTCCACCAGGGGTTTGGCCGCGGGCGCGGCGAGGTCGGCATAAGGCAGTCTGGCCATGGGGGAAAGGTCTCCGGAAAGTGGGTTGGCGCAATAGGGCCAATTTTCTCTGTGATTTTGTGACAGGAATTGAACCCCGCGCGGTAGTAAATTCGTTCCAGCAAGGGATGGACGTCGACATGAACCTGATCCGACACGAAGACGAGTTGTGGCTCTACCCGGGCGCGGACCAGGTATTTTCATACCGCGAAGCCCTGTCGCTCGGGCAGTTCCGCTTCGATTACGCCTACGTGCTGCCGGACCGCGGCCACGAAACCATCTACGCCACCTTCTCCGCCCTGCTGGAAGGCGAGCATTCCACCCTCAACATCTCGGTGGAAAAAAAGGCCGACGGCCACTGGAGCCGGGAACACGCGATCGAGCCGGGCGGCGTGCCGAGCACCGGCTTCTCGCCGCTCTAGCCGGTCCCGGCGCCCGCTCCGGCGGGCTGCAGCTCGGACTGGATGCGGGCGAATTCTTCCTCGAATGCCTCCATGGCGCCAGCGAGGTGGCGCCAGTCGCCTTCGCGGCTGGCCGCGGTCAGGAGTTCGCAGCTGGCGGCCAGCCCCCGCGCGCCGACCATCCTGCTGGCGCCCAGCATGCGATGCGCCACCCGCACCACGCCCGCCAGGTCGCGCCCCGCCACGGCAGCGACCAGCGCAGCCCGGTCCTCGTGGACGCTGCGCTGGTACGCATCGAGAATCGCCTCGATTCGCGCGGGATCCGATCCCCATGCCGCTTCGAGCGAGTTGCGATCGACCGCACTGTCGTCCGGAATCGGCAGCCACTGCTGCAGCGTCTTTCGCAGCAGTTGCAGTTCGACCGGCTTGAACACGCAGTCGTCCATCCCGGCCTCCCGGCATTTCTCAATTTCGCCCGCCAGCGCCATCGCGGTGCAGGCGATGATCGGCGTGCGCCGCAGCCCCCCTGCGGCTTCACGCCGCCTGATCTGCCGCGCCAGCTCGTAACCGTCCATGCCTGGCATCTCGCAATCCGTGAAGACCAGGCCGAACCGCCCGCTCTCCCATTGGCGCAGGGCCTGGCCGCCGTCGTGCGTGCTTTCGGTCGCGTAGCCCAGCGTCTCCAGCTGCCGCTCCAGCAGCATGCGGTTGACGGGGTGGTCGTCGACCAGCAACACCAGCGTCCCCTCCGCCGCGGCCTGGGCGACGCCCGGTGCGGGCCGGGTCCGCGCCGTCGACGCGCGCAACCGCGCGGTCATGTCGGCCCTCGGCCGGGGCAGAAGATCGGCCGGCGCGGTCCGCATCGCGATCACGAAACTGACCGTCGTGCCGCTGCCGAGGGCGCTCGCCACGTCGACCGATCCTCCCATCAGTTCGACCAGCCGGCGCGAGATGACCAGGCCCAGGCCGGTCCCGCCCGGGACCCGGCTGCTCCCGCGTCCGACCTGCACGAAGGGTTCGAACAAGCGCTGCTGGTCTTCGGGCGCGATGCCGATCCCGCTGTCCGCCACCGAAAACCGGACCGACTGGCTCGTTTCGCCATTGGCGATCACGTCGGCCCGGATCTCGACCCGCCCCCGCGCCGTGAACTTCACCGCATTGCTGACGAAGTTGTTGACGACCTGGCGCAGACGGACCGGATCGACCCAGGCGGCAGCGCTCAGCGCCGGGTCGAGCGTGGCCGCGATGACCAGCCCCTTGCTGCTGGCGGCGGCGGAGTGAATGTGCCGGATGTCCTGCAAGATCGTCGCCACCGCGGCCACCTCCTCGCGCAACTCCATGCGGCCGGCCTCGATCTTCGAGAAATCGAGGATATCGTCGATGATCCGCAGCAGGGACGCCCCCGACTCGCTGACGACGTCCAGCGCCTGCCTCTGCTTCTGGTCGAGCGGGCCAAGGCTCAGGAGCTCCAGCATCCCCAGCATGCCGTTCATCGGCGTGCGGATTTCGTGGCTCATGGTGGCCAGGAAGACACTCTTGGCGCCGTTGACCCGCTCCACCTCCTGCGCGTGCAGCAGCAGCGCCTCGTTGAGGGAGCGGATCTGCCTTTCCTTCTCGCGGACGTCGGTGACGTCCTCCGCGATGCCCAGCAGGTGGGTCGGCCGCCCGGCCTCGTCCAGCAACGGGATTTTCTTGGTGTGCAGCAGGCGCACGCCGTCGGCGGTATGGATCTCCTCTTCGGGAATGTCCAGGATCTCCCGCCGCGCCAGCACCTGCCGGTCCTTGGCGACGAAGAACCCGGCTTCCGCCGGCGGAAAGAAATCGTGGTCGGTCTTGCCCAGGACCTGCGCCTCCCGCAGGCCGATGAGCGTTTCGCCGGCGCGGTTGAGGCGCACAAAGCGCAGGTCGCTCGCATCCTTGACGAAGATCATGTGCGGAATGTTCTGGACCAGGGATTCCAGGAAGCGGTTGGCGCCGATCGCCTCGGTCGTGCGTCGCCGCAGCGCCCGTTCGGCCGTCGAGCGCGCGCGCATTTCCTTGCGGATTCCCAGGAAGACGGCGCCCAGCACGGCCGCCGCCGCGAGCAGAGCCAGCAGGGTGATCAGGAGCGTCTGCCGCCGGCCGCTGCGCAGCAGGGCTTCCCGGCTCTCCTCTTCGATGCGCTCGAAATCGTCCATCCGCACCAGCGCATCGCGCACCTGTGCCATCGCGGCCGTGCACACATTCGACAGGACGAAGGCCCGTGCCGCTTCGGCGCCCTGTTGCCGATGCAACTGCACGCCGCGATCCAGCACCTGGATCAGGCGCATGACGGCCTGGTCGAGGACGGCGAAATGGGCCTGCTGCGCCGGTCCGACCTGCTGGGCTGCTTGCGTCAGCGCCTCCCGCCGCACGGCCAGTGTCCGGACCAGGCCCCACCAGCGTTCGACCCCGCTGGCTTCGCCGGTGATCAGGTAGGTGCGCTGGGCGAAGGCCGCATCCGCGACGTCGGCGTAGAAAACGGCCAGGTTGCCGCGAAAGTGCTTGACCTGCAGCAGTTGCTGGGAATGGCGCGAACCTTCCGCCGCCGTCCGGTAGGTCCATCCTCCGACGGCAGACAGCACGAGCAGCGCCCCAATGAAGCTGGCGACGACCTTCAACTCGACCGCGTTGAGCCGCAAGCGCACGCTGCCGGGCCGCTGCGGAACCCGGTAGATGGCGATCATCGCGCCCGTTCCCAACAGCAGGAACGCCACCGCCGTATGCAGCGCAACCGGAGGCACCCACTCGTCGGTGGACAGCTCGGGTGCGCCCCATGCGTAGCCCATCAGCGAGACCAGGCCCACCACACCGACCGCGACCGCGCAAGCCCTGGCCAGGCTGCGCCAGCGCGGGAGCGGCAACAGTGCCAGGGCGATGCCCAAGGCGGTGAACGCGGCGGCGCTGAAGGGCGACATTCGCCCTTTGGCCGCGGTATAGATCGCGTCGGCATCGTGCACCAGCGCCTCGTCGATACCCAGGTTCCAGTCGAACAGATACTCGATTGCCGTCGCCACTCCCACCGCCGCAACCACGCCTGCGAGTGCCTGGGCCACCCGGGCCCGGCCCGGGACAACCGCGCGCCGGTCGCGCAGCAGCGCCAGCGCCAGGCCGGCAAGAACGAGGCAGACCGCGGTGTTGGCCTTCATCTCCACGGCGCCGGGCAGAACGCTCTTGAGTTCGCGGATGTCCAACGCCCAACCCAGCAGGACCAGCAACCCGATCAGCATGGGAATGCCGGCACAGGCCCGCACGAGCGCCGTCTCCCCCTGCCGCAGCAGCATGCGCCGGCGGCGCAAACGATTGCTGTGGCCCTTCGGCTCAGGCATCGGACGGCCCAGCCGACCGGACCCACCGGGCATAGGAAATGACGCGCATCGCGTCATTAGAACCTTTGAATCCGGCGCCAGGGGAAACAGAAAGTTTGCACTTTGCATCCGGCAACCGGTACGGCGCAACTCCTGCCACAATCCCGGAGCATTGGGAGCAACGATTGAAGACGCTTCGATTCCTGGTTGTCGAGGATCACGAATTCCAGCGCCTCATGCTGGAACAAACCCTGCGGGACCTGGGCGCGGGAACAGTGCTGACCGCCAGGAACGGCGCCGAAGCGATGCGCATCCTGCGTGACGGGGACCTTCCGGTCGACATCGTCATCACCGATCTCATGATGCCCGGCGTCGATGGCATCGAGCTCATTCCGATGCTGCGGGAGAGCGCCAACCCGGTGTCCGTCGTGCTCTCGAGCGCCAACGAGCCCATCCTGCAGGCCGCCGTGGCGATCGCCAGGGGCTACGGGGTGCCGGTGCTCGGCGTGGTCGCCAAGCCGATTACGCCGGCAACGCTTCGGCCGCTGCTGGAGCAGTACCTGCAGGCGCAGCCTCGGCCCGGACACGGCGACGCACCTGCGCCGCCCTGACCCATGCCCCAACCAGACACCACCTCCTCCGCTCTTGCTTCGCCGACCGAATCCGCCGCCGCCGCGGTGCTCGTGACCTTCCCCGAAGGCCGCGTCCAGGGCGCCGCCCTGCCCGTTCGCCGCGGCAAGGTGGTCAACGTCTTCAAGGGCATTCCCTACGCCGCACCGCCGGTCGGCCCGCTGCGCTGGCGACCGCCGCAACCGGTGCACGCCTGGCCCGGCGTGCGGCCGGCGCTGCAGTTCGGCCCCGATGGCCCGCAGGCAGCGAACCCGCTCTTGCGGGGGCCCTCGCAAAGCGAAGACTGCCTGTACCTCAACATCTGGGCGCCGGACGGCGCGGCGCCGGGCTCGCTGCCGGTGCTGGTGTGGTTCCACGGCGGCGGCTTCGTCGGCGGCAGCGGCTCGGACCTGCGCAGCGACGGCGCGCTGCTGGCCCATCGCAATCTCGTCGTGGTGAGCTTCAATTACCGCACCGGCCTGTTCGGCTTCCTCGCCCACCCGGCGCTCAGTGCCGAATCGCCGGACCAGGTGTCGGGCAACTACGGGCTGCTGGACCAGGTCGCGGCGCTGCAATGGGTGCAGCGCAACATCGCCGCGTTCGGGGGCGATCCCAAACGCGTGACTGCCTTCGGCGTGTCGGCCGGCTCGGCCTCGATCTCGCTGCTGCTGGCGTCGCCCAGGGGCCAGGGGCTGTTCCAGCAGGCCATCCTGCACAGCCCGGGCGCGGCCAGGCCGCTGGCCACGCTGGCCGATGCGCAGCAGGCGGGCACGTCGTTGGGCGACGACATCGAAGCTCTGCGCGCGCTGCCGGCGCAAGCGCTGTTCGAGAAAACCCCGTTGCTGGCGCCCAAGGTGCGCGGCCTGACGACGCCGCGCGTGCTGCGGCCGATCCGCGACGGCTGGCTGCTGCCGGAAGATGAACGCCCCGTGTTCAAGGCGCACCGCCTGCATGCGATGCCGCTGCTGGTGGGCAGCAACGCCGACGAGGGCACCCAGCTGACGAATGCCTGGCCCATCGACACGCTCGCGCAATACAAGGAACTGCTGCAGGCCAATTTCGGCGCCGCCGCCGGCAAGGCCGGGCGGGTCTATCCCGCGGCGACGGACCGCAGTGTGCGGGCCCGGGTGGCGGACCTGTTCGCGGACACCCAGTTCAACTACGGCACGCGCCTGCTGGCAGAGTCGATGTCGCAACTGGAGCCCAAGACCTGGCGCTACCTGTTCCTGCGCCGCCGACCGAAGCAGACCGACGGCCCCCACCACGGCGACGAAGTGTCGTACGTGTTCGGCACCATCGCCGACGCGGCGCCGGGCGAGAGCGCGGATTACGAGAGCGCCGACCGCGAAGTGTCGACGGCGATGATGCAGGCCTGGGCCGCGTTTGCGGCCAGCGGCAACCCGAACGCGCCCACCCTGCCGCGCTGGGCGCCCTACGACCCGGCGGCCGACAACCACATGGCTTTCGGCGACGTCATCGAAGCCGGCCGCGGCTGGAGGAAGGCGCAGCTGGATTTCCTGGACGGGTTCTTCGACGCAACCCAGTCGCAAGCCTAGGAGCCTGCGCGCCTGCTCAACGCAGCAGTTCCACCGTTGGCACCATCGCCAGGCCCCGGGCGCGCCTGGCCAGCCGTTGATCGAACGTCGCGAAAGCGGTGGCGTGGGCACTGCGGCTCAGATGCAGCGCATCGGCGAAATCAAGGCCAGCGTCGAACGCATCCAGTGCCACCAACACCGCGTCGCGATCTTCGATGGTGATGTGCTCGATGCCTGCCAGTGCGCGCAGCACCGCGAGGACGTCGCGCCGCGGCAGGGTGTAGAAGCCCCGCATCACCCACTCGAACTCCAGCATCACCGTCACCGGAACGAAGGCCCGCTCCGAGAGTGCAGCAACCGCCGCCGGGCGTTGCCTGGCGGCTTGTGGATCGTCCGCATCGTCGATGAAGAACCGGGCGAGAACGTTGGTGTCCAGCGCCTTCATGGCTTGCCTGGGCGCGTGCGGGAAAGCGTTGACGCAGGGTCGAACTCCTCCAGGCGGCGCGGCACGCCACGGCTGGGCGCCTTCACCATGCCGGCAAGGTCCTTCACGTCGGCCGCGGGAACCGCGCGGACGATGCGCAGCCTCAGCCCGTCGCCCTCTTCGATGACCTCAAGCCGGGAACCGGCGCCCAGCCCCAGGCGGCGCCGCGTGGCGGCAGGAAGGACGATCTGTCCCTTGGAAGACATGAGCAGGGTCGACACGGGCTGTCCCGGGTGGCGTTGGTGCGCCAAGTCTAGATTGACTTACACAGTAAGTCAATCGGGCTTCAGAACGCCGAAATCCCCGTCTGCGCGCGCCCCAGGATCAGCGCATGGATGTCGTGCGTGCCTTCGTAGGTGTTCACCACCTCGAGGTTCACCAGGTGGCGGGCGACGCCGAACTCGTCGCTGATGCCGTTGCCGCCCATCATGTCGCGCGCCACCCGGGCGATGTCCAGGCTCTTGCCGCAGGAGTTGCGCTTCATGATTGAGGTGATCTCCACCGAGGCCGTGCCCTCGTCCTTCATGCGCCCCAGGCGCAGGCACCCTTGCAGGCCCAGCGTGATCTCGGTCTGGATGTCGGCCAGCTTCTTCTGGATCAACTGGTTGGCCGCCAGCGGCTTGCCGAACTGCTTGCGATCGAGCACGTACTGGCGGGCGCGGAACCAGCAGTCTTCCGCCGCGCCCAGCGCGCCCCAGCTGATGCCGTAGCGGGCGCTGTCCAGGCAGGTGAACGGGCCCTTCAGGCCGCGCACGTCGGGGAAGGCGTTCTCTTCCGGGCAGAACACGTCGTCCATCACGATCTCGCCGGTGACCGACGCCCGCAGGCCGACCTTGCCCTTGATCGCCGGCGCCGACAGGCCCTTGCTGCCCTTGTCCAGGACGAAGCCGCGGATCGCACCCTCGTCGTCCTTGGCCCAGACCACGAACACGTCGGCGATCGGGCTGTTGGTGATCCACATCTTGGAGCCGGACAGGCTGTAGCCGCCGGCGACCTTCTTGGCCCGGGTGACCATGCTGCCCGGGTCGGAGCCGTGGTTCGGCTCGGTCAGGCCGAAGCAGCCGATCCACTCGCCGGTGGCGAGTTTCGGCAGGTATTTCTGCTTGGTCGCCTCGTTGCCGAAGGCGTTGATCGGCACCATCACCAGCGACGACTGCACGCTCATCATCGAGCGGTAGCCCGAATCGACCCGCTCCACCTCGCGCGCCACCAGGCCGTAGCAGACGTAGTTCAGGCCGGCGCCACCGTACTGCTCGGGGATGGTGGCGCCCAACAGGCCGAGCTCGCCCATCTCGCGGAAGATCGCCACGTCGGTGGTCTCGCCCCGGAACGCTTCCACCACCCGCGGCGCCAGGCGCTCCTGGCAGTAGGAGGCGGCGGCGTCGCGCACCTGGCGTTCGTCGTCGGTGAGCTGCTGGTCCAGCAGCAGCGGGTCGGCCCAGTGGAAGGATGCTTTGGTGGTGGCCATGAGGGACTCCGGAATCGATGCAACAAAAAAGGGACGGAAACTTCAGCCCGGAATGACCGCGGTGGCTTCGATCTCGACCTTCGCCCGGTCCTCGATCAGCGCCTTGACTTCCACCGCCGTCATCGCCGCGTTGTAGCTGCCGATGATTTCACGGAAGGCCTGGCCGATCTCCTTGCCGGCGGCGAGGTACTCGCGCTTGTCGGTCACATACCAGGTCATCCTGACGATATTCTCGGGCTTTCCGCCGGCCTCCCGCAGCACGTCGGCGACATTGTTCAGCGCCTGCCGGACCTGGGCGGCGAAATCGTCGCTGTGGAACACGCCCTGGGCGTCCCAGCCGATCATGCCGGCGATGAACAGCATCCGGCCGCTGGCGGCGACGCCGTTGGCGTAGCCCCGGGGACGGGGCCAGCCGGGGGGCAGGATCACTTCCATGTCGCTCATGTCTTGTCTCCAATGGATTTGAGCAATTCCCGGCCGATGATGAGTTGCTGCACCTCGGTCGCACCCTCGTAGATCCGCAGCGCGCGGATTTCCCGATAGAGCATTTCCACCGGGTTGCCGCTGACCACGCCCTGGCCGCCGAAGATCTGCACCGCGGCGTCGATCACCTGCTGCGCGCCCTCGGTGGCGGCGAGCTTGGCCATCGCGGCCTCCTTGGTCACGTGGCGGCCCTGGTCGCGTTGCCAGGCCGCCCGGTAGACCAGCAGCGCCGAACTGTCGATGGTGGTCGCCATCTGGGCCAGCTTGGCCTGGGTCAGCTGGAAATCCGCCAGCCGCTGGTTGAACATCTTGCGGCTGCTGGCGCGCCGCAAGGCTTCGTCCATGGCGTGGCGGGCAAAGCCCAGCGCCGCCGCCGCGACCGAGGTGCGGAACACGTCGAGCGTGCGCATCGCCACCTTGAAGCCCTCGCCGCCCGCGCCGATACGCTGGGTCAACGGCACCCGGCAATCGGTGAACCTCAGCCGTGCCAGCGGGTGCGGCGCGATCACCTCGATCCGTTCCGCGATCTCGAATCCGGGCGTGCCGGCGTCGACGATGAAGGCGGAGATCCCGCGGGCGCCGGGAGCTTCACCGCTGCGCGCGAACACGACGTAGAAGTCCGCGATGCCGCCGTTGGAGATCCAGGTCTTCTCGCCATTGAGCACGGCGTGGTCGCCCTCGACGTGGGCGCTGCACTGCATGGCGGCCACGTCGGAGCCCGCTTCCGGCTCCGACAGCGCGAAGGCGGCGATGGCCTCGCCGCGCGCCACCTTGCCGAGATAGCGCTCCTGCTGCTGCGGCGTGCCCTGCAGGCTGATGGCGCCGGAGCCGAGCCCCTGCATCGCGAAGGCGAAGTCGGCCAGGCCGCTGTAGCGGGCCAGGGTCTCGCGGATCAGGCAGATGGCGCGGGTGTCGATCTCACCCGCACCCCGTTCGGGCTGAGCCCGTCGAAGCCCCCCTTCGACAAGCTCAGCGCGAACGGCAGGGACCGCATGGTGCAGCCAGCCGCCGGCGGCCAGCAGCTTCACCAGGGCCCGGCATTCGGCGTCGACGTCGGGGCCGTGCTGGTGCGGGATGTTGGTCGAGGCCCAGGCATCGAGCTCGCGGGCCAGGTCCCGGTGCCGCTGCTCGAAGAACGGCCAGTCGAGGTAACTCGAATCGCTCATGTCAGTTGCCCTCGAACCGTGGCTTGCTCTTGGCGACGAACGCCTCGTAGGCGCGCGTGAAGTCCTCGGTCAGCATGCAGATGGCCTGGGCCTGGGCCTCGGACTCGATGGCCTGCTCGATGGTCATGGCCCACTCCTGGTGCAGCATGGTCTTGGTGATGCCGTTGGCGAAGGTCGGGCCGTCCGCCAGGTCCCGCGCCAGGGCCTGGGCCTGGGCCAGGACGTCTTGCGGCGCGCACAGCCGGTTGAAGAAGCCCCAGCGCTCGCCCTCCTCGCCGCCGAGCGAACGGCCGGTGTACAGCAGCTCGCTGGCGCGGCCCTGGCCGACGATGCGCG
Source organism: Ramlibacter sp. 2FC (assembly GCA_943372495.1). Lineage (GTDB taxonomy): Bacteria > Pseudomonadota > Gammaproteobacteria > Burkholderiales > Burkholderiaceae_C > Ramlibacter. Next base: position 11,943 of record CALRYV010000009.1, on the reverse strand, counting down.
GCAGCATGGCGCAGGCGCCCATGTCGCAGCCGGCCAGGCCGACGCGGTTGAACAGGAAGGCCGTCTTGCTGCGCGCGGTGCCCAGGCGCAGGTCGGACGCCATGGCGACGATGGCGCCGGCGCCGGCGCAGATGCCGTCGATGGAGGCGACGATGGGTTGCGGGCAGGCGCGCATCGCCTTGACCAGGTCGCCCGTCATGCGGGTGAACATCAGCAGTTCGGGCGCCTCGAGCTTGACCAGCGGGCCGATGATCTCGTGCACGTCGCCGCCGGAGCAGAAATTGCCGCCGGCACCGGTGACGACCACGGCGTGGACGTCGGTCGCATAGCGCAACTGGCCGAACAGGTCGCGCAATTCCGCGTACGACTCGAAGGTCAGCGGGTTCTTGCGCTCGGGGCGGTTCAGGGTGATGGTGGCCACCTTGCCCTCGACCTGCCAGAGGAAATGTTCGGCCTGGTAGCCGGCCAGCGGCTTGCGGTTGCCGGCGACCAGTGCAGGATCGACGCGATCGGTGGTGCTCATAGTGTCTCTTCCTTGGTGACTGGCTGCGCCGCCATCTGCTTCTCGCGCTCCAGGTTGCGTTCCAGCTGGCTCTTGCCGGAGCGGTATTGCTTCGGCCACTGGACGTCGGTGTAGCCGATTTTCGCCGCCTCCAGAAGCGTCCAGGACGGCGTGGCCAGGTGCGGACGGGCGATGGCGCACAGGTCGGCGCGGCCGGCGGCGATGATGCTGTTGACGTGGTCGGCCTCCGAGATCGCGCCGACGGCGATGGTCGGAATCCGGACCTCGTTGCGGATGCGGTCGGCGAACGGCGTCTGGTACATGCGGCCATAGACCGGCTTTTGCTTCTTGCTGACCTGCCCCGAGGAGCAATCGATCATGTCGGCGCCGGCGGCCTGGAAGGCCCGCGCGATCTCCACCGCATCGTCGGCCGTGATGCCGCCCTCGACCCAGTCGTGGGCCGAGATCCGCACCGAGATCGGGAGATGCGCGGGCCAGACCGCGCGCATCGCGGCGAACACCTCCAGCGGGTAGCGCAGGCGGTTTTCCAGCGAACCGCCGTAGCTGTCGGTGCGCTGGTTGGTCAGCGGCGAGATGAAGCTGGAGAGCAGGTAACCGTGGGCGCAGTGCAGTTCCAGCCAGTCAAAACCTGCTTCCGCCGCCCAGCGGGTGGCGCGCACGAAATCGGCCGTGACGCGCTCCATGTCCTCGCGCGTCATCGCGCGCGACCACTGGCTGACGCCGTCGAGGAATTGCTGCGGCGAGGCCGAGATCAGCGGCCAGTTGCCGGAGTCCAGCGGCAGGTCCTCGCCCTGGTCCCAGGGCACGCGGGTCGAGCCCTTGGCGCCGGCGTGGCCCAGTTGCAGCGCGATCTTGGCGTCGCTGTTGGCGTGCACGAAGTCCACGATGCGCTTCCAGCCATCGCGCTGCTGCTCGTTCCACAGGCCCGGGCAGCCGGGAGTGATGCGCGCGTCCGGCGAGGGACACGTCATCTCCGCCACCACCATGCCGGCGCCGCCGGTGGCGCGCGCGCCCAGATGCACCAGGTGGTAGTCGGCCGGCAGGCCGTCGACGCAGGAGTATTGCGCCATCGGGGACACGACGACCCGGTTCTTCAGCGTGACGCCGCGCAGCGTGAACGGCGTGAACATGGGCGGGATCGCTTGCTGGTGCGGCGCGCGCTGCACGCCCGAGTGCCCGGCGATCCAGTCCTCGTAGCCTTCCACATAGTGCTTGTCGCGCAGCCGCAGGTTCTCGTGGCTGATGCGCTGGCTGCGCGTGAGCAGCGAATAGGCGAACTGCTCGGGCGGCAGGTGGGCGTAGCGGGCGACGTTCTCGAACCACTCGGTGGAGTTGCGGGCCGCGTTCTGGATCTTGAGCACTTCGATGCTGCGCACGTCCTGGTAGACCTGCAGCGCCTGCGCCAGGTCATCGGGCGTGCGGCCGATGCAGCGGGCCAGCTCGATCGAATCCTCCAGCGCCAGCTTGGTGCCCGAGCCGATCGAGAAGTGCGCCGTGTGTGCGGCGTCGCCCATCAGCACGACCGGCGTGCGGCCGTCGGCGCCGCCCTGGTGCACCCAGGTCTTGCAGACCACGCGCGGAAACCTGATCCACTGGGCCGAGCCGCGCAGGTGCGCTGCGTTGGACATCAGCTTGTGGCCGTCCAGGGTGCCGGCGAACAATTCCTCGCAGAAGGCGATGGCGTCTTCCTTCTCCATCCTGTCCAGGCCGGCGTCCTGCCAGACCTGCTCCGGCGCCTCCACGATGAAGGTGGAGGTGTCGGCGTCGAACTGGTAGGCATGGGCCTGGAACCAGCCCCAGCGCGTCTCCTCGAAGGCGAAGGTGAAGGCGTCGAACTTCTTGTGGGTGCCGAGCCAGACGAAGCGGCACTTGCGCACGTCGATGTCGGGCTGGAAGGTGTCCGCGTGCAGCGTGCGGATGCGGCTGTTCAGGCCGTCGCTGGCGATGATGAGGTCGGCGTCCGGATAGTCCGCATCGCTCTTCGCGTCGGTCTCGAACACCAGCTCCACGCCCAGTTCCTCGCAGCGCTGCTGCAGGATGTTGAGCAGCCGCTTGCGGCCGATGCCGCAGAAGCCGTGGCCGCCCGACACCACCTTGCGGCCCCGGATGTTGACCTCGATGTCGTCCCAGTGGTTGAAGGCGCCCAGGATCTCGGCCGCCGTCTGCGCGTCGGCCGCCTGCAGGTTGCCCAGCGTCTGGTCGGAGAACACCACGCCCCAGCCGAAGGTGTCGTAGGGCTTGTTGCGCTCCACCACCGTGATCCTGTGCGCGGGGTCCTGCTTTTTCATCAGCAGCGCGAAGTAAAGGCCCGAGGGACCGCCGCCGATGCAGACGATGTTCATGTGCGCTCCAATACTAGGGACCTATATAGTTTAAGTCTAAAGCATCTGGGGAGCGCTGTCACCAATGAATCGTCGTCCTCGCGGAGCCTGCCCCCGCGAAGGCGGGGGGCGGGGACCCAGAGATTTCTTCTTCAATGCCCTGGGTCCCCGCCTCCGCGGGGATGACCTGTCGGCCCGTCGCCGGCGCCGCGCGGCGCCATGAACCGCTGCATCAGCGGCCCGATGATGTCCAGCGGGAGCGGAAAGACGATGGTGGAGTTCTTGTCGGCGGCGATCACCGTCAGCGTTTCCAGGTAACGCAGCTGCAGCGCCTGCGGCTCGCGCGCCAGGATCTCGGCCGCTTCCGCCAGCTTGTGCGAGGCCTGCAGCTCGCCCTCGGCGTGGATCACCTTGGCCCGGCGCTCGCGCTCGGCTTCGGCCTGGCGGGCGATGGCGCGGATCATGCTGTCGTTCAGGTCCACGTGCTTGATCTCGACGTTGGTCACCTTGATGCCCCAGGTGTCGGTCTGGGCGTCGAGGATCTTCTGCACGTCCAGGTTCAGCCGCTCGCGCTCGGCCAGCAGATCGTCGAGCTCGTGCTTGCCCAGCACCGCGCGCAAGGTGGTCTGCGCCAGCTGGCTGGTCGCCTCCAGGAAGCGCTCGACCTGGATGATGGCCCTGGCCGGGTCCACCACCCGGAAATACAGCACGGCGCTGACCTTGACGGAGACGTTGTCGCGCGTGATCACGTCCTGGCTGGGGATGTCCATCACGACCACCCGCAGGTCGACCTTGACCATCTGCTGGATGCCCGGGACCAGGATCACCAGCCCGGGGCCTTTCACCTTCCAGAAGCGCCCGAGCTGGAACACCACGCCGCGCTCGTATTCGCGCAGGATGCGCAGGGCCGAGGCCGCGAGGACGGCCAGCACGATCAGCAGGAACCCCAGTCCGTATCCGCCAGCAGCCATGTCGTTCTCCTTGCCTGTCCGCCCTCACCCGGCAACGACGTCCAGCGTGCCGTCACGCAGCGCCGTCACCCGCACCCGGTCGCCCGCCCGCAGCTCCGGCGGACCGCGCACCTTCCAGTGCTCGCCCTGGACCAGCGCCCAGCCCTCGCCCCGCGCGTACTCCACCAGGTCGCCGCCGGCGCCCAGCACCGTCTGCGCGCCCGTCACCAGCGGCCGGCGCCGGGCCCGGGCCGCCATGCCGGCGACCAGCAGCACGAACGCGGCCGAAACGACGGCCAGCGCGCCGACCAGCGGCAGCGGAATGCCGTAGCCCGGCAGGTCGCTGTCGATCAGCATCACCGCACCGAACACGAAGGCCACCACCCCGCCCAGGCCCAGCACGCCGAAGCTGGGGACGAAGGCTTCGGCGACGAAGAAGGCCAGGCCCAGCAGGATCAGCCCCAGCCCGGCGTAGTTGACCGGGAGCATCTGCAGCGCGAACAGCGCCAGCAGCAGGCAGATGCCGCCGATCACGCCCGGCGCGACCAGGCCCGGGTTGGTGAACTCGAAGATCAGGCCATACAGGCCGATCATCATCAGCAGCAACGCCAGGCTCGGGTTGGTGAGAACCGACAGCAGGCGGCTGCGCCAGTCCTCGTCGAAGGCGACGATCGGTGCGTCGCGGGTCGCGAGCCGGTGCCCGCCGCCGAGCGTCTGCACCTCACGGCCATCGAGCTGGCGCAGCAGGTCCGGCACGTCGCGCGCCACGATGTCCACCACCTGGAGCTGGAGCGCCTCCGACGCCGGAATGCTGACGGCCTCGCGCACCGCCTTGTCGGCCCAGTCGGCATTGCGTGCGCGCAGCTGGGCCAGGCTGCGCAGGTAGGCCGCCGCGTCACCGATCCGCTTGGCCGCCATCGCGTCGCCGCCGTCCTTGGCGGCCGGCGCGCTGGCGCCCGAGGCCGGCCTGGCCGCCGGCAGCGGATTGTCCGGCTGGCCGCCGATGGGCAGGCCGACGGCGACCGGCGTGGCCGCGCCCAGATTGCTGGCCGGCGTCATGGCGGCGATGTGGCTGGCGTAGACGATGTACGTGCCGGCGCTGGCCGCCCGGGCCCCGCCCGGCGCGACGAAGGCGGCGACCGGCACCGGCGACGCCAGGATCTCCTTCACGATGGTGCGCATCGCGGCGTCGAGGCCGCCCGGCGTGTCGAGCTGCAGCACCAGCAGCTGGGCCTGCTGCTTGCTGGCCAGGGCCAGGCCACGGTGCAGGTAGTCGGCGGTGGCCGGGCCGATCGCGCCGTCGACCTGCAGCACGACCACGGGTGCCACCGCCGCATCGAGCCCTGGCGCCTGCAGCAGCAGGGCCACTCCGACCAGCCAGGCAAGGGCGCGGCGCATGCTTGCAGTCTAGGAAGGCCCGCGCCAGAGTCAACAACCGGGGTTCAGGCCACCCTTTGCACGGCGTCCAGCGCCAGCGCCATCACGTCGCGCGGGTGCATTTCCTTCAACTTGTGGTCGCTCCAGACCTGCCGCCACCTCCTGGCCCCAGGCAGGCCGTTGCGCAGGCCGAGCATGTGACGGGCGATCGAGCTCCAGGGCGTGCCGTGCTCATTCATCTCGCGGGCCATGTATTCGGTCATCAGCTCCTCGACCCACTCGCGGGTCAGCGGCGTTTCCAGGGCCGGGTCGCCGAAGAACTCGGTGTCCCACTGCGCCAGCCACCATGGGTTGTGGTACGCCTCGCGGCCGATCATCACGCCATCGACCTGCTCCAGCTCCTGCGCCACCTGGCCGCTGGTGGTGAGGCCGCCGTTGGTCGCGAAGGTGAGCTGCGGGAAGTCGCGCTTGAGCCGGTGCACCATCTCGTAGCGCAGCGGCGGCACCTCACGGTTTTCCTTGGGCGACAGGCCCTTCAGCCAGGCGTTGCGGGCGTGGACCAGGAAGGTGGAGCAGCCGGCCTGGCTCACGGCGCCGACGAAGTCGCGCACGAACTCGTAGCTCTCGGTCTGATCGATACCGATGCGGTGCTTGACGGTGACCGGCACGCTGACCACGTCGACCATCGCCTTGACGCAGTCGGCCACCAGCTGCGGCTCGGCCATCAGGCAGGCGCCGAAGGAGCCGCGCTGGACCCGCTCGCTGGGGCAGCCGCAGTTCAGGTTGATCTCGTCGTAGCCCCATTGCTCGCCGAGCTTCGCGCAGTGCGCCAGCTCGCCGGCATCGCTGCCGCCCAGCTGCACCGCCACCGGGTGCTCCTCGGCGTTGAAGTCGAGGTGGCGCGGCACGTTGCCGTGCACCAGCGCGCCGGTCGTCACCATCTCGGTGTACAGCAGCGCATGCCGGCTCAGCAGCCGATGGAAGTAGCGGCAATGGCGGTCGGTCCAGTCCATCATGGGGGCGACGGACATTCGCCAGCGTCGATCTTCTTGGTTCATTGGTGGTTGCATGACGTTCGCACGACATCGACCCCGGCGCACGCGACATTGGGGCGGCAGGGCAAGCGTAGGGGGACTTTAACGTGCCGCCACGCGAAGCGGCGGGAACGCCGTCGGCCAACCTGGATCCGCCCCACCCGCTGCCTTACCAGTTGCTGCCGCCGTTGCTGGCGCGCTATGCGGAATCGCGCGCTCGCATCCGGTGAAGACCAGCGCTGCCTTCCAGGACTACCTGGCGCGCAACTTCCCCAGGTTCGAGGCCCGGGCCCGGCAGGCCTACCCGGCCGGGACCGATGCCGAGGTCCAGCCGGCGATGGCGCGCCTGCTGTCCGACACCGAGCTCCTCTACGGCACGCGCGAGATGCTGCGCGTCGTCAGCCAGCGCGAACCGAACACCTACCGCTACGTCTTCACGCAGCAGCGCAACGGCGCGGCCGCGGCGCCGATCCATGGCGACGAGTTGCAATACCCGTTCGACAACCTGCCGGCGCTGCATCGAGGCCGCGTGCGTCCCAGCGACGCCAGCGACGCGAAGGTCGCCCGCGAGATGGCCGACGCCTGGGCGCGCTTCGTCATCACCGGAAACCCCAACGGCGGCTCGCTTCCCGCATGGCCCCGCTACGACGGGCAGCGCCAGCAGTATCTGGAATTCGGCAAGGACATCCGATGCAGGTCTGCAAGGCGCGGATCAAGCGCGCCCCTTCCCCGCGCTGAATTCGCTGCGCCGCAGCTGGAACCGGTGCAGGGCGATCCGCAGGTGCAGCTGCATCACCTGGCGCGCGAGTTCCGCATCGCCCAGGCGCACTGCGGCCGCCAGCTCGCGGTGGTGGCGCAGGCTTTGCACCTTGTCTTCCGGCGTGCTGATGAAGTGCGACCGGATCACGATGGGCATGTCGATCAGTCCGGCCAGCATGCCGCGCAGCCGCGGCGATCCGCTCGCCTCCAGGATCGCCCGGTGGAAGCGGGCGTTGATCTGCTGCAGCCGTTCGGGCAAGGCGCCTCCCCCTTTCGCGATGGCGCCCTCCATCTCGTCGTTCAGCCGGTCGAGCCGCTCCGCCAGCGCAACTCCGCCCCGGCGGGCCGCCAGTTCGGCCGCATGGCCCTCCAGCAGCCCCCGCAGTTCGTAGGTCTCCTGGATGTCGAACTCGGTCCACTCCGCGACCCGGACCCCACGCCCCGGATCGGCCGTCGCCAGCCCGTCGTCGACCAGCCGCCTGAGCGCGGACCGGATCGGCGTGCGGCTGATCTCCAGCTCGCGGGCGATGTGTTCTTCCTTCAACTGGGCGCCCGGCGCATAGCCGCCGCCGATCACACGCTGCTTCAGGAGTTCGTAAGCCTTGTCGGAAGCGGCCATTTTGTTTTCGGTTTGTACTTCACCGAGCTGCAAGCCCGGAGATTTCCTGTTGTCGTCGCTGGTCGCACGGATATCGCTGACTGTATTGTTTTTTTATTGTACATTCCATCCCACCTCCAGCATTCCCCCAAAAGCACCCCATGGTCGGACTCCAGATTCTCCAATGCCAACGCCAGGTTTCCACGCACTCCCGGATCGATGCCACGCCGAAGCGCCTCGGCTGCGCGACGGGGCCGCAATGATGGCCGGCGAGCAGCGCGTGGTCCGGTCGGACCTATGGATCGACCCGGTCTTCGACCAGCGGCTGGCGCGCGAGCCGGGCGTGTCTGTCCGCGTCTTTCCAGTGCGCGGCGATCCCGCTGCAGCCTGGGACCTGCTCGCCGGTGCGCACGTCTACCAGATCTCCGCCGCCAAGGACGAACTGCCCAGCGAGTGGTTCGCGCGGGCCGAGCTGATCGGGCGCTGCCCCAAGCTGCTGTGCGTCTCGTCCACCGGCGCGGGCTACGACACGGTGGACGCGGCGGCCTGCACGGCCGCCGGCATCGCCGTGGTCAACCAGGCCGGCGGCAACGCGCCGTCGGTCGCCGAGCACACGCTGGGCCTGATGCTGGGCGTGTCGCGCAGGATGAGCGAAGGCGACCGCCGGATGCGGCGCGAGATCGGCTACTCCCGCGAAGACGTGATGGGCCACGAGATCAGCGGCAAGACCGTCGGCCTGGTCGGCATCGGACACACCGGCACGCGCGTCGCGGCCCTCGCCCGGGCCTTCGGCATGGAGGTCATCGCGACCGATCCCCTGCTGTCCGGGGACGAGATCGGGCGGCGCGGCGCCCGCGCCGTGTCCTTCGACGACCTGCTGGCGCAGTCCGACATCGTCTCGCTGCACTGCCCCCGCGACTCCAGCACGCTCAAGCTGATGGACGCGGCCGCTTTCGCGCGCATGAAGCAGGGCGCGCTCTTCATCACGACGGCGCGCGGCGGCATCCACGACGAAGCGGCGCTGGCGGCCGCCTTGCGGTCGGGCCATCTGGCCGGCGCCGGCATCGACGTCTGGGACCAGGAGCCACCGCCCCTGGACCACCCGCTGCTGGCGCTGGACAACGTCTTCGCCACCTTCCACACGGCGGGCGTGACCCACGAGGCGCGCCGCAATGTCGCCGCCATCGCGGCGGACCAGGTCGCGGCGCTGCTCGCCGGCCAGCGGCCGCCGCGCCTCGTCAATCCCGAGGTGTGGCCCGCTTTCGAACAGCGCCGGGCCCGGATTCTCGGCTGACCGGCCAATCCCCTTTCGACACCCATCCCACTCCTGGAGACATTCCATGCACCGCTTCTCTTTCCTGCTGCGCCGGATGCTGCCGGCCCTGGCGCTGACCGTTGCCGCGGTCACGCCGGCCCTGGCGCAACCCGCCTTCCCGGCGCAGCCGATCAAGATGATCGTCGCCTATGGCCCCGGCGGCGGCACCGACATCATTGCGCGCCTGATGGCGCAGTACATGGGCAAGTACCTCGGGAGCAACGCCAGCATCGTGGTGGTCAACCGCCCCGGCGCCGGCGGCGCCATCGGCTTCGCCGAGCTGGCCAAGGCACCCGCCGACGGCTACACCATCGGGTTCATCAACACGCCGAACGTGCTGACCATCCCGATCGAGCGCAAGTCGGGCTTCCACTGGCAGGACTTCGACCTGCTGGGCAACGCAGTCGACGATCCGGGCAACTTCTCGGTGCACGCGGACAGCCCGCACAAAACCCTGAAGGACCTGGTCGCCTTCGCGAAGGCGCATCCGGGCGAAGTGACCTACGGCACGACCGGCATCGGCTCGGACGACCATATCTCCGCGCTGATGCTGGAGCGCGCCGCCGGCATCAAGATGACCCACGTGCCGTTCAAGGGCGCCGCCGAGGTCCACAACGGGGTGCTGAGCAAGCAGATCACCGTCGCCGCCATGAACATCGGCGAGGCACTGCAGTACGCCAAGGGCGGCAGCACGATCCGCCAGCTCGGCCAGATGAGCAGCAGCCGCACGACGCTGGCGCCCAACGTCCCCACCTTCAAGGAGCAGGGCTACGACATCGTGATGGCGTCGCTGCGCGGGATCGCCGCCCCCAAGGGCCTGCCGCCGGCCGTGCGCGACCAGCTGGTCGCCGCGGTCCAGAAGGCCGCCGCCGATCCGGAGTTCCAGGGCAAGGCCGCGGGCTTCTTCGCGCCCATGCGCTACCTGCCGCCGGCCGCCTACGCGACGGAACTCAAGGACACCGAGGCTGCCTTCAAGCAGCTGTGGCAGGTCATGCCCTGGGGCGAGAAGTAAGCCACGCGGCCGGCAGCGCCGGCGCGGGCCGGGCAGCGGCCCCATTCGCCCCATGCGCGAGAATCCGCGCATGGACATGCCCTCCGGCACACAAAGCCTCACCCGCGGCATCAAGCTCCTGCGCGTCCTGGCGACGCGCGGCGACCTCGGCTGGCGGCTGTCGGACCTGGCAGCGGCCTGCGACCTGGACAAGAGCACCGTCCACCGCATGCTCGCCAGCCTGATCAAGGAACGGATGGTGCAGCAGCGGCCCGGCGACCGCCGCTACCTGCCCGGCCCCCTGCTCTTCGAACTGGGCCTGAGCCTGCCCGGACACCACGACTTCCAGGCCGCCGCCCAGGGCCACCTGGGCAGCCTGGCCCGGCGCATGAGCGGCACCACCCTGCTGCTGCTGCGCAGCGGCTTCGAGTACGTGTGCAGCGCGCGCGCCGGCCAGGCGCGGCTGCCGGGACTGATGGTCGAAAAGGGCACGCGGCGCCCGCTCTTCACCTCGGTCGGCGGGGTCGCCATCCTGGCGACGCTGGACGCCGGCGAGGCGGCCGAGGTCCTGCGCAACAACATCGAGCAGGAAGTGGCCAAGCGCGGCGCTGGGCGCCTGGCCGCACTGGAGCAGATGCGCCAGCACTCGGCCCGGCACGGCTTCGGCGTCAACCTGGGCGACGTGGTGGGCGGCGTGCACGCGTTCGCGGTGCCGGTCCTGGACCCCGACGGCCACGCGTTCGCCGCGCTCTGCCTGATTGGCACGTCCGAGGGTTTTCCAGCAGACCGGCTCGAGGCGATCCACGCGGAACTCGAAACCGTGGCCCGCAACCTGGAAGCCGACGCCGCGGTCATGCTCTTCCCGCACCAGCGCAGCGAAGCATAAAGTCCAACATGTGAAACTTTGAACGCGGCGGGTCTTGGCCCGATGCACCTTGCAGGACTAACGTAGCGGCCATCCCAACCCAGGCCGCCATGAACATCCAGACCGCGCTGAATCTCGACGACATCCGTGAACTGGCACGCCGCAAGTTGCCGCGGATCGCCTTCGACTTCATCGACGGCGGCGCCGACGACGAGCATTGCCTGCGCCGCAACCGCGAAGCGTTCCAGCAGTACCGCCTGGTGCCGCGCTACCTCGTCGACGTGTCCGCGCGCGACCAGTCCACCGTCCTGCTCGGTCGCCGCTATGCGAGCCCGTTCGGCATTTCACCCACCGGGCTGGCCGGCCTGTTCCGTCCCGACGCCGACTTCCTGCTGGCGCGGGCCGCGGCCCGGGCCAACATCCCCTTCCTGCTGTCCAGCGCGGCCAACGGCGCGCTGGAAGACGTGGCCAAGGCCGCGCCCGAGCACGTGTGGTTCCAGATGTACTGCACCAGCGACGAGGCCATCAACGCCGACCTGGTGCGCCGCGCGAAAGCCGCCGGCGTGCGGGTGCTGGTGGTGTCGGTCGACGTGCCGGTCAACTCCAACCGCGAACGCAACCGCCGCAACGGCTTCTCGCGTCCCTTCCGCATGACGCCCGGCGTGGTGCTGGAAGCGCTGGCGCATCCGGCCTGGGTGCTGCGCTACCTGCGCACCGGCGGCATCCCGATGATGAGCAACTGGAAGCCCTACGCGCCCGCCGACGCCTCGGCCGCCGAAGTGGCCGACCTGTACGGCACGCTGACCCCGGCGCCGATGGTGCAGTGGTCGCACCTGCAGCGCATCCGCGAAGCCTGGTCCGGGCCGCTGGTGGTGAAGGGGTTGCTGCATCCCGAGGACGCCAGGCAGGCCGTGCGAATGGGCGTCGACGCCCTGGTGGTCTCCAACCACGGCGGCCGCCAGCTCGATGCCGCGCCATCGCCGCTGGAGATGCTGCCCGCCATCCGCGCCGCCGTCGGTGACGACGTGGAACTGATCATGGACAGCGGCGTGCGGCGCGGCTCCGACGTGGTGATCGCGCGCTGCCTCGGCGCCAGATTTTCCATCTTCGGCCGCCCGACCCTGTTCGGCGCCGCCGCCGGCGGCGAGGCCGGCATCGCCCGCACGCTGCAGATCGTGCGCAACGAAATCGACATGGTGATGGCGCAGAT
>CALRYV010000008.1:0-192836 GCA_943372495.1 Ramlibacter sp. 2FC | reverse complement strand
GCGGCCGGCGACGTGCTCGGCACTGTCACCGCCACCGACACCGTCGGCGTCACCGGCTACCGGTTCAGCAATGGCCAGACAGTCAGCGCCGATGGCTACTTCGCCATCGACAACGCGGGCGCCATCACCCTGACGACGGCAGGCCTGGCGGCAGGCGCAGCGTCAAACGACTTCGAAACGACGCCGAACGCCTTCACGCATGGTGTGCAGGCGCGAGACGCTGTAGGCAATTGGTCGACCGCCGTCAACGTAACCCTGAACGTTCTTGACGTCGCCGACACCACGCCACCGGACACCACGGCGCCGACGGTTGCCGCAGGCCAGTCCTTCAGCTACGCCGAGAACAGTGCAGCCGGCACGGTGGTCGCCACTGCGTCTGCAACGGACAACATCGCCGTCACCGGCTGGCGCTTCGCCGCCAACAACACGGCAACCAGCGCTGACGGGTTCTTCACGATCGCAGCCGACGGCAGGATCACATTGACGGTTCTGGGCGCCGCATCTGCGGCCAACGACTTCGAAACCACCCCGAACAGCAACAGCTACGCGCTGCAGGCCGTGGACGCGGCAGGCAACTGGTCGGCCGCCGTCAACGTCACTCTGAACGAGACCGACGTCGACGACACGGCGCCGGTGGTCACAGGATCCCAAGCGTTCTCGTACAACGAAAACCGGATCGCTGGCGACGTGCTGGGCACGGTGGTTGCAACCGACGCTATGGGTGTGACCGGCTACCGGTTCAGCAACGGCGGCACGATCAGCGCCGACGGTTACTTTGCGATCGACAATGCCGGCCAGCTGACGCTGACCACAGCCGGCCTGGCGGCAGGCGCAGCGTCCAACGACTTCGAGACCACGCCGAACGCCTTCACACTGGGCGTGCAGGCCAGGGACGCCGTTGGCAACTGGTCGACCGCAGTCAACGTGACGTTGACTGTGCTGGACGTGTCCGACACCACGCCACCGGATACCACGGCCCCGACGGTTGCTGCGGGGCAGTCGTTCAGCTACGCCGAGAACAGTGCAGCCGGAACTTTGGTCGCCACCGCTGCCGCCAACGACAACGTCGCTGTTACCGGCTGGCGCTTCGCCGCGAACAACACTGCGACCAGCGCAGACGGCTTCTTCACCATCGCCACCGACGGCAGGATCACGCTGTCGGCTCTGGGCGCCGCCTCGGCCGCCAACGACTTCGAGGCCACGCCCAACAGCGCTGCCTATGCACTGCAGGCCGCCGACGCCGCAGGGAATTGGTCGGCGGTAGTGAGCGTCGCGCTGAATGAGACCGACGTCGACGACACCGCTCCAGTGGTGTCGGGATCACAGGCCTTCTTCTACAACGAGAACCGCGTGGCCGGCGACGTGCTCGGCACGGTGGCTGCCACCGACGCTATCGGTGTCACCGGCTACCGGTTCAGCAACGGCCAGACAGTCAGCGCCGATGGCTACTTCGCCATCGACACCGCCGGTGCCATCACTTTGACGACGGCCGGCCTGGCGGCAGGAGCCGCCTCGAACGACTTCGAAACGACGCCGAACGCCTTCACACTGGGCGTGCAGGCCAGGGACGCCGTTGGTAACTGGTCGACCGCTGTCAACGTGACACTGAACGTCCTCGACGTCGCCGACACCACACCGCCGGACACCACGGCGCCGACGGTTGCTGCGGGCCAGTCGTTCAGCTACGCGGAGAACACCGCGGCCGGAACTGTGGTCGCCACTGCGTCTGCAACCGACAACATCGCCGTCACCGGCTGGCGCTTCGCCGCCAACAACACTGCAACCAGCGCCGACGGATTCTTCACGATCGCCGCCGATGGCAGGATCACGCTGACCGCAATCGGTGCCGCCTCGGCCGCCAACGACTTCGAAGCCGCCCCGAACAGCGCCGCCTATGCGCTGCAGGCAGTCGATGCCGCAGGGAACTGGTCGATCGCTGTCAACGTCACTCTGAACGAGACCGACGTCGACGACACAGCGCCCGTAGTGACAGGGTCACAGACCTTCTCGTACAACGAGAACCGTGTCGCTGGCGACGTGCTGGGCACGGTGATTGCCACCGACGCTATCGGCGTCACCGGCTACCGCTTCAGCAACGGCCAGACTGTCAGCGCCGACGGCTACTTCGCCATCGACACCGCCGGTGCCATCACCCTGACGACAGCCGGCCTGGCAGCAGGCGCCGCCTCGAACGACTTCGAAACCGCGCCGAACGCCTTCACGCTCGGCGTGCAGGCCAGGGACGCCGTTGGCAACTGGTCGACCGCTGTCAACGTGACACTGAACGTCCTAGACGTCGTAGATACCACGCCGCCGGACACCACGGCCCCGGCGATTGCCGCAGGCCAGTCGTTCAGCTACGCCGAGAACACCGCGGCCGGAACTGTGGTCGCCACTGCGTCCGCGACCGACAACGTCGCCGTGACGGGCTGGCGCTTCGCCGCCAGCAACACGGCAACGAGCGCCGACGGGTTCTTCACGATGGCTGCCGACGGCAGGATTGCTTTGACGGCTCTGGGGGCCGCATCGGCCGCCAACGACTTCGAAGCCGCCCCGAACAGCAACAGTTACGCTCTACAGGCAGTCGATGCCGCGGGCAACTGGTCGGCTGCCGTCAACGTCACTCTGAACGAGACCGACCTCGACGACACGGCACCGGTGGTCACAGGATCCCAAGCCTTCTCCTACAACGAGAACCGGGTCGCTGGCGACGTGCTCGGCACGGTGGTCGCGACCGACGCTATCGGCGTCACCGGCTACCGCTTCAGCAACGGCGGCACGATCAGCGCCGACGGTTATTTTGCGATCGACAATGCCGGCCAGGTGACGCTGACCGCAGCCGGCCTGGCGGCAGGCGCAGCTTCGAACGACTTCGAAACGACGCCGAACGCCTTCACGCATGGTGTGCAGGCAAGGGACGCCGCTGGCAACTGGTCGACCGCAGTCAATGTGACGTTGAACGTCCTCGACGTCGCCGACACCACGCCGCCGGACACGGCGGCGCCCACGGTTGCCGCAGGCCAGTCCTTCAGTTACGCCGAGAACACGGCGGGGGGGACAGTGGTCGCCACCGCTGCCGCCAGCGACAACGTCGCCGTTACCGGCTGGCGCTTTGCCGCCAACAACACGGCGACCAGCGCCGACGGCTTCTTCACAATTGCAGCCGATGGCAGGATCACGCTGACGGCCGCCGGCGCCGCCAGTGGCGCCAACGACTTCGAAACCACCCCGAACAGCAGCAGCTATGCGCTGCAGGCAGTCGACGCCGCCGGCAACTGGTCGGCCGCCATCAGCATCACGCTGGCTGAAACCGACCTCGACGACACCGCCCCGGTGGTCGCAGGCTCGCAAAGCTTCTCCTACAACGAGAACCGCGCGGCCGGCGACGTGCTCGGCACTGTCACCGCCACCGACACCGTCGGCGTCACGGGCTACCGGTTCGCCAGCACCGGCGGTGCAACCAGCGCGGACGGCTTCTTCGCCATCGACAGCACCGGCGCCATCACCCTCACGCCGGCCGGCCTGGCCGCCGGCGCCGCCTCGAACGACTTCGAGACCGCACCGAACGCCTTCACGCATGGCGTGCAGGCGAGGGACGCGGCTGGCAACTGGTCCGCCGCCGTCAACGTCACGCTGAATGTCCTGGACGTTGCCGACACCGCGCCGGCAGCGGATACCGCAGCGCCGACGATCAGCCCGGGCCAGTCCTTCAGCTACGCCGAGAACAGCTTCGCCGGCACACTGGTCGCCACGGTCGCCGCCACCGACAACGTCGCCGTCACCGGGTTCCGCTTCGCTGCAACCGGCACCACCACCAGCGCCGACGGTTTCTTCACCGTCGCTGCCGACGGCAGCATCACGCTGACGTCGGCCGGTGCTGTTTCCGGCGCCAATGATTTCGAGATCGCGCCGAACGCTTCAGTCCACGCGCTGCAGGCCCGGGACGCCGCCGGCAACTGGTCGCAGGCAGCCAATGTCACGCTCAACGAGCTGGACGTCGGCGATGCCCCGCCACCTCCGCCTGCGCCCGCACCTGCGCCCGTGCCGGTCCCGCCACCGCCGCCTGCACCTGCCCCAGCGCCCGTGCCAGTCCCGCCGCCGCCTGCGCCCGCACCTGCACCTGCACCCGTGCCGGTCCCGCCGCCGCCGCCTGCACCTGCACCTGCACCTGCACCTGCACCTGCACCCGTGCCAGTCCCACCGCCGCCCGTGCTGGTCTCGCCGCCAGCGCCCGTGCCGGTGCCGCCCGCGCCGCTGCCGGATCCGGTCCCCGCACCCGAGCCGGCACCAGCGCCCGAACCGGAGCTGCCGGAGCCAGTGCCGGTGGGCGAGGGCGACGCCGCCGCGCCGCCGGTGGCGATCGAGACGCCCGCGCCCGGGAGCGACACCGCCCTGGCTCCGATGCCGCCGGCGCCGGCTCCGCTGGAGAGCGGCGAGCTGGTGCAGGTGCCGTTCGACCCGTCGTCGCCGCAGGTGGTGGCGGAGCCGATCTTCGTCACCGCCTCGCTCGAGCCGTTCAACACGCTCACCGCCGCCAGGCCGGCGACCACCGGATCGCCGCTGCTGGAGAGCAACGCGCCGGTGCGCACCGACACCTCGGCGCCGCTCGATTCGCCCGTGCTGGAGTCGGTCGACGCCGGTTTCCCGGCGGTGCGCGACAAGCCCAACGGCGTGCAGACCGCCTCGCTGACGCCGCTCAACCCGATTTCGGACCTCACCACCAATGGCGGCGGGCTGAGCTTCAGCGTCCCGCACGATGCCTTCATCCACACCGATGGCAACGCGGTCGTCAAGCTGGAAGCGCGCCAGGTCGGCGGCGAGGCGCTGCCAGGCTGGCTGACATTCGACGGCATCTCGGGCCTGCTGAACGGCAGCCTGCGCGCGGGCGAGGCGATGCCGAACCTGCAGCTGGAAATCATCGCCCGCGACAACGCCCGGCGCGAAGCGCGGACCACCTTCACGGTGTTCGGCACCGAGCGGCCGGAGCTGGCCAGCGCGGACAGCGGTTTCCCCGCCGTGCGCATGACGTTCGACCAGCTCGGCATCCTGCCGGGTCTGCGTGGCTCCGACGTGCTGGTGCGCTTCCGGCCGGTGCCCGACCAGCACTTCGATTTCGACCGCCTGTCGTTCAACATCCCGGCGGACGCCTTCGCGCACACCAACCCGCGCGCCACCATCCGGCTGGAGGCGCGGCTGGCCAGCGGCGAACCGCTGCCATCGTGGATCGTCTTCAACGGCGTGACCGGCCGCCTCAGCGGCAACGCGCCCGATGGATTCCAGGGGGTGTTGCGCATCCACGTCACGGCGCGCGATCAGCAGGGGCTGCAGGCCAGCACCGAGTTCACAATCGAAGTCGGCAACCTGGCGGCGACGGTCCGGCCGGCGGACCAGAAACTGCAGCAAAGCGGGACGGAAGAGACTGCGCCGCAGCGCCCGGACCAGGGCGCGGCCGACGCCGAAGAACAGCAGGCCACGGCCGCCGACCAGCCACGCGACGACCAGCCCCAGCGGGCCAAGGCCAAGCGCGGCGCCGCCGGCTTCGCCGACCAGCTCAAGGCCGTGCGCGCAGTGCGCACCGGCGCCATCGACCCCACGCTGCTGGATCGCGCGCTGGCGTCGAAGGCGGCCAAGCGGGCCGCGCCAGCGGCGCCGAAGTCATAGAAGCAAGAGGACCCCGAGTTGCACCATCGTTTTTCATCACCCTCCGGCGCGGCACGCAGCGGCCGCACCGCGGTCTGGCTGGCATCGGTCCTGCTGCTGGCGGGTTGCGCAGTGACGCCCAAGCCGCTCACGCTGCAGCAGAATTCCGCCCTGGCGCAGGAAGACCTGGCCTCCATCATCGGCAAGCTGGAGCCGCTCTCCGGCCCGATGACGCTGCCGCAGGCCACGGCCCGCGCCATCCGCAACAACCTGGAGACGAGGGTGCGGCAGATGGAGGCGATGTCGCAGCTGCGCCAGCTCGATCTGTCCCGCTTCGACATGCTGCCGCGGCTGGCGCTGTCGGCCGGCTACACCTCGCGCGGCAACGATGCCTTCGGCCTGGGCTACCAGCCCGACGGAACCATCTCGTCGGTGCCCTCGTCAGCGGTGGAGCGCTCGCACAGCACCTACAACGCGGCCCTGACCTGGAACGTGCTGGATTTCGGCCTGAGCTATTACCGCGCCACCCAGAACGCCGACACGGCGCTGGTCGCCGAGGAAAGGCGGCGCCGCGCGCTGCAGAACCTGGTGCTGGACGTGCGGCTGGCCTGGTGGCGGGCCGAGGCGGCGCAGCGCCTGCTGCCGCAGGTCGACGCGATGCTGTCGCAGACCGAGCGGGCGGCCGAGCGCTCGCGGCTGATCGAATCGCGCCGGCTGCTGCCCCCGCTGCAGATCATCGCCTACCGCCGCTCGCTGCTGGACCTGCAGCAGCAACTGAGCGCCCGGCGCCAGGAGCTGTCGCAGTGGCGCAGCGAGTTCGCCGAGCTGGCCGGCCTGCGCCCGGGCGAGAGCTACCGGCTGGTGAGCCCGGCCACCCGCACGCCGCCGCTGCCGGAGCTGACCGGCCGCGCCGACGACCTGGAGGCGATGGCGCTGGAGCGCCGGCCCGAGCTGGCCGAGGAGCGGCTGAAGGCGCGCATCACGGAGGTGGAGGGCAAGCGCCAGCTGCTCTCGCTGCTGCCGTCGCTCAACCTCAACGTCGGCGCCAATTACGACAGCAACCGCTTCCTGATCAACAACCAGTGGAACGAGCTGGGCAGCCTGGTGACCTTCAACCTGCTCAAGCTGCTGTCGCTGCCCGCGATGCAGCGCACCCAGGCCACGCAGGTGCAACTGGACCGGGCCCGGCGCGAGTCCGCCATCATGGCCGTGATGACGCAGACCCGGGTCGCGGTCAACCGCTATGACCTGCTGCGGCACGAACTCGGCGTGTGGAACCAGGCCGTCGCCGACGACCAGGCGCTGCTCAAGGCGATGCAGTCGACCCAGGAGGCGGGCCTGGAGACCGAGCTGGAGCTGATCCGCTCGGCCGCGCGGCTCGCCATCACCGAGATCAACCGCGACACGGTGCATGCGAACCTGGAACACGCCATGGGCCGGGTGATGAACTCGGTCGGCTACGACGTCGTCAGCGCGCAGACCGACGTCGACCAGATCGAGACCCTCGCGGCCCAGCTGGAGGCCGCGCTCGGCGGCTTCGAGCAGCAGAACTTCGCCTTCATGGCCAACCGGCCGATGCAGTCCGCCGCCATCGGCCGGATCTCGGGCGTGCCGGCCACCGTGCTGCCCCAGTTCACCGACGCCATGCGCACCGTGCTGCGGGTGGTGCAGATCCCGCTGGCCGACAGCGGCGCGACCGTGGTGGCCGACGTCGCGGTGACGCTGGGCCCGCTGGGCGAATCGGGCCGGCCGGTCGACCTCAAGGTGTCGCTGAACGAGGCCGGCAACGGCAAGGTCCTGCACGTCGCGCACATGAAATCGATGCTGGTCGAACCGGTCAGCGAGGCCCAGTGGCAGGTGCTGGGCGAGGCGGCAGTGTTCAAATCGGCCGAGACGCTGCGGCGGCTGCTCGGCTCGTCGCCGGCGCTGCCGCGCGACACCCTGTCCATGTCCGAAGGCGGCATGCTCAAGCTGGACCGCACCTGGTCGGGCCCGCGCATGGCGCCGACCGCAACGCAATGACACCTGGATTCAAAGTACCCACCATGTCCGAGCCATCCTTTTCCTTCATCCGGCTGATCGCACTGGCCGCGCTGTGCGCCCAGGGCGCCGCCTTCGCGCAGGCGCCGCCGCCCCCCGCCAGCGAGGGCACCGAGATCCGCGCACTGGTCGTCGCCGAGCGCGAAGCGACGATTTCCTCGCAGTTCGCCGGCCGCCTGACGGCGGTCACCAAGCAGGTCGGCGACAGCTTTCGCGACGGCGAGCTGCTGGCGTCCTTCGACTGCAACGAGCGCAAGTCCGCGGTCAAGAGCGCGCAGGCCGACGTGCTCGGCGCGCGGGAGACGCACCTGGCCAAGCTCAAGCTGCAAAGCCTGGGGGCGGTGAGCGACCTGGACGTGACGATGGCCGCCGCGACCGCCGAAAAGGCGCAGGCGCAGCTCGAGCTGGCCCGCACCCAGGAGCGTTATTGCGTGGTGCTGGCGCCGTATTCGGGCAAGGTGGTCAAGGTTCGCGCCAAGGCCTTCGAATCGGTCAGCCTGGGCCAGCCGCTGCTGGAGATCGTCAACCCGGCCAGCCTGCGGGCGCAGCTGTTCGTGCCTTCCAACTGGATCCGCTGGCTCAAGCCCGGCACCCCGTTCTCGCTGGTGATCGACGAGACCGGCCAGACCTACGCGGCCCGGGTCCACAAGATCAGCGGCCGGGTCGACGGTTCCAGTCAGACCATGGAAATCACCGGCGCCTTCGACCGGGTCCCGGCGCAGCTGCTGCCCGGCATGATCGGCAAGGCCACCTTCAAGGGCGCGCGCTAGCCCCGGCCTGCCATGGAAGTCAACGATCCCGCCCAGGCGCTGATTCGCTTCGAGGCGGAACTGGTGGCGGCCACGTCCGCCGCCGAAGCCTGCTTCGTGGCCGTGAACCGCCTCGGCGCGGTGCTGCCCTACCGGCTGGCGGTGCTGCTGCATCCGGATCCGATTCGCGGTGCCCGGGTCGGCGCTGTGTCCCACCTGTCCGACATCGACGCCAACGCCCCCTTCGCCCAGTGGCTGGGCCGCCTGGTCAAGCAGTGCGGGCAGGAGCCGGTGTCGGTGCTGACGCAGGCCAGCGTGCCGGCGGAGCTGGCCGGCGACTGGGCCGAATGGCTGCCGGAGCAGGCCGTGCTGTGCCGCCTCGCGTCGCCGTCGGGCGCCGAGCTGGGCTGGATGCTGGTGGCCTTCGACGACGCGCCGGACGAGCGGGCCACCACCTTGCTGCAGCTGGCCTGTCGCCAGGTCGCGCTGGTCCTGGCCGCATGGCGCGGGCATGGCTGGAAGCTGCGCTGGCGCGGGCAGGGCAAGCGCCGCAAATGGATTCCGTGGGCGGCGGCCGCTGCCGTCCTGCTGCTGTTGTTGATCCCGGTGCGGCTGTCGGCGCTGGCGCCGGCGGAGGTGACGCCGGTGAACCCGGCGTCGATCTCCGCGCCGGTGGACGGCGTGCTGGCGAAATTCAACGTCGCGCCGAACACGCTGGTCAAGGCCGGCGCGGTGGTCGCCACCATCGACGACACCGTGGTGCGCAACCGCCATGCCATGTCGCAAAAGGGGCTGGAGGTGGCGCGGGCCGAATTCGCGCGGGCCGGGTCCAAGTCGTTCGCCGACGACCAGAGCCGCTCGGAACTGCTCACGCTCAAGGCGCGGATCGACGAGCGCCAGGCCGACGTCGCCTACACCGAGGAGCTGCTGGGACGGATCCAGCTGCGCGCGCCGGTCGACGGCCTAGTGATCTATTCGAGCCCCGACGAATGGGTGGGCCGGCCGCTGGTGACCGGCGAACGGATCGCGACCGTGGCCAATCCGGCCCGTGCCGCCCTGACGCTGCACCTGCCGGCCGACGATGCGATCGACGTCGATGTCGGCGCGGCGGTGCGGTTCTACCAGAACGTGTCGCCGCTCGATTCGCTGCCGGCCGCGGTCACGGAGGTCGGCTACGAAACCCTGACCACGGTCGATGCCGGCCTGGCCTACGTGCTGCGCGCGGAGTTCCCCGCCGGCACCCAGCCGCCGCGCCTGGGCCTGCGCGGCACGGCCAAGGTCTACGGCCACCCGGTGCCCCTGGGCTATTACCTGCTGCGGCGCCCGTTCGGCAGCCTGCGCCGGATGCTGGGCCTCTAGGTGGGCAGGCGATGAGCGCCCTGGCACTGGCTACGGCCGCCGACGAGACGACCGCGCCGCTGCCGGCGATGCGCGACGACCTGCACGTGCAGCGGGTCGGCGCCTACCGCGACGGCGCCCCGCGCTTTCGCATCCACGATCCGCTGCGCAACCGCTATTTCGAGCTGGGCCTGATCGAGGTGGAACTGCTGGCGCAGTGGCGACCGGGCGCGACGGCGGTGGAACTGGCGGATGTGGTTTCGCAGCAGTACGACAGCTACGTCGATCCGCAGGACGTGCTGGTGCTGCGCAACTTCCTGATCCAGCACCAGCTGATCGACGGCAGCGCCGGGGCCGGCTACCTGATGCTGCGCGACATGTTCCGCCGCCGCGGCCAGCAGCACTGGCTGCTCTGGCTGCTGCATTCCTACCTGTTCTTCCGGATCCCGCTGGTGCGGCCCGACGCCTGGCTGGTGCGCATGCTGCCCTACGCGCGCAGCCTGGTGGCCTGGCCCTGCCGGATCGCGCTGCTGGCCGTCGCCTTGCTCACCCCGGTGATGGTGGCGCGCGAATGGACCGAGTACACCGCGTCGCTCGCCGGCCTGTTCACCTTCAACGGCCTGCTGGCGTCGGCCGTGGCCGCGTTCTTCGCCAAGATCCTGCACGAGCTGGGGCATGCCTTCGTCGCCCGCCACCACGGCGTGCGGGTGCCGGTGATGGGCGTGGCTTTCCTGGTGCTGTGGCCGGTGTTCTATACCGACACCAGCGACAGCTGGAAGCTGGCCGACCACCGGGCCCGGTTCCGGATCGCCGCCGCCGGCATCGCCACCGAGCTGGCAATCGCGCTGGTCTGCCTGCTGCTGTGGACGGTGACGCCGCCCGGCGGCCTGCGCACGGCGCTGTTCTTCCTGTCGACCACGTCGATCCTGATCACGCTGTCGATCAACGCCAGCCCGTTCATGCGCTTCGACGGCTACTTCCTGCTGTCGGACGCGCTCGATTTCCCCAACCTGCACGAGCGCAGCGGCGCGCTGGCGCGCTGGTGGATGCGGCGCGGGCTGTGGGGGCTGGATCTGCCCGCGCCCGAGGTGCACAGCCGGCGCATGTCGGTGTTCCTGATCGTGTTCGCGTACATCACCTGGGCCTACCGGGCGGTGGTGTTCGCCGGCATCGCGGTGCTGGTCTACTTCGCATTCTTCAAGCTGCTGGGCATCCTGCTGATGGCGGTGGAGGTGGCCTGGTTCCTGGTGCGGCCGGTCTGGAGCGAGGCCCACGCCGTGTGGAAGCTGCGGGCCCTGCTCAAGCCCCGCTGGCTGCGCGTGGCCGCCCTGGCGGCGCTGGTGCTGGGCGCGCTGACCCTGTTCGCCTGGTCCGGCGAGTCGCGCGCGCCGGCCCTGTTGCTGGCGAAGGAAGAGACGCGGCTGTATGCGCCCGCGCCGGCCCGCGTCGCCGCCGTGCCGGTGCAAGCCGGGCAGGTGGTGCAGCCGGGGCAGGTGCTGCTGCAGCTGGAGGCGCCGGACCTGGTCTATCGCGCCCGCGCCAACGCCGTGCGCATCGACCGGGTCCGCGGCGAGCTGTCGCGCATCCCCGCCAGCGACCGCCAGCGCGAGAGCGCCCTGGTGCTGCAGGAGGAGATGGCGCAGGCGCTGTCCGAGCAGCAGGCCATCGACTCCGAGCTCGGGTTGCTCACGCTGCGCGCCGGGGCCGGCGGCAAGGTGGTGGACATGCCGGCGGACCTCGCGCCCGGGCGCTGGGTCAGCCCGCGCCAGTTGCTGGGGCGGCTGGTCGACCCGCGCCAGAGCCAGGTCCGGGCCTGGGTGTCCGAGACCCAGGTGCGGCGGCTGGCCGTCGGCGACGCCGTGGCTTTCGTGCCGCGCCAGCTGGAACGGGCCATCCTGCGCGGCAAGGTGGTGCGCATCGATGCGACCGGGTCGCGGGTGCTGCCGCACCAGCTGCTCGAGGGCCGACATGGCGGCGACCTGGCGGCCACCCAGGACGCAAAGGGCGAATGGATGCTGCGCGAGACGCTGTACCAGGTCGACGTGCAAGGCGTCGACCTGCCGGCCACGCCGATGGTGCAGGGCGGCCGCCTGGTCATTTCGACCGGGCCCTGGAGCGCCATCTCGGCCGCGACCCGCCAACTGCTCACGGTGCTGGTGCGCGAAAGCGGCTTCTAGAACCGGCGGGGTCGGAAGACCCCGAAAGTGCGACAAAATTCCGGGGGCGTCAGTAACAAGTTGCTACACTTAATCATTGCTCGCCAATAGAGCAGTCTTGGTAACAAATAGTAACTCAAGGACTTTCATGCGGTACGGCTACAAGGTCTGGCATTCCGAGCAGCACAAGAACGCCATCAAGGAACGTGACGGCCGCAGCCTGACCCCTGACGAAATCTGCGTCGGCCACCAGCGCGTCGCGACCGAGGCGGACCTGCAGTTCGGGCGCGACGCCCGCGTCAGCGTCACGGTCAGGATGCTGCAGCCCGCGGTCCGCGGACTGATGGTGATCCTGGACACCGAGCATGGAGAAGACGAGGCCGACCGGTCGATCGCGCGCTTCCTGGTCGGGTTGAATGCGCAGGACGTCAACCTGTGCCTGATCGCCGAACCGCTGCCGCCGCCCCCGGCCGCGGAGAGCATGTGGGCCTCATAGCTTCTCGAGCATCGCCTTGGTGACCAGCACCACGCCCTGGCCGGTGCGGTGGAAGCGCCGGGCGTCGAGCTCGGGGTCTTCGCCGATCACCAGGCCGGCGGGGATCCGGCAGCCCCGGTCGATCACCACCTTGGCGAGCCGGCTGCCGCGGCCGATGTCGCAGTCCGGCAGCACCACCGCCTGGCTGATCCGGCAGCAGGAATGGATCCGGACATTGGAGAACAGCACCGACTCGCGCAGGTCCGAGCCCGAGACGATGCAGCCGCCCGACACCATGATGTTGGCAGTCTCGCCGTTGTGGCCCTTCTCGTCGGGGACGAACTTGGCCGGCGGCAGCTGCTCCTGGTAGGTCCACACCGGCCACTCCCGGTCGTAGATGTTGAGTTCCGGCATGTTCGACGCCAGGTCCAGGTTGGCGGCCCAGAACGCGTCGACCGTGCCGACGTCGCGCCAGTAGGGGTTGTGGCGGGTCGACCAGGGCACGCTCGACATGCCCAGCGGATGCGCCAGGGCCTGGCCGTCGGCGACCACGCGGGGAATGATGTTCTTGCCGAAATCGTGGTCCGAGGCCCCGTTGGCCAGGTCCTCGTCCAGCAGCTCGTAGAGATAGTGGGCGTTGAAGACATAGATGCCCATGCTGCCCAGGGCGCGGTCCGGCTTGCCCGGCATGGCTGGCGGGTCGGCCGGCTTCTCCAGGAACTGGGTGATGCGCCGCTGTTCGTCGATGGCCATCACGCCCAGCGCGCTGGCCTCCGTGCGGGGCACTTCGATGCAGCCCACGGTGCAGCGGCTGCCGCTTTGCACGTGATCGAGCAGCATCAGCGAGTAGTCCTGCTTGTAGATGTGGTCGCCGGCCAGCACCAGGATGTACTCGGGGTCGTAGGAGCGCAGGATGTCGATGTTCTGGAACACCGCATCCGCCGTGCCGCGGTACCAGAAGGCCTCGTCGACCCGCTGCTGCGCGGGCAGCAGGTCGATGAATTCGTTGGCCTCGCCGCGCAGGAAATTCCAGCCGCGCTGCAGGTGCCGCAGCAGCGAATGCGACTTGTACTGGGTGACGACGCCGATCCGGCGGATGCCGGAGTTGATGCAGTTCGACAGCGCGAAATCGATGATGCGGAACTTGCCGCCGAAGTAGACGGCCGGCTTGGCCCGCTTGTCGGTGAGGTCCTGCAGGCGCGAACCGCGGCCGCCGGCCAGCACCAGGGCGACGGTGCGCTTGGGCAGCTGCCGCGCCAGGATCAGCTTTTCGGTGGCGGCGTCCATGTCCTCGCGCGGAAGTTGGGTGCCGGTCTGGGTGTCCATTGCGTCCTGCCTGTTGCTCAGGCTCACTGTGGCCCAGCGGCAGCTCGGTTCTTGTAGGACGGACTCGCGTCCGGCGTCCTGCGCCGGCGCCATGGCCCGGTTGACGTAGATCAAGCCGCCCTGGCCATGGCGGGCGAAGATGCAGCGTCTCTCTTACAGGAAGGTGGGCGATGCTGCAGATCCGCATTCACGGGCGAGGTGGCCAGGGCGTCGTCACCGCCGCCGAGCTGTTGTCGGTCGCGGCCTTCGCGCAGGGCCGCCACGCGCAGGCGTTTCCCAGTTTCGGTTCGGAGCGCACCGGCGCGCCGGTGGTGGCCTTCTGCCGCATCGACGACCGCGAG
This sequence comes from Ramlibacter sp. 2FC, assembly GCA_943372495.1. Classification (GTDB taxonomy): domain Bacteria; phylum Pseudomonadota; class Gammaproteobacteria; order Burkholderiales; family Burkholderiaceae_C; genus Ramlibacter. The sequence goes on along the minus strand of CALRYV010000008.1, from coordinate 178,771 downwards.
ATCCGCCTGCGCGAGCCGATCCTGGCCCCCGACGTGTTGATCGTGCAGGACCCGACGCTGCTGCACCAGGTCGACGTGTTCCAGGGCCTGCAGCCCGACGGCTACGTCTTGATCAACAGCCGGCGCAGTTTCGATGAACTGGGCCTGGAGGCGATCATGCGGCGCTTCCGCCGCGAGCGGCTGATCACGGTGCCGGCCAGCGAGATCGCGCTTCGGCACCTGGGCCGGCCGCTGCCCAATGCGGTGCTGCTGGGCGGTTTCGCCGCGCTGTCCGGCCTGGTCACGCTGCAAGCCGTGGCCCACGCGATCCGCGACAAGTTCAGCGGCAAGGTCGCCGAAAGCAATGTCGTCGCCGCCACCGAAGCCTTCGCGTTCGTGCGGCAGGAACTCCAGGAGCTGGCCCATGCTCAAGCAGGTTGAAGGCTCGCAAGCCGTCGCCGAGGCAGTGGCGCTGTGCCGCCCCGAGGTGATCTGCGCCTATCCGATCTCGCCCCAGACCCACATCGTCGAAGGGCTGGGGGAGCTGGTCAAGAGCGGGGCGCTGGCGCCCTGCGAATTCATCAACGTCGAAAGCGAGTTCGCCGCCATGAGCGTCGCCATCGGCGCCTCGGCCGCCGGCGCGCGCAGCTACACGGCGACGGCCAGCCAGGGCCTGTTGTTCATGGCCGAAGCCGTCTACAACGCGTCCGGGCTGGGCCTGCCGATCGTCATGACGGTGGCCAACCGCGCCATCGGCGCGCCGATCAACATCTGGAACGACCACAGCGACTCGATGAGCCAGCGCGATTGCGGCTGGCTGCAGCTGTTCGCCGAGAGCAACCAGGAGGCGCTGGACCTGCACATCCAGGCCTTCAAGCTGGGCGAGGAACTGTCGATGCCGGTGATGGTGTGCATGGACGGCTTCATCCTGACCCACGCCTATGAGCGGGTGGACATGCCCACCCAGGCCCAGGTCGACGCCTTCCTGCCGCCCTACGAGCCGCGCCAGCTGCTGGACCCGGCCGAGCCGGTGTCGATCGGCGCGATGGTCGGGCCCGAGGCCTTCATGGAGGTGCGCTACCTGGCCCATGCCAAGCAGACCATGGCGCTGGAGCTGATCCCGCAGATCGCCGCGGAATTCGAGCAGCGCTTCGGCCGCGCCGCGGGCGGGTTGGTGCGCGGCTACCGCTGCGAGGACGCCGAGACCATCGTGGTGGCGCTCGGCTCCGTCATCGGCACGCTCAAGGACACGATCGACGACCTGCGCGCCGGCGGCATGAAGATCGGGGTGCTGGGCATGCGCTCGTTCCGGCCGTTCCCGCTGGCCGCGGTGCGGGCCGCGCTGCAAGGCGCGAAGCGCGTGGTGGTGCTGGAAAAGAGCTTCTCGGTCGGACTCGGCGGGGTGGTCTCCACCGACGTGCGGCTGGCGCTGTCGGGGCTGCAGCTGCATGGCTACACCGTGATCGCCGGCCTGGGCGGGCGCGCCATCACCAAGGCCTCGCTGGCGCGCACGCTGGCCGACGCGATGGCCGACAAGCTGGAGCCGCTCACCTTCATGGACCTGGATTGGCGCATCGTCAACCGCCAGCTGGAGCGGGAGAAGGCGATCCGCCGCAGCGGCCCGATCGCCGAAAACCTGCTGCGCGACGTCGGCGCCGTCGCCTCGAAAGTGCACTAGCCATGAACGCCCCCATCAAGTTCTACCAGACCGGCACCTTCACCGTCGGCAACCGGCTGCTCGGCGCCGACCAGCGCAGCGTGCAGGCGTCGCCGGAGCGCAGCAACTCGCTCAACTCCGGCCACCGGGCCTGCCAGGGCTGCGGGGAAGCGCTGGGCGCGCGCTATGCGGTCGACGCCGCCATGCGCGCCACCAGCAACCAGCTGATCGCGGCCAACGCCACCGGTTGCCTGGAAGTGTTTTCCACGCCGTACCCGGAGACGTCGTGGCAGCTGCCGTGGATCCACTCCCTGTTCGGCAATGCCGCGGCGGTGGGCACCGGCATTGCCGCCGCCTTGAAGGTCAAGGGCAGGCAGGAGGTGCGGGTGATCGCCCAGGGTGGCGACGGCGGCACCACCGACATCGGCTTCGGCTGCCTGTCGGGCATGTTCGAGCGCAACGACGACGTGCTGTACATCTGCTACGACAACGAGGCCTACATGAACACCGGCGTGCAGCGCAGTTCGGCGACGCCGCCGGCGGCCCGCACCGCGACCACGATGGCGGTCGGCGCCGATCCCGGCGCCAGTTTCGGCCAGGGCAAGAACCTGCCGCGGATCGCGATGGCGCACGAGATCCCGTACGTCGCCACCGCCACCGTGGCGGACCTGCACGACCTGGAGGCCAAGGTCGAGAAGGCGATGTCGCTGCACGGCGCCCGCTACCTGCACATCCTGGTGCCTTGCCCTTTGGGCTGGGGGTCGGCCAGCCACGACACGATCCGGCTGGCGCGGCTGGCGCGGGAGACCGGCATCTTCCCGGTGTTCGAGGCCCGGCTCGGCGAGGTGACGGCGGTCACGAAGATCCGGCACCGCGTGCCGGTGGAGGACTACCTGCGGCCGCAAAAGCGCTTCGCCCATTTGTTCGGGCCGCATGGCCATCCCGAGATGCTGGCAAAGATCCAGGCCGACGCCGACCGCAACATCCGGCGCTACGGCCTGCTGGAAGAACAGCGGGAGATCGCATGACGCAGCAAAAGCCGTTCGCCATCACGCTCGACCCGGGCTCGTCGCTGGCCAACAAGACCGGCTCCTGGCGCAGCGAGCGCCCGGTCTACGTCGACCGGCTGCCGCCGTGCAACGCCCAGTGCCCGGCGGGCGAGGACATCCAGGGCTGGCTGTTCCACGCCGAGAGCGGCGACTACGAGCAGGCCTGGCGGCACCTGACGCGCGACAACCCGTTCCCCGCGGTCATGGGCCGCGTCTGCTACCACTCCTGCGAAGGCGCCTGCAACCGCGGCCAGCTCGACGAGCCGGTCGGCATCAATTCGGTCGAACGCTTTCTGGGCGACGAGGCCCTGAAGCGCGGCTGGCAATTCGAGCCGCCGGCCAGCGAATCGGGCAAGAGCGTGCTGGTGGTGGGCGCCGGGCCCTCGGGCATGGCGGCGGCCTACCACCTGCGCCGCCTGGGCCACCGCGTGACGGTGCGCGAGGCCGGGCCGATGGTGGGCGGCATGATGCGCTTCGGCATCCCCAAGTACCGGCTGCCGCGCGACGTGCTGGAGGCCGAGATGGCGCGCATCGTCGCCATGGGCGTGACGGTGGAACTGAACACCAGGGTCGCCCGGATCGGCGACGACATGCGCAGCGGCGGCTTCGACGCCGCCTTCCTCGCCGTCGGCGCCCACATCGCCAGGCGGGCCTTCATCCCGGCCAAGGATTCGTCGCGCATCCTGGACGCCGTGGCCGTGCTGCGGTCGATGGAGGGCGAGGAGCGGCCGATGCTGGGGCGCCGGGTGGTGGTCTACGGCGGCGGCAACACCGCGATCGACGTTGCCCGCACGGCCAAGCGGCTGGGAGCGACCGAAGCGGTGATCGTCTACCGTCGCACCCGCGAGAAGATGCCGGCGCACGACCTGGAGATCGAGGAGGCGCTGCAGGAGGGCGTGCTGGTCAAGTGGCTGTCCACCATCAAGAACGCGAACGAGGGCTTCCTGACCGTCGAGAAGATGACGCTGGATGCCAAGGGCAATCCGCAGCCGACCGGCGAGTTCGAGACGCTTCAGGCCGACTCGCTGATCCTGGCGCTGGGGCAGGACGTGGACCTGTCGCTGCTGGCGGGCGTCGCCGGGCTGGAGGTGAAGGACGGCGTGGTGCAGGTGGATCCGCTGACCATGATGACCGGCCATGCCGGCCTGTTCGCCGGCGGCGACATGGTGCCGGCCGAACGCAACGTGACCGTGGCCATCGGCCACGGCAAGAAGGCGGCGCGCCAGATCGACGCCTGGCTGCGCGACGCCCGCGCCGAGCCGGCGCCCAGGCATGCGCTGGCCACGTTCGACAAGCTCAATCCCTGGTACTACAGCGACGCGCCCAAGACGGTGCGCCCGCAGCTGGACCTGGCCCGGCGCACCAGCAGCTTCGACGAAGTGCAGGGCGGGCTGACCGAGGACAACGCCCTGTTCGAGGCCCGCCGCTGCCTGTCGTGCGGCAACTGCTTCGAGTGCGACAACTGCTACGGCGTCTGCCCCGACAACGCGGTGATCAAGCTGGGCCCGGGCAAGCGCTTCCAGTTCAACCTGGACTACTGCAAGGGCTGCGGCGTCTGCGCCGCGGAATGCCCCTGCGGCGCCATCGAGATGGTGCCCGAATCGATCTAGGAGACCCGATGCAGGTCGCGCTGTTCATTCCGTGCTACGTCGACGCCTTCTTCCCGGAAGTGGGCATCGCCACGCTGGAACTGCTGGAGCGCTTCGGCTGCCAGGTGGACTATCCGCTGGACCAGACCTGCTGCGGCCAGCCCATGGCCAACAGCGGTTGCCAGGACGATGCGCGGGCCACCGAGGCGCTGTTCGCGAAGAACTTCGCCGGCTACCAGTTCATCGTGACGCCCTCGGGCAGCTGCTGCCACCAGGTGCGCGAGCACCTGACGGCGATCGAGCAGACACCCGCCGTCCGGGCGGTGCGGCAGAACACCTACGAGCTGGTCGAGTTCCTGCACGACGTGCTGGAGGTGCGCGAGTTTCCGTGGGCCGAGTTTCCGCACAAGGTCGGCCTGCACATCGGCTGCTCCACGCTGCGGGGGCTGCATGAGGCCAGCAGCTCCGAGATCGTCGAAGCGCCCTTCAACAAGCCGCGCGCGTTGCTGTCGAAGGTGAACGGCCTCGAGTTCGTGGCGCCCCGGCGGCCCGACGAATGCTGCGGCTTCGGCGGCACCTTCTCGGTGTTCGAGGAGCCGGTCTCCGCGAAGATGGGGCAGGACAAGGTTGCCGACCATGCGGGCGCCGGCGCGCAGTACATCGTCTCGCCCGACATGTCGTGCCTGATGCACCAGCAGGGCTGCGCGAAGCGCCTGGGCCTGCCACTGAAGTTCATCCACATCGCCCAGGTGCTCAATGGAGCCCGGGCATGAAGCCGGTCGACCACGCCGAGGCGTCGTCGAAGTTCATCCAGGCCACGCACCACGTCGAGTTCCACGACCGGCGGCTGTGGGACCTGCGGCAAAAGCGAGACCGGGAAAGCCAGGACCTCCCCGAATGGGAGCAGTTGCGCACGCTGGCCTCGCAGATCAAGGAACACACGCTCACCCACCTGGCGGATTACCTGGAACAGTTCGAGCGCAACGCCACGGCCAACGGCATGGTGGTGCACTGGGCCCGCGACGCGGCGCAGCACAACCAGGTCGTCCACGACATCATGGCGGCGCGCGGAGCGACGATCCTGGTCAAGAGCAAGTCGATGCTGACCGACGAATGCGAGATGCGGCCGTTCCTGGAACAGCGCGGCATCGAGATCATCGAGACCGACCTGGGCGAGCGGATCCAGCAGCTCGACGACGAGCCGCCCAGCCACATCGTGGTGCCGGCCGTGCACAAGCTGCGCGGCGACGTGGCCGCCGTGTTCGGCAAGACCATCGGCACCGACCCGAAGAACGACGACGTGCACTACCTGGCCGAGAGCCAGCGCCAGCACACCCGGCCGTATTACCTGAAGGCGCACGCCGGCATGACCGGCGCCAACTTCGCGGTGGCCGAGACCGGCAGCTTCGTGGTCTGTACCAACGAGGGCAATGCGGACCTGAGCGCCAATGTGCCCGGCCTGCACATCGCCTCGATCGGCATCGAGAAGCTGATCCCGAAGGTCGAGCACCTGGGCGTTTTCATCCGCATGCTGTCGCGCAGCGCGCTGGGCTCGCCGATCACGCAGATCACGTCGCACTTCCGCGCGCCGCGCCCGGGCACCGAGATGCACGTGGTGCTGGTGGACAACGGCCGCTCGGAGCGGCTGGGGATGGCGGACTTCTGGACCTCGCTCAAGTGCATCCGCTGCGGCGCCTGCATGAACACCTGCCCGGTGTACCGGCGCAGCGGCGGCCTGAGTTACGGCGCCACCTACTCGGGCCCGATCGGCGTGATCATCGACCCGACCCTCAACCTGCGCAAATACAGCGCGCTGCCGTATGCGTCGACCATGAACGGCAGCTGCACCGCCGTCTGCCCGGTGCGAATCAACATCCACGAGCAGATCTACAGCTGGCGCAAGGTGATCGCCCAGCGCAACCAGCTGCCGATGGCCAAGAAGCAAGCGATGCGGGTGGCCGGCCGGATCCTGGGCAGCCCGCGCCTGTACCGGGCCGCGGTGCAGGCCGCGGCCGCGGGGCATGCCTGGCTGCCGCGCTTCATGGTCTACAACCCCTTCAACGCCTGGGGCCGGCAGCGAGAGTTGCCGGCGACGCCGCCGCAGACCTTCCGCCAGTGGTACCTGAAGCACCGGGCGAACAAGTGACCACGCGTGACTTCGTCCTGGCCAGCGTGCGGCGCAACCAGCCGGCCGCCGTGGACTTGCCGCAGGTCCAGGACTTCGGCCGGCCGCCGTCCGATCCGCTGGCCGATTTCTCCGCAGCCCTGGCCCGCATGGGCGGGACGGTGACCGGGCCGCCGGCGGCCGATCTCGACCTCTTCATCGCGGCGCTCTTTCCGCAGGCGCAGGTGGTCTGTTCGGCGACGCCGCAGGTGCGCGGCACGCGCGCGCTGGCGCCGGGCAGCGATCCCCGGGCGCAGCAGGACGTGGACGTGGCCGTGGTGCGGGCGGCCTTCGGCGTCGCGGAGACCGGCTCGGTCTGGCTGAGCGAAAGCGAGTTCGGCGTCAATGCGCTCGGCTTCCTGGCGCAGCACCTGGTGGTGCTGCTGGACCCGGCAGCGATCGTGCGCAACCTGCACGACGCTTACCGGCAACCCGGGTTCGCGACGGCCCGCTACGCCGTCCTGATGACGGGTCCCTCGGCGACTGCCGACATCGAAGGCGTGCTGGTGCGCGGCGCGCAGGGCATCCGCAGTCTCACGGTGATCCCGGTCGCTCGGTAGTTACCCCAGTGTCGGAAGCGCCTGTAAATAAAAGTTACAGGAGCATACGTAATGGCTCAACAATGGGTCGGCTCGTGGACGAACACAAGGATGGGGCGATGAAGAACCTTTTCTGCTGTCTGGCGTTGTTCCTGGGCGCCATCGGCGCTCCCCCCGTGCTGGCACAGCCCGTGTCGGTGACCTGGCAACTGACCAGCGGCACCGGCTGGACCAGTTCCGCACCGTCTCTGGTCACGGGCAATCCCGAGGCCGTCATGGGCGGGGGCCAGCTCACCGTGTTCGACTACTGGTCGGGCCAGGCCCAGCGCCTGTGGGCGGGCACCTCCGGCTGGTTCGCTGCGCCGGCCAACCCGGGCCGCTACCTGCAGTTCGACGCCGTGCCGACACCGGGCAACCAGCTCACCGTCACCAACGTGTCGTTCAACCATGGCGGGGCGGGCATCGCCGGCCACGTCCGCTCCGAGGTCCGCTATTCGGTGGACAACTGGAGCACCTCCACCGTCGTGGCTGCGGCGGCCGTGTATCCGCACCCGGCGATGGTGCCGTTCTCGATGGCCATCACGCCGCCGCCGGTGCCGAGCGGCGGCAAGTTTTCGCTGCGCATCCACCCGTACACGATCCTTGACAGCGTCGCGATGAGCCCGACATTCGCCGCGCACAACAGCGTCGTCATCAGCGGCAACAGCGCGCCGGGTGGGGGCGGCGGCGGGGGCGGTGGCGAAGGTGCGAAGGCCCGCTTCGACATCCGCAAGAGCACCGGCAGCACCATGGTCGCGGGCACCTACGCCTTCACGGTGACCTGCGTCGGCTCCGGCGGGCCCTACACCGGGACCAACCCGGTGAACGTCGTGTTGCCCAGTCCGGGCGTGACCTCGGTGTCCGTTCCCTCGGGCTCGATCTGCGGCATCGTCGAGACCCAGCCCACCAACGGCACCTGGTCGCCGCCGACCTTCAGCGGCAACGGGCTGCAGGTGGCGGCGGGCGCGCCCTGGAGCGCCAAGCTCGGCCCGGTCACCGGCGCTGGCGGCACCGTCACCGTGACCAATCGCCAGACCAGCAAGGAAGACCCCAAGGGCGTGCGCTTCGACATCCGCAAGCGGATCGAGGGCCCCATCGTGGCAGGCAGCTACAACTTCACGGTGACCTGCAATGGCCCCGGCGGCCCGTACGGACCGATCCCGGTCAGCGTCACGCTGCCGACTCCCGGGCTGACCTCGGTCACGGTTCCGACGGGCTCGATCTGCGGCATCGTCGAAACGCCGCCGACGCCGGGCACCTGGCTGCCGCCGACCTTCAGCGGCAACGGCCTGGCCCTGCAAAGCGGCGCGCCCTGGAATGCCAAGGTCGGCCCGCTCATGGCGTCCGGCGGCACCGTCAACGTGACCAACCGGCCGGGCAAGGACGACGGCAAGGTGGTCCGGTTCGACATCCGCAAGGCCATCAGCGGCGCGATGGTCCCCGGCACCTACGACTTCACCGTGACCTGCAGCGGCCCGGGCGGGCCGTACACCGGGACCAACCCGGTGAGCGTCACCTTGCCGACGCCGGGCGTGTCCACCGTCGGCGTCCCCGCGGGCTCCGTCTGCGGCATCGTCGAAACCCAGCCCGCCACCGGAACCTGGTCGCCGCCGACCTTCAGCGGCAGCGGCCTGGGGCTGGCCATGGGAGCGCCCTGGAACGCCAAGGTCGGCCCGATCACCGCGAACGGCGGCACTGTCATCGTGACCAACCGCCGCAACGACGATGCCAAGTCCGTGCGCTTCGACATCCGCAAGACCATCAACGGCCCGATGGTGGCGGGCACGTACGACTTCACGGTCACATGCAGCGGACCCGGCGGGCCGTACACCGGCGCCAACCCCGTGAGCGTGGTGTTGCCCAGCCCCGGCGTGACCTCCGTCACCGTGCCTTCGGGCTCGACCTGCGGCATCGTCGAAACCCAGCCCACGACCGGGACCTGGGACCCGCCGATCTTCGGCGGCAGCGGCCTGGCGCTGGTGGCCGGCCCGCCGTGGGGCGCCACGGTCGGGCCGCTCACCGGCCCGGGCGGCAGCGTCAGGGTCACCAACCGCCCGGCGAAGGAGGTGGCGGGCTCGTGCCCCGTGTTCACGCCGAACCTGAATGTGGGCACCATGATTCCCAGCACCGTCGCCGGCACCATCAGTCACCAGACCAACAACGGCACGGTGGAGAAGTACTGCTACGGCGATTCGGCCGCCAATTGCGCCATCTATGGCGGCTTGTACGAGTGGGACGAAGCGATGGGCTACGCCGCCGGCAACAACAACGACCTGACCGGGGCCCGGGTGCAGGGCATCTGTCCGGCCGGCTTCCACATTCCCAGCGATCTGGAGTGGGCCCGCTATGCCTTCTGCCTGGAAAGCACCGTCGCGCCCACCGGCCCCACGCCGCTGTCGACCTTCCAGAACCAGTCGAACTTCAGCTGGATGGGGTCCAGCACGCCGGGCGTCGGGCCGGGCGACAAGATGAAGATGGCGTTCGGCTCCTTCACGCCGCCCTGGACCGGCTCCAACGCCAGCGGCTTCGGGGCGTTGCCGGCAGGGCACCGGACCATGAGCGTCGGCACCTATGCCAACCTCGGCGACTTCGCCCCCTTCTGGACGGCGACGCCGGGCAACACTTCGACCAAGGCCCGTTACTTCGTCCTCGACAGCCCCAGCAGCAGTGGCCGGATCGGCCGCAACATGGCGCTGAACAGCTATGGCATGAGCGTGCGCTGCATCAAGGACTGACGATGCAATTCCGAACGATCAAGGGCCTGGGCGTCGCGCTGGGCTGGAGCCTGCTGGCGGGCGTGGCCCAGGCCCAAGCCCCGGCGCCGGCGCCGGCCGCCGCGTACGACGGGCCGAAGAAGACCGTCTCGGTCGACCTGTTCCAGGCGGTCGACGCGACCGGCGGCGCGGTCACGGCCGAGGGCATGACCACGATGCTGACCAACGCGCTGGTCAAGGACGGCCGCTTCGTCGTCGTCGATCGCATCGGGCTGGCGGGCATCCAGGCCGAGCAGATGCTGGGGCAGGGGGGCGCAACGACGGCGGAGACGGCGGCCCGGCCGGGCCAGCTGATCGGAGCCGGCGCCATCGTCCGCGGCGTCGTCACCAAGTTCCAGGCCGCGGCCAGCGGCAGCGCATTGAGCATCGGCGGCCTGCCGGTCGGCCTCGGGTCGTTCCTGGGCGCCGGCGCCGGGGTCAAGAGCCAGACCGCCATGATGGAGATCTCGCTGCGCCTGATCGACACCACCTCGGGCCAGGTGATTTCGACGTCGACCGCCCAGGGCAGCGCCAGTTCCACGGCCGCGGACGTGACGCTGGTGAACCCGAACACGGGCCTGTCCGCTGGCGGCGGCACGTTCCAGAACACGCCCATCGGCCAGGCGGGGGAGCAGGCCATCGTCAAGGCGGTGGAACAGATTGCCTCCGGGATGCGGAAGGTTCCGTGGTCGGCGCTGGTGATCGATGCCGGCAATGGCCTGGTCTATGTCAATGCCGGGGCGGAGCGCAACGTGCAGGCGGGGTTGGCCCTGACCGTCTACCGCCATGGCAAGGTCCTGATCGATCCGGGGACCGGCGTCGTGCTCGACGTCGACCTCGAACGGATCGGAACCCTGCGGGTCGTCGGGGTGCGCGAGAAGCTGTCGACGGCCGTGGTGGAGAGCGGGGAGACGCCCACGCGCGGCAACCTGCTCAAGCTGGAGTGACGGCGCCTAAGGAATTGACCTAGCGTAACAAGACAGATCTCCTAGTTACGAAACGTTTGGCCGTGGTCTGATCCATGCAGCCCCTCGCAGTCGTTGTGGGGATGGAGCAGATCCGATGAGTTTCACCTTCCCCGCTTTCCCCGCCCCCTCCAGGGGCCGTCGCCAGGCAGTGACGGCCGAGGCGTCCCGCCGGTGGGGCACTGCGTTGCTGCTGATCGTCGCGGCGCTGGTCGCCATCGAGCTGGCGCTGGTCGCCCTCGGGCTCGAGGAATCGCGCGGCGCCTTGCTGCTGTGGCTGGGCCTGCCGGCGGCGCTGCTCGCGGTGTTCGGACACTGGGCTGCCATGCCGCGCGGCGCCGGCGCGAAGACTCCGGCGCCGGTCCGGTCGTTCAGCGCCAACCGCGCCGTCCTGGCCGAGATCGGCGACACCATGCTGGCCCAGTCGCGCCGGGACGGCGAACCGCTCAGCGTCATCGTCTTCGACCAGAGCGACCTGCCCGAACTCCGGAGCATCTTCGGCAGCGAGGCCGCCCGGCAGATGGTGGCGCGGATCGGCGCCACCCTGCACGCGCTGGCGGGCAGCAGGGGGTTTGCGGTGCGCACCGGAGCGACGGAATTCACCGTGCTGCTGCCGGGACATGCCGTGGAGCAGGCGCTGGCCAGCATCCGCCGGGCGTTGGGCGACAGCTACGCGATCGAAGTCGGCGCCCAGCACGACGAGATCCTGCTGGTGCCGGACTTCCTGGCCCGGACGGTGCCGGCCGACGCGGCGTCGGTCGAGGAGGTCTGCCAGTCCATGCGCGCCGCCATCGGCACGGCGCAGCGCGACCAGCAGCGCCGCCAGCGGCAGCTGCAGCGCGAGCGCGAGTCGCACTCGACGCGGGCTGCGCTCGGCTAGTTGCCGCCCGGCGGAACGAAGGCGGCGCGCGCGTCGTTCTCGAGCTCGCCCGTCAGCAACTGCAGCAGTTGCAGCAGCTGGCCCTGCTGCTGCTGGTCCAGCGGCGCCAGCAGCCGCTTGTAGGCGGCCTCGGCCGGCTTCTGGGCCTGGGCCAGCAACTGTTCGCCGGCGTGCGTCAGCGACGCGCTGATGTTGCGCTTGTTGTCCGGCGCCGGCGTGCGCGCCACCAGCCCCCGGCTTTCCAGCCCGCGCAGCACCCGCAGCACCGTCACCTTGTCGAACCCCAGGGCCCGGGCCAGGCTCGACTGGCCCAGCCCCGGCTGGGCGCTCAGCACCGTGAGGACGCCGAACTGGGCCGGCGTCAGGCCGACCTCCCGGCATTCGTCCTCGAACACCGCGGCGGAAATCTGGTGGGCCCGGCGCAGCAGGAAGCCGGGCCTGGCATACAGCCGCAGCAGGCTCGGCGAAGTCGGGGGAGGAGGCAAGATCGGCAGCCGTGCGTTAAGGGAATCCATGGATTGTGCCCTGCCGTGGGCGGGCGATACTCGTTAGCATGCCAACATTTGGATGCTTGCCATGGTGAACTTCCTTCGTCGCGCGCTGGTGCTGGCCGCGGTTGCCGGCGCGGCTTGCAGCGCCGGCGCGCAGACCGCGTCGGGTCCGGCCCAGGTCCAGGCGCCGCTGCGCCTGATCGTCCCCTTCACGCCGGGAACCGGCATCGACATCGTCGCCCGCACCGTCGGTCCCAAGCTCGGCGAGCGGCTGGGCCGGCCGGTGGTGGTCGACAACCGCGCCGGCGCGTCCGGCAACATCGGCACCGAGGCGGTGGTGCGCGCCGCGCCGAACGGCCAGACCCTGCTGGTGAGCGTCAACACCCTGGTGATGAACCGCAGCCTCTATCCCAGGCTGGCGTTCGACCCGGTGAAGGACCTGGTGCCCGTGTCGCTGACCAGCTGGGGCCAGCTGCTGCTGGTGACCCATCCGGGCACCGGCTTTCGCAGCGCCGGCGACCTGATCGGCGCCGCCAAGGCCCGCCCGGGCAGCATCAATTACGCGTCGCCGGGCGTGGGCACGCCGCACCACCTGTCCATGGAGCTGTTCAAGAGCACCAGCGGCACCTTCCTGACCCACATCCCGTACCGCGGCACGGCCGGCGCCCTCACGGACCTGCTGGGCGGCCAGGTCGACGCCATGTTCCTGCCGATCCACGTGGCCCTGCCGCATCTCAAGTCCGGCAAGCTGGTGGCGCTGGGCATCGGCAGCGACAAGCGCCACCCGCTGCTGCCCCAGGTGCCGACGCTGGCCGAGGCCAGGGCCGGCAACGTCAACGTGGCGATGTGGTTCGGCATCTTCGCGCCGCCCGGCACGCCGCCCGAGCTGGTCACCCGGATGAACCGCGAGCTCAAGGACATCCTGGCGCTGCCGGAAGTGCGCACTGCGTTCGAGACCCAGGGCATGGACCCGGCCAGCAGCACGCCCGAGGAATTCCGTGCGCTGGTGGAGCGCGATGCGGTACGCTGGGCGACCCTGATCAAGTCCCAGGGCATCACTGCGGATTGAATGTGACCTCCACAAGAATCGCAATCGTCGGCGGCGGCATCGGCGGCCTGGCCCTGGCGCTGGGGCTGCACCAGCGCGGCCTGGCGTGCGACGTCTACGAGACGGTGCCCGAGGTCCGCGAGATCGGGGTCGGCATCACGCTGCTGCCGCACGCCGTGACCGAACTGGCCGCCCTGGGGTTGCAGGCCGAACTGGAGGCCGAGGGCATCGAGAACCTGGAGAGCGTGTTCTTCAACCGCTACGGCCAGTTCATCTACCGGGAGCCGCGGGGCCGCCACGCCGGCTATGCCGTGCCCGAGATCGGCATCCACCGCGGCAAGCTGCACCGCGCGCTGCTGGCGGCGGTGCGCCAGCGGCTGGGCTACGACCGGGTCCACCTGAACCACCGCGCCGTCGGCATCGAGCAGGACGGGCAGGGCGCGACGATCGCCTTCCAGACCAGCACCGGCGAGCCGCTGCCGGCCGTCCGCGCCGACGCGGTGGTGGCTTGCGACGGCGTCAACTCCGCGCTGCGGCGGCAGTTCTACCCCGACGAGCAGCTGGCGTTCGCCGGCATCAACACCTGGCGCGGCGTCACCGTGCACAAGCCGATCCTCACCGGCAAGAGCTACCTGCGGATCGGCTCGATCGACACCGGCAAGATGGTGATCTACCCGATCGCCGACAACGTCGATGGCCAGGGCAACCAGCTGGTGAACTGGGTGGCGGAGATCCGGCGGGAGGGCGCGCCGATGAACGACTGGAACCGCCCCGGCGACGCCGCGGATTTCATCGAGATCGTCAAGGACTGGCGCTTCGACTGGCTCGACGTGCCGGCGCTGATCCGGGGCGCCTCGCAGTCGTTCGAGTATCCGATGGTGGACAAGGACCCGGTCCCGCGCTGGACCTTCGGCCGCCTGACGTTGCTGGGCGACGCCGCCCATCCCATGTACCCGCGCGGCTCCAACGGCTCGGCGCAGGCGCTGGTCGATGCCCGCACGCTGGCCGACCAGCTGGCCCAGGGCGGCGATCCGCAGGCCGCGCTCGAGCGCTACCAGGCGCTGCGGCTGGCGCCGACGGCCCGGGTGGTGGAGACCAACCGCACGCTGCCGCCGGACTTCATCATCATGAAGGCCGACGAACTGAGCGGCGGCCAGCCGATCGCGGGCAGCATCGACGACCTGATCAGCCAGGAGGAGCTGGGCCAGATCTCGGAGCAGTACAAGACGGTGGCGGGGTTTTCGCTGGATGCGCTGAAGAAATGACGACGTCCTGGATACCCGGTCGAGCCCGGGATGACGCCTGTCATTGCGGCCTTGAGCCGCAATCCATGCGTCAGTTCAGGTAACGCGGCCGGTTCGACGGCGTGGCCTCGTCGGCATGGGCGGAGTCCTCGACCACGGCGGCCGGCTGGAACGGCTCGCGCCAGCGCGACTGCCCCAGCGCCTGCTCCAGCAGGTGCAGCAGCCCCTGCATCAGGCGCGGCTCCATCTCCATCTGGAACCGGCGCGGCTCGGCGCCGGGCCGCTGCTCCTGCGCGCCCTCGTTGAAACTCAGGCGCAGGCGGCCATTGGCCAGCGGCGCGGCGTCGACGTCCGTCACCAGCAGCGGCTCCTCGCCCAGCGGCAGGTTGGGCTGGTTCTCCTGGTAGGGCGTGTCGAAGTCGGCGTTCTGCAGGAACTCCTCCTTGCGGAAATCCGCCAGCATCTGTTTCATCTCGTCGTCGGCGGCGTCGAGCGAGGTGCCGGCGGCCTCCAGGCGCAACAGGTGGCCCGTCATCACCTTGCTCAGGAGCGGCCACAACCCCACCATCAGCCGGCGCGTCAGCCACAGGCGCATCTCCTCGCCGGCCGTGGTGTTGACCCGGGCCAGGATGCGGTCCTGCTCGGGCAGGTAGGTGACCGACAGCTGGTGGATGTTCATGAACCGGATTTTAGGGAAACTGTGACGGCGGCGCGCTTGGATCTTCAGCGCCGGCCCAGCCGCAGCGCGGTCGACACGAAGCCATGCAGCGCCGGGTTCGGATTCGACGGGCGGTACGCCAGCCCCAGAGCGTAGCGCACCGGCTTGTTGCCGCGCCGCACCTGCAGGTAGGCGACGTTGTCGATGTTGACTGCGACCATGGCCCGGGGCACCAGCGCGATGCCCAGGCCGCTGGCCACCAGCGCCAGGATGGTCTGCATCTCGGAGGCGACCTCGACGAAGTCGGGCACGAAGCCGCACTCGTGGCAGGCCGCCATCACGACGCTTTCGAAGCCCGGGCCGGCCTTGAACGGAAAGCCGACGAAGCGCTCGGCCGCCAGCGTCCGCAGCTGCACGCGCTGCTCGCTTCCCAGCGGATGGCTGCGCGGGACGGCCAGCACCAGCTCTTCGCTGCCCAGGGTTTCGACGCGCAGGTCGCCGGCCTCCTGCACCGGCGGCACGACGATCGCCAGGTCGGTCGAGCCCGCCAGCAGCGCCGCCATCTGCTGCGCCGTGGTGTCGGCCGCCAGCACCAGCTTGACATCGGGATAGTCGGCGCGAAAGACGCGTAGCAGGCCGGGCACCATGCCCAGCGCGGCGCTCGGCACGAACGACAGGCGCAGCGTGCCGAGCTTGCCGGCGGCGGCGCGCTGGGCCACGTCGATCGAGAGCTGGGCCTGCGCCAGCAACAGCCGCGCTTCCGCCAGGAAGGCCTCGCCCGCGACCGTGAGGCGCACGTGGTGGCGGGAGCGATCGAGCAGCACCACGCCGACCTCCGCTTCGAGCTGCTGCAACGCCACGCTCAGCGGCGGCTGCGACACGTGCAGCCGTTCGGCGGCGCGCCGGAAGCTGCGTTCTTCGGCGATGGCGACGAATTGCCGGAGGCGACGCAGGTCCATGCCGCGATTCTAGGGGCGTGATTCGAAAACCAGATCACCAGGCCATCGAATCGGTATTGGACGGGCCCAGCCGATGCCCGAAGAATGGCCGGGCAACCCATCCTCCCACTCCTGGCGAAAGACGCGAATGCAAGCCTCCCTGCTCGAGGAACTGAACCCGGTTCCCAACCCCTATCCGATCCGCTCCGACGTCGAGCATCCCGAAGTCTGGCGCCTGTGCGAGCAGGCCCGCAGCCTGGCCTGGGACCCGGCCCAGATCGACTTTTCCGACCTGCAGCAGGCCGACCTGCCGCAGGAGGTGCGGGAGGCCGGCGCGGAGTGGTGGAGCCTGCGCGCCTGGATGGAGCATGGCGCCGTGCCCTACGGCGCCGAGCGGCTGCGCGACGCGATCTTCGGCCACCAGCCGTTCGAGATCAAGCAGCACATCGTCAACTTCATCGCCGAGGAACTGCGGCATCACGAGGCGTCGTTCCTGGTCGCCCGCAACCTGGCCGCCTACCAGGACGAGCCGCGGGCCGACTACTTCAAGGCCGTGATTCCGCGCTTCCACGACGAGCGCGACGAGAAGGCGATGTCGTTTTTCGCCGGCCTGGCGGTCAACACGCTGTTCGAGCAGCTCTCGGGCGAACTGCTGCAGGCGCGCTACGAGAACGCGCGCTTCAAGTCGATCCGCACCGCCTGCCAGCTGATCCTGCGCGACGAGGCCAGGCACATCCAGTTCGGCCGCATCATCATGCGCCGCTACTTCTCCGAGCTGTCGGCGGACGACAAGCGCATGCTGGGGCAGAAGGTGGCCAAGAAGCTGCGCGGCAGCCTGCTCAATGGCGTCTATGCCGTGGTCAACCTGCCCGCCGACGAACGCGAGCGGGCCGGGCGCAACCGCGCGCTCGCGGCTGAACACGGGCTGGGTGCCACCCATCCCGACCAGGAGATGGCCATCATCCGGCGTGCGCTGAACCAGATCCGAGAAGACATCGCGCCCCATGGCGTGGAGATCCCGGGAGTGCCCGAAGTCGACACCGTGCGCGCTGCGGTGCATTGAGGCGGACCCATGAACCGAATCCGAAGACTGCTCACCCGTTCCCTGCTGGCAACGCCGGCGCTGCTGGCCCTGGCCGCGCCGTTGCAGGCGCAGCCAGGCTATCCGGGCCGCCCGATCACGCTCGTCGTGCCGTATCCGGCGGGCGGCTCGGCCGACATCCTGGCGCGCACCGTCGGGCAGAAGCTGGGCGAGCGCCTGGGCCAGACGGTGGTGGTGGAGAACCGGGCCGGCGCCGGCACTGCGATCGGCGCCAAGTTCGTCGCCGGTGCAGCGCCCGACGGCTACACCCTGTTGCTGGGCACCGTGAGTTCCCAGGCCATCAACCCCGCGATGTCCAAGGTGGGGTACGACCCGCTGAAGGACTTCACGCCGGTCGCCCCGCTGGCGTCGATCCCGTTCGTGCTGGTGGCCCATCCGTCGCTGCCGGCCCGCACGGTTGCCGACGTCGTCGCGCTGGCCAGGGCCAAGCCCGGCGAACTGAGCTATGCGTCGGCCGGCCTGGGCACTTCCAACCACCTGGCAGGCGAACTGCTCGCCAGCGCGGCCCAGGTGCGGCTGCTGCACGTGCCGTACAAGGGCAGCGCCCCGGCGCTCAACGACGTGGCGGCGGGCCACGTGCCCCTGATGTTCGACCTGATGGCGACGGCGTTGCCGCAGGTCCAGTCGGGCAAGGTCAAGGCCCTGGCCGTCACCGGCAGGAAGCGCAGCGCCCTGCTGCCCGACGTCCCGACGGCGATCGAAAGCGGGCTCGCTGGCTACGACGTCACCGCGTGGTTCGGGGTGTTCGCGCCGGCGGGCTTGCCCCGGCCGGTGCTGGAGCGGCTCAACACCGAAATCGCCGCCGTGATCCGCACGCCTGACATGCAAAAGCGCCTGCGCGAGCTGGGGGCCGATCCCGAAGAGGCCGGCATCGAGGCCTATGCCGACTTCGGCCGGCGCGAGGCGGGCCGCTGGTCCGAGGTGGTCCGGAAGGCGGGGCTGGCGCCATGACCGGCCAGATCGTCAACCCGGCCGCGATCGCGGCTCCGGTCGGCGCCTACAGCCACGGCGTGGTCTGCCCGGGCGAAGGCCGCTGGCTGCACGTCTCGGGGCAGGTCGGGGTGCTGCCCGACGGCACGCTGGCCGACGGGTTCGCCGCCCAGGTCCACGCCGCCTGGACCAACCTGGCGGCGGTGCTGCAGGGCGCCGGGATGGACGTCTCCCACCTGGTCAAGGTCACGACCTTCATCACCGATGCGGCTGACCTGCCGGCGCTGAACCCGGTCCGGTCCGCTTTCCTGGGCGAGCACCGGCCCGCCTCCACCTTGCTGGTGGTGCAGGCGCTGGCCCGGCCGCAGTGGCTGGTCGAGGTCGAAGCCGTGGCCTGGCGCCCTTGAACCGCGCGGACCGGGGTGTGCAGGGCCCCGAATCGCTGCGCGCGCTGATGGCCGAGCTGGGGCCGCGCTGGAGCCAGGACCTGCCCGGCCACAGCCAGCAGGTGAAGGATGCCTACGCCCCCTTGCTGGCCGCCGCGCCGAGGGACGGGGTGACGGTCACCCGCAACCTGGCCTATGGCAGCGACCCGCGCCAGGTCGTCGACATCTTCCGGCCGCAGCGTGCCGACCGGGCGCCGGTGGTCGCTTTCGTCCACGGCGGCGCCTTCGTGCGCGGCGACAAGTGCGTCAGCCCCGAGCTCTACGACAACGTGCTGACCTGGTTTGCGCGCCAGGGCTGCGTCGGCGTCAACGTGGAGTACCGGCTGGCGCCGGATGCGCCCTATCCGGGCGGCGGGCTGGACGTCGCGCAGGCGATGGCCTGGCTGCATGCCAATGTCGCCGGCCACGGCGGCGATCCGGAGCGGATGCTGCTGATCGGCCATTCCGCCGGCGGCACCCACGTGGCCACGCACGTGTTCGACCCGGTGCTGCGCGAGCGCGGCTGCCACGTGCAGGCGGTGGTGCTGGTGTCGGCGCGGCTGCGGGCCGACCAGCTGCCGGAGAACCCGAACGCCGCCGGCGTGCGCGCCTATTTCGGCGACGACGTGTCGCGCTACGGCCAGCGCTCGCCGGTCAGCTTCGCCGGCTGCAGCGAGCTGCCCACCTTCATCGTCACCGCCGAGTTCGAGAACCCGCTGCTGGACCTGTACGGGCTGGAATTCGCCCACCGCTTGGCGCTGGCACGGCGCCGCGCGCCGCGTTGCCTGCAGCTGCGGGGCCACAACCACATGTCGGTCATGGCCCACTTCAACAGTGGCGAAGACAGGCTGGGGATGGAGATCCTGGACTTCTTCGGATCGGTCGTGCCGGGCTTGAATTTCCCTGCCGGGATCCCAAGATTGTCTGCATAGAGGAGTTCTTCATGCGACTAGACAAACTCACCACCAAGTTCCAGGAAGCCCTGGGCGAGGCCCAGACCCTGGCCCTGGGCAACGACCATGCCTACATCGAGCCGCCGCACCTGCTGGTGGCGATGCTGCGCCAGGAAGACGGGCCGCGGGCCCTGCTGCAACGCGCCGGCGTCAACGTCCAGGGCCTGCTGGCCGGCAGCGAAGCCGCGATGCACAAGTTTCCCACCGTCCAGGGCCAGGACCAGGTCCAGGTCGGCCGCGACCTGGTCTCGCTGCTGCAGGCGGCCGAGAAGGAAGCGATCAAGCGCGGCGACCAGTTCGTCGCCGGCGAGCTGTTCCTGCTGGCCGTCGCCGACAGCAAGCACGACATCGGCACCATCGCCCGCGCCAACGGCCTGAGCCGCAAGTCGCTGGAATCGGCGATCGAAGCGGTGCGCGGCGGCCAGAACGTGGACAGCGCCGATGCCGAAGGCCAGCGCGAGTCGCTCAAGAAATACTGCATGGACCTGACCGAGCGCGCCCGCAGCGGCAAGCTCGATCCGGTCATTGGACGTGACGAGGAAATCCGCCGCGCGATCCAGGTGCTGCAGCGGCGCACCAAGAACAACCCGGTGTTGATCGGCGAACCCGGCGTCGGCAAGACGGCCATCGTCGAGGGCCTGGCGCAGCGCATCATCGCCGGCGAGGTGCCGGAAACCCTGAAGAACA
Source organism: Ramlibacter sp. 2FC (assembly GCA_943372495.1). Lineage (GTDB taxonomy): Bacteria > Pseudomonadota > Gammaproteobacteria > Burkholderiales > Burkholderiaceae_C > Ramlibacter. The sequence continues at coordinate 158,681 of CALRYV010000008.1, read as the reverse complement.
AGCGCGTGCTGTCGCTCGACATGGCCAGCCTGCTGGCCGGCGCCAAGTACCGCGGCGAGTTCGAGGAGCGCCTGAAGAACGTGCTCAACGAACTGGCCAAGGACGAAGGCCAGACCATCCTGTTCATCGACGAGCTGCACACCATGGTCGGCGCCGGCAAGGCCGAGGGCGCGATGGACGCCGGCAACATGCTCAAGCCGGCGCTGGCGCGCGGCGAGCTGCACTGCGTCGGCGCCACCACGCTGGACGAATACCGCAAGTACATCGAGAAGGACGCCGCGCTCGAGCGCCGGTTCCAGAAGGTGATGGTCGACGAGCCGAGCGTGGAGGCGACCATCGCCATCCTGCGCGGCCTGCAGGAGAAGTACGAGGTCCACCATGGCGTGGAGATCACCGACCCGGCCATCGTCGCCGCGGCCGAGCTGAGCCATCGCTACATCACCGACCGCTTCCTGCCCGACAAGGCGATCGACCTGATCGACGAGGCGGCCTCCAAGATCAAGATCGAGATCGACTCCAAGCCGGAGGCGATCGACCGCCTGGACCGCCGCATGATCCAGCTGCAGATCGAGCGCGAAGCCGTCCGCAAGGAAAAGGACGACGCGTCCGTCAAGCGCTTCGGCCTGATCGAAGAGGAGATCGGCCGGGTCCAGAAGGACATCTCCGACCTGGAAGAGATCTGGAAGTCCGAGAAGGCGCAGGCCCAGGGCAGCGCCCAGATCAAGGAAGAGATCGAGAAGCTGCGCCGGCAGATCGAGGAATCGACCCGCAAGGGCGATTTCAACAAGGTCGCCGAGCTGCAATACGGCCGCCTGCCGGAGCTGGAAGCCAAGCTCAAGGCGGCGCAGGATGTGGAGGAGGGCAAGGCCAGGAGTGCCAAGGACGGCGGCCGCCCGCAGCTGCTGCGCACCATGGTCGGCGCCGAAGAGATCGCCGAAGTGGTGGCGCGCGCCACCGGCATTCCCGTCTCCAAGCTGATGCAGGGCGACCGCGAGAAGCTGCTGCAGATGGAAGACAAGCTGCACACCCGCGTGGTCGGCCAGGACGAGGCGATCGCCGCCGTGTCCAACGCCATCCGGCGCTCGCGCTCCGGCCTGTCGGACCCGAACCGGCCCACCGGCTCGTTCCTGTTCCTCGGCCCGACCGGCGTCGGCAAGACCGAGCTGTGCAAGGCGCTGGCCAATTTCCTGTTCGACAGCGAAGACCACCTGATCCGCATCGACATGAGCGAGTTCATGGAGAAGCACTCGGTGGCCCGCCTGATCGGCGCGCCGCCCGGCTACGTGGGCTACGAGGAGGGCGGCTACCTGACCGAAGCGGTGCGCCGCAAGCCCTATAGCGTGATCCTGCTCGACGAGGTCGAGAAGGCGCACCACGACGTCTTCAACGTGCTGCTGCAGGTGCTGGACGACGGCCGCCTGACCGACGGCCAGGGCCGCACCGTGGACTTCAAGAACACGGTGATCGTGATGACCAGCAACATCGGCTCGCACATGATCCAGGCCATGGTCGGCAAGCCTTACGAGGACGTGAAGGAAGCGGTGTGGGACGAGCTGAAGAACCACTTCCGGCCCGAGTTCCTGAACCGGATCGACGAGACGGTGGTGTTCCATGCGCTCGACGCGAACCACATCGGCAAGATCGCCGGCATCCAGCTCAAGGTGCTGGAGCAGCGGCTGGCCAAGATGGACCTGACGCTGCAGGTGTCGCCGGCGGCGCTGGAGGAGCTGGCCAAGGTCGGCTTCGACCCGGTGTTCGGCGCCCGGCCGCTCAAGCGCGCGATCCAGCAGCGGATCGAGAACCCGCTGTCCAAGCTGATCCTGGAAGGCCGGTTCCCGCCCAAGAGCATGATCCCGGTGGAGGTGGACCCGGTGCGGGAGCCGGGCGTGTTCCACTTCGGCGCGGCGCAGCCGCTGGCGGAAGAAACGGCGGCATGATCGGGAGATGCAAACCCTGTTCACTTTCCTGATCCGCCTGGTGCTGCTGGCTGCGGGCCTGGTGTTCGCGGCCAGCCTGCTGGCCGTGATGACGCTGGTCGCCGCCGCCTGGGGACTGCGCTATGGCTGGGCCCGGCTGACTGGCCGGCCCGTCACCCCGTTCGTGTTCCGCATGGATCCCCGGGCCGGCTTCGGCCAGGTCTACCGGGGCCGCTGGCAGGGCGGGGCGACGCCTGCCCCCGGCTCGCCGCTGCGCCCCGAACGGCGCGAGCTCGGCGACGTCACCGACGTCGAGGCGAAGCCGCCGCGGGTCTAATAATCTGTCATGCCGGACTCGATCCGGCATCCAGGTTTACGCGCGCCAGGCTTCGCCCTCGCGGCGGGCGCGCCCAAGCGCTTCCAGCGTCTCCAGAATTCGCGGCAGACTGCGCTTCCACGGTCCACGCCCTTTGAAGCGTGACTCGATGTCGGCCAAGGTGAGTGCAATCGTGCCTCCCGCCAGCACGGCGGCAACCGCGCGGACTTGACCGGGCAGGGCGGAGGGCCAAGGCTGGTTCGCACCAACGACCGGGCCTGCGACCGGCTTCTCGCCGGCTTCCATGGCTATCTCGGCTTGCAGTCCATGTGAAATTGCAGGCTCTTGTCCATCCTTCTGCAGCGAAACAGGACTCTGGAAATCGGGACGCAGCCAGCGCACCAGGCCGCGGCGCTCTTCATCGGCGCGCTGCGCGTTGAGCGTGGCCAGCCGCTGCAGCCACTCGGATTGCGGTACGTCGCCCAGACCATAAGCGGCCAGCACCGCCGCATCGAGTTCGTCGTGCAGATCCTTGAGCACGCCGACCAGGCCCTGCTCGTGGATGTCCTTTTCCTTGGCCGTGAGTGCGCGGCCTTCGCGAAGGGCCTCCAGCACGTTGTACATCCCGGTCAGCGTGAGGCCGGAATGCGCGGCCTGCTGGCGCTTGCGGTGGGCGTCGATCTGTTCGGCGAGGGCGGCGATGCGCTCGCGCAACTCAGGTGTGAGGCCGGTGTCCGCGTCGGGGAAGGGGAAGGTTTCGAAGCAGCGGGTGTTGTTGTAGACAGGCCGATCCTCCAGAGTGCCGCCCGTTGCAAGAGCCCATTGCACATGGAGGGAGGCAGAAAGAATGCCAAGAGAAAACGCATCGCTGAGCGTCACGACGCGAATTTTCTGATCAGGAAGGACCGCAGCATCGATGAAGGAGAACGTGCGGTGCTTGGCAGTCTCTGTCGTGCCGATGTAGCGCTTCAAGCCACTCAAGCCTGTGCGAAGCTGTACGTTTGTCCGCCTGAAGAGCCACCAGTTGTCCCGAAGGTAGGCGTCCTGGCTCACAGCACGTTCCACTCTGACGGTGTCATATAAGCGTTGATAGCAGGCGGGAAACTTGTGCCGGGCCTCGTCTTGTGACAATCCGGCAAGGTCTATGACGAAAACGCCGCGCGATGTTTGAGTCAGATCGCGCCCGTTCATGTACTGCCTGATGGCGCCTGGCTCACGGCTCAGCAATGGGTCGTCCGGCATCACGATGAAGCCTGCACCGACCAGGATTACTCCCATATGTGACATGCCGACGTTCGCCTTGAGCTGCACAGCCTTGGCCACATTGGCGCCCAAACTCAGGTCCGCATGAATCAGACCCGTCTTACTTTCCAGGGAGACGGAGACTTCGCCATGTTCTCCGGGCCGTTCGTCGATCACGGATAGCAGTCGACCTTCGCCAAGGCCGTTTTCGAGCACCGTCATCGCGATCCGCACGGCGGCGCCGTTGGCGCTATCTACCCAGGGGTGGTCAGCAATTGCAAAGGGAAGATGCGTCCCTGAATCTTGCGCTGTTTGCACTACGCGGCGGTTGTAAACCATGGTCACGCTGTTGGTGGTGATCAGCCCCATCCTCTTGGTTCGGCCGTCGGCCACCTTGGCAGCGCCAGAGGCCCACCAATACATGACGAAGTCCACGCTGTCGGGAACATCTTTCCAAACACTGCGCAACGCTTCGACATAGCCATCGCCAAGAGCTTCGCGCATCTTCAGCTTGCCGATGAACGGCGGATTCCCGACGATGAAATCAGCCTGCGGCCACACTGCCTTGCGCGGGCGGATGTATTTCCACTGTGGCACCTGCGCAGCCTCGTCGGGAACCAGCGCTCCCGTGACGGGATGGCTCTTGAAGCTGCGGCCGTCCCAGCGGGTGAGCAGGTTGCCGTCGCTGTCGTACGCCAGCTCCTGGTCGTCCCATTCGAGCACCGCGTCGCGGTGTTCGATGTTGCCGTAGTCATGCACCACCGGCTCGGCCACGGCCTTGTTGCCTCGTGTCCGGATGTGCCACTGCAGGAAGCCGATCCACAGCACCAGTTCCGCCACTGCGGCGGCGCGCTCGTTCAGTTCGATGCCGCGCAGCTGCTGCAGCGTCACCGTCTCGCCTTCCAGACCCAGCTTGTCCTGGGTTTCGCCCAGGGCGTCGAGCTGGTTGAGGACTTCGCCTTCCAGCCGCTTCAGGTGCTCCAGCGTGACGTACAGGAAGTTGCCGCTGCCGCAGGCCGGGTCCAGCACACGCAGCGTGCACAGCTGATGGTGGAATTTGCGCACTTCGGCGCGTGCCTCTTCGAGCTTGCCGTCGTGCGCCAGCACCATCGCCGCCGCCTGCACGTCGGCCCAGTCGGCGCGCAGCGGCTCCATCACGGTGGGCAGCACCAGGCGCTCGACATAGGCGCGCGGCGTGTAGTGCGCGCCCAGAGCGTGGCGTTCCGCCGGCTCCAGGGCGCGCTCCAGCAGCGTTCCGAAGATAGCGGGCTCCACCTCGCGCCAGTTGCTTTTTGCGGCTGCCAGGAGCTGGCCGATCTGTCCGTCGTCGAGAGGCAAGACATAGCCGCTCGCGCCGGGGTCCTTGAACAGCTTGCCGTTGAAGCGCAGCACATCCACCGCAAGTGCGGCGGAAAAACCACCCCGGTCCATGTCGGTCCACAGGACGCGCAGCATGTTCAGCAGGGTCTGCGGCTCCCCGCGATACCTCTCGAGCAGGCCCAGGAAACTGCCCTTGGGCAGCAGCTCGACGTCCTCGGCGAACATGCTGAACAGGCAGCGCGTCAGGAATGCGGCCACATGGTCCGGATGGTGGCCGGCTGCTTCCAGCGACTTTGCAAGCAGCGCGAGTTGCTCCGCGACCTGGCGCGTGACACGGGCGCTGGCCCGGGCCGGGTTCAGGCTGTCCGGGTCTGTCCAGACGGTGCGTAGTTTCTCGCGCACTTCCGGCCGCACCAGGTCGGCCAGGGCAATGCGGTGGCTGCGCGGATCCGGGAAAGGGGTATAGGTGGCGCCGCTGCGGGAGAACTCGGCGTAGACCTCGATGACGTTGCCGACGTCCACCACGAGCAGGAAGGGCGGTCGCCCCTCTTCGGCGGGAAGTGACCGGGCGTAGTTCTCGGCCTGCGCACGGGCCCGCAACAAGGCGTCGTCGAAGCCTTTGGCCGGCACGCCCGCCTTGAGCTTCTTGGCCTCCAGAACGAAGGCGCCGCGCCGGTAGCAGTCGATGCGGCCCGCGCTGGTGGATCCGTCGCCATGGCGGAACGTGATGGGCCGCTCGAACATGTAGTTCTGCTCGGGGGTCGCGTGCGGGTTGTCGACTCCCAGCAGGTCGCACAACTCGCGCACGAAGCTTTGCGCAGTGGAAAGTTCGGACGCTGTTGTGTTTTTCCAGCGGGCCACGAACGAATGCGCGGCGCTGGCGGTGTTGGGCGATTCTTGTTCTGGCATCGAACTTGATGATAGCGGGTGGTCCTCGGGTGAACCGTGGATGCGCTCCCCGTGCGGTAGGCGGTGTCCGGCGTGGGCGATCTCTGCGGCGGCTGCGCGATTCGGTCCGGGACCGGAGCGCGCTTAAGCGCGCCACGTGATCTGGCTCGTCGCGGTTGTCCGAACAGTGCGGCCTTAGGCGCACTGTGAGTTCTGCGACGCCGGTCCCGGACCGAATCGCGCAGCGAAGTCGGCGCGTAGCGCTGACCGCCGCAGGGTGAGCCCGCGCCGGGCGCCGACTGCCGCGCGGAGCAATCTGGATCCCGGGTCAAGCCCGGGATGACGGCTCTCAGTCACTGCGCGGTCCAGCCGCCATCGACCGGAATCGACGCACCGGTCAGGTTGTGGGCCGCCGGCTCGCACAGCCAGGTCACGACGCGGGCGATTTCGTCGGGCATCGAGGTGCGCAGGCTGGGCTGCTTTTCCTTGAGCAGGTCGCGGATCGCGGCTTCGCGCCCGACGCCCAGCTGCGCGGCGCGGGCCTCGATTTGCGGCTCGATGATGGCGGTCTCGGTCCAGCCCGGGCAGATGCAGTTGACGGTGACGCCGCCGCTGCCCCGGCTGCCGGCGCTGGCGTATTCGAGCGCGGCCACCTGGCTCATGCCCACCAGCCCGAACTTGGCGGCCACGTAGGGCGCCTTGTTCACCGACGCCACGCGCCCGTGCACCGAGGCGATGTTGACCACCCGGCCGTAACCCCGCGCCGCCATGTGCGGCAGCGCCAGCCGCATGGTGTCGAAGGCCGCCGAGAGGTTGATGGCGATGATGTCGTCCCACTTGCTGCGCGGCATCTCCGCCAGCGCGGCCGTGTGCTGGATGCCGGCGTTGTTCACAAGGATGTCCAGCGGCGCCGCGAGGGCCACCCCCATCATGGCCTGCACCTGGCTGGCTTCGCGCAGGTCGTGCGTCAGCACCTCCACCGCCGGGGCGCCGGCCTCCAGCACGGCGGCGCGGGCCTGCTGCGCCTGCTCCCGGGTCGCCAGGCCGTGCAGCACCACGGCGCAGCCCTGCCGGCCCAGCGCCTGGGCGATCGCCAGGCCGATGCCCTGGACCGAGCCGGTCACCAGGGCGCGCCGGCCCTCGAGCGGAAATTCAAGCATTGCGGTGGTCCTTCAATTGCGCGCGCAGCTCGGTCTTGAGCACCTTGCCGTAGTTGTTCTTGGGCAGGTTGTCGACGATTTCGTAGCGCTTGGGCCGCTTGAAGCGGGCGATGTGCTGCAGGCACAGGCGGTCGAGCGCCGCCGTGTCGATGCTGCGGCCGGGCCGGGCGACGACGAAGGCCACGACCACCTCGCCCCATTCCGGGTCGGGTGCGCCGACCACGGCGGCCTCGGCCACGTCGGGCGAGAGTAGCAGCACCTCCTCGACCTCGCGCGGATAGATGTTGGAGCCGCCGCTGATCAACACGTCCTTGCTGCGGTCCTTCAGCGTGAGGAAGCCGTCTTCGTCCAGCGCGCCCATGTCGCCGGTGAACAGCCAGCCGTCCCGCAGGGCGGCGGCGCTGGCCGCCGGATCGCGCCAATAGCCGGCCATCACGGTGTCGCCGCGCACCAGCACCTCGCCGACTTCGCCCAGCGGCAAGGGCACGCCGTCCGCGTCGCTTACCCGCAGTTCCACCGGCGTCTGGGCGATGCCGACCGAGGCCAGCCGCTGCGCGTGGCGCGGGTGGGCCGTGTCGCCGATCTGCGCCCGGCTGAGCGCGGTGATCACCATCGGGCTTTCGCCCTGGCCGTAGATCTGGACGAACTTCGGGCCCATCACGCCGATGGCGCGCCCGATGTCGGCGGCGTACATCGGCGCGCCGCCGTAGACGATGGTCTTGAAGCCGGCGCAATCGGCGCCGCTGGCCTCCGCGTGGTCGACCAGCCGCTTGACGATGGTCGGCGCGGCGAACATCGACAGCCGTCCGACCGATTGCGGCAGCGCGAAGATCTCGTGCGGGTCGAACCCGCCCGACGCCGGCACCACGTGGCGGGCGCCGGCCATCACGTGCGGGATGGCATAGATGCCGGCGCCGTGCGACATCGGCGCGCCGTAGACGATGGCGTCGGCCGGATCGATCGGGTCGACGTCGACGAAATAGGTCAGGCCCATCGTCATCAGGTTGCGGTGCGTGAGCATCACCCCCTTGGGCTTGCCGGTGGTGCCGCTGGTGTAGAACAGCCAGGCCAGGTCGTCCGCCGCGCGCGGCGTGACCGGCGCCGGGGCCGGCCCGAACAGCGCCTCGTACCCGGCTGCCGTCACGTCGATCACCGGCCCCGGCGCCGTCAGGCCCGGGCCGATGTCCGGCGTGACGAAAGCCCAGCGGGCCTGCGCATGGTCGACGATCCATTGCGCCTCGCGCAGGTGCAGCTTGGCGTTGACCGGAACGATGACCAGGCCGGCCCACCAGGCGCCGTACATCGCCTCCAGGTAGGCCGGGTGGTTGTGCATGAACAGGGCGATGCGGTCGCCGGGGACGAGGCCGGCGGCGTGGAAGGACGCCGCCAGGCGGGCGACGCGGTCGGCCAGCGCGCCGTAATCGCGCAGCAGCTGGTGGCCGTGGAACAGGGCCGGTCGGCCCGGGTCGGCCAGTGCGATGCGTTGCAGGGAATGGGCCAGGTTCATGGCGCAACGATAGCCTGCGGCCTGCGCTGCCGCCATAGCGTAGAAACACCGTGGGGTGTTCCCGGTTTCAGCCGCCGCCGACCAGCCGCGCGACCAGCTCGCCGTGGCTGGCGGCGCCGAACTTGCGCATCAGCCGGCCGCGGTGCGCCTCCACCGTGCGCGGGCTGATGCCCAGCGCGCGGCCGATCTGCTTGCTGGTGGCGCCGGTCACCAGCTGCTGCGCGATCTCGCGTTCGCGCAGCGTCAGCGTGGTGGTGACCGGGCGCCGGCTGGAGATGTCCTCGAACATCCACACCGCGCAGGCGAAGGGGTCGGCCCGGTCCAGCGCCCGGCCGGCCACGTGGCACCAGAACAGCGTGCCGTCCTTGCGCCGCATGATCCGCTCGTCGCTGTAGACGCCGGTGTCCCGCATCACCGGCAGGCCGAGGTTGCCCACGTGGGTGAATTCCTCCAGCGACGGATAGAGCGGCGCCAGCGGCTGGCCGAGCAGCTCGCCGACGTCGAAGCCGAACATGCGGGCGAAGGCCTCGTTGCAGAGCGTCACCAGCCGCCGGTTCGATACGCACATGCCGACCGGCGCCAGATTGAAAGCCAGCTGCAAGGTCTCCAGCAGGTCGGAAGCGGGTTTCATGGCGCCGATTGTGGCCTGTCGCTACGGGCTTCGTGGTAGCGTCATGCCCGATCTCCACCACCGACTTCGTCCCATGAATCTCGCCGCCCTGCTGGTCCCGCAATTCGCTCCCACCGGCGTCCTGCGCGCCTCCCTCAACCTGGGCAACCCGGTGCTGGCCCACAGCCGCACGGCCACCGAGAAGCCGGCGGGTGTCTCGATCGACCTGGCGCGCCGGCTGGCCCGCGAGCTGGACGTCGAGGTCCGGCTGCTGGAGTTCGCCACCGCGGCGCGATCGGTGCAGGCGCTGGCCGACGGCGAGGCCGACATCGGCTTCATGGCCATCGATCCGCTGCGCGCGGACAGCATCGCGTTCACTGCTGCTTACGTGCAGATCGAAGGCGCCTACCTGGTGCCGCAGGACTCGCCGCTCACGGCCAACGAGCAGGTGGACCGGGCCGGCACCACCATCGTGGTCGGCGCCGGCAGCGCCTATGCGCTGTACCTGGCCCGGGCCATCCAGCACGCGACGCTGCTGCAGGTGCCGACCTCCGAAATGGTGGTGTCGACGATGCGCGAAGGCGGGCATCCGGTGGCAGCGGGCGTGCGCCAGCAGCTGGAAGCCGACGCCAAACGCCTGGGCGGCGTGCGGGTGCTGGACGGCCGCTTCATGGTGATCAACCAGGCCATGGCGATGCCGAAGGACCGCAGCGCCGAGGCCCATGCGTACCTGGCGGACTTCGTCGAGCGCATGAAGCGCGAGGGCGTGGTCGCGGAAAGCCTGCAGCGCCACGGCATCGAGGGCGCGAAGGTGGCGCCGGCGGGGTGAGTTCCCGCCAAGCCGGGCAGCGGCGGCTCACGCCCGGGATGACAGATTCCACTCCTCGCGCAACTGTCGCTTGAGCACCTTGCCGATCTCGCTGCGTGGCAGCTCCGTCGTGAAGCGCAGGGCCGCCAGCCGCTGGGTCTTTCCGACCCGGTCGTTGAACCAGGCCCGGATGGCTTCGGGACTCTCGGCGGCATCGTCGACCGGCACCACCAGCGCCACCGGCGCCTCGCCCCATTCGGCCGAGGGCACCCCGATCACGGCGGCATCGGCCACGGCCGGGTGCTCGCGCAGCACCGCTTCGAGGTCGCTCGGATAGATGTTGAAACCGCCGCTGATCACCATGTCCTTGCGCCGGTCCATCAGCGTGAGGAAGCCCTCGTCGTCGAAGCGGCCGACGTCGCCGGTGCGGATGTAGCGGTTGCCCTGCGCGTCGTGCCACTCGGCCTCGCGCGTCTTGGCCGGCTGGCCGTGGTAGCCGGTCATCATCGCGCCGGACCGGCCCACCACCTCGCCGACCGCGCCGCGCGGCAGCTGGTGGCCGGCCTCGTCGATCACGCGCATGTCGTGGCCCTCGGCCGGCTTGCCGACGGTGCCCAGCTTGTGCGGGAAGTTGTGGGCCTCCAGGATGCAGGAGCCGCCGCCCTCGGTCATGCCGTAGAACTCCACCAGCCCGCCTGGCCAGCGCTCCAGGATGTCCTGCTTGAGCGCCGCATGGAACGGCGCGCTGGTGCAGAACTTCATGACGAAGGACGACAGGTTGTAGTCGTCGAAATCCTCGCGCGCCATGATCCGCTGGTACTGCACCGGCACCAGCATGGTGTGGGTGACCCGGTAGCTTTGCGCCAGCTCCAGCCAGGCGCGGGCGTCGAACTTCGGCGGCGCGAGCACCACGGTGCCGCCCCGCGCCAGCGTCGGGAAGAAGCAGACCAGGGTGGTGTTGGAGCACAGTGACGTGGCGATCAGCGTCACCGCATCCGGCCCGTAGCCGTAGCTTGCGGAGCGCGCCACGTGGCCCCAGCGCATGCCGTGCGGCTGCACGATGCCCTTGGGCGTGCCGGTGGTGCCCGACGAATAGATGATGTTGAAGGGCGCGTCGGGCGTCACCTGCACCGGCCGCGGCTGGCTGCCCGCGGGCAGCAGCCAGTCCTGCAGGCTGGGGCCGGCCGTGCCGTCCAGGAAGATGCGCCGCGCCTTCGTTTCGAAAGCGGGCACACCCGCGTCGACGAAGAAGTGCCTGGCCCCGCAGTCCGCCACCATGGTCGCCAGCTGCTGCGGCGACGCGTGGGTGGACAGGGGCGCCACCGCGGCGCCCGCGCGCAGCGCCCCCAGGAACACTGCCACGTATTCGAGCGAGTTGGCGCCGCAGATCGCGATCGACTGGCCCGGCTGCACGCCGTCGCGCTGCAGCGTGGCGGCGATGCGGTCGGCCATCGCGTCGAGCTGGGCCCAGGTGACGCTGCGCTCGCCCTGGACGACGGCGGTCTGCAGCGGCCGGGCCACCGCATGCTGCGCGACGAGGTCGGCGATCGCCTGGAAGGGTGGGGCAGCAGGGGTCGTCGTCATTGGGGATAGGTCGGAAATGAGGGGTCGCCCAGCAATGTAAGGCATGGCGCTCGGCCCTGGCACGGATGCTGCGGTGGTAGAAACACCAGTTTCACATACAAATAAAATTGGTACACTGGTTCCAAGTTGGTGCAACCGGTCCCCCATCTTGGTGAAGGAATCCCCGCAATGAAGCACGCTGCCGCCGAAGCCGTCCCCCCCGCTGAAAGCCAGTCGATCGAGCAGTTGATCCGCAGCCGCTACGACGGGCTGTCACCCTCCGATCGCAAGCTGTCCGACGTGATCGTGGCGCGGCAGAAAGACCTGGTGGCTTATTCCGCCACCGAGCTGGCGCAGCTCGCCGGCGTGTCCAAGGCCAGCGCCGCCCGCTATTTCAAGCGCCTCGGCTACCAGGACTTCAATGCGTTCCGCGCCGCCGTGCGGGCCCGCTTTTCGTCCGAGTCGCCGCTGTTCAACCTGGAGCGCGTGACCCAGGCCGGCGCCCGGACCTCGGGCTTCAGTGCCCATGTGGAGGCCGACGCGCGCAACCTGGCCGGGATGATGGAGCGCGTCAGCGCCGCCGATCTGGCCAAGGCCGTGGCCCTGCTGAAGAAGGCGAAGCGGCTCTGGGTGGCCGGCTACCGCAACGGGTACGCCACGGCGTTCTACGCGCACGCCCTGTTCTCGCACGCCAAGGCCGACGTGATCCTGATCAACGAGGCGGCCGGCAAGAGCGCCGAGGTGCTGGCCGACCTCGGCCCGGGCGACGTGCTGTTCGCCATCGACTTCCGCCGCCGCACCCGGCTGCTGCCGCGCCTGGTCGAAGTGGCGCGCGACGCCGGTGCTTCGGTGGTGCTGCTGACGTACGCGCCGCTCTCCGACCTGGCCGCGCGGACCAATGTGGTTCTGACCTGCCCCACCCAGGGCTCGGCCATCTTCGACTCCTATGCCGCGGCCATGAGCATCGTCAACTACCTGGGCACCGAACTGGTGACCGACGCCCGCGCCACGTCGCGCAAGCGGATGCAGCGGATCGAGCGCATTCACGAGCTGCTCGACGACCTCGACGAATAACCCCTTCAATCCTGGAAAAAAAATGTCATCCCTCCCGGCCATCCCTGTCGACTTGTTCCTGAACCCGGCCTGCGCGCGCGACGCAGCCTATGGCGATGCCCGCCGCGAAATCCTCGGCCAGCCGGCCCTCGACCTGGCGCAGGCGGAAATCCGCAGCTGGCCCGGCTACGCCGTCACGCCGCTGCACTCGCTGCAAGCCATCGCCCGGCAAATGAAGGTGGCGGCCGTGCACTACAAGGACGAAGGCGGCCGCTTCGGACTGGGCAGCTTCAAGGCCCTGGGCGGCGCCTATGCCGTGGCCCGCCTGCTGTGCCAGGTGGTCGGCCAGCGCCTGGGGCGGGTCGTGACCACCGCCGACCTGATGGCCTCGCCCTGCCGCGAGGAGGCCGGCGAGATCACCGTGACCTGCGCCACCGACGGCAACCACGGCCGCTCCGTGGCCTGGGGCGCGCAGCTGTTCGGCTGCCAGTGCGTGATCTACATCCATGCCACCGTCAGCGAGGGCCGGCGCCAGGCCATCGAGCATTACGGCGCCACCGTCGTGCGCACCGCCGGCAACTACGACGACTCGGTGCGCCAGGCCGACGCCGACGCCAAGGCCATGGGCCGCTACGTCATCTCCGACACCTCGTACGAGGGCTACCTGGATGTGCCGCGCGACGTGATGCAGGGCTACCAGCTGATGGTCGAGGAAGCGGCGCAGCAGCTGGGCGCGGCGCCGACCCATGTGTTCGTCCAAGGCGGTGTCGGTGGCCTGGCGGCGGCGGTGTGCGGCTATTTCTGGGAGCGGCTGGGCGCGGCCCGGCCCCGCGTCATCGTGGTCGAACCCGAGCGCGCCGACTGCCTGATGCAGAGCGCCCGCAACGGCAGGATCACCGCCGTCCACGGCGCGCTGGACACCTTGATGGCAGGCCTGGCCTGCGGCGAAGTCTCGTGGCTGGCCTGGGAGATCCTGGCGCAGGGCGCCGATGCCTTCGCGGTCATCGCCGACGACGCGGCCGTCGCCACCATGCGCTTGCTGGCCTCGCCGGGAGCGGGGGACCCGGCGATTGCCGCCGGCGAATCGGCCGTGGCCGGACTGGCGGCGGCCATCGGCGTGGCGCAGCGCGAGGCGCAGCGCGCCGCCCTCGGCCTGGACGACAAGAGCGTGCTGCTGTTCTTCGGCAGCGAGCGCGACACCGATCCTGCCCTGTACACCCAGCTGGTCGGCCGCAGCAGCGCAGAAGTGCTGGCGGCGCAAGAGGCGACAACAGCATGACCCAGCCCGTCATTTATGGCGACCGCCTGCTGGCGTCGCTGCAGGCGCTGGGCGCGATCGGCGGGCTGCCGGGCGGCGGTGTCTGCCGGCTGGCCCTGACCGATGCCGACAAGCTCGGCCGCGACTGGACGGTGGCGCGCATGCGCGAGCTGGGCATGGCCGTCACGGTCGATGCGATCGGCAACGTCGTCGGCGTGCATCCGGGGCTGGAGGACCGGCCGCCGGTGATGACCGGCTCCCACATCGACACGGTGCGCACCGGCGGGCTGTACGACGGCAACTACGGCGTGCTGGCCGGCCTGGAGGTCGTCGCCAGCCTGCGCGATGCCGGCCAGCGCACGCGGCGGCCGCTCGCGGTGGCCTTCTTCACCAACGAGGAAGGCGCCCGGTTCGCCCCCGACATGATGGGCAGCCTGGTGTTCCAGGGCGACCTGGCGCTGGACGAGGCGCTGGCCACCCGCGGCATCGACGGTGCCACGGTCGGCGACGAACTGCGCCGCATCGGCTATGCCGGCGCCGCGCCGGTCGGCCGGGCCCAGGTCGACAGCTTCGTCGAACTGCACATCGAGCAGGGACCGGTGCTGGACCGCGAAGGCGTGCAGATCGGCGTGGTCGACGGCGTCCAGGGCATCTCCTGGACCGAGTTCACGCTGCACGGCGTGTCCAACCACGCCGGCACCACCCCCATGAGCATGCGCAGCGACGCCGGCTACGTGGCAGCGCGCGTGACCACCTTTGCCCGCGAGCTGACGCAGCGCCTGGGCGGCAACCAGATCGCCACCGTCGGCGCGATCACGCTGGCGCCCAACCTGGTCAACGTCATTGCCAACAAGGCGCTGTTCACGGTGGACCTGCGCAACACCGACGGCGCCGTGCTGCAGGCGGCGGAGCAGGAACTGTGGGCGTTCGCCGAGCGCACGGCGGCCCAGGAGGGCGTGCGCTGCGAACGGCGCATGCTGGCGCGCTTCGACCCGGTGCAGTTCGATCCGGCCGTGATGGACCGGGTGGAACAGGCCGCGATCGCGCAGGGCCTGAGCCACCGGCGCATGCCCAGCGGCGCCGGCCACGACGCCCAGATGCTGGCGCGCATGTGCCCGACCGGAATGATCTTCGTGCCCAGCGTCAAGGGCCTGTCGCACAACGTGCGGGAACACACCGAGCCGGCCGACCTGGTCGCCGGCGCCAACGTGCTGCTGCAGGTGCTCACCGGGCTGGCCGACCGGCCCTGAACCGGTCCCACCCATTCGTTTCCGACTTTTTTCCTGGAGTCATCCGTGCCCCGTTTTGTCCATGTTGCCCTCGGCCAGCTCGGCCCCATCCAGCGCAGCGACAGCCGCGCAGTCGTCGTCGCGCGGCTGTGCGAGCTGATGCGTGAAGCCCATGCGCTGGGAGCGGACCTGATCGTCTATCCCGAGCTGGCGCTCACCACCTTCTTCCCCCGCTGGTTCATCGAGGACCCGGTGGAGATCGACAGCTTCTTCGAGACCTCGATGCCCAACGCGGCCACCCAGCCACTGTTCGACCTGGCGCGCGAGCTGGGCGTGGGCTTCTACCTGGGCTACGCCGAGCTGGCGCAGGAAGCCGGTGAGCGCGTGCGCTACAACACTTCGATCCTGGTCGACCAGCAGGGCCGGATCCTGGCCAAGTACCACAAGGTGCATGTGCCCGGCCACTCCGAGCACGAGCCGTGGCGCCGCTTCCAGCACCTGGAAAAGCGCTACTTCCGGCCCGGCCGGCACTTCGGCGTCACGCAGGCCTTCGGCGGCGTGGTCGGCATGGCGCTGTGCAACGACCGCCGCTGGGCCGAGACCTATCGGGTGCTGGGGCTGCAGGGCGTCGAGCTGGTGCTGATCGGCTACAACACGCCGGTCCACAACGCGCCGGCGCCGCAGCACGACGACCTGTCGCTGTTCCACAACCGCCTGTCGATGCAGGCCGGCGCCTACCAGAACGGCACCTGGGTGGCCGGCGTGGCCAAGGCCGGCCTGGAGGAGGGCGTCGACAGCATCGGCGGCAGCTGCCTGATCGCGCCCTCGGGCGAAATCGTCACCGCCTGCCTGACCAAGGGCGACGAGGTCGCCGTCGCCCGCTGCGACCTCGATTTCTGCGCCGTCTACAAGAAGACCACCTTCAACTTCGACCTGCACCGCCAGCCCGCGGCCTACGGCCTGATCGTCGAGCGCAAGGGCGAAACCCTGGCTGCCGACGGCACGCCGCTGGCGGCGGAGAAACCGGTGCAATGAAGCCGCGCGCCCCTGTCAGTTCGTCCACCCGATTCCTTCCTCCAGAGAGCATCACCATGACCCCTCGCGCAATCTTCCCGACCCGCCTGCTGCAGACGGCCGTCCTGTCGGTGGCCACGCTGGCCGCCGGCCTGGCGTTCGCCGCCACCGACGTCAAGACCATCCACATGATTCCGCAGGGCGACCTGAAGATCCTGGACCCGATCCAGAACCCCTCCTACATCACCCGCAACCACGGCTACATGATCTACGACACGCTGTTCTCGCAGAACAGCAAGGGCGAGGTCAAGCCGCAGATGGTCGACGCGTACAAGGTGTCGGCCGACAAGAAGGTCTGGACCTTCACGCTGCGCCCGGGCCTCAAATGGAGCGACGGCACGCCGGTGACGGCCAGCGACTGCATCGCATCGATCAGGCGCTGGGCCGCCCGGGACGTCTCGGGCCGGCTGCTGGGCGCCGCCATCGGCGAGATGAAGGCGGTCGATGCCAAGACGTTCACCATGACGCTGGCCAAGCCCTTCGGCCCCGTGATCGAGATGCTGGGCAAGCCCTCGTCCAACGTGCCGTTCATGATGCCTGAGCGCGTGGCCAAGACCGAGCCGACCGAGCAGATCAAGGACACCACCGGCTCCGGCCCCTTCATGTTCAAGCAGGACGAGTGGGTTCCCGGCAGCAAGGTGGTCTACCTCAAGAACCCGCACTATGTGCCGCGCAAGGAGCCGGCCGACGGCCTGGCCGGCGGCAAGGTGATCAAGGTCGACCGCGTCGAATGGAACGTGATCCCGGACCAGAACACCGCGCTGTCGGCCTTCAAGGGCGGCGAGATGGACGTGTACGAGCTGCCGCCGGCCGACTTCCTCGAGCCGCTGTCCAAGGACGCCAACGTCAAGCTGTCGATCGACCCGCTGGGCAACCAGGGCTGGCTGCGTCCCAACCACCTGGTGCCGCCGTTCAACAACGCCAAGGCCCGCCAGGCCCTGATCTACCTGGTGAACCAGGACGAGTACCTGGCCGCCGCCGGCTATTCCGCCAAGTACCGCCACGCGACCTGCACGTCCTACTTCATGTGCGGCAGCGTCAACGCCTCCACCGCCGGCGCCCAGCCCTACCAGGGCGGCCAGAACCTGGAGAAGGCCAGGCAGCTGATGAAGGAGTCGGGCTACAAGGGCGAGAAGGTCATCGTGCTGGCGCCGTCGGAGCCGCCGATCCAGGCCGCCGCCGCGCTGGTCACGATCCAGAACCTCAAGAAGATCGGCGTCAACGTCGAAGCCCAGGCCATGGACTGGGGCACGCTGCAGGCGCGCCGCTCCAAGAAGGACGGCTGGAACATCTTCCACACCTACTCGGTGGGCGCGGACGTCTACTCGCCGGCCGTCAATGCCTATGCCCAGGCCAACTGCGATGCCGCGCCGTCCGGCTGGCCTTGCGACGCCGAGCTGGAAAAGCTGCGCGCCGGCTGGGTCGCCGAGAGCGATGCCGGCAAGCGCAAGGGCCTGACCGACGCCATCCAGGCCCGCATGTACGAAGTCGTGCCCTACGTCAACTTCGGCCAGTTCTTCCAGCCGATGGTCTATCGCAGCAACCTGAGCGGCGTCCTGAACGTCGGCATCCCGGTGATGTGGAACGTCGAAAAGAAGTGAGACGCGGATCGGGCGGATGCGCCGCGGCGCGTCCGTCCTCTTGCCCCAAGCAGAGACCCCCATGAACTTCCTGATCAAACGGATCGCCGCCGTCATCCCAGTGCTGGCCGTGGTGGCCGTGATCGTGTTCCTGTTGCTGCGGCTGTCGCCGGGCGACCCGGCCGTGATCATCGCGGGCGACACCGCCAGCGCGCAGGACATCGAGCGCATCCGCCGCTCGCTGGGCCTGGACCAGCCGCTGCTGCAGCAGTTCTTCCAGTGGATCTGGCGCATGCTGCAGGGCGACTTCGGCACCTCCATCTTCACCGGCATGCCGGTGCTCAAGCTGATCGGCCAGCGGGTCGAGCCGACCCTGTGGCTGGCGGCGCTGACCATGACGTTCGCGATCGTGTTCGCCGTGCCCATGGGCATCTGGGCCGCCTGGAAGGCCGGCACCTGGATCGACCGGGTGGTCACCGCGATGTCGGTCGTGGCGTTCTCGCTGCCGGTGTTCCTGATCGGCTATGCGCTGGTCTACGGCTTCTCCACCCAGCTGGGCTGGCTGCCGGTGCAGGGCTTCAAGAGCCTGTCCGAGGGCTGGGCGCCGTTCCTGCGGCACCTGATCCTGCCGGTGGTGAGCGGCGGGTTGATCTACACCGCACTGCTGGCGCGCATGACGCGCGCCACCATGCTCGACGTACTGGGCGAGGACTACATCCGCACGGCGCGGGCCAAGGGCCTGCCGCTGCACCGGATGCTGCTGCGCCACGCGCTGAAGAACGCCGCCGTCCCCATCATCACCACCATCGGCCTGGGCATCGCGATGCTGCTGGGCGGCGTGATGGTGACCGAAAGCGTGTTCGCCATTCCCGGCATCGGCCGGCTCACGGTCGATTCCATCCTGCGGCGCGACTATCCGGTGATCCAGGGCATCGTCCTGGTCACCTCAATGGCCTACGTCCTGATCAACCTCGTGATCGACCTGCTGTACGGCCTGTTCGATCCCCGCATCCGCTATTGAGCCGGCGACGGCGTTCCCCAGGAGTTTCATCATGGATGCCACCCTTGCCCGGCTGGAGCAGCGCATCGAGCGCGATGCGCGCCAGCCCCGGGTCCTTCGATTCGCCAGGTGCCACCCGATGCTGGTGGCCGGCCTGGTGCTGCTGGCGGTCATGGTCTTCATGGCCCTGTCCGCGCCCTGGCTCACCGCCTGGGACCCGACCGAGATGAACGTGATCGCGCGCCTGAAGCCGGCGTCGGCCGAACACATCTTCGGCACCGACGCCATGGGGCGCGACATCTTCGCCCGCACGCTGTACGGCGCCCGGGTCTCGCTGCTGGTCGGCTTCTGCGTCGCGCTGGTGAGCGTGGCCGTGGGCATCGTCATCGGCACGGTGGCCGGCTTCAGCCGCTGGCTCGACGCCATCGTGATGCGCATCATGGACGGCATGATGGCCATCCCCGGCATCCTGCTGGCGGTGGCCCTGATGACGCTGACCCAGGCCAGCGTCAAGACGGTGATCATCGCCATCGCCCTGCCCGAGATCCCGCGGGTGGTGCGGCTGGTGCGGGCGCTGGTGCTGACCATCCGCGAGCAGCCCTACATCCAGGCGGCGCAGGCCGTGGGCACGCGCTTGCCGGTGATCCTGATGCGCCACGTGGTGCCCAACCTGTTGACGCCGCTGATCGTGCAGGCCAGCTTCATCTGCGCCTCGGCGATGATCTTCGAGGCGTACCTGAGCTTCCTGGGCGCCGGCACGCCGCCCGAGGTCCCGAGCTGGGGCAACATCATGGCCGACGGCCGCTCGGTGGTGCAGCTGGCCTTCGGCGTGATCCTGTTCCCGGGCCTGTTCCTGGGCTTCACGGTGCTGGCCGTGAACCTGATCGGCGACGGCCTGCGCGACCTGCTCGATCCCCGCATCGCCAAGAAACTGTGAACCAAGCCACCATGAGCACCCCCATCCTCGAGGTCGACGACCTGCACCTGACCTTCGCCAGCCGCGACGGCATCACGCGGGCGGTCGAAGGCGTTTCCTGGCAGGTCCACGCCGGCGAGATGCTGGGCATCGTCGGCGAATCCGGCTGCGGCAAGAGCGTCACCGCCATGTCGATCCTGCGCCTGCTGCCGCCGCCGCCCACCACCCATGCCAGCGGCGCCATCCGGTTTCGCGGCGAAGACCTGCTGCGGGCCAGCGAAGCGCGGATGCAGGAGATCCGCGGCAACGAGATCTCGATGATCTTCCAGGACCCGATGACGTCGATCAACCCGGTGCTGACCGTGGGCGAGCAGATCGCCGAGGTGCTGATGCTGCACCAGCGCCTGGGCCGCCAGGCCGCCTGGGTCCGGGCGGTGGAACTGCTGGCGCTGGTCAACATCCCGGATCCGCAGCGGCGGGTGAAGGACTACCCGCACCAGTTCTCCGGCGGCATGCGCCAGCGCGTGATGATCGCGATCGCGCTGGCCTGCAAGCCGGCGGTGCTGATCGCCGACGAGCCGACCACCGCGCTGGACGTGACCATCCAGGCCCAGATCATGGAACTGCTCGACCGCCTGCGGCGCGAGACCGGCACGGCCGTCGTGTTGATCACGCACGACCTGGGGGTGGTTTCCGAGAGCTGCGACCGCGTGGTCGTGATGTACGCGGGGCGCAAGGTGGAGGAGGCCGCCACGCCGGACCTGTTCGCCCGGCCCGGCCACCCCTATACCCGCGGCCTGCTGGGTGCGATGCCGCACCTGGAAACGCCCCTGACGCGGCCGCGCACCCGGCTGGCCGAGATCCCCGGCATGGTGCCTTCGCTGCGCACCGCGGCCGTCGGCTGCCGCTTCGCGCCGCGCTGTCCGCTGGCGGTCGACCTGTGCCGCAGCCGGGCGCCGGCCCTTGCGCCGGTGACCGTCGCCGAGCCGTCCCATCGCGCCGCCTGCTGGCGCACCACCGTCGTGTCCGAAGAGGTTGCCGCATGAACGCCCTGGCAGTTGAAGCAAGCGCGCCGGCCGCGCCGGTCACCCCGCCGCCCCTGCTGGAAGTGCGCGACCTGGTCAAGCACTACCCCGGTGGTGGCAGCTGGCTGCGGCCACGCACCATCAAGGCGGTGGACGGCATTTCCTTTTCGATCGGCGCCGGCGAAACGCTGGGACTGGTCGGCGAATCGGGATGCGGCAAGTCGACCGCCGCCAAGACCATCCTGCGGCTGATCGCGCCGACCTCCGGCGCGATCGTGCTGGAGGGCACCGACGTCGCCGGACTGTCGGCGTCGAAGTTCCGTCCCTACCGGCGCGACATGCAGATCGTGTTCCAGGATCCCTATGCCTCGCTCAACCCGCGGATGCGGGCGCGCGACATCGTGGCCGAGCCGCTGCGCAACTTCGGCCAGACCAAGGACTGGGACGATGAGAGCATTGCCGCCCTGTTCGCGCGGGTCGGCCTGGACCAGGCGGCGATGCGCAAGTTTCCCAGCGAGTTCTCCGGCGGCCAGCGCCAGCGCCTGGGAATTGCCAGGGCCCTGGCGCTCAAGCCCAAGCTGATCGTCTGCGACGAGCCGGTGTCGGCGCTGGACGTGTCGATCCAGGCGCAGGTGATCAACCTGCTGGGGGACCTGCAGGACGACCTGGGGCTGTCGTACCTGTTCGTGGCCCACGACCTGGCGGTGGTGCGGCACATCAGCCACCGGGTGGCCGTCATGTACCTGGGCCGCATCGTCGAGATCGGTCCGGTCGGCCAGCTGTACGCCGATCCGCGCCATCCCTACACCCGGGCGCTGCTGGCGGCCGTGCCCAAGCTGGGCGGCGCGGGCGCGCGCGACAAGACGGTGCTCAAGGGCGACATTCCGAGTCCGGCCAATCCGCCCTCGGGCTGCACCTTCCGCACCCGCTGCCCGATGGCCAGGGCGGAGTGCGCGCAGAGCGCTCCCGCGCTCACGCCGCAGGGTCCCGGGCACTGGGCCGCCTGCCACTTCATCTGAGGCCGCGCACCCGGGTCCGGCTTCAGGCGGGCTGGCCCGCCATCGCGGCGCGCACGCGCGCGGCGGTGGGAATCGGTTCGACGGCGCCGTAGCCCTCGGTGGACAGCGCCGCCGCCACCGCCGCATAGCGCCCGGCCTGTTCCATGGCGTCGCCGGCGACCAGCCGCGCCAGGAAGGCGCCGCCGAAGGTGTCGCCGGCGCCCGTCGCATCGACCGGCGTGCAGGGATGCGGCGCGATCCGGATGCGCTGCCGGCCGTCCGCCAGCAGCGCCCCTTACGCCCCCAGCTTGAGCGCCACCATGCCGGCGCCCAGGCGCAGGCAGTGGTCGGCGATGGCGTCGGCGTCCTGCAGCCCGGTGAGGGCGACCATGTCGTCGTAGCTGGGCAGGCAGATGTCGGCCAGCCGGATCATCTCGCTCATCACGGCCCGGGCCCGTGCGATCGGCCAGAGCTTGAGCCGCAGGTTGGTGTCGAACGACAGCTTGACGCCGGCCGCCCGCGCGATCTCGACGGCGGCGAAGCAGGTGTCGCAGGCGCTGTCGGAGATCGCCGTGGAGATGCCCGACAGGTGCAGCACCCGGGCCGCGGCAACGCGTTGCGCCGGCAGCTGCGCCGGGGTCATGCGGTTGGCGGCCGAGCCGCGCCGGAAGAAGCTGAAGTGGTGGCCGCGCGCGTCATGGTTGACGAAGTAGACGGCGGTGAAGGCGTCCGCGTCGGTCTGCACGTCGCCGTGGTCAACGCCCTCGCGGGTCCAGAGCTCGCGCAGCATCGCGCCGTAGACGTCGTCGCCCAGCGCCGACAGGTAGCCCACGCTCGCGCCCTGGCGGGCGGCGGCAATGGCGGCATTCGAGGTGTCGCCGCCGAAGCCCTGCAGGTAGTTGCGGCCGGCACCGGCGAACCGCTGCGTCAGGCCAGTGCCGCCTCGATTTCCGCGAACGAGCCCGCCGCCTCCGACAGCTGCAGCGGCATGCCGAGCTGGCGGGCGATCTGCGACAGCGAGAAGATGCCGCGCACCAGGGTCTGGCCGTCGACCTGCTGCGTCACCAGCGCATGCTGGCGCCGCGCCTGCTGCAGCCGGGCGACGATGCTGCCCACCTGCGCCGACTGCACCGCGCCCCAGTCGAACGCGTCCAGCCGCGCCGCCGGCGTCATCACGTCGGCCACCAGGATGTCGGCGTGGCGGATGCGCCGGTCGTGCACCAGGTGCAGCGGCTTCTCGCCCAGGATGTCGGTGGCCGTGATCAGGCCGGCCAGCGTGCCGTCACCGTCCAGCGCCAGCAGCAGGCGCACGCCGCGCTGCAGCATCAGCGCGTGCGCCGCTTCCATGCTGGCGTGCGGAGCGATCACCACCGGGTCGACCCGCGCCAGGTCGGTCATCACCCGGGTGGCTGGCGAGGCCAGGGTCTCGCGGGTCGCCGACGGATCGGGCGGACACAGCCGGGCGCCGGAAAAGGCGTGGGTGGGCAGGGCGGTGAAGTGGTCCATGACGGCTCCTTCGAATGACACGGACCTTGTTGTACACCCGCGACGCTGAATCCTGGCTGACACCGGTTCCGGTTCACGGGGCTGTTAGTCTTCGCCGCAGCCATGCGTTCATTGATCCAGCGCTTCCACAGCAAGGTCCGCAACGGGCCGCGCCTGATCGGCGCGTCGGCGTGGGCGCTGGCGGTGTGGCTGGCCCTGCCGGACGCGTGGACGCCCGGCTCGCGGGTGCTGGTGGCGTGGAACGCCGCGGTCTGGCCCTATCTGGCGTCGATGGCCTGGCTGATGTTCAGGGCGGCGCCGGAGCGGGTGCGGGCGATCGCCGAAAAGGAGAACGCCAGCAGCGCCTTCGTGGTGGCGATCGTTTCGGCCGCCGCCGCGTTCAGCCTGGTGGCGATCGCCGCGGAGTTGACCATCGTGCGGGCGGGCGGGACCGATGCCATGTTCGGCTACGCGGTGCCGCTGGTGACCGTGACCGGATCGTGGTTCCTGCTGGGCGTGATCTACACCTTCCACTACACCCACCTGTTCTACGAGGCGCCGGCCGACCAGCGGCCGCTGCGGTTCCCGGAGGGGCTGGCGCAGCCGTCGTACCGCGACTTCCTCTACTTCGCCTTCACCATCGCGGCGAACGGGCAGACCTCCGACATCGCCGTGCACTCGACCGGCATGCGCACCGCGGTGCTGGCGCACACGGTGCTCACCTTCTTCTTCAACATGGCGATCCTCGGGCTGGCGGTCAACATCGGCGCCACCGCGTTCGGCAGCTGAGCCCGCCGGGCCCGCCGGCTCAGCGCGGCGAGCCGCCTTCGCTCCAGCCGCCGCCCAGCGCCTTGTAGAGGTTGACCTGGCTCTGCAGCTGCGCCAGCCGGGTCTGCACCAGGGCTTGCTGCGCCGCGAACAGCGAGCGCTGCGCATCCAGCAGGTCGAGGTAGCTGGCCACGCCATTGGTGTAGCGCAGGTCCGACAGCTTCAGGCGTGCGCTTTCCGCCGCCGCCACGGCGCGTTGCGCCTGCAGCTGGTCCACCAGGGTGGCGCGGCCCGCCAGCGCGTCGGCCACTTCGCGGAAGGCGACCTGGATCGCTTTCTCGTACTGCGCGATGGCGATGTCGCGGCCGACCTGGGACGACTGCAGGTTGGCCTGGTTGCGGCCGGCGTCGAAGATCGGCAGCAGCAGCGACGGCGCCAGGGTGAAGCCCCAGCTGCCGCCCTGGAACAGGCCGGTGAGCTCGCTGCTGGCGCTGCCGATGGCGGCCGTCAGCGCGATGCGCGGGAAGAAGGCGGCCCGCGCCGCGCCGATGTTGGCATTGGCGGCCATCAGCTGTTGCTCCGACTGCCGGATGTCGGGGCGCCGCACCAGCAGGTCGGACGGCGCGCCAGCCGGCACGTCGGGCAGGCTGACGGCGTCGATGCCGGCGCTGGCCTGCAGCGCCGGCGGCAGCGGCTCGCCGACCAGCAAGGTCAGCGCGTTTTCGTCGAGTGCGCGCTGGCGTTGCAGCTGGGCCAGCGTGACGCGGGCCGACTCGGTGAGCGACTCGGCCTGGCGGTAGTCCAGCTCGGAGGTGACGCCGTTGTCGAAGCGCAGCTTCGCCAGCTTCAGCGACTCCTGCCGGGTGGCGAGCGTCTGCCGCGTCAGCGCCAGCAGGTCCTCGTCGGCGACCAGCGCCAGCCAGGTGTTGGCGACTGCCGCCACCAGGCTGATCTGCGCCGCCTTGCGGCCTTCCTCGGTCGCCAGGTACTGGGCCAGCGCGGCGTCGCTCAGGCTGGCGATGCGGCCGAAGAAGTCGAGCTCCCAGGCGCTGAGCGCCAGGCCCGCGGTGTAGCTGCTGGTGATGTTGCCGTTGCTGCCGGGCGCGCGCGAGCCGGTGGCCTGCGCGTTCACCGTCGGCAGCCGGTCGGCGTTGCGGATCTGGTACTGGGCCCGGGCCTGCTCGATCGCCAGCACCGCCACCCGCAGGTCCCGGTTGCCCTGCAGCGCCAGCGCGATCAGCTCGCGCAGCCGCGGGTCCGGGAAGAAGGACTGCCAGTCGATGTCGGCGGCGGCGCTGCTGCCGGTGCTGCCAGCGTTGGGGAAAGCGGCGGCGACCGGCGCGGCCGGCCGCTGGTAGGTCGGCGCCATCGAGGAGCAGGCCGCCAGCAGGGCGGCGGCGGCCAACGCGGCCAGCCGGGGGGTGAAGGATGTCAACGTCATACCTGGTCTCCTGCCGTCGCACCGGGCGGCAGCTCCCTGTCGAGTTCGTGGGTGTACATCTTGCGTTGCCGCTCGCTGCCCTTGAAGAAGCCGCGCACGATCACGAAGAACACGGGGACGAAGAACACCGCCAGCGTGGTGCCGGTGATCATCCCGCCGATCACGCCGGTGCCGATGGCGCGCTGGCTGGCCGAGCCGGCGCCGGTGGCCAGGGCCAGCGGCAGCACGCCCAGGCCGAAGGCCATCGAGGTCATCACGATCGGGCGGAAGCGCAGGTGCGCCGCCGCCAGCGCCGACTCGATCACGCCCTTGCCCTGGGCCTGCAGGTCCTTGGCGAACTCGATGATCAGGATCGCGTTCTTGGCCGACAGGCCGATGATGGTGATCAGGCCGACCTGGAAGTACACGTCGTTGGCATAGCCCCGGAACAGGGTGGCCAGCAGCACGCCGACCACGCCCAGCGGCACCACCAGGATCACCGCGAGCGGGATCGACCAGCTCTCGTACAGCGCCGCCAGGCACAGGAACACCGCCAGGATCGCGAAGCCGTACAGGATCATGGCCTGGGAGCCGGCGAGTTTTTCTTCGCGCGACTGGCCGGTCCACTCGTAGCCGAAGCCCGCCGGCAGCTGCGCCGCCAGCTTTTCCATCTCCGCCATCGCGGCGCCAGTGCTCAGGCCCGGCGCCGGCGCGCCGGAAATGCGCATCGCCGGATAGCCGTTGTAGCGCACGGTCTGCATCGCGCCGGTGATCCAGCGGGTGGTCGCGAACGACGACAGCGGCACCGGCTGGCCGCGGCTGTTGGTCGCGTTCAGGCGCAGCAGGTCTTCCGGCTGCATCCGCGCCGGGGCGTCGGCCTGCACCATCACGCGCTGCAGCCGGCCGCGGTTCGGGAAGTCGTTGATGTACGACGAGCCCAGCGCCGTGGACAGCGTGGAGTTGATCGAGTCGAACGGCACGCCCAGCGCCGAGGCCTTCTCGCGGTCGATGTCGATCTGCAGCTGCGGCGCGTCCTCCAGTCCGTCCGGCCGCACGCCGGCCAGCAGCTTGCTCTGGCCCGCCAGGCCCAGCAGCTGGTTGCGCGCCGCCAGCAGCGCCTCGTGGCCGGCGCCGGCGCGGTCCTGCAGCCGGAAGGTGAAGCCCGAGGCGGTGCCCAGCTCCGGGATCGGCGGCGGGCTGAGCGGGAAGATGAAGGCGTCGCGGATGCCCGAGAGGGCGCCGAAGGCCCGCCCGGCGATGGCTTCGGCCGACTGGCTGGGCGCGTGGCGCAGGTCCCAGTCCTTGAGCGTGACGAAGGCCAGCGCCGCGTTCTGGCCCTGGCCGGAGAAGCTGAAGCCCAGCACGCCGACCATGCTCTGCACGTCGGGTTGCTTGAGGATGTAGCTCTCGACCTGTTCCATCACGTTGCGGGTGCGCTCCTGGGTGGCACCGGGCGGCAGCTGCACGTTGATCAGCATGGTGCCCTGGTCTTCGCCGGGCAGGAACGACGTGGGCAGCCGGGTGTAGACCAGCACCACGACGCCGATGATGGCGCCGTAGATCAGGAGGTAGCGGGCGGCGCGGCGCAGGATGCGCGCGACGATGCTTTCGTAGCCTTTGGCGGTCTTGCTGAAGCCGCGGTTGAACCAGCCGAAGAAGCCCGTCTTCTCATGGTGGTGCCCGGCTTCCACCGGCTTGAGCAGGGTGGCGCACAGGGCCGGCGTCAGCGACAGCGCCATGAAGGCCGAGAAGCCGATCGAGGCCACCATCACCGCCGAGAACTGGCGGTAGATGTTGCCGGTCGAGCCGGCGAAGAAGGCCAGCGGCACGAACACCGAGATCAGCACCACCGTGACGCCGATGATGGCGCCCGAGATCTGGCCCATCGCCTTTCTTGTCGCCTCCCGCGGCGGCAGCCCTTCCTCGCTCATGATGCGTTCGACGTTCTCCACCACCACGATGGCGTCGTCCACCACGATGCCGATCACCAGCACCATGCCGAACATGGTCAGCACGTTGATCGAGAAGCCCAGCGCCATCAGCGCGCCGAAGGTGCCCAGCAGCGCGATCGGGACGACCAGGGTCGGGATGATGGTGTAGCGCCAGTTCTGCAGGAACAGGAACATCACCAGGAACACCAGCGCCACCGCTTCGAGCAGCGTGATCACCACCTGGGTGATCGAGATCTTGACGAAGCGCGAGCTGTCGTAGGGGATCTGCCACTTCACGCCGGCCGGGAAGAACTTCGACAGTTCCTCCATCCGCGTGCGCACGGCCTGCGCGGTGGCCAGCGCGTTGCCGGTGGGCGCCAGCTGCACGCCGATGCCGGTGGACGGCTTGCCGTTCAGGCGGGCCGAGGTGGCGTAGGTCTGGGCGCCGAGCTCGACCCGGGCCACGTCCTTCAGGCGCACGGTGGAGCCGTCGGTGTTGGCGCGCAGCACGATGTCCCGGAACTGCTCGACCGAGGTGAGCTGGCCCTTGACCACCACCGTGGCCGCGATGCCCTGGCCGGCGATGTTGGGCAGTTCGCCGATCGAGCCGGCCGAGACCTGGGCGTTCTGGGCCCGGATCGCCGCGTTCACCTCGTTGGTCGAGATCCCGAAGCCGAGGAGCTTGGCCGGGTCGATCCAGATCCGCATCGCCTGCTCGGTGCCGAACAGCTGGGCCTGGCCGACGCCGGGCAGGCGCTGGATTTCGGGCAACACGGTGCGCGAGGCGTAGTCGCCCAGCATGGTCGGCGTCATCGCCGGATCGTCCGACGACAGGATGGTGAACAGCAGGAAGTTCGAACGTGACTTGTCCACCCGCACACCCTGCTGCGTCACGGCCGCCGGCAGCCGCGGCGTGGCGCGGGCCAGCCGGTTCTGCACGTCGACCTGCGCCAGGTCGGCGTTGGTGCCTTGCTGGAAGCTGAGTGTGATGGCGCCCGAGCCGTTGGCCTGCGACACCGACTCCATGTAGATCAGGCCGGGCGAGCCGTTCATCTCCTGCTCGATGACGCTGATCACGCTCTCTTCGAGCGTCTGGGCCGAGGCGCCCGGGTAGGCGGCCGACACGATGATGGCGGGCGGCGCCACCGGCGGGTACTGCGCGATCGGCAATTGCGTGATGGACACGCCGCCCAGCACGATGATGAACAGGGCGATCACCCAGGCAAAGATCGGCCTGTCGATGAAGAATCTGGCCATGCGGCGGGCTCCTTACTTGGCTGCCGCGGGGGCGGAGGCGGTCGAGGCCGCGGGACGGGCAGCGGATGCAGGCGCGACCGCCGAAGCAGCAGGCGCCGGGGCCGATGCGGTTGCGCCCATCGCCGGCGGGCTGCCGGGACGCCATGGCACCGGCTTGACGACGGCGCCGGGACGCAGCTTCTGGAAGCCGTCGACCATCACCATCTCGCCGGCCTTCAGGCCGTCGAGCACCACCCACTGGCCGGACTGCTCGCCGCCGACCTTGATCGGACGCGGGGCGACCTTGCCGTCGGCGCCGACGATCATCACGCTGTCGCCCTGGCCCGAGCGGGTCACGGCCTGCTGCGGCAGCAGGATCGCGTTGCTGGCCTTGGCCTGCTCCAGCTGCACGCGCACATACATGCCCGGGAGCAGCACGGTGCCCGGGTTGGGCACCTCGGCGCGCAGCGTCACCTGGCCGCTGGTCGGGTCCACCGTCAGGTCGGAGAACAGCAGGCGGCCGGTGCGCCCATGCTGTGAGCCGTCCTCCAGCAGGATCCTGACGCTGGCGGAGTCGGCGCCGGCGCGCTTGAGGCGGCCGGCGTCCAGCGCGCGGCGCAGGTTCAGCACCTCGGTCGCGGACTGCGTGAAGTTGACGTACATCGGGTCGATCTGCTGGATCAGCGCCAGCGGCGTGGCCTCGCCCTGGCCGACCAGCGCGCCTTCGGTGACCAGCGCCCGGCCGATGCGACCCGAGATCGGCGCCGTCACCGACGCATAGCCCAGGTTGATGCCGGCGGTCTGCACCGAGGCCCGGGCCGCGGCGACATCCGCTTCCGCCGTCTTCTGGGCCGCGACTGCGTTGGCGTAGTCCTGCTTGCTGATGGCGTTGGCTTCGACCAGCGGCTTGTAGCGCTCGGCCAGCATGGTGGTCTGCGCCAGGTTGGCCTGGGCCTTGGCCAGGCCGGCTTGCGCGCTGGAATAGGTGGCGGCGTAGGCGGCCGGGTCGATCCTGAACAGCGGCTGGCCGGCGCGCACGTCCGAGCCCTCGCGGAACAGCCGCTGCAGCACGATGCCGGCGGCGCGGGCGCGCACCTGCGCCACCCGCGAGGCTTCCAGCCGGCCGGGCAGTTCGGTGACCAGGCCGATGTCGCCCGGCGCCACCGTGACCACGCCGACTTCGGCCGGTGGCGGCATGCCGCCGGCGCCCGGGCCGGCCGCCGGCTTGTCGCCGCAGGCGACCAGGGCCAGCGCGAGCGGCAGGGCGGCCAGCTTCAAGGTCCAGGAAGCGGCCTGGCGCGCCGGGAACGGGGCACGCGGCGCGGCAAGTGAGGTCGGGACGGCCATGGGAAGAATCCTCTCGGGGGCGCCGCGGCGACGGCCGGCGGCGGGGCATGTGGTGGGGGCTTTGGAGTATACATACATCTTTGAATGTATATTCGGGACAGCCCGTTCCGGGCACGAAAGCCCAGCACCAAAATGGTACGCCGCACCAAGGAAGACGCCCTCGCCACCCGCACCAGCCTGCTGGACGCGGCCGAGCGCCTGTTCCAGGCCAAGGGGGTGTCGCGCACCTCCCTCAACGACATCGCGGTGGAGGCCGGCACCACCCGCGGTGCGATCTACTGGCACTTCAAGGACAAGGCCGACGTCTTCAACGCGATGATGGACCGCGTGACGCTGCCGCTGGAAAACGCGTTCGGCATCGGCGCCGGCCGGCCCGGGGAGGATCCGCTGCCGCTGCTGCGGGCCGGCCTGCTGGGGATCCTGCGGACCCTGGTCGACGACGAACAGACCCGCCGGGTGTTCGAGGTGGCGACCCAGAAGGTCGAATATGCGGGCGAGATGGGCGCCGTGCGCTCGCGCCACGTCGCGATGCGACAGCAGTTCCTGGGGCGCATGGAACGGGCGCTGCGGGGCAGCGCCCGCTGGCGCGGCAAGCGGCTGGCGGTCACCGCGCCGGTGGCCGCCCGCGGGCTGCACGCCCTGATCGACGGGCTGTTCCAGCACTGGCTGCTCGATGGCGGCGATTTCGACCTGGTCCGCACCGGCGAGCAGACCCTGGACTGCTACCTGGCGGGCCTGGGACTGGCCGAGTAGGGCTTGTTGCAGAACCGGCACCAGCGCGGACATCCTGCGCACAAACGCCCCGATTCGGTGCCGGCGCGGCCCTGAACGGCGCCGTTTGGCTTAGGCTCGGACTGCCTCAACAGTCTCCTGAAGTCCATGACCCTGATCGTTTCCACCCGTACCGAAGCCAGGCACCTGCGTTTCGAGGTCGACGGCCGCTGGCAATACGGCGATGCGCTCAAGCTGGCCTACCAGGTCAAGGCGGCGCAGGCGCGGGCCGACGCCGACCGGCTGCTGATCGACCTGCGGCGCGTGAGCAGCGAGCCGGGCAGCCAGGACCGGTTCATGCTGTGCGACCGCCTGCTGCGCGTGTTCGCGCCGCCGGTGCGGATCGCGCTGGTCGGCGACGCGACCCTGATCGACAGCGACGTGGCCGCGGCCGCCGGTCCCGGCGCGGCGGCCATCGCCGTCTTCGTGCGCGAGAGCGAAGCGCTGGCCTGGCTGCTGGCGTGACGGATTCCACGCCGGGGCGCACGCAATGTGAAGCCCCGGTGAAGCACCACGAAAAAGTCCCCCCGCAACCTGCGCTGCGGGGGGACAAGAAGGCCGGTGAAGAAACCTGAGAAAGAGCCGGCCTCTCGGTTGGAGGGCGCACGCGGCGGTGGGTTCCCACCGTTACATCCGGAGCTCGCGGTCGCCGCGCGTTACGCGGTGGCGAGCAGGTCTTCCGCGCTCGCCAGCACATCGGCCAGGTACGGCGCGGTGCGGCTGCGGGCCACGCGCGCCACCGCGGCCGGGGGTCCGCAGGCCACGATGCGGCCGCCCTCGGCGCCCGCGCCGGGCCCGATGTCGATCACCCAGTCGCTGTGGGCGACCACATGCATTTCGTGTTCCACCACGATGACGGTGTTGCCCGCCGCCACCAGGCCATCGAGCTGCGCCAGCAGGCGCTCGACATCGGACGGGTGCAGGCCGGTGGTCGGCTCGTCCAGCACATAAAGCGTGTCGCCGCGCTGGGTGCGCTGCAGCTCGGTGGCCAGCTTGATCCGTTGCGCTTCTCCGCCCGAGAGCTCGGTGGCGGGCTGGCCCAGGCGCAGGTAGCCCAGCCCGATCTCGCGCAGCACCGTGAGCGGACGCAGCACCGCCGGTTCGGCGGCGAAGAAGTCGCAGGCGCTGTCCACCGTCAGGGCCAGCACGTCGGCGATCGACTTGCCGTTCAGCATCACCTCCAGCGTCTGCGGGTTGTAGCGGGCGCCGTGGCAGGCCGGGCAGGGCGCGTAGACGCTGGGCAGGAACAGCAGTTCGACGCTGACGAAGCCCTCGCCCTCGCAGGTTTCGCAGCGGCCCTTGGCGACGTTGAAGGAGAAGCGCCCGGCATCGTAGTGCCGGCGCCTGGCCATCGGGGTGGCCGCGAACAGCTTGCGCACCGTGTCGAACAGGCCGGTGTAGGTGGCCAGGTTGGAGCGCGGCGTGCGGCCGATCGGCTTCTGGTCGACACAGACCAGCCGCCGGACGCCGTCCAGGCCGGCGACGATGCGCCCGCCGGTGGTCTCGGGCGCCTGCGCGAGCAGCGGGTCGACCTCGTCGTCGACCTCGCTGGCGTGGCCCAGGTGCTCGCCCACCAGTTCCAGCAGGGCCTGGCTGACCAGGCTGGACTTGCCCGAGCCCGACACCCCGGTGACGGCGGTGAAGCATCCCAGCGGAAAGGCCGCATCCAGGCCGCGCAGGTTGTTGCGCGTGACGCCTTCCAGCTTGAGCCAGCGCGTCGGTTCGCGTGCCGCGGTCTCGCGCAGCGGCGGCGGGTGGAACAGGTGGCGGCGGGTCTGCGACGCCTGCACGTGGGCCAGTCCCGCCGGCGGGCCGCTGTAAAGCACCTGGCCGCCGTGCTCGCCGGCGGCCGGGCCGACGTCCACCAGCCAGTCGGCCTGCCGCATCACGGCCAGGTCATGTTCCACCACGAACAGGCTGTTGCCGGCCGCCTTGAGCCGCTGCAGCGCGGCGAGCAGGGCCTCGCCGTCGGCGGGGTGCAGGCCGGCCGAGGGTTCGTCGAGCACGTAGACCACGCCGAACAGGTGCGAGCCGAGCTGGGTCGCGAGCCGCAGCCGCTGCAATTCGCCGGGCGAAAGGGTCGGCGTGCTGCGGTCCAGCGACAGGTAGCCCAGGCCCAGCTCGGTCAGGGTCTTGACGCGCCCCAGCAGGTCCTGCGCGATGCGCTGCGCCGCCAGCTGCTTTTCCTGTGACAGGTTGCCGGTGCGCCGCACGTCCGGCGCGGCCTTGTGGGCGGAGCCGCCGGCCGCCACCCGGCGCTCAGTGTCCTGGCGCGCTTGCGCGCGGCTCAAGGTGGGCGCGTCGGGCGTGGCGCCGCCCAGCCGCCCCTCGGCCGCGGGGCGGAGCACTTCGGCCAGCTGCTGCAAGGGCAACTGCGACAGCTCGCCGATGTCGTGGCCGGCGAAGGTGACTGCCAGCGCCTCGCGCTTGAGCCGCTTGCCGTCGCACAGCGGGCAGGTGCCGCCGGCCATGTAGCGCGAGACGCGTTTCTTCATCAGCGCGCTCTGCGTGGTGGCGAAGGTCTGCAGCACGTACTTGCGGGCGCCGGTGAAGGTGCCCATGTAGCTCGGCTCCATCTTCTGCTTGAGGGCCCGGCGGGTTTCGGCCGGCGTGAAGCCGGCATAGACCGGCACCGTCGGCGACTCCTCGGTGAACAGGATCCAGTCGCGGTCCTTCTTCGGCAGCTCGCGCCAGGGCTTGTCGACGTCGTAGCCGAGCGTCACCAGGATGTCGCGCAGGTTCTGGCCATGCCAGGCCGGCGGCCAGGCGGCGATGGCGCGCTCGCGGATCGACAGCGAATCGTCCGGCACCATGGTCTGCTCGGTCACCTCGTAGACCCGGCCCAGGCCGTGGCAGCGCGGGCAGGCGCCCTGCGCGGTGTTGGGCGAGAAGTCTTCCGCGTACAGCATCGGCTGCCTGGGCGGATAGCTGCCGGCGCGCGAATACAGCATGCGGACCAGGCTGGAGATGGTGGTGATGCTGCCGACCGAGGAGCGGGCGCTGGGCGTGCCGCGCTGCTGCTGCAGGGCGACCGCCGGGGGCAGGCCTTCGATCGAGTCGACGTCCGGCACGCCGGCCTGGTCGATCAGCCGCCGCGCATACGGCGCGACCGACTCCAGGTAGCGGCGCTGGGCCTCCGCGTACAGGGTGCCGAAGGCCAGCGACGACTTGCCGGAGCCGGAGACGCCGGTGAAGACCACCAGCGCATCGCGCGGGATGTCGACGTCGACGTCCTTGAGGTTGTGCTCGCGGGCGCCGCGCACCCGCACCATGCCATCGTTCTTGGGAGCTGCCATCGGTCCCAGCCTAGCCTCGCGGCGGTCGCCGGGTGTCGGTCCCGGGCTTGTCGCGCCGGTGAAGCCGGCCTACAGCCAGGCGCGGCATTACGGCTTAGGCTGCAGCCTGGAGGAGTTCAAAGTCTTGTTTTTCGACGTCCCCGTCAGCGCCTGGTTCCAGGCCAACAACCACCCTGTGCTCACGCAGTTCATGCTGCTGGTCACCCACTGGCACAGCACGCCCGGCCTGCTGCTGATGGTCGCGGCCATCGCGGTCTGGCTGGCGCGCCGCGGCATGCCCGGCTGGCTGCTGTCGCTGGCCCTGAGCGTCCCCGGCGTGATGCTGCTGAACGTCGGCATCAAGCAGCTGGTGCAGCGGGCGCGGCCGCAGTTCGACCCGCCGCTGGTGACCCTCGACAGCTACAGCTTTCCCAGCGGCCACACCGCCGGCGCCACCGCGCTGTACGGCTTCCTGGCCGTGCTGCTGCTGGCCCACGCCGGCCACCGGCGCTGGCGCGCGGCGGTCCTCCCGGGCGCGCTGCTGATGGTGCTGCTGGTGGCCGTCTCCCGGGTCTACCTGGGCGCCCACTATCCGACCGACGTGTTCGCCGCGATGGTGGAGGGCGTGCTGTGGCTGGCGCTGGTGCTGTATGGCATCCCGGCGCTGCGGCGGCGTCGCGTTGGCGAGGTGGCATGAGCATGGCCGGACCGATTCCCGTCATCGTCAATGCGACCGCCGGCAACGGTTCCACCTCCGACTGGGTCGCGGGGCTGGAGCGCCATTTCGCCGCCGCCGGCCTGCGGGCCCGGGTGCAGGTGGTGCAGCAGGGCTCCGAGATCGCGCCCACGGTGGCGGCGGCCGTCAAGCAGGGCGCGGACATCGTGGTCGCCGGCGGCGGCGACGGCACGGTGAGCGCGGTCGCCGCCGGCCTGGTCGACACCGGCGTGGCCCTGGGCGTGCTGCCGATGGGCACCCTCAACCATTTCGCCAAGGACCTGGGCATTCCGCTGGACCAGGAGCAGGCGGTTGCCGTGTTGGCCACCGGAAGGCAGATCGAGGTCGACGTCGGCGAGGTGAACGGCCGGATCTTCATCAACAACTCCAGCCTGGGCCTGTACCCCGACATCGTGCGCGACCGGGAGCAGCGCCAACGCCGGCTCGGCCACGGCAAATGGCGCGCGCTGCTGGCCGCCAGCATCGCCGCGGCGCGGCGCTATCCGGTGCTGACGGTGCAGGTCGAGGTCGACGGCGAGACCCTGGTGCGGCGCACCCCGTTCGTGTTCATCGGCAACAACGAGTACACGATGGAAGGCTTCGAGATCGGCGAGCGGGCGGTGCTGGACCGCGGCCTGCTGTCGCTGTACCTCACGCACCGCATGGGCCGCTTCGGCCTGCTGCACCTGGCGCTGATGGCGCTGCTGCGGCGGCTGGACCAGGCCCGCGACTTCGATGTGCTGACGGCGCGGGAGTTCGTCGTCAAGACCGGCCACCGGCGCCTGCGCGTCGCGACCGACGGCGAGGTGACGGTGATGGAGCCGCCGCTTCAGTACCGGCTGCGGCCGGGATCATTGCGGGTCATCGTGCCCAGGGAGCCATCGATATGAAGACCGTGGTGCATCTCTCCGACGTCCATTTCGGCCGCACCGACGATGCCGTCGTCGCCGCCATCATCCCGCTGGTGCACAGCCTGGCGCCGGACGTGGTGGTGGTCTCGGGCGACCTGACGCAGCGCGCCAAGCCGCACCAGTTCCGCGCGGCCCGGGCCTTCCTGGACCAGCTGCCCAAGCCGCAGATCGTGGTGCCGGGCAACCACGACGTGCCGCTGTACAACATCTTCCAGCGCTTCCTGCAGCCGCTGACCAAGTACCGCCGTTTCATCAGCCACGACCTGGAGCCGTTCTACGCCGACGCCGAGATCGCGGTGGCCGGCATCAACACCGCACGGTCGCTGACCTTCAAGGACGGCCGCATCAACGACGAGCAGATCCAGCGCCTGCACGATCGGCTGGCGCCGCTGCCGGACCACATCACCAAGATCGTGGTCACCCACCACCCGTTCGACCTGCCTGCCGGCTTCGACGAGAAGGACCTGGTCGACCGGGCCGACCAGGCCATGCGCGTGTTCCTCAAGGCCGGTGCCGACGTGCTGCTGTCCGGGCACCTGCACACCAGCCATGTGACCGATACCGCCACCCGGTATCCGGTCGACGGCCGGGCCGCGCTGGTGGTCCAGGCCGGCACCGCTACCTCGACCCGGGGCCGGGGCGAAACCAACTCGTTCAACCGGATCCGCTCCGACGGCGACCGCCTGCATGTGGATCGCTGGGCATGGCAGCCGGAGGGCGGCAAGTTCCAGGAAGCGTCGAGCGACGCCTTCGACTGGACCGATGCCGGCTGGAAGGCCGCTTCCTAGCCGGCGCCCGCCAAGGCCTGGGCCAGCCGCTCGAGGAAGGGGTGGTGGGGCGCCATCAGCTTGACGCGCGCGGCCTCCAGGTCGAACCAGCCGACCCGGTCGACCTCGGGAAACTGGCGCAGCTGGCCGGAGCGCGGCGGCCATTCCATTTCGAACAGGTTGCTGTCGAGGCGGGCCGGGTCGAAGTCGCCTTCGAAACTCCAGGCCAGCACGCGCTTGCCGCTGTTTTGCCGCACCTCGCCCAGCGGCGCGAACGGCCCGGCGGGCGCGCAGCCGGTCTCTTCACGGAATTCGCGCATGGCGCAGGCCAGCGCATCCTCGCCGGGTTCGGCCTCGCCCTTGGGCAGGGTCCAGGCGCCGTCGTCCTTGCGGCGCCAGTAGGGCCCGCCGGGATGGGCCAGCAGGACCTCGATGGCGCCCGCCGCCGTACGGCGGAACATCAGGAGGCCGGAGCTTTGTTTTGCCACGATGGGGCGATTATTCCCCGGGCGTCTTGTCGTCCTGGTGCTGGGTCGTCGGCGTGGCGGCCGGATCCGGCTCGGTGCTGACGCGCATCTGGCGCTTGCGCAGCATCGCTTCCAGCGCGCTGCCGGCGCCTTCGCCGCTGCCGCCGCAGCCCTTGGCGGGATCGGCGCCGTGGCCCGGCTCGGTGTTGCGGGCCGCTGCATCGTTGCCGTTCATTGCTTGTGCCCCGCCGCGTCCTCGGCATCGCCGGCCTGGTGCCGCTGGCGATCGCCCTGGGAAATCATGTGGCGCAGGGCGCTGGCCGCGCCTTCACCGGTGCGGCCGCCGTCCTGGCGCTCGCCATGCTGCTGCGCCTCGTCGTGCGACCGCTGCTGGTCGTCGTTGCTGTCGTTCGGACCCATGGTCCCTCCGTGTTGCCGATGCATGGATTGAACGCAATCGGCGGTACCTCAGCGGTCGGAACGGGGCGAAACGGTTTGTAGGAAGAATTCCAGTTGAAAGCCCTACTGGCGCTGGCGGCGGTGGAAGGCGCGCGGCGGCTGCCCCAGGGCGGCCTTGAACATCGCCGTGAAGGCGCTGTCGCTCGCATAGCCGGTGGCCGCGGCCACGTGGCTCACCGCCAGGCCTTGCGCCAGCAGCGGCAGCGCGTGGGCCAGCACCGCCTGCTGGCGCCATTGCTGGTAGCTCATGCCCAGCTCGGTACGAAACAGGCGGGCCAGGGTGCGCTCGCTGGCGCCGACCTCGGTCGCCCAGCCGGCCAGCGTGGCGCGCCGGGCCGGCGCGCGCAGCACCGCTTCGCACAGCGTGCGCAGGCGCTTGTCGCCGGTCTGCGCGTGGGGCAGCGGCACGCCCAGCTGCGTGGTGTCGGCCCCGGCGATTTCGTCGAGCACCAGTTGCGCCAGCCGGTCCTCGCGCGCCCTGGCCAGCGCCTGGCCGGCCGGCGCATCGAGGGCGCGGATCAACTCGCGCAGCAGCGCCGAGACCACCAGCACCCGGCAGCCGCGCAGGCCGGCGGGCACCGCCGCCGCGGCGATGTAGAGGGTGCGGAATTCGGCCGCCTCCAGGACGTGGACGGCATGGCGCACCCCGGGCGCGATCCAGACCGCGCGGGACGGCGGGACGATGTAGGTCACCTCGTCGCCGTCGTCGTCGCCCTGGGCCGCCGTCACCTGCACGATGCCGCTGGCACAGTAGGCCAGCTGGGCCCAGGGGTGGCGATGCGGCTCGAAATGGCTGTCCACGGCCAGGGCGCGCGAGCGCACCCGCACCGGACGGCGCGCGTCGGGCTGGAACCGGTCGGTGTCGCCGAAGGGCACGCTGACGCGGGAGGCGGGAGCAGGAGCGCGGGCGGGCATGGCTGGAATTCGCTGAATCCTGTCGTTTCGTCGCATTTCAGAATCGCCGTCCGATACTACGATACCGGCCATGAGCACCACCACCACCGCCGGCGGCCCGGCTCCGGCGACACCCCTGCGCCACGACGCCGGCGTGATCGGGCTGGTCGGCCTGGCCCACATGATCAGCCACTTCAGCCAGCTGCTGCTGGCGCCGCTGTTCCCCTGGCTCAAGGACGCGTTCAACGCCAGCTACACCGAACTTGGCTTCCTGATGACGATCTTCTTCGTCGTGTCGTGCAGCGTGCAGGCCGCATCCGGGTTCCTGGTCGACCGGATGGGGCCGCGGCCGATCCTGTTCGGCGGGCTGGCGCTGCTGGGGCTGGCGGCCTTCGGCTTCGCGGCCAGCCCGACCTACTGGGCGCTGGCCTGCTGCTCGGTGCTGGCGGGGATCGGCAACGGCGTGTTCCACCCGGTCGACTACACGCTGCTCAATCGCAAGGTCAGCGCGCACCGCCTGGGCCATGCCTACAGCTTCCACGGCATCACCGGCAGCCTGGGCTGGGCGCTGGCGCCGGCGCTGCTGGTGCCGCTGGCCATCGCGTTCAGCTGGCGCACGGCGCTGGCGGGCGCTGGCGTGCTGGCGTTCGCCGTGCTGCTGGTGCTGTGGCTCAATCGCGCCCGGCTCGAGCTGCCGCCGGCAACGGCGCCCAAGGCCAGCGCGGCCCGGCCCGAGGGCAGCTTCGACTTCCTGCAGATCCCCGCGGTCTGGATGTGTTTCGGCTTCTTCTTCTTCTACGCCGTGGTGCTGAGCGTGATCCAGGCGTTCGCGCCGGAGGCGGCACGCCAGCTGCACGGCGTGCCGGTGGCGCTGTCGGCGATGTGCCTGACGGTCTACATGGTGTGCAGCGCCGGCGGCATGGTGCTGGGCGGCTTCCTGGCCTCCGACCCGCAGCGCTGCGAGCGCGTGGTGGCGGCCGGCTTCGGCATCGCCGCCCTGGTGGCGCTGGCGATCGGCTTCACCCCGGTGCCGGCGCTGGCCGTGCCCGCGCTGTTCGGCGCCATGGGCTTCGCCAGCGGCATCGCCGGGCCGTCGCGCGACCTGCTGGTCAAGCGCTCCAGCCCCGAGAACGCCACCGGACGGGTCTACGGCGTCGTCTATTCGGGGCTGGACATCGGCCAGGCGCTGGCGCCGCTGGTGTTCGGCGCGCTGATGGACCGCCAACACTACCGCGGGGTGTGGCTGGGCCTGGTGATCTTCCAGGTGATCCTGATCGCCAGCGCGTTCAACGTGACCCGCGTGCGGCGGACGGTGCTGGCGCCGGCCTGAAAGCGGGAGCGAACCTCCGTACGCAGAGGACGCAAAGGATTCGCGCAGGACGCGGAAGGATTCCGGGGTCATTCAGTGTTTTTCCCTGCTGCGTCCTCTGCGTGATTTCAGCGCCCTCTGCGTACGGCTGTCCGCTTTCGGTATCCTTGTCCCCATGTATGCGTCGTATTTCGGGTTGAAGCAGGAGCCGTTCTCCATCGCTCCCGACCCGCGCCTGCTGTTCATGAGCGAGCGGCACCGGGAGGCGCTGGCGCACCTGCTGTATGGGATCGGCGGCGGCGGAGGCTTCGTGCTGCTGACGGGCGAGATCGGTACCGGCAAGACCACCGTCTGCCAGCTGGTGCTGGACCAGGTGCCGGCCCAATGCAACGTGGCCTACATCTTCAATCCCAAGCTCACCGTGACCGAGCTGCTGCAGTCGGTCTGCGAGGAGTTCCACATCGCCCTGCCGCCGCCGGAGCGCGCCGCCACCGTCAAGGACCATCTCGATCCGCTCAACGCCTTCCTGCTGCGCGAACACGCGGCCGGGCGGAGCAGCGTGCTGATCATCGACGAGGCCCAGAACCTGTCGGCCGACGTGCTGGAGCAGCTGCGGCTGCTGACCAACCTGGAAACGCGCGAACGCAAGCTGCTGCAGATCGTGCTGATCGGCCAGCCGGAGCTGCGCGCCATGCTGGCCCGGCCCGAGCTCGAACAGCTGGCGCAGCGGGTGATCGCGCGCTACCACCTGCAGGCGCTGGGCCCGGCCGAGACCGCGCATTACGTGCAACACCGGCTGGAAGCAGCGGGGCTCACGCAGCCTTCGCCGTTCGAGCGCCGCGCCCTGCAGCGCATCCACCAGCTCACCGGCGGCGTGCCCCGGCGCATCAACCTGCTGTGCGACCGGGCGTTGCTCGGCGCCTTCGCCGGCGGCCTCACCCGGATCGACCGCGCCATCGTCGACCGCGCGGCGGCCGAGGTGTTCGACCGGCCGGCCCGGGCTGCGCCGGCGCCCTGGTGGCGGACCGCCGCCGTGCTGGGCGTGGGGCTGGCGGCCGGCGCGGGCCTGTGGGCGCTGGCCGGCCAGCGGCTCGCCAGCCGGCCGGTCGCCGCCGTTCCGCTCGCTGTCGCACCACGGCCGGCCGCCTCGGCGCTGCCGGTGCCGGTGGCCGCCGCCCCGGTGGCGCCGCCGGCGGCGGCCCCCGCGCTCCTGTCCGACCCGGACCAGGCCTGGCGCGAACTGGCGCGGGCCTGGAACGTCGCGCCGGCTGAAGGCGATGCGTGCCGGGCCCTGCAGCGCGAGCAGGTGCATTGCTTCACCGCGCCGCTGAACCTGGCGCTGATCCGCCAGCTCGGTCGCCCGGGCATCGTCACGCTCGACGCGCAGAGCGGCCGGCCGTCCTATGCCTTGCTCACCGCGTTGACGGCGGACAGCGCCACGCTGCGCGCCGGCGACAGCGAGCAGACCGTGACGCTGCCGGCGCTGGCGCAGCGCTGGCGCGGCGAGTTCGCGACCTTGTGGCGGGCTCCGGCCGGCTACAGCCGCCGGGTCGCGGAGCGTGACGGCGGACCCGCGGTGGACTGGCTCGCCGCGACGCTGGCGACGGTGCACGGCGCGCCGGCCCCCGCGGCGGGGCAGCGCCTCGATGCCGCGCTCAAGGCCCGCGTGCTGGCCTTCCAGCTGGCCCAGGGCCTGCCCGCCGATGGCCGGCCGGGACCGCTGACCTTCATGCAGCTCAATCGGGTCGCCGGCGTCGCCGAGCCGCGCCTGCAGACCGCGCCCTGAACATGAGCCCCCACGTTCAATTCGTTCTCTGCCCCCCGAGGGGCGGCCCGTCGGTGGACTGACACCATGTCCTACATCCTCGATGCCTTGCGAAAAGCCGACGCCCAGCGCGCGCGCGATCCGGCCCGCGGCATCCACGCGCAGCCGGCCATCGCCGTGCCGGTGACTCCGGCGGCGCGCGGGCGCTGGAGCGGCTGGGCCGGGGGCGCAGCCGCCCTGGCGATCGTGGCCGTCGCGGCCTGGATGGGGCTTGGCGCCGATCCACCCGTGGCGCCGCCAGTGGCCGCCATTGCGCCCGCGCCGCGGTTGGTCGTGGTCCCGGCGCCGCCGGCTGACGTGGTGCTGCCGCCCGCGCCGCCGCCGGTCGTCGCGGCGCCCCCCCCGCCCGTGGCGGTCGCAGCCAGGGCGCCGGTCGCTGCGGCGCCCGCATCGGCACCACCAACCGCAGCAGCCATGCCGGCATCGGCACCCACGCCGGTGGCCGCCGCGGATCGCACCTACAGCCTGGCGGACCTGCCGGCCGACGTGCGGCAGGCGCTGCCGAAGTTCACCGTCAGCGGCGGCGTCTACTCCGAGAACGTGGCGCAGCGCATGCTGGTGGTCAACGGCCAGGTGTTCAACGAGGGCAGTGAGATCGCGACCGGCGTGGTGCTCGAACAGATCCGGGCCCGGACGGCGCTGCTGAAGTTCCGCGGCCTGCGGATCGCGCAGCCGTTCTGAACATCCGCTGACAGCGCGCTGCCAACAAAGTCGCGCCGATGCGGCTGCCGCGTCGGTACGCAGCAACGCCATTGGTTACTTAACTTGCGTGATGGCGTGAACATGTAATGGGACCGCTGCGTAGCATCGGCAGCTCTTCAACCCACCCAAGAGGACTCGCCATGGCAACACCGTTTT
The DNA here is from genome assembly GCA_943372495.1 of Ramlibacter sp. 2FC. Classification (GTDB taxonomy): domain Bacteria; phylum Pseudomonadota; class Gammaproteobacteria; order Burkholderiales; family Burkholderiaceae_C; genus Ramlibacter. The sequence continues at coordinate 116,780 of CALRYV010000008.1, read as the reverse complement.
TCAACAAGAAGGAAGACCCTTTCACCGCGCATCGCCCGATCAGTCCCAATGCCGCCGCCACCCAGGGCGCCACCCTGCCTGCGGCCACGGCCGCCGCAGCGGTCGCCGCGCAGCCGGTGCCGACGCCCAGGGAAGCGGAGAGCAAGCTCACGGTGGGCCCCAACATCAAGCTCAAGGGCGTCGAGATCACGGATTGCGACACGCTGGTGGTTGAAGGCTCGGTCGAGGCGACGATGGATTCGCGCGTGATCCAGATTTCGGAGCGCGGCTCGTTCAAGGGCTCGGCCGAGATCGACATCGCGGAGATCCGCGGCGAGTTCGACGGCACGCTGACGGTGCGCCAGAAGCTGGTGATCTATGCCACCGGCAAGGTGACCGGCAAGATCCGCTACGGCAAGGTGGTGATCGAGGAGGGCGGCCAGCTGTCCGGCGAGATCGAATTCGGCACGGCCCAGGCCAAGCTGCCGATCAACCAGGTCAACCCCGTCAGCCCGGTGCGCCCGGGACTGCAGGTGCATTCGAACGTGGGTTGAAGGCGGGGACGGACATCCGTACGCAGAGGACGCGGAAGTGACGCAGAGGACGCAGAAGAAACCTGGAAGATGTTCCTGAATCCTTCTGCGTCCTTTGCGAATCCTTTGCGCCCTCTGCGTACGGAGGTCCGTTTTCCTTTCAGACGACGGATCGATGCCGCGCAATGCAGGTGTCCAGCACCTCGTTGTGATCGCGCTGCCACCAGTTGCCGGTGGAGAAGATCTCGACTTCGCTGAAGCCGGCGAAGCCCTGCGCCTCGACCCAGCCGCGGATCTGCGGGATCTCGATCACGCCGTCGCCCATCATGCCGCGGTCGTTCAGCAGATCGGCCGTCGGCGTGAGCCAGTCGCAGACGTGCAACGCCAGCAGGCGGTTCTTGCCGGCGCGCGCGATCTGCGCCTGCAGCTTCGGGTCCCACCACACGTGATAGACGTCGACCGCGACGCCCAGCGCGCCTGATCCTTCCGGATCGAGCCGGTCACAGACATCGAGCGCCTGCTCCAGCGTGTTGATGCAGGCCCGGTCGGCCGCATACATCGGGTGCAGCGGCTCGATCGCCAGCGGCATCTGCACCGACCGGGCGTACTCGAGCAGTTCGGCGATGCCGTCCGTGACCTGGCTGCGGGCCAGCGCGATGTCCTTGTGCGCCGCCTGGCCGGCCAGCGCGCCGGGCAGGCCGCCCACCACCAGCACCAGGCAGGCCGCATTCAGCTCGCGGGCTTCGTCCACGGCACGCCGGTTGTCGTCGCGCGCGGCCTGGCGGCCGGCGGGGTCCACCGCGGGAAACATGCCGCCGCGGCAATAGCCCGAGAGCGCCAGCCCGTGGTCCCGCACCAGCTTCGAGACCTTGGCCAGGCCCGCGGCGGCGACCTGGTCGCGCCACGGCGAGATGGCCCGGATGCCGCGCCGCGCGGAGGCTTCGATGATGTCAGGCAGCGGCAGCTCCACGCCCTTCGACCGGCGAATGGTCGCGGTGTTGATCGACAGCCAGGAATGGTCTTGGGAAAAGTCGCGCATGGGGTCAGTCAGTGCGCCGGCGTTGCCGGCGAAATTGTTGGATCAGGGCCGCGTTGTCGAGGTCGCCGTCGCCGGCGCCGATCGCAGCGCGCATCAGGGTCGCGTGGGTTTCGGACAGGGGCAGCGGCTGGCCGGCCTGGCGCGCGCTGGCCAGCATCAGCTCGACGTCCTTGAGGTGCTGGCGGATCCGCGATTGCGGCGTGAAGTCGCCCCGCACCATCATCTCGCCCTTGGCCTCGGCCGCGCCGGAGCGCGCTGGCGTCGCCAGCACCAGCGCCAGGAAGGTTTCGGGCGCGATGCCCAGGGTTTCGGCGAACACCATGCCTTCGGCCAGCACGGCGCGGTTCAGGCCCAGCACCAGGTTGGTGGCGAGCTTGGCCTTGGCGGCCATGCCGGCCGCGCCGACGTGGATGCGTTGCGGGGCCAGGGCCTGCAGCACGGTGTCGCAGGATGCAAGCACGGCCGCCTCGCCGCCCAGCAACTGGGTCGCTGCACCGGCTGCGATCTGTTGGCTGGAGCCGGAGAGCGGGCCTTCGATGAAGCCCACGCCGCGCGCCGCCAGCCGGCCGGCCAGGGCGGCGAGCACCTGCGGATCGCCGGTGGAGCAGTCGATCACGCTCGCGACCCGGTGGCCAGCGGCGAGCAGCCCGTCGGGGGCTTCGAGCACGGCCAGCACGTCGCGGCTGTCGAACACCGCCAGCACGACGCATTCCGCCCGCGCGCCGACGGTCCGCACCGAGTCGGCCGCTTCGCCACCGGCGGCGGTCAGTGCAGCGCGCGCCTCGGGGCGCAGGTCGTAGCCGACGACGGCGAACCCCGCCGCCAGCAGGCGCGCCGCCAGGGCCTGGCCGACCAGGCCGAGACCGACGATGCCGACCGTGGTCGTGCCCATGGTCAGGACCCGAGCGACGCGCCGCCGCAGACCTGGATGTCCTGGCCGGTGATGGCCGCCGCGTCGGGCGAGAGCAGGTAGGCGACCAGGGCGGCGACTTCCGCCGGCTGGATCAGGCGGCCGATCGGCGGCAGCCTGGGCGCCGTGGCACTGCGGGCCGGGTCGTCGAGCATGGCCGTCTGCGTCGCCGCCGGCGACACCACGTTGACCGTCACGCCCTGCGCCACCACTTCGGCCGCCCAGCTGCGCGCCAGCGAAACCAGCGCCGCCTTGGTCGCCGCGTACTGGCTGCGGCCGGCGATGCCGCGCGCCACCCGGCTGCCGACCAGCACCACCCGGCCCTGGCCGGCGCCGGCCATCGGCGGCACCAGCAGGTTGGCCAGCCGCGTGGCCGCATCCACGTGCAGCCGCCACATGGTGGCGCCGTCGTCGTCCTGCAGCCGGCCCAGCGGCGCCACCCGCAGCACGCCGGCCGCGTGGACCAGGGCCGCGACGGTTCCCGCTGCGCGGGCCGCGGCTTCACTGGCGCCGGCGTCTGTCAGGTCGACCCGGACCGGCGTGAAGGCCGGGTGCTCCAGCGTGGCGGGGGCGAGGTCGAAGCCGCTGACCTGCCAGCCGTCGGCCAGCAGCCGGGTGGCGATGGCCAGGCCGATGCCCGAGCTGCTGCCCGTGACGACGACCCGCCGCGCTTCACTCGACACGGATATTGCCTTCGGTGACGATCTTCTGGGAGCGCGCCATGTCCTCGCGCTGGAACTTGACGAAGTCGTCGACCGAGCCGGGCGTGAGCAGCAGGCCCTGTTGCGACAGCTTGTCCTTCATGTCGGTGGCCAGCGCCTTGTTCACTTCGGTATTGAGCCGCTGGGTGATGTCGGCCGGCAGCTTCGCCGGACCCCACAGGCCGTACCAGCTGTAGAACTCGTAGCCGGGAATGGTTTCGCCCACGGTCGGCACGTCCGGCAGGTTGGGCGCGCGGGTGGCCGAGGTCACGGCGACCACGCGCAGCATGCCGCTCTTGTGGTACTGCAGCGAGCCGAGGATCGGGTCGATGAAGCCGTCGATCTGGCCGCCGATCAGGTCCTGGAACGCGGGCGCCGTGCCCTTGTACGGCACGACCAGGTAGTTGATGCCGCCGGCGCGCTTGAGCAGCTCGGTCGACAGGTGGCCGGCGGAGCCGATCGAGCCGACCGCGAACGTCATCTTGCCGGGGTTGGCCCTGGCATGGGCCAGCAGCGACCGGATGTCGGTGATCGGCAGGTTCTTGTTGATCGCCACCGAGAGCGGCGCCTTGGCCACCAGCGCGATCGGGCTGAAGTCCTTGATCACGCCGTAGGGCACGGACTTCATCGTCATCGGCGCGGTGACGAAGGTCGAGGCGTTGAACAGCAGGGTGTAGCCGTCGGCCGGGGCCTTGGCCACCGCATCGGCGCCGATGGTGCCGTTGCCGCCGGCCCGGTTCTCGATGACGAAGGTCTGCCCCAGCTGCTCGCCGAGCTTTTGCGCCAGCTGGCGGCCCACCGTGTCGAGCGTGCCGCCCGGCGGGAAGGGGATGATGACCTTCACCGGGCGCGTCGGGTAGGCCTGTCCTGAGCTTGTCGAAGCGGCCCCCTGCGCCGCCACGGCGAGGGTGGTGGCGGCCACGCAGGCCACCAGGGTCGATTTGAGCAGTTGCTTGATCACGTGTGTCTCCTTCATTCGATGCCGTGCAGGGCCAGCAAGGTTTTCATCCGGCGCACCGCCAGTTCGGGGTGCTCCAGCAGGTTCGCCGCATCGGCCAGGCGGAACAGCTCGGCGAAGTGGGGCAGCGAGCGGGTGCTCTGCTGGCCGCCGACCATGGTGAAGTGGCTCTGGTGGCCGTTCAGCCAGGCCATGAAGACGACGCCGGTCTTGTAGAAGCGGGTCGGCGCGGCAAAGATGTGGCGCGACAGCGGCACCGTCGGGCCCAGGATGGCGTGGAACTTCTCGACGTTGCCATTGGCCAGTTCGCCCAGCGCCGCGCTGGCGGCCGGCGCGATCGCATCGAAGATCCCCAGCAGCGCATCGCTCTTGCCGTGCGTCGGTTCGCTGCCGACGCCGTCGCCCGCGATCAGCTCGGCGTAGTTGAAGTCGTCGCCGGTGTACATGCGCACGCCGGCGGGAAGCCGCCGCCGCATCGCGATTTCCTTGTCCTTGTCCAGGAGGGAAATCTTGATGCCGTCGACCTTGTCCGGATGGGTGGCGATGATGCCCAGCGCCGTGTCCATCGCGGCGTCCACATCGCTGGTGCCCCAGTAACCGGCCAGGGCCGGGTCGAACATGTCGCCCAGCCAGTGCAGCACCACCGGCTGCTTCGCCTGCGACAGGATGCGGTCGTAGACGCGCTCGTAATCCGCCGGGCTCTTCGCCACCCGGGCCAGCGCGCGGCTGGCCATCACGATCAGCTTGCCGCCGAGTTTCTCGATCGCCGCCATCTGCTCTTCGTAGCCGGCGATGACTTCATCGACGGTCTTGACGTTCTCCAGCACCAGGTGGTCGGTGCCGCAGCCGGACGCGACCAGGGCGCCTGGCACGTCTTTCGCCGCATCGAGTGAACGTCGGATCAATTCGAGCGAGGTCGGCCAGTCCAGGCCCATGCCGCGCTGCGCCGTGTCCATGGCTTCCGCGGCGCCCAGGCCGAGCGACCACAGGTGCTGGCGGTAGGCGATGGTCGCGTCCCAGTCGACCGCGCATTGCAGCCAGGGGTCGATGGCGGCGCGGGGGTCGGCCACCACGTGGGCCGCCGAGTAGGCGATGCGGTTGAACTTGACGCCCTTGGCGGGGCGCACCGGCGCCGTGCCGCGCAGGGTGTACGCGGCGAGCTTGCCGTCGTCGGTGGGGCCCTTCGACGGGCTCAGGACAGGAAGTTGCAGTGTGAGAGCCATGGCCGCGCTCAGACGCTCAGCGCGGGCACGTCGACCCAGCGCCGTTCTTTCCAGCTTTGCAGCGCGGCTTCCACCAGCTGCACGCCCTTGGCGCCTTCCGGCAGGGTCCAGCGATAGGGCTCGTTCTCCACCACGTGGCGGATGAAGTGCTCCCACTGGATCTTGAAGCCGTTGTCGTAGACCTGGGTGTCGGGCACTTCCTGCCACTGGTCGAAGAAATTCATCATCTGCTTCTCGTCCGGGTTCCAGACCGGGCGCGGCGCGGTGACGCGGCTCTGGGCCCGGCACGAGCTCAGGCCGGCGACGGCCGAGCCGTGGGTGCCGTCGACGTGAAAGGTGACCAGGTCGTCGCGGCGCACGCGGGTGGCCCACGACATGTTCATCTGCGCGATCACCGGCTCGCCGTTGTGGCCGGTCAGTTCCGCCGTGGCATAGGCCGCGTCGTCGGCAGTGGCGGTGTAGGGCTTGCCGGCCTCGTCCCAGCGCTGCGGAATGTGCGTGGCGCCGATGCAGGAGATCGACTTGACCTCGCCGAACAGGTTGTCCAGCACGTAGCGCCAGTGGCACATCATGTCCAGGATCATGCCGCCGCCGTCTTCGGTGCGGTAGTTCCACGACGGGCGCTGGATCGGCTGCAGGTCGCCTTCGAACACCCAGTAGCCGAACTCGAGGCGCACCGACAGCATCTTGCCGAAGAAGCCGGCGCGCCGCAGCATGTCGAGCTTGCGCAGGCCGGGCAGGAACAGCTTGTCCTGGACCGCGCCGTGCTTGAGGCCCGACTTCTCGGCCAGCCGCGCGATTTCCACCGCCTCGTTCAGGTTGGTGGCGATCGGCTTCTCGCAATAGACGTGCTTGCCGGCCCGGATCGCCTTGGCCAGCAGGGTGGGGCGCATCTGCGTCGTGCCGGCGTCGAAGAAGATGGTGTCGTGCGGGTTCGCCAGCGCCTGGTCCAGGTCGGTGCCCCAGCGCTCGACGCCGTGCGTCTTCGCCAGGGCCTGCATCTTCTCGGCGTTGCGGCCGATCAGGATCGGGTCCGGCATCACCACGCCGCCGTTGGACAGGGTGACGCCGCCCTGGGCGCGGATCGCCAGGATGGAACGGATCAGGTGCTGGTTCATGCCCATGCGTCCGGTGACGCCGTGCATGATGATTCCGAGTCGTTGGGTGGCCATGGGTGTTCCTTTCAGTTCTTCTGGACTTCGAGGCCGGCGGCCTTGACCAGAACGGCGTTGGACTTCATTTCGTCGCGCAGGTAGGCGTCGAACTGCTCGGGCTTGAGGGTCCAGGCATCGGCGCCCAGCGTGGCGAAACGCTCCTTGACTTCCGGCGTGTTCAGGGCCTTGACCACTTCGTCGTGCAGGCGGTTGACGATGTCGCGCGGCGTCCTGGCCGGCACCATCATTCCGATCCAGAAGTTGAATTCGGAGCCCGGCACGCCGGCTTCGGCGGTGGTGGGCACGTCGGGCAGCGCGCTGGCGCGCTTGGGCGAGCCGACGGCCAGCGGCACCAGCTGGCCGTTGCGGATCTGGCCGATCACCGGGGCGATGGGAGAGAAGTAGTAGTCCACGCGGCCCGACATCACCTCGGTCACGGCTTCGGCCGAGCCCTTGAAGGGAATATTGGTGGCTGCTATCTTCGCGGCGAGCTTGAATTTCTCGGCGTTCAGGTGGGTGGCGCTGCCCTGGCCGGCGGAAGCGAAGTTCATGCTGCCGGGCTTGGCGCGGGCCTGGGCCAGCAGCTGCTGCAGGGTCTTGATGTTCTTGGCCGGCGCGATCACCAGCACGTTCGGCGTGGAGGAGATCGGCGTGACGCCGGCGAAATCGCCCAGGGTGTCGAACGGCAGCTTGGCGAAGGTGGACGGGCTGACGGTGTGCGAGGACGAGTGGACCATGATGGTGTAGCCGTCCGGCGCGGCCGTGGCGACGGCCGCCTGGCCGATGGTGCCGCTGGCGCCGCCGCGGTTGTCGATCACCAGGGTCTGGCCCATGCTCTGGCCCATCTTGTCGGCGATGGCGCGCGCAATGATGTCGGTGGTGCTGCCGGCGGCGAACGGAACGATCACGCGGATCGGCTTGGTCGGGTAGCCGGCCTGGGCGCTGGCCGCCAACGGGGCGGCGACGGCAAGGCAGGCGAGGGTGGCGGCAAGCGCGCGGCGGGTGAGTTTCAAGGCTGTCTCCAGGAAGGTGGCCGGGATTTAATTAACTGACCGGTGAATTGTAGGGAGTGGCTGTCCCTTGCGTCAAGGGCCCCTGACGCCGGTGGGGGGAATGTCTTCAGGCCCGCAGCACGTAGCCCAGGATGACGTCGCACATGTGGGTCAGGCGCTCGTGCTTCGCCTTTGGGGTCATCAGGTCGCGGCCGAAGATGGCCGACAGCGTGTGGTTGTTCGAGAGGTAGAAGTACGAGAGGCCGGCGATCGACACGTACAGCTGCACCGGGTCGACGCCGCCGCGGAAGCTGCCGTCCTTGCGGCCCCGCTCCAGGATTTCGGCCAGCATCTCGACCAGCGGCGAGGTCATCTCGCGCGCCTGTTTCGATTCCTTCAGGTGCCGCGCCCGGTGCAGGTTGGCGCTGTTCAGGAGGGTGAGGAATTCGGGGTGGGCCAGGTAGTAGTTCCAGGTGAACTCCACCAGCCGGCGCAGGGCCTCGGCCGGCGCCACATCCAGCAGATTGAGCTTGCGCTCCTGCTCCCGGATGTCGCGGTAGGCCTGCTCCAGCACGGCCTGGAACAGCGCCTCCTTGTCGACGAAGTAGTAGTAGATCAGCCGCTTGTTCAGGCTGGCGCGGGTGGCGATGCGGTCCATGCGCGCGCCCCCCAGGCCGTACTCGGCGAACTCGTCGCGCGCCGCCGCTAAGATGGTGCCCTGCGAGCGGTCGGCGTCACGCTGGCGCTCTTCCGTGGGCGGGTTGGTGTCTCGTGTCATGGCTTCATAATTCACCATACAGTTAATAAAGTCAAGGCCATGACCGCAGCAACCCAGCAGATCGCCGGCCACCTTCTCGTCGAATGCCTGGTCGCGCAGGGCGTCACCCACGTGTTCGGCGTGCCGGGCGAAAGCTACCTGGCCGCGCTCGACGGCTTCCACGCTTACCGCGACCGGATCCGCTTCGTCATCAACCGGCAGGAGGGCGGCGCCGCCTACATGGCCGAAGCGCACGGCAAGCTCACCAACCGCCCCGGCATCTGCTTCGTCACCCGCGGGCCCGGCGCCACCAACGCCTCGATCGGCGTGCACACGGCGTTCCAGGATTCGACGCCGATGATCCTGTTCGTCGGTGACGTCGCCGCCGAGCAGCGCGATCGCGAGGCCTTCCAGGAACTGGACTACGGCAGCTTCTTCGGCCCCAGCACCCGCGGCATGGCCAAGCGGGTGGAGCGCATCGACGACCCGGAGCGGATTCCCGAATACGTGATGCGCGCCTTCGCCACCGCCATGAACGGCCGGCCTGGCCCGGTGGTGCTGGTGTTGCCGGAGGACATGCTGACCAAGCTGGTGACGGCGCGGCCCCTGGCGCGGGTCGAGCCGGTCGAGGCCTGGAGCGACCCGGGCGCGCTGCGCCGGCTGCGCGAGCTGCTGCTGGCGTCGAGCAAGCCGTTCGTGATCGCCGGCGGCGGCGGCTGGACGGTGCAGTCGGCGCAGGCGCTGCAGCGCTTTGCCGAGAACTGGAAACTGCCGGTGGGCAACGCCTTTCGCTACCAGGACACCTTCGACAACTTCCATCCGCTGTATGCGGGCGATGTCGGCATCGGGCTGAACCCGAAGCTGGCGGCCCGGATCAGGGAGAGCGACCTGGTGATCGCGATCGGTCCGCGCCTGGGCGAGATGACGACCGGCGGCTACACGCTGCTGCAGGCGCCGCGCTCGCAGCAGAAGCTGGTCCACATCCACGCCAGCGCGGAGGAACTCAATCGCGTCTATGAGGCGGACCTGGCGATCAACGCCACCATGAACGCCGCCGCCCGCTCGCTCGAGGTGCTGACGGCGCCGCCCAGCGTGCCGTGGGAAGCGTGGACCCAGGCCGCCCACGCCGACTACGAGGGCAACCTGGTGCCGCAGAAGCTGCCGGGTGCGGTGGACATGCCGGCCATCGTCGCCGTGCTGCAGAAGCACCTGCCGGCCGACGCGGTGCTGACCAACGGCGCCGGCAACTTCGCCAGCTGGGTCCATCGCTTCTTCCGGCACCATGGCCTGGCCAAGGGCTTCAAGACCCAGCTGGCGCCGACCAACGGCTCGATGGGTTATGGCGTGCCGGCGGGCATCGCGGCCAGCATCGCCACCGGCCGCACCGCCTTCACCATTGCCGGCGACGGCGACTTCCTGATGAACGGCCAGGAGCTGGCCACCGCGGTGCAGCATGGCGGCAAGTCGATCATCGTGCTGTTGAACAACGGCATGTACGGCACCATCCGCATGCACCAGGAGCGCGACTTCCCGACCCACGTCAGCGGCTCGCAACTGGCCAACCCGGACTTCGCGGCGCTGGCGCGCGCCTACGGTTACGCCGGCGTCAAGCTCACCAGCAGCGATGCATTCGAGGCCGAGTTCGTCGCCGCGCTGGAGCGCCGGCAAGGCACGCTGATCGAGATCACGCTCGACCCGGAGGTGATCACCACCCGCGGCACGCTGAGCGCCATCACCCAGAACGCGCAGAAGGCCGCAGCGCCTAAAGCGTGAAGCGCAGGCCCTGGACGATGGCGCCCGGGGCGCTGATGCTGCGCAGCTGGCGCGAGCCGTAGGTCGCGTTGTCCGGCACCAGTTCCACGCTGTCGGTCAGCGCCACCAGGCCGTCGCCGAACATGCGCAGGAACGAATCGTCGAAGCGCATGACGGCGATCGGCGCGACCAGCTGGCCGTCCTCCACCCAGAAACAGGCGAAGCGCGTCATGCCGGTCATCCGGCAGGCCTGCCGGTCGCTGTAGTTCAGGTAGTGCAGGTTGCTGACGTAGACGCCGGTGCCCAGGGCGCGCAGCACGTCGGCTGCGGGCAGGCTGCCAGGCGCCATGACCAGGGATTCCGGCGACTCTTCGGCGTTGGCGCCGTTGGCGGCCATTGCGTATTCCACCGCGCTGCGCGGCGCCGTCAGCGTGCCGGCGACCCGGCCCGCATCGACCAGCGGCACGGCGGCGGGCTTGACGAAACCGTCGTCCTGGAACGAAGGCGCGATGCCGCCGGCCGTGGCTTCGGTCAGCGACACCGAGGGGTGCAGCGCCGCCTCGCCGCGGTGCAGCTTGATCAGGGTGGAGACGCCGGTCTGCACGCTCTTGCGCCCGAAGCCGCCCCACGACAGCGTGCCGAGCAATTCCGCCACCGCCACCGGGCTGAAGTACACGCGGTAGGCGCCGGGCGCCAGGGTCTTGAGCGGACGGGCCAGCAGCGCGCATTGCTCGTGGGCCCGGCCCATCCTGGCGGCCAGCTGCGAATCGGCCCACCCGGTCCCCGCATAGCTGGTCTTGACGGCCTGGTCGCCGCCCCGGTACAGGCTCCACTCGAACAGGAAGCTGTCGACCTGGTGCCAGTTGCGCTGGCCGCGGCTGTCCGCGTAGCCGCGCATCACGGGACCGCCGGCATGGAAGCCGACCAGGTCGGTCCCGCCCGCGTGCCGGCCGACGGCATCGATCACTTCGGCGGCGGTGGGCAGGCGGCCGGCGGTGGTGCGCTGGCTCGATTCCGGGGTCGCGGGCAGCAGCAGGTATTTGTCCGGCGGCACCAGTGGCAGCTGGCCGAGCAGGAGGGCGCGCTCGGCCTGCAGCGCCCGGGTGTCGGCCTCCAGGTCGCCGCTCAGGCTCAGGCTGCCGGTCGCGCGGCGGCCGTCGGCCACCACCGAGACGCTGCCATAGCGCTGTTCGACGTGGGTCGCCTGGCGCACGGCGGCGCGGTTGAAGCGGATGAAGTCCGACGATTCGGCGCTGAAGGCCAGGCTGACCCGTTCGGCGCCCGCCGTTTCCACGCAGACCGCGGCGGCCAGCTGGTCGAAGTAATCCTGCATCAGTGGGCGCCCCCGAACACCGACACACCGCTGAACTTGCAGGCCGGCGCGGCATGGCCGACCCGGATCACCTGGTTGGGCTCGCCCTTGCCGCAGTACGGCGTGCCCATGATCTCGAAGGTGCTGGCGTCGCCGACCATGGACAGCGAGCGCCAGAAGCTGGCCGAGATGCCTCGGTAGTTGGGCCGCTTGACCACGCCGGCCAGCTTGCCGGCCCGGATCAACTGCCCGTACTCGCAACCGAACTGGAACTTGTTGCGCGAGTCGTCGATGCTCCAGGACGAATTGGTCCGCATCAGGATGCCGGACTCGATGCTGGCGACCATGCTGGCCAGGGAGGCGTCGCCGGGCTCGATGTTGAGGTTGCTCATGCGATCGATCGGCGGCCGGTTCCAGCTGCAGGCGCGGGCGGTGGCGACACCGCCCAGGCCCGCGCGCAGGCCGCGGGCGCGGGCCTGCGAGACGGTGGCGCCGAGCGGTCGCTGCAGCACACCCTGGTGGATGATCCATTCGCGCCGCGCCGGCGCGCCTTCGTCGTCGAACGCGAAGCTGGCGAACTGATGCGGCAGGTCGGGCGCGAAACTGACGTTCAGCAGCGGGCTGCCGTACTGGTAGTGACCGAACATGTCCAGCGTGACGAAGCTGGTGCCGGCGAAGTTGCGCTCGTCGCCCAGGATCCGGTCGAGCTCCAGCGGATGGCCGATGCTTTCGTGGATCTGCAGCATCATCTGGTCGGGCATCAGGATCACGTCCATCTCGCCGGTGGGGCAGTTGGGCGCATGCGCCAGCTCCAGCGCCTCGCGCGCCACGCGGGGGCCGTCGGAGGCGAAGCCGGCCCGGTCCAGCACTTCGAGTCCGCCCTGCTGGCAGAAGCCGTTGTACTGGCCCGCGGACGAACGGGTCTGGGTGTCGCCGTTGGCGCTGGCCACCACGGTGATGGCGGGCACCACGAAGTCCCAGGACTGCTCGATGCGGCCGCCGCCGGCGGTGATCAGCAACTGCTCGGTGTGGGTGGTCCAGAGCGACGCGCTGCGGTCGATGATGGCGGGCCCCAGGTTGGCGCTGGCGCAGACCTGCTGCAGCAGGTCGAACCGGTCGCCCAGGGACAGCTGCGCCACCGGCCGCTCGTTGGGCGAGCGGTAGCTGCCGGCGCCGGCGGGCAGCTCGATGTCGCGGTGGTCGACGACGCTGCGCCCGCTCGAGGCCCGGGCCAGCACCAGCGCCTGGTCGAAGGCCTGCCGCAGGCCGGCCTCCGTGAGGTCGTTGGTGGCGGCGTAGCCCATCGCGCCTGCGCTGACCACCGACACCATCGCGCCGCCATCGGTCTGGCGCCATGGCGCCTCGGCGACGTCCTGGCGCACCACCAGGCGTTCCGATTGCTCGACCACCCCGCGCACGGACCAGTCGTGGGATGGCGGTGCGGCCTTGCGGGCGATGCGTTCGAGGCAGTCCATGGGCGGCTCAAAAACAGATGAAAAAAAAGGCCGGTTCGCACCGGCCTTGGGACAGCCTGGCGGCCGTTTACTTGACGTGCTTGCCGATCAGGCCGGCCATCTCGAACATGGACACCTGGGCCTTGCCGAAGATTTCCTTCAGCTTGGCATCGGCGTTGACCATGCGCTTGTTGACCGAGTCCTGCAGCTTGTTCTTCTTGATGTAGGCCCACAGCTTGCTCACGACTTCGGTGCGCGGCAGCGGAGCGGATCCGACGACGGCAGCGAGTTGCGGGCTGGGGGTCAGCGCCTTCATGAACGCGGCGTTGGGAGTGCGCTTCTTGGCCGGAGCCTTCTTCGCAGCAACCTTCTTCGCAGCGACCTTCTTGGCCGGCGCTGCCTTCGCAGCTGCCTTCTTGGCCGGTGCCGCTTTCGCCGCTGCCTTCTTGGCCGGTGCCGCCTTCTTGGCTGCTACCTTTTTTGCCGGTGCAGCTTTCTTCGCCGGGGCCTTTTTTGCGGCTGGTTTTTTTGCCGCAGCTTTTTTCGCAGTTGCCATGATTATTTCCTTCTAGAAGTTGATTAATCACCAGCGAGAACCTGCATTCCCTCTGGCACTGCGGATGCTACTGGAGAAAAAACGCGTTTCCAAGCGAAAAACGAGTTTTTTCACTCTGGCGTGTTGTTTTTTTTGTGGCCGTTTTCGGGCTGTTTTCCCTCTGGAGACGCACTGAACGCGACCATGCGTCGACGTCGAAGGCGCCTCGCTGTGCCAATGGAAGCGCGTCGCGACTGCTCACCCAGCGCGAGAGGAAGAGCGACCAACACCGCGCCGCCACACGCAATTTCACTGGGGAAGCGGGGGCAATCAGCCTCGCGTGGCACGCGTCGCGACGGCCGCGCGGGTGGGCAGCGTCGCGAGCAACACGCCCGCGAGGGCGATCGCGAAGGCCAGCAACTGCAGTGCGCTGAGGTGTTCACCGAGGGCGAACACGCCCACCAGCGCCGCCGACACCGGCAGCATCACGGTGAAGACCCCGGCCTGCGAGGCGGGGACCGACTTGAGGCCCGTCATCCAGAGCCACACCGTCCAGATGCTCGCGGCCAGGGAGTAGAACGCCAGCAGCCACCAGATCCCTGCGCTGACCGAGCCGAAGTCGAACCGCAGCGCGGCGTAGAGGCCGAACGGCGTCACCAGCGCGAAGCCCCAGAGGTTGATGATCGAGGTGATCCGCTTCGGCGCCAGCGCCCCGGTCAGTTTCTTGCCGATGACCGCATACGCGGCTTCGCACAGCACCGCGCCGAGCACCAGCAGGTTGCCGAGCCAGGCGCCGTCGGCCCGACCCGCCGCCGGCCCGCCGGCGGGCGCATCGGCGAATGCCAGCAGCGCGATGCCGAGCGCGGCGCAGGCCACCGCGCCCCAGGTGCGCAGGCCGATGCGCTCGCGCAGGAAGATCCAGCTCAGGAGGGCGACGACGGCGGGGATGGCCGCCATGATCACGCCGGCCGAGACCGCGCTGGTCAGGCTGACGCCGAACAGCATGCAGATCGAAAACAGGAAGTTGCCCAGGAACGATTCCAGGAACAGCAGCCACCGGGTCTGCGGCGTCAGCGGCAGTTCCCCCATCGGCTTGCGCAGCCAGTGCAGCATGGCGGCGCCGCCGATGCCAAAACGCAGCCACGCCAGCAGGAAGACCGGGATGGCGGCGACCAGCGGTTTGGACAGGGCGACGTAGCTCCCGACCAGGGACATGCTCAACGCGAGGCACAGGAAGGCCGCGGGGCGGCTGGGTTGGTAGCTCAGGGGCATGGCGGCTGATGATGCCGCAGCGCAGCGGCCGGCCGGCAACCCCCGCCACGGAAACGGCATTTCGCGATGCGGAACGGACCCATGTTGCAGTGCGACAAAATTTCTCGATATGAGAAACAAGTTTTCGCATTGAGAAATGACATTCGCAACATGTTGATTTAAAACATGAATATTTCTTGTCTTCTATAAGACATAAGATGCCACAAAGTCTTCTACAAGACTTAAAGTTGACCCATCGGCCCGGACCTTGCATCGCAGTGCCCCCGACCAGGTTTTCAATCAACCGGAGTGAACTTCATGACCAACTGGACCCAACTGACCCGCGACCAGCAGATTGCCCAACTCGAAAAGGACTGGGCCGAGAACCCGCGCTGGAAGGGCATCAAGCGCGGCTACAGCGCGGCCGACGTCGTCAAGCTGCGCGGCTCGCTGCAGATCGACCACACCCTGGCCCAGCGCGGCGCGGAAAAGCTGTGGGCCTCGATCAACACCGAGCCCTTCGTCAACACGCTGGGCGCGCTGACCGGCAACCAGGCCATGCAGCAGGTCAAGGCCGGCCTCAAGGGCATCTACCTGTCCGGCTGGCAGGTGGCGGGCGACGCCAACTCCAATGGCGAGATGTACCCCGACCAGTCGCTGTATTCCGTCGATTCCGTGCCCAAGTGCGTCAAGAAGATCAACGCCACGTTCGCGCGCGCCGACCAGATCCAGTGGAGCGAAGGCAAGGGCCCGGGCGACGACGGCTACATCGACTACTTCCAGCCGATCGTGGCCGATGCCGAAGCCGGTTTCGGCGGCGTGCTCAATGCCTTCGAACTGATGAAGGCGATGATCGAGGCCGGCGCAGCCGGTGTGCACTTCGAGGACCAGCTGGCTTCGGTGAAGAAATGCGGCCACATGGGCGGCAAGGTGCTGGTGCCGACGCGCGAGGCCGTGGCCAAGCTGGTCGCCGCCCGGCTGGCCGCCGATGTGATGGGCACGTCCACCATCCTGCTGGCCCGCACCGACGCGGAAGCCGCCGACCTGGTGACCACCGACGTCGACGAGAACGACAAGCCGTTCCTGACCGGCGAACGCACGGTGGAAGGCTTCTACCGCACCAAGAAGGGCTTCGACCAGGCCGTGAGCCGGGGCCTGGCCTATGCCGAGTACGCCGACCTGATCTGGTGCGAGACCGGCACGCCGGACCTGAAGTTCGCCAAGGACTTCGCCGACGCGATCCACGCGAAGTTCCCGGGCAAGATGCTGGCGTACAACTGCTCGCCGTCGTTCAACTGGAAGAAGAACCTGGACGACGCCACGATCGCCCGCTTCCAGAAGGAACTCGGCGCGATGGGCTACAAGTTCCAGTTCATCACGCTGGCCGGCTTCCACAGCCTCAACTACGGCATGTTCGACCTGGCCTACGGCTACGCGCGCAACAACATGACGGCCTTCGTCGAGTTGCAGCAGGCCGAATTCGCCGCCGCCAGCCGCGGTTTCACCGCCGTGAAGCACCAGCGCGAGGTCGGAACCGGCTACTTCGATGCGGTGACGACCACGATCGAGGCGCTGGCGTCCACCGGCGCCCTGAAGGGATCCACCGAGGACGAGCAGTTCTTCGACGACAAGAAGGCTGCCTGACGCCTGCATGTCCGCCGCGGCGGGCATTCATGCGCAAAAAGCAGGCCTTCGGGCCTGTTTTTCGTTGGGCCGGGTCTGCACGGGGTTGCCGCCGGGGCCATACGCTGTAGAGTGGGGCAGCATCATTCCGGGGGACACCGCCATGGGGGCTTCGATCCAGGATACCGGCGCTTTCGACGCCACCGCGCTCAACTACAGTCGCTGTCCCGACTGCCATGGCACCGGCGAGCTGCGCATCGACAGCGAAAACATCAACGAGGACTTCGAGGTCGAGAAGCAGACGGTGATCACGCCTTGTCCGCACTGCAACGGCAAGGGCTTCCTGAAGGCGGGTTAAAATAGCCACTGAATGCTGCCACCGGGCAGCTGCGACAAGAGCGAGAAAGGCACCCTGGTTATGACACCGCGAACTACGCCGGAAACCGGAACGACCCATTAGGAGGTCGCGTAGTCGCGTGCACTGAAGCTCTTCACGGATCCAGAACAAAGCGCGGCTACAGGCCGCGCTTTTTATTTTGCCCAGACGTTTTCAACCATGATCCACATCACGCTTCCCGACGGTTCCCAGCGCGAATATCCCGGCCCGGTCACGGTCGCCGAGGTTGCCGCCTCGATCGGCGCCGGCCTGGCCAAGGCCGCCCTGGCCGGCAAGGTCGACGGCAAGGTCGTCGACACCAGCTTCACGATCAGCCAGGACAGCCCGCTGTCCATCATCACTGCCAAGGACCCGGAGGGCCTCGACGTCATCCGCCACTCCGCGGCGCACCTGCTTGCCTATGCCGTGAAGGAGCTGTTTCCCGATGCCCAGGTCACGATCGGCCCGGTGATCGAGAACGGCTTCTTCTACGACTTCTCGTACCAGCGGCCCTTCACACCCGACGACCTGGTGGCGATCGAGAAGCGGATGACGGAACTCGCCGCGAAGGACGAACCGGTGACGCGCCGCGTGCTGCCGCGCGACGAGGCCGTGGCCCATTTCAAGGCCCAGGGTGAGCACTACAAGGCGGAGATCATCGGCAGCATTCCGGCCGGCGAGGACGTTTCCCTGTATGCCGAAGGCGGCTTCGAGGACCTGTGCCGCGGCCCCCACGTGCCCAGCACCGGCAAGTTGAAGTTCTTCAAGCTGATGAAGGTGGCCGGCGCCTACTGGCGCGGCGACCACCGCAACGAGATGCTGCAGCGCATTTACGGCACGGCCTGGGCGACCAAGGACGAACTGCAGCAGTACCTGACGATGCTGGAGGAGGCCGAGAAACGCGACCACCGCAAGCTGGGGCGCGAGCTGGACCTGTTTCACATCGACGATCACGCCCCGGGCGTGGTGTTCTGGCACCCCAGGGGCTGGACGGTCTGGCAGGAGGTGGAGCAGTACATGCGCCGGGTCTACCGCGACAACGGCTACCAGGAGGTCAAGGGCCCGCAGCTGCTGGACAAGTCGCTGTGGGAGAAGACCGGCCACTGGGACAAGTACCGCGAGAACATGTTCACGACCGAGTCGGAGAAGCGCGACTACGCGCTCAAGCCGATGAACTGCCCCGGCCACATCCTGATCTTCAAGCAGGGCATCAAGAGCTACCGTGACCTGCCGCTGCGCTACGGCGAATTCGGCCAGTGCCACCGCAACGAGCCGACCGGCGGCCTGCACGGCATCATGCGGGTGCGCGGCTTCACCCAGGACGACGGCCACATCTTCTGCACCGAGGATCACATCCTGCCGGAGTGCACGGAGTACACGGCGCTGCTGCAGCGGGTCTACAAGGACTTCGGTTTTGACAACATTATCTACAAGGTGGCCACCCGGCCGGCGGCCCGGATCGGCTCGGACGAGAGCTGGGACAAGGCCGAGCACGCGCTGATGGAGAGTCTGCGCGCGTCGGGCGTCGAATTCGAGATCGCCCCGGGCGACGGCGCCTTCTACGGCCCGAAGATCGAGTACACGCTCAAGGACGCGATCGGGCGCCAGTGGCAGTGCGGCACCATGCAGGTGGATTTCTCGATGCCTGAGCGGCTCGATGCCGAATATGTGGGTGAAGACGGCGCCCGGCACCGCCCGGTCATGCTGCACCGGGCGATCGTCGGCAGCATGGAGCGTTTCATCGGAATCCTGATCGAGCAGCATGCCGGCGCGCTGCCGGCCTGGCTGGCGCCGGTGCAGGTGGCGGTGCTCAATATCACCGACGCGCAGGCCGAATATGCCCAGGAACTGGCCAAAACGCTGAGAAATCAAGGGCTTAGGGTGAGCGTCGACCAGCGTAACGAGAAAATTACGTATAAAATACGGGAGCACTCGATGCAAAAGCTGCCATACATCCTGGTCGTCGGAGACAAGGAGAAGGCTGCAGGAGCTGTCGCAGTGCGCGCCCGGGGCAACCAGGACCTCGGTGTGATGTCCATCGATGCGTTCTCGCAAAGGATCGCTCAGGACATCCAGAACAAAAGCTGAATGAAGCTCTTGCCCGCGTGCACCAAGGCAGCGTCAGCCACATGTCGTGGCATATGAATTGAAGGATTTGGACCATCGCTACTGAATTTCGCGACCGCCGCCAGCGCGAGGAACGCAAACACCGCCTGAACCGGGAAATCATGGCCCCGGAAGTCCGCCTCTCGGGGCCGGAAAACGAGCCATTGGGCATTGTCAGCATCGCCGAGGCCCTGCGCCTTGCCGGTGAAGCGGACGTGGACCTGGTTGAAATTGCCGCCACCGCAAACCCTCCGGTTTGCCGGCTGATGGACTACGGCAAGTTCAAGTACCAGGAGCAGAAGAAGGCGGCGGAAGCGAAAGCGAAGCAGACGGTCATCGAAATCAAGGAAGTCAAATTCCGGCCGGGCACCGACGACGGTGACTACAACATCAAGATGCGCAACATCAGGCGTTTCCTGGCCGAGGGCGACAAGTGCAAGATCACGCTGCGGTTCCGGGGGCGCGAGATCACGCACCAGGAAATCGGGATGGCGCTGCTGAACCGGATCCGCGACGAACTGGCGGACATCATCCTGGTGGAGCAGTTTCCCAAGCTCGAAGGCCGGCAGATGATCATGATGATCGCGCCTGGCAAGAAGAAGGTGGCTGTCAAGCCGCCGGCAGAAGCCTCTCAACCGGCTTCCGCGTAAAGTACAAAGCTTCATCGGCCGGTCGCCGGTGCGGCGATGACGGAGAGCCTTTGGCTTTCCGGAAGTGGCGAATTCAACACTCGCCACCAAGAAGTGGCTCGGGGCCAACAAGACGCGGAATGCATTCGCGGCGCCTCACGAGCACAACGTAAAAGGAGCATTCACATGCCCAAGATGAAGACCAAGAGCGGCGCCAAGAAGCGTTTCCGCGTTCGTCCCGGTGGTACCGTCAAGCGCGGTCAGGCCTTCAAGCGTCACATCCTGACCAAGAAGACCACCAAGAACAAGCGTCACCTGCGCGGTGCCGTCTCGGTGCATGAGACCAATATGGTTTCGATGGCCGCCATGTTGCCCGGCCGTGGCATCTGATCAACTGACGAACAAGGAGTAATCACATGCCTCGCGTCAAACGTGGTGTAACGGCTCGCGCCCGCCACAAGAAAGTTCTCGCCCTCGCCAAGGGTTTCCGCGGCCGCCGCGGCAATGTCTTCCGGATCGCCAAAGAAGCGGTGATGAAGGCCGGGCAATATGCCTACCGTGACCGCCGCACCAAGAAGCGCGTGTTCCGCCAGCTCTGGATTGCGCGGATCAACGCCGCAGCCCGTGAGTGCGGCCTGACGTACAGCCAGTTCGCCAACGGCATCCGCAAGGCCGGCATCGAGATCGACCGCAAGGTCCTTGCCGACATCGCCGTGCACGACAAGGCCGCTTTTGCCGGCATCGTGGAGCAGGTCAAGGCCAAGCTGGCTGCTTGAGTTCGCGGTGGCGCCGTCGCGGTGACGGCGCCTGGTGCAACACACAAGGAACAGGGGCCAGGGCAGACGCACTGGCCCCTGTTTTAATTTATGCAGACAAACGAGCTCGAATCCATCGTCGACAGCGCCCGCAATGCGTTCGCGCAGGCCGCCGCACCGGCCGACCTGGAGAACGCCAAGGCGCTGTTCCTGGGCAAGTCCGGCCGCATCACCGAACTGATGAAGGGCATGGGCGCGCTGAGCGTCGACGAGAAGAAGAGCCGCGGCGCGGCCATCAATCTGGCCAAGCAGGCCATCGAAGCGGCGTTGACGCGGCGCCGGCAGGCGCTGGCCGACCTCGAGCTCGAGGCGCAGCTCAGGGCCGAAGCGCTCGACGTGAGCCTGCCCGGCCGCGTGCGCGAGCCCGGCAGCCTGCACCCGGTGAGTCTGACGCTCGAGCGGATCGAGCAGATCTTCGCCAGCATGGGCTTCGACGTGGCCGACGGTCCCGAGATCGAGACCGACTGGCACAGCTTCACGTCCCTGAACAACCCGCCGAACCATCCGGCGCGGTCGATGCAGGACACTTTCTACGTCGACATCAATGGCGACGACGGCATCCCGTACAACCTGCGGCCCCACACCAGCCCGATGCAGGTGCGTTTCGCCCACCAGCACGTCAAGAAGTACGCCGGACAGGCGGCAATGCCCGACGTCTGCGTGATCGCTCCCGGGCGCACCTACCGCGTCGACAGCGATGCCACGCACTCGCCGATGTTCCACCAGTGCGAAGGCCTGTGGCTGGGCGAGAACGTGAGCTTCAAGGACCTGAAGGTCGTGTTCACGGATTTCTGCCGCGCCTTCTTCGAGAGCGACGACCTGGCGCTGCGCTTCCGGCCCAGCTTCTTCCCGTTCACCGAGCCCAGCGCCGAGATCGACATCCAGTTCCAGACCGGACCGCTGGCCGGCCGCTGGCTGGAAGTGGCCGGCTCCGGCCAGGTCCATCCCGGCGTGGTCGGCAACATGGGGCTCGACCCCGAGCGTTACATCGGCTTCGCCTTCGGCATGGGCGCGGACCGCCTCGCCATGCTGCGCTACGGCGTGAGCGACCTGCGCCTGTTCTTCGAAGGCGATGTCCGCTTCCTCAGCCAGTTCCGTTAACCGACTTCCGAGACACCATGCAATTCCCCGAGTCCTGGCTGCGCGAATTCTGCAACCCGCCCCTGACCACCCGGCAGCTGGCCGACACGCTGACCATGGGCGGGCTGGAGGTCGAGGACCTGCGACCGGTCGCGCCACCATTCTCGAAGATCGTGGTCGGCGAGATCAGGGAGGCGGTCCAGCATCCCGATGCCGACCGCCTGCGCGTGTGCCAGGTCGATGTGGGGCAGGGCGCCTTGCTCAACATCGTCTGCGGCGCCCCGAACGCGCGGGTCGGCATCAAGGTGCCCTGCGCGCTGGTCGGCGCGGAACTGCCGCCGGGCGACGACGGCAAGCCGTTCCTGATCAAGGTCGGCAAGCTGCGCGGCGTCGAGAGCCAGGGCATGCTGTGCTCGGCCCGCGAGCTGAAGCTGAGCGATGACCATGGCGGCCTGCTTGAACTGGCCGCCGATGCGCCCGTCGGCGCCGACGTGCGCGGCGTGCTCAAGCTCGACGACACCATCTTCACGCTCAAGCTCACGCCCAATCTGGCGCACGCGCTGAGCGTCTACGGCGTGGCGCGCGAACTCTCCGCCCTGACCGGCGCGCCGTTGCAGGCACCGCAGTTCGAGCCCGTGGCGACGCGCAACGAGGCAAGGCTGCCGGTCAAGGTCAGCGCACCCGACCTGTGCGGCCGCTTTTCCGGCCGCGTGATCCGCAACGTCGACACCCAGGCGAAGACGCCGGCCTGGATGGTGGACCGGCTGGCGCGCTGCGGCCAGCGCAGCGTGACGGCCCTGGTCGACATCTCGAACTACGTGATGTTCGAGTTCGGCCGCCCGTCGCACATCTTCGACCTGGACAAGATCCACGGCGGCCTCGACGTGCGCTGGGGCCGGCCGGGCGAACAGCTCAAGCTGCTCAATGGCTCGACGGTCACGGTGGATGAGAAGGTCGGCGTGATCGCCGATGACACGCAGGTCGAATCGCTGGCCGGCATCATGGGCGGCGACTCGACGGCCGTGTCCGACGCGACGCGAAACGTCTACGCCGAAGCCGCGTTCTGGTGGCCCAGCGCCATCCAGGGCCGGTCGCGCCGCTTCAACTTTTCGACCGACGCCGGACATCGCTTCGAGCGCGGCGTCGACCCGAGCACGACGGTCGAACACCTCGAGCACATCACGAAGCTGGTCCTGGAGATCTGCGGCGGCGAGGCCGGTCCGGTGGACGACCAGGTGATCGCGCTGCCGCAGGCCAGGCCGGTCACGCTGCGGGTGGCGCGCGCCAACAAGGTGATCGGCATGGCGCTGACCCAGCAGCAGTGCGCCGACGCGCTGACCCGGTTGGGGCTGGAAGTGACCGAAGGCCAGGGCACGCTCACCGTCACGCCACCGCCGTACCGCTTCGACATCGCGATCGAGGAAGACCTGATCGAGGAGGTGGTGCGCGTGGTCGGCTACGACCAGCTGCCGACCACGCCGCCGCTGGCGCCCATCTCGCCCAAGCTGCGGCCCGAGTCGCAGCGCAGCCGCTTCGTGCTGCGGCGCCTGGCGGCCGCGCTCGGCTACCAGGAAACCATCAACTTCAGCTTCGTCGAGGAAAGCTGGGAGCGCGAGCTGGCCGGCAACGCGGACCCGATCAAGCTGCTGAACCCGATCGCCAGCCAGATGAGCGTGATGCGCTCGTCGCTGCTCGGCTCCCTGCTGCAGGCCCTGCGCTTCAACCTCGACCGGAAAGCCGAGCGGGTCCGGGTGTTCGAGATCGGCCGGGTGTTTCTGCGCGACGCGGGCATCGCCACCACCGACACAACGGTGCGCGGCATCCACCAGCCGATGCGCATCGCCGGCCTGGCCTACGGCGATGTCGACGGCCTGCAATGGGGCCGCAAGGGTCCGGGCAGCGACTTCTTCGACGTCAAGGGCGATGTCGAAGCTCTGCTGGCGCCGGTTCGGGCCGAGTTCGTCGCCGGCGAGCATCCGGCCATGCATCCCGGCCGCTGCGCGCGCATCCTGGTCGGGGGCCGCGATGTCGGCGCCGTCGGCGAGCTGCATCCGCGCTGGCGCCAGCGCTGGGACTTCGCGCAGGCGCCGGTGCTGTTCGAACTGGACCTGGACGCGGTGGTGGCGCGGCCGGTGCCGGCATTCCAGCCGGTGCCCCGGTTCCAGCCGGCAGAGCGAGACATCGCCATGATCGTCAAGGACCAGGTTGGCCACAGCTCGGTGATGGACGCGATCCGGTCCGCGGACACCGGCGGCCTGCTGCGCGACGCCATGCTGTTCGATCTCTACAAGCCCAAGCAGGCCGGCGGCGCCGTGGCGGCCGACGAGAAAAGCATGGCCGTGCGCTTGACGCTGGGAAGCGCGGAAGCCACACTGACTGATGAGCAAATCGACGGCGCCGTCCAAGCCGTGATCGACAGCATCGCCGCCCGCCTGGGTGGCCGCCTGAGGGGATGACAATGGCCTTGAGAAAACCCGAGGTCCCGGACGCCATGGACTTCTCCGTCGAAAGCCTGGAGACGCCTGCATTGACCAAGGCGCAGCTGGCCGAGTTGCTGTTCGAGCAGATCGGCCTGAACAAGCGCGAGTCCAAGGACATGATCGACGCGTTCTTCGACCTGATCTCCGACAGCCTGGTCGACGGCCAGGACGTCAAGATCTCGGGCTTCGGCAATTTCCAGATCCGCACCAAGGCGCCCCGTCCCGGCCGCAATCCGCGCACCGGCGAGGCGATCCCGATCGAGGCGCGCCGGGTCGTCACGTTCCACGCCAGCCACAAGCTCAAGGAACAGATCCAGGGCGACGGCGTCGAGCCCTCCTGAACCGGCACGAAGAACATTCGCCGCGGGCCTCGAAAAACGGCTTGGCACGCCGGGTCTGGTTAGAGTAACCTAGCAGCTTTCTCTCCTACAACATTGATTTCAATGGAGAAAGCTCTCCCATCAATCCCGGCGAAACGCTACTTCACCATCGGTGAGGTCAGCGACCTGTGTGGCGTCAAGCCTCACGTGCTACGTTATTGGGAGCAGGAGTTCACCCAGCTGCGGCCGATGAAGCGCCGCGGCAACCGCCGCTACTACCAGCACCACGAGGTCCTGATGATCCGGCGGATCCGCGACCTGCTGTACGACCAGGGCTTCACCATCAGCGGCGCCCGCAACAAGCTGCAGGAACTGGTCCAGGTCGAGCGCGACAAGCGCAAGGCCGGCGAAGTGATGCTCGAGGGCGTCGAGGTGATCGAGGTGGACGACTCCTCCTTCGCCGAGGATTTCGAGGACAGCGCGCCCCTCGAAGAGCGCGAACTGGTCTCGCAGAAGCTGTTGCTGGTGCGGCGCGAACTGTTCGAGATCCGCGATCTTCTGTCAGCGACGCACTGAGTTCGGTCGAGCGTGCCGCGTACCGGGCTATAATCGATGGCTTGTCGGCGTGTAGCGCAGCCTGGTAGCGCACTTGCATGGGGTGCAAGGGGTCGAAGGTTCGAATCCTTTCACGCCGACCATTGTTCCGAAGGGTTAGCAGGAGTTTCCTGCTAACCCTTTTTGCGTTGTTGCCGGTCGGGACAGCGCGCCGCATAAAATCGATTCGAATGCGCGTAATTCAACATCTCAATCGCGGACGCTGACTCCATCGTGGCCACCGTTGTCTTTGCTGACCTGGTCGGGAGCACCGGCATCTTCGAGCGGCTCGGGGATGAGACCGCCGGCCGCTTCGTCACGCAGCTGACGACGGCGCTGTCCAAGACGTTCGAGCAACACAGCGGCCGGGTGGTCAAGCTGCTGGGCGACGGCCTCTTCGTCGTGTTTCCGCGCGAAGGCGACGCGATCGAGGCCTGCCTGGCGATCCAGAAGCGGCTGCAGGAAAAGCCGGTGCAACCGGGCGGCAACCTCGGCGCGGTGCAGATGCAGATGGGCGTCGAGACCGGCGAGGTGGTCGAGATCGCCGGCGACTGCTACGGCGATGCCGTCAACAGCGCGGCGCGGCTGGCCGACCTGGCCGGTGCTGCCCAGATCCTCACCACGCAGCGCGTCGCCGACGCGCTTTCTCCGGTCCAGCGCGACCAGCTGCGCAGCCTGGGGCCGATGTACCTGCGGGGGAAATCCGATGCCACCGAGGTCTATCGCGTCGACTGGCAGGTCGACCGCGACAACGACGCCACCGTGATGGGCGCCTTGATGTTCAAGGCCCACCAGGCCCGGGTCGGGCTGCTCGAACTGGCGGCGGCCGGCCAGACGGTGCGCCTCGAGCCGCGCGGCGAGAAGCTGTCCCTGGGGCGCGCCGCCACGGCGTCGCTCTCGATCAACGATTCGCGCGTGTCGCGCCTGCATGCCACGGTGGAATGGCGCGGCGGCCAGTTCGTGCTGAGCGACGGCTCCAGCTTCGGCACCTGGGTCTACATGGGCAACCAGACCGAGCCGGTCGTGCTGCGGCGCACCGAGTGCTACCTGGTCGGACATGGCCAGATCACGCTGGGTTGCGACCGCCACGCCGAGAATGCGCCGCTGGTGCTGTTCTCGGTCGGTGGCTGAGCCGCGCCAGCACCACGCCATGGCCCTCGAACTGCACATCGCCGGTCCCAGCCTCGAAACCAGGCGGCTGCTCCACCCGGGCGAGGGCGAAGTGATCCTGGGCCGCGACATGGCCTGCGACATCAACCTGCCGGACCCGGAGCGCAACGTCTCGCGGCGCCACCTCGCCGTCTGGAACCAGAACGACCAGCTCCACTTCCGGGTGCTGTCGCTGGTCAACGGCATCGACATGCCATACGGCTATGCGCCGCCGGGTGCGAAGGGCATGCTCCCCGTGGGCCAGACGCTGAAGATCGGCGACTACAACCTGCAGGTGCTCAAGCCGGCCGCCGCCGAAACCGACCAGGATCCGTGGGCGGTCTTCGACACCGACGCGGCGACCTCTGACGCCACCTTGCCGCGGCCGGCGATGACGGCGACGCCGGCTCCGGATCTTTCCGCGCCCGGGATCCTGCCCGAGGAAGATCCGTTCGGCGACTGGGGCTTCGAATCCACCTTCGGCCCCAGCCCGGACGGCGGCGGCCTGCAGGCCGTGGCGCAGGGGCCCGGCGCCGGCGACCTGGCGTCGTTCTACAAGGGGCTCGGCCTGGACAAGGCCAACCTGGGGACGTTGAGTGCACTCGAACTCGAGGCCGCCGGGCGGGCGGTGCGGGTCGCGCTCGAAGGCCTGTTCCAGCTGTACGGCTCGCGCCGGGGCGCCCGGGACGAGCGCAAGCCGGGCGACCACGGCGTGGTCCCGATCAAGGACAACAACCCGCTCAAGACCGACTGGCCGGCCGATACCAAACTGCAATACCTGCTGGGCGGGCGTGCCACCAGCATCGGCTTCGTCGCCCCGCAGCGGGCCCTCACGGACATCGTCGCCGAACTGCTGGCGCATGACGCCGCGATGGCGGGGGCGGTCCGGTCCGCCGTCGAGGCGACCGTCCACGAGTTCGCGCCGGCGGCGCTCAAGGAGCGCCTGCTGGGTTCCGGCAGCAAGCTGTTCGAAGGCACGCGGGCCTGGGAGGCCTACTCGCGCTACTACGGCGACCGCAGCCAGGGCCTGGAGCAATGGGTCCAGCAGCTGCTGGACCGGCACTTCAACGAGGCCTACCTGCGGGAATGCCAGCGTATCAAACGCGAGACAGGCCTGCCCCCCGACTGACCGCCGCCGACAGGGTGCAGGCTAGAATCGGCTTCTACCCGCTACCAGGACCATCGTCGTTGTGAGTCTCAAAAAGCTTGGCCGCTATGACCTGGTCCGCGTTCTCGGCAAGGGCGCCATGGGGGTCGTGTACGAGGGACGGGACCCCAACCTGGAGCGTCGGGTCGCGATCAAGACCGTCAAGGTCGAGAACCTGTCGGAAGAAGCGGCCGCCGAATACGAGTCGCGTTTTCGCACCGAGGCCCGGTCGGCCGCCCGGTTGCAGCACCCCAACATCGTCAGCGTGTACGACTCCGACCGGGACGGCGACATCGCCTTCCTGGTGATGGAATACATCCAGGGCGACGACCTGAAGCACCACCTGGACCGGGGCGTGCGCTACTCGCTGGAACAGTCGCTCAAGATGATCCGCGACCTGCTCGCGGCCCTGGACTACGCCCACAAGGCGGGCATCGTCCACCGCGACATCAAGCCGGCCAACCTGCTGATCGAGCCGGGCGGACGGGTCAAGCTGACCGACTTCGGCGTGGCGCGGATCCAGGATTCCGGCGAGGCGACACGCACGCAGGGCAGCATGGTCGGCACGCTCAAGTACATGGCGCCCGAGCAGGTCCAGGGCCTGAAGATCGATTCCCGGGCCGACCTGTTCTCGGTCGGCGTGGTGCTCTACCAGCTGCTGACCGACAAGCGCCCGTTCGACGGCGACAACGACTTTTCCATCATCCACCAGATCATCGGCCACACGCCGCCGCCGCCCAGCTCGTTCAACGCCCGGCTGCCGCAGGCGATCGACGCGGTGGTCGCGCGGGCACTGGCCAAGGACCGCGACCAGCGCTTCGCCACCGCCCGCGATTTCGCGTCGGCACTGCAGTCGGCCATCCGCCGGGCCGAGGACGCCACCGTCGTGCCCCCGGCCGACCCGTTCAAGAAGCCGGAAGCGGCCTCCGGTTCCAAGGGCACGGTGCCGTCGCTGGTCGGCTCCGCCACGTCCGGCACCAGCGGGACCGCCACGGCCACGGTCACGGTCACCCAGGAACTGGAGCTGGTGTACTGGAAGGACATCAAGGACTCGGTCGATCCGGAGGATTTCGAAGGTTTCCTGCAGCAGTTCCCGTCCGGGATCTACGCGGACCTGGCGCGCCGCCGCTTGCGCAAGCTGGCCAGCGGTCCGGGGGCCGACCAGACCGTGCTGACCGGCCAGTCCGACGCGAGCGTCCCGGATCTCGATGCCACACGGGTCCGCGCGGATCCATCGATCCCCATGGCGGCACCGATGCTGGCGCCAGCCGCCATCGCGGCAGCGCCGGCAGCGGCAACCACGCTCCTCCAGACGACGCCGGTTCCCGTCGCCGTTGCGCCTGCGGTCGACGACGAGGCGACGATCCCGCCAGTGTCGCGCCGGCCGCCCGCTGCGGTCGTGCCGCCTGTGGTCCCGCCGCCACCGGAGCCGCCGCCAGCTGCCGCCGCGGAGCAACCGCCGCCGTCGCCCAAGGCTGCGAAGAAGCCGCCGATGGCGGTGCTGGCAGGGGTCGGCGCCCTCGTCATCGCGGGGCTGATCGCTTTCGCGATGTCCGGCCGCGGCGCCAACGAGCAGCTCGCGGTCGCCCCGGCGGCGTCCGCGGCCAGCCACCCGGCGCCGGTCGTCGCGCGTGCCGCTTCCGCTGCCGGCCAGGCCGCCCTGGTGCAGGACGCGGTGCCGGTGGCCAAGGTGGCGACCGCGCCGCCGGCCGTCGAGACCGCACCCGTGGCGCCAAAGACCGTCCCGGCGGCGAGCGCGGCGCGCAAGCCGGCGCCCGCCAAGCGCGCGGCATCGGTCCCGACCGTGGCCCCAACCACGCCCGCCTTTTCCAACCCGGTGCCCGCTGAAGCGCGCGAGCCGCGGGAGCCGGCCGTGGCACAGCGCCCGGCGCCGGCCCCGGTCGCAACCGCGCCGCGGCCCACGCCGCCTTCGGAAACCTGCAAGGACAAGGTGTTCCTGTCGCGGCAGCTGTGCCTGCAGGAAGAATGCTCCAAGCCGATGTTCCAGAACGCGCGCACCTGCATCGCCTTCCGCGAGGAAGCGCGCCTGCGCGAGGAAAGCAAGGTCCGCAACTGACCCGGCCGGGTCAGCGGATGTCGCTGGTGTGGACGGCGAACCGGCCCCGGCGGCGGTCCTCGAAATAGCGGGCCAGGGTTTCCTTCACGGTCCTGAAGGCGATCTCTTCCCAGGGAATCTCGGCTTCGGTGAACAGCCGGGCCTCGATGGTTTCGTGGCCGGGCGCGAACTGGTCGCTCAGCAGCCGGGCGCGGAAGAACAGGTGGACCTGGCCCACGCGCGGCACGCTCAGCACCGTGAACAGTTCCTCCATCTCGATCTGCGCGCCGGCCTCTTCGTCGGTCTCGCGCGCAGCCCCTTCCGCGGTGCTTTCACCCAGCTCCATGAAGCCCGCCGGCAGCGTCCACTTGCCCCAGCCCGGCTCGATGTTGCGCTTGCACAGCAGCACCCGTTCGCCGAAGTAGGGCAGGGTGCCGACCACGTTCAGCGGGTTCTCGTAATGGATGGTATCGCAGGCGGGGCAAACCGCGCGTTCGCGGGTGTCGCCGTCGTCGGGCAGCCGGTAGACCACGGCAGCGCCGCAGTTGCGGCAGTGCTTGATGGGGGTGCGAAACGGCATGGACTTCGAGTGTAGCGGGGAAAGAAAACGAGGCTCCCGCTGGAGCCTCGTGGTGACGCAGGCGAAAGCGGATCAGGCCACGCGCAGGCGCAGTTCGGTCAGGCCGCCGACGCTGCCCACCAGCGTGTCGCCCTTGACCACCGCCGCCACGCCTTCGGGCGTGCCGCTGTAGATCAGGTCGCCGGGCGCCAGGTCCCAGGCGGCGGACAGGTGCTCGATGGTCTCGCCGATGTTCCAGATCAGCTTGTTCACGTTGCTGCGCTGGCGGTCCTTGCCGTTGACCTGCAGCCAGATCTCCGCGTTCTCGACGTCGCCGGCCTGGTCGATCGGGGTGATCGGGCCGATCGGCGACGACTGCTCGAAGGCCTTGCCGATGCACCAGGGCCGGCCCTGCTTCTTCATCTCGCCCTGCAGGTCGCGGCGGGTCATGTCGAGGCCGACGCCGTAGCCGAAGATGTGCTTCTTCGCATCGGCGGCCTTGATGTTGCGCCCGCCGGTGCCGATCGCCACCACCAGTTCGATCTCGTGGTGCAGGTTGCTGGTGAGCGTGGGGTAGTCCATCGAGCCGGTCTCGCCGGCCGGGATCACGACCGCGGTGTCGGCCGGCTTGATGAAGAAGAAGGGCGGCTCGCGGCCGGTGAAACCCATCTCCTGCGCGTGCTCGACGTAGTTGCGGCCGACGCAGTAGATGCGGTGGATCGGGAACCGCTCGCTGCGGCCGACGACCGGAATGGAGGGCACCGCCGGGGGGGTGAAAACGTAGCTCATGACATCCTCTCTTCTTGGTGAATGCCCAGGGCCTGCTGCACCGGGCGGTCGGAAAAACTGAACAACACGCAACCGCGCTCGGAGGCGAAGCGCGCAGTGTGCCACGAGGGCACGACGAAATGATCGCGCGGCCCGAAGGCCTGGCGCCACTGCAGGCCGCCGCGCTCGACCAGCACCTCGCCGTGGCCTTCGACCACGCTGTAGACGGCGCCGTCGGTCTGGCGCCAGGGCTGGCCGGCGAAGCCCGCCGGCAGCCGCTGCATGAAGGTGGCCATGGTCGGCATCGGCGAGCCGCCGGTCAGCGGGTTCAGGTAGCGCAGCTTGACGCCGTCCCAGGCGTCGATCGGCGCGTCGCGCTCCAGGTGCTCCAGCGCTTCGCGGCTGCGCTCATACGGGTAGCTGAAGATCGGCGAGGTCTGGCCGAACGGCGCGTCGCTGCGCACCGGCGCCATGTTGTGGCCGTAGCGGGCGAAGCTGGTGCCTTCGCTGCGCGACACCGCCTGCGACTTGCTCTCGTCGTTTTGCGCGAAGCCGGCGTCGAAGAACCGGATCATCGGGATGTCGAGGCCGTCCAGCCAAACGACGGGCTCTGTGCCTTCACAGCCGTGGTCGTGCCAGGTCCAGCTCGGGGTGATGATGAAATCGCCGGGCCGCATGCTGGTGCGCTCGCCGTCGACGGCGGTGTACGCGCCAGAGCCTTCGACGATGAAGCGCAGCGCGCTCTGCGTGTGGCGGTGGCTGGGCGCCACCTCGCCGGGCAGGATCAGCTGCAGGCCGGCGTACAGCGACTGGGTCACCGCCGACTGGCCGCGCAGTGCCGGGTTCTCCAGGATCAGCACCCGCCGCACCGCCTCTTCGGCGGTGATGGCCTGGCCGGCGCGCATCAGGAACGGCCGCACCTCGTCGTACTTCCACAGCGCCGGCACGCACGGCGAATCCGGCTGCCTGGGCACCAGCGCATGCAGCACCTCCCACAGCGGGGTGAGGTTGAGCGGCGCCATGTCGCGGTACAGCTGCTGGCGCATCGCGGCCGTCGGGTGGGGTGCGTTCATTGCAGTCTCCTTGGGGTGCTACCAGCTTCGCCCCAGATAAGCGCCTTCGCGCTCGATCCGGGTTTGCAGCGTTGCGACATCGATGCCGCCGGCGGCGCAGCCGGCCTGGAGGGCGAGGTCGGCGGCGCTGCCCACCGCCTGGCCCATCACGAAGCATGCACCCGTGACCCGGGCTGCGGACTGCGCCTCGTGCGTCATCGAGGCGCAGCGGCCGGCCATCCACAGGTTGTCGAAACCGGGCGGCACGGTCATGCGGTAAGGCAGCTGGTTGAAGCCGCGGCTGCCGGGCGGGGTCCAGCGGAATTCGACGTCGCCCTTGGTGTGCAGTTCCAGCGGCCAGCCGTTGACGCCGATGGTGTCGGCGAAGTCCGCGCACCCCAGCACGTCGGATTCGGTCAGCATGTAGTCGCCCAGCACGCGGCGGGTTTCGCGGATGCCGACCTGCGGCGCGATGTCCACGATGTACGACTGCTCGAAGCCCGGCACCTCCTTGAGGAAGCCGGCGACGTCCGCGATCTGCCGGCGGCCCAGCACCTCGGCCTCGCTGAGCTCCACCGCGTCGGTGCCGTCCATCGCATTGCCCTGCGGGTTGGCCAGTTGCGTCAGGTTGACGCGCCACTCGATCCCGCTCTTTTGCGGCCGCACGATCGCGCCCTTGCGCGGGAACCGGTAGCGGCCCTCGGCCTGCGCCTGCGCCATCAGTCCCGGGATCACTTCCCAGGCCTTGCCAGCCCGCACGGGATCGACCCCGTTGAGCCGGAACATGGTCGACGGATACAGCATGTTGCCGTGGCCGTCGCCCTTCTCGAAAGCCGCGCCGGCCCAGGCGGCCAGGTCGCCGTCGCCGGAGCAGTCGATGAAGGCGCGGCCCCGGACCGCGAACCGGCCCGACTTCGTCTCCACCAGCAGCGCCTGCACGTGGCGCGGCGAGGCCATGACCACGCCGGCGCCGACCGCATGGAACAGCACGCTGACGCCGGCCGCCAGCATCAGGTCGTCGGCCGCGATCTTGTAGGCCGCCGTGTCGTAGGCCTGCGCCACCGTCTTGCCGAACAGGGCGTGCGGCTGGTTCAGGCCGCCGAGCCGGTCGATGCGGGCCAGCAGGTCGTCGGCGACGCCGTGCACGACCTGGCGGATGTCGCCATGGACATTGGCATGCAGGCCGCAGAAATTGGTGACGCCGGCGGCCGTGCCCATGCCGCCGAGGAAGCCGTAGCGCTCGATCAGCAGGGTGGAGCGGCCGGCGCGCGCGGCAGCCACGGCGGCCGCGATGCCGGCGGGCCCGCCACCGAGCACGACCACATCGTATTCGCCGAAGACCGGCGTCTGCCGGCTGGCTTCGGTGATGAAAGTTGGCATTGTCTTTTCAGGAAAAAATCGGGGTCGGGGTCATGCCCCGACCGGTTGCGCGGCCGGGCCGCGAAATGCCAAGCATACCTATCAGGACCACGCGGGGCACCCGTCATTCCGGGCGCGCCCGTGGCGGCGCCCGCCGCCCGCTCACTGGACGTTGGACTTGGCCACCAGGTCGAAGTGTTCGACCAGCGGCGGCCCGGCGAAGAACGGCCCGACGATCGCGCGCCACTGCGTGAACAGCGGGCCCTGGCGGAAGGCCACGGTGTGGTCCTCCAGCGTGTCCCAGAAGATCTGCAGCACATAGCGCTCGGGCGTCTCGATGCACTTGTTGACCTTGAAGCCCTGGAAGCCCTGGGCCTTCGAGGCGACGGTCGCGATGCCGCGCTGGATCGCCTCTTCGAAAGCGGCCTGCTGGCCGGGCTGGATGCGGATGTCGGCGATTTCGAGAATCATTGTTGGCCCCTCGTGGTTCGGTGCGCCGCTCCCGGCGCGGACGGGCCAGTGTACAGTCGCGCCCATGAAAAACGCCCCTCGCTGCCTCCGGTGAAAGCGGCAGCGACCGGCGCCTTCACGCGCGCGGGCGTGCGGCGCGGCTTCATCGCCGGCCAGGCGCTGGCGCCTGGCACGCTCCTGTACGCGGTGGTGTTCGGCGTGCTGGCCAGCGAGCGCGGCCTGGCCTGGCTGCAGGCGCTCGCGATGAGCGTCTTCGTCTACTCCGGCAGCGCGCAGCTGGCCGTGCTCCAGGGCTGGAGCCAGGCGCCCCTGGTGCTGCCCCTGGTGTTCACGGTGCTGGTGATCAACGCCCGCTACGTCCTGTACGGCGCCGCGATCCAGCCCTGGCTGTCGCAGGCGTCGCGCCGGCAAGCGTTCGCGACGCTGTTCGTGCTCGGCGACGGCAGCTGGGCGCTCGCCATGCGCGAATACCGCGACGGCTACCGCGACGCCGGCTTCCTGCTCGGCTCCGGCCTGGCGACGTTCGCGCCCTGGATCGGCGGCACGCTGCTCGGCTTCTTTCTTGGCAACGTCGTGCCCAATCCCGTGACTTTCGGGCTGGACTTCATGCTGGTGGCCTTCGCCGCCGCCATCGGCATCTCGGTGTGGCCGGGCCGCTCGGGCCTGGCCCCGGCGCTGGCGGCCGCGGTCGTGGCGCTGGTGCTGCACCGGTTGCTGCCGGGCGGCTGGGCCATCGTGGGGGCGGGCCTGGCCGCCGGCGCGGTGGGAGCGGCGCTGCATGGACGCTGAAACCGGGTTCTGGATCGCGCTCGTCGCGCTGGCGCTGGCCTCGTACGCCTGCCGCGTCGCCGGCTACCTGCTGATGGGGCTGGTGACGATCACGCCGCGCATCGAAGCGGCGCTGCGGGCCACGCCGCTGGGCGTGATGATCGGCATCGTGATGCCCTCGGCGGCGTCCGGCCGCCTGCCGGAACTGGCCGGCCTGCTGGTGGTGGGCGTGGTCATGAAATTGACCGGCCGCGACCTGGTCGCCGCGGTGTCGGGCGCGGCCACCGTCGCCGTCTGCCGTCGCCTCCTGTCCTAGGAAGCGACCAGCGCCGCCCGCAGCCGCGACGCGCAAAGCGAGACGGCGACGTTGGCCTCGTCGAGCACCTTGCCCATGGTGATGAAACCATGGATCTGGCGCTCGAAGCACACCAGCGTCGATTCGCTGCCGGCGTCGGTGAGCGCCTGCGCATACTGCAGGCCCTCGTCGCGCAGCGGGTCGTAGCCGGCGGTCAGCACGAAGGCCGGCGGCAGCCGCGACAGATCGGTTTGCAGCAGCGGCGAAGCGCGCCAGTCGAGGTCGTGCTTCGGGTCGTCGATGTAGTGGTCGTGGAAGTAGCTGATGGTCTCGTGCGTCAGCAGGTAGCCCTGGCCATTGCTCGTGTGCGACGGCGCGGTGCGGCGCATGTCGGTGGCCGGGTAGACCAGCAGCTGGAACGCAACGGGCAGGTCGCCGGCGTCGCGCGCCGCGATCGCCACCACGGCGGCCAGGTTGCCGCCGGCGCTGTCCCCGCCCACGGCCAGGCGGGTGGCGTCGAGCTGCAGCGAGGCTGCGTTGGCGTGGACCCAGCGCGTGGCCGCGATCGCATCGTCGACCGCGGCGGGGAACCGGTGTTCCGGCCCCATCCGGTAATCGACCGCGACGACGGCGCAGCCCGAGCCGTTGGCCAGTTCGCGGCACAGCGTGTCGTGGCTCTCCAGGTCGCCGATGACCCAGCCGCCGCCGTGGAAGTACACCAGCACCGCCAGCACCTGGCCAGCCTGGCTACCCAGGGGGCGGTACAGCCGCAGCGCGATCGCCCCGAGTGGGCCGGCCGCCTGCAGCTCGCGCACCAGCGCCACCTCGGGTGGCCCGGGTTGGGTGAAGAAGCGGCGCTCGCGGTACCAGTGCCGTGCTTCGGCGGGCGTCAGCTTGTGGGTTGGCGGCAGGCCCTTGTCCTCGATCAGGTTCAGCAGCGCGCGGGCCTGGGGATGCAGCATCGGATCTCTCCTGGATTGGGGCAAAGTGTAGGGGGCGCAGCGTCCCGCGGCCGCGCGCTCCCGGTTTATGCTTGCCGCCATGAAGCTCTATAACTACTTCCGTTCCTCCGCGTCGTTCCGGGTGCGCATCGCGCTCGAACTCAAGGGCCTGGCCTACGACTACGTGCCGGTGCACCTAGCCCGGGGCGACCACAAGCTGCCGGCCTATGCCGCCGTGTCGCCCACCGCGCTGGTGCCGACGCTCGAACTGGATGGCGGCGAGCGGCTGGGGCAGTCGATGGCGATCATCGAGTACCTGGACGAAACCCATCCCGAGCCGGCGCTGCTGCCAGCCGATGCAATGGGCCGGGCCCGGGTCCGCGCGCTGGCGCAACTGGTGGCCTGCGAGATCCATCCGCTGAACAACCTGCGCGTGCTCAAGTACCTGGTGCGCGAGCTGAAGGTGGAGGAGCAAGCCAAGAACACCTGGTACCGGCACTGGGTGCGCGAGGGGCTGCAGGCCTACGAGCGCGAGCTGGAGTTGCTGCCCGCAGCGACCTACAGCTACGGCGCCACGCCGACCCTGGCCGACTGCTGCCTGGTGCCGCAGATCTTCAACGGCCAGCGCTTCGACGTCGACTTCAGCGGCCTGCCGCGCACGATGGCCGCGTTCGACGCCTGCATGAAGCTGCCCGCCTTCCAGCGCGCGCAGCCTTCGAACTGCCCCGACAACGAGGCGTGAGCAGGGTGCAGGGCGACTGGCTCGTTCCCGACTGGCCGGCGCCGGCGTCGGTACGTGCGGTGTGCACCAGCCGGCAGGGGGGTGTCTCGCTGCCGCCCTATGACAGCCTGAACCTCGGCGACCACGTCGGCGACGACGCGGTCGCGGTGGCGCACAACCGCGCCGTGCTGGCGCGGGCGATCGGCGCGCGGCCGGTGTTCCTGCAACAGGTGCACGGCAGCGGTGTGGTGCAACTCGCAGCGGCCACGCCGGACGGCACGCCGGCCGACGGCTGCGTCGCGACGCAAGCGGGAACGGCCTGCACGATCATGGTCGCCGACTGCCTGCCGGTGCTGTTCACCGACAGCGCCGGCCGTGCGGTGGCCGCAGCGCACGCCGGCTGGCGCGGCCTGGCCGGCAGCGCAGGGGGGCAGGGCGTTCTCGAAGCGACCGCGCAGGCGTTCTGGTCGGCCTTGCGGACCACCGGCGCCGCGGCGGCAGGCAAGACGCTGGCGTGGCTGGGCCCGTGCATCGGGCCGCAGGCGTTCGAGGTCGGCGACGAGGTGCGGCAGGCCTTCGTTTCTCAGCACCACGGCGCCGCTGCGATGTTCCAGCCGCACGCGGCGGGCAAGTGGCTGGCCGACCTCCAGGGGCTGGCGCGCCTGCGCCTGGCAGCGCTTGGCATCACCGAGGTCCATGGCAACGACGGCAGCGACGCGTGGTGCACCGTCGGCAACGCGTCACGGTTTTTCTCGCACCGCCGCGACCGCGTCAGCGGCCGGTTCGCCGCCTGCATCTGGCTGGCCTGAAGCGGGCGCACTGGCCGCCTGCATCTCCGCCGCGGCGGCCGCCTTGCGCCGACGCTTGCGGGCCGGTTCCAGCATCAGGTAAACCACCAAGCCGACCGGGCCCACCCCGTACAACAGAAAGGTCACAATGGCTCCGAGCAGCGTGCCGTTGCTGCTGCTGGCTTCCGCGACCGACATCATCAGCGCGACGTAGAGCCAGCCGATCACGACGATGTACATGGGGGCGGTCCGATTTTTTTGTTGCAGTGCAGCATGTGTTTTGAGATACTTCGGGTTAACCCGGAGCAACAGGGTGACAGGAGACAAAAATGCATTCTGAAGCAGACTGGGCGGCAGCCACGCAGCAATTCCAGCGTAGCCTGAGCGAGAGCTGGGGCAAGGCCATGCAATCCTTCGAGCAGCTCGGGCTGCCGGGCAATGGCAACGCGGCCGCGATGCCCGCGCTGACATTCTCGCCGCGCAAGCTGCAGGACCTGCAGCAAGCCTACGTGAAGGAAGCCACCGAGCTCTGGAACCACGGCCTGCAGCAGAAACCTCCAAGCGACAAGCGCTTTGCTGCCGACGCGTGGGGCGCCAACCCGGTGGCCTCGTTCTCGGTTTCCACCTACCTGCTCAACGCCCGCACGCTGCTCGGCCTGGCCGAGGCGGTGGAGTCCGACGCCAAGACCAAGGCGCGCCTGCGCTTCGCGGTGGAGCAGTGGATGGCGGCCTCGGCGCCGAGCAACTTCATGGCGCTGAACGCCGAGGCGCAGAAGAAGGCGATCGAGACCCAGGGCGAGAGCATCGCCAAAGGGATGAAGAACCTGCTGGCCGACATCCAGCAGGGCCATGTGTCGATGACCGACGAGAGCCTGTTCGAAGTCGGCCGCAACGTGGCGACGACCGAGGGCGCCGTGGTGTTCGAGAACGAGCTGTTCCAGCTGCTCGAATACAAGCCGGCGGGCAAGCAGGTGTACGAGCGGCCGTTCCTGTTCGTGCCGCCCTGCATCAACAAGTTCTACATCCTCGACCTGCAGCCCGAGAACTCGCTGATCAAGTACGTGGTGGACCAGGGCCACCGCACCTTCGTGGTCAGCTGGCGCAACGCCGACGACTCGCTGCACGACAAGACCTGGGACGACTACATCGAGGACGCCGCGATCAAGGCGATCGAGGTGGTGCGGGAGATCACCGGCGCCAAGAAGATCAACGCGCTGGGCTTTTGCGTCGGCGGCACCATCCTGAGCACCGCGCTGGCCGTGCTGGCGGCGCGCGGGGAGAAGCCGGTCGCCTCGACCACGCTGCTGACCACGCTGCTCGATTTCTCCGACACCGGCATCCTGGACCTCTTCATCGACGAACCGATGGTGCAGTACCGCGAGCTGCAGATGGGCAAGGGCGGCCTGCTCAAGGGCCAGGAGCTGGCCACCACGTTCAGCTTCCTGCGGCCCAACGACCTGGTCTGGAACTACGTGGTCGGCAACTACCTCAAGGGCGAAACGCCGCCGCCGTTCGACCTGCTGTACTGGAACAGCGACTCCACCAACCTGCCGGGGCCGATGTACACCTGGTACCTGCGCAACACCTACTTCGAGAACAACCTGGTCAAGCCCGGCAAGTGCACGGTCGCCGGCGCGCCGGTCGACCTGTCCAGCCTTGACATGCCGGTCTACGTCTACGGCTCCCGCGAAGACCACATCGTGCCGATCGCCGGCTCCTACGCCAGCACCAGGCACCTGCCCGGCAAGAAGCGCTTCGTCATGGGCGCGTCAGGCCACATCGCCGGCGTGATCAATCCGCCGGTCAAGAACAAGCGCTCGTACTGGACCAACGACAAACTGCCGGCCAAGGTCGACGACTGGATCGGCGGCGCCAAGGAGCATCCCGGCAGCTGGTGGACCGACTGGGCCGCCTGGCTCAAGCCCCATGCCGGCAAACTCGTCGCCGCCCCCAAGGGCTACGGCAAGGGCGCGAAATACAAGGCCATCGAGCCCGCCCCCGGCCGCTACGTCAAGGCCAAGGCCTGACGCCAACAGGATTTCTGTCCGCAAGTCACCCCTCAGGAGCACACCATGGAAGACATCGTCATCGTTTCGGCCGTCCGCACCGCCGTCGGCAAGTTCGGCGGCTCGCTCGCCAAGATCCCGGCCACCGAGCTGGGCGCGATCGTGATCAAGGAGGCGCTGGCGCGCGCCAAGGTCGACCCGTCGCAGGTCAGCGAAGTGATCATGGGCCAGGTGCTGGCCGCAGGCGCCGGCCAGAACCCGGCGCGCCAGGCCTTGCTGAAGGCGGGACTGCCCAAGGAAGTGCCGGGCCTGACCATCAATGCCGTCTGCGGCTCCGGCCTGAAGGCCGTGATGCTGGCGGCCCAGGCCATCGCCTGGGGCGATGCCGAGATCGTGGTGGCCGGCGGCCAGGAGAACATGAGCGCAGCGCCCCACGTGCTGCCCAACTCGCGCGACGGCCAGCGCATGGGTGACTGGAAGCTGCAGGACACGATGATCGTCGACGGCCTTTGGGACGTCTACAACCAGTACCACATGGGCGTCACCGCCGAGAACGTGGCCAAGGAGCACAACATCGACCGCGCCGCCCAGGACGCCCTGGCGCTGGGCAGCCAGCAGAAGGCCGCCGCGGCGCAGGAGGCGGGCAAGTTCAAGGACGAGATCGTCGCCGTGCCGATTCCGCAGCGCAAGGGCGATCCGGTGCTGTTCGACGCCGACGAATTCATCAACAAGAAGACCAATGCCGAAGCGCTGGCCGGCCTGCGGCCCGCTTTCGACAAGGCCGGCAGCGTCACCGCCGGCAACGCCTCGGGCCTGAACGACGGCGCCGCCGCGGTGGTGGTGATGAGCGCCAAGAAAGCCAAGGAGCTGGGCCTGAAGCCGCTGGCGACGATCCGCGCGTTCGGCACCACCGGCCTGGACCCGAAGGTCATGGGCATGGGCCCGGTGTCGGCCACCAAGAAGGCGCTGGAGCGCGCCGGCTGGAAGGCGTCCGACGTCAACCTGTTCGAGCTGAACGAAGCGTTCGCGGCGCAGGCCTGCGCCGTCAACAAGGCGCTGGACATCGACCCGGCCAAGGTCAACGTCAACGGCGGCGCGATCGCCATCGGGCACCCGATCGGTGCATCCGGCGCCCGCATCCTGGTGACGCTGCTGCACGAGATGCAGCGCCGCGAAGCGAAGAAGGGCATCGCCGCGCTGTGCATCGGCGGCGGCATGGGGGTTTCCCTCGCTGTCGAACGCTGATTCCGCGGTAGAACGTACCAACCAAGGAGAGACAAACATGGCCAAGAAAGTCGCATACATCACCGGTGGCATGGGCGGAATCGGCACCGCCATCTGCCAGCGCATGCACAAGGAAGGTTTCACCGTCATCGCCGGCTGCGGCCCGACCCGGGACTTCAGCAAGTGGCTGGGCGAGCAGAAGGCGCTGGGCTACGAGTTCCACGCCTCGGTCGGCAATGTCGGCGACTGGAATTCCACCGTCGACGCGTTCTCCAAGACCAAGGCCGAACACGGCCCGATCGACGTGCTGGTCAACAACGCCGGCATCACGCGCGACCGGATGTTCCTGAAGATGTCGCGCGAGGACTGGGACGCGGTCATCGAGACCAACCTCAACAGCATGTTCAACGTCACCAAGCAGGTGGTGGGCGACATGGTGGAAAAGGGCTGGGGCCGCATCATCAACATCAGCAGCGTGAACGGCGAGAAGGGCCAGGCCGGCCAGACCAACTACTCGGCCGCCAAGGCCGGCATGCACGGCTTCACCATGGCGCTGGCGCAAGAACTGGCCAACAAGGGCGTCACGGTCAACACCGTGAGCCCGGGCTACATCGGTACGGACATGGTCAAGGCGATCCGCGAAGACGTCCTGGACAAGATCGTCGCCACCATCCCGGTCAAGCGCCTGGGCAAGCCGGAAGAGATCGCGTCGATCATCGCCTGGCTGGCCTCGGAGGACGGCAGCTACTCCACCGGTGCCGACTTCTCCGTCAACGGCGGCCTGCACATGGGGTGAGCCGCTCGGCGCCGCCAGCAAAAAGCCCGCGCAGCGGGCTTTTTTCATGGGCGCGGCGCCGGTTCAGTCCACCAGGTCCTCGATCACCAGGTGCCGGTACTTCTGGCCGTAGGAGATCGGGCAGCCCTTGAGCAGTTCCATCACGCGGTCGCTTTCCTGCGCATGCGGCGCGTGGACCATCAATGCGTGGTGGCCCTGGCTGGCGAGCTCGGCGAACTTGCGCACGGTGTCGGCCTCGGTGCCGGCGGAAGGCAGCGGAATGTCGGCGGTGCCGACGGTGCGGGCGATCTTTTCCTGGATCACCTGGGGCGACAGCAGGCTGACTTTCTCGCCCAGGACGCCGCCGGCCTCCAGCTTGCTCTCGGCTGCACGCGCGTCCTGCTCGCTCGGCAGCATCAGCACCATGTAGCCGGTGGGATAGAACACCCCGCCCATGGTGAGCATGCTGGATTCGAGTTCGAAATGTTTCATGGCAGCTCCTTGTCGTTGTGGAGCCATTAACGCGCCGGGGGCCGATCTCTGCTGTCGGCGCGGGCGGCCAGCCCATGTAGGACGGCGCGAAGACTGCGGCGCCGCTGCTAGAACGGCACCATCCGCGCCAGCACGTGGCCGGGGCCGAAGCGCTCGCCGGCAGGCACCAGGATGTCTTCGACGATGCCGGCGTGCGGGGCCAGCACGTCGAGCGATTCATGCACCAGCAGCGCCCGCGCCAGCACCTGGCCGGCCGCCACGTGGTCGCCGCCGCTGACCAGCCACCGGTCGATCAGCGCCGCGTCGCCGGCTTCCAGCGATTCCCAGCGCTGCGGGTCGACGACGATGTCGGCCATCAGCCGCGCCTCGACCCCGTCCGGGCCGGCGTCGGCAGGAACGGGGCAAACATGGGCAATGCGTCCAGCGCATGGGTGGCCTGCAGCAGGGCGTCGCTGTCGACCAGGTGGCTGGAACAGCCGAGCAGTTCGGCCTGCATTTCCATGGCGGCGCCGCCGAGCTCCTGCCAGTACCGGGTCGCGCCCTCGAGCTCCGAGCGCATCAGGTCGGTCGGCAGCGCCAGCAGATCCATCGGCTGGCGCTGCACCTTCATCTGTTCGGCGGCGGTGGCGTAACGCGCCAGGGCGCTTTGCACCGCGCGCTCGTTGATCATGCGGATCGCCTCGAAGCCCCGGCGCATCACGTCGGCGCTCTCGGTGGACAGGTCGGCGGACGCCGTGGTGGGGCTGGGGTGGCGTCGGGTCTTGCTGGCGGTCATTGTTCATCCCTTTCGTTCGAAACAGCGGCTGGAACAGGCGGCGCCTCTTCCCGGATTGATTCTGGAACCGCCGCCGCCGGGCGCCTTGATCTGGATCATGGTGGCTCCCGGCACGAGGGCTAGATTGAAAATGACAGACCGTCATTTCAACCAACGGGAGCCCGCCATGACCATCGCCAGCCTCTGCCGGCGCGACATCGTCACCATCGACGCCGACGCGTCGCCGATCACAGCCGCCAACCTGATGCGCGACAGGCACGTGGGCTCGCTGGTCGTCACCGAAGGCAGCGACCCGCAGCGGGTCCTGGGGGTCGTCACCGACCGCGACCTGGTGATCGAAGTGCTGGCCCGGGGCCTGGACCCGGTGCGTGTGCGCGTCGGCGACCTGACCCAGGGCGCCCTGATCGACGTGCCGGTGGCGTCCAGCGTCAACGAAACGCTCGAGGCCATGCAGCGGGGCGGCGTGCGCCGGGTGCTGGTGGTCGAGGAGGACGGCGCGGTGATCGGCATCCTGTCGGCCGACGACCTGGTCGGCAGCATCTCGGGCCAGCTCGAGAACCTGGCGCTGGCGCTGCGTTGCGGTTTCGGCCGCGAGATCAACGAGCGCACGCCGGTCGACCCGGGCCAGCGCGAAACCCGCCCGATGTTCGTTCCAAGGGGTATGGTGGCGGTTCAATAGTGCGGAGACAACCAGATGGCCGATACGCTGATCATCTGCTACTCGTACACGGGAACGTCGCGCATCCTGGCGCAATTGCTGTCGGCCCAGCAAGGCTGGCCGGTCGGCGAAGTCATCGAGCTGCAGAGCCGGGCCGGGGCCGGCGGCACGGTGCGCTGCATCCTCGACTCGCTGTTGCGCCGGCAGCCGCCGATCAGCTACCAGGGCCCGGATCCGGCCCGGTTCGACAACGTGGTGCTGGTGTCGCCGATCTGGATGTACCGGCTGGCCGGCCCGATGCGCACTTTCGTCGCCAGCCGCGCCGAGGTGCTGGAGCAGGTGGCCCTGATCTCCGTCATGGGGTCGGCGGGCGCCGTCAACGCCGTCGCCGAAGTGGTTTCGCTGCTGGACGACGTGGCGGTCGAGGCCACGGCCTTCACCAGCCGCGAGGTGCTCGATGGCAGTTGCGCGCAGCGGCTGCAGGCGTTCGGCGACCGGCTGCGGGCCCGGGCGCTGGCGGACGAAGACGCGCAGCAGCCAGAGCCGGCCTGATGAGCAGCGCCTGGGCACGGGCAGAATGCGGGCTTTGCACCACGATCCGCCGATGTTCGCCCACATTTCCGTCATCACCAAACTCAATGCCATGCTCGGCCTCGTGGTCGCCGCCATGCTCGGCCTCGTTGGCCTGGGGCTGCGCGCGCTGGACGCCGCTCAGGCGCAGGCCGCGCAGGTCCAGTGGTTCGTCGGGGCTTCGGTCCTGCTGGCGCTGCTGGTCACGGCCGCGGCGGTGGGCCTGCGGCTGACGATCCGCCACGGCATCCTGCGTTCCATCCGCGCCGCGTCGCATGTCGTGACGCGGGTCGCCGAGGGCGACCTGACAGCGAAGGTCGGCGTGACTTCGCACGGCGAAACCCAGAAGCTCCTGCAGGGGCTGGAAGACATGACCAGCGACCTGCGCGGCCTGGTCGGCGAGGTGGCCCGCAGCGCGCGCAGCGTGGCCGAGACCAGCGCCCAGATCGCCGCGGCCAACGCCGACCTGTCGGAGCGCACCGAGCGGCAGGCCAGCACGCTCGGTGAAACCGCGGCCTCGATGGAGCAATTGACCGCCACCGTGGCCCACAACGCCGACACCGCGCGCCAGGCCGCCCGGCTGGCGGCCGGGGCGTCGGCTGTCGCCGGCAAGGGCGGCGCGGTCGTGGGCCAGGTGGTCGCCACGATGGACGGCATTTCGCAGTCGTCGCGCAAGATCGGCGACATCGTCAGCGTCATCGACGGCATCGCCTTCCAGACCAACATCCTCGCGCTCAACGCCGCGGTGGAAGCGGCCCGCGCCGGCGAGCAGGGCCGGGGCTTCGCCGTCGTCGCCGCCGAAGTCCGCAACCTGGCGCAGCGCAGCGCCACCGCCGCCCGCGAGATCAAGGCGCTGATCGGCCACTCGCTGGGCCAGGTGGAGGCGGGCACACAGCTGGCCGACGCGGCCGGCGCGACCATGACCGAGATCGTCGCCTCGGCCACCCAGGTGAGCGAACTGATCGGGGAGATCGCCGCCGCCAGCGGCGAGCAGAGTTCGGGCATCGGGCAGGTCAACACCGCCGTGGCGCAGATGGAGCACGTGGTGCAGCAGAACGCGTCGATGGTCGAGGAATCGGCCGCGGCGACGGATTCGATGCGCGACGAAGCCGCGCGGCTGCTGGGCCTGGTCGCCCGCTTCAAGCTGGGCGTCTGAGGCCGCGGGCGTGGCGCCCGGCCGGGATCGGCCTATGCTCGGCGCATGAACGACCGAATCAGCCAGATCCTCGCGCAAATGGCGGCGCTCGAAGCCGACCTGAGCGCCGCCGTGCATGACCAGGAGAGCCGCATGTTCTTCCAGATCAACGGCAAACGAGTGGAGTTCGAGCAGTCGGTGAAGGAGGCGCACCGCAAGCTCAAGCAGAACTTCTTCCGCTGGCTGGTGACCAACCGGCCGCAGAATCTCATCACGGGCCCGGTCATCTACGCGATGATCGTGCCGCTCGTCCTGCTGGACCTGTGCGTCACCTTCTACCAGTGGGCGTGCTTCCCGATCTACGGCATTGCCAAGGTGCGGCGCGGCGACTACCTGGTGTTCGACCGGCGCCATCTCGGGTACCTGAACTTCATCGAGAAGTTCCACTGCACCTACTGCGAGTACGGCAACGGCCTGATGTCGTACATGGCCGAGATTCTGGCCCGC
Source organism: Ramlibacter sp. 2FC (assembly GCA_943372495.1). Classification (GTDB taxonomy): domain Bacteria; phylum Pseudomonadota; class Gammaproteobacteria; order Burkholderiales; family Burkholderiaceae_C; genus Ramlibacter. The sequence goes on along the minus strand of CALRYV010000008.1, from coordinate 71,991 downwards.
ACCGAGCAGTACTTCTGCCCGATCAAGCACGCGCGCAAGATCCTGGGCACCCATTCGCGCTACCGCCGCTTCCTGGACTACGGCGAAGCGGCGGCGTACGAGGCGAAGCTGGAGGAATTCCGCGTGGCGCTCGGCAAGGCCGGCTGAACGCCTTGCGTCGATGCGGCGCGCGGGTAATACTGGGCCGTTCCCACAGTCTTCACCCTGGCCCGACATGAACAGCTCCCATGGATCCCCGGAATCGAAAATTGCCGCCTGGCAGGTCGCCCTGGCCGAACTCGCGGCCATGGAAAGGGCGCTCGGCGACGCGATGGCCGACTATGCCCAGTCCCGGGCCGAGCCGCCGCGGCAATTGATCATCGAGGCCGAGCGCAAGCGCGCGCAGGTCGCTGCACTGTTCGAGGTCGCGATGGAAGCGCTCGACGCCCAGAGCTCGGCGCGCACCGGGTTGACCAACTTCGGCCAGCTGACCTGACCCGCGACAACCACGCCCTGTCGCTGCGCAGCGGCGCCCGGGGCCGACTCCCACCGCGCCGGGGGGAGCTCATTCCCAGCTCATAAAGGCCTCACGCCGGCCTCATTGAGGGTGGGTAGATTGGGTCGTCATGACATCGACGACTTTCACCGCGCCGCAAGCCGCCGCCACCTATGCCGACATTGCGGTCCTCGGCGACGGCGCCCACGTCGCCTCCGGCGCCGCGGTCGTGAAGCTGGCGCCCACCGAAATGCAGCTCATGCTGCGCCTGGTGCGGGCCCAGGGCCGGACCGTGCGCCGCGCCGTCCTGGAGCTGACCGCCTGGGGCATCTGGGAGCCGGTGCAGCCAGGCGCGCTGGAGGCCGCGATCCAGGGCATGCAGGCCAAGCTCGCGACGCTCGGGGCGAGGGTCATGATCCAGGGCAGCCCGCAAGCCGGTTACAGCCTGTCGCCTTGAGCGCGCCTGCGCGTATGGTTGAATTCCGGGTTCTGGAATCTCCAGACCCATTCATTCCGTGAAAGCCCGCGCATGTTGAATCGACGGGAGGTCCTCGCGGGCCTCGCAGCCGGCCCCCTGGCCATGACGGGCGTGGCGGCCCAGGGTGCATTTCCTTCCAGGCCGATGCGCATCGTCGTCCCGTTCACGCCGGGCGGTTCCAGCGACGTGCTGGCCCGCGCGATCGGCCTGGAACTGTCCAGGGCGTTCGGCCAGCCGGTGCTGATCGAGAACGTGCCGGGCGCCGGCGGCTCGCTCGGCGCCGAGAAGGCCTCCAAGGCGCCGGCCGACGGCTACACCCTGCTGATGGGGCACATCGGCACGCTGGCGATCAACCCGTCGCTGTATCCCCGGCTGGGCTACGACCCGGTGCGCAGCTTCGCGCCGGTGGCGTGGGTGGCCCGGGTTCCCAATGTGCTGGTGGTGAACCCGTCGGTGCCGGCGCGCAACCTCAAGGAACTGGTCGCGCTGGCGAAGGCGCGGCCCGGCCACCTGGCCTACGGCTCGGGCGGCAACGGCAGCGCGGCGCACACCACGATGGAATACCTGAAACTGCAGACCGGCACGTCGTTCCTGCACATCCCCTACCGCGGCACGGCGCCTTCGGTGACCGACCTGCTGGGCGGCCAGGTGCAGGTGCTCTTCACCGGCATCCCCGCGCTGCTGCCGCACATCAAGTCGGGCCGGATGCGCGCGCTCGCCGTCTCCAGCCCCAGGCGCCTCGCGCTGTTGCCCGACGTGCCGACGGTGGCCGAGAGCGGCGTCGCCGGCACCCGGGACTTCGAGGCCGACCAGTGGTACGGGCTGGTCGCCCCGGCGGGCACGCCGGCCGAGGTGGTCGCGCTCCTCAACCAGCAGGTGAACAGGTCGCTGTCCTCCGACGAGGTCCGCTCGCGGCTGGCCGCCGAAGGCGCCGAGGCGACGCCGGCAACGCCCCAGGTGTTCGGGCAGCTGATCGCCCGGGACATCCCGCGCTGGGAGCGGGTGGTCAAGGGCGCCAGCATCAAGCTGGACTGACGGACCGCAGCCTGCCTGCTGCAAGACCGGGCTCCCGCCATCCCGCATAATTTCTGATGCCCAACATCCCGACGATTCCGACCCATGCCGTCGGCCCCTCCCGCCGGCGCTTGCTGGCGGCTGCGCTGGTGGTGGCGGGGGCGCTTGGCGGCTGCGCCACCGCGCTGGCGCCGGCCGCGCCCGCTGCGGTGCGGGCGGCGCTGGCCCCGACCGGTTCGCTGCGCGTCGCCGTCTACCCGGGCAGTCCCACGTCCCTGGTCGAGGCGGCTGCGCCCGAGCGGATGCGCGGCGTGGCGGTGGACCTGGGCCGCCTGCTGGCCACCCGCCTGGGCGTGCCGGACCAGGTCGTCGTCTATCCGCGGCTGGCGGAAGCACTGGCGGCGCTGCAGCGTGGCGATGCGGATTTCACCGTCACCAATGCCACCGTCGAACGGGCGAAGGTGGTGGATTTCGCGCCCACGCTGGTGGACCTGGAACTCGGCGTGCTGGTGCACTCCGCTTCACGCCTCACGGCGGTCGAGCAGTGGGACCAGTCCGGCGTGACGATCGGCGTCAGCCAGGGCAGCTCGTCGGAGCGGGTGCTGGGCAGCCGGCTGAAGCTGGCGAAGCTGCGGACCTTCCCGACGCTGGAGGCGGCGGGCGCGGCCTTGCGGGCGGGCGAGATCGAAGGCTTCGCCACCAACAAGGGCATCCTGTTCGAGCTGGCGCAGAAGGTGCCTGGCGCCCGCGTCCTCGACGGCCGCTGGGGCAGCGAGCACCTGGCGCCCGCCATTCCCAAGGGCCGCGATGCCGGCATGCCGTTCCTGCGGACCTTCACCGAGCAGGTGCGCCGCGACGGCGACCTCGAACGGGCCAGCCAGCGGGCCGGGTTGCGCGGCACGGCGGCGCCCACGCCGTAACCGCAGCCGGCTACCGGCGCGCCGGGGCGCACGAGGCGCCCATCACCAGGTCCCACTGCACGGTGATGCGGCGGCCCGGACCGGTGGCGGTGCCGGCGATGCGGTCCATCATCAGCTGCACCGCGATCTGGGCACTGCGCTGGAAGTCGTAGCGCAGGGCCGTCACCGGCGGGTACATCAGCTCCAGCGTCTCCATGGTGCCGATGCCGATCACCGACAGGTCCCGCGGGATCTCCATGCCGGCCTCGCGCGCGACGTGCACGGCGCCCGAGAGCAGCTGCGTGCCCAGCGCGATCAGGGCCGTCGGCGGCGCCGGCAGCCGGAGCATCTCGGCCATCCGGGTGCGCGACGACTCCAGCCAGGAATTGGGTGCGTAGACCAGCTCCGGGTCGTACGGCAGGCCGGCCTCGTGCAGCGCCGACCGGTAGCCGCGCAGCTTTTCCCGGCCGGGCCGCAGGCTGTCGCTGGACACGAACAGGGCGATGCGCTTGTGCCCGAGGCTGAGCAGGTAGTGCATGGCCTGCCGCAGGCCCTGGTAGTGGTCGATCTGCACCGTGTCGAAGTCGCCCCCCATGTCGCGGTCGACGATCACGCTGGGCAGCTTGCTGCAGGCGAACGGGCAGGTCCTGGGGTCGGGGTATTCGTGGCTGGGGGAGGCGATGATGCCTTCGAGCCGGCGGTTCTCGAAGAAGGCCACCAGTTCGCGGTCGCGCGACTGCCGCTCCGAGCTGCCCACCAGCAGCGAGTAGCCCGCGACCTGGGTCAGGCGCTCCACCTCGCTCAGCAGCGCCGCCAGGAACGGGTTGGCGATGTTCGGCAGCAGGTAGCCGATGGTCTTGCTGCGGCCGGTGCGCAGGTGGCGCGCGGTGAAGTCCGGCTCGTAACCGAGCTGTTCGGCGGCGGCCAGCACCCGTTGCCGCAGGTCCTGGCTGGCGTAGCCGCTGGCATTGAGCACGCGCGACACGCTGGCCACCGACGCGCCGGCCGCGGCGGCGACATCCCGCACCGAAATCCTGTCCGTCATGGTTTTCCAGTATGTAAACGTTCCACAGATTGTGGCCGGCCGTTTTGATGAATACAGTGGGGAAAACCTGGAAACGGTTCCATAAACCGGCTCCATCCCCGGCCCAGCGCCACCCAAGGAGACAAGATGATCCGACGCACCGCCCTGGCCGCCCTGGTGGCCGCCTGCACCGTTCTGGCCGGCGCCGCGCAAGCGCAGGACGCCTGGCCGGAACGCTCGATCACCCTGATCCAGCCCTATGCGCCGGGCACGGCCACCGATGCCTCGTCGCGCTTCATCGCCCAGCGCCTGAGCGAGAAGTGGAAGGTGCCGCTGGTGATGGACCACCGCGCCGGCGCCAACGGGATCATCGGCACCGAGCTGGCGGCCCGCGCCGCGCCGGACGGCTACACCTTCATGATCACGTCGACCGGCTACTTCACCAACGAGGCGATGGTGGCCAAGCTGCCTTACGACCCGCTCAAGAGCTTCGTGCCGGTGGCCAAGGTGGGTGCGGTGCAACTGCTGCTGGTCGTGCCCGCCACTTCGCAGTTCAAGAGCGTGAAGGAGCTGGTGGACTTCGCGCGCGCCAATCCGGGCAAGCTCACGTTCGCGTCCGGCGGCAACGGCAGCTCGCAGCACCTGGCCGGCGCCATGCTGTCGACGCTGACCGGCGTGCAGCTGACGCACGTCCCGTACAAGAGCCAGGTGCCGGCCGCGGTCGGCACCTCCACCGGCGAGGTGGATTTTTCCTTCGCCGCCATCACCACCGCGCGGCCGCTGGTCGCGGCCGGCAAGATGCGCATCCTGGCCGTCAGCGGCGCCCGCCGCTCGGCCTCCTATCCCGAGCTGCCCACGGTGGCCGAGGCCGGCGTGCCGGGCTACGACTACGTGGCCAACACCTTCTTCTTCGCTCCGGCCAAGACGCCGCCGGCGATCGTGCAGAAGCTGTCCGACGCGATCGGCGTGGTGGCGCGCGGCGACGGCTACAAGGACTTCACCAAGTCGATCGGCATGGAGGCCGAGTTCCTGGGCCATGCCGAATGGTCGGCCGGGATCCAGGCCGAGCGCGAGCGCTGGCTGCAGGTGGTGCGGGCCAGCGGCGCCAAGCCGGAATAGGCCGATGCAGCTGATCGACCTGTTCGACCGCGGCGTGGGCTACGGCGCCGACGCGCCCTGCCTGGCGGAGCCGGGCGGCCGCAGCCTGAGCTACGGCCAGGTGCAGCAGCTGTCGTACCGGCTCGCCAACGGCCTGCACGCGGCCGGTGTCGGCCGGGACAGCAAGGTGGGGCTGCTGAGCGCCAACCACCTGTTGACCTTCGTCGCGGTGCTGGGCACCGTGCGCTCGGCCGGCACCTGGCTGCCGGTGAACGCCCGCAATGCGGCGGCGGAGAACGCCAACATCCTGGCGCGCGGCGGCTGCGAATTCCTGTTCATCCACAGCCAGTTCGCGGGCCAGCTGCCGCTGCTGCGCGAGGCCATGCCCGGGTTGAAAGGCATCGTCTGCATCGACGGCGCGTTGCCGGATGTGCCGGACCTCGAATCCTGGGCGGCGGCGCAAGACCCGGCGCCATCGCGCAGCGACGCCACCGCCGGCGACGTGGTCGCCATCCGCGGCACCGGCGGCACCACCGGCCTGCCCAAGGGCGTGATGGTCACGCACCGCAATTACCTGGCGATGTTCGCCAACTGGTATGCCGCGATGCCGGTGCAGGACCGGCCGGTCCACCTGGTGGTGGCACCGCTGTCGCATGCCGCCGGGGCCGTCACCTTCGCCGCCATGGGCTATGGCGGCCTGAACATCATCCTGGGCTCGGCCGAGCCCGCCGCGATCTGCACCGCGATCGAGCAGTACCGGGTCACCCAGTTGTTCCTGCCGCCGACGGCGATCTACAAGCTGCTGGCCTGGCCCGGCGTGCGCGATCACGACTACAGCAGCCTGCGCTACTTCGTCTATTCGGCGGCGCCGATGTCGGTGGACAAGCTGCGCGAGGCGCTGGACGTGTTCGGCCCGGTGATGGTGCAGTGCTACGGCCAGGCCGAGGCGCCGTTCGCCTGCACCGTCATGACCGCGCAGGACCACCGGCGCGTGCTGGCCGACCCCGGCCTGGCGCACCGGCTGGCCAGCTGCGGCCGGGCTTCGCCGTTCGTGCGGGTCGGCGTCATGGATCCCGAAGGGCGCTTGCTGCCCACCGGCGAGCGCGGCGAGATCGTGGTGCGCGGCGACCTGGTGATGAAGGGCTATTACCTCGACCCGGAAAAGACGGAGCAGGCACTGCGCTTCGGCTGGCTGCACACCGGCGACGTCGGCTACCAGGACGACGCCGGCTTCTTCTACATCGTCGACCGGATCAAGGACCTGATCGTCTCCGGCGGCTTCAACATCTCGCCGGGCGAGGTGGAGCAGGTGCTCTGGAGCCATCCCGCCGTCGGCGACTGCGCCGTGGTCGGCGTGCCCGATGTGCTCTGGGGCGAGGCCGTCAAGGCCATCGTCGAACTCAAGCCCGGCGCGCACTGGGACGAGTCCGCGGCGCTGGAGTTTTGCCGCAGCCGGCTCGGCGGCATGAAGTCACCCAAGACCATCGACGTCTGGGAGCAGTTGCCCCGCAGTCCGGTGGGCAAGGTGCTCAAGCGCGAGATCCGCGAGCGCTTCTGGCAGGGCCAGCAGCGCCGGGTCTGAACCATCCAACCCTCGGAGACCCCCATGAAAACCATCCTGCGCACCTTGCTGGCCGCCGGCCTGCTGGCCGTGGCCGCCATTCCCGCCGCCCGGGCCCAGGCCGACTGGCCCAACCGCCCCGTCACCTTCCTGCAGCCGTACGCGCCCGGCACCAACCTCGACGGCATCACCCGCTACCTGGCCGAACGCCTCGGCGCGCAGTGGAAGGTGCCGGTGGTGGTGGAGAACAAGGCCGGCGCCAACGGCGTGATCGGCACCGACGCCGCCGCGCGCTCGGCGCCCGACGGCTACACCTGGCTGTTCACCGGGCCGGGCCACTTCACCAACGAGGTGCTGATGGGCAAGGTGCCGTTCGATCCGCTGCGCGACTTCAAGCCGGTGGCGCGGCTGGCCAGCGTGATGCTGGTGCTGGTGGTTCCCACCGACTCGCCGTTCAAGTCGGTGAAGGAACTGGTCGATTTCGCCAAGAAGAACCCGGGCAAGGTCAGCTACGCGTCGGCCGGCAGCGGCAGCGCCCAGCATCTGTCGGCCGCCTCGTTCCAGCACGCATCCGGCGCGCAGTTCCTGCACGTGCCCTACAAGACCCAGGCCCAGGCGGTGACCGACACGATCGGCGGGCAGGTCAACTTCACCTTCGCCGCCCTGACCACGGCCGGCGCCCAGCTGAAGGGCGGGCGGCTGCGGGCGCTGGCCGTCACCGGGCCGCGCCGCTCGCAGTCGCTGCCGGAGCTGCCGACGGTGGCCGAGGCCGGCGTGCCGGGCTACGAGTTCTTCTCCTTCAACGCCGTGTTCGTGCCGGCCAACACGCCCGACGAGATCGTGCGCAAGTTCTCCGATGCGCTGGGCGCCGCCATCCGCACGCCGCAGTTCGCCGAGATGGCGAAGGTGCAGGGCTTCGAGAGCGATTACGCGGATGCGCAGGCCTGGGGCGGGATGGTCGTCGCCGAGCGCAAGAAGTGGACCGACCTGATCCGCATCAGCGGTGCCAAGAATGAATAGGCTGGCGTTCGACGCCCGCGAGGGCTGCATCGGCGAGGTGCTGCAGCAGCGGGCCGACCGCTGGGGCGACAAGACCTTCCTGACCTGGCTGCCCACCGGCGCCACCACGTCGTACCGCGCGCTGAACGAGCAGACGCTGCGGGTCGGCGCCGGCCTGGCCGCGCACGGCGTGCCGGCCGGCGGCCATGTCGCCGTGCTGATGGACAACTGCCCGGAGCAGCTGCTGGCGATCTGGGGCGCGGCGCGCTCCGGCTTCGTCACGGTGCCGGTCAACGCCGCGGCCAAGGGGCAGCTGCTGGCCTACTTCCTCACCCATGCCGACTGCGCCGCGCTGATCGTGGAAGAGGCGCTGCTGCCGCGCTTCCTCGAGATCGCCGGCTCGGTGCCGCAGCTGCGGCAGGTGTTCGTCGTCCGGCCGGACCGCGGCGCCGCGCCGGCGCCGGCCGCCGCGCAGGAACCGGCGCCGGCCGGTGTCGGCCTGCACGAATTCACCCGCCTGCTGGAGGCGGCACCGGTCCCGCCGGCGCAGCCGCCGAAGTTCAGCGCGCTGGCGATGCTGATGTTCACGTCGGGCACGACCGGCCCCTCCAAGGCCATCATGTTCAGCCACGCCCAATTGATCTACTGGGGCACCGACGTCGCCTTCCACCACGAGTACACACCCGAGGATGTCGCGTACGTGTTCCTGCCGCTGTTCCACGGCAATGCCCTGCTCGGGAGCACGATGGGCTCGCTGATGGCCGGGGCGTCGATCGCGCTCGCGCCGCGCTTTTCTCTCAGCCGGTTCTGGGACGACATCCGCAGCAGCGGCGCCACGGTGTTCAACGGCGTCGGCGCAGTGACCAATTTCCTGTGGAAGCAGGCGCCGTCGGCGGCGGACCGCGAGCACCGGGTGCGGCGCTGCCACCTGGCGCCCGTCCCTGGTTTCGCCGCCGGCTTCGAGGAGCGCTTCGGCATGACCATCATGAGCGCCTTCGGCCTGACCGATTACTGCCTCGGCTCCGCCTACAACACGCAGAGCCGGCGCGACAAGCTGGGCTCCTGCGGCCTGCCGCGGGCCGGTGTCGAGGTGCGCATCGTGGACCCGGACGACTTCGACCTGCCGCCGGGCACGCCGGGCGAGATCCTGTTGCGCAACAACAATCCCTGGGGCGCTTCGCTGGGTTACTACAAGCAGCCGCAGGCCACCATCGACAGTCGCCGCAACCTCTGGTTCCACACCGGCGACCGCGGCTGGATCGATGCCGACGGCTACGTCTGGTACACCGACCGGATCAAGGACGCGATCCGCCGCCGCGGCGAGAACATCTCGGCCTTCGAGGTGGAGGAGGTGATCCGCACCCATCCGGCGGTGGCCGACGTCGCGGTGTACCCGGTGCGCGCCGACACCAGCGAAGACGAGGTGGCCGCGACCATCACCCTGCGCGCCGGCGCGGCGGCGGATTTCAGCTTCGAGTCGCTGCTGGAACATTGCAACCGCAACCTGGCCTACTTCATGGTGCCGCGCTATGTCGACATCGCCCAGGAGATGCCTGCCACGCTGAGCCAGAAAATTGAAAAATACAAGCTGCGCCAGCGCGCCGAAGCCGACCTGGGCGCCCTCTGGGACCGCGAACGCGCCGGCGTCCAGGTCACCCGTTAACCCTTTTTCCGGAGCACCCCCATGAGAACCAAGAAACAGCCGACCACCGCGATCGCGCGGTCCGACAAGGACAGCATCTACATCCGCGACGTCGACCTGGTCCAGGACCTGATCGGCCAGGTGAGCTTCACCGAGATGTTCCTGCTGCAGCTCACGGGCCAGCGGCCGCCGCCGTCGCACGTGAAGATCCTGGACGCGGTGCTGGTGACGCTGATGGAGCACGGCATGACGCCCAGCGTGATCGCCACCCGCCTGATCTACCACTCGGCGCCCGATGCGCTGCAGGCCGCGGTGGCGGCGGGCATCCTGGGCGTCGGCACCACCTTCATCGGCACGATGGAGGGTTGCGCCGCGCTGATCGAGGAGATGCTGGCGGCGCCCGAAGGCCCGCAGGCCCGGGCGCGCGACATCGCGCAGCGGCACCACGCCGCCGGCAAGGCGGTGCACGGTTTCGGCCATCCGCACCACAAGCCGGACGATCCGCGCAGCCCGCGCATGCTGGCGCTGGTCGAGGCCAACGGCTTGCCGGGCCGGCACGTGGCGGCGCTCAAGCTGCTGTCGCAGGAGGTGGACGCCGTGTACGGACGGCATCTCACCATCAATGCCACCGGCGCGTCGGCGGCGCTGCTCGGCGAGATCGGCATACCGCAGAAGGTGATGCGCGGCGTGGCCTGCGTCAGCCGCTCGGCCGGCCTGGTCGGCCACATCCTGGAGGAGAGCCGCAATCCGTCGGCCGCCTTCATCTGGGAGACGGTCGACGAGGCGGTGCCGTACGTCGCCGGCGGTGCGACACCAGCCTGAACGGCACTACTCCGCCTGGCGTGGCGCGCCCCAGCCGGGCGCCACGACGAAGGCCTCGGTCAGCGTGGCGACCGGCCGTTTCGATTCGTCGCGCAGGGTGAGCGTCACCTGGCCTTCGGTGCCGGCCGGCAGCGCGGCGTCGGCCAGGTCGACGTCGGCCCAGACGGTCGTGGCGCGGCCGGTCACGGCGAAGGCTGGCCCGCTGAAGACCTCCTTCGGCTCGCCCGCGTCGACCGCGGCCGTGACGACGACGTCGGCGCGCGCGCCCGGCACGATCGGTGCGACAGCCAGCACCGGCAGGCGCGGCAGCGCTTCGCTCACCCGCAGGCGCAGGCCGTCCGTGGCGCCACGGGACAGCAGGGTCAGTTCGACCGGTTCCTTTCCCGCGGCGGAGAACAGCGGCGCCGCGATGTCCGGACCGCGCAGGGCGGCGACCGTCCCCTGCCCGTACTCGGAATACAGCCGCTCGACGTGGCCGCTCGCCAGTTCCGCGACCGCATCGGCCGGCAGCGCCTTGCCGCCGAAGGCCGGCGCGAAGCTGGCGGTCGACACCAGCGTCGACGCCGCCGGCGGCGCGCCCGTGGCCTGGGCCCGGGCCTCGGAGCGGTGCCCGCCGTCCACCATGGCGAACGATTCGCGCGCCACGCCGTCGCTGCCGATGACCATTGCGACCTTCTGCGGGCAGTTGCACAGGGGATCGTTGGGCGTGCAGTCGGTCAGGAAGATCGGCTGGATCGACGGCACGAAGTTGGTGTCGATCGTGGTCCAGCTCCACAGGCCCAGGAAGCGCTCGCACTTCCAGACGAAGATCAGCGCCTCGACGCAGACCTTGGGCCGGCAGTACTCGCAGCGATGGCTCTTGTAGGCCACTTCCACGCCGACCTTGAAGTTGAGCGTCGCCCGCACCGGGACCCGGCCGAACCAGTACTGGGTCATGAGCGAGGTCTCCGCTCCGGCACTGAGCTTGAGCTCCAGGCCGCAGCCGAAACCGGCTCCGAAGGGGAAGCAGAACGTGCCCTTGTGGGCGCTCTGCAGTTCACAGACGACGAGGGGACTGGGCTGTTGAAATCCGTGGCCTGCGCGGATGTAGTCCTTCGTCACGTCCTGGTACGAAGTCTCCATGGGGCACCTCCAGCTTGCGCGTGCACCGAGGTTTTCCGGTGTTCGGGATTGCCTCCCCGGGCGCATCCTAACTCCGCCGCCGCGGCCCCGGCTCCACCAGGTTGACGGGGCGCGGGCAGCCCGGCGGTGGACCGCAGCCGCTAACGACTGTCAGCCATGGCGCGCAGGGCCTCGCGGCTGCCGGCCCGCATCGGCGTGAAGTCGGTGTGGGCGATGAACTCCGGCCGCTGCTGCTCGCCGCGCAGGTGGTTGGACACCGCCGACAGCGTGAGGTAGACGATCCGCCGCGGGTAGGGCGTCATGTTGGGCGGCGAGCCGTGCGCCATGTTGGCGTGGAACATCAGCATGCTGCCCGGCTTGCCGGTCGGTGCGACGATGCCGCCCTGTTCGGCCATGTCGGTCACCACCTCGCGCGTGAGGTACCAGCCCGGGTGCGACGTCGTCATGTCGTCGTACGCGTCCGGCAATGCGCCGTGCCGGTGGCTCTTGGGGATCAGCATCAGCGCGCCGTTGACCGGCTTGACCTCGTCCAGGAACAGCGCGATGTTCATGGCGCGCGGCTGCGGCATGCCGTCGAAGCGGTGCCAGGACGGGAAGTCCTGGTGCCACTGCCAGGTCTCGCCGGTGAAGGCGGTCATGGCGTTGATCTTGAACTGGTGCATGTACACCGGCTCGCCGAAGATCTGCTCCAGCGGCGCGACCAGCCGCGGGTCGTGGGCCAGCGCGTTGAAGATCTCGCTGTAGCGGTGCACCGCGAAGGCCGTGCGCGGCACGCCGGACTTCTCGCGGCGGATTTCCTCGCGCGGCTCGGCCAGGATGCGCGTCGCCTCGGCTTGCAGGAGCGCCATCTCCTGCGGGTCGAAGCAGTCGGGAAAGAAGATGTAGCCGTCGTCCTGGAACGACTTGAGCTGGCCGGCGGTCAGTTGCATGACGCTGTTCCCCCGTCCGCGCTCAGGCCAGGCCGCCGGCGTATTTTTCCAGCACGCCCCAGGCTTCGGCGCCGAACTTCTCCTTCCACTCCTTGTAGAAGCCGGCCTTCTGCAGCGCGATGCGGAACGGCTCGCGGTCGGGGCGGTTGAACTTCATGCCCTTGGCGGTCAGGCTCGCTTCCACGGTGGTGTTGAGCCGGGCCAGGTCGTCGCGGGTGTTGAGCGTGGCGGCGTTGATGTTCTTCGAGACGATGGCCTGCATTCCGGCGGGCAGCGCCGCCCACACCTTGGCGTTGGCGCAGTTGAAATAGCCTTCCCAGGTGTGGCCGGTCAGCGAGCAGAAGCTCTGCACCTCGTACAGCTTGGCGATCTCCAGCAGCTGCAGCGGATTGGTCTGGGCGTCGACGATGCGGGTCTGCAGCGCCACGTACAGCTCCGGGAACGGTATGGCCGCCGGCGCGGCGCCGAGCGCGCGGAACAGCGACACGTACAGCGGCACCACCGAGGCGCGCACCTTCAGGCCCTTGAAGTCGTCGGGCGTGACGATCGGCTTGGAGCGCGTGGTCATGTGCATGAAGCCGTGGTCGCTGGCCTTCTCGAACGCGTGCAGTCCGACCTTGGTGTAGATGGTGCGCAGGTAGGCGCCGACGCCGCCGTCCATGGCGGTCCACACGTCGTTGTAGTCCTTGAAGGCGAACGGAACGCTGTGCAGCGCGCCGCGCGGGTCCATGCTGGAGAGGTGGCCCTGGGGCAGGTACATGAAGTGCATCGCGCCCGAGCGCACCTGCGACACCATGTCGATGTCGCTGCCCAGCGCCCCGCCCGGGAACGACTGGATGTCCACCCGCCCGCCCGACTCGTCGCGGATCTTCCTGAACGCTTCCTCGTTGCGGATCGTCGAGGGATGGTTGGCGGGCATCGAGCTGCCGAACTTGTAGTTGAATTCCGCCGCCTGGCCGAAGCGGGGAATGGAAAAGGCGGCCATCGCCGCCCCGGCCTGCAACGTGCCGGTGAGCAGCGTCCTGCGGGAAATCGTGGTGTTCATGAAATGTCTCCTGTCGTTGGGGGAAGGAAGAATCAGGCGCGCTGCAGCACCGTGATCGCGCAGATCGCATCGTCGAAGCCCATGGTGCCGCCGCCGTTTTCGGCCAGCGCGATGTCGGCGTCTTTCACCTGGCGTTTGCCGGCTTCGCCGCGCAGCTGCGCGCTGAGCTCGTGGATCATCGACAGGCCGGTGGCGCCGACCGGGTGGCCCTTGGAGATCAGCCCGCCCGAGGTGTTGATCGGGATCCGGCCGCCGATGGCGGTGGCGCCCGATTCGGCCAGTTTGCCGCCGCCGCCGAAATCGCAGAAGCCGAGCATCTCCGGCTGGTAGATCTCGCCGAAGGTCGTGGCGTCGTGCACCTCGGCCAGGTCGATGTCGCCGGGCGACAGGCCGCCGGCGGCATAGGCGCGCCTGGCGGCGATGTGGCTGACGCCGGGCTCGTCGATGTCGCGGTACTTGCCGTTGGCCAGGCCGGTGGCGCGAACCTTCACGGCGCGCTCGCGCACCGCCGCCGGCAGGCCGTCCAGCACCTGTTTCGAGCACAGCAGGGCGGCGGCCGCGCCGTCGCCGATCGGCGCGCACATCGAGCGGGTGAGCGGAAAGGCGATCTCGCGGTCGCTCATCGCCTTGTCGACGCTGACCTCGAACTGGTACTGCGCCAGCGGGTTCAGGCTGCCGTTGTAGTGGGTCTTGGAGGCGGCGATGGCCAGCTGCTTCTGCGTGCTGCCGTACTTGGCCATGTGGTAGGCCGCCTGGATCGCATACGTGTCCATGTTGAGCGTGCCGCCGGCTTCATTGAGCGTCCAGGGCCGGTTCATCTTCTCGCCGGCCTTGCGGTAATACGCGTGCCAGACCTCGGGGTCCATCTGGTCGAGGCCGCCGGTGAACAGCTGGTACTGGCGCTCGGGGTCGTCGGGGATGAAGGTCTTTTCCACCCCGACCGCCAGGGCGATCCCGGCCTGGCCGGACAGGATGTCCTTGACCGCGCCGTGGAAGGCCAGCGAACCGGTGGCACAGGCGCCCTCGACGTTGATCATCGGCGCGTACTCGGGAAACAGCCCTTCGGCGACCAGTTCCGAGAAGCAGACCTGGCCGCGGATATTGGGTTGCTTGAACATCTCCATCTTGACGTTGGCGAACCAGGAGGTGTCGATCCGGTCGCCGTTGTCCAGGCCGGCGTCCGCCAGCAGCGGCAGGTAGACCTCGCGGGTCAGCTGCTTGAAGCTCTTGTTGGGGAATTTTCCGAACGCCGTGCAGGCCGTTCCGATCACGTACACATCCATGTCTGACTTTCGTTGCGGATTGAAGAAAAATCGGGAGCGCGGGTTCAGATGGCGCGTGCCATGCCTTGCCAGAAGCTCTCGCGGATCAGTTTCTTGTCGACCTTGCCGACCGGAGTGCGGGGCAGTTCATCCCAGAACTCGATGGCCTTGGGCGTCTTGACGCTGCCCAGTTGCGCCTTGCAGAACGCCATCAGTTCCTCGGCGCCGAGCGTGCTGCCGGCCTTCAGTTCGATCACGCCGGTCACGGCTTCGCCCCACTTTTCGTGCGGCGCGCCGACCACGGCGCAGTCCTGGATCGCCGGATGCGCCAGCAGCACCCGCTCCACCTCGCGCGGGTAGACGTTGTAGCCGCCGGTGATGATCATTTCCTTCTTGCGGTCGACGATGAAGACGTAGCCGTCCGCGTCGACATAGCCGATGTCCCCGGTGTGGTGCCAGCCGTGGACGGACACGCCGGCCGTCGCCGCCGGATTGCGGTAGTAGCCGGCCATCACCAGCGGGCCGTTCACCACCAGCTCGCCCTTTTCGCCGGCGGCCAGCAGCGCTCCGTGGTCGTCCATCGCCGCCACCGGCGTCAGCAGCATCGGCTGGCCGCAGCTCAGGAGCCGCTGCTCGCGCTCCGGCGTCAGGTTCAGGTGGTCCTCGCGCGAGAGGCAGGTGCAGAAGCTCGGCGCTTCGGTCTGGCCCCAGAACTGGATCATCACCGGCCCGAAGATGTCCAGGCACTCGCGCAGCTTGGTGACCGACATCGGCGCCGAGGTGTACATGAAGTACTCCAGCGAGGAGTAGTCGCGCTCGCGCACACCCGGATGCTCCAGCAGCATGTAGATTGCCGTGGGCGGCAGGTAGATGTGGGTGACGCGCTCGCGCTCGATCGCGGCGAGGATCTCCTGGGCGTCGAAGCCGGGCAGGATCACCGTCTTGCCGCCCAGCGCCATCACCATGAAGGAGAAGGTGCCGGCCGCGTGGGTGATCGGCGACACGGCAAGGAACACCGGCGGCTTCTTCACCGGCGTATGGGCGTGGAAGTTCGCCGCCGCCATGTCCCAGTTGATGCTGGTCAGCATCACGCCCTTGGGCAACCCCGTGGTGCCGCCGGTGGAGTAGATGCTGACGACGTCGTTGGCCTCGAACGGGAACGGCGTGGCGCGTGGCGCGGCGTCGCCGATCCAGCTGTCCAGGAACTCGGCGCCGGGCACCGGCCGGTCGATCGCGATGCAGCGCGTCAGCTTGGGGCAGCCGGCCCGCAGCTGCTCCACCTGGCCGGCCAGCGCGCTGTGGAAGAACAGCGTGCTCACGTCGCAGTTGTCCACGATCGCGATGTTCTCCTGCGCATGGTTCTTGGGATTGAGCGGCACGTAGACCGCGCCGGCCCACTGGATGCCGATCAGGCATTCCACGGCGATCGAGGCGTTGGGCGAGAACACCGCGCATTTCTCGCCGGTAGGCTGGTCGCCGCTGTTGAGGCGCCCCGCGAGCCGGGCGACCCGCTCGCGCACCTGGGCGAAGGTGCGGCTGCCGTTCGCGTCCTGCAGGCACACACGGTCCGGATAGAGCAGGGCGCCGCGCGCGAAGAGTTGGGTGATGGCCATGATGGTCTGGTGGGGACGGTGCGGTTTAGAGGAAGCCGATCGACAGCCAGGGGAAGGCGGCGACCACGATCACGCCGATGAGGAGGGCCGTCATGTAGGGCCAGATGTAGCCGGCCGCCTCGGCCGGGTCGATCTTGCCGATGGCGCAGGCGCCGAAGAAGCCGACGCCGAACGGCGGCGCGAACAGGCCGATGCCCATGGCCAGCACCACCACCATCGAATAGTGGACGTCGTGGATGCCCAGCGCGCGCGCCGCGGGAAACAGCAGCGGCCCGAACAGCACGATGGCGGGGATGCCTTCCAGCAGCGAGCCCAGCACGATGAAGGCCACGATGCTGACGGCCAGGAAGCCGTAGGCGCCGCCCGGCATGCCGGCCATCGCCGCCACCAGCTGGCGCGAGAAACCCGACTGGCTGAGCGCCCAGCCCATCGCGGTTGCCGTGCCCATGATCAGCAGGATCGCGCCCGAGAGCGTGGCGGTGTCCACCAGCATCGGGTAGATCCGCTTCGGGTCGAAGCTGCGGTAGATGAAGAGCCCGATCAGGATCGAGTAGACGATGCCAACCGTCGCCACCTCGGTGGCTGTGGCGACGCCCTCGACCACCGCGCCGCGGATCACCAGCGGCAGCGAAAGCGCCGGCAGGGCGATCAGGAACAGCCTGAGGATCTGCTTCTTACTGGCCTTCACGGACACGGCGGGCGCGGTGCCCTTGGACTTGAAATACACCACCGCGGACAGCGCGATCGCCAGCACCAGCGCCGGGATCACGCCGCCGGTGAACAGCGCGGAGATCGAGACGCCGACGACCGAGCCGATGGTGATGAGCACCAGGCTGGGCGGGATGGTCTCCGACATCGCCGCCGAGGCCGAGAGCAGGGCTCCCATTTCGCCGTTGTTGTAGCCGCGCTTCTGCATCTCGGGGAACAGGGCCGGCGCGATCGCCGCGATGTCGGCGGCCTTGGAGCCCGAGATGCCGGACACCACGTAGATGCCGGCCAGCAGCACGTACGACAGGCCGCCCTTGACGTGGCCCAGCATGGAGGCGAGGAACTCGATCATGGCCTTGGCGATGCCGGTGATCTGCAGCAGCAGGCCCAGCACCACGAACAGCGGCACCGCCAGCAGGATGATGTGCGAGACGCCTTCGTCGATCCGGCTGATCACGATGGTCATCGGCGCGTCGGTCACGAAGGCGAGGTAGGCGACCGTGCAGATGCCGAAGGCGAAGGCGATCGGCATGCCGCCGGCCACGCACAGCCCCACGAGCACGA
Organism: Ramlibacter sp. 2FC; assembly: GCA_943372495.1. Lineage (GTDB taxonomy): Bacteria > Pseudomonadota > Gammaproteobacteria > Burkholderiales > Burkholderiaceae_C > Ramlibacter. The sequence continues at coordinate 54,736 of CALRYV010000008.1, read as the reverse complement.
TGAAGAACAGCGCCAGGTTGTAGTTGCCGATGGCGCGCAGCGACGGCCCGGCCAGCCACAGGGCGCCCGTGACCGCGGCGACGACCAGCACGGAGATCATGAAGTGCCGGCTGTTGATCCGGCCGGCGAGGTCCAGCGCGCTCAGCAGCAGCATCAGGCCCAGGCCGGCGGCCAGCGCAGAGACGCGCCACGTGTTCTGGATGCCCAGCGCCGCGGTGGTGAGGATCGACTCCGACTGCACGTGTTCCCAGACCGGATGCATCAGCGCGACCAGGAAGACTACGGTGAGCAGCGACGACATGGTGGCCAGCAGCGGCGCCCAGCGCGGCATCCGCAGCACGAACGCCGTCAGCCGCAGGTGCTGGCCCTTCTGCAGCGCCAGCACCGCGCCGAGCATGGTCAGCCACAGGAACAGGATCGACGCCAGTTCGTCCGACCAGACCAGCGGGTAGTGGAAGACGTAGCGGCACAGCACGCCGGCAAAGAGCAGGCAGATCTCCACCAGCAGCCCGACGGCGCAGACCGCCTCGACGCCCTTGACCAGCCAGACGGTCAGGGTGTCGATGACGCCCGGCCGGGCGTCATCGCCGGCGGCTTGCGCGTCCAGCGCATGTTCAACGTTCATGGTGTCTCCTGTTGTCCTGGTTGCCGCGCCCGGCGCCGAAATAGAATTGCTCTCGAACCCCGCCGAAGGACCACCGATGCCCAGCCACCCTGTCGAACAGCTTGTCCTGGCCCGCGACGACGCCAGGTACGCGGCGATGATCGGCGGCGACTTCGCCGCGCTGGAAGAGGTGTTGGCCGACGCCCTGAGCTATTGCCACTCCACCGGCGCCGTGGAGAGCAAGGCGCAGTACCTCGACGCGCTGCGCAGCGGCCGGGTCAGGTACCTGCGGATGGACCGCGAGCTGGCGCGCTTCCACGCGTGGACCGATTGCGCCGTGATGCAGGGCGCGGTCGACGTCACCGCGCAGGTCGATGGCAGCCCGTACCGTACGCGGGCCGCGTTCACCAGCACCTGGGTGCGCGAGGACGGCAGCTGGAAGCTGGCGGCCTGGGCGGCCACGGCCCTGCCGAAGTAGCCAAGCCATCACAGCCGCTCCACGATGGTGGCGGTGGCCATGCCGTGGCCGATGCACATCACCTGCAGGCCGATGCTGCCGCCGGTGGCTTGCAGGCCGCACAGCATCTTGGCCATCAGGCCGGTGCCGGAGGCGCCGAGCGGATGCCCGTGGGCGATGGCGCCGCCCCAGGGATTGACGCGCTCCATGTCGGCGCCAAATTCGCGCGCCCAGGCCAGCACCACGCTGGCGAAGGCCTCGTTGATCTCGATCCAGTCGACGTCGGCGAGCGTCAGGCCGGCCCTGGCCAGCGCCTTGTGGGTCGCCGGGATCACGCCGGTGAGCTGCAGCACCGGGTCGGAGCCGCAGGCCACCCGGGCCCGGAACCGCGCCCGGGCGGTCAGGCCGTCGGCGCGGGCCGCGTCGGCATCGGCCACCAGCAACGCCGAAGCGCCGTCCGACAGCTGGCTCGAATTGCCGGCCGTGACCACGCCGTCGCCGGGCGCGCGGAACACCGGCGCCAGCGATGCCATCTTCGCCGGGTCCAGCTTGTCGCGGATGCCTTCGTCGCGCCCGAGCGTGACCGGCAGGCCGTCGGCGTCGACGCCGGCCGTCGCCACGATCTCCTGGTGCAAGCCGGCGGCGGCCGCGCGGGCGGCGCGGGCATGGCTCTCGCGGGCGTAGCCGTCGCAGGCCTCGCGCGAGATGTCCCACTGCCTGGCGATCAGTTCCGCGCTTTCGACCTGGTGCACCAGGTGGTGTTTATCGATCAGGCGCGGGTTCAGGTCCTCGAAGCCGCGGAAGTCGAACTGGCCCAGCGTGACGTCCAGGAACATCGGCACCCGCGTCATGCTCTCGGCGCCGCAGGCGATCACGTACCTGGCGTCGCCGGCCGCGACGGCCTGCGCGGCGAAGTGCATCGCCTGCTGGCTGGAGCCGCACATGCGGTTCAGGGCCACGCCGGGCACCGACACCGGCAGGCCGCTGAGCAGCGTGGCGATCCGGCTGATGTTGGCGGCCTGCTCGCCGGCCTGGCTGACGCAGCCGGCAATGACGTCGTCCACGCTCTGCGGCGCGACGCCGCTGCGCTGCACCAGCGCGTCCAGCGTGGCCGCCAGCAGGTCGTCGGGGCGGGTGGCGCGCAGCGCGCCCTTGCGGCGGCCGTAGGGCGTGCGGATGGCGTCGATGATGACCGGATCGTTCATGGTGTCTCTCAATGGCCCTGGAAGTCGGCCTTGCGGCGTGCGAGGAAGGCGGCGACGCCCTCCTTGAAGTCGCGGGTCGCGGTGCCAGCCAGGAAGGCGTCGCGCTCGGCGTCGAGTTGTTCGCCGTAGCTGTGGTCCAGCGACGTCCGCATCAGCTGCCGCATGCGGCCGTAGGCGGCGGTCGGGCCTTGCGCCAGCCGCTGCGCCAGCGCCCGGGTTTGGGCGTCGAGTTCGGCGGCCGGGACGACCCGGTTGACCAGGCCCCAGTCCAGCGCCTGCGCCGCGGTGACGGGATCGCTCAGCAGCGAGATCTCCAGCGCCCGCCGCACGCCCACGATCCGGGGCAGGCCCCAGGAGCCGCCGAGGTCGCAGCTGGCGCCGACGCGCGAGTAGGCGAGGTTGAACACGGCGTCGTCGGCGGCCAGCGCCAGGTCGGCGCCCAGCGCCAGGCTCAGGCCGGCGCCGGCCACCGCGCCCTGCAGCGAGGCCAGCACCGGCGCGGGCTGCTGCGCCAGCAAGGCGAGGCCGCGGTGCATCGGCGCGATCAGGGCGCGGGCGCCGCCTTCGGGATCGTCCTGCATCACGGACAGGTCGCCGCCGGCCATGAAGCCGCGGCCCGCGCCCCGCAGCACGATCACGCGCACCGCGCTTGCGGGGCGGGCGATCTGCTCGCAGGCGGCGAGGAATTCCTGCGCCGACGCCACGTCCAGTGCGTTCAGCACCTGGGGCCGGTTGAAGCAGATGGTGGCGATGCCGCCATCGAGGCTGAATTCGGTGCTGGCCATGATCAGGCGGCCTCGAGCTGGCGCTGGCGCGCCTTGGCCTTGCCCAGTTCGTCGCGGGCGACGGTGCGCAGGTGCACTTCGTCCGGGCCGTCCAGGAAGCGCATGGCGCGGCCCCAGGTCGCGAAGAAGGCCAGCGGCGTCTCGTCGGTCATGCCCTTGGCGCCGAACACCTGGATCGCCTTGTCGATCACCCGGCACTGCAGCTGCGCCGCCACCAGCTTGATGGCCGAGACGTCGATGCGCGCGGCCTTGTTGCCCTGCGTGTCCATCAGCCAGGCGGCGCGCAGCACCAGCAGGCGGCACTGGTCGATGTCGACCCGGGCCTGGGCGATCCAGTCCTGGATGTTGGCGTAGTCCGCCAGCTGGCGGCCGAAGGCGCGGCGCGCCAGGGCCCGGTCGCACATCAGTTCCAGCGCCAGCTCACACTGGCCGATGGTGCGCATGCAGTGGTGGACCCGGCCCGGGCCCAGGCGCGCCTGCGCCAGCGCGAAGCCGTCGCCTTCCGAGCCGAGCAGGTTGGCCACCGGCACCCGCACCCGGTCGAACAGCACCTCGCAATGGCCGTCCACGGCCAGGTGATTCATGATCGGCACGTTGCGCACGATGCTGAAGCCGGGCGTCCCCATCGGCACGATCACCATGGTGTGGCGCTGGTGGGCCGGCGCGTCGGCCGTGGTGGCGGCGACGCCCATCACGATCGCGAACCGGCACAGCGGATTGAGAGCGCCGCTGGTGAACCACTTGCGGCCGGTGATGACGTAGTGGTCGCCCTCCCGCTCGATCCGGGTGACGATGTTGGTCGCGTCCGAGGAGGCGACGTCGGGCTCGGTCATCGCGAAGCAGGAGCGGATCTCGCCGCGCAGCAGCGGCTCCAGCCAGTCGCGCCGCTGGGCCGGGGTGGCGAACAGGTCCAGCAGCTCCATGTTGCCGGTGTCGGGCGCATTGCAGTTGAAGACCTCCGGGCACCACGGATAGCGGCCCATGATCTCGGCCAGCGGCGCGTAGTCCAGGTTGGTCAGGCGGGTGCCGGGGTCGGGCTCCTTCAGGCCGGGGTGGAACAGGTTCCACAGGCCACGCGCCTTGGCTTTTGCCTTGAGGTCCTCCACGATCGCCGTCGGGAAGGTGCCGGCGTGCGCCAGCCGGTTCCACTCGGCGTCGGCGGGCATGACGAACTCGCGCACGAAGGACTCCAGGTCCTGCTGCAGGCGCTTGCCCTGGTCTGAGGTTGCGAAATCCATGGGGTCGGACTGCCTTGGTTGGGGTCGGTGATGGGTCAGGCCGGCGCGAGGTCGCGCGCGTCCAGGCACTCGATGGCGCGGCGGGCGAAGGCGGCGCTGAGCCGGCCGACCGAAGACGCGTTGTCGGAAGCGGCGCTGCCGGCCAGGGCCCGGGCCGCGATGCCTTCGAAGATGACGGCAAAGCGGAACATCGCGAAAGCCAGGTGGAACGGCGTGGTCGCATCGGCGCGGCCGGCGGCCTGGCAGTAATGCGCCTGGTACTCAGCTTCACTGGGGATGCCAAGCGCCGCCAGGTCCAGGCCGGCGATGCCGCCGTATTCGTGCGGCGTGGTGTGCCAGGCGATGCAGTTGAACGCCAGGTCCGACAGGGGATGGCCCAGCGTCGACAGCTCCCAGTCCAGCACGCCGACCACGCGCGGCTCGGTGGGATGGAACATCAGGTTGCCCAGGCGGAAGTCGCCGTGGCACAGCACGGTCTCGTCGTCGGCCGGCACCAGGCCAGGCAGGCGGACGATCAGCGCATCGATGTCGGCGTTCTCTGCGGTCTTGGACAGCCGCCACTGCTCGGTCCAGCGCGCGAGCTGGCGGGCGAAGAAGCCGCCGTGGCGGCCGTAGTCGGCCAGGCCCGCCGCGCGCCAATCCACCTTGTGCAGCGCGGCCAGTGCCTGCGCCATCGACCGGTACATGGCCGTGCGCTCGGCCGGCGGCACGCCGTCCAGGCGGTAGTCCGGGAAGATCCGGCCTTCGAGCTTTTCCATCAGGTAGAAGGGCGTGCCGATCACGCCGGCGTCGGCGCAATACAGCAGGGTGCGCGGCACCGGCACGCCGGCGGCGCCCTGCAGCGCCGTCAGGACGCGGTACTCGCGGTCCATCCGGTGGGCCGACGGCAGCACGGCGCCTTCGGGCTGCTTGCGCAGCACCACGGTGCGGTCGCCGCCGGTGACGAAATAGGTCGGGTTCGACTGGCCGCCGCCGATCTTCTCCAGGGCGATCTCCGCTGTCTTGAAGATGCCCTGGGCCTGGAGGTGGGCGCCGAGTCGCTGCGCGTCCATCACGCCGCCGCGGTCGCTTCGTAATCGAGCAGGGCGCTTTCGCTCACCGCCCGCAGTGGGGTGAAATCGGTGTGGGCCACGTACTCGGGACGGGTCGGCTTGCGGATGAAGTTGTCGACCCGGTTGCTGGTCAGGTAGATGGTGCTGCGCGACCAGGGCGACTGGTTGGGCGACGACGCATGCGGCATGTAGGGGTGGAACAGCACCGCGGTGCCGGCCTTGCCCTTGGGCGCCACCATGCCGTTGGCCCTGGCCAGGCGCTCGAGCTCCTTGCCCAGGATGGTGTGGGCGCCGTCCTGGTCGACCCCGTCCATCGGCAGCACGTCGGCCTTGATCAGGCCCTCCTTGTGGGCGCCGGGGATGAAGATCACCGGGCCGTTGAACTCGGTCACGTCGTCGAGGAACACCGAGATGTTCAGCGCCCGCGGCTCCGGCATGCCGTCGAACACGTTCCAGTTGGCGAAGTCCTGGTGCCAGGGGAAGTCCAGCTTGCCGAACGGCTGCTTGTTGATCAGCTTGTACTGGTGGCAGTAGACGTCGCCGCCCAGCAGGTCGCGGGTCGGCTCGATCAGCCTCGGATGGCGCAGGAACAGGTCGAACACGGGGTGGTAGTGCTGCACGCCGAAGGCCAGGCGGAACTCGCCGCCCTTGCCGCGCCAGACTTCCGGCCGGTGCATCTCGTAGATCTCGGAGGCGGCGCGCCGCACCACGGCGACTTCCTCGGGGCGGAACAGGTCCGGCAGCAGCAGGTAGCCGTCGCGTTCGTAACTGGCGATCTGGTCTTTGGTCAGCATGGGGATTCCTTGACTTCAGGCCAGGTTGCCGGAGTACTTCTCGAGCACGGCCCAGACTTCGGGGCCGAACTTCTCTTTCCATTCCTTGTAGAAGCCGGCGTTGCTCAGCGCGCTGCGGAACGGCGCCGAGTCGGCCTGGTTGAACTTCATGCCCTTGGCCTGGAGCTGGGCCTGCAGGGTGCCGGCGAGGGCGACCATGTCCTGGCGCTGGTTGAGCGTGGCCTGGCGGAAGTGCTTCTTGACCGTGTCCTGCAGGTTGCCCGGCAGCTTCTTCCAGGCGGCGTCGTTGAAGGCGGTGACGTAGCCTTCCCAGATGTGGTTGGTCATCGACACATGGGTCTGCACCTCGTAGAAGCGGGCGCTGTCGATCAGGGCCAGCGAGTTCTCCTGGCCGTCCACCACCCGCGTCTGCAGCGAGGAATACAGCTCGCTGAAGTTGATCGCGGTGGGCGCGGCGCCCAGCGCCTTGAACAGCGAGACGTACATCGGCACCACCGCCACCCGGATCTTGAAGCCCTTGAGGTCGTCCGGCGACACGATGGCCTTGGTGCGGGTGGTCATCTGGCGGAAGCCGTGGTCCCACATGTGGTCGAACACGTGGAAGCCGAAGCGGCTGATCACGCGCCTGGAGTACGCGCCGAGGTCGCCGTCCATGGCGGCCCAGACGGCGTTGTAGTCCTTGAAGGCGTACGGAATCGTCAGCGAGGCCTTCGGGTCGAAGGTGGTCATGTTGGCCATCGCGACGCTCAGCATGTGGATCGCGCCGGAGCGGGTCTGCGAGATCATGTCGGTGATGCTGCCCAGCGCGCCGGCGGCGAACACCTCGATGTCGACGCGCCCGCCGGTTTCCTTGCGGATGGCGTCCGTCGCCTCCTTGATGCGCACCACTTGCGGATGCGACAGCGGCAGTTCGCTGCCGTACTTGAGGTTGAACTCCGCGGCCTTCGCATAGCGGGGCAGGGTGATCAGCGGCAAGGCCGCGGCGGCGCCGAGCGCGCCGGCGGTGGTGAGAAAGCCGCGCCGGCCGTCGTTCATGGTGTCGTTCATGGGTGTCTCCAGGGAAAGTCAGGCCAGGGCGGTCTCGGGTTCGAGCGGCGCGAAGTCGCGGTGGGCCACGTAGTCGGCCCGGGTGGGCTTGCGGATCGCGTTGCTGACCCGGTTGGCCGTGAAGTACAGGATGTGCCGGGTCCACGGGCTGATGTTGGGCGTGGACGCATGGGCCGTGAGGCCGTGGAAGATCGCGATGGTGCCGGCCGGGCCCTTGGGCGCGACCAGGCCGTATTCGTTCACCAGGCCCTCGATCGCGCCGCGATTGAGCCGCGCCAGGGTGGTCATGTTCTCCAGGCCGGCGGGTTGCTCGGCCAGCGACGGAATGCGGCCGCGGTGGTGCGAGCCCGGGATGAAGGCCACCGGGCCGTTGAACTCGGTCACCGGGTCGAGGTAGACCGAGATGTTCAGGGCCAGCGGCTCGGGCATGCCGTCCAGGTCCTGCCAGTTGCCGTAGTCCTGGTGCCAGGGAAAGTCCAGCGTGCCCATCGGGTCCTTGCAGACGATCTTGTACTGGTGGCAGTAGATCGGGCCGCCGAGCAGCTGGCGGGCCAGCTCGATCAGCTTCGGGTTGTGCATGAAGCGCCGGAACGGCTCGCTGTAGCGGTGCAGCGCCAGGGCGGTGCGGGTTTCGCCTTGCGCGGACTTCGCCACTTCGGGCCGGTCCATCGCCACGATGCGCGGCATGTCGGCCATCAGCGGTGCGATCTCGTCGGCGCTGAAAAACGCGGGGAGCACGAGCAGGCCTTGCCGCTCGTACTGGTCGATCTGTTGCTGGGTCAGCATGGGTCTTGTCTCCGGATGGAATGGGCGGTACGTTGCCGCCGGTGCTCTGCCATGCAGTGTGGTCACTGCCGCGCGATTTCGGAAATTCAATTTGGGACTCGAAGCCATCGAAAAATCAGATGGCCTCCGGCGCCGCCCTCAGGCCAGCGCGCCGACCCGCTTTTCCAGCAGGGCCCAGGCGTCGGCGCCGTACTTTTGTTTCCATTCCTGGTAGAAGCCGGCGCGCTGCAGCGCCTTCTTGAAGCTTGGCAGGTCGGGCCGGTTGAAGGCCATGCCCTTGGCGGTGAGTTCGCCTTCCAGCGATTCGTTGAGCTTGCGGTTGGTCGCGCGCTGGGCCAGCGCCTGCTCGTTGAAATTGCGGGCGCAGACCTGCTGCAGGTCGGCCGGCATGGAGTTCCAGGCCTTGCCGTTGGCCAGGAACCAGATGCCGTCCCAGACATGGTTGGTCTCCGAGCAGAACTTCTGCACTTCGTACAGCTTGGCGATGCTGACGATGCCCAGGGCGTTTTCCTGGCCGTCCACCACCTTGGACTGCATGGCGACGTAGGCGTCGGCCCAGTTGATGCCGGTGGGGGAAGCGCCCAGGGCCTTGAACAGCGAGGTCCACAGCGGGCTGACCGGCACCCGGATCTTCAGGCCCTTGAGGTCGTCGGCGGTGCGGATCGGCCGGTTGCTGGTGGTGATCTGGCGAAAGCCGTTGTCGTAGATCTTTTCCATCGCCACCAGCCCGGTGGCGCCGATCTGCGCGCGCACGTAGGCGCCGAGCTCGCCGTCCATCGCGGCCCAGACCTGGTCGTAATTGGAGAAGGCGAAGCCGATGCCGCTGATCGACGCGGCCGGCACCAGGGTCGACAGGATCAGTGGCGAGAGCGTCTGGAAGTGGATCGCGCCCGAGCGCAGCTGCGACAGCATGTCGGTGTCGCCACCGAGCTGGTTGTTCGGGAACACGTCGATCGACACGCGGCCCTTGGTCTGCTCCCTGATCTGCTCGCAGGCCCGGGCGGCGTGGATGTGCAGGGGGTGGGTCAGCGGCGCGTTGTGCGCGTACTTGAACGAGAACTGCGGCGCCTGGGCATGGGCACTGCTGACGAAGGGCGCGGCGACGGTGGCGGTGGCCGCGGTGCAGGCGCGGGCGAGGAAGGTGCGGCGGTCGAGGGTCATGGCTTGTCTCCGGTGGGGTCTGGGTCAACGCAGTTGCAGGAAGTCGCCGCGGAACGGGTCGCCGTCCCTGAGCTGCTCGTTCAGCCGCAGGAATTGCGGCGGGGTGTCGTGGGTCTGGGGCCGGCGGACGAACTTCGCGTCTTCGCCGAAGAAGCGCAGCGACAGGGTGCGGCGGCGCCTGCCCGCCTCGGTGCCGCCGCCGCCGTGCAGCAGCGCCGGATGGAAGATCAGCACGTCGCCCGGCTCGATCGGCCAGGAGACGATGTCGTACTGGTCGCGCGCCGCCTCGATGTGCGGCACGGTGGGGCGGCCGGTGTCGTTCTTCACGCCGCGCTGCTCGTACAGCGGGCCGCGGTGGGAACCGCGCACGAATTCCAGCGAGGCTTCCTTCGGCAGGGCGTCGAAGGTGATCCACATGACTGCCAGGTCCTCGCCGTCGAACGACAGGTAGGAGGAGTCCTGGTGCCAGCCGGTGCGCTGGCTGCGCACCGAACCGCCCTCCTTGTAGAAGATCTGCTCGAAGGCGTACCAGACCTTGTCGGAACCCCAGGCCCCGGCGACGGCGTCGGCCAGCGGCGAGTTCTCCAGCAGCTGGCGGTAGACCGGCAGCGCCGCCGGGTTGGCGGTGTCGACATAGAACTTGCCGGACTCGCTTTCCTTGTTGTAGTGGGCCGAGGTGGCGCTCTGGTTGGCCAGGCTCCAGTCGAAGGCGGCCTGTGCCTCCCGCAGCCAGTGCGGATCCAGCGCCTGCTGGACGCGGACCACGCCGTCCTTCCTGAAGGCGGCGTGCAGGTCGTTCATTTCCATCGTTTCCATGGCGGCTCTCTCGGTTGCGGGGTTAGCGGACGACCGTGAAGCCGGCGGCTTCGCGGTCCCAGGTCTGGGCCGTGACGCCGGCCCGGCGCAGCTCGGTCTTGCGCACCTTTTCGGTCGGAGTCTTGGGCAGGCTGCGCAGGAATTCGACATAGCGCGGCACGGCGAAGTGGGGCAGCCGCGGCGACAGGAAGGTGAGCAGCGCCTCCGGGGTCAGCTCGCTGCCGTCCTTGCAGACCACGCAGGCCTTGATCTCGTCCTCCACGTACTCGCTGGGGACGGCGACGATGGCGCACTCGGCGACGGCCGGGTGGGTGTTGATCTCGCGCTCCACCTCGAAGCTGGAGACGTTCTCGCCGCGGCGGCGGATCGCGTCCTTGACCCGGTCCACGAACACGTACTGCCCGTCGTCGGCCAGGCGCACGGCGTCGCCGGTGTGGAACCACAGGTTCTGCCAGGCGGCGGCGGTGGCTTCCGGCATGCCGAAGTAGCCGTTGGTCATGGTCCAGGGTTCCCGGGCCCGGGCCCACATCTCGCCGGTCGCGCCGGGCGCGACTTCCATGCCGCGCTCGTCGACGATGATCGCTTCGACGCCCTGGCGCAGCCAGCCGACCCGGCCCGCGACCCCCGTGCCGAGCGGCGCGTGGGCGATGACGCCGGATTCGGTGGCGCCGAAGGCGGCGGCGATGGCTTCGACCCCGAAGCGGCGCTTGAACTCCCCGATCTCGGCCGGGATCGGCACCAGCAGCATGGACTTCAGGCCATGGGCGCGATCGCCCAGCCGCACCGGCTGCTTGAGCAGGAAGTGCGTCATCGCCCCCAGCAGGAAGGTGTAGGTGGCGCCGTAGACCCGCGCCTGCTCCCAGAAGGTCGACGCGCTGAAGCGCGGCAGCACGACGGCCGTGGCGCCGCCGATGAAGGCGTTGTAGACCGCGGCCCATTGCCCGCCCATGTGGAACAGCGGCAGCGCCACCAGCGTGACGTCGTCGGGCCCGGCGGCGCCGAAATGCGAGGGATGCGCATAGGTGTAGCCATGCGCATGGCTGTTGACCGAGCCCTTGGAGGGCCCGGTGGTGCCGGAGGTGTAGAGGATCGCCATGACGTCCGAGGGATGGAGGTCGGCCGGCGCATCGGCCGGGCCCACGCGCAGGTCGTCCCAGGCCAGCACCCGGAACTGGCTGGGCACCGCGGCCCGCGCCGCGGCGCCGCCGCCCCGGACGATCACCGTCTCCAGGAACTCGAGCTCGCCCGCCACGTCGGCCAGCCGTTCCACGTAGGCCGCTTCGATCACGATGACCCGCGCGCGGGAGTTGTTGGCCTGGTGCGCCAGCGACGCGCCCTTGTACGCAGTGTTGATCGGAACCTCGACCCGCGCCGTCAGGCTCAGCGCGCACCAGAAGACGACGAAGTCGACATGGTTGTCCAGCATCATCAGCACCGCCTGCTGCCGCTCGACGCCCAGCCGGGTCAGGCCGCCGGCCAGTTGCAGCGCGGCCCGGTGCAGGGCGGCGTAGCTGAGGGCGGCCTCGGGGTCGCGGATGGCGATCTTGTCGGGGTGGCGCGCGAGAGCTGCCTGGAAGACGGTGCCGAAATGGCGGTCCGCGAGGGGCGGTAACGCCTCGCGCTCGAGCGCCCTGGCCGGTGGCTGCTGCGTCATCGTTGTCTTGTCTCCGGGAACGCGGTCATCGTTGTGAAACCGTCGCGGATGCAGTGTCACCAGAACGCCGCCGGGGCGGAAATTCAATTAACCGGGCGCAGCTATCGAATAATCAGCTTGCCGATGCATACTGCCGATCCATGGACCTGCGTCAACTTGGCTACTTCCTGTCGATCGCGGAGCACGGCGGATTCGCCGCCGCCGCCCGGGCGCGCTTCATCTCGCAGTCCGCGCTGACGCGGCAGGTGCAGCTGCTGGAAGAGGAAATCGGCACCAGGCTGCTGGAACGCAGTTCGCGCGGGGTCCGGCTGACCCATGCGGGCGAGATCCTGTGCGACCGCGCCGGCCAGCTGTTCAAGGACGTGGCGCAGCTGAAGGAAGACGTGCTGGCCGAGGCCGAGACGCCGACCGGCCACGTCGTGCTCGGCATGACGCCGTCGATGCGCGTGCTGCTGGGCGGCAGCCTGATCGAAGGCTTCCTGCGCCGCTATCCGAAAGTCCATATCGGCGTCATCGAGGGCCTGTCGCATGTGATGGCCGATTCCCTGGCCCGGGGCCTGTGCGATGTCGCCGTCTTCATCCGCGACGACGCCAGCGGCCGGGCGCTGACGACGCGAACCCTGATCAACGAGCCGCTGGTGCTCGCCGCCGGGGCCCGCGCCGGCCTGCGGATGGACCGGCCGGTCGACCTGGCCGACGTGGCGAAGCACACCCTGATCATCTCCCGCTCCAACCGGGTGACCAGCGGGCTGGAGAAGGAAGCCAACCGGCTGGGGCTGACGCTGAACGTGCTGGTGGACGTGCAGCCGCTGCACCTGAGCATCGACCTGGTGTGCCGCGGCGTGGCCTACATGGTGGTGCCGTTTTCGGCGGCGCTGCGCGAATACGAGGCCGGTTTCATCTCGATGGCGCCGATCGCCGGCTTCGATACCGGCTGGGTGGTCGCCTGGCCCAGCGACCGCAAGGTGTCGGCCGCCAGCGTCAAGCTGGTCGAGGCGCTGCAGGCGGAAGTCGACGCGCTGCGGCTGGAGGATTCCCTGAAGGCCGCGATGGGACATCCCAAGCCCGCCAGGTCCGCCGCGGTGAAGCGGGCGTCGAAAGCCTCGGGGCGGTGATCCCGGGCCGGGCGTGCTCCATCCACGGCCCCGAGTTCACCGGCTTGCCGGCGGGTCGAAAGCCCGGATCGGCGGCAGTTCGCCGTCGTAGCGCTCGACCTGCGCCACCGTCAGCTGCCCGGAGCACCCTTGCGCCAGCGAAGAAGTTCCGATGTCGCGCGTGAGCATGTTCGGATTGCCGTGGCCGCACATCAGCCGGCCGTCCGCGCCCGGCATCGGGTCGTACCAGGCGCCGGTGGGCAGTTGCACGACGTCGGGCCGCATCGCCGTCGACAGGGCCACGGATGCCAGGCACGCGCCGCGGTCGTTGAACAGCCGGACGATGTCGCCGTCGCCGATGCCCCGGGCCGCCGCCGCCGCCGGATGCATGGTGCAGACTTCGCGTCCCTGGCGCTTGCTGGCCTGGCTGTAGGCGCCGAAATCGAGCTGGCTGTGCAGGCGCGGGGCCGGCTGGTTGGAGATCAGCCAGAGCGGATGCTGCGCACTCGGCGGCTCGGTCGCCGGCAGCCAGGCCGGATGGCCCGGGCAGTCGGCATAGCCGAAGCCGGCGATCGTCGGCGAACTGACCTGGATCTTGCCGCTCGGCGTCGGCAGCGGATTCTTCTGCGGATCGCCCCGAAAGGCACGCAGCATGCCGCCGTCGTCCGGCGCCTGCGGCAGCAGCAGCTCGCCGCGCTGCCAGAAGGTCTCGAAGTCGGGTGCATCCAGGCCCATCGACGCCAGCGCGTCCTGGGTGCGCCCATACAGGTGCGCCAGCCACTGGCGCGAGCTGCGCCCTTCGCTGAATGCGTCCAGCGAGCCCAGCCGCTTCGCCAGCTCGCAGAACACGTCGTAGTCGTCGCGCGCCTGCCCGTGCGGCGGCGCGATGCGGTGCATCGCGACCACCAGCGGGTCGGTGGCCGTGCAGCCGATGTCCTCGCGCTCCAGCGTCATCGTGGTGGGCAGGACGATGTCGGCGTGGCGTGCCGTCGCCGTCCACGCGCTTTCGTGCACCACGAAAGTCTCCAGCTTGCGGAAGGCTTCGGTCAGGCGCAGCAGGTCCTGGTGGTGGTGGAAGGGGTTGCCGCCGGCCCAGTACGCCAGCCGGATGTGCGGATAGGGCCGGCGCTGGCCGTTGTAGTCGAACGGCTCGCCCGGATGCAGCAGCATGTCCGAGATGCGCGCGACCGGGATGAATTCCTTCACCGCGTTGGTTCCCTGCGGCAGCGCCGCCACCGGGACGGCGTTGTTGCGTTTCCCGTAGTGCGCCAGCGTGCCGAGGGCGTAGTTGTAGCCGCCGCCCGGCAGGCCGATCTGGCCCAGGATGGCGGCCAGCACCGCGCCCATCCAGACCGGCTGCTCGCCGTGCTGGGAGCGCTGCAGCGAATGTGCGACGACCACCAGCACGCGGCGGCCCGGCAGCGAGCGCGCCAGCGCGTCGAGCCGGTCCGCCGGCAGTCCGCACAGCGGCGCCGCCCAGGCCGGCGTCTTCGGCACGCCGTCGGCGCGCCCCAGCAGGTAATCCTCGAACACCTGCCAGCCGTCGCAATAGCGGTCGATGAAATCGCGATCGTGCAGGCCATTGGCCACCAGCACATGGGCCAGCGCCAGCATCAGCGCGGTGTCGGAGCCGGGCGTCGCGGGCAGCCACTCGAAGCGCGCTTCGTCCGGCAGGTCGCCGCGCAGCGGGCTGATCGACACGAAGCGGCAGCCGCGCGCCGCCGCCGCGCGCATGGCCTCGCGCTCGACGTGCTTGCTGACGCCGCCGCTGGCCACGCGAGAGTTCTTCAGCGCCATGCCGCCGAATGCCAGCACCACCTCGCTGTGGTCGACGATCTGCTCCCAGGTGACGTTGCGTCGCGCCACCTGTTCCATGGTGCCCAGCACGTGCGGCAGGATCACCCCGGAGGCGCCCGCGCTGTAGCTGTTGACCGAGCGCACGTAGCCGCCGATGGAGGTGTTGAGGAAGCGGTGCACCTGGCTTTGCGCGTGGTGGAAGCGCCCCGCGCTCGACCAGCCATAGGAGCCGCCGAAGACGGCGGTCGGCCCGTGCTGCTCGTTGACGCGCCGCAGTTCGGCGGCGAGCCGGTCCAGCACCTCGGGCCACTCCATGGCCACGAAGCTGTCGCGGCCACGCTGCCCGTCCGCCCCCGGTCCCCGCTCCAGCCAGCCGCGACGCACCATCGGTGTGGTGACGCGGGCCTTGTGGTGCAGGGCCGTGGTGAAGTTGTCGATGATCGGGTTCGGATCCGGGTCGCCCGGGTGCGGCTGCACCGTGAGCCGGCCGTCCTGCCAGCCGGCGCGGAACACGCCCCAGTGGGCGCTGTGCGGCTGGAGCTTGCCGGCGGCGGTCGTCATCGGGTCACTCCGCCTTCAGGTTGCCGCGCTCGACGCCGCGGCGGTAGTTGGCGATGTCGCGCACCACGAAATCGCGGAAGGCGGCGCCGCTGCGCTGGGCTTCCTGGGCGCCGTCGGCGCGGTACACGCGCAGCAGTTCCGGCTGCTTCATCGCTTCCTGCACCGCGCGCTGGATCTGGTCGATCACCGGCTGCGGCGTGCCCCTGGGCGCGGCCAGGCCGTACCACTGGGTCATCACCACGTCGATGCCCGCCTCCTTGAGCGTCGGCACCTCCGGCAGGCCGGGCAGCCGCTTGTCGGTGCTGACGGCCAGCAGGCGCAGCTTGCCGCCCTGGATCTGGCCCATCAGCGGCGTGTACGGCGCGAAGAAGCTGTCCACCAGGCCGCCCATCAGGTCGGTCATCACCGGGCCCGAGCCGCGGTAGGGCACGTGCAGGATCTCCAGGCCGGCCTGCTGCTTGACCATCTCCATCACGATCTGCGAGGCGCCGCCGGTGCCGGTGGAGGCGTAGGAGAGCTTGCCCGACTTCGCCGCGGCAACGTAGTCCTGGATGGTGCGGATCTTCGATGTCGCGCTGACCATCAGCCCGAACGGCGTTTCCACCAGCTGCGAGATCAGCACGAAGTCGTCCGGCACCTTGTAGCGCAGGTCCTTGCGCACGGCCGGCGCACTGCCCAGGTTGCCGCTCATGGCCAGCAGCAGGGTGTAGCCGTCGGGCCGGGCCTGCGCAACCTGTTCGGCGGCGATGTTGCCGCCGGCGCCGCCCTTGTTCTCCACCACGATGGTCTGGCCGATGTGCTTGCCCAGTTCGTTGGCGATGGCGCGGCCGTACAGGTCGCCGCCGCCGCCGGGCGGAAAGCCGATCACCAGCTTGATCGGCTGGTCAGGCCAGGCGGCGTGGGCCAGGGCCGCGGCGCCTGTCATGCACATGGCCAGCAGGCAGCGGACGGCCAGCGTCCGCAGATCGTTCTTCATGGTGTCTCCTCGGGTCGTGTCGTTGCGGTCAGGCAGCGCCGGTGGCGACCGGCGCGCCGGGCTGGGCGCACCACTCGCTCCAGGAGCCCGGGTAGAGCGTGGCGCCGGCCAGTCCAGCCACTTCCATGGCCAGCAGGTTGTGGCAGGCGGTGACGCCCGAGCCGCACTGCGCCACCAGCTCGCTGGCGGGCCGGCCGCCGGTGAGCGCGTCGATGTCCTGGCGCAGCTGCGCGGCCGGCTTGAAGCGGCCATCCGCGGTCAGGTTGTCCTTGAACAGCCGGTTGCGGGCGCCCGGGATGTGGCCGCCCACCGGGTCCAGGGTTTCGTTCTCGCCGCGGAAGCGGTCGGGGGCCCGGGCGTCGAGCACCAGTTTTTGCTTGCTGGCGAGGTTCGCCTTCACGCCTTCGTAGTCGATGGTCTGCACCAGCGGTGGCCGCAGGGTGAAGCTGCCGGGCGCGCGCGGCGCCGGAGCCTGTGTGGCCAGCGGCTGGCCGGCGGACTTCCAGGCCGCGACGCCGCCATCGAGCACGGCGACGGCTCGGTGGCCGGCCCAGCGCAGCATCCACCACAGGCGCGCGGCGTACATGCCGCCGGCGTTGTCGCAAGCGACCACCTGCGTGCCGTCGTCCACGCCCAGCGCCGCCATCGCCTGGGCGAACGCCTCGCGGGTGGGCAGCGGATGGCGGCCGTTGCGGCCGGTCTTGGCCGCGCTGAGCATGTGTTCCAGGTGGACGTAGACCGCGCCCGGGATGTGGCCCGCGGCATAGGTGCGTTCGCCGGCGGCGAGGTCGGTGAGCTCGAAGCTGCAATCGAGAACGAGTGGGGCGGCGCGGCCGCCGGCGGCCAGCGCGGCGGCCAGCTGGTCGACGGAAATCAGGGTGTCGTAGGTCATGGGGTCAGGAGGTGATGTCTTTGAGCAGGGCCGGCGTCAGTGCGCGCTTGTAGCGGGCGATGTCTTCCAGGATGAAGGTCCGGAAGCGCTCGCCGGACAGGTCGCGCTCGGTGGCGGCGTCCTTGCGGATCGCGTCGCGCACCTGCGGCGTGGCCAGGGCGCGGCTCAGGTGCTCGGACAGCAGCTTGACCACCGCCGGCGGCGTGCCTTCCGGCGCCACCAGCCCGTACCACTGGGTCACCGGCACGTTGATGCCCAGCTCCTGGAACGTGGGCACGTCGGGCAGGGCGGGGCTGCGCTTGTCGCCGGTGATCGCCAGCAGGCGCAGCTGGCCCTGCCGCACCTGGCCGACCAGCGGCGACGCGGTGGCGAAGAAGCTGTCCACCTGGCCGCCCAGCATGTCGGTGATGGCCGGGCCCGAGCCCTTGTAAGGCACGTGCAGGACGTCGATGCCGGCGGCCTGCTTGACCATTTCCATGCCCATGTGGGCCGCGGCGCCGGTGCCGGTGGAACCGAACGACAGCTTCTGGGTCCTGGCGGCGTCGAGGAATTCGCGCGCCGTCTTGAAGCGCGAGTTGTGGGCGACGAACAGGCCGTGCGGCGCCTCCAGGATCAGGCCGATGGGCGCGAAATCGTCGGGCACCTTGTACGGAATGCTTTGCGGCTTGGTGGCGGCGGCGACCGCGAGGTTGCCGCTCATCGCCAGCAGCAGGGTGTAGCCGTCCGGCTTGGCCTTGGCCACGATGTCGGCGGCGATGTTGCCGCCGGCGCCGGCCTTGTTGTCGACCACCACCGTCTGGCCCAGGGTCTTGCCCAGCGCCATGGCGATCATGCGGCCGTACAGGTCGCCGCCGCCGCCGGGCGGAAAGCCGACCACCAGCTTGATGGGTTGCTCGGGATAACGGGCCTGCGCGGCGGCCGGCAGCGCCGCCAGCGACGGGATGGCGATTGAAGCCAGCAGGACGCGGCGGCGGCGGATGGAATCGCGGTTCATTGGTGTCTCCTTGCTTGTCATGGGCTCAGGCGCCCAGCCACTGGGCCTGGGCGGCGAGCACCCGGTCGACCGATGCGCCGCACTCGCCGAGGTAGCCGGCGGGATCGGTGAGGTCGGCGATCTCCTGGTCGCTCAGGAGCTGGCCCAGGCCCGGATGCTTGCGCATCGCATCGGCGAAGGTGAGCTTGCCGGTGATGCCGCTCATCGAGGCCTCGTAGATCCATTCGTGCGCGGTCTGCTTGCCGACCCGGCCGCTCAGTTCGAGCATGACGCGCTCGGACAGCAGGTAGCCGCGCATCTTGTCCAGGTTGGCCGCCATCACGTCGGCGTTGACTTTCAGGCCGGCCAGCAGGTTCTTGGCCTGGAACAGCATGGCGCCGGCGATCATGCAGCACTCGGGCACGGCCTTCCATTCCATCTTCCAGGCGATGCCGTCGCGCTCGCCTTCCTGCACCATGCCCTCGATCATCATCGCGGCGTTGTAGCGCAGCGGGCGCGACAGCCCGGCCAGGTTCTCGGCCGAGGTCGGGTTGCGCTTGTGCGGCATGGTCGACGAGCCGAGCTTGCCTTCGCTGAAGCCTTCCTCCACCTCGCCGAACTCGTTGCGCTGCATGTTGAACAGCTCGTTGCCGATCTTCGACAGGGTGGCGCCGATCATCGCCAGCAGCAGCGTGTATTCGGTGAAGCGGTCGCGCGCCGGTGCCCAGCTGATGGCCGGCGCGCCCAAGCCCAGCTTGGCGAGCATGCGCTGCTCCAGTTCCACCGCGCGCGGGCCCAGCGAGGCCTGGCTGCCGACGGCGCCGGCCAGCATGCCGACCAGCACCCGCGGCGCGCACTGCACCAGCCGCTCGTGGTGGCGGCCCAGTTCGTCGAGCCAGAGCGCGCACTTGTGGCCGAAGGTGATCGGCAGGGCCTGCACGCCGTGGGTGCGGCCGGCCATCGGCAGGTCGCGGTGGGTGCGGGCCAGGCGCGCCAGTTCCTTGCCGACGGCCTGCATGTCGCGCAGGACGACGGCGTGGAACTCCTTGAGCTGCAGCGCGACGCCGGTGTCCACCACGTCCTGGGTGGTCGCGCCGTAGTGCACCCATTCGCCGTTGTCCTTGCCGCAGGCGGCCTGCAGCTGCTTGAGCGCGGGCACCAGCGAGTGCTTGATGCGGCGGATCTCGGCCGACATCGCCGTGATGTCGATGTTTGCCACCCTGGCCTGGGCCGCGATCTCGCGGGCGGCGGCGGCCGGGATGATCTCCATCTCGGCTTGGGCCTCGGCCAGCGCGGCTTCGAAGTCGAGCCACTTCTGCACCCGGTTTTCTTCCGAGAAGATGGTGCGCAGTTCATCGGTGCCCCAGAGGTGCTGGAGCGATTGCATGTCGAAGACGGAAACGGGCATGGTGGGTTCTCTCAGTGGGAAAGCGTGGTGGTGCGGCCGGGGGGGAGCACCCGGCCGGGGTTGAGCAGGCCGCGCGGATCGAAGGCATCCTTGACGCGGCCCATGAGTTCGAGGGCGATCGGCGCCTTGGTCTGCAGGAAGGCGGACTGCTTGAGGCGGCCGATGCCGTGCTCGGCCGAGATCGAGCCGTTCATGCGGGCCACCACGCCGTGCACGACGTCGTGCACCGCTTCCTCGCACGCGCGGAAGTCGGCGTCCGCCATGGCGCGCGGCTTGCTCTGGTTGTAGTGCAGGTTGCCGTCGCCGACGTGGCCGAAGCAGCAGACGCGGATGCCGGGCAGCAGCGCCTCCAGCGCCGCGCCGGCCTGCCCGATGAAGGCGGGAATCTGCGACACGGCCACCGCGATGTCGTGCTTGATCGAGGGACCGTCCAGGCGCTGCGCCTCGGGCACGTGCTCGCGCAGGGTCCAGAAGGCATGGGCCTGGGCGCCGGAGGCCGCCAGCGCTGCGTCGGTCACGCCACCGGCGTCGATCGCGGCGGCCAGCACTTCCTCGACCGCCGGCGTCGGATCCAGCAGCGCCGACGCTTCGGAGACGTCGAACAGCGCAGCCCACGCGTAATCGCCGGCCAGCGGGTCGCGCATGCCCGGCGTGGCGTGCGCCAGCACCTGCGTCAGCGCCTCGCGGCCGATCAGCTCGAACGCCGTCACCCGCTCGCCGACCGCATCGGTGAGCGCCGCCAGCAGGTCCACTGCGGCCTGCGGGTCGCGCAGCGCCACCCAGCCGGTGACCACCTTGCGCGGCTGGGCGAACAGCTTGAAGGTGGCGGCCGTGATGATGCCGAGCGTTCCTTCGCTGCCGATGAACAGGTGCTTGAGGTCGTAGCCGGTGTTGTCCTTGCGCAGCGCCGACAGGCCGTTCCAGACCCGGCCATCGGCCAACACCACTTCCAGCCCCAGGGCCAGGTCGCGGGTATTGCCGTAGCGCAGCACCTGTTCGCCGCCGGCGTTGGTGCCCAGCACGCCGCCGATGGTGGCGCTGCCTTCGGAGGCGAGCGACAGGGGAAACAGGCGGCCCACCGCGGCTGCGGCCTGTTGCGCCGCCAGCACCGTGCAACCCGCTTCCAGCGTCATGCTGTTGTCGAGGCGATCGACCGCCCGCACCGAATTCATGCGGCCCAGGTTCAGGACCACCTCGCGGCCCGAGGCGTCCGGCGTGGAGCCGCCGACCAGGCCGGTGTTGCCGCCCTGGGCCACCACCGGCGCACCGGCAGCGGCGCAGGCGGCCACCACGCGGGCCACTTCGTGCGTCGTGCGCGGCCGGACCACGGCGAGCGCGGCGCCGGGGTAGCTGCGGCGCCAGTCGGTGTTGTAGGCGACCGTGTCCTCGGCGCGCGTCAGGACGTGTGGGGTGCCCACGATGGCGGCCAGGGTGGCGGGCAGGGTGGAGTCGGAGCAGGCGGACATCAGGGGCGAACGGGAGTCGGGTGGGGCGCGCCGCCTGGCAGCGGCGGGTTGTTTCAATGAATGAAATTATGTTTTAATGAACGAAACTATAAGGCCGATTGCCGAACCATGTCAAGCTCGCGTCCCATGCGCTCACCGCCATCCGCCGCTGCCCGCCCCGTGCGCGCGCCGCGCGCCCCCAAGCCGCCGCAGGCCGTGCCCGCGGCCGCGCCCACGCCACCGATCGGCGTGCTGGAACGCGGCCTCGCCATCCTCGAGTGCTTTCAGGAGAGCCGGCTGCGCCTGACGCTGCGCGACTTCGCCGAACTGACCGGGCTGGACAAGGCCACGCTGCTGCGCCTGCTGGCGGTGCTGGTGAATGCGCGTTACGTGCAGCGCTCGGACACCGGCCAGTACACGCCGGGCCCGGCGGCGCTGCACCTGGGCATGCTGTACCGCAGCTCGGTCGACCTCGGCACGCGCCTGCAACCGGTGCTGCGGGCCGTGATGGAGCGCACCGGCGAGACCGTCGCCTTCTACGTGCGCAGCGGCGACGAGCGCGTCTGCCTCTATCGCGAGCACACGCAAAGCGAGATGCGCCCCCACGTCGAACCCGGCACCCGGCTGCCGCTGGCGGCCGGTGGCGCGTCGGCCCACATCCTGCTGTATTTCACCGGCGGCAAGACGGCGCAGGCGGCGCACATCGGCAAGCATGGTTATGTCATCACGCGCGCCGAGCGGGTGGCCGAAATGGCCTCCATCGCGCTGCCGGTGTTCGACGGCGACGGCTCCTTCGCCGGTTCGATGGTGGTCATGGGCCTGGCTTCGCGCCACAGCCGCGAGGCGCAGCTGGCGGCACTGGACGTGATGCGCGAGCAGCTCGCGCTGCAGGGCTTTTCGGCCCGGCCGCCACCGGGCTGGACACTGCACGGCTAGCCGGCGCCGAACAGGTCCGCCGACGGCAGGCACAGCTGGCCGTCGCGGCCGGCGTCGGCAAAGCCTTCGCACCAGGCCGTCACGCGGCCGGCGGCGGCGTCGTCCAGGGCGGGGGCGAAGGCCCGCATCCGCTGCACCAGTTGCGGCCAGTCGAACGGATCTTCGGGGTCGCCGCGGCGCAGGTCGCGGAAGGCCGCGAGCTCCCGGCCGTCCGCCAGCGTCACCGTCACCCGCGCCGGCCGCCGCTCCGGGAAAGCCTTCTGGAACTCGTCGTTGCGGATGACGCGGATCTTGTCGGCCAGCGCCAGCAGCGCCGGGTCGTCCAGCGCCGGCTGCTCCATCTCCGGCAGGCCGAGCCGCCCCTTGAGCAGCAGCGTCGCCAGCACGTAGCGCAGGCAGAACGGCGTCTCGGACGGCCGGGTGGGCCAGTCGACGCCGGCGATCTTCAGCGCGTGCGGGAAGATCTCCACGTCGATCGCGCTCACCTGGTCGGCCCGCAGTCCGTGCTCGTCGATCAGCGCGCGCAGGGCGTCCAGCGGCGTGAAGATCTGGGCGCAGGTGGGCCAGGCCTTGATGGTGGTGGTGTTCAGGCGGTCGATGCCGCCGGGCCCGTACGTGGTCAGCGCCTCGAGCGGCCCATCGCCGGCCAGCAGGGCATGCAGGCCGCGCTTGCCGGTGAAGAAGGCGCGGGCGCCGGGCAGGCCGGCCTGGGCCGACCACGCCGCCATCATGCCGTTGCGCACCGCGAAGGCCGGGTGCAGCGATTTCGACTCGTGCGCCCCGTCGTCCACCAGTTGCCACAGACCCGCGGCCTGGGTGGCGGCGATGCCCAGCGCGTGATGCATCTGATCGCGCGACAGCCCCAGCGCCACCGCGGTCGCCGCGGCCGCACCGACCGCGCCGGCGGTCGCCGTGGCATGGAACAGCGCGGCGTGCCGGGTTCCCAGCGCTTCGCCGAGGCGTAGCGCCACTTCGTAGCCGGCGACGATGGCGTCGATGGCGCGGCGCTGCCGGAGCGGCTGGGCCGCCGCCAGGGCCAGCACCGGGGTGATCGCGACCACGCCGGGATGCAGCATGGCCGCCCGGTGCGCGTCGTCGATCTCGCGCAGGTGGGCGATCCCGGCATTGGAGAAGCCGGCTGCCAGCGGCGTCGTCCGTCCGCCGCCGAACACCGGCGCCGGTCCCGGTCCGGGGAAGGCGCTCGCGGCGACGCCGCGCATCTGGCCAGCCAGCGCCAGCGGGGCGCCGGACCAGCCGGCCGTGAACCAGTCCAGCAAGGCCTGCGCGAGGCGGGCGCGGGTGTTGGCGGCCAGCGGCTCGTCCAGCCGCTGCAGCGCCTGCGCCACGAGGATGTCTTCAGGTAGACGGGCCATGTTTCATTGGATAAAATTGCTTTTATTGTATGAAACTTTGGAACCGGCGGCAATGAACATCCAGCCCTTCTCCGACCCGCCTACCGGCACCTTCTCCTATCTGGTCGACCCTGCGCAGGCAACGGGGCCTGGCGCGTCTCTGGACCTGACAGGAGCAGACCAATGAAGAAGCCGGTTCCGACCGCAGGCCCGTCCGCCGCGGAGCTGATCGACGAGCGGATCGCAGCACTGGGGGACTGGCGCGGCGCCACCTTGACCCGGATGCGCAAGCTGATCCAGGCGGCGGTTCCGGACGTCGTCGAGGAGTGGAAGTGGGCCACGCCCGTGTGGTCGCACGGGGGGATCCTGTGCACCGGCGAGTCCTACAAGGACAAGGTGAAGCTGACCTTCGCCAAGGGGGCTGCCGTGCCGGACCCGGCCCGGCTGTTCAACGCCAGCCTGGAGGGCAACGCCAGGCGCGCGATCGACATCCGGCAGGGCGAGGAGGTCGATGCGGACGCGTTCCGGGCGCTGGTGCGGGCCGCGGCCGCCCTCAATGCATCCGGCACCAGGGCAGCGCCCAAGCGAGCCAGGTAGGCGCCGGATGCGCGCCGTTGCGGCGCGTCACTGGGGCCTGGTACGCGCCAGCTCCAGCTTGGCGATGGCGTTGCGGTGCACTTCGTCCGGGCCGTCCACGATGCGCACGGTGCGCTGGTGGACATAGGCCTCGGCCAGCCAGAAGTCCTGGCTGACGCCGGCGGCGCCGTGGGCCTGGATCGCCCAGTCCACCACCTTGCACGACATGTTGGGCGCCACCACCTTGATCATCGCGATCTCGGCGCGGGCGTTCTTGTTGCCCACGGTGTCCATCTTCCAGGCGGCGTTGAGCGTGAGCAGGCGGGCCTGGTCGATCATGCAGCGCGATTCGGCAATGCGCTCGTGCCAGACCGATTGCTCCGACAGCGGCTTGCCGAAGGCGACGCGCTCCTTCAGCCGGGCGCACATCAGCTCCAGCGCCCGCTCGGCGGCGCCGATGGAACGCATGCAGTGGTGGATCCGTCCCGGGCCGAGGCGGCCCTGGGCGATCTCGAAGCCGCGGCCTTCGCCCAGCAGGATATTGCTGGCCGGCACCCGGACGTTCTCCAGCAGCACTTCCATGTGGCCGTGCGGCGCGTCGTCGTAGCCGAACACCGACAGGTGCCGCACCACGGTCACGCCGGCAGTGTCGCGCGGCACCAGCACCATCGACTGCTGCGAGTGGCGCGGCGCGTCGGGATCGGTCTTGCCCATCACGATGAAGATCTTGCAGCGCGGGCTGCCGGCGCCCGACGAGAACCACTTGCGGCCGTTGATGACGTAGTCGTCGCCCTCGCGCCGGATGGTGCACTGGATGTTGGTGGCGTCCGACGAGGCGACGGCCGGCTCGGTCATCAGGAAGCCGGAGCGGATCTCGCCGGCCAGCAGCGGCTCCAGCCACTGCTTCTTCTGCGCCACGGTGCCGTAGCGTTCCAGCGTTTCCATGTTCCCGGTGTCGGGCGCGGAGCAGTTGAACACCTCCCCCGACCACGAGACGCGGCCCATGATCTCGCACAGCGGGGCGTAGTCCAGG
This sequence comes from Ramlibacter sp. 2FC, assembly GCA_943372495.1. GTDB lineage: Bacteria > Pseudomonadota > Gammaproteobacteria > Burkholderiales > Burkholderiaceae_C > Ramlibacter. Next base: position 30,094 of record CALRYV010000008.1, on the reverse strand, counting down.
TTGGAAATCGCCTCCACGCCCTCGTATTCGTGCGGCAGGAACATGTTCCACAGGCCGGCCTTGCGCGCCAGGGGCTTGAGTTCCTCGATCACCGGCGACACCTGCCAGGCATTGCCGGCGCGGCGGAACGCATCCATCTCGCGGTTGTAGCGTTCCTCGTTGGGGTAGATGTGCTGGTCGAAGAACTGGCGCAGGCGTTGCAGCAGGTCCTGGGTCTTGGGGGATGGTTCGGCGAACATGGGCGTCTCCTTGGGCTTGGGGAGGATTAGAACGCCTAAAGCGGTCCCGCGGCGTCGCGCGAGCGACGTCAGTCCAGCTTGACGTCGGCGCTCTTGACGACCCCCGCCCACTTGGCCATGTCGGTCCGGATCAGGGCAGCGAATTCCTGCGGCGAGCTCAGGCGCACCTCGATGCCGGCATCGGCCATCTGGCGCACCAGGTCGGGCGCGGCCATCGCGGCGGCGATCTCGCGGTGCAGGCGCGCCGTGATGTCCTTGGGCGTCCCGGCGGGCGCGAGCACGCCCAGCCAGAGCGACATGTCATAGGCCTGCAGGCCCGGCGTCTCGGCGATGGTCGGCACGTTGGGCATGGCCGGCGAGCGCTTGCTGCCGGTGAGTCCCAGCGCCCGCAACCGGCCGGATTTCACGTGGTCCACGAAGTTGGAGGCGGTGTCGAACATCATCGAGGTGCGGCCGCCCAGGAAGTCGACCATGGCCGGTGCGCTGCCCTTGTACGGCACATGGGTCAGCTCCACTTTCGCCAGGCTCTTGAACAGCTCGCCCGACAGGTGGCTGGTGGTGCCGTTGCCGGCCGAGGCGAAGCTCAGCTGGCCGGGGTTCTTGCGCGCCAGCACGATCAGTTCCGCCACCGACTGCGCCGGCACGCTGGAGTTGACCACCAGCAGGTTGGAGGTGTTGTGGGTCAGCGAGATCGGCTCGAAGCTCTTGACCGGGTCGTAGCGCAGGTTCTTGTACAGGCTGGGGTTGATGGTGAGCGAGCCCATGGTGGCGAACAGCAGGGTGTAGCCGTCGGGCGCCGCGGTGGCGACCGCTTCGGCGCCGATGCCGCCGCCGGCGCCGGCCCGGTTGTCGATCACCACCGGCTGGCCCAGCCGCTCGGACAGCTTCTGGCCCAGGCTGCGCGCCATCAGGTCGGTGGCGCCGCCCGCGGGAAAGGGCACCACCAGGCGGACCGGCTTGTCGGGATAGCCGGCGGCCTGGGCGCAGGGCAGCAGGCCGGCGATTGCGAGTGCTGCGCCGGCCAGCAGCAGGGAGCGCCTGGAGTTGGTCATCGCGTCAGCGCCCGGTGAAGACGGGAGCGCGCTTCTCGGCGAAGGCCAGCTGGGCTTCCTTCGCGTCGGCGGTCTTGCCGATCTGCGCCGTCATGTCCTGCTCGTAGCGGTAGCCGTCGCGCAGGCTCAGGTCCTCGATCACGTTCATCGTGTGCTTGCCCATGCGGGTCGACACCGGCGACTTGGAGGCGATGGTGGTGGCGATCTCCATCGCGGCCGCCATCAGTTCCTCCGGCGGGACGCAGGCCTCCACGATGCCCAGTCGATAGAGTTCGGCGCCGGGCACCCGCATGCCCGTGAGCATCATGCGGCGCATGCGTGAATGGCCGAACAGGCGCATGGCGTGCCGGCTGCCCCCGAGCAGGCCGACGTCGACCTCGGGCATGGCCAGCGATGCCTTCTCCGAGGCGATCAGGATGTCGCTGGAGGCCGCCATCGCCAAACCCGAGCCGAGCGCGGCGCCGTTGATGGCGCAGATCACCGGCTTGGCGCATTCACGGATGGCGTGGAAGCATTCGCGGGTGCGGCGGGAGTGGGCCGGCAGGTCGCCCGGGCCCTTGATGACGTCCTTGCGCCCCTTGAGGTCGGCGCCGGCGCAGAACACCTTGCCGGCCCCGGTCAGGATCACGACGCGGACCTCGTCCATCTCGGAGATGCGGTCCAGCGCCAGCGTCAGTTCGTCGTTCAGGGTGCGGGTCAGGGCGTTGACCGGCGGCGCGTTGAGGGTCAAGGTGGCGACGAAGTCCTTGAGCTCGTAGTTCAATTGGGTGAGGTCGTTCATGCTTGTCTCTCTGTGATGTCGGTGTTTTCAGTCTAGACCCGCTCGAGGATCACCGCGATGCCCTGGCCGACGCCGATGCACATGGTGCACAGCGCATAGCGGCCGCCGCTTTTGTGCAGCTGGTTGACGGCCGTGGTCGCCAGCCGCGCGCCGGAGGCGCCTAGCGGATGTCCCAATGCGATCGCCCCGCCGTTCGGATTCACACGCGGGTCGTCGTCCTGCAGCCCCAGCATCCGCAGCACGGCCAGGCCCTGGGCGGCGAAGGCTTCGTTGAGCTCGATCACGTCCATCTGCTCCAGGGACAGGCCGGTGAGCGCCAGCACCTTCTGCGTCGCCGGCGCCGGGCCGATGCCCATGACGCGCGGCGGCACACCGGCCGTGGCCATGCCGACGACGCGGGCACGCGGCGTCAGGCCGTTCTTCGCCGCCGTCGCTTCGTCGGCCAGCAGCAAGGCGCAGGCGCCGTCGTTGACGCCGCTGGCATTGCCGGCGGTGACGGTGCCGTCGGGACGCACCACGCCCTTGAGTTTCGCCAGCGATTCCAGCGTGGTCTCGCGCGGGTGTTCGTCCTTGGCGACGACGATGGGGTCGCCCTTCTTCTGCTGGATGGTGACTGGGGTGATTTCGCTGTCGAAGTAGCCGGACTTTTGTGCCGCGACTGCTTTCAGCTGGGAGGCCAGCGCCATCCTGTCCTGCGCTTCGCGGCCGATCTTGTGGTCCGTGGCGACGTTCTCCGCTGTCTCCGGCATGGAGTCCACGCCGTACAGCTCTTTCATCTTCCGGTTGACGAAGCGCCAGCCGATGGTGGTGTCGTAGACCGCGTTGTTGCGCGAGAAGGCGCTCTCGGCCTTGGGCATGACGAAGGGCGCACGGCTCATGCTCTCGACACCGCCGGCGATCATCAGCGTGGCTTCGCCGGCCTTGATGGCGCGGGCCGCCGTGCCGACCGCGTCCAGGCCGGAGCCGCACAGGCGGTTGATGGTGGAGCCGGGCAACTCCAGCGGCAGTCCGGCCAGCAGGCTGGACATGCGGCCGACGTTGCGGTTGTCCTCGCCGGCCTGGTTGGCGCAGCCGTAGACCAGGTCGGTCACGGCCTGCCAGTCCACCCCGGGATTGCGCGCCATCAGCGCCATCAGGGGCACGGCGCCGAGGTCGTCGGCCCGCAGCGAGGACAGCGCGCCGCCATAGCGGCCGAACGGCGTGCGGATGGCGTCGCAGATGAAGGCTTCCCTCGTCATGGCGCGGCTCACTCCAGCTTGGCGCCGACCGAGCGGGCCAGCGCGCCCCAGCGCGCCGTCTCCGCGAAGATGAAGGGGCCGAATTCGTCCGGGCGGCTGCCGACCACCTCGGACCCCTGCTGCTTGAAGTTCTCCTTCATGTCGGGGGCGCGCAATGCGGTGCCGACGGCCTTGTACAGGCGGTCGATCACCTCGGGCGAGGTCTTGGCCGGCGCCAGCAGGCCGTACCAGTTGTAGACCTCGAACTTGGGCATCCCGAGTTCGGCGGTGGTCGGCACGTCCTTGAGCACCGGGATCCGGCTGGCGCCGGCCACGGCCAGCGCGCGCAGCTTGCCGCCCTGGATGAAGGGCAGCACCACCGGCGCGTCGGCCAGCATCACGTCCACCTGGCCGCCCATCAGGTCGGTCAGGGCCGGCGCGGCGCCGCGGTACGGAACATGGTTCATGCTCAGCTTGGCTTCGCGCTTGAGCAATTCCATGCCCAGGTGGGTGTTGGTGCCGCTGCCGGCGGAGGCGTAATTGAGCTTGTCGGAGGCGCGGGCGGCTGCGATCAGGTCGGCCAGCGTCTTGTATTTCGAGTTGGCGCCGACCACCAGCACCGTCGGCACCTTCAGGGCCTGGGTCACGGCCACCAGGTCCTTCTGCGGGTTGTAGGGCATGGACGGCGCGAGGTTGGGAACGATGGCCAGGGCGCCGGCGGAGGAGAACAGCAGCGTGTAGCCGTCCGCCGGGGCCTTGGCCACGGCGTCCGCACCGAGCACGCCGGCCGCGCCGCCCTTGTTGTCGATGATGACCTGCTGGCCGAGCGCCGTACTGAGCTTGGCACCGAGGGCGCGCGCCGTCTGGTCCACCGGGCCGCCGGCGGGGAAGGGCACGATCAGGCGGATCGGCTTGGTCGGATAAGCCTGAGCCAGGGCCGAGGCGGCGGCCAGCGCAAGTGCCACGGCGGCGGCGGTTTGCTTCAGGAATCGGGTCATGTCTTGTCTCCGGTCTCGTGTTGAAACTGTGGATGGACTTTAGGGACCCGCAGGCCGACTGCCACCGGGGTGAGGCGCATAGCTGCTATGCCGCCGACTGCGTAGCGCCGCGCGCTTCGCCATCCCAGAATCGTCTCCAACACAGGAGACTTCCCATGAGCAACGCCAAAGGCCCGCTATCGCACGTGCGGGTGCTCGACCTCAGCCGCATCCTCGCCGCCCCCTGGGCCGGCCAGATCCTGGCGGACCTGGGCGCCGAAGTGATCAAGGTCGAACGGCCCGGCGCCGGCGACGACACCCGCACCTGGGGCCCGCCGTTCCTGAAAGACGCGCAAGGCCGCGACACGAAGGAAGCGGGCTACTACCTCGCCGTGAACCGCGGCAAGCGCTCGATCACCGTCAGCCTGGAAAAGCCCGAGGGCCAGAAGATCGTCAGGGAGCTGGCGGCCCGCGCCGACATCGTGCTGGAGAACTACAAGGCCGGCACGCTGGCGCGCTACGGCCTGGACGAGGCGTCGCTGCGCAAGATCAATCCGCGGCTGATCTATTGCTCGGTCACCGGCTTCGGCCAGACCGGCCCGCGGCGCGACCAGCCGGCCTACGATTTCCTGATCCAGGCCATGGGCGGCCTGATGAGCGTCACCGGCGAGAAGGACGGCCGGCCCGGCGGCGGCCCGCAGAAGGTCGGCGTGCCGATCGTCGACCTGATGACCGGCATGTACACCGCGGTCTCGGTGCTGGCCGCACTGGCGCGCCGCAACGAAACCGGCGTGGGCGACAGCATCGACATCGCCATGCTCGACGTGCAGGTGGCCACGCTGTCCAACCAGGCGATGAACTACCTGGTCTCCGACAAGGTGCCGCGCCGCAACGGCAACGCCCATCCCAACATCCAGCCGCAGGACGTCTATGCCTGCGCCGACGGCGACGTGATCCTGGTGGTCGGCAACGACGGCCAGTTCGCCAAGCTGTGCGAGGTGTTCGGCCAGCCGGAGTGGGTGGCGGACGCCCGCTTCGCCACCAACGCCCAGCGGGTGCGCAACATCGGCGAGCTGTCGGCCATGCTGCGCGACGAGTTCGCGGCGTGGGAGCGGGAAAAACTGATCGCGGCGCTGGACAAGGCCGGCGTGCCCTGCGGCCCGATCAACACCGTCGCCGACGTGTTCAAGGACCCCCAGGTCAAGGCGCGCGGCATGCTGCGCCATGTGCCGCACCCCAGCGGCGTCGACGTGCCGCAGGTGGCCAGCCCGATGCGCTTTGCCGAAGCGCCGCTGCAGACACAGGCCGCGCCGCCGCTGCTGGGCCAGCACAGCGACGCCATCCTGGCCGAACTGGGTTACGGTGCCGGCGCCATCGAGGCCCTGCGCACTGCGGGAGCGATCTGATGGCCGCCAGCATGAAGCTGCACTGGTCGCCCAAGTCGCCCTATGTGCGCAAGGTGATGGTCTGCGCCTACGAGCTGGGGCTGGTCCAGCGGCTGGAGCTGGTGCGTTCGGTCGCCGCGATGCTCAAGCCCAATCCTGCCATCATGGCGGACAACCCGCTGTCCAAGATCCCGACCCTGGTGCGCGAGGACGGCAGCACGCTGTTCGATTCGGCCGTGATCTGCGAGTACCTGAACGACCTCGGTGGCGGCAAGCTGTTTCCGCAGCAGGGCGAGGCGAAGTGGCAGGCGCTGCGCTGGCATGCCTTCGGCGACGGCCTGCTGGACGCGCTGATCCTGTGGCGCAACGAGCGGGAACGCGAGGTGCCGCTGCAGCCGCTGCTCGATGCCTTCGAGCTGAAGACCCGGGCGTCCCTCAGGCTGCTCGATGCCGAGGCGCCGGCCCTGGCCCAGGCGCCGCTGTCGATCGGCACCATCACCATCGGCTGCGCCCTCGGCTATCTGGATTACCGCTTCGGCCCCTTCGGCTGGCGGGAGCAGGCGCCCCGGCTGGCGGGCTGGTATGCCACGCTGTCGCAGCGGCCGTCCTTCAAGACCACGGAGGCCGTCGATGGCTGAACAACGCGGAGCCGGCGCCTTGCCGCTGGACAAGGGCGTCATCGTGATCGGCGCCGGCACCATGGGCAGCGGTATCGCCGAGGTGGCGGCCGCCGCCGGCCACACGGTCTACCTGCGCGATGCCAACGACGCCTCGGTGGACCGCGGCATCGGCATGATCCGCGCCAGCCTGGACAAGCGGGTGGCCAAGGGCAAGCTCGGCCCGGCCGAGCGCGATGCCGTGCTGGCACGGGTGCGCGCTGCCGCGCCCAACGGCGCCATGCCCGATGTCGGCCTGGTGATCGAGGTGATCTACGAGGACCTGGAAGCCAAGGTGGCTGCGCTGTCCGCCATCGAGTCCCTGCTGCCGCCCGAGGCCATCATCGCCACCAACACCTCGTCGCTGTCGGTGACGGCGCTGGCCGGGCACCTCAAGCGCCCGGAGCGGGTGGTCGGCATGCATTTCTTCAACCCCGCCACGGTGCTGCCGCTGGTGGAGGTGGTCAGCGGCCACGCCACCGCGCCGGAGGTGGCGAAGACCATCACCGCGACGGCGTTGGCCTGGGGCAAGGTGCCGGTGAACTGCCGCTCCACGCCGGGCTTCATCGTCAACCGGGTGGCCCGGCCGTTCTATGGCGAGGCGCTGCGCCTGCTGCAGGAACAGGCTGCTTCACCGGCAACGCTGGATGCGGTGATGCGCGAATCGGGCGGATTCAGGATGGGTCCGTGCGAGCTGATGGATCTGATCGGCCACGACGTCAACTTCGCCGTCACCCGCTCGGTGTACGAAGCCTTCTTCGGCGATCCGCGCTACCAGCCGTCGCTGGTGCAGAAGGACCTGGTCGATGCCGGCTGGCTGGGCCGCAAGTCCGGCCGCGGCTTCTTCGACTACCGCGAGGGCGCGGCGCCGGCCAGACCCGCCGAAGCGGAGGCGGGCAGGGCGCCGGCCACGGTCGTGGTCGAGGGCGAGCTCGGACCGGCCCAGGCCCTGGTCGACCTGCTCGTGAAGCAGGGGAGCATCGCCATCGAGCGCGTCGCCGGCGAGGGCCTGTTGCGGGTCGACGGCCTGGCGCTGGCATTAACCGACGGCCGCACGGCCACCGAACGGGCGGCAACCCTCGGTGAGCCGGTGGTGCTGTTCGACCTCGCACTCGACTACGCCACCTGCACACGCATCGCGATCGCGCCCGCAGCCCAGTGCAGCGCGGAAGATGTGGAGCGGGCGGCGGGCCTGTTCGCGGCCCTGGGCAAGAGCGTCTCGCTGCTGGCCGATGTGCCCGGCATGCTGGTGATGCGCACGGTGGCGATGCTGGTCAACGAAGGCGCAGAAGCGGTGTACCAGGGCATCGCGTCGGCCGAGAGCGTCGATGCCGCCATGCGCAAGGGCGTCAACTATCCGGCCGGTCCGATGGAATGGGGCCGCAACATCGGCCACGCCACGGTTCTGGACGTGTTGCGCAACCTCGGCACGACGTATGGCGAAGACCGCTACCGGGCCTCGGTGTGGCTGCAGCGCGAAGTCCACCTCGCATCGTCGCGTCGCTGAAGGAATTCACGTGACTGCCCCATCCGCCTCCCCCGTGGTCCGCAGCGAGCGGCGCGGCGCCGTCGGCATCGTCACCATCGCCCGGCCCGAGCGGCGCAACGCGCTGAACCTGCAGGTCAAGCAGGAGCTGATCGAGCAACTGAAGGCGCTGGAATGCGATCCGGAGGTGGCGGTCGTGGTGCTGACCGGCAGCGACGGCTACTTCGTCGCCGGCACCGACATCGCGGAGATGGCGACCATGCGGCCCACCGACCATGTGCGGCTGCAGACCGACCAGGTGTTCCACGTGGTGCGGCAGCTGGCCAAGCCGGTGATCGCCGCGGTGGAGGGCTATGCCCTGGGCGGCGGCTGCGAACTGGCGCTGGCCTGCGACATCGTCATCGCCGCCGAGGACGCGAAGTTCGGCCAGCCCGAGATCCGCGTCGGCATCATGCCCGGCGCCGGCGGCACCCAGCGCCTGCTGCGCGCTGCCGGCCGCTACAGGACGCTGCTGTGGAGCCTGACCGGCGACATGATCCCGGCCGGCGACGCCTACCTGGCCAACGTGGTGAGCGAGCTGGTGCCGCCGGGCCAGGCCCTGGCCCGCGCCATCGAACTGGGCGAGCAGATCGCCACCATGCCGCCGCTGGCGGTGCAGGCGATCCGCGACGCCGTGCGCCTGGGCGGCGACGTGCCGATCGACACCGCGCTGGCGCTGGAGCGGCGCTACTTCGAGCGGCTGTTCGACAGCGAGGACCAGAAGGAGGGCATGCGCGCCTTCCTGGAGAAGCGCCCGCCGCGGTACCAGGGGCGCTGAGCATGAGCGAACCCCGTTTCACCTGGGTCGACGGCAACAGCCTCGACACCGCAACCGCCTACCGGCTCGTCGTCGGCTGCGTCGCCCCGCGTCCCGTGGCGTGGATCACCAGCATCGACGAGCACGGGCGGGTCAATGCCGCGCCCTTCAGCTCGTACAACTACGTGGCGACCAGCCCGCCGATGCTGGCGGTCAACATCGCCGCCCGCGCCACCGGCGGGACGACCAAGGACACGGCCCGCAACATCGCCCGCAGCCGCGAGTTCGTGGTCAACGTCGCGACCGAACACAACATGGAGCTGATGCACCGCAGCGCCCAGGAGTTCGCGCCTGACGTGAGCGAGATCGAGGAGCTGGGCATCCCGCTGCTGGCCAGCCGCCATGTCAAGCCGCCGCGCATCGCGATCTCGCCCGTGCAGATGGAGTGCCGGCTGGACCAGGTGATCGTGCTGGGGCGCGGCATCAACACGCTCTACATCGCCGAGATTGTGGCCTTCCACCTGTCCGACGAGGTGTACGACGGGACGCGGGTCGACACGGCCCGCATGCGGCCGATCGCCCGGCTCGGCGGGCCTTTCTACGCGGGCCTGGGCGAGATCTTCCACCGGCCCATGTTGCAGAAGCCGCCCGGCGGCGAAGGCTGGGTCCCGGAGACCGGCCCCAAGCCCGGCACCGCCACTTGATCTTTCCTTGACCAGGACAACACATGCATCCGAAGCTCCGATTCCCCAAGCTGCGTCCCTCTTTCGTTGCCGCCGCGGCCCTGTGCCTGGCGTCCGGCCTCCAGGCCCAGACGGCCTATCCATCGCGACCGATCACGCTGGTCCATCCTTACGCCGCGGGCGGTCCGGCCGACACCCTGGCGCGGGGCCTGGCCCACCAGCTGGAAACGCGGCTGAAGCAGCCCGTGATCGTCGACGCCAAGGCCGGCGGCGCCGCGACCATCGGCACCGGCTTCGTCGCGCGTGCCAGGCCCGATGGCTACACGCTTCTGGTCAGCACGTCGGCCGGGCATGTGGTGACGCCGTTGATGCAGCGCATCCCCTATGACGGCATCGCCGATTTCTCTTTCATCGCCGTCGTCGCCAACCAGCCGAACGTGCTGGTGGTCCATCCCGGCCTGGGCGTGAGCAACCTGCAGGGCCTGATCGCATTGGCAAAGAAGGAGCCGGGAAAGCTGAACTACGCTTCCGCCGGCACCGGCGGCGCGACCCACCTGGGTGCGGAAGCATTCCTGCAGCGGGCGCAGATCAAGATCACGCATGTGCCATACGGCGGGGCGGCCCCTGCGCTCAAGGACCTGCTGGGCGGCCAGGTGCAGGTCGGCATGCTCAATCTGGGCGCCACCCAGGCTTTCATCGAGCAGGGCAAGCTCAAGGCGCTGGCCTACGGCGGCAACAAGCGCTCGGCGCTGCTGCCCCAGGTGCCGACGATGGCCGAAGGCGGCGTGCCCGGCGCCGAGACATCCACCTGGTACACGCTGGCCGCGCCCAAGGGAACGCCGCCCACCGTGATCGAGACGCTGCGCAAGGCAGTGGCCGAGGTCAACGCCGACCCGGCCTACCAGAAGGTGCTAGCCTCCCAGGGCGCGGAGCGCATGGACCTCTCGCCGGCCGAGACCACCGCCTTCGTCCAGCGGGACAAGGCGGAGATGGCAAAACTGCTGGGAACGCTGAACCTGCTGGAGAAGTAGGCCCGCGCGGTCTCAGGGCTGGGACCGCACGATCGCATCGAGGAACTCCAGCCGGTCGAGGCCCGGCACCTCGCCCAGATAAGGCGTCTCGCCGACGTGCAGCACCGTGTTCTTCCTGTCCGCGAAGGCGGGCCAGTGCATGACGCCGGCGCCGTTCGGGTTGCCGGTCCTGGCGAAGTTGAGGTGATAGGCCTGCAGCTGGCGCGAAATCCGGCGGTCGGTCTCGGTCCAGGCGCGCGGCAGGACGTGCAGGGTCCCGAAGACATACGGCACCTGCGCGCCGTGGAATGCGCCCAGCTTGGGAACGTTCTCGAACTCCAGGTACTTCTGGCCCGGGAAGAACGGCTGCTCGTGCTCGTAGTGGTACAGCCAGACCTGGTTCTTCGCTGTCCGGGCGTGCTCGTTGGCCGCCGTCCAGGTCGGAACGCCGAACATGGTGTCGGCGTGCAGCATGGCGCTGGAGAGGACCGTCTGCGGCGCGGACCCGGACGGATAGAGCGCCGACGCCTCGGCCGCTCGCGGGCCGAAGCGCTTCTCGATCGGTTCGCGCGCCGCGATCAGTCCCGGAAGGCCGTAGGTCGTGCCCTCGTCGCGGTTCCAGCCGATGATCAGCGGCACCTGTTGCTGGCGGCCTTCGATGAAGATCTGGCGCACCGGCGCCGGCATGAACCAGCCGTCGGCGATCGGGAAGAACGTGGCCTTGGCCGCGATGCTGGCCTTCAACACCTCCTGCGCCGGCATGGCCCGCAGTGCGGCCAGGCTGTCGGCGCCGGCGCCCTTGCCGAAGCGCAGGCCCTGCTGCTCGGCGTCGGGCAGGCGCAACATGTGGCGCACGCCGAAACTGTGTGCAACTGCGCGCTGGAACAGCCCCTTGGTGTGCGGCGACGCCACCTGGTCGATCACCCCGGACGCGCCGGACGACTGGCCGAAGATGGTCACGTTGCCGGGATCGCCGCCGAAGGCCTGGATATTGCGCTGCACCCATTGCAGGGCAGCGGCCTGGTCGATCAGCCCGTAGTTGCCCGAGCTGCGGTGGGGAGACTCCTGCGTCAGTTCGGGATGGGCCAGGAAGCCCAGCGGGCCGACGCGGTGGTTGAACGTCACCAGGATCACGCCCTGGCGCGGCAGGTCGCTCTCGGTGGCCACGGGGGATCCGCCCGACCCCGTCTGCCAGGCGCCGCCGAAGAACCAGACCATCACCGGCAGCTTGCTTGCGGGCGACGCCGCCGGCGTCCAGACATTGAGGTACAGGCAGTCCTCGCTCATGGCCTGCGGCCCGGCGGCCTCGGTGCTGAGCGCGGTGGGCAGGCGGGCCGGCTGGATGCATTGCTTGCCCAGCGCCGTCGCCTCGCGCACGCCGCCCCAGGACGCCACCGGTTGCGGGTCTTTCCACCGCAGCTTACCGACCGGTGGGGCGGCGTAGGGCATGCCAAGGTAGCTGCGCACGGCGGAATTGGCCTGCCAGGCGCCGGACACCAGGCCGCCGTCGACCCGGATCGGATCGCCGGTGACCTGGGCATGGGCGAGGGGCGCGGCAAGCGCGAGGGCGCCGCATAGCGCAGTGAGGAAGGAGGGATGCATGGGTTTTCCGGTTGAAATGAATGGGGGCGTGCCGGCTCATTCCGCCGTCGCCCCCGACTTCTTCACGATCTCGGCCCACTTGACCGTTTCGCTGCGGATCAGCGCGACGAACGCTTCCTGGCTGCCGAACACCGGCTCGATGCCTAACGACACCAGCTGCTCGCGCAAGGCCGGCGTCGCCATCGCGCGGCCCAGGGCAGTGTGGATGGTGGCGAGCACGGGCTTGGGCGTGCCGGCTGGGGCCAGCAGGCCCAGCCAGTTCGACACTTCATAGCCCTTGACGCCCGCCTCCGACAGCGTGGGTAGCTGCGGCGTCGCCGGCATGCGGCGCAGCGAGGTCACGGCCAGTGCGCGGGCCCGGCCGGACTTGATGTGCTCCTCGTAGACCGCATAGGAGTCGAAGGTCATGTCGACCCGCCCGGCCAGCAAATCCGTGAGCAGCGGTGCGCTGCCCTTGTACGGGACGTGCAGCATCTTCACGCCCGCCATGCTCTCGAACAAGGCGCCGGCCAGGTGGCTGGAGCTGCCGTTGCCGGCCGAGCCGTAGGTCAGCATGCCGGGCCTGGCCCTGGCCAGGGCGATCAGTTCGGCAACGCTTTTCGCGGCCAGGCTGGGACCGGCCACCAGCACCCGCGGCGTCAGGTGCGTGACGCTGATCGGCGCGAAGTCCTTCAGCGGGTCGTAGCGCAGCTTGGGGTAGAGCGCGGGATTGATGGCCTGCGTCCCCATGGTCGCGAAGAACAGCGTGTAACCGTCGGGCGGCGCGTGGGCCGCGGCCTCGGCCGCCATGGTGCCGCCCGCGCCGCCCCGGTTGTCGACGATCACCTGCTGGCCCAGCTCGGTGCCGAGCCGTTGCGCCAGTCCGCGCGCCATCACGTCGGTGGCGCCGCCCGCCGGGAAGGGAACGATCAGGCGGATCGGCTTGTCGGGCCAGGCGGCGAGCGAGGCGCCGGCGGCTGCGGCAAACATGACGGCTGCCAGCGCGCGGACGATGGTGCGGCGTGCCGTCATGGAAGCTGGCAGCTGAAGTTGGCGGCGTCGTTGATGTCGCCCGATCCCTTGTAGCGCGACTGCTTCGGGAACGGGCAGAGCGGCCGGGTCCGGGAGGCAGCGTTGAAGTAGGCCGGCGTGGTGGCGCTCGCAATCACGCTGTCGGGCGCCTTGCCCTGCTCCACCCATTGCACCAGCTGCGGCAGCATGTCGAACTTGTCGGTGGCGGGGCCGCCGCTGCAGTGGTTCATCCCGGGGACCACGAACATGCGCGCGAAGCTCTGCGCGTTGCCGCCCATCGCGCTGTTCATCGCGTTGTACCAGCGCAGCGTGGAGTTCACCGACACCGACGAATCGGAGCCGCCGTGGTAGACCATCAGCTTGCCGCCGCGGTCCCGGAACTTCGACAGGTCGGTCTGCCTGGTGAAGTACAGGTCCGACGACGCCTGCGGATAGGCCGCCGAGGTCGAATAGATCTTCGCGATGTCGGTGTCGAAGTTGTAGGCCAGCGAGAACGGCAGCACGTCCGCGGCCGTGAACGGCAGCTTCGGCGCCGAGGAGTAGGTCACCGCGACGGCCGACACGAAGTTCAGCTTGGTCGCATTGTTGGTGGCGCTGGTCGCCGAGCCCAGCCACCACGAGCGCCAGTTCTGGGCGTAGGTCGTGGAGTCCGCCGTGGCCGTGAAGCCGGCGTCCCAGGGCCAGTCGTGGTAGACCTGTTCGCCTTTGGAATTGACTGCGCCGTCGAACGCTTTCTCCATCGTCGCGACCTGGTCGGCGCTCAGGCAGCTCGCCGTCTTGGCGCCGGTGCACTGCACGGCGAGCAGCTTGTTGTGGACCAGCGGCTTGGTGCAGGCCGGCAGGTTGTCGATCACGCCGTCGGCCAGGCCGTCGAGCGCATCGCAGGCGCCGAGGACGGCATTGCGAACCAGCATCAGGTCGCTGTCGGCGTACGTCTTTCCGATCGCCGGCTGGCCGTTGGCCAGGGTCAGCCCGGACCGCGTCGCCAGTCCGGCGAACAGCTGCGTGGTGTAGATGCCGGCCATCGGGCCCAGCGGCAGGTCGATCACCGGGTCGCCGGCCACGATGCCGTCGAAGTGCTCCGGGAAACGCTGCGACATCAGCATGCCCTCGCGCCCGCCTTCCGAGCAGCCCTGGAAGTACGAGTAGCTCTGCGCCTTGCCGAAATAGCTCTTGAGCAGCGCCTTGCCGGTCTGCGCGACCTGGTCGTAGGCGTTGTACGCGAAGTCGATCCGGGCCTGCGGATCGACGCCGAAGGAGCCGGTGCCGCCCGCGTTCGGGTTGTTGTCCACCGCGTTGTCGTGGCCGGAGTCGGTGCCGATCGTCGCGTAGCCCTGCGCCAGCATCGCCGTGGGGTCGACCAGGGTGCCGTTGGTGCCGCCGCCGCCCTGCATGAAGAAGCGCTCGTTCCAGGCCGTCGGCAGGCGCAGCCGGAAGTTGATGGCGTAGGCCTGGCCGTCGATGCCGGTGCGCGGGTTGATCTGGCCGTCGATCTGGCAATGCTCGGGGACGGTCGCGGTCGCCGCCTGGAACACGGTGGCCTTGAGCGAGGTCTTGGCGGCCGGGAAGACCGCCGCCAGGTTGGCCGACGTCATGCCGGCGCAGGCGCTGGCGGCCGTCAGCGGCGTGATCGCCGGGGCGCCGTCGCTGCCGCCGCAGCCGGCCAGGGCGGCAAGCGCCGCGCACAGGGGGAACCATGCCGTCTTGGGCTGGATGTCGTATTTCAAGTGTGTCTCCTTGGGTCGTCGGCCGGGATGGCTGGCATCGACTCTAGGAACTTGGGACACGCCGCGAAAGAACGTCGCAGGGAGAACTGGTATGCAGCTTTGGAATGTCGCGCGGGTCAGCGATAGAGCCGCTCTGGATTGCTGCGCAGCACCTGGTCGACGACCGCCTGGCTGCCGGCCCAATCCTTGAACAGCGCCAGCAGCTGCGCCGCATCGGGTGCCGGCGTCACGCGCAGGTGGGGCCAGTCGCTGCCCCACACCAGCCGCTCGGGATTGGCCTCGATCATCTTGCGCTGGAACGGCCGTCCCGCTTCCGGGTCGGGCGTGTTCAGCAGGTTGCGGTAGGCGCAGAGCTTGAGCCAGACCTTGCCGCTGGCCAGCAGGTCCAGCAGGGTGCGAAAGCCGGGATCGTCGACGCCGGCCTGCACGTCGAAGCCGCCCATGTGGTCGATGACGACCGGCACGGGCAGCGCGCGGATGTCGGCTGCGATGCCTTGCAGCGCCACGGTGTCGGTCCAGAGTTCGGCGTGCAGGCCCGCATCGGCAAGTGCCGGCGCCAGCGTGCGCAAGGCGCCGAACGATGCACTGCCGGCGAAGTTGGCGCCGGCGCCGCTGCGGTGGCTGAAGCGCGCGCCGCGAACGCCCTGGGCCCGCAACTTGTCCAGCGCCAGCGGGCTGCCGGGCCGCACCACGACGACCCCGCGCAGGGCCGGCTGCGCCGCCAGTGCATGCAGCAACAGCGAATGGTCGTCGCCGTAAGCGCTGGGATGCACCAGCACGCCGTTCGAGAGGCCCAGGCGCTCCAATAGCGCGAGGTACCGCGCCTCCACCGTTTCGGGCGGCGTGTAGCTGCGTTCGGCGGCCAGCGGAAAGCGGTCGTAGGGGCCGAACAGGTGGGCGTGGCAATCCCAGCCCGCCGCCGGCGCGACCGCGCTCATTGCAGCTCCGCGTGCTGCGGCAGCGGGAAGGCCGGCGCGACGCCTTCGGGCAGCGGAATCTCGTGGCAGTTGAGCGTCATCGCCACCATGGTGTAGTAGCCGATCAGGGCCGTCAGTTCCACCACGCCGCGCTCGCCGAAGCGCTCCAGGGCCACGCCATAGGTCGCGTCCGACACCGACTTGTGGCGATTGAGTTCGACCGCGTAGTGGTAGACGGCGGCGTCGTCTGCCGACATGCCGGGCGGCACGGTCTGGGCCAGCAGCGCTTCGATGATGGGGGGCTCGATGCCCGCCTTTTCGCCTTCGGCGCGGTGCGCGTACCACTCGAACGGCGAGTTGCAGGCCCGGCCGGTGACCAGGATCGCGATCTCGGACAGGCGCGGCGGCAGGGTGGTGCCGTAACGCAGCAGCGCGCCCAGCGCCTGCCACTTGTCGGCCAGTTCCGCGTTGTGCAGCGCGGCCCGCAGCGGGCCCTGGATCCTGCCGCGCGGGCCGGAGACGATCCGGTCGTAGACGGCCCGCTGCTCTGGGTTCATGGACTCGGGGGCGGGGAGGGAGATGCGGGGCATGGTCGTCCTGTCAGTCTTCGGTGGTCACGGCGGCAGCGTGGCGATCCAGCGCGCGATGGCCTGCGCCACCGCCTCGGGTTGTTCGGGGATGAGGGCATGACTGGCGCGGGCAATGACCTGCACCGTCACCTTGGCGCCGAGCACGTCCTTCAGCTCATTGCGCGTGGCAGGCGGACGCCAGGGATCCTCGGCGCCCTGCAGGTCCAGGATCGGCGCATGGCTCACCGGCCACCACAGGTCCTTGGCCGGCACCGCGCCGGCCTGGCGATACCACTGGCGCAGCTCCGGATGCCAGCCTGCCAGCCAGGAAGTGGGATCGTTGCCCGGCGCGAAGAAGGCGTGCCGCAAGCCCTGCAAGCGTGCTTCCCGCGGCTGGGTGGGATCGGAGGCCACCGCCAGCGATTCGGCGACGCCGGCCGGGAAGGTCCTGGCCGCGCCGCCGGCCACCACGACACCCCGGACCAGCTGCGGATGGTCGAGGTCGGCGACCCGGGCGACGAAGTGGCCGAAGGCGTGCCCCACCAGCACGGCGCGGCCGTCCCCGAGCCGGCGCACCGTGGTCGCGACATCGTTCGCCAACACGCGCAGGCTCAGGTCCGGCATCGGGCCGGTGGACCGGCCCATGCCGCGCGGTTGCGGCCGCAGCACCTTGAAGCCGGCGGCAGCGAGCCGTTCGGCGAGGTCGTCGAAGTCCTCCGAGTCGCGCTGCGAGGAGGGCAGCAGCACCACCGCCGGACCGCGCCCCTCGACGATCACGTCGATGCGCGCCGGCCCGTCTTCCAGCAACACCCTGTGGCGTGCCGGGGCACTCGCGGGGACAGTGGCCATGCAGCCGGCGAGCGCGATCGCCAGCGTGGCTGCAGCCAGCAGGGCCGGCCGGCATCCGAAGAAGAGAGAGGGCATGGGGCGAACGATACTGCGGGCCAGGCGGTGCGCGCGGCCGCGCGGCGCAAGGCTGTTATGCCGCCGGCCGCAAGGCTCCTAGGCCAGCGCGCCGGAGCGCCACATGCCGCTGCGGGCCCCGTCCTCGACGATCGAGACGATTTCGGTGGCGACCACCGACACCGCCTTGGCCGGGCCCTTGCTGCGTGCCATGGTCATCGACACGATGCGCTGGAATTCGGGCGAGACGATCTTGGCCGCCTGCAGCCGGCCCTCCTTGACCTCGTTCCACACCGCGTGGATCGGCAGCACCGTGTAGAGCCGCGCTTCCTGCACGGTCGAACGCATCAGCGGCAGCGAGTCGGCCTCGATCGCCGGCACCAGGGTGATCCGCTCCTGCCGCGCGATGGCATCGAGCGCGGTGCGCAGGCCGTTCGGCGCGCCCGGCAGGATGAAGGGCAGCTGGTGCAGCGCGCTGAACGGAACCTCGGCCGCCGCCGTCAGCCGGTCGCCGGCGGCGCCGATCAGGTAGCTGTCGACGGTGGCCAGGGCCTGCTCCAGTTCCGGCACCGACTTGCCGTAGCGGTAGAGGATGGCGATGTCTACCCGCGCGTCCGACAGCCATTCCTCGACCTGGCCGCTCGAGCCTTCGAGGATCTTGAGCTGGATGCCCGGATGGCGCTGCCGCAGCTGGTTGAACAGCCGTCCGACGATCGGGTTGGTGATGGACGGCAGCGAGCCGATGGTGACGCGCCCGGTGGGCTCCCGGGCCTCGCCCCGGATTTCGAGTTCCAGCTGTTCGGCGTCGGCCAGCAGGGCCTTGACGTGCGGGAAGATGCGCTGGCCGACGTCCGACAGCGAGACGCCGCGCCCGGTGCGGTTGAACAGGCGCGCATTGCATTCGCGCTCGAGCGCATTCAGGTGCCGGCTCAGCAGCGACTGGTTGCTGTTCAGGAACAGCGCCGCCCGGGTCAGGCTCCCGAGTTCGGCGATGGCCAGGAACGCCCGCCACTTCGTCAGGTCCGACGTCAGGTCAAGCTGGAGGTTTGTGGCTTTGCTGGACTGCATGGGGTTCTCGGGTCGGGCCCGAGGCGGCCCGGGTGCAAGGGATTTTGCCTCGTCCGGACCGGGCCGCCGGCGCTCCTCGAAAAGTTCAACTGGTGAACTTTGGCAGGCGCCGTCCCTCGACCTCCACGGCACCGGTTTCTACACTCATCGTCTGCGCATGAGGACCGGCTGGGCGCGATCCGCGAAGAGCTGACAAGCAAGGAGTGATTCGATGACCAGAGTCTGTATCGTCGGCGCGGGTGCGGTCGGCGGGTATTTCGGCGCGCACATGGCCGCCGCCGGTGTCGACGTCGCGCTGATCGACGCCTGGCCGGAGCATGCGCAGGCCATGCGCGAGCGCGGCCTGGACGTCACCGGCATGAACGGCGCCGGTTCGGTGCGCACGCCGGTGCGGGCCCTGCACATCAGCGACGTGCCGCAGCTGGTGCGCGAGCAGTCGTTCGACGTCGCTTTCATCGCGGTCAAGGCCTACGACACGGCCTGGGCCACCCAGCTCATTCTTCCGTACCTGGCGCCGACCGGCTGCCTGGTTTCGCTGCAGAACGGCATCAACGAGGAGGCCATCGCAGCCATCGCGGGCTGGAGCCGCACGCTCGGCGTGTCGGTTAGCGCGCTGGCGGCGGAACTGGTGGCGCCGGGGCGGATCGTGCGCAACTCACCCCTGGGCGACGACAAGAAGGCCGGCCTGCGCGTGGGCGAACTGCACGGGCAGGTCACGCCCAGGGCGCGGCTGCTCGCCGACCTGCTGGCGCCTGGCGACAGCTGCAAGATCACCACCAACCTGTGGGGCGAGCGCTGGTCCAAGCTGACGATCAACGCCATGCGCAACCCGGTGTGCGCCCTGACCGGCATGACCGGCAAGCAGCGCGACATGGACGACACGGCCCGCGAGCTGACAATCCGCCTGGGCAGTTCCTGTATCCGGGTGGGGCTGGCGCTCGGACTCGCGCTCGAACCGGTCGGCGGGCTCGACCTCGACCTGCTGGCTAGGGCGGAGCACGAGCCCTCGGCGCACGACGCCGTGACGCGCATGATCATGGAGGTGGCCCATTCGCGCACCGATGCGCAGCGGCCGTCGATGGGCCAGGACATCCAGAAGGGCCGGCGCACCGAGATCGACGACATCAACGGCCTGGTGGCCCGCCGCGGCGAGACGGTCGGCGTCGACGTCCGCTACCACACCCGGGTGACGCAGGTGATCCGGCGCATCGAGCGGGGCGAGCTGGAACCCAGCCCGTCGCTGCTGCAATCGATCGTCGGCTGAGGCGTTGCCTCAGGGCCGGGACCGGTCCAGGCCGCGCAACAGCGGCAGCAGCAAGTCCAGCATCGGCGATGGCGTGCGCGCCGCGCGCGCGAACAGCTGTACCTGTCCGAGGATGGCCTCGACTTCCATCGGCCGGCCCTGCAGCACGTCCTGCAGCATCGACGGCCGGATGCTGCCGGCGGCCCTGCCGTCGAGGGCGGCGCCCAGCCGCGGCGCCGCCTTGGCGGTGTCGAGTTCCGCGCCCAGGTCGGTCCCCTGGGCGGCGGCAATCGCCGCGATCTCGTCGATCACTGTGTCGCACAGGGCCTGCAGCTGCGGATCGCGGGCCAGCGCGTCGACCGGCAGGCGGGTCAGCGCGCACACGGCGTTCAGCGGGGCGTTGCGCAGCAGCTTGGTCCAGATGGTCCGGCGGATGTCGGCGGCCGGCTCTGCATGCAGCTGCGCATCCCGCAGCATGGCGACGATGGCCAGCAGCCGGGCGGGCCGCGTGCCGTCCGGCTCTCCCAGCAGCCAGCGGTTGTTGGCCGAGTGCCGGACCACGCCCGGGCGCACCACCTCGTTGGCCGAATAGACGACGCATCCGATGGCGCGCCGCGGCCCGACGCGGGTCCAGAGGGCGGCATCGGGGTCGAGCAGGGGCAGGGGCGCGGCGCCAGCGTGGTCGCCGCGGTAGGTCCACCACCACGGGATCCCGTTGTTCACGAACACCGCAGTCCCGGATGCACCGAGCAGCGCCGCGATGTCCGGCGCCGCCGCCGGTTGCGAGTGGGCCTTCAGGGTCACGAACACCACGTCCTGCGCGGCCAGGTCCTGTGCCCGGTCCGACACGGCGTGCGGCCGGACGGTGAACCGCTCCTGCGGCGTCTCCAGGGTCAGGCCGTCGGCCGCGATCGCGCGCAGTTGCTCGCCCCGGGCCAGCACCGAAACCTCGTGGCGGCCCGCCTGCAGCAGCCGGGCGGCGAGGTAGCCGCCGACCGCGCCGGCGCCGAACACGCAGATTTTCAAGGCTCAGTGCCCGCCGGGCCGCCCCAAGGGCACTGAAGCCCCTGAGGGGCTGAGTCCCGCGGCTCCGAGACTGCCTGCGCAGTCTCGGACGGGACGAAGAGCCGCTGCTTCCGGCGGCGGCACGTCCAGCGCAGTACACGAAGTGACAAGCGTGGGGGCCATTTTTTCAGTCCAGCTTGGCGCCCGAAGCCTTCACCACCTTGGCCCAGGTGACGACGTCGGATTCGAGGATCTTCTGGAAGGCCGCAGGGCTGGTGACCATGGTCTCGGCGCCCTGCTCGTGGAAGAACGCCTGGGCTTCCGGGGTGCGCAGGATCTGCGCGACGTCGGCGTTGACCTTGTCGACGATCGGCTTGGGCAGGCCGGCCGGTGCGAGGATGCCCCACCAGGGGCTGACGTCGAACGCCGGATAGCCCGATTCGGCGATGGTCGGCACGTCCGGCAGGCTCGGATTGCGCTTGGCGCTCGACACCGCGAGCGCCCGCAGCTTGCCGCCCTTGATCAACTGCAGCGCGGACGGGACGGCGGCGAAGGCGGTGTCGACGTTGCCGCCGATGACGTCCGTCAGCGCCGCGGCGATCGCCTTGTAGGGGACGTGGACCATCCTGATTCCCGCCTCGACGTTCAGCGATTCGGACAGCAGGTGGTTGATGGAGCCGTTGCCGGAAGTGGCGTACGTGACCTTGCCCGGACTCGCCTTGGCGGTGTCCACCAGGTCGCGGAAGCTGCGCGCCGGCGACTGCGCGCCCACCACCAGGAAGAACGGCGTGGTCGCGACAGTGGCAACCGTCGAGAAGTCCTTGACCGAATCGAACGGCAGCTTGCTGTACAGGCTTTGGTTGACCGCCTGCGAGCCGGCATAGGTCAGGAGCAGCGTGTAACCGTCGGCCGGGGCCTTGGCGACCACGCCGGTCCCGATGACGCCCGCGGCGCCAACCTTGTTTTCCACCACGACCGTCTGGCCCCACACGCGGGTGAGCCGCTGGGCCATGTAGCGGGCAAAGACATCCGTGGCGCCGCCCGCGGCCTGGGGCACGACGAGGGTGACAGTCCTGGTGGGGTAGGCCTGCGCCAGCGCCGTGCCATGGGCGGCGGCGAACATGGCCGCCAGGAAGAGTGTCTTGATCATGCTAGTCGTCCCAGGCCGCATCGACCTCGTCGATCTCAAGTTTGGCGTAGCTGGCGGCGGCGCCGCTCAGGTCCCACACGGCGGCGCCGGCAGCCACCTTGGCCGCCACCTCGTCTTCCTTGCGCATCTTGGCCTGCGCGGCGGCGATGACGCGCGCGGCGTCGGCGCGCGGCACGGCGATGACGCCGTCGCCGTCGGCCACGATCAGGTCGCCGGGGCAGACGTTCACGCCTTCGCACACCACCGGGGTGTTGACGAAGCCGTGGCCCGACTTGTCGGGGTGGATCGGGTAGATGTGGGTGGACCACACCGGCAGGCCGAGCGCGCGCACCTGGTCGACGTCGCGCGCGCAGCCCTGCACCACGACGCCGGCCAGGCCCTTCTTCAGCGCATAGCGCGTCGCCAGGTCGCCCCATTGCGCGCCCGACAGTTCGGCCTGGCACACCACCACCAGCACGTCGCCGGGCTGCGCCAGGTAGAGCGCGCGGTGCATCATCAGGTTGTCGCCGGGCCAGCAGAAGGCGGTGACGGCCGGGCCGGCGATCTTGTAGCCGGGCGCCAGCGGCCGCATGCGCGCCGACATCAGCTGCATGCGGCCCTGCGGCCCCATCGATTCATGGACGTCGGCGACGGTCACTTCGCGCGCCTGCGCCACCACGTCGGCGGGGGTGCGATTGACCCTGGTGAAAACCTTCGAGGCACTCATGCTGTTCGTTCCTTGTTGTCGAAATTCATGCCGTCCCGCGCATGGCGCGCAGGGCCTGCTCCAGCTGTTGCTCCAGGGGCGCGG
Source organism: Ramlibacter sp. 2FC (assembly GCA_943372495.1). GTDB lineage: Bacteria > Pseudomonadota > Gammaproteobacteria > Burkholderiales > Burkholderiaceae_C > Ramlibacter. The sequence goes on along the minus strand of CALRYV010000008.1, from coordinate 7,827 downwards.
CCAGCAGCTGCGCGTCGAGCGAGTCTACGGCCTCGGCTGCGCGGCGCTCGAGCAGCCGCCGCAGGCGATAGCGCGCCCGCGCCTGCAGCAGCGCGGCGCGCTTGTGGGTGGCCGCCAGCCACGCCTGGTGCCGGTCGATGCACTCCGACAGGGCGGCGACGCTGGCGGCTTGCGCCGACGCCACCAGCAGCACCGGCGGGCGCCAGCCGCCCTCGGGCTGGCGCCCCAGGGCCGCGATCCGCTGGATGTCGGCGGCCATCTTCTGCGCGCCGGCCAGGTCGGCCTTGTTGACGACGAAGATGTCGGCCATCTCCATGATGCCGGCCTTCATCGCCTGCACCATGTCGCCGCTCTCGGGTAGCAGCACCAGCACCAGCGTGTCGACCTGGGCCCGCGCCGCGGACTCGGCCTGGCCCACGCCCACGGTCTCCAGCAGCACTTCGTCGAAGCCGAAGGCGTCCAGCGTGTCCAGCATCTCCGGCAGGTTGTCCGACAGGCCGTCGTGGGCCGTGCGCGAACCGATGGAGCGGATGTAGAGCTGCGCGCTGCCGGCCAGTTCGTCCATGCGGATGCGGTCGCCCAGGATGGCGCCACCGGTGCGCGGACTGCTCGGGTCGATGGCCAGCACGCCCACCCGCTGGCCCGGCAGCCGGTGCAGCGCCAGGTGGCCGGCCAGCGTGCTCTTGCCGGCGCCGGGCGGGCCGGTCAGGCCGATGCGGCGCGCGTGGGCCGTGCCGCGGTGGGCGGGCAGGGCGTTCAGCAGGTCGGCCGGGCTCGCGTTCGCCAGCCGCGTGAGCTGGCGGCCCAGGGCGTGCCGGTCCAGGGGCGGCGTCGCCTGCGTCACGCGGTCGCCTTCCCCAGCACCAGGTCGTGGTGCTCGTCCAGCAGCGGCGGCATGGCGTAGGTCGGCGTGAAGCCGTCGAACTTCACGGCGCTGCCCACCGCCCGCAGCGACTGCGTGCCGTCGCCCAGCGGCACGACCATGGCGCGCGAGCGGGCCTGGCCGCTGTCCAGCGCCTGCGCCATGGTGCCGACCTCGGCCGCCACCACACCCAGCGGCGCCAGCCGCCGCACCCATTCGGACGCGGGCGCCTGCAGCAGGACGGCGCCGATGGCCGCCAGCACCGGCGCGCGGTTCTCGCGCCGGCTGGCCATGGTGGCGAACGCCGGGTCGGCGATCCACTCCGGTCGCCCGATCTCCCGGCAGAACACCTGCCAGAACTTGTCGTGCGTGATGAAGAGGGTGAGCCAGCCGTCGGCCGTGGGAAAAATCTGCGCCGGCACCATGTACGGGTGCGACGAATTGGCCAGCCGGCCCATCACCTCGCCGGCGTTGAGCGAGGCGCCGGCCAGGTAGTTGAGCTGCGACAGCATCACGTCGTACATGGCGACATCCACCTGGCCGCCGCGGCCTTCGACGATCTTGGCCAGCAGCGCCATCGCCGCCATGATGCCGGCGGAGTTGTCGACCGCCGAATAGCCGGTCTTGGTCGGTGGCGCGGAGGGGTCGCCGGTCAGCGCCATCACGCCGGTCAGCGCCTGGATCACGTAGTCGTACGCCGGGCTTTCCGAGTAGGGGCCTTCGAGGCCGTAACCGGTCAGGGCCACGCACACGATCTTGTCGTTGCAGTGCTTGAGGCCCCGGTAGGTCAGGCCCAGCTTCTTGATGGCCGAGGGGCGCAGGTTGGTCACCAGTGCCTGCGCGCCGGCGGCCAGGTGCTCCAGCTCGCGCCGGCCGTCGGGGCTGGCCAGGTCCAGCACCACGCTCTTCTTGTTGCGGTTCAGGCTGGCGAAATACGCGTTGTGCGGGCCGATGAAATGCGGGCTGACCTTGCGGCCGATGTCGCCTTCGGGCGGCTCGATCTTGATCACCTCGGCGCCCATGTCGGCCAGCAGCAGGCCGCAGTACGGGCCGGCCAGCATGTGGCCGACCTCGATGATGCGGATGCCGGCGAGCGGACCGCTCATTGGAGGCTGGCGGCCAGCTGGGCGACCACCGTGTCGAGCGCCATGTCGGCCGTGAACACGGCCGCCACGCCCAGCGCCTTGAGCCCCGCATGGTCATCCAGCGGGATGGTGCCGCCGACGAACAGCTTGATGTCGCCGGCGTTGCGCGCTCGCAGTTCGGCGACCACGTCCGCGACCAGTTCCTTGTGGCTGCCGGACAGGATCGACAGGCCGACCGCGTCCACGCCTTCGTCCACCGCCACCTGCGCGATCTGCCCCGGGCTGCGGCGCAGGCCGGTGTAGATCACCTCGGCGCCGGCGTCCCGCAGCGTGAGCGCGATGATCTTGGCGCCGATGTCGTGGCCGTCCAGGCCGGGCTTGCCGACCAGGATGCGCTTGCCGGCCAGGGGCCGGGCTTGCATGACTTCGCTCATAGGTTCACCGGTTCCTTGAATTCGCCCCATTGGTTCTTGAGGCAGGCCACCATCTCGCCGACCGTCGCATAGGCGTGGCAGCAGTCGACCAGGTAGGGCATGACGTTCTCGTCGTCCTTGGCCGCGGCGACGGCCAGCCGCGCCAGCGACGCATCGACGGCGGCCTGGTCGCGCATGTCCAGCGTGCGCTGGAACTTCTCGAGCGCGCGCTGGGCCACGGTCGGGTCGAGCTTGAAGACGTCGCCCACGCCGATCTTCTCGCCTTCCTTCTTGAAATGGTTCTGGCCCACGATCACGGTCTGGCCCGAGTCGGTGTCGAGCTTGCGCTCCAGGCCGCGCTCGGCGAGGCGCAGCTGCAGCCAGCCGTCCTCGATGGCCCGCTCCACGCCGCCATAGGCGTCGATCTCGCCCATCACCTGGGTGATCATGTCCTCCATGCGGTCGGTGTGCTGCTCCAGGAAGTAGCTGCCGCCCAGCGGGTCGACGGTGCGGCCGATGCCGCTCTCGTAGGCGATCATCTGCTGGGTGCGCACGGCGAGCTCCGCCGAGAACTCGGTCGGGATCTGGAAGGCCTCGTCGAAGGCGCAGGTGAAGATCGACTGCGCGCCGCCGAAGACGGCCGCCATGGTTTCCACCGCCACCCGCACCGCGTTGTTGTAAGGCTGGGGCGCCACCAGCGAGGAGCCGCCGCACACCACGCCGAAGCGGAAGTGCTGCGCCTTCGGGTCCTGCACGCCGTAGCGCTCCTTCATGAACTTCGCCCACAGCCGGCGGCCGGCGCGGAACTTCGCGATCTCGTCGAAGAAGTCCATGTGCACGTAGAAGAAGAACGACAGCCGCTTGGCGAACTTCTCGACGTCGCCGCCGCGCCGCTGCAGTTCGTCGACGTAGGCCATGCCGTTGGCCAGCGTGTACGCCATCTCCTCCGCGGCGGTGGCGCCGGCGTCGCGCACGTGGGCGCCGGCGATGCTGATCGGGTTGAAGCGGGGCGTGACCTCGTTGGAATACAGGATCGAATCGGCGATCAGGCGCATCGACGGCCGCACCGGGAAGATCCAGGTGCCGCGCGCCACGTATTCCTTGAGGATGTCGTTCTGGATGGTGCCGGTCAGCTTGCTGCGCGGCACGCCCTGCTTGTCGGCCACCGCCAGGTACATCGCGTAGATGATGGCCGCCGTGCCGTTGATGGTGAACGAGGTGGAGATCTTCGAAAGATCCAGGTCCTTGAACAGGATCTCGGCTTCGCTCAGGTTGGACAGCGAGACGCCGACCTTGCCGATCTCGGGCCGCGCCATCGCGTGGGTGGGGTCGAAGCCGCATTGCGTCGGCAGGTCCAGCGCCACCGACAGGCCGGTCTGGCCCTGGTCCAGCAGGAACTTGTAGCGCTCGTTCGATTCCTCGGCGGTGCCGAAGCCCGAGTACTGGCGGATGGTCCACAGCCGCCCCTGGTAACCGTCGGGGAAGATGCCGCGGGTGAACGGGTATTCGCCCGGCTTGCCGATCCGTTCGGGGTCGACCGCGCTGGCGTCGACGCTGGTGGGCACCGGGATGCCGCTGCGGCTGACCGGACCGAGTTCCGGTTCGGCCTGCGGCGGCCGGGGGAGGGGATCACGGGCGTTCATCAGGAACCTTTGGACAGGAGTTTTTCGGAGGCGGCCCAGTGATCGTCGTGCAACCAGGTCCGGACCAGGTGGGTCTGTTCGATTGCGCGGTGCGCCTTCCAGCCCGCGCCCTGGCGCGCGGCGATGGCCTGGGCCTTGATGCCGCGCAGCACCTGCGGCGGGCAGGCATTCATGGGTTTGGTGAAGGCGGCGACGTCAGCGCCTTGCGCGCCGTCCGAGATCACGGCGTCGGCCAGGCCCCAGGCCAGCGCCTGGTCCGCGGCCATGAGTTCGCAGCGCGCCATCATCCGCATCGCATGGGCCGGGCCGACCAGCCGGAACAGGTCGGGCCCGCCGCCCCAGGCCGAGGTGATGCCCAATTTCGCCTGGATGTAGCCGATGCGCGCATGGGCCGACTGCAGGCGCATGTCGCAGGCCAGCGCCAGTTCGGCGCCGCCGCCGATCGCGTCGCCGTTCAGCAGGGCGATGACCGGCATCGGGCACTGTCGGATGGCGTCCAGCGCGGCGCCGGCTTCGTCCATCATGGCCAGCACCGCGGCCTCGTCGCGCACGTTCGCCAGGTCGCGCAGGTCGCCGCCGGCGGCGAAGTACTTGTCGCCGGCGCCGGTCAGGACGATGTAGCGGACGTCCTCGCGGGCGCCGGCGGTTCGCACCGCCGCGGCCAGTTCCGCGAGCACGGGGCGGGCGAGCGCGTTGTGCTTCTGGGCCCGGTCGATGGTGATCCACACCACCCCGGCCGGTGTCTCGGTGACGCGCACATTGGTGGTGGCGTCGGTCGTTGTTGCTTGCATGCGGGCATGTTAGGTTTGCGCCGCGCCGGGGAGAAGGGCCGTTGTTCGAGATATCGGACAAACCGGGTTGGAGTGGGCCTGGTCACCCGCTGTCACGGCCGGTTGTTCGGCATGCCGAACAATCGCGCTGCCACGCAGTGCGCCGCAGCCGTCACTCGCGCGCGGCTTGCCGCGCAATGAAGCTGCAGGTGGCGACCAGCAACTGCGCGTGTTCCACCAGGTTGCCTTCCATCCGGTGCCGGGGTCCGGCGATGGCGACGGCCAGCGTCTCCGAATGCACCGACAGGAAGGCGGACACGGCCCACACGTCCGGCACGTTCTCGCCGCGCGTGACGAAGTAGCCGCGCCGGCGGCTTTCGAGGATGTCGTCGACCAGCAGGTCCGGGTCGGTGAGGGTGGTTCCCGTGATGGCGGGAAGGGCCCGGCCGGCCAGCTGCGCGCGCAGCTCCGGCTCCTTCAGGCTGCCCAGCAGCGCCTTGCCGATGGCGCTGGAGTGCAGGGGCTTGAACTCGCCGGGCCGGGCCGAATAGCGGATCGACTGCGGGCTTTCCACCACCTGCAGGTAGATCACGGCCTCGCCCTGGCGCTTGCCGAGGAGGACGGTCTCGCGCGAGGTGTCGCGCAGGCGCTCGAGCATCGGCATCATCCGCTCGACGAAGGGGTCGTGCTCGTGGATCTCGCGCGCGACGTCGAAGAACAGCCGCGTGGGATAGAGCGAGCGCGGCCGCGTCAGCGAGTAGAGGTACCCGCGCGCGCTGAGCGTGCCGACGATGGCGTGGCAGCTGCTCTTGGGAATGCCGGTGATCTCGGCCAGGTCGGTCAGGGAGAGGGGCTTCCTGGTCTGGCGGAAGGCCTCGAAGATGTCGAGCACACGCTCGACCGCCGTGACCGCCACCTGGCTGCCGGGCCGGGCCGCCGTGGCGGCGGGGCCCGGCGGCTCCGGCTCCGCGGGCTCAGGTTCCGGATTCACCCGTCATGCCTGCGGCACGGCGTACTCGCTGGCCGACAGCCGGAAGGTGGTGCGCTTCATCAGCCGCGGCTGGTCCAGGCGCATCTCGTCGCGGCGGTGCATGGTGACGCCGTTGTCCCACATCAGCAGGTCGCCGTTGTGCACCTTGTGCCGGTACGCCAGAGAGGGGTGGCCGCCGGCCTCGAACAGGATCGGCATCACGCGCGCCGCTTCCGCGTCCGACAGGCCCTCGATGGCCACCAGCGTCGTCGGATCGGCGTACAGCGACTTGCGCCCGGTGCGCGGATGCGTGAGCACCAGCTGGTGCTGCGCATCGGGCAGGCTCAGCATCGCGTTGGCCTTTTCCTTGTCCTTGAGCTCGAGCGCGTTGAGCAGCGCGTAGCGCTTGGCGTAGCGGAAGGTGCCCAGCTTGCCGTCGATCAGCTGCTGGATGTCCTTGGGCAGGCGGTCCCACGCGCCGTACTGGTCGGCCCAGTAGATGTCGCCGCCGTCGCGCGGCACTTCCGTGCCGTACAGCATGGCGCCGGTGGCCGGGCGCACCTGGTAGGTCTGGTCCGAGTGCCAGTCCACGTCGTCGCCGCCGGCGAAGCCGCCGACGAAGCGGCCGTCCGCGTATTTCAGCGTGCTGAAGTAGATGATCTGTTCCTGGTAGGGCGACTGGATGTCCTTGCGGCCGGTGGTCTCGCATTTGCCGAAGCGCTCGGTGAAGCGCACCAGTTCCGCCTCTTCCAGCGACTGGCGCCGGAAGATCATCACCGGCGACTTCTGCCACAGGCTCTTGAGTTCTTCGATGGCATCCGGATCGTCCAGGATGTCCATGATGGGCGCGTGCACTTCCACGGCGAAGTCGGAGTGCAGGGGAGAGGTACGGATCTTGGTCATGGTGGTCTCACTCGGGTTTCATCTGGGCGGTCTTGACGACCTGGAGGTAGTTGCGGCGTTCGTCCCGCAACCAGGCATTGAGTTCGGCGGTGCTGCGCACGGGCGCGCGCTCGAAACCCAGGTCGGCAAGGGCCTTCTGGGTTTCCGGCAGGTCGAGGATCTTGCGCATCTCGGCCGCCAGCTTCAGCTGGATCTCCGGCGGCACGCCCCGGGGCACCATCAGGCAGTTCCACGCCGAGATGGTGAAGTTGGGCAGGCCCTGCTCGCTGGCGGTCTTCACGCCGGGCATGGACGCCATCGGCGCCGCCGTCGTCACGGCCAGCGGCTTGATCCGGCCCAGTCCGGTGCGGGTGGCGGCGACGGTGTCGATCAGCACCTGCACGTGGCCGCCCATCACCGCCGTCATCGAGTCGCCCGAGCCCTTGAACTTGACCGGGAACAGCGGCACCTCGCGCTGCTTGAGCATCTCGAACACCAGTTGGGCGGTGACGCTGGGAATCGCCGCGTCGACCTTGCCCGGCTGGCTCTTGGCCAGGGCGATCAGTTCGGGCAGCGAGCCGACCTTGCTGGTGGGACCGACGGAAATCGCGAACGGGATCAGCGCCGTGAGCATGATCGCGTCGAAGTCCTTCTCGGCGTCGAAGCCGGGGTTGTCGAACAGCGCGGGATTCATGGCATGGGTGCCGTTGGCGCCCATCACCAGGGTGTAGCCGTCGGGCGTGGCGCGCGCGGCAAACGCGGTGCCGATGTTCCCCGACGCGCCCGGCTTGTTTTCCACCACGAACTGCTGGCCCATGGCCTGCGACAGCTTGTTGGCGAAGTAGCGGGTGGCGATGTCGGTGCTCTGGCCGGGCGGGTAGGCCACGATGATCCGCACCGGGCGGTTCGGGTAGTCGCCGTGGCCCTGGGCGTGGGCCAGGCCCGTGGCGGCCAGCAAGGGCACGGCGGCGAGGGCCAGCAACTGGCGTCGGATGCTTGATTTCACTGCTTGTCTCCTGGTACTTGTTATGGGATCGACATTAGTCGCCGAACTGCGCGAGGGGGATGGCGGGACGGACCGATGTTTCATATGTTGGACTTTTCGCCGGCTTGCCGTCGGCCGGCGCCGGCCACAGGTAGCCGGCGTGCAATTCGTCGAAGGAGCGGCAGCCGATCTGCGCCATCACCATGTCGATTTCGTT